>NZ_JBWKOC010000005.1:0-468691 GCF_059415885.1 Caulobacter sp. GW821-FHT09H08
CGGCGTCTACGGCGTCTAAGCCAAACACTCCAATACCGAAACAACCCAAGGGGAGCGGCCACAAGCCGCTCCCCTTTTCTACGTTCGAACTGCAAATTCAGTCGGCGTAGCTGGCGATCAGCGCCAGGGCTCGATCCAGGTCACCGAAGGTCGAAGGCGGCCCGACCGAGAGCCTCAAGGCGCCGACCGCGCCGCCGACACACGCGCCGAACGCAGGAATGCTGAAGCGATCCTGCAGTTGTTCCAGGCAACGCCCCGCCTCCGATCCACCCAGGCCGAACGCTTTCTCGGCCGCCCCCGGATTGCAAAAGCAGCCCCCGCGCAGGGCCACGCCCTGCTCGCTCGCACGCCGCTCGACCTCGACGTAGGGAATGATCCCGCCGCCCTCGCCCAGCAGGTTGAACGCGGCCGTCCCGCCGCGCCTGTCCATGCCCAAGGGACCGTAGATCCGCACCAGGGGTCCTCCGTCCCTCCGCCGAAGCATGGTCGCTCGGCGCAGGAAGTCCTGGATCAACGCCCCCATCCGCGATCGCAGCGCCTCGCGCGGCATGCGATCGAGGAACCTGAACCCGGCCGCCACGGCGGCCAGATCCAGGAAATTCGGCGTCCCGTCCTCGAACCCCTCATGACCGACGCGCAGCGCGTGGCGATGATGCGCGACCGAGACGAAATCCACCGTTCCGCCTGAGAACCAGGGCCGTTTCAGCCGCGCGAGGGCAGACCTTCTGGCGATCAACGCGCCCACGCCGGTGGGGAGGCCGAAGAGCTTGTAGAAGGAGCACGCCACGAACTCGGCTGGATGACGGCGCAGGCTCAGGCCGCCGCACGGGCCGGCCGAGGCGGCGTCTATCATGACCTCGCAACCCAGCGCCTGGGCGATGTCGATCAGCACCAGATCGTGGCGTACGCCGGAAAAGTTGGACTGCTGGGGAAAGGCGAAAAGACCCGCGCCCTGTCGTGTGGCCGCCGCCCGCAGGCGCTCGCCGCCTCGGTCCAGCCGTAGCGCGTCGTCGAGCGGCAACACCGTGACCGGCGCGCCCGCGTGACGGGCGTATTCCCGCACGCCGTTGACCGAATTGTGGTTGTCCGCCGACAGGATGAAGCCACGACCAGGCGCGAACGGATAGCTCTCGGCCACCAGCTTGAGCGCCGCCGTCGTATTGGCCGTGAAGCAGACCTCGTAGACCTCGGGATCGGCGTCGAAGAACGCAAGGGTCGCGGCGCGTGCGGCGGTCTGTGCGGCGGCGCTGTTGCGGGAGGCCAGGTGTTCGGAATGCGGGTTGCCGAACAGCCCGTGCGCCAGGCGCTCGCCGTGTTCCCGGGCTTGGGAAGCCCCGTAGAGGCCCGCCGCGGTATAATCGAGATAGGCCACGCCCAAGGCGTCCAGCCGCCCGAACTCCTCCGCTCGGAAGGCGTCGAAATCGAAGGTCTCGGGTTCAAGCTCGCTGGCGGCTAGCATCCGCGTCTCCGGTATCGGCGGGCGGGCGAGCCGCTGTCGCCCCCCCTCGCGGCGCCGGTCTGGGGAAAGCCGCCGAAGTAGCGGCTGAGTTCGGCGATCGCGTCGCGCTCGGCCGTCGGCATGTCGGCGGGCAGCACCGGGGTCATGACTTCCTCCCACCAGTCGGCGAGGCCGCCGGGGACGAACACAGCCCCGCTGACGCCCAGCGCGCGGAGGAGGACCCAGGCCTGGCCGGCGTGCGCGCCTTCCTGCGAGTAGAGGACCACCGTCTGATCGGCCGCGAACCGTGTCCGCACCAAACGATCGATCGGCAGGTTTTCGGCCATGGGAATGGCGTCGTCGCCGAAACTCTCCGACGCACGGACATCGATGACCCGCAGACCGGGCCGGCGATCCCGGATCCATTTCGCCAGTTCGCGAGCGCTGACGTGATCGGAGCCATCGTCGATCGCCCGCGCGATCGCGTCGACATCGAGTCCTGCGCGCGCGGCGCGATAGGGGCTGCCGACCAGCGGCGCCGCAAGGCCGAGGGCAAGCGCGCCCAGGCCCAGTCGTCGGGTGGCGGTCATGGACGCCGCTCCCATCGCGCGACGCCGGCCAGCACGCCGACGCCCGCCAGCGTGACCAGGGCCACGATCGCGCCGTACGAGAGACCCGTCAGCCGCGGCAGGGTGAAGGCCCCCTTCGGCGTCGCGCCATAGAAGGCCTCGATCGCGGGAAAGGCCAGGCCGGTCAGGAGCATCCCAGCCAGCAGGCCCAGCGCGGTCGCCGCCCCCTGCCCTCGTCCGCTCGCCAGGGCCACGCACGCGGTCCCGGGGCACAGCCCGCTCACCACGAAACCCAGGCCGAAGATCAGGCCGCCGACCAGCTGGGGCAGCAGATAGGTCTCCGGGACATGGACGCTGGCGAGGTCGATGACGCCCAGCCATCCCAGCCAGAAGGCGCCCAGCATGGCGGTCAGGATCGCGCTCATCATCACCTTCAGCACGGTGAAGTCGCGCAGATAGAACTGGCCCGCCAGCTTGGGCGGATCGCCGAGACCGGCGCGTTCCAGCGTCCAGCCGAACGCCACGCCGATCCCGCAGGCGAGGAGAAGTTCACTCACCACCACAGCCTCCGCAGCAACGGCGCCGCCAGGAAGCCGCCGACAAACAGGGCCAGCATGAAGATCCAAGCGCCGACGCTGAGCAGCGCGCCGCCGCTCAGGGCTAGGCCGCTGGTGCAGCCGCGCGCCAGAGCTGCCCCGGCGCCCATCAAGGCGCCGCCGGCGACAGCCGCGCCCAGTTTCCCTCGGTCGGCTGGCGCGCCGCTCAGCCGCCATCGCCCCGCCAAAGCGGCGGACGCGAACGCGCCGGCGATCATGCCGACGACCTCGACCACCATCCAGGTCGCCCAGGGCGGGCCGCCTTGCCGATAGCCCTGGACCCAGGCGTTGCCCTCGACGCGCTCTGGCGCGAGGACGCCCAGGGCGCTGCTAGCGATGTCCGCGAAGGCGCCGGACGCGCCCAGGCCTTGGCCGGCCAGCGCGTAGCTGGCCAGAAGAACCAGGCCCAAACCCACACCGGCGAGGTGAGGATCGGCGTAAGGCTTGGGCGTCATTGTTCGACCGGCAGGTCGCGCAGCGACCAGTCCTCGAACGAGCCGTCATAGAGCACGGCGTCGAAGCCCGCCGCGCGGGCCGCGAGCACCACGGCCGTGCCTTGCTGGCCGATGTGGCAGTAGACGATGACCTTGTCGCCGGACCGCACGCCGGCCTTCTGGAACAGCGTCGCCAGTTCGGCGGGCGCCTTCAGGGTCAGGTCCTCGTTGGTGACGCTGGTGAAAGGCAGGCTACGCGCGCCGGGGATGTGGCCGCGCCGCATATGGTCGTGGGCGCCGCCCGGCTGCAGCCCGTCGTAGAAGACCGGCGCGCGGGCGTCGATCAGCGTGAAGCCGGGCTTGCCGACATTGGCGCGCACATAGTCGACATCGACGATCGTCGGACGCGCCTGGAAGGCCGCGAGCGCGCCCTGTTTTGCGACGGGAGGCGCATCGGCGGTCACCGCTCCGCCATCGCGCTTCCACTTGGGCATGCCGCCGTCCAGCAAATCCGCCCGAGCGCCGAAGCCGGCGGTCTGTAGAACGAACATCACCCGTGTCGCGGGCGAGACCCAATCGGAGCCGAAATAGACGACGACCTTGGAACGGTCCGTCACGCCCAGCGCCCGCAAACGCTCGCGCAGAGCCGGCGCAGGCGGCATCTGCAGCGTGCGACCGTCGGCGTTCATCGACAGGTCGGACTGGCGGACGAAGCGTGCCCCCGGGATGTGACCGGCCTTGTACTCGGCCTCCTCGCCGACGTGCAGGAGCACGAGGTCCGGGTCCTTGAGGTGACCGGCCAGCCAGCCCGTCGTCACCAGCACCGCCTCGCGTGGAGCAGCCTGCGCGGCGATGGCTCCCGTCGCCAGAGCGGCAACCAAGGCCGCCGTGAAAATCGCTGTCCGCATGACCCGTCCCCATCTGGAGTCCCCTTGTCGGGACGTAACAGGGATAGGTCCGGGACCGGCCGACGATGGTCCCTTGCGATGAAACCACCTGAACGCCGACGAAACGGCCAAGGGTCGGACGGGCCGCCGTGCGCGCGCGTCCGGGCTTTGCTAGCTTGGCGGCATGGCGAGCCTCGACGACGATCTGCGCACCCGGCTGCCGCGAGGCGTCCTTTCGGACCTCGGCGGCTGGACCCTGTATCAAAGCTTCCGGGCCTTCACCTGGCCGTGGCTGCTCCGACGCGGGATCGTTTTCTGGCCGCTGGCCCTGTTGGCCGGATCGGCCTTCGCCGCCTGGCACGCCTCAGGCATGGGCGCGTGGAGCGACTGGCCGCCGCTGGCGTCGCGCGCCTGTCTCGCCACCCTTCTGACGGTGTCGACCGGTCCGCTTCTGGCCACCCTGGTCCGGCATTTGAGACCACCGCTGATCATGGAGCGGATTCTGGTCATCGCCGCGATCGTGATCGGCCTCTGGATCGGCCTGATCGCCCTTCGCTGGGCCGGCGATTTCCACGACCACCTGATGGAAGGCTATTCCAGCCGCCCGATGCAGGTGAGCATCTTCGGCAAGGCGATGTCGCGGTTCTTCCGCGCCAGCGTCGACGCTTCTGTCTTCGTCTGGATCTTCGCCGGTGGGGGATTGGCGACGATCTACTATCTGGGCGAGCGACGTCGTATCGCCCAGTACGAAGCGCGCCGGCAACTCGAGGCCGTGCGCGCCGAGCGCGACGCCGCCGACCTTCGCCTGACCGTGCTGCAGGCGCAGGTCGAGCCGCATTTTCTGTTCAACACCCTGGCCTCGGTGCGTTCGCTGATCGCCAGCGAGCCCGCCCGCGCGGCACAGACCATCGACGCCTTGGCGGACTATCTTCGCGCCACCCTGCCCCGCCTGCGCGAAGCCCGGGTTGAAGAGGCTACCCTGGACCGCCAGATCGATCTCTGCGAGCGCTATCTGGACCTTATGCGCGTGCGCATGGGCGGACGGTTGAGTGTCCGCGTCGAGGTCGACGCCGCGATCCGCGCCCTGCCCTTTCCTCCACTGATTCTGCTGACCCTGATCGAGAACGCCGTCACCCATGGCGTCGAGCCCAAACCCGGCCCTGGTGAGATCGCCATCCTGGCGCGCGCGGACGATCAGATGCTGACCGTCAGCGTCGAGGACGACGGCGCGGGTCTCGAGCCCGGCGTTACTCCCGGCGTTGGCCTGGCCAATGTCCGCGCCCAACTTCAAAGCCTGTTCGGCGATCGCGCGGCCCTCGACGTCGCCTCTCGCGCTGGCGGCGGCGTCAGCGCACGCATCCGCGTGCCGGTCGCGCCATGACCGTCACCGCTCTGATCGCCGAGGACGAGGCGCCGCAACGCCAGGAACTACGGGCCATGCTGGCCGAGCTCTGGCCCGAACTCGTGGTCACCGCCGAGTGCGACGACGGCCTCGAAGCCCTGGAGGCCTGGGCCGCGCGGCCGCCCGACATCGCCTTCCTGGACATCCGCATGCCCGGCCTCAATGGCCTGGAGGTGGCGCGCCAGGCCGAGAAGCCGGCGCGGGTCGTGTTCATAACCGCCTATGACGAGTTCGCCGTGCAGGCCTTCGAAGCCAGGGCCGTCGACTACCTGCTCAAGCCGATCCGCGCCGATCGGCTGGCTGAGACGGTGGCGCGGCTGCGCGCCCGGGAGCTTGCGCCCTCCACCGACATGGCGGCGCTGATGGACGCCCTGGCCGGACAGCTCGCGCCCAGACGGGCGATCACCTGGATCACCGCCAGTGTCGGCGAGGTCGTGAAGATGATCTCGATCGACGATGTCCTGTTCTTCCAATCCGAGGACAAGTACACGCGCGTCGCCACCACGTCGGAGGCGGCCCATATCCGCATGCCGCTGAAGGATCTGGTCGCGCAGCTGGACCCGGAGGTCTTCTGGCGTGTCCATCGCAACGCCATCGTCCGGGTCTCGGCGATCCGCCAGGTGAAGCCTGACGAGGACGGCCGCCTGCAACTCTGGCTCAAGGGCGTCGCCGAGCCGGTCCGCGTCAGCGACGCTTTCCGCCACCGCTTCCGCGCCATGTGAGATCGGGGCGAGCCGCTCACAAAAAAACGGCGCCGGTGGAAAACCGGCGCCGCCAGGAGCCCGAGCCCTGGGGGGCTCGGGCTGGGGGTGAAGTCTAGAACTTGTAGCGGACGCCCAGACGGTAGTTCGGGCCGCTGGCGCCGTACGACTGGATCACCGGGTCGGTGTAGCTGTAGCGGGTCGCCTTCTCGTCGGTGATGTTCAACGCCTCGAAGGTGATGCTCACCTGCTTGAACGGCGTGTAGCGCACCGACATGTCGACGTTGGTGGTCGCACCCGACGAGCCGAACTCGTTGATCAGCGGGCTGTCGCACGCCGAACCGTTGGCCTGCAGACCGGGGTCGCAGTTGCCGGCGGTGAGCGGATACGTCGTCTTGTAGGCGTCGCGCTTGGCCATCGAGACGCGGGCGTTGAACTTCTTGGTCTCGTAATAGACCGTCAGGTTCATGCCCTTGGGCGAGGCGCCCAGCCACGGACCGGTGCCATAGGTCGGCGCCTTGGTGACCGTACCCGCACCCGCGACGACCGTGCCCGGGTCGAGGATGTAGGTTAGCTTGGTGTCCAACTTGGTCATGTTGAACTGGATGCCCAGGTTCTTGAAGTACCAGGGCAGGAAAGTCAGGTCCTGCTGGAAGTTGAACTCCAGACCCTGCAGGTAGCCACCGGGCGCGTCGCGGACCTGACGGGCCAGAACGGTGTTGTCGGCGTCGATATAGGCGCGACGGAAGACGTCGGCGCCGGTCGCGGCCGGGAACTGCAGCTTGAGGGCCTCGAGCGCATCCTTGTCCATGAAGGTCGACAGCGGGGCTTCATAGAAGACCGTCTGCGGGAAGCTGGAGATGTCCTTGCGGAAGTAACCCAGGCTGATCAAGCCGCCCTTGTTGAAGTACCACTCGGCGGCGACGTCATAAGCATTGCCACGGAACGGCGAGAGCTTGGTGTTGCCGACCGTGATCGTCGCGCCCGTCGTCGAACCGTCGCCCGGGATGCTGACGCCGGTGATGGCCGGCGAAAGGTTGCCCAGCAGCGGACGGGCCATGACCTTGGCCGCGGCGGCGCGGATGTAGAGGTTGTCGTAGGCCTCCCAGGTGATGTTCCCGGACGGCAGGGTGTCGGTGTACTTGTTGCTGCCCTCGATACGGCGGCCGGCGGTCGTCTCACCGTAGGCCACAACGTCGGTCTCGGCCTGGCGAACGCCGACGTTACCGAACAGGCGACGGCCGCCCCAGACTTCGTAGTTGAAGTTGAACTGCGCGTAGTACGACAGGTTCTTTTCCGTCACGCCGAAGGTGGCGGTGCGGTTGCGCTTCCGCGTGATGGTGAAGTCGCCGAACTTGTTGATGCAGTTGCAGTCGTAGCCGAAGACGCTGCTGAAGGCCTCCATGTTCGGCACGAGGAACTTGGTCGTCGAGCCGGCCGGCACGTCGAGGCCGTCGCCGAAGTTGATCACCTGGCTGAGCGAGGCGACCGAGACCTTGGCTTCCTTCTCGGTCGGGTTCAGCAGGTCGTTGTTGCGCTCGTACTGGTCGGTCGAGAACTCGAACTCACGCTTGGTGATGCCGCCCTTGATCGTCCAGTGGTCGTCGAGCTCGTACGTCAGGTCGATCTTGCCGCCCTTGTAGTCGTTGATCGTCGTGCGCCGATAGTGGCGCATGCCCGAGAAGCCCTTGATGATCCCCCAGTTGGCGGGGTTGGCGGCGTCGAAGCCGGCGTCGAACTTGGGCATGCCCGTCGCGCCGCGCTCGTCGAAGACGAACGGGCCCTGGACGTCCATGGCGTTGAATTCGACCAGCGTGCCGACGTTGACGTTCTCCGAGCGCGAGGCGCCGACCGACGCCTGGACCTTGAAGCTGTCGCTGAACTCGTGGTCGATGTTGGCCGACACCTGACGGAAGTCGGTCGTATAGGCGCCGCGGTCAGCGCCCGAACGCCAGTCGACATTGCCGAGCTTCAGATACTCGGCGTTCTGGCCCACGACCTCGGCGTCCAGCACCTTGACGGCCGGGCGGCCGATCAGCTGACCGCGGAACGGCAGCGAGGCGGCCGGGCCGGCGTAACCGACCGAGAGTGGGTTGGTGTAGTACTCGTAGGCGTCGAGGTTGTTCGGGTTGAAGCTGAAGGCGTAGCCCGCGAGAGGCGTCGTGCCGTTCAGGGCCTGGCCGCAGTCGGTGCCGGGCGCAAGCTCGGTCTCGGCGGCGAACGTGCAGGTGCCGGGGTAGAGCGCGCGACGCTGAGCGTCGGTCATGGCCGAGCCGGTGCGCGCCGTGGCCGTCGGGACGTTGGCGCCATACGAGTAGCTGGCGTTGGTGTTGTTGCGGTTCAGGCCGACCGGGCCCAGCTGGTAGTTGGTGCTGGTGCTTTCGAACTTCGAATAGAGGGCGTCGACCGTCAGTCGGGTGCGTTCCGCCAGCTGCAGCTGGAACGAACCGGTGAGGCCGAGACGCTCGGTTTCGACGTTACGCTGGGCGATCGACGGCAGCGCCGGGAAGCGGATCAGCGAGTTGTTGCAGCCAGGGCTGGTCGCGGTCTGGCCGGCGACGGGCGCGGCCACGGCGGCGGCGCAGTTCGGATAGAGCTTGGCGTAGGCGACCGGGTCCGAGCCGGTCATGGCGGCGTAGGCCGCCGGATTAGCCATCGGGTTGTAGTAGTTGGCCGGATTGGCCTTGTACGCGTCCAGCGCCGTGCCCGTCAGGGTGGTCGGGATCAGCGCGCTGAACACGGTGCCCGTCGGGGCCGCGAAGCCGGCGCGGCCGGGCAGTTCGTCGCCGGTCCAGGTCGAGCCGCGATAGACATAGTCCGACGAGCCGGTGCCGCGGGCGTAGTTGTCGTCCTCGGAGCTGCGCTTGGCCCAGGCGGCCGACATCAGCACGCCCATCTTGCCGTCGAAGAAGCGGTCCGAGAACAGCGCGGTGACGCGCGGGCTGTGCTTCTTGCCGTTGCGGTAATAGGAATCCTCGGCCGAGAAGGCCATGGCGCTGTTCTTGTAGTCGAACGGACGGCCGGTGATCAGGTCGACCGTCGCGCCCAGCGAGCCTTCGTCGGCCTCGGCCGAAGACGACTTACGCACGCGGACCGAGCTGAACAGCTCCGAGGCGAAGGCGTTGAAGTCGAAGGCGCGCGAACGGTTCGGGCTCGAACCAGCATCGTTGGCCGCGCCGGTGGACAGCGCTTCCATGTTGTTGATGCGCACGCGGCTGAAGTCTCCAGACAGACCACGCACGCTGATGGTGCGGCCTTCACCGTTGTCGCGGTCGATCGAGATGCCCGGCAGTCGCTGCAACGACTCCGCGAGGTTCGAGTCCGGGAAGTCGGCGATGTCCTCGGCGTTGATGGCGTCCATCATCACGTCCGAGTTCTTCTTCAGGTTCAGCGCGCTCTGCAGCGAGGCGCGGTAACCGGTCACGACCACTTCGGTGACGGTGTCGCCGGTCTGCGCCGGCGCGGCGGTGGCGGCGGCAGCGGCCTGCGCGGCGGCCAGACCCGGCGTCGCGGCCAAGACAGTGGCCAGTGAAATCCCGGCGAGCAGCGCCGCCCTGTGTTGGTTTCTAGTCGTCATTGGTTCCTCCCCAATTTGATTGCGATGACGGCGGGCGGCTCTCTGTTCTCTCCGCTGCCGGGTGGTGTTGACCTAGTTGGCGAGCGCCTTTCGGCCGGTGATCTGGAGCTGGGCGGCGACGCCCGACGGTTGGGCGAGACCCGCCCGCGACACGGGCTGACCGCCGCCGATCCAAAGCTTGGCGACGCCGGGCTCCACCGAGCGCTGGCCGCTCGTGTCGACGGTGGCGAAGGCGTCGGCGTCGAGGTCGAAGGTGACGGTTTTGGTCTCGCCCTTACGCAGCGACACGCGCTGGAAGCCCTTCAGCGCCCGGATCGGCGCGCCGGCCGCACTGGGCCGCGAGACGTAGAGCTGGACGATTTCGTCGCCGTCGCGGCCACCGGCGTTGGAGACCGGGACCTCGACCTTCACCCGCTCGCCGGCGACGGCGGCGGCCTTCAGGGCCGGCTTGCCGTACGAGAAGCGCGTGTAGGACAGGCCGTAGCCGAACGGATAGAGGGCCTCGCCGCTGAAATAGCGGTAGGTGCGGCCAGCCATGCCGTAGTCCTTGAACGGCGGCAGCTGGTCGGCCGAGCGATAGACCGTAACCGGCAGGCGGCCCGAGGGGCTGTAGTCGCCGGCCAGCAGACCCGCGACGGCCGTGCCGCCCTCGCCGCCCGGATACCAGGCCTCGACCACGGCCGGCAGGGTGTTGTCGGCCCAGTTGGACGCGATCGCGCTGCCATTCATCAGCACAAGGACAACCGGCTTTCCGAGACCCTGGAGGCGCTCCAGCAGCTTCTGTTGCGGCGCGGGCAGGTCGAGGCTGGTGCGGTCGCCGCCGGCGAAGCCCGCGGCGTGAACGCTCATCTCCTCGCCCTCGACACGCGCCGACAGGCCGCCGGCGAAGATCACCAGATCGGCGTCCTTGGCGGCGGTCAGGGCGGAGGCGCCGTCGTCGGCCGGCTGGCTCCAGGTCAGCCCCTGGGTCCCGCGGTCGCCGTCCTGGCGGGCCTCGATCGTGATTGCGTAGGTCTTGCCGCCGATCAGATCGACGGTCTTGGCCATGGCCGGATCGATGGCCGCGTTCCAGAAGTCGGCGACCATCTGGCCGTCGACCTTGATGCGCCAGCCGCCGTCACCCGTGAGGCTGAAGCCGTGCGCACCGCTCTGCTTGGGCGTCACGAAACCGCTCCAGCGGATCGAGGTGTGGCGCTCCTGGCGTGTCGGGCGGCCCCAGCTGAACTTGGCGTTGGGGTCGACACGAGTCTCGACCGGCGCGCCGGCCAGATCCAGGTTGTCGAAGGCTTCGGCCTTCAGGCCCTTGGCCGCGCAGGCCGCGTCCTGGCAGAAGATCGCGTCGGGCGTCGGATTGCTCACAGGACCGATCAGGCCCGTGCCCGCGACGTGGACGACCTTGGCGTCCGGGAAGCGGGCCCGGATGCCGGCCAACACCGTCACCGGCTTGGACGGCGTGCCGTTGTAGTTGCCGACGAGGGCGTCGATGCTGTCAGCGTTCGGACCGATGACGGCGATGGTCTTTGGCGCGGCCTTCAGCGGCAGCAGGCCGTTGTTCTTCAGCAGCACCATCGACGACTGCGCCGCGCGCAGACTGATCGCGCGATGAGCGGGCGTATCGTTGTCGGCGGCGGTGATCTTGCCGTACGGGCCGCTGGTCGGCGGATCCATCAGACCCAGGCGGAAGCGGGCCTCGAACAGCCGGCGCATGGCCACGTCGACCTCGGCCTCGGTCACCAGGCCCGTACGCACGGCCTCGACGATGGCGGGCGCCTCGACGCCCTTCGGGCCGCCGAAGTCGCAGGCCAGGTCCGTCCCGGCCTTCAGGGTGGCGGCGAAGGCCTCGGCGGCGGTCTTCCGATAGGCGTGCGAGGTCGGCAGATAGACGTCGGCGACGGCGGCGCAGTCCGAGACCACATGCCCCCGGAAGCCCCAGTCGCGACGCAGGCGGTCGGTCAGCAGGGCCGGATTGGCGCAGGCCGGCAGACCGTCGACGGCGTTGTAGGCGCACATGACGGCGTCAGCCTTGGCGCGGGTGATCAGCGCGCGGAAGGCCGGGAGATAGGTGTCTTCCAGGTCGTGCTTCGACGGATGAATGTCGTCGCGGTGACGATCGGCCTCGGGCCCGCTGTGCACGGCGTAGTGCTTGGCGGTGGCCATGGTTTTCAGGTGTTCGAGGTCGGGACCTTGCAGACCCCGGACGAAAGCCACGCCCATCTCGGCGGTGAGAACCGGGTCCTCGCCGTAGGTCTCCTGCCCCCGGCCCCAGCGGGGATCCCGGAAGATGTTGATGTTGGGCGACCAGACGGTCAGGCCCCGGTACTGGGCCGTCGAGCCGTCGGCGGCGACCTTCTCGACGTATTTGGCGCGGAATTCGGTGCTGATGACGTCGGCGACCTGGTGCATCAGGTCGGTATCGAAGGTCGCGGCCAAGCCGACGGCCTGCGGGAACACAGTCGCCTCACCCGCGCGGGCGACGCCGTGCAGGCCTTCGTTCCACCAGTTGTAGGCCGGAACCGACAGGCGCGGGATGGCGGGCGCGGCATGGCGCAGCTGGCCGGCCTTCTCCTCAAGCGTCATGCGCGACACAAGGTCGGCCGCGCGCTGGGCGGCGGACAGCTTGGGGTCGCGATAGGGCGAAACGTCCTGCGCGAACGCCGGCGTCGCGGCGGCGATCAGCGCGAACGCGGCCGACGAGGCCCACAGCAGGCCATGGAAACTACGCGACATCGCCGCTCCTCTGGACCGCGTTCAGGTCCTTCAACAGCTGCTTGTCGGGGCGGAACAGGATGACGCGCTCGCCGCCCAGCTCGGCGGCTTCGCCGCTGGTCGGATTGATCAGAGCGTAGGGGTTGCGCTGCCGTACGGTGAACTCGCCGATCCCTGGCGCTTCAAGCGTCTTGCCTTCCAGGAGGGCGTGACGCATGCGGCGGAGCAGCGACTGCACCAGCAGATCGCTCAGCTCGCGGTCCAGGGCCCGTGAGAAATCCATGAAGGGCTGCACGAAATCGCCGTCAACGCGCATCGACGGCTCGCCGGTTTTCGGCGCGGCACGCCTGATTCACGGATCGAACCGGGGTTCGCAACACTCGTCTCCTCCTCATCGCGGTCTTCGCGGCCGCTTTCCCGGCTAGACACCGGTGTCACTTAGACTGACATAAACATGCCGACTTTGGATTCGAAAGAGGAAAGTTACCGGTCACATAGGAAAAATGGCGCAAATTTGTTGCGCGCAGACGGGTACATCTATGATCAACGATCGAGCCGCAGCGATCCGCACAACAAAGTTCGTCCGTCGGCTATTTTTTTGCCGATGCATTGAACGGCGGCCCGCGAGACCGCATCGTTGGGGCAATATCAGCGCGTACGGGAAAGGGAGGGGCCGTGGCGATACCGCAGCGGCCCGGCGCCGAAGACGATCAACGCACCTGGAGTCGGCGCGACGTCTTCCGCGAAACCTACGCCGACGACTTTCAGGACCTGTGCGTGTTTCTGCGCACGCGTTTCGGTCCTGGCCCGCCGGAGCCGGAGGACCTGGCGCAGCAAGCCTTCGTCAAACTGGGCGAGCGGCCTGCCGACCACGAGCACGAGAGCCCTCGGGGTTTCGTGTTCAGGGTCGCGATCAATCTGGCGCGCGACGCCTTGCGGCGTCAGCGGCGCACCTCGCAGGTGGTCTCGACGTCCGCTTCGGCCTTGGAGCCCGACGCGCCGCCGGACGCCGAGCGGACGCTGATCGCCAAGCAGGAACTGGTTGTACTGAACCGCGTGGTGGAGGGCCTGCCGCCACGCCATCGTAATTTCCTGGCCGCCAACCGTGTGGCTGGCCAGAGTTTCGCCGAGATCGCCCGCCAGAACGGCGTCTCCGAAGCCCTGGTCCGCAAGACGGTCGGAGAGGCTGTCGCCGTCTGCCAGCGCGCCCTCGTGGGCGGCGCCATCGACTTCCGAGGACTATCCCGTGAACGCCACCGCCGCGACTGATCGCGACATCGAGAAGGAAGCCCGCGACTGGGCCCTCGCCGTCTTCGGCGAGCGGCTGTCGAGCGAGCGCGCCCAGGCCCTGCGCCAGTGGCTGGACGACGATCCCCGCCATGTCCAGGCCTATGACCAGGTCGAGCGGCTGATGGTCACGCTGAGCGAGGTCGAGGCCCTGAAACGCCCCGCCACGGTCGCCCGCCCTGCCCGCCCTGCCTGGATCTGGGCGGCGGCCGGCCTACCTCTCGCCGCCTGCCTGGCGATCGGCGTGGGCGTCGCCACTCGCTCCACGGTGATCGAGAGCGGCCATGCGATCCGCACCGTCGCCCTGCGCGACGGCAGCACGGCGATCATGGCTCCCGAGAGCCGATTGCGTGAAGCCGGCTGGTTGAGCGGCCGTCGCTACGACCTTGAGCGCGGCGAGGTTCTGTTCGACGTCCGCCACGCGGCGGGCCGTCCATTCCAGGTGGCAGCCGGCGAGACCCGGGTCACGGTGCTGGGCACCCGCTTCGACGTCCGCAAGGCGCAGAGCGGCGAGATCAACGTGGCCGTGCAGCGGGGTCGCGTCGAGGTGCGCCGCGACGCCGGCGGCCCGGCGTTCAAGGCTGTGCTGACCAAGGGCGACTTGGTGACCCTGGACGGCCGCGGCGCGCGCCAGGCCCGGCTGAGCGATCCCTCGACCATCGATGGCTGGCGACGCGGTCGCCTGAGCTACGCTTCCGCCCGCATCGCCGACGTCGCCGCCGACATCAACCGCTTCTCGAACCAGCGCATGGCCGCCGATCCGGCGCTGAGCGACGTGCGCCTGACGGCCAGCTTCCGGATCGACCAGGTCGACGCCTTCGTACGCAACCTGCCCTCGGCCCTGCCGGTGGAGGTCCAGAAACGGCCGGACGGCTCGGTTCTGGTGGTCCCCACCGGTCGCGCCGAGCGCTAGGCGTTCGCCTTGGCGCTGGCCAGTTCGCGTTCCGATTGGGTGAAGCCGTAAGCCGGAACGATCTCGCCGGTTCGGTCGGAAACACCGCTCCATTGGCCGATCACCTGCTCACCCGCGTCGGCGACGCCGCCGACATAGCGGCCTTCCGTCAGGGTGATGCTGGCGGTCGCGAAGTGGCCGGCGCCGGCGCACAGAATGGCTCGCGTCGGCGCATCGTCCGACACCAGGGCCAGGAGGCCCGGGCTGACGAAAGCTGGATCCAGCTGCTTCAAGCCCTCCTCGGACAACACGCCCTCGGTCATGGCCGTCGCCGCCGTCGGGGCCAGGCAGTTGACGCGGACGCCGTACTTCTCGCCCTCGATCGACAAGGTCTGCATCAGACCGACCAGCGCCATCTTGGCCGCGCCGTAGTTGGCCTGGCCGAAGTTGCCGTAGAGCCCCGACGAGGACGTGGTCATCACGATGCGGCCATAGCCCTGCTCGCGCATGACGCCCCAGACGGCCTTGGTGCAGATCGCCGACCCGATCAGGTGGACGTCGACCACCAGGCGGAAGTCGTCGATGCTCATCTTGGCGAAGGTCTTGTCGCGCAGGATGCCGGCGTTGTTGATCAGGATGTCGATCCGGCCCCAGCGCGCCACGACAGCCTCGATCATGGCGTTCACGCCGGCTTCGTCGGTGACCGAGGCCGCGACGCCGAACGCCTCGCCGCCCGCCGCGACGATCTCGGCGGCCACGCGATCGGCGGCCTCCTGGCCCAGGTCGTTGACGACCACCTTCGCGCCCTGGCTGGCCAGATAGAGCGCATGGGTCCGCCCCAGGCCTCCGCCAGCGCCCGTGACGATCGCAACGCGTCCTTGCAGCAACATCGTACTTCCTTCCAATTCCAGCCCGGCGAGCCGAGCTCAATTCACTATTCGGCTAGTGAGTGTTTTGAACCAAGCGCCTCCAGAAGGCGTCGTCGGGCCTAGGCGCTCGCCGCCTTGCCCTTGCACACCGACATGAAGCCGGCGGCCATGAAGGTGGCCATGCGATCCTTCACGGCGGTGAAGTCATCCGACTTGCAGACGCCGCCGGACAATTTGTCGATCCGCCCCGTCCGCGCCAGCGTCAGCATCAGGGCGCCGGTAACGAAGTGATAGCCCCAGAAGATGTCGGCCTCGGCGCAATCCGGCAGGGCCTTCTTCAGGAGCTCGATCAGGCGCAGGACCACCGGATCGAAGTGCTCGTCCATCAACGCCGCGCCCCATTCGGGCGCGTTGGCGACCTGGGCGCCCAGGGCGGCGTAGTTCTTCCACCCCTCCCCGCCTTCGATATAGAGGTCGAGGTCGGTGTCGAGGAACGCCCTCAAAGCGCCCTCCACGGTTGGCTTGCCATTCGAGGCCTTCTCGTACTCCTCGAGCGCCCGCATCCGGCGTTCGCTGGTGACCACGGCGCGCCGCGCGAAGACGGCGTCGAACAGGGTCTTCTTATCGTCGAAGTAGTAGTTCATCAGCGTGTGGTGCACGCCGACCATCTTGGCCACGTCCTTCAGCGTCACGCCGTAGAGGCCATGCTTGGAGAACAGGAACTCGGCCGCGTCGAGGATCTGCTCCATCATCTCGGCCCGTTGTTCGGCCTTCTTGGAGGTACGACGGGGTTTGGCGACTTCGGACACTAAGCGGACTTCCATTCCATGATGACGAGCGGGCGACGTATTCGACGTTAGCCGCCGTATTCCGACCTCAACCGAATTTTGTCGATCTTGCCGGTGGACGCCAGAGGCATGCGCTCCAGACGATAGATCGCATCGGGGGCCCACCACGAGGCCACACGCCCCCGCAATGAGGCCAGGATCGCTTCGTCGGAGACTTCACCCTGGGTCTCGACCAACAGGATCGGCCGCTCGCCCCACTTGGGATCGGCCCGGCCGATGACGGCGGCCAGCGAGATCGCGGGCAAGGCCCCGACCACCGCCTCGATCTCGGCGGGGTTGATCCACTCGCCGCCCGATTTTATCAGGTCCTTAGCGCGGCCGGTGATCATCAGGTTGCCGTCGGCGTCGATGCGAGCCAGGTCGCCCGTCGGGAACCAGCCGTTGGCGTCGCTCGCCGGCGTGTCATGGCCGAAGTAGCGCTGGACCACCGCCGCACCGCGAACCCGCAAATGGCCCTCGATATCTCGCTGCCTGGGAAGCGCCACGCCGTCGGCGTCGGTCAGCAGCAGATCCACGCCTACGGCCGGCCGACCCGACAGCGCTGCGCGTGACGGATCGCCTAGCGCCGCGACCGTGCCCGAGGGCGAAAGCTCGGTCATGCCCCAGCTGGTCTGGACGGTGACGCCGAGGCGTTGCTCGATCCGCTCCATCAGGGCCGGCGGCATCGGCGCCCCACCGACGATCAGGCGGCGCAGCGACGGCAGTTCGCCGCCCACCGCCTCCAGGTGCTCGACGAGGCCCAGCCATACGGTCGGCACGCCCACGCCGACTGTGACGTTCTCTTCGGCGATCAGGCGGGCCAGGCTCGCGCCGTCGGCCTGACGGCCCGGCAGGACCAACTTGGCGCCAACCGCCGGCGTGGCGAACGGCAGGCCCCAGGCGTTGGCGTGGAACATCGGCACCACCGCCAGCACGGCGTCATTCCCTGAAATGGCCATCACATCGGCCTGCAGCGTCCGCAACGTGTGCAGATAGCTGGACCGGTGCGTGTAGGTGACGCCCTTCGGCGCGCCCGTGGTGCCGGAGGTGAAGCAGAGGCCGCACGGAGCCGTCTCGTCGAAATCGCCCCATACGGTGTCGGCGCGGGCCGTTGCAACCAGCGGCTCCAAGGATTGGCCTTCGCATGCGGCGCCGTCGATTATCAACAGACGTTCGAGGCCGGGCGTGGCCTCCCGGATGCGCTGCGCCAACGGTGCAAGGTCCGCCGAGGCGATCAGGATCGCCGCCTCGGACTGCACGACCATCGCCGCCAGTTGCTCGGCTGTCAGGCGCGGGTTCAGCGTGTGGCAGACCGCACCCATGCCCATGATGGCGTACCAGGTCTCGACGTGGGCCTGGCTGTTCCAGGCCAAGGTCGCGACGCGATCGCCGCGCTTGACGCCAAGACCGGCCAGCACCGTCGAAACGCGGACCGCGCGATCGCGAAGCCCGGCATAGCCGATGCGATCCAGCCCGCCGTCTTCGCGCGCCGTGACCACTTGGGCGTCCGGTCGCCACTTGGCCGCGTGGTCGAGGAACTTGTCGAGCGTCAGGCCGAAAGCCTGCATCTCACCGTCAATCATCGGCACTGGGGCGCTCCAGGCGGAAGCGGCGGCGAGACGACGCCGACGTTCCAATTCCACGAGACGTCGCCCTGAGCTCGGCGGCGGCACATCACGGACTCGTTCAACTCGTACATACCGGGGCGCAGGCGTACGCCCGGGCGGGGACCATCGGCAAAGGCCATGTAGGCGCGCTCGGCGCCATAGGGATTCCAGGCAGGCTGCCCGCCGGCCTTGGGCGCACCGTCGCGGGCGAACGAGGTCCAATAGCCGACCATCGCCGTCGAAAGTCCGGCTTCGGCGGGCGTATCCGGGATCTTGGGCCAGGCCGGCGGCGTCAGGCCACGATTGCCGAACATGTAGGGAAGCTCGGCGGCGTGAAAACCGTGCAGCCCCGCCATGTCGGCGGCAGGATAGCCATGGTCGAAATAGTAGAGATAGCTCGCCGAACCCGCCGCCGTCTGCTTGGCGACCAGCCGCTCGGCCGTCCAGCCGTAGAGCGCGTCCCGCGTGGTCAGCAGCACGCTCTCGGCCCGGTCGTTGGCCGGATAAAGCTTCAGGAAGTCATCGGCGAGATCGCCATAGCGCTTTCGGATCTCGGCTTCGTAGGTCGCGGCGTCGGCCGGCGTTGGCGGGGCCAGGATGCGCAGGGAGCGAATCTCGCCGCTGTTGAAACCCGCCAGGATCGGCACATGCGCCTGCTCGCCGGCGTCGAAGGTATCGACCAACTGCTTGGGCAGCACCTTGCCGTCGACCGCGCCGAACGTCTGGAAGCCGGCGATCAGGCCGGTGGTGTTGAGCGTCTCGGCGTCCATCGCCCGAAGGTCGGCGAGGCTCTTGGCGCCCAGCTTGGCGGCCGTCGCCGCGCCCATGGCCTCGGCCGAGACGTGGCCGAACTTCTGCTCGCGCAGGCTCGGCGTCGAGACCATGTAGGCGCTCTGGGCGATGGCCTTGTGGAACAGGCCTCGGGCCGACGGGGAGGCCATCAGGTACATGACGCTGAGGCCGCCCGCCGACTCCCCGGCGATGGTCACGTTGGAAGGATCGCCTCCAAAGGCGGCGATGTTCTTCTGCACCCAGCGCAGGGCCGCGACCTGGTCCAGCAGGCCGTAGTTGCCCGACACGTGATCGGGTGACTCCGCGCTGAGCTCCGGATGCGCCAGATAGCCTAGAACGCCCAGGCGGTAGTTGATCGAGACGACGACCATGTCGCCCCGCTTGGCCAGCACGGCGCCGTCGTACAGGCTTTCGCTGCTGGCGCCGCCGATCAGGGCGCCGCCGTGGATCCAGACCAGCACCGGCGCCTTGCGGGCCTTGGCGGGCGACCAGATGTTCAGCGACAGGCAATCCTCGCTCATCGCCTTCAGCGGCGCGGCGTAGATGTTCCCGGCGCGTGGCGGCAGCTGGACGCAGGCCGGACCGTAGTCGAGCGCATCCCGGACCCCGGACCAAGCCGGAGCCTCGGCCGGCGGCTTCCAGCGCAGCGCCCCGACGGGCGCGGCCGCATAGGGCACGCCCTTGAAGGCCCGCATACCGCCTTGATCAACGCCGCGAAGCGAACCAGCCGGCGCCTGGACGACCGGCTGCTCCGCCCGCGCGGGGGTGACGCTCGCCAAGGTCCCCAGGGCCAAGGCGAGCGTCGTCGAAGCGAGACTGCTGGCGACGCTCTTGCAGAAGCGGAAGCCTGTCATCGCCTAGAACTCGTAACCCAGGCGCACCCCGGCGGTACGCGGCCGCATGGTCGCGAACCGGCTGGCGATGAACGCTTCGGGGTGGACGTAGGTGATCGAGTGGTCGTCGAAGAGGTTCTCGACATAGGCGCCGATCGTGGCCTGGCCCATGGCCACGGCGAACGTCGCGTTGACGTTCTCGTAGGCGTCGGTGAACCCGTAGGTGGCGCTGGTCACCGTCGGCTGACCGGGCACGCGCGGGAACGAGCCCGGATACGAGCCGACATGCTGCAGGACGACTGACAGGTTGGCCTTGGCCTTCGGCGTCAGGTCCCAGCCGTAGTTGACGAACAGCGAGCCCTGCACCTTGGGCGACGCCAGGCGCGCGCCCTGGACAGCGCCGGAGATCGCCGCCTCGGCCGCCGTCAGCTTGGTGACCTTGGCCTCGTTCAGCGAGCCGTTGACGCCGATGGTCAGGCCCTTGGCCGGGAAGGCCAGCAGTTCCAGCTCGATGCCCTTGCTGCGGGCCGCGCCGATGTTGGTCGCGAACTGCACGCTGTCCGAGACGCGGTTGGCCTGGACCTGGATGTTGCTCCAGTCGATCAGGTAGACGGCGACATTGGCGGCGACCAGACCGTTCAGGAACCGGCCCTTGGCGCCCAGCTCGTAGTTGGTGAGATCGTCGGAGGACGCCCCGTTCGGGATCGTCAGGTCGTTCGGATTGACCAGGCTGGGCCGGCCGGCGAACGCGTTGACCACCGGCGTGCGGAAACCGGTCGAGACGGTGGCGTAGGTCGTGAGGGTCGGCGAGGGCTTGTACGACAGGCTGACCTTGAACGAGGGCTTGCTGCCCGTCGCCTTGACGCCCGTCGCCGCCACGATCGGCGTCATGGCGAGCGGCCCCTGGATGCCGTAGATCGCGTAGGTCAGGTAGGCGCTGTTGTAGCCGCCGGCTTCCGTGAAGCCCTGGGAATCGACCTTGCCGTAGCGGATGCCGCCCGTCGCCCAGACCTGGTCGCTGAAACGATAGGTCAGCTGACCGAACAGCGCCTTCTCGTGCGAGAGGAAGTGCGTGTATTGGCGCTGATAGTACTCGTCCGGCAGGCCGGTGATCTTGTGCGCGGCCAGATAGGCCGGGTTCGAGCGATAGAAGTAATCCACGTCCAGACGGCGATCCATGTAGAAGCCGCCGACCACCCAGTCGACCTTGCCGCCCGGATCGGACGCCAGGCGCGCCTCCTCGACGAAGGTCTTCTGATAGCCCATAGCGTCGAGCGCGAAGGCGATGCCGCCGCCGAACGTGCCGGCGAGGTCAACGAAGAACTTCTGATCGAACTTCGAATAGGTCGACGAGCTGGTGAAATGCGCGCCGTCGAATTGGTAGTCGACCGTCAGGTTGTGGGTGCGCAGCTTGCCGACGAACTGGTCGGGGCGGTCCGAAATCCGCTTCTCGCGCCCCAGCGACGGGCTGACCATCGAGGAGTCCTTCGGGTTGCTGTTCTCGTACGAGAACAGCGCCTTCACCGAGAGACGATCGTTCGGCTTGTAGAGCAGCGTCGCTCGGCCGCCCCAGTCGACCAGGGTGTTGGAGTTGTGAACCTTGGTCCCGATGTTATCGAGATAGCCTTCCTCGTGGCGGTAGAAGCCGACCACGCGCAGGGCCAGCTTGTCCTCGATCAGCGGCGTGTTGACCATCAGGTTGTAGCGCTGGCGTAGCGAGTCCGAACCGGTCAGGCCGAAGTCGACCAGAGTCGAGGCCTCGCGGCTCGACAGGTTCGGGGCCTTGGTCAGGATGCGCAGCGCCCCCGACAGAGAGCCCGAGCCGAACAGCGTGCCCTGCGGCCCGCGCAGGAACTCGACACGCTCGATATCGAACAGGTTGGGGTCCAGCACCGTGGTGTTGCCGATCGTCGAGATCGGCAGTTCGTCGATATAGACCGCCACCGTGCTTTGCAGGTTGGCGCCGTAACCGTTGGTGGCCACGCCCCGGGCGGTGAAGTTGTTGAAGTTGGCGGTGGGGCGGTTCAGCACCACGCCTGGCGTCTGCCGCGCCAGGCCCTCGAAGCCGACGATGCCCTTGGCGGTCAGCTCCTTCTGGTCGAAGGCCGTGACACTGAGCGGCACGTCCTGGACCTTTTCCGGGCGGCGGGTGGATGTGACGATCACTTCGCCGACCAGTGCGGCGTCTTTGCGCTCGCTGGTGTCCTGGCCCGCTCCAGCGGTCGTTTGCGCCAGCGCCGGCGCGGAGAAAGCGACGAGTGCGACGGCGCACGCCGACGCAAAAAGACCAACCTTCATGACGTTCTTCCCCGGGTGAGCGTCGATCGTTTGCCGTCGACGTTACGAGGTCACGGTGCAGCCGATCCTGACGGCTGTCAACACTCACTCTCTCGCGTGTGAATATTGACGAAGAGGCCCGCTTGGGCCCAAGCTCGAAACAAGCCAAGCTCCGAAGAGCGGCACGGGAGGAAGCCTTGAACAACACGCGCGCCACGGCGCCGCGGCCGGATCCGCGCGACCACAAGCTCTTCATCGGCGAGGTCGGCCGATGAACGCCCCTCCCCTCACCGCCGCCCGACAGGACCCGGCGACCGCCTCGGTCGGCGCTCGCGCCTGGCTCGTCCTGGGCATGCTGTGGTTCGTCTATGTCCTGAACTTCCTGGACCGGCAGCTGATGTCGATCCTGGCCAAGCCGATCCAGGACAGCCTGCACGTCACCGACAGCCAGCTGGGCCTGATCGGCGGCCTCTATTTCGCGATGTTCTACTGCTTCATCGCCATTCCGGTCGGCTGGCTGGCCGATCGCACCAACCGGGTCGCCGTCCTTTCGCTGGCCTGCGGAATCTGGAGCGCGGCGACCGTGGCCTGCGGGCTCTCGCGCAGCTATGGCGAGTTCGCCTTCGCGCGGATGACGGTCGGCTTCGGCGAGGCCGGCGGCGTGCCGCCTTCCTACGCGATCATCACCGACTACTTCCCGCCCGGCCGCCGGGGGACGGCGCTGGGGATCTACAATCTCGGCCCGCCGGTCGGTGCGGCGCTGGGGATCGCCTTCGGCGCGGCCATCGCGGCGGCCTTCAACTGGCGCTACGCCTTCGTCGTGCTGGGCTCGGTCGGGATCTTGGCGGCCGTCGTCCTGCCCCTGATGGTGAAAGAGCCGAAGCGCGGCGCCCTGGACGGCGCGACCGCCGACGCCCCGCCGCGCAAGGCGCCGTTCTGGGCGACGCTGAAGATGTTCTTCTCCCGCCCGCCATTGATGCTGGCTGCGCTGGGTAGCGGCGCGACCCAGTTCGTGACCTACGGTCTGGGCAACTTCGCGACCCTGTTCCTGATGCGCGAGAAGGGCATGACCCTGCAGCAGGTCGCGCTCTGGTACGCTCTCGTCGTGGGAATCTGCATGAGCGCCGGCATCTTCGTGTCGGGCCGCGTGATCGACCGCTTCAGGCGCCGCTCCAAGGTGGTCTACGCCATGGCCCCGGTGATCTCCCTGGCCCTGGCCGTTCCGTTCTATGTCGGCTTCGTCTGGGCTCCGACCTGGCCTCTGGCCCTGGCCTTCCTGGCTGGCCCGACCTTCCTGAACTACTTCTACCTGTCGTCGTCGGTGGCCCTGGTCCAGGAAGAGGTGCGGCCGGAGGAACGGGTCATGTCCGGCGCCCTGCTGCTGCTGGTCATGAACTTCATCGGCCTGGGCCTTGGCCCCACCTATGTCGGGGCCGCCAGCGACTTCTTCCGCGCCAGCCATCCGCACAACTCGCTGCAGATGGCGCTCTATACGCTGACCCCGTTCTATTTCCTGGCGATCGGCCTGTTCCTTTGGCTGGTGCGCATCTTCACCCGCGAAAGCGAACCGCGATGAGCGGCGTTTCTCATCGCTTCATGTCGAGGAGTTCCTGCAGCATCTCGTCGGCGGTCCTGATGATTTTCGAACAGGCCGAATAGGCCCGTTGGGTGCGGATCAGGTCGGTGAACTCCACCGAGAGATCGACCGTGGAACCTTCCAGGGTCGATGACGCGATCTCGCCAGCGCCACCTTCGCCAGGCGCCTTGAGGCTGTAGCCGCCGCTGTCGGCGCTGACCTGATAGGCATTGCCGCTGGTGGCGCGTAGCCCGTCGGGATTGGCGAAGGTGGCGACGGCCACCTGGGCGATCCGGCGCGAGACGCCGTTATCGTAGGTCGCCGTGACATAGCCACGATCGTCGATCTCGACGCCGACCACATTGCCGAGCGCCGCGCCGTTGGCGTCGACCGATTGCACGACCGACTGCGAAGCATACTGCGTCAGGCCGCCAGCCGCTCGGTTCAGGTCGATCTGGAGGGTCTGGGCGCCGATCCCCAACGCGTCGGCCCAACGTGGACCGCTCCCGGCCGCGGCGGGATCCGAGCCGCCAATCGTGACGGACGGCGGGTCGCCCGTCAGCAGTCCGCCCGCGTCGAGCAGCTTGCCGTCGGTGCTGAACGTGACCTTCGCCGACCTGATCAGGCCATTGGCGTTGTTGGCCAACTCACCCGGCTTGGCGCGCAGCTCGGCGAACCACTCGTTCGGCCCCGGCCCCTTGATCATCGACACCGTCAGGGTCCGGTCGCCACCCTTGGAATCGGACACCGGAATCTGGATCTCGAAGTCGGGCTTGACCCCGGTCGACGGATCCCTGGCGTAGTCAGCCATCGACCGCGAGGCCGGATCGTAGGCGCCGGCCGCCACCGCGTCGTTCTTGTCGGCCAAACCGAGGTCCACGAGCGCCACGGTCTGCCCACCAGTGGTCAGCGAGGTGACGGGCGCGGTCGCCCCCTTCGGCACATAGCCGACCAGCCCGCCGCTCGCCGGATCGAAGGAGGCCACGCCCGAGGACACCGCGACGCCATCGCGGCGGATTTCGACCGCGTACTGATCGCCCTTGCCCGTCGGACCGTAGATCACGGTGTAGTCGGCCGATCCGGACGGACTTTCGGGTGCGCCCGACTTGGTGACAGTCGCCCGCGCCGAGGCCGACACCGCCTGGCCGGCGTTCAGGTTTGCGCTGACGCTTACCCGCGTGGTCTTGTCCGACGCGCCGCCCAGGGATGTCACGTTGATCGCCGACAGCCGCGACAGGTCCGACGGATCGGCGGTGATCTGGCCGGTCAGAGGATCGGCCAGCCAGCCCTGCAGATAGAGCCCCGCGTCATTGCGCAGATAGCCCGAGCTATCCGGCGTGAAGGAGCCTGCGCGCGTGAACAGCCGGCTATCGGTCGGCCCAACGCCCTCGGCCTTCTTGGTCGTGACGAAGAAGCCCGAGCCGGCGATCGACAGGTCGGTGGCCGACTGTGTCGACACGGCCGGCCCCAGCTGGGAGACGTGCTGCCGAGGCGTGACGCCGATCCCTCCGGCGCTGTAGCCGCCGCCCTGCGAGCCTATCCTCGAAGCGAATGACGTCGTCTGGCGCTTGTAGCCAGGCGTGTTGACGTTGGCGATGTTGTCGGAGATCGCCGCCAGGGCCGCCGAATAGGCCTGCAGGCCCGATACGCCGGCGTACATCGCACTGCTGATGGTCATGACTTCCCCACGCTTTTTGGGGCGCTTCATGCAGCGATCGTGCGACAAGGAACTTTCACTCAACATTGAGTGGTATAGATAGTTAACTCGCGATTTTGTTTACTATACTTCGGCCAAACCTGCCGTGCAGTTCCTGCCAGCGCGACGTTTTCTGCCTTGCGGAAACGCCTCCGCCCAAGGGAGCGGAGGCGTCCATACGAGACCTACAGCAGGAATTCCGTACCGGTGCTGGCGACCTGTCCAGCGCCCGTCCCGAGCGTCGTCGCCACCAGCTCGATCGTGGCTTCGGCTCCGGATGTGCCGACGGTGTTGAGCTGAACCAGCACGCTCGTGCCGCTCGTCGCCAGATCGACCTGACCGACCGCCGAGAAGGCCGAGGTTCCGATCCAGGCGAACGCGTTGTCCGCGCCACCTGGAACCGCGTCGATCGGACTCAGATCGATGCGGTCTGTACCGTTGTCATGGAAGTCGGTGATCTTGTCCCGCGTGGTCGAGGTCGTGCCGCTGTCGCCTGTCGCGGTCAGACGGAAGACGTCGTTGCCGGCCCCGCCCGTCAGGCTGTCGGCGCCCGAGCCGCCGACCAGGGTGTCGTTGCCCGCGCCGCCGATCAGCGTGTCGTTGCCGCCGTTGCCCAGGATCAGGTCGTCCGTGGTCGATCCCGTCAGCGTCTCGGTCGAGGCGCCGCCGACTAGCACGCCGTGGCCGTTCGCGGTCCCGCCATTGGCGACACCGGCCTTTTCATAGACCTCGCGCACCAGGGTGTGGGCCGCCTGATAGGCCTCGACATTGACCAGCGAGGCCAGCGCGGCCGTCTGGTTCTTGGCGTAGGCGTTGGCGAAGGCCGTGGCCGCGGCGACGACCTGGGCGGTCACCGCCGTGTCGCCCACGCCACCCATCTCCAGATGGCTCGCGCCGGACACCACCATGGCGAACTTGTTCCCCACCGGCGCATAGTCGAAGCCGTCCAGCCGGGTGAGATAGGTCTGCCCGTCGGTCCCGCTGTCGTCCGTTCCGGTCAGGATCAGGGTCGGCGTCGTAGCGTTGGCCCAGGAGTTGTCGGTGGCCGAATTGTAGTAGAGGCCGTGCCAGCTCGACCCCGACACCGCGCCCTGCGGCGAGACGAGAATGGCCTGCTTGAAGTTGGCGTCGGCCAGCCCCTGGAGCACGGTCGTGCTGCTGACCGCGCCCGTCAGGATCGCCGAGGTGAGCGCGCCCTGGCTGTGGCCGGCGGCGGTGGCTTCGGCCAGGTTGCCCGCATAGCCGCCGCCCGACGCCGTATTCAGCTGCGCCAGGATGGTCGCGAACTGCGCATAGGCGAACTTCATGTCGCTGATGCGCTGCACCGTCCACTGCGGGTCGCTCAATGGGAACCGGTCGTTCAGCGCCGAGCCCTGTTCGGGGTTGTCGACGCTGTCCAGGTGGGTTGGCACGATGACGATATAGCCCGCGTCAGCCAGGCCCTTCGGAATGTCGAAATTCGAACCGGACGTCGCGATGAGGTGGCCGTGGCTCCAGAAGATGACGGGGTAGTTCCCCGGCGTACTGGGCGCGAACACGTCGAACTCGACCGTTCGTTCGTGGGTCACTGAAACGCCATTCTGAACATAGGTGTACATGCGTCCTGTGTCGGTGATCGACAGGTTCGCGGTAACGCTCATGGCAGTCCTCCCTAGCCGCTCCCGCGTCTCTTCGGACACTCGCGGCGGGCAGACCCTCTCGCCGCTCGACACAATGTGTCAAGCATAACGCTGTTTTTTGTTCGACAATTTTTTGGTAATAGATGCGCAACAATGCGCACACTCTCGACGCCACGTCCGTGATGGAGCCCTCCTCCACGCAAGGGCAGAGACAAGGAAGCGATTGAAAACGTTCAGCATGAAACGCCGACAGCCTCGCTTCCACCTCCAAGGCCAGCAAGGCTGCCGAACCCGACAAGCCTCGGCCGCCCGCCACCGCCCTAAAGGGCGATGAAAACGAG
Source organism: Caulobacter sp. GW821-FHT09H08 (assembly GCF_059415885.1). Taxonomy (NCBI): domain Bacteria; kingdom Pseudomonadati; phylum Pseudomonadota; class Alphaproteobacteria; order Caulobacterales; family Caulobacteraceae; genus Caulobacter; species Caulobacter sp. GW821-FHT09H08. Next base: position 26,927 of record NZ_JBWKOC010000005.1, read on the forward strand.
CTCGACCATTGTACAACAATTTTCACGCACAGGCCGACAAAGCGCTTGCCGCTCCGCCCGGCGCGAAATAGGAATGGAGGGAGCGGCACTGGTATGCTCTCGGCGAAGCGCAACGAGTCCGTGTGAGGAAACGTCATTGGCAGCCACAGCAAAATCCAAGAGCAAGTCTAGCGGCGACAGCGCGACCTCCAGCGCGCCCCTGACCGCCGACGACCTTGCCCAGGCCCTGCGCGTCCAGATCCAACGCAGCGAACTCGCCGCCGGCGAATGGCTCCGCGAAGTGAAATTGTGCAGCGAGTTCGGCGTGGGACGCTCCATTGTCCGTCGCGCCCTGCGCGTGCTGGCCGATGACGGTCTGATCGAGATCGAGGAGAACCGCGGAGCTCGCGTGTCCTCGACGACGGTCGAGGAAGTGTTCGACCTCTATGAAGTCCGCGCCGCGCTGTACGGCCTGGCCGCCCGCTTCGCCTGCCTTCGCGGGTCGGACGCCGTGATCGGTGGCATCCTGACCAAGATCGACGCCCTGCTCGAGCACGCGGCCAGCAATGCGCCCTCCGAGCAGATCATAGAGGTTTCGGAAGCGATCTTCAGCGCCATGAGCGCCTGCTCCAGCGCCGATGCCCAGCGCATGATCGAGAGCGTCCGCCGCAAGACGCGCTTCCACTTCTCCTATGTCGCCCTGGCGCTGAACGCGACTGGGCCAGGCCCCTACGAGTACTGGCGCCGCGTCCGCTCGGCCCTGGTCGAGCGCGACGCCGACAAGGCCAGCCAATCGGCGCGCGACATCCTCTACTTCATGCAGGGCGAGGTCGCCCGGATCATGCTGGCCCGCGGCCCGCGCCTGATCGCCGAGCCACCGTCGCCGGCGAGCTCGGAGCGCAAGCCTCGCGCCCCCGCCAAGGGAAAGTCGAAATGACGCCACGCGTTCTGGCCCTCGCGCTCGCCGCGACGGTCTCGATCCTGCCGCTGACCGCCGGCTGCGCGGCCGCGCCCCCCGCCGCTCCGATCGCGGCGGCGGTCAAGTCGCCGGAAATGGGCGATCTCCTCGACTATCTGCGCAACCACAACAGCACCGGCTTCGTGGTCGTCGAGAACGGCAAGGTCCTGATCGACCAGGCCTGGCCCGCGCCCTCGAACGACCAGGTGTTCGCCAACTTCGTCTATGGCCCAGCCAGCGATGGCGCGCTGCTCGAGGACGTGGCCTCCCAACAGAAGAGCTTCGTGGCCGTGCTGGTCGCGATCGCGATCGACAAGGGTCTGCTCGATCCGACCAAGCCGGTGTCGGCTTATCTGGGCCAAGGCTGGTCGAAGGCCACGCCGGAGCAGGAAGCGCTGATCCGCGTCGATGACGTGCTGACGATGAGCTCGGGCCTGGACGAGAAGTTCGGCTACACGGCTCCGGCCGGGACGGTCTTCTTCTACAACACGCCGGTTTACGCGATGACCAAGCGCATCGTGACGGCCGCGGCGGGCCAGCCGCTGGAGGCGATCACTCGCGACTGGCTGACCGCGCCGACCGGCATGGCCAGCACGGCCTGGCGCAAGCGCCCAGCGGCGCTGGCGTCGGTGGGCAACGACACCGGCCTGGTCACCACGCCGCGCGACGTCGCCCGGTTCGGGACCATGGTGCTGCACGGCGGCGTCGCCGAGAACGGGACGCGCGTCGTTTCCGAGGCTCAACTCCATGCCCTGTTCCAGCGCTCGGCGACCAATCCGGCCTACGGACGGCTATGGTGGCTGAACGGCGGCGCCTACAAGATGCGGCCGATGGCAGGGCGGGTCGACGGTCCGCTGATCGCGGCCGCGCCGGCCGACGTCGTGGCCGCGCTGGGGGCGTTCGATCGTCGCCTCTATGTCGCGCCGAGCCGCAAGCTGGTGGTGGTGCGCACCGGCGCCGCGACCAACGACCCCGACTTTGATCAACAACTGTGGCTTCGGCTGATGAAGGTGCTCGGCTAGTCCAGCCGACGCCGGCACACGAACCGTCCGTCGCCGGATCATGTCCAGTGACGCGGCGCCCGTGCGCCTGAATGTCGACGCCACTCACCTCTTTTCGCTTCCAGACGCAGGATCGCGCCAGTGATTGACGGCAGCACCCAGAGCTACCCCCTGACGGTCGACAAGATCCTCGACCACGCCGCCAAGTGGTATCCGACCGTCGAGGTCGTCACCGCTCGTCAGGGCGAGGAGAACGCCCGCATCGACTATGCCGGCCTGCGCGAGCGCGCCCGCAAGGTTTCGGCCGTCCTGGCCAGTCTCGGGGTCGTCGTCGGGGAGCGGGTCGCGACCCTGGCCTGGAACACCCAGGCGCACATGGAAGCCTGGTACGGCATCATGGGCATGGGGGCGGTGTGCCACACGCTGAACCCGCGCCTGACCGCGATCCAGCTGGCCTGGATGCTGGATCAGTCCGGTGCGCGCATCGTCATCGTCAGCGCCGACCTGATGCCGCTGGCGCTGGAAGTGACAGATCTGGCCGCCAGCGTGGAACGGGTCTTCGTCATCGACGGGCCCGCGACCTCGACCCACGCCCGGGCGGTCGTCGAAGCCCTCGACGCCCGGATCGAGACGGCCGAGGGCGAGGTCGCCTGGGGCGGGTTCGACGAGACCGCGCCCAGCGGCCTGTGCTTCACCTCGGGTTCGACGGGCGCGCCCAAGGGCGTGACCTACACCCACCGCGCCAACTTCCTGCACACCTTCAAGCTCTTGGCCGCCGACGTGCTGGGCGCGCGGACGACCGATGTGATCCTGCCGGTCGTGCCGCTGTTCCACGCCAGCGCCTGGGGCCTGCCCTTCGCCGTGCCGGCAGCGGGCAGCAAGCTGGTCTTCCCCGGTCGCCAGACCGACGGCGCCAACCTGGCGCGCCTGATCGCCAGCGAGGGCGTAACCATCGCGGTCGGCGTGCCGACGGTGTTCCTGGGGCTGTGCGAGCACCTCGACGCCACCGACATGAAGCTGCCGTCGCTGCAGCGGATCATCGTCGGCGGAGCGCCGATGCCGCCGGCCCTGATGGAGCGACTGGAGCGCGACCTGGGTGTCGTGGTCCAGACCAGCTGGGGGATGACGGAGCTGTCGCCGGTGGGTGTGTTCGGGGTGCTGAGCGATCCGGATCGCCAGGCCGCCGTCTCGGGCCGTCCGGCTCTGGGCGTCGACCTGATGCTCGCCGACGAGGCCGGCGCGCCCCTGCCCGACCAGCGCAACATCGAAGGCCGCCTGCACGTGCGCGGCGCGGCCGTGATCGACCGCTATTTCGGCCAGGACCAGTCGGCCACCGACGCGGAAGGCTGGTTCGACACCGGCGACCTCGCCCGTATCGACGACAAGGGCAACCTGATCATCACCGGCCGCGCCAAGGACCTGATCAAGTCGGGCGGCGAGTGGATCAATCCGGCCGAGATCGAGGCGTTGGTCTGCGCCCTGCCCCAAGTCGCCCTGGCCGCCGTCATCGGCCGCGCCGATCCCAAATGGAGCGAGCGGCCGATCCTGGTGGTGGAGTTGCGTGACGGCCAGGAGATCACCGATCACAGCCTGCTCGACGCCGTGCGGGGCCAGGTTGCTTCGTGGTGGATCCCCGACGCCGTGGTGCGGGTCAACGCCATGCCCCTGGCCTCGACCGGCAAGATCGACAAGATCGGCCTGCGGGCGGCCTACGGCGGCGCCTGAGCGCCGCCGTCCTTTTTCAGACCCGCTCGGCGATCAGCGCGATGCCCTGGCCGCCGCCGATGCACATGGTGGCCAGGCCGTAGCGCCCTTGGATACGGGCCAGCTCGTGCACCAGCTTGGTGGCGATGATCGCGCCGGTCGCCCCGACCGGATGGCCGAGCGAGATGCCGCTGCCATTGGGGTTGGTCCTGGCCGGGTCGAGGCCCAGCACATCGCCGACCGCGCAGGCCTGGGACGCGAAGGCTTCATTCGACTCGACGACGTCCATGTCGCCCACCGACAGCCCGGCGCGGGCTAGAGCGGCCTGGATCGCGGGCACAGGCCCCATGCCCATGAAGTTCGGATCGACCCCAGCATGGCCGTACGCGACGATGCGGGCCATAGGCTTCAGGCCCTGGCGCGCCACGGCGGCCTCGCTGGCCAGCACCAGGGCGGCCGCGCCGTCATTGATCCCCGACGCATTACCCGCCGTGACCGTGCCGCCTTCGCGGAAGATCGTCCGCAGCTTGGCCAGGTCCTCGGCGCGGGTGTCGCCCCGCACGTGTTCGTCGGTGTCGAAGGTCTTGGTCGCCTTTCCAGCCTTCACCTCGACCGGGAGAATCTGCGAGGCGAAGCGCCCCTCGGCGATGGCCTGGGCGGCGCGCCGGTGGCTCTCGGCGGCATAGGCGTCCTGACGAGCGCGATCGACGCCATGACGCTCGGCGACGTTCTCGGCGGTTACGCCCATCAGGCCGCCGCCGAACGGATCGGTCAGCGCGCCATTGAGACCGTCGACCAGCATGACGTCGCCCATCTTCTGCCCCCAGCGGGCGGCAGGCGCGAAGTACGGCGCGCGGCTCATCACCTCGGCGCCGCCGGCGACCGCCACCTCGGCGTCACCCAGCATCAGCATCTGCGCGGCGGACACCACCGCCTGCAGCCCCGAGCCGCAGAGGCGATTGAGCGTCATAGCCGGCACGTCCTGCGACAGCCCCGCCTCCAGCGTCGCGACGCGCGCCAGATAGGCGTCGCGCGGACCAGTCGGTATCACCTGGCCAAAGACGACGTGGCCGACCGAGGCCGGATCGACCTTGCCGACCTCCAGCGCGTCCCGGGTGACCAGAGCCGCAAGCTCGCTCGGCGCCTTGTCCTTCAGCGCGCCGCCAAACGTTCCGATGGCCGTGCGACGGGCGGCGACGATGAATATGGGTGCGGTCATGCGCGGGCCTCCTGGGCGAAGCGGACGCCCACCTCGTACTGATACTGTTCCTCGCCCCGCGCCGGGATCGTCTCCCCGTCGCGCCCTGCGACCTGGTCCAGCCGCGCCAGCAGATCGTCGGCGACGACCTCGCCTTCACCGAGGAAAACGCCGCGCGTCATGGTGACATGGGCCTGCTCGAAGCTGCCGGCGCCGGCCAGAAGGACCGCGCGTGTCGGAGCCTCTTCACTGGCCAGGACGACCACCGCCGGGCTGACCATCGCGGCGTTCAGGCCGGCCAGCATTTCGGCGGGATAGATGTTCTCGGTCATGCCCGTAGTCGCGCTGGGGGCCAGGCAGTTCACGCGGATGCCGTAGCGCTCGCCCTCCAGGGCCAGGGTCTGCATCAGCCCGACCAGCCCCATCTTGGCGGCCGCGTAGTTGGCTTGCCCGAAGCTGCCGTAAAGGCCCGAGGACGAGGTCGTGAAGACGATGCGGCCGTAGTTCTGGACCCGCATGATCTCCCACACCGCCTTGGTGCAATTGACCGAGCCCATCAGGTGGACATCCAGCACCAGCCGGAAGTCGTCGAGGTCCATCTTGGCGAAGGTCTTGTCGCGCAGAATGCCGGCGTTGTTGACCAGGATGTCGATACGACCCCACCGGGACATAACCGTCTCGCACATCGCCTGGACACCCGCGAGATCGGTGACGCTGACCGCACACGCTATGGCCTCGCCGCCCGCGCTTTCGATCTCGTCGCGCACCTTAGCGGCGGCCTCGGCGTTCATGTCCGCGACCACGACCTTGGCGCCCCTCTGGGCCAAGGCGATGGCATGCGCCGCGCCCAAGCCGCTCCCGGCCCCGGTGACGATGGCCACGCGGTTCGAAAGATCGATACCCATACTGCTTCCCTTGATGATCCGTGGTGCGGCGCGGCCCGAGGTCAGGCCCGCGCGTCCTCCTCCACCCAGTCCTTCCGCAGCGGCTTAACCGTCAGCAGGGCCAGGAGGGCGGCGATGAGATATAGGCTGGCCATGGCGACGGCCGAGTAGCGCAGGGCTTCGTCGCCGAACCGGGGCTTCATGATGTCGCTGACACCGCCGAGCAGCCACGAGCCGGCGCCGATGCCCAGCAGGTTGTTGATGAACAGGAAGCACGCCGACGCCGTCGCGCGCATGTGCGCCGGGACCAGGTGCTGGGTGGCCGTGGTCAGCGGACCGACGAACACCAAGGTCGCCGCATTGGGGATCAGCAGCAGCAGCCACGCCACCACCGGCGACGGCGACAGCAGGCCCGCGACGAACAGCGGCCCTGTGATCAGCCAGGCCAGGCTCGAGACCTTGGCGTAGGCGCCGCGATCCAGCTTGCCGAGCCGGTCGGCCAGCACGCCGCCCAGCAGCACCCCGGCCGTACCGCCGACCAGCAACAGCGAGCCGTAGAACCGCGACGTCGTGGTCAGGTCGAAGCCGAAGGTCTGGATCACGATCGACGGCGTCCAGAAGGCCAGACCGTAGCCGGCCGTGCTGCTCATGGCGGCGGCGAAGGCCATCAGCCAGAAGCTGGGCTTGCGCGCCAGGATCGCGAACACCGTGCCGAGCGGAACGCGCTCGACGGGACCGGCGGCGGCGCGGGGCGGCTCCTTGACCACCAGGCGGAAGATCGGGGCGATCACCACGCCGGCCAGGCCGACGGCCACGAACGCCGTGCGCCAGTCCACGGCCTTGGCGATGGCCGCGCCCAGCATCACCCCGACGGCGAGGCCAACAGGAATGCCCATGGAATAGATGCTGATGGCGCGGGCTCGTCGCTCGGGCGGGAAATACTGCGAGATCAGCGCATAGCTCGGCGCAACCCCGCCGGCCTCGCCGACACCGACGCCCAGGCGGAAGAAGAACAGCTGCCAGAAACCGGTGGCGACGCCGCACAGCGCCGTGAAGCCGCTCCAGACGACCAGCGAAGCGGTGATCACCCAGCTGCGGCTGGTGCGGTCGGCGACCAGCGCCAGGGGGATGGCCAGGGTCGAGTACAGCATGGCGAAGGCGATGCCGCCCAGGGCGCCGAGCTGTGTGTTGGAAAGACCCAGGTCCGCCTTGATGGCCGGCGCCAGGATCCCGAGGATCTGCCGGTCGATCCAGTTGAAGGTGTAGACCACCAGCAACATGGCCAGCACGAGGCGGGCGTAACCGGGGCCATGGGTCGGCGCGCGCGTCTCGGCGGTCATGCGATATCCTCTGAACGGTCCTGCGCCGCTTGGGCGGCCAGGAAGGCGGGACGCACGGAGAGGCGCTCCCAATAGGCCGCGACCTCAGGGCTGAACTTGTGGTCCAGGTTCAGGGTGCGGGCGAACAGCAGGGCGTAGCCGACGCACAGGTCGGCCATGGTGAAGCGCCCGGCGCAAAGCCACTCGCGGTCCGCCAAGGCGCGGGTCAGGTGCCGCAGGCGCGAGAGGAACCACTGGGCGTAGTCGTCCGCGGCCTGCTTCAGGCGTCGTTCCTCTGGCTCCAGCCGCGTGTAACGAAGGACGATGGTCTGCGGGAACGTCAGGGTCGCTTCGCTGCGATGCAGCCAGTCGAGCCAGAGCGCGTAGTCGGGCTCGTCCGGGCCAACGGCCAGCGGGGTCGGCCCGTAGCGCGTCGACAGATACTGCGGGATCGCCGAGGATTCGGTCATCCGGACATCGCCGTCGATCAGCAGCGGGATGGTGCCCAGCGGGTTCTGTTCGAGATAGCTTGGCTTCAACAGCCTCGGTGGAAACGGCAGCATGTGCAGCTGGTATGGCAGCCCCAGCTCCTCAAGGGCCCAGAGCGCGCGGAACGATCGTGCATCGTGACAGTGATAGAGTTCAATCATCCTGAGCCTGTCCCCTGCCCCCGATTGCGCGTCCAGACTTCTGGTGGTCTGGTCACTGCGCGACGCCTGAAGTCATCGGCTGATCAGGGCGTGTTGTCAAAAACTTTGTACGACAATTTTGGCACTGTGGTGCTACATCATTTGAACGAAGGCCTCGCTTGAAGGGCCAGAAATCGGACATGGGAGAATGGAAGAGCGATGCTGACGAAAGCCCCCGAAAAGCACGGCTTCGACGCCGCGCGGCTCAATCAGATCGATGGGTTCCTGAAGGAGCGCTACATCGACTCCGGCAGGCTACCTCACGCCCAGATCCTGATCAGCCGCGAAAACGAGATCGTCCATTTCAGTAGCCAGGGCGCGGCGCGCGAAGGCTCGTCCAAGCCGATCGACGAGGGCTCGATCTTCCGCATCGCCAGCATGACCAAGCCGATCACTTCGGTGGCGTTCATGATGCTGGTCGAGCAAGGCAAGGTCGCGGTCGATACGCCGGTCCAGGACGTGCTGCCGGAGTTCGCCGGCGTTAGCGTCTATAACGGCGGCGGCGCGGGCGTGCCGTTCCTGACCAAGCCGACCAGCGAGCCGATGCGCATGCTGGACCTGCTGCGTCACACCTCGGGCCTGACCTATGGCTTCCAGAACCGCAGCAATGTCGACGCCGCCTACCGCGTCAGCAAATCCAACGCCGGGCCGGTCGAGAACTGGCATGGCGAGCACGACCTGGACAGCTTCGTCGGCGACCTCGCCAAGCTGCCGCTGGAGTTCTCGCCGGGCGAGGCCTGGAACTATTCGGTCTCGACCGACGTCCTGGGCGCGGTCGTCCAGCGCGTGTCGGGCATGCCGCTGGATCGCTTTCTCTCCGAGAAGATCTTCCAGCCGCTGAAGATGCACGACACCGCCTTCGTCGTGCCTGAGAGCAAAGCCGACCGCTTGACGGACTGCTACGCCTGGGCCGGCCCTGCCCTGGGCCGCGTAATGTATGACCGCGGCGCCGAGAGCGTCTGGCTGAAGCAGCCCAAGCTGATCTCGGGCGGCGGCGGCCTGGCCTCGACCGCGCTGGACTATCACCGCTTCTGCATGATGTGCGCGAACGGCGGCGAGCTGGAGGGGGTCCGGATCCTGGGCCGCAAGACGCTCGAGCTGATGACGATGAACCACCTGCCCGGCAAGTCGGACCTGACCAGCATGTCCCGGTCGCTGTTCAGCGAGACCCAGAACGGCGGGGTCGGCTTCGGCCTGGGCTTCGCGGTCACCCAGGACGTGGCCAAGGCGATGATCCCCGGTTCGGCCGGCGAGTACTATTGGGGCGGGATGTTCACGACCGCCTTCTTCATCGACCCAGTCGAGAAGCTGCACATGGTGTTCATGACCCAGCTCAGCCCGTCGCTGCTCTACCCGATCCGTCGCGAGCTGAAGACGTTGATCTATTCGGCCCTGACCTGAAAAATCGCCCGCCCGACGGTGGTCGGGCGGGCGTTAGGGCCCGAGGGTCCTGGGCTGGATCGTTGCAGCGACCCAGCCCTCTTTAGACTTACCAGCGGTAGGCCGCGCTGACGCCGAACGTGCGCGGGCGGCTGTAGCGGTTGGCCAGCGGGATATCGACCTGCTGCAGCTTCAGCACCGGGATGACCTGGTTGGTCAGGTTCTTGATGAACACCGACATTTCCAGCTTCCGATAGATCGCGCCGAAGCGCGTATCGACATTGTCGATATCTTCCAGCGGAATGAACGGCGCGGCCGACGTCACCGTGTCCTGACCACCGCCGCGTGCGGCGTTGTAGGCGATGTTGCCGAAGCCGATCAGGCCCTTGGCCAGCGGGCGACGGTAGTTGAGGTTGGCCGAGAACGTATAGTCTGGGGTCTGGGCCACATCGCTGTCCAGCAGAGGCAGGCCGGCAACACCAGGCGTGACCTTCACGAACTTGGCGCTCTGGTTGGCGCCGTTCAGGCTGATGGCCAGGCGGCCGCCAGCGACGCGATAGGCCGCATCCAGTTGAGCCTCAACGCCCTTCACCTCGACGGTGCCGCCGTTGATGTTAAAGTTCTGACCGGCCTGGCCACAGGCGTTCGCGGTCGTGCAACCGTCCGTTACGCTTGCGATCGCATTCTTCGTCCGCGACTGGTAGGCCGACAGGCGCAGGAAGATGTTGCGCGTGACGTTCGACTTCAGGCCGATCTCGTAGCTGGTGGTGTCCTCGTTGTCATAGGTCGGACGCAGCGGGTTCGGCGCCGCGGCGACGATCGAGCCGTTGTTGACGCCGCCAGCGCGGTAGCCGGTGCCGGTCTTGACGTAGGCGATCGAGGTCGGGTTCAGGCGATAGCTGGCCGTGGCCGCGTAGCTCCAGGCGCTCTGCTTGAACGGATAGGTCGAGGGCGTCCCGATCGGCGTGGTCGTGTAGAGCCGGAAGTCGCTCTGGGTGGCCTTCTTCTTGTCGCTGGAATAGCGCAGCTCGCCGCTCAGCGAGAGCGCCCCGACGTCATACTTGAGCGCGCCGTAGATCGCCGCCGAACGATAGGTCGACGGCACCACGCGGCGGCTGCCGAAGATCAGCGGGAAGGTCGCCGGACAGGCCAGCGAGGCCGCCGTCAGGCGATAGCAGATCGGCGTCGTCGGCGTGCCGCCGCAGATGCCCGAGGTGGCCGTCAGCGCGCACGGGCTGGTCATCACGTCGCGGACGTAGCGGTCGTTCTGCGACAGGCCCTCGACGCCGGCCAGGTACTGCAGCTTGCCCTCGTACAGGTCGCCGGTCAGGTGGAAGTCCTGGTAGTAGGTATGGTCGCGAGCGTTGGTCTTGGTGCCACCCAGCGGATAGAGGCCGATCTGGCCGGAGGCCTGCAGCTGCGCCTCGGTGGCGAGATCGATGGCGGCGGCGAAGTTCTGCGTGGACTCCGAATTCAGGAGCATCGACGTCGACGTCAGCGTACCCCAGCCGAGGTCATAGTTGGCCATCAGCATGACGCGCTTTTCGGTCTGGTGAAGGTCGTTCTTCACGTCCGACGGCACGTCATAACGGGGCCCGGTATAGCCCAGCGGCAGGGTGGCGATCTTGCCCGCCGGCACGACCCACTGGTTGACGAAGGTCGGCAGGTTCATGTCCTGCGCATCGACCAGCAGCGTCACGTCCAGCGGACCCTTGGCGTAGCGCAGTTGGCCGCGAACGATGTAGCCGTCGGTGTGGTCGTAATACTTGTTCTGGTTGGGATTGTAGTAGATCCCGCCACCCTGCCCCGTGACCTGGGCGCCGAGGCGAACGGCGACATTGTCGGTCAGCTTCTGATTGACGACGCCTTCCAGACGCACCTGCTTGAGGTCGTCGGTATAGGTGGCCGCGAGACGCCCGCTGTCGTTGAAGACCGGATTGGCCAGCACGACATTGACCGTGCCGAATTCGGAGTTGCGGCCGTAGAGCGCGCCCTGCGGCCCTTCCAGCACCTCGATCCGCGCGATGTCGAAATAGTCGATGCGCTTGAAATTACGACCGCCCAGCGTGCTGCTGCCGACATAGGCGCCGTTGACGAACAGGCCCACGGCCGAGTCGGCGCTGGTGGCGCGCTGGGTGCCCGAGCCTCGCACCGAGACTTCGGCCAGGTTTTCAGCCTGAAGGCCGTTGAAGCGCACGCCCGGCACCGTTTGGAGCAGGTCGCCCACGCCTTCGATCGGGCTCTTGGCCTCCAGTTGGTCGACGCTGAGGGCGGTGATCGTCGTGGGCACGTCTCGGACGGCCTCTTCGCGACGGCGCGCGGTGACGACGACGTCGCCGACGGTGGTCACGGACTGATCGGACTTGCCGGCGGCGTCGGCGGCCTGAGCCATCACCGCCTCCGGGGCCATCGCCGCGATCAGCGCGACCACGGACGAGCACGCAAGCAAACGAACCATGCTGGTTTCCTTTTCCCCAATGTCATTGCCGGCGTTTTTTGTGTCGGCTGAGCTCGACAATCCTCCGCTCTCTTCTCGCTGTCAACATTGTACGACAATTTTTGACTTATTGCGTTACGTCATAAGCATATGAGCTTCGCGGCGCCTTTGGCGTCGTAGGCGTTGGAAACCGGGACTTTGCGGGCGTCGAGCGACCCGCGATCTTTGACGAGGCCCAGCGCCACATAGTCGGATCACAAGAATCAGATCGCACATTCGCCCAGCGCTCCCCCTAAGCCAGGCAAGCCTTTGAACACCGCCACGCATCCATCAGGCACAATTCAAAACAGATTGTCGTACAATCATTGACATCCGGCGACGAAGAATGGTCTCGTTTCCCGAGCGCCACGAAGAGCGCCAGGGAGAGCTCATGTCAAAGTCGGATGCCGCCGGGAAAAAGCCCGGCCTGAAGATCGCCGTCATGGCCTCGGCCGGCGCGGCGGTCGAATGGTACGACTTCTTCATCTACGGGACGGCGGCGGCGCTGGTCTTCCCGCATCTGTTCTTCCCGGCGAGCCTTCCGCCCTTCGTGGCCCAGATCGCCTCCTTCAGCACATTCGCGGTCGGCTTCGTCGCCCGCCCACTCGGCGGCATGCTGTTCGGGCACTTCGGCGACAGCCACGGACGCAAGCGCGCCCTGGTCGTAGCGATGCTGCTGATGGGCCTGTCGACCACCCTGATCGGCCTGTTGCCAACCTATGCGGAGTTAGGCGTCGCCGCGCCGCTGCTGCTGATCGTTCTGCGCTTCGTCCAGGGCCTCGCGGTCGGCGGCCAATGGGGCGGCGCCGCCTTGCTGGCCATCGAGAGCGCGCCGCCGGGCAAGCGCGGCTTCTACGGCAGCTTCGTCCAGGTCGGCGTGCCGCTGGGCGTGGTGCTGGCCAATGCGGTGTTCCTGCTGGTCAGCGCCGTGACCGACGATCAGGACTTCATGGCCTGGGGCTGGCGTGTCGGCTTCGTCGCCAGCGTCGTGCTGATCGCGATCGGCCTGCTCGTCCATGTCAGCATCGTCGAGCCTCAGGTCGAGAGCCAGGCGGCTCCCACCGAGCGCCGCGGCTCGCCGATCCTGGAAGCCGCCCGCGATCACTGGCAGGTGATCCTGCTGGCCGGCGGAGCCTTCATCGCCAACAACGTCTGCTTCTATATCGCCATCACCTATGCGGTCGCCTACGGCTCGACGAGCGTTGGGATCAGCCGGGAGATCCTGTTGCTGGCGGTGATGGCTGGCAGCGCGCTGATGATCCCAATGCTGCTGGCCTGCGGCGCGGCCTCGGACCGGTTCGGGCGGCGCGGTGTCTTCCTGGCCGGCGCCTTCCTGTCGGGACTCTGGGGCTTTGCCGTCTTCCCCCTGCTGGAAACGGCCTCCCCGCCGGCCGTGCTCTGCGCCATCGCGGTCCAACTGGCCTTCGTCAGCATGATGTACGGACCGCAGGCGGCGCTGTTCGCCGAATTGTTTCCGAAGTCCGTGCGCTATTCGGGCGCGTCGCTAGGCTACCAGATCGGCGCGGTGTTCGGCGGCGGCTTCGCGCCGATCATCGCCACGGCCCTCTTCGCCCACTACCAGTCCAGCTTGCCGATCGCGCTCTATCTGGCGGTGGTGTGCGCCGTGTCGTTCTTCAGCCTGCTCCTGCTTGGCCGCCGCGTGCACGGCCAGTTGGCCGATTGAGCCGGCGCCTTCATCCTCCCGCCCAAACCAGTAAGGATTTCGCGATGATCGACACCAGCCGACGAACGCTCCTGGGCGCGGGCGCCCTGCTCCCCTTGGCGGGAACCAGCGCCGTGGCCGCGCCTCCGGTCGCCGCGACGATCGAAGTGGACCTGAAGCGCTATGTCGGTTTCGGCGCCAAGCGCGCGGGCGGCCCCGGCGACACCGCCTGCGGACAGTGGCTGGCCGGCGAGCTCGAGGAAGCCGGCTACAAGGTCGAACGGCAGACCTTCTCGGTGCCGTTCTTCGACGAGACCCGTGCGGAACTGGCCTGCGAGGACGCGACCGCTTCGGTCTATCCGCAGCCGATCGTGACCCCGACGGGACCCGACGGCGTCTCCGGTCCGCTGGTCCGCGTCGATGCGGCCGGTCGTTTCACCGGATCGATGCAGGGCGCGATCGCCCTCGTCGATCTGCCGTTCGCCCGCTGGTCGTCGATGCTCACCCCGGCCGCGCGTCGGCCGATCGAGGCGGCCTTCGCGGCAGGCGCCAAGGCGGCGGTGGCGATCACCAACGGCCCGACGCGCAAGGTGATCGCGCTCAACGCCGATGGCCGCAAGCCGATGTTCGCCGGCCCCGTGGCCCTGCTCGCGCCCGAGAACGCCGACAAGTTCCTGGCCGCCGCGATGCTGGGAAAGACCGCGCGCTTGATCCTGGATGGTCAGGACGGCCAACGCCCGGCCTTCAACTTCGTTGGCCGGATCGACCGTGGCAAAGGCCGCTGGGTGGCGGTCTCGACGCCGCGATCCGGTTGGTTCGGCTGCGCGGCTGAGCGAGGCCCGGGCGTGGCCGCCTGGCTCGACCTGGCGCGTTGGGCCAAGACCGCCCTGCCCGACCACGACCTGGCCTTCATCTGCAACACTGGCCACGAGTATGAATATCTGGGCGCGGCTGAAGCGATGAAGCAGATCGCGCCGCCCACCGCCTCGACCAAGTTCTGGCTGCACCTGGGCGCCAATGTCGCCGCGCGCGACTGGCGCGAGATGCCGGGCGGCGCCACGCCGCTGCCCAATGTCGACAGCCAGCGCGTCCTGTCGATCAGCCCCGCCCTGCTGCCGCTGGCCCAGAAGGTGTTCGCAGGTCAGATCGGCTACGAAGCGCCGGTCTCCAGCGCGGTGCTGGCGGCCGGCGAACTGGAGGAAGTGATCAAGGCCGGCTACGCGCCGGCGGCGGGCGTCTTCGGCATCCACCGCTTCCACCATGTGGCGGAAGACGACGAACGCTGCCTCAACGTCCCGGCCACCATCGCCGCCACTCGAGGCTTCCGCGACCTGCTCAAGGCCGTCGTCGCCTCGCGCTAGTTGTCGTTCGCCCCGATCAGCAGTCCATAGCGGTGCAGGATGCGATCCAGCGTGGCGCGACGCAGCGGACGTCCGTCACGCAGCTTGACCCAGGTGGTCTCGCTGACGCCGAAGGTCTTCTGGATCTGCTCCTTGGTCGCTGCGGGCAGCACCCGCCGCAGAGCCTGGAACCGCTCGCGGTCGACGACCACCATCTCGGACTTCGGGGTCATGGCCGGACCTCGCTGGCGTGCTCGACGAGATCGAGCCGCGCCTTCAGGGGATCGGCGACCGCCGCCGGCGTGTCCGTGAGATCCAGGATCGTGTCGCGCCCGGCATCGTAGACCGGCCACGTCGGCAAACCCTTCGCGGTCCCGCCCGTCTTGGCGAACTCGACCCAATAGGCGTGCGCGGCCTTGGCGGCCTTGTCGTCACTTGGCGTGTAGGCCGCGCCATAGCGGATGTCGGCGGTGTCGAACACGAACGGGATTTCCGTCGCGTGCGGCGCGCCCCACCATTCCTTGCGCTGGCTCTCGGCGACATAGGAGAAGCGATACTCGCGCACCGGCGCGCCCTTGGCGGCCATCGCGCGAGCGACGGCGCGAGCGGGTTCGATGAACATCCGGTCGCCGGCGACCTTCCAGCCATAGACCTGGATCGGCGTCTTGCCGTCCGGATCGTACAGCGTCTTGGCCTCGGTCTTGCGGTCGCCGAACGGCGCGAAGACCTGGTCCGGCGATCCGCCGAAGAAGAAGCCGTCGGCGCTGGTCGCCCCAACCAGCACCGGCATGCGGCTCCAGGCGTCCGCGCGGTAGGCTGTCAGGGGGTCGCCGACCGTCAGCGTCTTGCCGTCCAGGATCGGCCCGCCAACGAAGGTCGGGTTCATCATGGTCATCATGTTGAGGCCGTCGACCACCGTTTCGGCGGGCAAGGCGCGCAGGGCGGCCAGCGCCTCGGGACCGTCACCGGCGACACCGGCCTTCTCGGCGAAGGCCTTGCCGACGCCTTCGGCGGAGCGCTGACCGGCCGGGGCCTTGATGGGCAGGCTGGCCAGCAGGCCCGCTCGGCCGCCGCCGGACTGGATGATCGCCTTCTGGAACAGGCCCTTGGCCAGGGGCGAGGTCAGCAGGGCGTGGATCGACATGCCGCCCGCCGACTCCCCGAAGACGGTGACGTTGGCGGGGTCGCCGCCGAACTGGACGATGTTGTCGCGCACCCATTGCAGGGCCGCGATCTGGTCGAGGAAGGCGTAGTTGCCCAGCTTGCCGCCGTCGGCGTTCTCTGCGCTCAAGGCCGGATGAGCGAAGAAGCCGAACCGACCCAGGCGGTAGTTGAAGCTGACCAGCACGACTCCGTCGCGGGCGAAGCGATCGCCGCTGTAGACCGCCGGCGAACTGCCACCGTTCACGAAGCCGCCGCCATAGATCCAGACCATGACCGGCAGCTTGGCCTTGCCGCCTGGCGCGGAGGCCGGCGTCCAGACATTGGCGTAGAGACAGTCCTCAGCCGGCGTCACGCCCAACGGCGCGGCGTCGCCGGGGAACGGCGACTGCATGCAGTCGGAACCGTAGGCCTTGGCGGGCCGAGGCGCGGTCCAAGTCTTGGGCGCCTGCGGAGCGCGCCAACGCAGTGAACCGACCGGCGGCTGGGCGAAGGGCACCCCCTTGAAGGCGGCCACGCTGCCCACGACCTCGCCGACGACCGGCCCGTTGGTGGTCTTCACGACCGGATCGGCGGCTTGAGCCGCGCTCGCGGAGAGGGCCAGGGCGGCGCTGGCCGCCATCAGGATCACACGCATCGTCATTTCCTCCCGCATCACGGCTTCAGCGTCCGCGACTTGATCTTGGCCGCGCCCTTCAGCGCCAGGTCCGCGGCATTGGCGCCCACCGCCACCTGATAGTCCCCGGCTTTCACGCTCCAGCGCGAAGCCTTGGCGTCGAAACCACCCAGCAGACGCGGATCGGCCGAGACCGTCACACGCCGAGTCTCGCCCGCCGCCAGGGCCACCTTCTCGAAGCCGATCAGGCGTTGCAACGGCTGCCCCGCCGCGTCGGTCAGATAGACCTGCGGCGCGTCCTTGCCCGCCCGCGCGCCGACATTGGCGACGTCGAAGCTGACGGTCAGGGTGTCGCCGCCCACGACCTTCAGGTTCGAATAGGCGAAGCGCGTGTAGGACAGGCCGTAGCCGAACGGGAACAGCGGCTTGGCGCCCGTCGTGGCGAAGCGCCGATAGCCGACGTCCGCGCCCTCCTCATAGACGACGTCGAAGCGCTGCCCTTCGGGCAGGCCAAGACCTGGCATGACCACGCGCGGATATTGGTCCAGCGAGGCCGGGAAGGTCATCGGCAGACGACCCGAGGCGTCGACCTTGCCGAACAGCACGTCGGCGATGGCCTCGCCGCCCTTGGCGCCGGAGTACCAGGCCTCGACCACCGCGCCGGCCTGGTCGAGCCAAGGCATGGCTACGGGACCGCCGGTCTGCAGCACCACGACGGAGTTGGGATTGGCCGCTGTCACCGCCGCGATCAGGGCGTCCTGGCCGTCGGGCAGCGACAGGTCCGGGGCGTCCTCGGTCTCGGTCATCCATTGATTGCCGAAGACGATCACCAGGTCAGCGGCCTTGGCCGCCGCCACGGCCGAGGCGACGTAGCGACCATCGTCGAACTTCACCTGCGCCGCCGGCGCGGCCGCGCGGATGGCGGCCAGGGGCGAGGACGGGTGGAGGATCATGTTGCGCCAGGCGGCGAACGCGCCCTCCCCGCCCAGCGGGATCGAGACCTTGGCGCCGCCCGGCGCGGTCACCTGCGAGGAACCGGCGCCCGACAGCACGCCGCCGTCGGCGTGACCGCCGATCACCACAATCTTCCGCGCCGTGGCGGCCAGCGGCAGCAGGCCGTCGTGATTCTTCAGCAGCACGATACCGTCGCGGGCCGCTGCGCGGCTGACCTCGGCATTGGCGGCGTAGTCGATGTCGCGCTTGACCGGCGGATCGTCGAACAGCCCGGCGGCGAACATCGAGCGCAGAATGCGTTGGGCCATGTCCGACAGGCGCGCGGCTGGCACCTCGCCCTTGTCGACGGCCGTCTTCAGGCGCTCGCCAAACCAGACCTGATCGTCAAGTTGCTCGCCCGACTGCTGGTCCAGCCCCTTCAGCGCGAAGTCGGTGGCGCGCACCGCGCCCCAGTCGGACATCACCCAGCCCTTGTAACCCCAGTCTCGCTTCAGCACGCCGTTGAGCAGATGGTCGTTGCCGCAGGCATAGTCGCCATTGACCAGATTGTAGGCGCACATCACCGAGCCCGGCTGGCCCTTCTCGATGGCGATCTGGAAGGCCAGCAGGTCGCTCTCGCGGTGAGCCGCCTCGTCGATCACCGAATTGGCCCAGTGACGGTTGGTCTCCTGGCCGTTCAGCGAGAAGTGCTTCACGGTCGAGACGATCTTCTGGTCCTGGACGCCCCGGATGGCCTCGCCCGCCAGGGTCCCGGCCAGCAGCGGGTCCTCACCGAGATATTCGAAATTGCGACCGTTGCGCGGATCGCGGGCTAGGTTGGCGCCGCCGGCCAGCAGGACGTTGAAGCCCTTGGCCCGAGCCTCGCCGCCGACCATCGCCCCGCCGGCATAGGCCAGCTTGACGTCGAAGGTCGCAGCCAGGGACAGGCCCGACGGCAAGGCCGTGGCGCCGTCGCCCGGGCGCATACCCAAGGGATTGGTCACGCCGAGGCTGGCGTCGGTTTCCTGCAGCGCGGGGATGCCCAGGCGCGGCACCCCGGCGATGTAGCCGGCCGAGCCTATCGCGCCCTCCGGGATCGCCTTGATCTTGAAGGGCATGGCCATCGGCCCGTGGACCAGCCCGATCCGCTCATCGAGCGTCAGCTGGGCGTCCAGCATCCGGGCGCGCTCGTCGGGCGAGAGCTTGGAGTTCATCCAGGGACGGTCGGCGGGCGCCTGGGCATGGCCGACGGCGGCCCAGGCGATGACGGCGACGCTGGCGGCCGCACGCAGGGAGGAAAGCATGGCGAGGTCCTTCAGTAGGTCAGGCCGTAATGGATGGGATAGAGCGGGTCGGCGCTGTCGTGCGGCGCGTCCTCGGCCTGGGCCTCGACGGCGGCCATCGAGCGCGGCAGCTCCAGCGGCAGCTTGCCTTGCGGCGGAACCACACCCGTGAGCGCATCGAGGAAGGCCTCATCGCCGGCCCCGAAGTCGGCCAGCAGCGCAGCGGCCCTGTCGCGGACATTGGTCAGGACCGCGGGCCGGTCGAGA
Source organism: Caulobacter sp. GW821-FHT09H08 (assembly GCF_059415885.1). Classification (NCBI taxonomy): domain Bacteria; kingdom Pseudomonadati; phylum Pseudomonadota; class Alphaproteobacteria; order Caulobacterales; family Caulobacteraceae; genus Caulobacter; species Caulobacter sp. GW821-FHT09H08. Next base: position 45,778 of record NZ_JBWKOC010000005.1, read on the forward strand.
TAGACGCCGACGACCGTCGGCGTGGCGGTCGACAGGGTCTTGATCGCCTCGTAGTCGGACGCGCCGTCCTTGAACGACAGGTCGCCCTCGTGCTGGAAGCTGCCGAACAGATAGGTCGGATGCAGCGTCTCGAACGGCGTCGCCACGCGGACGATGGCCACCTGGGCCTGGTCGGGTGCGGAGACCGGGACCAGGCCTCGCGCCCGCGCCGCCTCCGTCGAAACGCCCTTCAGATAGACCCGCGTCCCGGCTTTCAGCGGCAGGACGTGGTTCTTGTTCTCCAGCAGGACCAGCGAGCGGCTCTGGACCGCCTTCGCCTCGGCGACGACGGCGGGCGCGCCGACCAGGGCGGCTGCAGCCTTGGCGGCGACATAGGGATTTTCGAACAGGCCTTGCGTGAACTTCATGGCCAGGACGCGTTGCGCGGACTCCGCGACGCGGGCCTCGGAGATCTTGCCGGCCTTGACCGCCGCGACCAGCTCGGCCGTGTCCTCGACGCCGCCGAACTGGTCGAGGCCGGCGTCGACGCCCTTGGCATAGCGGTCGGGCTTGGAGAGGTCCTCGACGCCCCAGGCCGTCGATAGGCCTTCGAAGGTCGGACGCTGGCCGGCCGGGAAGCCGTTGCGACAGGTCTCGCCGCAGTCGTTGGTGATCGCCCAGTCCGAGATGACCAGACCCTTGTAGCCCATGCGGCCGCGCAGCAGGTCGGTCAGCAGCACCTTGCTGAAGCCGGCGCCGGTCGGCTCGACCGCACGGCCCTCGACGACCTGATCCTTGAGGATGGCGTAGGTGGGCATGACCCCGGCCACGCCCGCCGCGAAGGCGTCCTGGAACGGCCGGATGTGCAGGTCGAGCTTGCCGCCCGGAAACACCGCGTAACGACCGTACGAATTGTGACCGTCGAAACCCTTGGCCGAAGCCCCGTACCCGACCCAGTGCTTGACCACAGCTGAGACGCCATTGGCGGCGAGACCTCGCGGATCGGCCTGGAAGCCCTGGACATAGGCGCCGACCAGCGCACCGACCCGCTCGGGGTCTTCGCCGAAGGTGCCGTTGATCCGCGACCAGCGCGGCTCCGTGGCTAGGTCCGCCATCGGCGACAGCGCCTGGTGGATGCCGACGGCGCGGTACTCCTGGCGCGCCACGTCACCAAACCGCCGGACCAGCGCCGGATCGCCGATCGCGGCGAAGCCCAGGCTTTCGGGCCATTGCGAGAAGCCGCTGGCCGCCACGCTGGCGCCCGCCGTGGCCTGGAAGTGGTTGCGCGGGTCCGTGCTGATGGTGACAGGCACGCCCAGACGCCCCTCCTCCGCCAGAGCCTGTACGGCGTTGCTCTGCTCGGCCATCCGCGTCGGCTCGGTCGCCAGGCGAGTGATGAAGGTGGTGACCGCGCGCTGCAGGATCAGTGGCCGGGTCTTGTCGAGGTCATAGGACCCGCCGATGCCCGCCACGCCCATCGGTCCGATGGCCGGCAGCGTACCGTGCATCATCTGGCCGGCCTTCTCGTCAAGCGTCATGCGGCCCACGAGGTCGGCGGCGCGTTGCTCGGCGGTCAGCCGCCAGTCCTCGTAGGGATCGAGCGCGCCGTTGCGGTTCAGGTCGCGGAACGCCAACTCGCCCTGCTTCAGGATCGGGATCGATCGCGATCCCAGGGCGGGCTGCGGTGCGGCCAGGCTCGCGGTCGCGACGGCGAGGCAGGAGGTGGACAGCAGGGCGGAGAGCCAGCGCATGGGACGCCTCGAACGGGTGCGAAGGGGAAAGGCGCGCCCCTCGCCGCAGGCAGCGAGGGACGCGAAGGGTCTGGCGGCCGCCGCGCTCAGCGCGCGGCGCGATAGGGGCTCTGCGCCACCAGGGAGGTTTCGGTCGCGCAGGCCTCGGCGGCCGGCGGCGGCGACTTGGTCTTCAGCTCGGCCAATTCGGCGCGGACCTGGTCGAGATCGGCGCGGAACTCCAGCGAGCCATGCAGGGTCGCGAAGGTCGAGGCGGCCACGACCGCCCCCGCCTCGACGGCGCTGGCGTTGTGAGCGCCGCAGATCATCCGGCTTTCGCCATAGGCCCGGCCGCGGGCAAGGATCGGGGTGGCCCGCTCGGGGTTCAGCTCCGCCAGGACCAGGGCCCAGGACCAGCCCCACACGGTATGGCCCGAGGGGTAGTCGTAGCTGCTGGCCACGTCCGAGACCGGCTGGCAGATCTCGCCCTCGTCGATCTGGAACGGGCGCTTGCGCTGGTATGCGTGTTTGGCGGCCTCGTTGGCGGTCATGGAGTCGACCAGAACCCGCAGCATCAGCTTGTTGAGCTTCGGCGCGGTCTCCGGCGTCAGGGTCACCCCTGCCGCGCAGCTGTACGCCTCCATCATGGCCGGCGGCTGCATGCGCACGTCGCGAGTGGCCATGACCCAGCGGGCGCTGTCCTTCTCGGCCCGGGTGGCCTTGAAAATCCGACGGTCGGCCTCGTAGCGGGCGTCGCCTTCGCTGGGCGCCGGAGCGACGATGGTCGCGGCGTCCACCGCGCCCTTGGCCAGGTAGCCCGGCGGCAGCTGGCCGAACGGGTTCTGCTGGGCGATCGCCGCGCCGGCCGCGAGGCCCGCACCGACGACCATCGCGAGGCCGAGGCGGCCGCGCGGAGACAGGAAAGTCATCAGGAAATCCTTGGACGAGCCCGGAGCGCGACGCGCTCCGGGCGCTACGCGATCAGTGGAACTTCATCCCCAGCTTCACGCCGGCCGTGCGCGGGGCGCCGAAATTGCCGAAGAAGCTGCGGGCGGTGTTGATGCTGGTGGCCAGCAGGACCGCCTTGTCGCCGATGTTGTCGACATACACCTCCGTGTACCAGCCCCGCTCGTCGTCATACCGGGCGCTGATGTCGGAGATCCAATGGCCGTCCTGGCTGGCTGTGCCATAGGGATGGATCGTGGTCCCTGCGGTGACGATCGGCCGGTCGTTAAACTCGGTGTAGTAGACCTTGCTCTGATAGCGGCTCGAAGCCCGCAGGGTGATCCCCCCTGTCGCGACCGGCGCAGAATAGGTCACGCCGAAGTTGCCGCTCCATTTGGGCGCGCGCGGCAGGCGGTTGCCCGACAGGTCCAGCACGTTGGCGTAGAGGCTATCGACCGCGGCCTTGTACACGTCGAACTTGGCGTCGAGGTACGAGAGCGTGACGTCGAACGTCAGGGCGCTGCTGACCTTGGCTTGCCCCTCGAACTCCAAACCCTTGACGGTCGAGACGCCGGCATTGGTGGTCAGGGCCCGGCTGATACCGTTCTCGTCGGGCACCACCGAAACGACCTGCAGGTCCTTGTAGTCGTATTGGAAGGCCGAGAAGTTCGCGAGGACACGGCGGTCCAGGAAGTAGTTCTTCGAACCAAGCTCGTACGAGGTCAGGGTCTCGGGACCGAAGTTGCGGTTGCTGCTGAAGCCACCCGCCTTGTAGCCCGTCGCCACGGTCGCATAGACCATGTTGGCCGAGGTGATCTCCCAGTTGCCGCCCAGGCGCCAGGTCCACTTGTCCCACTTGCCGGAGTCCGGCCGGAAGCTGTTGCTGGTCGTGCCGATGACGCGGGTCAGGCCGTCGGGATTGCCCTTTTCGTCCTCGGAATAGCGCAGGCCGCCGAAGACCGTGACGCTGTCGGTGACGTCGAAATCCAGCTGACCGAAGCCGGCCCACGACTTGGCGAAGCGGTGCGGGCGCTGGAGGATCTGGCCGGTGGTCTGGGCCAGGTTCGTATAGACGTACAGGTTATCGTTGTTGGTTTCCTTGATGTAGAAGGCGCCGAGGATGTACTTCAGCCGCCCGTCGCCGCGCGACGAGATGCGAAGTTCCTGCGAGAAGGTCTTGTTCTTGTTGATATAGTGCTGGGAGTCCGTGCCGGTCGCCGTGGCGTCGGTGTCGGTCATGGTCTCCTGATTGTCATGGCGCAGCGCCGTCAGCGAGATCAGGTCGAACGGCTCGAAGCTGTAGGTGATCTCGGACTGCAGGCCGGTGATCCGGTTGTCGCGCCGCCCTGCGATATTGGTGCTGGCGACATAGGGGTTGGCCTGGCCGGACTTGAGGTAGTTGGTTGCGCCGCTACCGATCAGCACATTGCCCGCGCCGGCCCCGCCGGCGTGGTAGTAGTCGCCCGAGACCAGGACCTTGAGGCTGTCGTTCGGCTTGAACAACAGGTGCAGGCGGGCAGCCTGCTCGTCGGCGTCGTTCAGGTCGGGCTGGCCGTTGACCGCACTCTTCTGGTAGCCGGCGACCCGATTGGTGACGAAGGCCGCCCGGGCGGCCAGGGTGTCGGTGATCGGCAGGTTCAGCATGCCCTGCGTCTTCAGGCGGTTGTAGCTGCCATAGAGGATCTCGCCCGCGCCCTCGACGTCTTGCACCGGCTTGCGGGTGATGATGTTCAGGCTGCCGGCGGTGGCGTTACGGCCCCACAGCGTGCCCTGCGGGCCACGCAGCACCTCGACCCGCTCCAGGTCATAGAAGACCGAATTGGCGCCGGACGGACGCGGCAGGTAGACGCCGTCGATATGGAAGGCCACCGACGGGTCGCGCTGGGGCACGACGCCCGAGCTGCTGACGCCGCGGATGCTGATGATCACCTCGTTGCCGGCCTGACCGACGGTCAGGTTGGGCGCCCGGCCCGTCAGGTCGCCGGCGTCGGCGACGTTCTGCTTCTCAAGCGTCTCGCCGCCCAGGGCGGTGACCGCCAGCGGCGTCTTCTGCACCGTGCCCAGTCGCTTCTGGGCGGTGACCACGACTTCCTCGAGCTGAGCGCGGTCGGCGTCCTGCGCCATTGCGTCGACGCCCCACAGGGCCAGTACGGCGGTGGCGGCGGAACCCAGCAAAATGCTGCGCATATCTCTCCCCTTCCTGCATGCCGCCCGCACGCGCCCTGAAGCGCGATGTGTCGACGGCGTTTCCTCTCACCCCTTGTGCCGGGGCTGTTTGCAACGTTTTCGATGTTTACGACAACGTTGTCGTAACTAGACATCACGTTACGACAACGTTGTCTATGGCGAAAATTTCGACATCGCTGTCAGGGTTGCGTGGAAGAGGTCAGGCGGGCGGCGGCGCGGTCGAGGACCGCTCGACGAAGTGGAAGGCCATGGATCGCGCGGCCGACCGCGCCCGCAGGCGCTCGTCGCCAAAGCCGCCGATCAGCATCTCGACCGCTGTCTCGGCCATGGCGGCGGTGGGCTGATGGACCGTGGACAGAGGCGGCCAGGAAGCCTCGGCGGCCGGGGTGTCGTCGAAGCCGACGATCGACAGATCCTGTGGCACGGCCAAGCCATGCTTGGCGGCGGCGGCCAGGACGCCCATGGCCATCTCGTCGTTCGAGACGAAGATCGCCGTCGGTCGGTCGACCTGGCCGAGCAGACGGTCGCCGGCATGGAAACCGGACAGGCTCTGGAAGTCGCCGGAGGCGATCCATTCGGGACGCCCCTCCCCGCCCCGTTCGGCCAGCGCGTCCAGATAACCCCGCCGGCGCTCGCGGGCCGAACCATGGAGCAGGTCGCCCTCGACGAAGCCGATCTTGCGGTGGCCCAAGGCCCAGAGCCGCCCCACCACGGTGCGCGCGGCTTCGTAGTCGTCCATCAGCACGCAGGGCGAGCGGTCGAGGTCCGCGTGCGGCGCCATGCGCACATAGGCCAGGCCCGCGCCCTCGATAATCGACAGCACCTCGGGGTCGTCGCAGATCGGCGGCGTCAGTACGACCCCATCGAACTTGGCCGCGCGCAGAGCCTGGGCGAAGGCTTCGCGCCCGACAGCCTCGGGCGGATCGACCTGCTCCAAGACGAGGTGGTAGCCGGCCTTGCGGCAGGCGCGCATTGCGCCTTCCTGCACCTGGCCCACGAAGTGATAGGCCCCGACGCGCATGAAGATCGCGCCGATTAGGTAGCTGCGGCGGCTGGACAGCGACCGGGCCGATGCATTCGGCCGATAGCCCAGCTGAGCGATCAGCGCCTCGACCCGCGCCCGCGTCTCTGCCCCGACGCCCTCTTCCCGATTGAGAACCCGTGAGACCGTCTTGATCGAGACGCCAGCCTGCTGGGCGATATCGATGATGGTGATGTCGCCCATGGCGTCCTGGTTCGCTGCGTAGATGCGAGGTTTGCGATGGAATCGAGTTTTGCGCCAGCCGTGCGCCTCGGACTCTCCTCACGGCTGGACCCTGCTGGCCGACGCTGGACAGGACTCGCGCTTTGCCTGCTACAAGCGCGAACCCATCACTCTGAGTAATGGACGTAAGACATGTTGCTCGCCGGACTGCCCCTCGTCGCCGCGCTCGCGGCGTCGCCCCTGCAAACGCCGGCGGCGCATCAAACCTTCGTCTTTGGGACAGCCCCGGCGCCTGTTCGCGTCCAGGCGGGAGCCCAGGCTTACTCGGCCAAGGCGGGCTTCGGGGTCGAGGGCGCGCCGCCCGTGATCGAGGCCCACAGCGCCGGCAAGACCCCGTTCTTCTTCTCCGCCGACCTGCCCGAAGGCGCCTACAAGGTCACGGTCACGTTTGGCGGCGACGCGGCCTCGGAGACCACAGTGAAGGCCGAACTACGACGCCTGATGCTGGAACGCGTGGTGGTCGGCGCCGGCAAGTCGACGACCAGGACCTTCATCGTCGACGTCCGCACCCCGGCCTATCCCGGCGGCGCCGTGAAACTGAAGCCGCGCGAGGCGGTGCAGGAGGCGCGGGCCTGGGACAGCCGCCTGTCGCTGGAGTTCGACGGGACCCCGGCGATCCGAACCTTGAAGATCGAGCCGGCGAACGTGCCGATGATCTACGTCCTGGGCGACTCGACGGTGGCCGATCAGCCCGGCGAGCCTTACGCGTCCTGGGGCCAGATGCTGCCCCGCTTCTTCAAGCCGTCGGTGGTCGTCGCCAATCACGCCGAGTCCGGCGAGTCGACCTTCTCGGCCATCGCCGCCAACCGCTTCGAGAAGATCGCCGCCAACATCCGGCCGGGCGACTATTTCCTGGTCCAGTTCGGCCACAACGACCAGAAGTCCAAGGACCCGGACGCCGAGCAGAAATTCAAGGCCAACCTGATCGCGTGGGTCGCACGCGTGAAGGCCAAGGGCGCGACGCCGGTGATCGTCACCCCCATGTTCCGCAATCGCTTCAACGGCGACCAGGTGGTCGATACGGCCGGCGCCTATCCGGAACGGGCGCGGGAGGCCGCGCGCGAGACCGGCGCCCTGCTGATCGACCTGCACGCGCGCAGCAAGGTGCTCTATGAGACCATGGGCCCCAAGGGCGTGGGCGCGCTCTTCATGCACAACGCCGACTTCTCGGTGAAGGACGGTTCGCACCACGGCCCCTATGGCGCCTACGAGCTGGCCAAGATCGTCGTGCAGGGATTGAAGGACGCAAAGGCGCCGATCGCCAAGGCCATCGTGGACGATCTGCCGCCCTACGATCCGGCAAAGCCCATGCCCGAAAGCGAATTCAAGGTCCCGCCCAGTATTACCGTGGCCGAGGAGCGCCCCCTAGGCGTCAACCAGCCGTAGGAACTTTGCCGATCAAGCGATCCCCGCTGAGGCGCCGCCGACAGGGTAGCGCTACCTAAACCATACGTTGCCGAAATCGGTTCAATATTTCACCCGCGCCATTTATCATACCTATGGACGTTTGACGTTACTTGGCGCAGAACGGCTTGACCGTCGATCGCCACTCCGGCGCTGTATGGTGTCCCGGAGCGGAGACGTAGCGACATGGACGGAGGCAAGCGCCAGCCGCCTCGGCTAAGCGACATCGCCCTGCGCCTTGGCCTGAGCAAGGCAGCCGTCTCGAAAGCCCTGCGGGACTCACCCGACATCTCGCCGTCCACCCGGGAGCGCGTGAAGCAGGAAGCGCGCGAGATGGGCTATCTGCCCAACTTCCTGGCCCGCTCGCTGACGACGGGATCCAAAGTCTTCGGGGTGGTCATCCCCAAGGTCCAGCACACCTTCTTCGCCGCCGTGCTGGCGGGCATCAACGGCGCGGTCGCCGCCCGCGACTTCGAGATGGTGCTGGGGATCTCCAGCGAAGACCCGACCGTCGAGCGTCGCCACATCGAGACCTTCCTGTCGATGCGGGCGGCCGCCCTGCTGGTCTCGGTGACGGAGCATACCCAAGCAGTAGATCCGCAGCTGTGCCGAATGGCGGCCGACAATGGCGTTCCCCTGGTCTTCTTCGACCGCGTGCCGAGCAATACGGGCGATCTGAACCGGGTGGTGATGGACGACTTCGGCGGCGCCAAGGCCGCGGTGGCCGCAAGCATCGCCAACGGCTATCGGCGCGTGGCGCATCTGGCGGGCTCCAGTGTGACCAATATCGGCCGCAGTCGCCGCGAGGGCTACGAGGCGGCGCTGCGCGAGGCCGGTGTTGCCCCGCGCCCCGAATGGGTCATCGAGGGTCGCTTCGACGAGCAGGCCGGCTTCGACGGCTTCCTGAAACTGTGGGCCCAGGACGAGAAGCCCGACGCCCTGTTCTGCGCCTCCTTCCCCGTGGCGCTGGGCGCGATCCACGCGCTGAAGGTTCACGCCCCCGAGCACCTGAGCAAGATCGTCATCATCTTCTTCGGCCTGGGCGACATCGTTCACCTGCTAGGCGTCCAGTACATCTGCGCCGTTCAGCCCGCGGTGGAGTTGGGCAAATCGGCCGCCGACATGGCCTTTTCGATCCTGGATGACGACCAAGGCGCGACCCAACAGGTCCTCGGCCTGGAGATCGTCTGCGCCGTCGAACCGCGCGCCGGGACCTAGGTCTTCCACCATCTTCAAATCCCACTCGGCGGCGAATTGACGAGCTTAAGTTAACCGGTTAAGTCAATTCATCACATCACCAGATAATAGTGGCGATCAAAGCCTCTCTGGCCCAGGTCGCGAACAGCTTACGGTTGGCATGCACGTCGCGATCGCCCCCTCTCCGGTCGAAACCGCCTCCCCCGACGGCCCCTTGCGCGCAGAAGCGCCGGGCAAGGCGGAGCGGTCCAGCCAGACCCTGACCCGCGCCCTGGACATCCTGGACGCCGTGCGCGCCGGGCCGATCAACCTGCCCGACCTCGAGCGTCAACTGGGCCTGAGCCGCAGCACGGTGCACCGGCTGGCCACCGCCTTGGTCGAACGCCGCCTGCTCAGCCATGACCATCGCAAAGGCTATCGACTGGGCCCGCGCCTGATGGACCTGGGCTTCCTCGCGCATGAGGCAACGGACCTGGCGGCCATCGCCCAGCCGACGCTCGACGCCATCAGCCAGCGCATGGACGAGGCCACCAACCTGGCCGTCAGACATGGCGACGACGTCGTCTACATCGCTCGCTCGCCCAGCCGCCGACGCGGCGTGGTGGTCCGCCACCGGGTCGGCGACCGCAATCGCATCCGTGACACCGCCCTGGGTCGCGCCCTGATGCTGGATGCGCACCAGGACCTCTGGGACGACTACTTCCGCCCCGAGGAGCTGCGGCTGGCGACCCGCGAGCGCTTCACGCGGCACATCGACGAGAACGGCGACCGCATCTACTGCGTGGCCTCGCCGATCCGTGACGCCAGCGGCGCCATCGTCGCCGCACTGAGCCTGTCCAGCATTCCGCAGTACATGACACCGGAGCGGCTGGAAGAAGCCGGCCGCTGCGTCATCGAGGGCGCAGCGGCGATCAGCCGTCGGCTGGGTTGGGGCTGGACGATCTGAGCCAGCGCTCGCGAGCGTCGCCGAACTTTCTGTGATTGGATGCTTCCCATGTCCCTGCCTCGCCGCACGCGCCGTTGGTTCGCCGCTTCGCTGGTCGCCGCGCCGATCCTAGCTGCCCAGGCGCAGGCGGCGAGCAAGCGCGGAGCGGTGATCACCGCATTCGGGGCCAAGCCTGACGGCGTGACAATCAACACCGCTTCGATCCAGGCGACCATCGATCACCTGGCGACGCGGGGCGGCGGCACGGTGACCGTGCCCGCGGGCGTGTTCGTCACCGGCGCCCTGTTCCTCAAGCCGAAGGTCAACCTGCACCTGGCCAAGAGCGCGGTGCTGAAGTGCACGACCGAGATGTCGAACTTCCCGCGCCGGCGCACGCGCATCGAAGGGCACTTCGAGGACAGCTTCACGCCGGCCCTGATCAATGTCGACGGCTGCGACGGCTTCTCCCTGACCGGCGAAGGCGTGCTGGACGGCTCGGGGCGGCCGATCTGGGAGTTGTTCTTCAAGCTGCGCGCCGCCGCGCCCGATCCGGGCAACTTCCCCAATATCGGCCTGGACCGCGCGCGCCTGGCGCTGATCCAGAACTCCAAGGGCGTGACCATCGAGGGGGTGACGTTCAAGGACTCCCAGTTCTGGAACCTGCATCTCTACAAGTGCCAGGACGTCCTGGTCCGCAACGCCCGCTTCGAGGTGCCGGACGAGGTGAAGCAGGCCCCCAGCACCGACGGCATCGACCTGGACAGCTGCCAAGGCGTGACCATCGACGGCTGCTACTTCTCGGTCACCGACGACTGCATCGCCGCCAAAGGCTCGAAGGGGCCGCTGGCGCTGGAGGACAAGGCCAGCCCGCCTGTCGAGCGCATCCGGGTACGCAACTGCCACTTCCGGCGGGGCCACCAGGCATTCGCCTGCGGCAGCGAGGCGACGGTCGTGCGCGACGTGATCATCGAGAACAGCCGGGTGACCGGACAGATGAACTTCCTGATGCTGAAGCTGCGACCCGACACGCCGCAGCTCTACGAGGACATCCACGTGCGCGGCATCACGTTCGACAACGCCGCCGGCCGGATTGTCTATGTCGCGCCCTGGTCGCAGTACAAGGACCTGAAGGGTCACGCGCCGCCGCAATCGACGGTGCGCAACGTGACGCTTTCAGGGCTGAAGGGGCGCTTCGGATCGTTCGGGTCGATCCGGCCCAATCCCGGCCAGACGACGCTAAGCGACATCAGGTTCAAGAACCTCGACCTCCAGCTAACGCAAGGCGCGCTGGAGGCCACTGGCGTCGCGGGCCTGACCTTCGACAAGGTCGTGATCAACGGCCAGCCGGCAGCGGCGCCTGGAGCCTAACCGGGGCCGAAACGCAGCGTCGGCGCGGCGATCAGGCCCGAAGGCAGCGGCGTCAGCTCGCTCATGTTCTGCGGCTGGAAGCGGTCGCCATAGGCGGCGCGCAGGGCCGTGTAGTCGGTCGGCGGGCGGCCGGCGAGTTCGTTGATCGCGGTGTTGTAGACGCGGACCTCCAGTCGGTTGCGGCCGGCCTTGAGAAACGGCTTCAGGTCCAGCCGGAACGGCGCGCACCAGATCGCGCCAGCGCGCTGGCCGTTGACGAACACTTCGGCCGCGTCGCGGACCGGGGCGTCGTACTGGGCATAGTAGCCAGGCCCCTTCCGCTCGTTCGCGACGCCGGGGGCGCCGGGTCCGAGATCGAGGACGACCGCCGGAGAAGACAGGTCTGCCGCCGTCAGGTCGAGGTCGCGACCGTAGGTCCCCGGACCCGAATAGTGCTGCAGCGCCGGATCGCTGGTCCACGAACCGAAGGCGGTCACGGAGATCTCCTTGTCGCCGACCTTGAGGCGCCAACCGGCGGCCAGGGGCAGAGCACGTTCGGCGACGGCCGCTTTGCGCGGCGCGGCCAGCAGGTCCTGGCCGAAGACGAAGACCCGGGACTCGAACGGCGCCAGGCGGACCTCCGCGCCCGGCTTTAGGCCATCGACGGCGCCCGTCACCGGATTCCAAGCCTGACCCGCACGATCACCGGCGCCGAAGCGTAGGGTCGCGGCGACCGGCGCGTTTGTGGTGTTGGCGACGAAATAGAGGTCCCCACCCGCCACGCGGCGGTGGACGTAGCCCACACCCTTGGGCGCGCCACCGAGGTCGGGCGGCGAGAGGTCGTTCAGCGCATGGATGAGGCCCACCTCGTCCGTGACGGCCGCGCCCTTGAGCTTGCCACCGAACAGCGCCTTCGACAGGGCCGACACGCGGCGGCTCCCAGCCTCGGCGTCCCTCAGCCCCGGCGCCCGCGAAGGCGGCGCACCGACCGAAACCACGATCCCGCCCGCCGCCGCGAAGGCCTGGATGCGCTCATAGACCTCCGGCGCGATGCACTCGATGTGGGGCAACACGAGGGCGTTATGGCGAAGCCCCCGGCGCAGGATCGCGTCGCCGTCGATCAGATCGAAATTGTAGCCGCCGTCCAGCAGGCCATCGAGGATGGCGGCCGGGAAGGTCTTGCGCAGTTCGTCATTGACCGAGACCTCCTTGCCGGGCCGCGCGCCGGACATGATGTCCTCGGTCGGGACGTACAGCGCCACGTCGGCGACGTTGTCGCCCTGGCGCAGCAGATGGCTCATCCGCTGGAGATATAGGTTCACGTCGGCCATCACCGGCCACCACGGATTGTGGTCGTTGAACACGGCGGCGGCGTACAGCGCCCAGCCGGGCTCGGGAACCTTGGGCGGCGAATAGGGCCAGCCGTGGACGATGAACTGGTTGACGCCCTGCAGCATCAGCACGTCGGCCTCGGCCTTGATGTCGAGCGGCGTCGCCCGGAACGCGCCCTTGTGTAGCCAGGTGAAGCTCTCGGCCGAGGTCACGGCCTGACCGTAGAGATGATTGGCCGAACTGGCCCAGCGGGTCGAGGTCGCCTGACGCCAATCCGCGCCCTCCCCTTCGGCCAGGTCGACCAGCCGGTTGGACGAAAGGGTCACGGCCGGGATGCCGTAGGTCTGGGACCGGAACAGGGTCTGGCGCGTCTTGGCCCACGCGCTGACCTGCATCAGGTAGTGCTCGTTGACCAGCTCCGAGAGGGTCAGACTCCAGTCGTAGCGGACACCGGGCGAGCGCTCGGTGTCGACGAACAGGCTCAAGAGATGCGGGGCCAGGTCGTAGCCGCGACGGACCTTGAATTCGGCGAGCAGGTCGTCGGTCCAGTTGGCGCCGTAGACCTCCAGGCTGTCGCTGAAGATCGCGTGCGGACGGTCGTCGCCGAACGCGGCCAGCAGCGGCTCGCCGACGGTGTCGAGATGCTTGCGCACGGCCCGGGCGCTCAGATGGTCCAGCACGAAGCCTTCGGAGCCGACCGTGGGGCGCTTGACCTGCTGGCGAGTGCGGGTCTGGAGGACGAGGTAAAGGGTCCTGTCGGTTGACGCCTTGGCGAACGCAGCGCGGCTCCCGGCGATCTCGACGGGCGCGGCGTCCGCCGGCGAGGCCCCGACGAAGGCGGCCACGTAACGCTGGCCCGGCTGGAGCGCCGGCAGCTCGACCGCCTCGCTCCCGGCGGGCGCGGCCAAGTCTTGCTTGACGATACGGGAAGCGGCGTCCTCGGGACCAATGTGCGGGCCGCCGAACGGCCAGCCGGAGCCCAGGGTCAGGTCGGCCCGCATCCCCTCCTCGCGCCCCATGCGGGCGGCGACGGAAACCATGTCGAGGAAGTCCTTCGACAGGTAGGGCTTGTTGCGGATGCCGAGCTTCGGATCGTCCAGCGACAACGGATAGACGGGCTGGATTTCGAAGCCGCCGAAACCACCGGCCTTCATGGCGCGGATCTCGCGAGCGATCTCGTCGGCCTCGACGGCGCCGCCGAACCACCACCAGCGGGCCATGGGTCGACTGTCAGCGGGCGGACGGGCGAAGCTTGCGGCGAGCTGGGAAAGGCCGGAGCGGCTAGCCGCCAAGGTGGGCGCCGAGGCCAGCAGGCCGAGCGCGCTGGCGCCTAGCAGGAAGCCGCGGCGCGAGGCCTTTGGTCCCGACCGTCCCTCGACGACGTCCATCCGCCTCATGCTCGCACCACGCTCCGGGTCCCCCTTGGGGACGGGCCCGGCCTAGGGGGAAAGGCCGGGCCCGGGCCGAGTCCTAGAACTCGGCGATCAGACCGACATAGTAACGGCGGCCCTGATAGTTGGTGTCATAGAGATAGGGCGTGCCGCCGCCGATGTTGCGGTATTCCTCCGGCGTGAAGCGCGAGCTGCTGTCGTTCAGCAGGTTCTTGCCTTCGGCGAAGAACTGGAACCGCTTGGTCAGCTTGTACGACGCACGCGCATCCAGCGACTTGGTGCCCGTCTTGAAGATCGGCGAGACGATCTTGTAGTAGTTCGTCGTCGTCCCGCCCGCAGCCGCCGGCACTCGGTTGATGGCCGCCGCTTCGGTGCGGTCGTAGTAGAAGTCGCGGCGCTGATAGGCCACGCGGGCGTTGAGCCGGCCGTCGTCGTACCAGAAGTTCAGATTGTAGGTGTAGTTCGACTGCTTGGCCGGCGGCAGGGCCTTGCCGGTGAACAGGTCAATGGCGGTATTGGCCTGGTTCGACTCGGTCCGCGCGTAGTTGAAGCCGGCGCCGGTGTAGCGCAGCCGCCAGGGCAGGAAGGTGAAAGCCGTCCTGCCGGCGACTTCGAACCCCTTCTGTTTCAGGCCCGAAGGACCGTCCTGATAGGTGTCGGCAGTGTAGATGTCGCCCTGGATCTCATAGTCATTCACCTTGACCTGGTCTGGGTAGCCCGACTTCACGTCGATCGTGAAGAGACCCACGCTCAGCTGGGTGTCGCGGTTCGGATACCACTCCGCCGACAGGTTCTGGGTGATGGCGCCATAGCCCTTCAGTTCGGGGTTGCCGATACGGCCCGAGCAGGTGTTGACCGCGTCGCCGCGGATAATGGCCCCCGAATCCTCGTCAACCACGTTCGGATCGTTGAACTGGTTGGGGTACTGGGCGATCAGCTTCTCGACGGCCGCGCGCGTCGCATCGTCCATCTTGCCGCAGGTCGACGCCGTGGAGCCGGTCAGTTCCGTCATCTTCGGCCGCGCCCGCAGCTTGGCGATCGAATAGCGCAGAACCAGCTGATCTTCGATCGGCCACAGGGCCAAGTTGAGGCTGGGCAGGAAGTCGTTGGACTTCCGGTTGATGTCGGTCTGCTGGCGCGAGACGAAGGTGCTGGTGATCAGATTGTTTGGATCGACGGTCCTGCCGGCATTGAGGTCCGCGAGGAGGGCCGGGTTGACGACCAGGTTGTTGACAACGATCGACGGCTGACCCGCGACCTGGAGCTGCTGGTAGCGAACGCCGAAATTGCCTGCCAGCGGCATGCGGCCCAGGCGCGTCTCGAAGTCCACCATGGCGTAGGCCGAAGTGGTCTTCTCGTTGGTCGAATACACCGGCCGCTTGTAGACCTTACCGTCCGTCGCCAGGCAGCTGTACAGGCAGTCTGGGTTGTGGCGGCTCAAATCCGCATACCCCGACAGCTCCTTGAAGAAGGTCTGGAAGTTGTAGGCCGACCAGCTGTCGAGCAGGTTGCCTCGACCAGGCATGCCGCCGAAGAACTGCCCACCCGGAATGTCCTGGATGCTGTTCTTGATCAGCGACTGATACTGGTCCTGGGTGATCGTGTAGGTGCGGTAGTGTTGGTCCTTGACCGTGGTGCTGGGACGGTCGGCCGTACCGAACACGCAGGGCGCCGAGGCCGGCGCCGCCGACGGCAGGCAGTATTGGATCAGGTCCAGGCTGCGCGCGCGATACATGGTCACGCCGGGCGCGATGTCGAAGCTGTCTTCCCGCCAGGTGTGGTTGTCGCGATCGCGGCGCTGGATACCGAACTTGATGTCCTTGACCGGACCGAACTTGTCGAACTCGCGCGTGACATCGATCTGGTAGTTCAGCTCGGAGCTCTTGTCGGCCTGGGGCGTGTATTCCAGCTGCGAGTTGGCGCTCAGGCCATTGGTCCCCAGGGTGGGGTAGTAGGCGGCGGCGCTGGTCAGATCGACCGACGACGGCACGAACATCGTCCAGAGGCCGTTCTCCGGCACCATCTTGAACGTGGCCTGTGGGATCGAAGCGACGAAGCTGAAGGCCTCGTCCTCGCGCTTGCCTTTGGCCAGGCCATACTGGGCGCGAGCCTTGACGGTCCAGAGGCCCTTGGCGAAGTCCGCGCCGCCTTGCATGTAGTGCTGCTGATCGCGACGCTCGATGTAGCGATCCTGGGTGGTCCAGTTCAGGGTCGTCGAACCGTTGCCCCGGATCAGATCGTACTGCGTCACGTAGTGGTTCGGATTGACCGTGACGTTGCGCATGCTGGTTGCCAGGACGCCGGTCGCGTTGGTCGTGCCGGTCGGGCTGGCGACGCTGAGATTGTAGGCGTCGGAGTTCTGGTAGTTGAGGTTGGGGTTGTACGAAGCGAAGACCGTGAGGTGGTCGGTGGCCCGGAAATCGACGCGGACCTGCGCAGAATAGCGCTTGTCCACCCGGATGCCGCGGCTGAAGCGCACCAGCGACGGGACCATGTCCTCGAACTGCGCGAAGCAGTTCAGGCGGGAGTCGGCCGCGGTCCCCACCGGAGCTGGCAAGGTCGCGCAGCTGGCCTTGTTGGTGACCGCCGCGGCAAGAGCATCAAAGGGAGTCGTGAAGGTCTTCGACGCCGAATTGTCGTGGTCGCCCAGCGGAATATAGCCGGCCTGCTTGTCGGAGACCCGCGCGGTGTCGGTGATCGTGCGCGCATCGTCATAGGTGAAGTTGACCAGCACGCCGAGACGGTCGTCGAAGAACTTCCGCGTAGCGAAGGCGTTGATGCGCGGCGTCGCCTTACTTTCCAGCGAGCTGTTCTGGTACTGGACGTTCAGCTTGACCATCGGCTTGCGGAAGTCGAGGCCGCCGCGCTGCTCGATCTTCACCGTGCCCCCGATGCCGCCCGGCGTCATGTCGGCGGTTTGGCCCTTGATGACGTCGACGCTCTTGATCAGGTCCGACGACATGTCGCCCAGGCTGGTCACCGAGCGGCCGTCCTGGGCGCTCGTCGACAGCATCGACATGCCGTCAACCTCGACCCGAACCAGGTCCGCGCCCTGACCGCGAATGGTGAAGCCGCCCTGTTGGCCATCGTCGGCCACGTCGAGCGCCACGCCGGCGATACGGGCCACGGCCTCGCCCACGTTCTTGTCCGGGAAGTTGCCGACGTCGTCGGCCACGATCGAGTCCTGGTTGGTGGCGGCGCGCTTCTTGCGCTGGATGGCCGACTGCTCGGCCTTGCGCGCGCCCACCACGACGATCTCGTCCACGCGGTCGGTCGCCGGGGCCGAGCCACCGGCGTTCTGCGCGTGCGCCGAAGTGGCGGCCCCGACGGCCAGCGCCACCAGTGATGCGCCAACCATGAGCCGCATGGCGATGGCGTCCGAATTCTTTGAAATCTTCATGGTTTCCCTGCCCCGGTATTCGAATTCAGTTTTGTGGGTTGGCGCGCGTTTCGCGCACCGTTTGTCGTTTTCACCCTTTGGAGATCGGCTCTCGGACCACTTCGCCCCGGTCGATCTTCTCGTTCTTGAGTGTCTTGCTCACCGCTTGCTTCTGCGATCCCTCAAGGGTTCGCAGGCGCCCAACGCGCATACGCGTCCAAAGCCTTTTGCGGACCAGCCGAATACCAGGAGTATCCATTGCGGCGGCCTTTCGAGATTTCGTTCACGTCGTCGTGGATGGTCTTGCCCCAGTCGCCGAAGATCGGCTGGCCGGTGCGGATGTCGTAGTTGCGCGACCAGATCGGACCCGCGCCGGGCTTATCGATCAGCTTGCGGCCTTCCTCGTCGCTGACCTTGGTGAAGGCCTTGTCGTAGACCGCGTGGGCCTTGAGCCAGGCCACGCCGGCATGGACCGCCGCCTTGACCTCCGGCGTCGGCTTGGGCTGACGCATGAGGAACAGCAGGATGTCGGTGCTCTCGGCGCTGGCCAGCGAGCGCATCTCGTAGTCGCGGGCCGAGCTGGGCTTCAGCGTCAGCGGGTCGACCTGCTGCGGCCAGACGGTCTTCTTGCCGTCGACCACGACCTGGGCGTCCAGGATCGGGCGGATGCCGCGCGCCGACGACGCCCCGGCCGCCTTGCGCAGGGCCGGGGTCGCGAAGTCGAAGCCTTCCTGGGCCTCGGCGACGTCCTCCAGGATCATCGCGGCCTCGGCCACGGCGTTGTCGTTGAACGTCACCGCGTCGTGGAAACCGCCCTCGATCGGGTAGATTTGCGGCCAGCCGCCGTTCGGATACTGGGCGGCCAGCAGGTAGTTCACGCCCTTGATGATACTGGCGCGATAGGCGTCGCCGTCCTTGCCCGGCGCCTGCTGCTGCACCTTGGCCAGGAAGCGCATCTCGGTGGTGGTCGCGCCATTGTCGAGCGTGCCGACGAAGGTCCAGAAGCGGTCGACCGGCGTGTCGAAGCTGTCGTCCAGCGCCATGTGCTCGGCGTCGTTGGCGAAGCGCTGGCCCTTCAGGCGCGGCGGCTTGGTGCGGTCCTGGTTCTTGCTCCAGCCGCCGGCGGGGGTCTGGAAACTGACGATCGTATCGGCGATCGCGCTCGCCTCGGGCGAGGCGTACCAGGCCGCGTCCTTGTCGAGCGGCATGTGGCCACTGCCGGCCACGGGCGGAGGCGGCGGCGTCTGGCCCGGCGCTAGCTCGGCGGCCAGGGCGGCCTTGTCCTTCTGCATCTGCGCTTGAGAGCGCTTGATGTAGTCGGCCCAGGCCTGGCGCTGCGCCGCAGGGACTTCCGAAAGACGCTCAGCAGTCAGGGATTGGGCCGGCTGGTTCTTGCCGATCACCGAGGCGTGGACGACGCCGGGGGCGACCAGAACCAGCGCGAGCACGCTCGACAGCGCCGCCTGGCGCGCAAGTCGAGTGCGCCCCACGATTACATCGCCAATTGGCTCGTTGTTCTTCACCACATCCTACCCCGTCGACTCTGTTCGCGATTTACGCTCGCAAACACTGGTCAGGGGCTTCACCGCAAAGGACGCGTCACGGGGCCTTCATAGGGCTTCCAGACGCGGCCACGCCGTCGCTGGCCTAACCATTTGAAGGCACAGAACCGATTTGTCCTACATAAGTCAACCGGTTAAGGGGGTGTTTTATGTGGTTTTGGCCTCACCAATTTTCATAGGTGAACTCCATTTCCATGGATTTTGCTCACCTGAAATGAACCACAAAGCCTTTTATTATCAGTCATTAGTGCGTGAATTTGCCCACCGACAAACACAGCCGCGAACCAAAATTGGTCATGTCGATTTTCTTTGTCGGCTGAGGCCATTTCGGCCCCCGGGAGACATGGCCTAGCCAGTGACGAAAGGGCTGAACGAGAGCCTCGTCGCAGCGCCGGAATCGCGAGGCCACCCCGTGGGCGTCCCACTATTTGGGAAGTTACAGCGTGTGATAACGCTGTCGCGCTGAGTATTCCGCTCCGCGCGGAATAATTTTCACGAAGCTTTACTTGAACATAGCCAAACGCAGCCCGTTTGACACGCCGGTCGCCTGGACTTCGTTCCAAAAGATGGCACAGTGTTTCAGATAATGAACATCGACGCCATAGGGACGTCGCCGCCCCCGGGGGAATCGCCGTGCTTTTTTCCAAGCGTAACCAGGCGCCGCTGCACGCCGGCCTGGCCGTCCTGCTCTGCGCCACGGCCCTGACGCCGCTATCACTCGCCCACGCCGCCACGCCGCGCGCGGCCGCCAAGGCCGCCGTGGTCGAGGTCCCAGACGCGAACGCCGTGCTCGCGGTGCTGGCCCGGGCCAACAAGGCCCAGATCGACGCCATGCGCGCCGAGCCGATCCCGCTGACCACCGGCGGCGCGGTGCGCGAGATTTCGTCCAACTGGGTGTCGGCCACCTACTATGTCGGCGCCGCGCGCCTGGCCCGCGTGACCGGCGACGTCGAGACCCTGAAGTTCCTGACCGAGGCGGCCGAGCACTATAATTACGGCCTGCGGGGCGCGCGCTCGGGCAAGGCGATGCTGAACGCCGACGAGTGGGCGATCGGCGACCTCTATGAGGAGCTCTACGCTCGTCGCGGCCAGGAGGGCGTGATCATGCCTCTCCGCCAGCGCCTGGACTGGGGCCTGCCGCACCTGCGCCGCCAACCCGTTCCGGAGCACCTGGTCTGGTGGTGGAGCGACGCCCTGTTCATGGCCCCGCCCGTCCTGGCGCGCATGGGCGCCCTGACCGGCGAGAAGAAGTACTACGACGCCATGGACACCCAGTGGTGGCGCACCTTCGCGCGCCTCTACGATCCGGACGAGAGCCTCTATTTCCGCGACGAGCGCTTCATCGAGCGCCGCGACGAGAAGGGCCGCAAGATCTTCTGGTCGCGCGGCAACGGCTGGGTGATGGGCGGCATGGCGCGGCTGCTGGAATCTATGCCGGCCGAGTACCTGAACCGCCCCCGCTACCTGGCCATCTTCCGCGCCATGTCGGCGCGGATCGCGGGCCTGCAGCGGGCCGACGGCCTGTGGGCGGCCAGCCTGATGCAACCGGAGAAGTTCCCGGAGGCGGAAACCTCGGGCTCGGCCTTCTTCGTCTACGCCATGGCCTGGGGGATCAATCACGGGGTTCTGGACCGCGCGACCTATCTGCCCGTGGTCGTGAAGGGCTGGAACGCCCTGGAGCGCCACGTGCTGCCGAACGGCATGATCGGCGCGGTGCAGAAGACCGGCGACCAGCCCGTCACCACCCTGCCCACCGACATCGGCCCCTACGGCACGGGCGCCTTCCTGCTCGCGGGGCTGGAGGTGATGAACCTCGGCAAGCCGCAGACGGCCCTGCCACTGGCTGAGCCGAGGTCGGACGCCGCCGCGCTGGTCACCGCCAGCACCCCAACGCCCGCCCTGCCCCGCACCGTGCGCGGCCCTGAGGAGGTCGCTCGCCACGCCACCGAGATGAGGGCCACCGCCGCCCTCGCCTACGATCCGCTGGTCGAGGGTCCAGGCTTGGCGCCCGCCCAGGTTCCGCCCGCCGCGCCCGGCCAGCCGACGCCGCCGAAGATGATCTACCGGCTAGCCCCGCCACCCGCCGGCCAGGACAAGCCGCGCGCCACCGTCCGCTACGCCCCCGAGCGCTATGACGACATCCTGTGGGAGAACGACCGCACGGCCCACCGCATCTACGGTCCGGCGCTGGAGCAGTACGAGCCGCCCTCGACCTCGGGCATCGACGCCTGGGGCAAGAGCGTCCGCTACCCGTTCATGACCCGCCAGCTGCGCACCGGCGACCAGCACGCCTATCACGGCGAGGGCATCGACTATTACAACGTCAAGACCTACCGCGGCGCGGGCGGCCTGGGCGTGTGGGACGGCGGCAAGCTGTGGGTGTCGCGCAACTGGAAGGACTACAAGATCCTGAAGGACGGCCCGGACGTGGCCTCGTTCAAAGTCAGCTACGCGCCCTGGAAAGTGGGCGAGATGCGGGAGGTCTGGGAGAGCCGGATCTTCACCCTGCCGATGGGCACCAACTTCACGCGGCTAGTCTCGACCTTCGGCTCCAACGGTAAGGGCCCGATCACCGTGGCCATCGGCATCACCAAGAAGCCGACCGCCGCGACGGCTGGTGATCTGCGCGCCGACAAAGCCAAGGGCGTGTTCTCATTCTGGGATGTCACCGATCCCGACAAGGGGACCATGGGCGTGGCCCTGCTGGTCGACCCGCGCCAAGTCGTCGACGTGGTCGAGACCGACGCCGACTGGCTGGTGCTGGTCAAGGTCACGCCCGGCAAGCCGTTCGTCTACTACACGGGCGCGGCCTGGGATAAGGGCCTGGACTTCCATAGCCGCGCCGACTGGGAGAGCTACGTCTTCGCGCAGAAACCGGACTTCAATCCGGGGACGTAGTCGAGCGAACGGCCCCGCTTAGCGGGGCCCTTCCAGCGTCGCGGCCATCAGGCCGATCACCACCTCGTTCGCCGAAGTCCGCACCGTCAGCGAGCGCAGTGTTTTGCCAGGGTCCAGCGGTAGCGACAGCACCGTGGCCGCACCGCCATGGACCTCGCGCCCCTGCCCCTTGAAGCTCTGGGCGTCCAGCACCCGCACCTGGCCGGTCGCAAGGTCCACCCGTGTGGGCGGGGGCGTGTCGACACGGAACTGGTAGTCGTCGACGAAGTAGTCGGCCTCGATCGGCCACCAGGTGTCGGGGTTGCGCAGCGCCAAGCGCGTCGTGCTCCCGTCCTGGTAGGTCACCACCACCTCGCCGTTATCAAAGCGGCTCTGCATCGGGTTGGTCGAGCCGGCCATCAGCAGATGGATGCGGGTGGCCTTGCCGGTCAGCGGGGTCACCGCCTTGGCGGGATAGTTCTCCCACAGCGACGTGAAGGCGATGTTCGGCGCGTCGGGATCGCCGGACGTGGCGAAGACCACGCCGTCGGGCGTCGCGATCCGTCCGCCTTGCCCTGCTGCGAGCTTGCGCAGGCCGCTGTCGTCGATCTTGGCCATCTGGTTGACGTTGCCGGCCCAGCCGCCCAGGCCTTGGGAAGGC
Organism: Caulobacter sp. GW821-FHT09H08; assembly: GCF_059415885.1. Lineage (NCBI taxonomy): Bacteria > Pseudomonadati > Pseudomonadota > Alphaproteobacteria > Caulobacterales > Caulobacteraceae > Caulobacter > Caulobacter sp. GW821-FHT09H08. The sequence goes on from NZ_JBWKOC010000005.1 coordinate 67,958, forward strand.
AGGCCGAGCGACGCGCCCGCCGGGCGCGGCGTGCGGTACTTGCCCTTGGCGAAGATGGTCGTGACCTTGTCGTTGAAGGTCAGGGCTACGGGCTCCATCGGGCCGCGTGTGGCGGCCGGCGCAGTGGCGACTTTCGACGGCGGCGCGGTCGCACGACCAGCCACCGGAGCCAGCCAAGTCAGGCCGTTGCGCGAGACCTTGGCGAAGCTCTTCGCGGGTCCAACCGATTTAGCCGCTGACACTGCCTTGCCGCTCCATCGCACCATGATCCCGACGGTCTTGTCGCCCGGCGCAGTGATCTCGATGGCCGGACCGCCGACCGCGTCAGGGGCGGATCGCCAGGCGGCCTTTACGCCGTTGATCTCGACATTCGCCACCGCGTCGCGCGGGGCCGGCAGGCGCAAGACCACCGTCTTGAAACGCCGGTCGCCGGGCGTCAGCGTCCAGCGGTCCGTATCGCCCGAACGCCGGAAGTCGTAACCGAAGGCGGGGTGCCTGATCGCCGCGTGCTCCCAGCCGGCCGGGAACCCCGGACGAATGGTCATGACGCCCGCGAGCGCGTCCGGCCGCAGCCCGAACAGTCCCTCGACCATGGTCCGCGCCGTTACGCCGGCGCTGTCGGCGAAGTCGCGCTGCGACTCCCGCCGATAGACGTCCGGCCAGGCCAGGGTGCCCATGTTGCCCGGCGAGATGCCCATGAACATGCTGGCCAGGAAGCCGCTCTTGGTCAGGACGAAGGCCTCGTCGTTGCGGCCCGCTCGCCAGAGGGCCAGGGCGGTGTGCAGGTTTTCCTGGGTGACAACGTTGTTGATCGACCAGGCGTAGGGCAGCCAGTCCGTCGTGGCGTAGAGGCCGTAGCCCGCGTCGCTCGGCACGCCCGGTCCCTGGATCGGCACGCGCGGCAGCCGCTTCAGGGCGTCCGACATCCGCCAGGCGTCGGTGGGCGAAACGACCTCGGAATCGATGGCGTGGTAGTAGGTCCACAGACCGAAGGCTGGGTGCAGCCGCTGCTCGCCCAGCAGGTCGCGATACTCCCCAAACGCCCCTTCGCCGGGCATCCAGAGGAAGGTCCGCATGGCCTCGCCGATCGCGTCGGCTTCCCGGTCGTAAGGCTTGGGATCCTCGCCGATCAGCCGCGCGACCTTGGCCGCCATAACGTTGTGATAGGCCTGGTAGGCCGAGGAATGGGTCGTTCCACCGCCGTTGTACGAGAGGTCGTCGCTGGCCCAGATCGCGGCATAGGCCTCGTACAGCGGCAGCTTCTTCGGGCCGTATTCGCGGCGGAACAGCCGGCGCTCCCAGGCCAGGTGCCGGACGATGGTCGGCCACAGCTCGCGAGCCAGCTTCAGGTCGCCAGTCCACGCCAGGTGCCGGAACAGCGCGTCGATATAGACGGTGTTCATGTCGTAGTGGGAGTTCGACAGGTCGCCATTCGAGTGCAGCGCCTTTTCGGCCCGCGCCAGGTTGGCGTCCTCGTCGCCGGACGGGATCGTCGCCGGGATGGGCGAGAGGTTCTGCTGCTTGGCCCAGGCGCGGAAGTGCTGGTCGGCGCGATCGGGACGGCCCAGGGCGTCCAGCCAGTACGGCCCGCGCCAGCCCAGCAGCCGGGTGCGCCAGGCGACAGCGCCGTGCATGACCGCCTGCTGCGGCCCGTCCCAGGTCGCCTCGGCCCCGACGTTCAGGGCCTCCATGGCGGCGTTGATATAGGGGTCGGGCGTCTCAACCCGCACCTGGTCGCGCAAGGCCTGGAAGTGGGCGCGGGTCTCGTCGAACCGCGCGGCCAGCTCACCGCTCGTGAAGGCGGCCGGGCGGCGCGTGGGGACCGGCGGGGCCTCGGGCTTGCCAGCGCGGACGGCCTTGTAGTCGGGCAGGTCGTCGGCCGCGCTGGGGTCGACGCGTTGCAGAGCCACGATCAGCGGCGTGTTCGAGGCCAGGGCCGCGCGGCCGATCGCGACGCTGCCCTGCTCCTCGCCCGTGCTTGCCAGCAGGCGGTTCAGGTCGCTCCACGCGGCGGTGTCCCCGCGCGAGAACTTCGCCGGTCCGCTGGCCGCGCCGACAACCACCGCCTGGGGCGCGCTCACCTGGAAGCTGTCTCCGCCGAGCGTCACGCGGTTGGTTTCGGCGAAGGCCGGCTTGAACTGGAACCACTCCGAGATCGGGGCCTTCTCGGTGCCGATGTCGCCGTCACGAGCGCCGCGTTGGCCGGTGATGCCGCCATAGGCCCAGACCAGCTCGACGCCGGCCGGCAGGTCGACGCCCTCGACCCGCAGGGACAGCCCCTCGGTCATGGCGTAGGCCAGGGCCTCGACCTTTAGCACGCCCTGCCCCAGCAACGGATCGCGGATCTCGTAGATCAGCTCACCCGGCCGATAGCGGGTGACGATCGCCTTCGCCTCGTGCAGCCACCGCGCGCCGTTCGGGCCGGCGATCCCCAGCCGCAGATTGCCGCCCCGCCCCGGCAGGTAGAGGACGAATTCCGGTTTGTCCCCGCCGTCGACGCGAAAGGCCGTGTCGCCGCCATAGAGCGGCCGGTTGAAGGTCTCGCCCCCGTTCTCGATGACGAAGTCGCCGCCGTCGGGTCGATAGCGGATCGGCCGGTCCATCTGGCCAATGAGGTTGGGCTTAGGCCCGCCCGTCGCCGAGGGTACGGTCTGGGCCCAGGTCAGGCTAGGCGCTGACAGCCCGGCCAGCAGCGCCAGGGCCAGACCCGCGTGTCGGCGCGATCGCGTCATTGTCGTCTCCCGATCAGCCGCCGGCCTTGGCCACCTCGACCGCATAGACGTGGTTGGCGCCATGCATGTTCGAGGTGAAGACGATCCATTTCTGGTCGGGCGTGAAGGTCAGGTTCGGCTCCAGGCGATAGTCGTGGGCCGACATGTCGACCAGCCGCTCGCTGGCCATCTTGTCCACGGTGATCAGGTCGTCGGTATAGTAAGGCAGGGCCGCGTCGCGGATGGTCTCGGGCCTGAAGGCGTAGATCCATTTGCCGTCCGGCGCGTGGGCGACCATGTCGGCGTCGCCGCCGTCGCCGGCGAACAGCACCCCGTCGCGCGCCACGTTGTAGTGCACCGACCACTCGTTCTGCTCGACCCGGCGATAGAGCTTGCGGCCGGTCGCCAGTTCGTGGCCGGCGATCCAGAACACCTGGCCGCGCGGGGTCTGCAGGTCGTACCAGATCCACTTTCCGTCGGCCGAGAAGAACTCGTGGCCGGCGATCTCGAAGTTCATGGTCCGGGTGTGGATCTTGGTCAGCGCCGAGCCGTCGGTGCGAACGGTCCAGATGCGGTCCACCCGGTGCCAGGGCCCCTCGTGGCAGAACATCACCAGGGTGGGGTCGGTCGGCGAGAACTGGGCGTGGCCCAGCCACTTGTCCGAGGCGTAGACCACCTTGTGCTCGCCGGTCTTTAGGTCGAGCGTAAAGATCTCCATTGGCGTCGGCGTCTCGAAACGCTCGGTCATCCGCACGCCCTTGGCCTTGGCGAAGGAGAGCGGCTTGCCGTCCGGGCCGTTGGCCGCGTACTCGGCCTGGCCGAAGCGCTTCTTGTCGTCGGGCGTGTTGGGCTGCAGCGGCTTGCCGCCATAGGTGACGACGCCCAGCAGCAGGGTCTCGTCGGCGTTGATAGAACTGATCCCGCCCTGGGCCAGCTGGCCAACGACCTTGGCCTTACCGCTATCGATGTCGAGCGCGTAGATCGTCTTGGGCCGATCGGTCGGCAGGGCTTCGCCCGGCGCGGTGACCGAGTAGTAGAGGCGACGGGACGTCTGCGGGAAGAACAGCAGGTCCGCGCCCTTGGTCCCCGGCAGCACGGTCAGCTTGAAGGTCTTCAGGTCGACAAGCGCGATGCCCGACGGCGTGCTGATCGCCAGCCTGTCGCCTTGGGGCGTGTAGCCGTTCTGGTGGAAGTAGAGGTTTTTGCTGCCGGCCTCTTCCGAGAGCCGCACGATGCGGCGGCCGGTCTTGGGATCGCGCCAGTCCTTCGGCGCAGCCGGCGTCGGCGCTGCCTGCTGCCGGGCAAAGGCGGGACTGGCCAGGGCGGCGGCGGCCAGGCCGAGAACGGTTCTACGCTGGATCACTGGGCTCTCCGCAAAAGGAAGGTCTGGTGCGGGGAAGGACCGCACCAGACCCAGGGGGAGTGTAAGGTATGGGAGGTTCAGCTGGCGCGGCGCGCGCCCATCGGGGCGCTAGTCCTCGGCTTGCGTCGCGGCGTGCGCGAGGCCATGGCGTCTCTCTCCCAACGAACCGGCTACGGCGGCTTAGTCGCCACATCTCGATTTCCGAAATATGGGACGATTTCTCATATTGTGTACTCAACCGGTTCAGTTCGCAAGCCCCAACTGACCCTGAAGCCTGCCTATGCAGGCATGCTTCAATCCAACACCTAGAGCGTGGCAGTCGCCGAAACCGCTCACACTTTCAGCTGCCACGCTCTACGGCAGCGGCTTGAAACCCTCGGCGCGGACAGTCCACTTGCCGTCCTTCGGGAAGCCGGGCGCGGGTCCCCTCGACCCGTCCCAGCCGCCGGCCATCATGGCCACCGCCGCCAGCAACGAACCGTTCGAGGGGAAATAGGTCTCGGCCGCGCGGCGGTAGCCTGCACCGTCTTGCCCCACAGGCTCGGTCTTGCCGCCGGCCGTGGGCACGAAAGCCTGGGCGTGTTCGTCCAGGTGCACGCGCGGGGTCATGCCAGAGACACCGAACTTGTTGTTCTTCGCATCAAAGAACAGCCAATCGACGGCCTTGTCGGGCTCGCCCAGGCGCGCGGCGGTCATGGCCACCATCGGATAATCCCAGCCCCAGGTCTGGCGCAGGTCCCAGTCGCTCTCGACCGCCCGCAGGGTGCGCCGCATGGTCTCGGGATCGACCGTCTTCCCGGCGATCAGGCCATAGGCCATCAGGATCGAGGGGTGGTCGCGGTTCAGGCACTTGGGGTCGATGGCGTGGCGCGAGCAGTCCTTGCTCTTCGCCAGGTCCCAGAAGTCCGGCGCGGTCTCGGTCGGCAGGTAGAGGCCGTCCTTCGTCGCCGGCGTTGGCAGGCCCTTGATCACCGCGTCCCACTCGGGCTTGCGCTTCAAGCCCTGGCGCTCACGCCACTTCTGGGCCGTCTCCAGCCCCCAGCGATAGTATTCCAGCTCGAAGGTCGGGTTCTGTGTGGTCAGAGGATCGTAGTTCTCCTGCACCGGGATGATCGGCGGTCCCAGGACGTAGCGGCCCGCCGCGTCCTTGTGCGGGAAGCTGGCCAGGAGGTCGGCGGTCTCGGAGACCAACGCACCGTACTTGGCTAGGGTCGCCTTGGTCGGCTTGTCGCGCCAGATCAGCTCGGACATCCAGATCGGATGCGGCTGCTGCCACATGATGAAGGGCGAGACTTTGCTGGGACTGTCGACGCCGTCCGGCCCGACCATCTTCGGCCACCAGGCGCCCTTCAGGCCGTGGCTGGCGGCCCGGGCCTTGGCGTCCGGCAGGTGGGCCACGTACCAGGGCAAGCTGCGCTCCAGTTGCTCCGGCCGGTTCCAGAGCGCGAACTGGCCGGCGTGCCAGGCGTGCATCTCGAGATGGAACTTGCCGTTCCAGCTGTTGGAGAACAGCCCCTCCTCCTGCGGCGGGACCTCGCCCGCGCCGTTCAAGGCCATCAGGTACTGCGACAGCACCACCCGGCGCTCCAGCTCGGCGGCGCGGGGGTCGGCGCTGCCTGAGAAGTCGACGGCCGCGCCTTGCGTCCAATAGGACTTCCAGTGCGCCCGCGTGGCGGCGTCGGCGAGCGTGACCGTCGGCAGCTTCACTACAGCCTGACGGGAGAAGGCGACTTCCAGCCCGAGGGTTCGCCCCTTGGCCTTGGGCGCGACGGTGAAGGCGTGCGGCCCGGCGGCGACGAAGTCCACCGCGCGGTCGGCCTGCAGGGCGGCGAAGTAGCGGGTCGCGTCGACCTGGCGCGCGACGTCGAGGCGCAACGCGCCCTCCCCCGTCACCTTGGTGGTGTGCAGTTCCGGATGGGCCCAGTCCGACGGGTCGGGGTTGAGGCTCTTCGAGACACCCGGAAACTTCACCGACAGTTTCAGACGCCCTTGCTCGACCAGCGCGGAGTCGACGTCGACCACGATCATGTCCAGGGTCGGGTGCACGCGGGTGCGGACCGTCACCGCCTCGCCGTCATAGACGAAGCGGCTGGTCAGCACGCCGGTCCACAGGTCGAGTTTCTGCTCGGTATTCGTCAGGTCCTCGAACCGGGCGGGCCTGCCAGCCTTGTCGCGCAGGTCCAGGGCCACGCGGCCCAGCGAGAAGCGGTGCGGGTTCTCGCGCAGATAGGCCAGCGCCGGACGGGTTTCGACCTCGTTCCAGTCCTTCATGTAGGCGTACGGCTGCTTGGTCCCGCGTACGTCGATCGGCGTCGTGCCGTCGGCGTAGGTGTAGCCCTTCGGGTTCGGGAAGGCGTGCCACGCCCATTGGGATTCCGTCAGCAGCGGAGCGATGGCCGAATAGGCCTCGGGGAAAGTCTGCAGCCCGGTGATGTCGACGGTGAAGCCGATCTGGCCGTTGCCGACCATCAGGGGCGCGGAAGGATCGACCTTGGTCAAGGTGACGTCGTGGCGGCTGACCAGGGCGTGGCGATCGATGGGCTGGGCCAGGGCCGGAGCAGCCAGGCAGGCCAGGGCGAGACCGGCGACGAGAACGCGTTTCATGCTTACTCCCCATGCCCCTCGGCGCGCCCGCCTTCGTCCGAGGACGCGGCTTTGCCTCGCCCGAGGTCATTTCATTTTATAGAATGATCTCTCATATTGTGGAATTTATCACAAGCCATCTAGGCCAGCCGCGTCGGGTCCAGAACCACATGGCGGATGCCCCGGCGATTGACCGTGTAGGTGACGTGGACCTTGCCATCGCGAGCCTGGATCACCGCCGGATAGGCGTAGCCGTCGGGGACGGGCTCGCTCTCAAGTGTCACTCCGGTCCGCCAGGCGACGCCGTCGGTCGACAGCGCCACGTTCAGCGGCCAGCGCGGCCCCTTGCCCGGCGTGTCCGGTCGGTGACCCGCGTGGTTGTAGACAATCAGCTGCCGGCCATCGGCCAGGGTTACGGCGTCGGTTCCGGAATTGGGATTGGGCAGGTCGATGGTCGCCAGCGGGCTCCAGGTCTTGCCCTCGTCCCGCGACCAGGTCTGGGCCAGAGCGCCCTGGCGCGTGCGAGCCACCGCCTGCAGCACACCGTTCGGGTGGAACAGGACGCTGGGCTGGATGGCGTCGATCTTCAGCGGCGAGGCGACAGGCGCAGTCCTGGTCCAGGTGCGTCCCTGGTCCTCGCTGCGCTCGAAATAGAGGCTCCATCCGCCGCCGTCGGCCTGGGACACGCCCTCGACCCGCTCGAGGCTGACGGGCGACAGCCAGGCGCCGCCGGTCAGCACGACCGGCTTGTTCTTGATCGGTCCGAGGATCCCGTCCGGCAAGCGTCGTGGCGAGCTCCAGGTCCGGCCGTCGTCGGCCGACGTGATGACCATGCCCCACCAGGCCTGCGGGCTGGGCCCGACCTTGTAAAACAGGAAGAGCTCGCCACCGGGAAGCTGGAACAGCACCGGGTTCCAGGTCGGCTGCCGGGGGCCGTCGGACTGGACGCCGTTGGCGACCTCGCGCGCCGCCTGCCAACGGCCATCGACCCGACGGGCGAACCAGATGCCGACGTCGGGATGCCGCTCGTGCGTCCCGCCGAACCAGGCCGCGGCGATCGTGCCCGCCGTCGTCTCGACGATCGTCGAGGCGTGCGACTGGGGATATGGCGCGTCCACATAGGTCGGCTCGACCGTCAGGATCGCGCCGGGTCGCTCGGCGGCCTTGGCGCCGGCGGCCAGGGTCGGAAGCGCGGCCGCGCCGGCGAAAAACTGGCGGCGACCGAACCTCATGCCGGGGCCCAGCCCGACAGCAGACGGGACAGGGTGTAGCCGCGCGCCTCACTCGCCGTCAGCTGTCGCCGCCGCGCGGAGGGTTTGCCTGCGCCGGGCCCTCGGCTGCCAGACTCGAACAGGCGAGCGTCCTCCGGCTGGTACATCGCCCGCCGGCCGCCCCTCAGATTGTAGTGCATCGGGTACCAGGCCTCGGGGACGATGTGATCGTCCATCCAGCAGCGGACGAAGGCCGTGTGGCCGACCGCGTTGGGATTGCCGTAGCGCCCGTCCGGGAAGGTCATGGTGTGCCGCCAGGGCCGCCCAAGCGCCATGGTATGGCGCGGCATGTCGGCGTCCTTGGTCAGGCGACAGTCGAGGAAGACCAGGCCATAGGGCTGGCGCCGGTCGGTGTCCGGCGCGGCGATGAAGCCGTGGAAATCCTTGCCCGGACGGGTACGCGAGCGGATCTCGCAGTGATCGAACACGGCCACGCCGCGACCGTAGATGAAGTCCACGCAGCCGCTGATGTAGCAGCGCCGGAAGAGGCTGCGGCCGACGTCGGTGAACAGGGTGTCCTGCCAGCCGGTCAGGGCCACGTCCTCGAAATAGGCGCGGTCCGAACCGTCGGCCAGCTTCAAGGCGGTCGCCTGGGCTCCGCTGGCGCCCGTGCGGTCGTAGGGCACGTCGGCCGGCATGTTGTGCGGATAGTCGAAGGCGTTGGCGATCGTCAGTCGCTGGGCCCGGAAACCCGGCGCGGAGACGACCACGGTGGCGATCTCGCTGGAGCCGTTCGACCGTCGACCGGCATAGTCGTCGAAGGTGATGACGCTCGCCTTCTGGCCTTCGCCGATCAGCCAGATGTTCGGCTTGGCCACGGCCAGCTTCTCGCGCCAGGTCCCCGCGGTGACCAGGATCCGGAACGGACGCTCGCCCGCGGCCGGAGCGGCGTCGAGGGCGGCGGCGACGCTCGGATAGGTCTTGCCGCGCGGATCCGAGGCCTTGCTCGACACCACCGCGTCGAAGTGTTGGGCGGCGCGCGCCTGGGACGCAAAGGCCAAGCCGCAGGCGCCGAGCAGCAGCGCCCGACGGTCGAAGACGATGGACATGACGGTCCTCGAAAATGAAGACGGCGCGGTTCCTAAAGAACCGCGCCGCCGCCTGACTTAGAAGGTGTAGCGGAAGCCGGCGAAGAACTCGCGGCCCGTCTCGTGGTAGAACGACACCAGCTGGCTGCTGTCGTAGTACTGGTCCTGCTTCTCGTTGGTGAGGTTCACCGCCTCGAGCGTGAAGGCCAGGTGCTTGTTCCAAGTGTAGGTCAGCGAGGCGTCGAAGTTCAGCGTCGCCTTGGTGCCTTCCACGTCCGAACCGTTCCGGCCCGGGATCATGGTCAGGTACTTGCTGCGATAGGCCGCCGAGACGCGGCTGCTGAGCTTCTTGTTCTCGAAGTAGATCGTGGCGTTGTAGCTGTTCTTCGACAGGTTGGTCAGCGGACCAACAGCCGCCACCGCGCCCGTCGAGGACAGGTAGGTGATGTTCGACGTCACATGGGTGTAGTTCCCCAGGAAGCCGAACTTGTCGAACGGCGCCGGCAGGAAGGTGAAGGGCTGCTGGTAGTTGACCTCGAAGCCCTTCAGCGGACCGCCGGGCGTGTTGACCGAGGTGCTGAACTGCCAGACCGGCAAGCTGGGCGCGCAGCCCGGCGTGGTGCCGCAGGCCGCGATGGCGGCGCTGTCGGGCAGGCCGAACGGGTTCTGGTCGAACGTCGACAGCGGCGAGGTGTAGCTCTGCACGAAGGTCGAGATGTCCTTGTAGAAGTAGGCGAAGGACAGCAGGGCCTGGGGCTGGAAGTACCATTCGATGGCGGCGTCGACCGTCTTGGCGCGGAACGGATCCAGGAACGGATTGCCCGAGGTGACGGTCTTGTTGCTGCCGGTGCCGATGTTCACGCCCGGCGTCAGCGAGCCCAGGTTCGGACGCGACATGACCTTGGCCGCGCCGAGACGGAACAGCAGGTCCTCGCGCGGCTCGACCACCAGGTTCAACGCCGGCAGTACGTCGTCATAGCTGCGCGTGGCCATGGTCGCCGAGATGGTCTGGTAGTTGACGCCGCTGACCGTCGAGGGAACGACGCCATAGCCGAGGGCCTTCTGGCGGGTCTTCACATAGCGGACGCCGAGGTCGCCGCGCACCGGCATGCCGAAGGCGTCGAAGTTAAAGTTGCCTTGCAGATAGCCCGTCGTGTCCCACTCATCGATCGTATAGTTGCTGCCCAGGCTGGCCTCCTTGCCCAGGTGGTAGATACCGCAGCCGGCGGTGAAGCACTCGTTGCCGAATGGGCTGATCCAGACCGTGCCCGGCGTCGAGGTGACCGTCTTGCCATAGCTGGCGTCGTTCATGTGCAGGGCGGCCAGAGCCTTCTGCAGGTCCGGCGTGACCCATGACGACACGTTGCCGGCCGGCAGCTTCAGGCTCGAGAAGTCGATGGTCTCGGCATAGCTGGACCGCGCCACGTTACGCAGCTCGGTCGAGCTGATCGGGTTGATGTTGGCCGAGGTGCCGTTGGTCCGCGAATAGGCCGCGCTGTCGGTGGTGTAGGCCTTGTAGTTCAGGCCGCCCTTGAGCTTGAAGTTGTCGCTGAAGTCGTAGGCCAGGTCGAACTGGGCGGTCTTGTAGCTGTTGTCGACATAGCCCTGGACCATGCGGATCTCGGCCAAGGTCCAGGCGTCGGCGTTCACCGTGTCGCCCGTGCCGTACTTGATCACCGGATAGGTATCGCCGGCGCTGTAGTCCCAGCTGTAGCCCTGGACGTTGTACTGGTCCCACTGGACCGTGTTCTGCACCGGGTTGGCGAAGGTCGATTTCGAGAAACCCAGCACGCCGCGGACTTTCAGCTTGTCGGTCAGCTGATGCTCGCCTGTCAGGGTGAACTGGCGGAACTCGGTCTCCAACTCGTCGTGACGCTGCTCGGTCTTCAGGTCGATGTTGTTGAACGTCCCCTTGGTCATCACCGGGAAGTTCGAGCGCGGCGAGACCACTGTGTAGTCGATCACGTCGACCTGGTTGATGCCGCAGGTGACCGGCGAGGTCGCCGTGCAGGCGCCGGCGGTCTGCGGCGTGAAGGTTTCGAGGAAGTCCTCGTTCCGCTCGCCCTTGAAGTCGGCATAGAGCACGTCGAACGAGACCTGGGTCTTGTCGTCCGGCGCCCATTGCAGCGAACCGGTCATGCCCAGGCGGTCCTGGGTCGTGTGGTACCAGTCGAAGCGCGGGATACGCGGGTGGACCGCGCCGTTGGCTTCGGCGCAGGCGGCGGCGTTGGTCGCGCAGGTCACGCCCTTCACGCTCCGGAAGCCCGGCGAGGCGGCCGTGCCGGTCTGCCAGCGCACGGTGCTCGTGCCCTCGTCCAGCAGATCACGCTTGGAGAAGGCCACCGAGAACAGCGCCCCGATGGTGTCGTCGCGCCAGGTATTGGAGATCAGGGCGGCCACGCGCGGCGAGGCTTTCTCGGCCTGGTCGTTGTAGCCCATTTTGCCCGAGACGGCGAAGTTGAAGCCTCGCTTGTCGAACGGATGGGCGGTGTTCAGGTCGACGGTCGCGCCCAGCGAACCTTCCTCCGTCTCGGCCGAGGCGGTCTTTTGCACCGTGATGCGGTTGAAGAGGTCCGAGGCGAAGACGTTGAAGTCGAACGAGCGGCTGCGGTTGGTGCCGCCCGAGGCGTCCGTGCCGCCCGAAGTCGTCAGGGCCTCCATGCCGTTGATGCGCACGCGGGTGAACTGGGGCCCCAGACCGCGCACCGAGATCTGGCGGCCTTCGCCGGCGTCACGGGCGATGGCGACGCCCGGGATGCGCTGGATCGATTCCGAGAGATTGAGATCCGGGAACTTGGCCATGTCCTCGGCGTAGATGGCGTCGACCGCCGCGGCCGAGGACCGCTTGACGTTCAGCGCCTGGGCGAGACTGCTCCGGAAGCCCGTGACGACGACCGCCTCGACGGTGTCGTCGGAGGGGGCCGAAGCCCCTGCCCCACTGCTCTGCGCCGCCGCCGCGCCGGCGGCGAGCATGAGGGCGAAAGCGCCGCTGCCCGCGACGAGACGCGCGCGCAACCTGGATCGATCTGACTGCAACATCTCATTTCCTCCTGGATCCAGCGTTCTTATGACACCGGTATCATCCGAGGCTGATAGTTCGGGACGTTCGCAAATTTTGCAAATGGTTTCGGTACCACGGCCGCGCCCGCGACGCCCTCGCGAGCTCCTGATCGCCGCAAGCAGTTCACTCCCCAGACGTCAAGGCGAAACTCTGCCGTAAGTTGCTTACCTCGATAACCGAGTCCCTAAAGTAGCAATTAACCCATTTGGTGTTTCCTCCCAGAACGCAACCTCTGGAAGCATCATGGTTCAGCGTACAGTTCAGGCTTGGGCATCGATCCGCGATGCGGAGTGGCTCTCGCCGCGTCGCGCTCGAGCCTATCTGATCATCCTGACGGCGATGCTGGCCGTGACCTTCGTGGCCTATCTCGCTACCAGCCGGAACGGCCTCGACATGGCCGGGCGGCCAGTCGGCACGGATTTCGCCAGCTTCTGGACGGCCTCGCACCTGGCGCTGACGGGACACCCGGCTCAAGCGTGGGATCCGGCGGCGCACCACGCCGCCCAGATCGAGGCCTTCGGACCCGGCGTCGTTTACGCCGCCTTCTTCTATCCCCCGCCCTATCTGCTGACCTGCGTGCCCCTGGCGCTGATCCCCTACGGGCCGTCGCTGGTCATCTGGCTCCTGGTCACGGGCCTGGCCTGGGCGGCGATGACGCGGGCCTGGTTCGCGGCGCCCCGCGACTGGCTTCTGATCCTCGCCTTCCCCGTCGCGCTGCTGAACATCGGCCACGGCCAGAACGGCTTCCTGACCGCCGCACTGCTGGGTGGCGGCGTACTGCTGAGCGGTTCGCGTCCCTGGCTCGCCGGTATCTTGATCGGCGCTCTCATCATCAAGCCGCACTTGGCGGTGCTGACGCCGCTCTTCCTGCTGTTGACCCGCAACTGGCGCGCGATCCTGGCGGCGGCGATCACCGTCGGCGGCCTCTGCGCGATCTCGTTCCTCATCCTTGGCGCTCCGGCCTGGTCCGGGTTCCTGGAAAGCTCCGCCCTCGCCCGCCAGGCCCTGGAAAGCGATCTCGTCGGCTACGCCAAGATGCAGAGCGCCTTCGCCGCCGCACGCCTATGGAACGCCCCGCTGAACCTGGCCTGGGTCGCTCAGGCCCTGAGCGCTCTGATGGGCTTGATGGGTCTCTGGCGCGTACGCCAGCTGTCGAACGGACTGGCCTACGGCGCCGCGCTGATCTGCGCCACGCTGCTGACCACGCCGTTCCTGCTGGACTACGACCTCACCCTTCTCAGCATTCCCCTGGCCTGGCTCTACAGCCAGGCCCGTCGCGACGGCTTCCTGCCTTGGGAGAAGAGCGCCCTGCTCGTCGGCTTCGTGCTGCCGCTGGCGTCCAGGCCGCTCGCCATACTGCTGCACCTTCCGATAGCGCCCCTCGCCGTCCTGAGCCTGCTGGCCTGCATCCATCAGCGCGCCGCCGCCGAGCGCCGCACCGCGCGCTGTACCTCGCTTACCCCTGTTCCGGAGCTGTCATGACTCCCCTGCTTTCCCTCGTGGTCTGCGTGCTCGACGAGGCGGAGGCCATCGGCCCCGTACTCCAGGAGCTCGACGAACGCCTCGCCGAGGTTTCGGCCGAGATCATCGTCATCGACGACTCCGCCGGTGAGGCGACCGCCACGGTAGTGCGCGCCTTCGCGCCGAAGTCGGTCAAGGTGCGCCTACTGCGTCGCAACGGCGCTCGTGGGCTGGCCAGCGCCGCGGCCGAAGGCTGGGGGATCGCACGCGGCCAGGTGTTGGGCCTGATGGACGGCGACGGACAGCACGATGCGACGCTCATCCCGCGCCTGCTGGCCCAACTGGAGGCGCGGCAAGCCGACATCGCCGTCGCCAGCCGCTATGCGCCCGGCGCCCATACCGGCCTGAAGGGATATCGCCAGGCGCTCAGCGTCTCGGGCACCCTGCTGGCCAAGGGCGTCACCGGTGTGGCGACCACCGATCCGATGTCCGGCTTCTTCCTCTTCCGCCGCGAGTGGTGGGAGGCGGCGCGCCCGAAGATGAATCCGATGGGCTACAAGGTCCTGCTGGACCTGGCGCTTTCCGGGCCGCGCAGGCCCCGGGTCTGCGAGGTTCCCACATCCTTGCGCACCCGGCTCGGTGGCGACTCCAAGCTGGACTTTCGGGTCCTGGCCGATCTGGTCGCCCAACTGGCAGAAAAGCTCACGGGCGGCGTCCTTCCCGCGCGGTTCGTGCTGTTCGGCGCGGTCGGCGCGACCGGGGTTGTCGTCAATGTCGGCCTGCTAAGCGCGAGCATGGCTCTGGGCATGGCCTATTGGGCCGCCGCCCTGCTGGCCGTGATCGCGGCGATGACCAGCAACTTCCTGCTCAACAACCTTCTGACGTTCCGTGACCGGCGGCTCACGGGACTGGCGTTCTGGGGCGGCCTTCTGTCGTTCTACGCCGCCTGCTCGGGCGGCGCGGTCGTCAACGAGCTGGTCGGCCTGGCCCTTCATGGCCTTGGAGCCGTCCCCGCCCTTGCGGGTCTGTGCGGCGCGGCCGTGGCGGCCGTGTGGAACTACGCCGGCGCTTCGAACCTGGCCTGGGGCAAAACGCGGGTCCGCCGGGAGCAAGCCAAGACGCCGGTCCCGACTTCGGATCTGGGAGAACCGCTGTGACGAAATCGGTCGATATCGCCACGGTCGCCGCAAAGGTCCTGGCTCCCTCCAGCGACGTGTCACCGAAGGCGGACAGCGCGATGGCCGGCGCCATCGTCTCGGCCATCGTCGGCCCGACGATCGGCATCGTCGCCGTGCTCGTGGGCGCGCCGATCCTGCCATTGGCGCTGATCACCTGCGCGGCCGTGGGCGTCTTTCTGCTGCTGTGGCTCAAGCGCCGCTAGGCCGGAGCCCGAGCGGCCCGCGCCCGCGACCTGGAGCGGTCGCGGGTCACTTCGACGATGGCAGCGCGTAGACCAGCAGGCTATCGCCGCCGCTAGGGCTGGAGAGATACGACCCTCCGGTAGCGACGACAGCCACATACTGGCGACCGTCCGCGCCCTCGTAGGTGATAGGGTTGGCGTGAGCCGAGTAATCCAGCACCTGGGTCCAGAGCTCACGGCCGGTCCGGGTCTCAAAGGCTCGGAACCGGTGATCGTCCGTGCCGCCGACGAAGATCAATCCGCCGGCCGTAAGGATGGGACCGGCATTGCCGGGGCGACCAGTCGCCTGCCTGTCCTTCGGGAAGACATCGGTAACGCCCAGGATCGAGCGCCAGGCGACCTCGCCGGTATTGACGTTCACCGCGATCAGCTCGCCCCACGGCGGCTTCTGGCAAGGCGTCCTGGTCTCGCGGTCGAGGAAGCGCCTGGACATGACGCTCATCTCGTCGGTGTCGGTCTTGACCAGCTTCTCGATATTGCCGAGCTGGTTGCTGTTGAAGATGTAGAGCCCCAGCGTCGGGTCAAAGGCCCCACCGCCCCACTCCGGTCCGCCTGCTGAACCTGGGAAGCGGATGATCGGCTTGTCGGCTCTCAAAGGTTCGAACATCACGCTGCCGACCGCGCCGTCCCGCTCGATCAGGGCCTTGCAGGCGGCGGTGTGTTCGGGCGTGACGTCGGCCAGGTCCGCCATCGAGAAGGCCATGCGGGTGATGATCCCCGGCTTGGTCGGGAACGGCTGGGTCGGCCAGGCCTTCTCGGCGGCCACCGACGAGGGCGGCACAGGGCGTTCCTCGACCGGATAGATCGGCTCGCCGGTCTCGCGGTTCAGGATGAACAGCAGCGCGGTCTTGTTCATGGCCACGACGGCCGGGATCGGCTTGCCGTCCTTGACCACCGTCAGCAGGGTTGGCGGCGTGGCCAGGTCGTAGTCCCAGATGTCGTGGTGCACGGTCTGGAAGTGCCAGAGGTACTTGCCGGTGCGGACATTGACGGCGACCAGGGCATTGCCAAACAGGTTGCTGCCCTTGTGATCGCCGCCGTAGCGGTCGGAGCTGGGAGCGCTGAACAGCAGGTAGGCGATGCCGCGCTCGGCGTCGATCGTCGGCATGTTCCACATGTTGACGCCCGAGCGCTGCTTCCAGCTGTCGCCCTCCCAGGTGTCCTGGAATTTCTCGCCCGCGCGGGGGACGGAGTGGAAGGTCCAGACCAGCTTGCCCGTGACGACGTCCCACGCCCGCGCGTCGCCGGCCGGGCCCTTGCCAGGGAACTCCTGCAGCTTGGAGCCGAGGATCGCCAGGTTCTCGAAGATGATCGGCGGGGCCGAGTAGCTGTAGAAGCCGGCCGGCATGCCGTTCATGATCTCGGGCGTCTTGGTGTCGACCATGCCGGCCGTTCCAAAGCCTGGGACGAGCCGACCGGTACGGGCGTCCAGCGCCACGATCCTTCCCCGTAGCGTCGAGACCAGGATGCGCGGGCCGTGGCTCTTGTCGCCCGGCCAATAGGCGACGCCGCGCAGAGCGGGCTGGTCGCGGTCGGCCAGTTCGTGCGCCCAAAGCGCCTTGCCGGTGATCGGGTCCAGGGCGACGACGCGGTGATAGGGCGTACCGACGTACATGCGGCCATCGGCAACCAGCGGCGTGGTGGTCGAGAACGGTTTGAAGCCCTCGCCCGAAGCGTTCGGCGCGGGGTCCATGTGGTAGGTCCAGGCCAGCTTCAGGTTGGCCACGTTCTGGGGCGTGATCTGGGCCAGAGGCGAGTACCGGGCCCCGCCGACGTCGTGTCCCCAGGTCGGCCAATCCTTCACGGGCTCGGCCGCCTGGACCGCAGTGGCGCTCAAGGCGAACGCAAGGATCAGGCCCCTCATTGCTTCGGCGCCAAGAAGTAGAGACCACCGGGCGTGTCGAGCTTTGCGGACGCGGGCGTCAGAGTCAGGCCGCCGGTCTTGGCGTCAACCTTGAACACGGTGATGCTGCCGTCGCCCTCGTTGGCCGACAGCAGGAAGCGGCCGCTCGGGTCGAAGCGCAGGTTGCGAGGCGTCCTGCCGCCTGCCGGGACATTGGCGACCAGGGTCAGGCGCCCGTCGTGGCCGATGTCGAACACGGCGATCGTGTCGTGGCCCCGATTGCCGACATAGAGGTGGCGGCCGGCGGGATCGATGACGATCTCGGCGGTCTTGTTGGCGACCGTGACGCCGGACGGCAGGGTCGGAGCGGTTTGGATTTCCTTCAGCGCTGAACCGCTGACCTCGAACACGCTGACCTCGGCGTCGGTCTCGTGATTGACGTAGAGGTGGCGACCGTCGGGCGACAGCTGCAGGCGGCGCGGACCGGCGCCGGCGTGGACGCTAACGAACGGTGTGGCGGCCGGAACGATCGTCCCCTTCGCGGAATCGAGCTCGTAGCTGTAGACGCGATCCAGCCCCAGCTCGGCGACGAACATGTGGCGGCCGTCCTGCGTGAAGACGATGCCGTGGGCGTGGGGCGAGCCGGCCTGGGCCGTGTGCTGATCGACATAGATCGCCTCGGACAGCCGGCCATCGGCCAGCACGCGATAGGCGACCAGATTACCGGTGGTGTAGTTGACCGTGGCGGCGATGCGGCCTGTCGGGTCCAGCACGACCTGGTTGGGCTTGTCGCCCTGAGCGGCCACGCGGTTCAGCAAGGTAAGCGCGCCGGTGTCGGGCGCGATGCGAAAGGCGCTGACACCGCCAGGGGTCTGCCAGTTGACGGCGTAGAGGGTCTTGCCATTCGGGGCGATCCAAAGGTGCGCTGGATGCGGCGTTTCGACGGCCAGGCCCATCGGCGTCAGAGCGCCGGTGCGGTCATCGAAGCGGAAGGCGTAAATGCCCTTCGATGCCCCGTCGGTATAGCTTCCGGCATAGAGCAGCACCGGCTTGGCGGTCGCGTCGGCGAAGAGATTGGCGGCCAGCAGAGCGGCCACGAAGCCGAAGGTCTTGAGCAGCTCACGCATCATCACGCCTCACGCACCGCATACTTTTCTCGGACCAGGACGAGGTAGGCCCCGACGCCGAGCGCGATGAACACGACAATGGCCTTGATCGGGGCGTCGAAGCTCTTGGTCGTATCCACCAGCCAGCCGGTGAGGATCGGCGCGACGATACCGGCGGCGCTAGCGGCGAAGTTCTGGATGCCGACGATCCGCCCGATCGACGAGCCGGGGATGAGGGTTTGGGTCAGGGCCCAGTAGTTGGCGGTGGCGAGACCCAGGCCGCTCAGCGACAGCACCGAGAAGAACAGGGCGACATTCAGCGAGGTCGCGTGCGCCCCGATCAGCACCATCGTGGCCAACAGGAAGCCCGCGATGGTGAAGGCCTTGCGCACCTTCACCGCCCCGTGGCCGCGCCGGATCAGCAGGTCCGCCGCCCAACCGCCCAGGATCGAGACCGTGGCCATGCCGGCGAAGCCGAAGGTGGTGAAGAGGCTACTCGACGCCAGCGACAGATGGCGGGCCTCGTTGAAATAGGCCGGCATCCAAGTCAGGCAGAAATAGACGAAATACATGTAGCAGAAGGTCCCGATGACCGTGCCCCACAGCACCGGGCTCTTCAGTAGCCGGCCCATCGGAACGGCCGGTTCGCTGGCGTCCGCCGTCTGGACCGCGCCCACGTCGGGTTTCACGAACAGCAGCCACGGGATCAGCCAGACCAGCGCCGCGACGCCCATGATCACGAACATCGCGCGCCAGCCATGGTGCTCGATCAGCCAGGCGGCTGCGACCGCGCCGATTGCCGGCCCGAACTTGGAGCCGGACATGAAGAGGCCGATGGCCAGGCCCCGGCTGCGCTCTTCGAAATTGAAGCGGATCCAGCGCATGCTGGCCGGGTGCATGACGGCCTCGCCGACACCCAGCAGCAGCCGAACGGCGAACAGCGCCGAGAAGCCGGTGGTCAGGGCCGTGGCGGCGGTCAGCAGGCTCCAGACCAGGAACCCGATCGCCATCGGCCGCTTGGAGCCAAAGCGATCGACGAGCCAGCCCGCCGGGATCTGCAGCGCCGCGTACGACCAGAAGAAAGCTGAGTTGGTCAGGCCCCGGTCGGTGTTGCTGAGCTGGAAGAAGGCCTTGAAGTGCGGGTCGATCAGGGCGACCGACAGGTTGACCCGGTCGATATAGGCGAACACCGCCGCCAGGGCCAAGAGCACGACGACGGCCCAGCGGCCTGTCGCGGAGCAGGGTTTCGCGCCAGCGTCCATCGGCTCAGCCCCACCACTTCTGGCCGGGCGCCAGATGCGCCTCGACGATCTCACGATTGAGCTCGACGCCGGTCCCCGGCTTGTCGCTGACCTTGATGTAACCCTTGTCGATATAGGGCCCGTCCAGCTTGAGGACCTGGTCCATCCAGCCGCCCTCCCCGGTCACGGTCTCGCACATGACGAAGTCGCGGATCGAAGCGGCCCACTGGCAGCTCTGCCAGGTGTGCAACTGGCTGGCGGTGTTATGGGTGGTCAGCGGGACGCCATAGAGCGACGCCAGATCGGCGATGCGCTTGGTCTCCAGGAAGCCGCCGCTGTTGCGCAGGTCCGGATTGACCAGCTGGCAGCCCTGGTTGGCCAGGAACGGCAGGAAGCCCTCGCGCCGCGCCAGATTCTCGCCGGTCAGGATCGGCACGGGCGAGCGTGCGGCCAGGGTCTTCCAGGAGTCGCTGTAATCGACGCCCAGTGGGTCTTCGAGCCACAGCGGCTTGATGGGCGCTACCACCTCGGCCAGTTGCAGGGACGAAGGCAGATCCAGCTCCCAGTGGCAGTGGACCATCAGGTCGTGATCCCAGCCGATGGCCTCGCGCATGTTCTCGAAGGCCTGGCCGATCTGGCGCAGTTCCTGGGTGGTCAGGCGACGGTTGCCGGGATCCTTGGTCGCGTCGGGCAAGCCCCTCCCCGTCTCGCCGAGCGCCAGGGTGCGGGGAATGTCGATCTTGTGGGCCGTGAAGCCGCTGGGATGGGCGGCGACCTTGGCGGCCCACTCGCGGCAGGACGCCTTGTCGAGCGCATCAAGGGGCCGCGAATGATCGTAGACACGCACCCGGTCGCGGAAACGCCCGCCCAGGAGCACGGAGGTCGGGGTGTCGAGCAGCTTGCCGGCCAAGTCCCACAGCGCCATCTCGATGCCGCTGGCCGCCCGCATCAACTGGTGGGCCGAGCCGTCCGTTCGCGAGCCGAACAGGCCCGAAGCCCCGTCGCCCATGAAGGTGTAGAGCTTGTCGATCTCCAGCGGATCCTTGCCGATCAAGGCGGGCTTGATCGCCTCGATCTGTTCGGCCACGCCGATACCCGGCGTGCCATAGGCCTCGGCGATCCCGAAGGCGCCGTCGCGGGTGTCGACCCGGACATAGACATAGGTCCGGCCAGGCCCCTGCACGGTCATGGTCCGCACGTCGCTGATGACATGGCGAGCGTGTACGGCGGCCAAGGCCGGGGCGGCGAGGCTGGCGACTCCGGCGGTCGCGGCCAACCGCAACAGGTTGCGACGCGACCAGGGCTGGCGCTTGTCGGGCATGAAACGCTCCTCACTGACCGGATGTTCGCTCCACGCGAACGGCCGCCCGCGCGTGAAGCACGAGCGGCCGCCGTGGGCGTCGTTAGAAGCGGGCGCGAACGCCGACTGTGTAGTAGCGGCCCATGATGTCCTGGCCGCCAGGGACCGGGAACGTCAGGCCGATCGAACCGGCCAGCGGCACGATCTCGGGCTTGGCGTTGGCCACGTTCTGGATCGTGACGTAGGCGGTCGTGTTGGCGTCCTTGCCAAGCTTGTACTCGACGTTGATGTCGGCCGAGTTGAACGGGCGGACGTCCGGATCGACCCACACCTGGTTGGGCGAGGTGATCTTGCTGAAGCCGCCCAGCCAGCGGTCCTGCACGCCGATGCTGAGGTTCTCATGCTCGTAGCGCAGCATGGCCGTGACACGGGCCTGCGGGGCCGAGACCGTGGTCAGCGGCGCACCCGGGAAGGCCTGGGAGACGTTGGTCGGCTGGTAGTTGCCGAACACGCGCGCCGTCCACGCGCCGCCGAGGGCCTGGAATCGATAGTTGGCCTCGACGTCCCAGCCCTTGATCTCGGTGAAGGCCGTGTTGAGGCTCTGGTTGTAGACCTTGGTCGGGAAGTTAGCCGGCGTGTGGTCACTGAACGGCAGCGGACGCTCGAACAGGGTGCAGTATTGCGAGCTGCCGCCCGAGTCCTCGCACAGGCGCTGGATGGTGTTGTTCCCGGCCGCGATCGCGCCGATCGCGTTGTCCATGCTGATCTTGTACCAGTCGACCGAGGCGTTGAAGCCCGGGAGGAAGCTGGGCGTGAACACCGCGCCGACCGTGTAGGTGCGGGCGACTTCCGGAACAAGGCTAGGATTGCCCTTGGTCGAGATGAACACCGTGCTGCTGGTGCTGGTGTGCAGGTCGACGAAGCCGCTGACCGAGGCCTGCACCGGTTGGAACAGGTCGTTCAGCGTCGGCGCCCTAATGTCGCGCGACGTGGTCGCCCGGAACCGCAGGGTGTTGTTGACGCGATAGTCGAGGCCGGCCTTCCAGGTCTGGACGCTGCCCGAGGTGCTGTAGTCGGTGTAACGACCAGCCAGGTTGGCATCCAGGCTGCTGACCAGCGGCAGGTCCTTCAGCAGCGGGATGGCCAGTTCGCCGGCGACTTCCCAGACGTTGTTCTTGGCCGTGACATTGGCCGAGACCGGCTGGGCCCACAGCGCCAGGGCGGGGTTGCAGATCCGCAAGCCGGTGCAGTCGACGGTAGCCGTCGGGCTGGCGTCGCTCCACACCCGATACTTGTTCCAGCGCGCTTCGCCCGAGATGGCGAAGTTCACAGGACCCGCCCAGTTCTGGAAGGCCGTGCCGGTGAAGCTGCCAGCCACGTCGTCCATGGTGTTGACGACGCTTTGGTGGGTGTTGTCGGTGAACCAATCAAAGGCGTCGGGCGTGATCGCCGTCGGGCCGAAGGGGTTCAGCGGCACGCAGCCCTTGTAGGCCGCGGCGGTGACGGCCTGGGTGGCGGCGTAGCACTGTACGACCCCGCCGACGGTCACGGCGTCCAAGGCCGCGAACTGCTTCTGGTAGTTGGAGTTGTTGCGGCTCTCGACCATCAGGTCGTTCTTGCCGTGGGTGTAGGTCACGTCCCAATGGAACTGGCCGAGCATGCCGTTCAGGCCGGTGTTGAAGTTCGTGTACGCGTTGATGTTGCGCGTGCCGGTCAGGCCCTTGGGACCGGTGCTGATGATGTAGGTGCCCAGTTGGAACGTGTTGGTCGCGTCCGACAGGCCGTTATCACCCAGGGCCAGACGGGCCGCCGGCGTCAGGAACGGATTGTTCTTGTAGAAGGTGCTGGCCTGGCCGTTGCCCGGGGTCAGCTTGACCGGGAAGTGCCAGCCACCGCTGAACGCCTTCGCATAGGACGCCTGGGCGTAGAAGTTGATGTTCGGGACCAGTTCGAAGTCGAAGCGGCCGAACAGTTCGTCCTGGCGCATGGCCACCAGGGCGGTGGTGTAGCGGGCATAGGCGCCGTCGCCGCCGACGTTCTGGTTGCCGGTGCCGGTCGTCACGCCGGGCAGGAACGGACCAATGATCCCGTTCGAGACGAACTGCTGGTTCAGCACCGAACAGGAATTGGTGCAGGCGGTGATCTTGCCGCCGAACGCGCTATCGCCCCGGCGGACGTTCATCGAGGTGGTGAAGGGCGCGGCGACCGTGCCGCTGCCGGTCAGGGTGTAGACGCCCCGGCCGTAGGCGCGGTCGAAGTTGGAGACATCGTCGGTTTCACGGCGCTGGTACGAGCCCAGGAAGTGGCCCCGGCCCTCCATCACGTTCGCGCCGCCGGCGATGCCGAACTTGTAGCTCTCGCCGTCGCCATAGGTGGAGATGCCGGCGTTGGCCTCGATCTTCAGGCCGGTGAACTTCTTGTCGATGATGAAGTTGACGACCCCGGTGACCGCGTCCGAGCCGTAGACCGCCGAGGCGCCGCCCGTGACCACGTCAACCCGCGAGATCAGCATCTGCGGGATAGAGTCGACATCGACCGTACCGTTGGCGTTGGATGGGGTCAGCCGGTGACCGTCCATCAACACCAGGGTGCGCTGGGTGCCGAAGCCGCGCAGGGCCAGCACGTTCTGGGCCTGGTTGCCGGCGCCGTCGCCCGAGCGGGTCGGGATCGCCGAACCCTGGAAGATCGGCAGCTTGTTCAGGCCGTCCGGCAGGGCGCCGGGCGAGGTCTGCTGGATCTGCTCGGTCGAGACGACCGTGATCGGCGTCGGCGCGTTGGTGGCGATCGCGGTGATGCGCGACCCCGTGACCGTGACGGCCTCGACGACCTGGGATTCGTCAGCCTTGGCGGCGTCTTGAGCGGATGCCTGACCATAGGCTCCGAGAACGGCCACCGAGACGCCAAGCAGCAATGCCGCGCGATGCGCGGTGAAGTTCTTTTGAGTACGCATTCTTTGTCACTCCCCTTTTATTATAGAGCTAGGACCCCCTCCTGCTCGTTATTGAGGTGACCTGGCCTTTCGCCAGTTATCGAATTTCTTTTGATTTTCTTGGTTAGTCATTGGGTAGAGACCAATGATGGTCTGTCCCGTCTTGACCATGTCGACTACGAAATCCTCGTAGAGGGTCATGGACAGAGCTTCGTCGGCGAGGTCCGCCGCGATTTCGGCCGGCACCACGATGACGCCGTCGGCGTCACCGACGATTACGTCGCCGGGAAACACCGGAGCGCCGCCGCAGCCGATCGGCGCATTGATGTCGATCGCCTGGTGCAGAGTGAGATTGGTCGGCGCCGAGGGCCGCTGATGAAAGGCCGGCATCGCCATCTCGGCGATCTCGGCGCTGTCGCGAAAGCCGCCGTCGGTGACGATCCCGGCCGCGCCGCGCATCATCAGGCGTCGAACCAGGATGCCGCCGGCCGAAGCGGCTCGCGGATCGCCGCGGCTGTCCATGATCAAGACGCTGCCCGAGGGACAAGCCTCGATCGCCGCGCGCTGAGGATGCTGTGGATCCTCGAAAACCTTGATCGGATTGAGGTCCTCGCGGGCAGGGATGTAGCGTAGCGTGAAGGCGCGGCCGACCATGCTCTGGTTCAGCGCGCCCAGGGGGCGAACGCCCTGGATCGCCTGGTTGCGCAGGCCGCGCTTGTACAAAGCCGTCGCCAGCGTCGGCGTGCTGACGCCCTTGAACTTGTCGAGGGTCGATTGATCGATACTGGTCAAGCCAAACCCACCCCAATCTCGCGCCCATTCGACATGTGAGCGCCTGTCACACCGCCATCGACCGTAGGTCGATCCGGCGAAATCTGGGGCGAAGATCGGGGAGTATCCGGGGACGGTCTATTTCAAATACACCATCGACCTATTCACCTGTTGCATCGGTTTTCGCCACACACGCAGCCAAGCGCGAAGAACCATACACCACTCCAATTGAGCGACATATTTTCACACTCCACCCGAATTGTGAGATAATTTAACCCCTCGCGAACAGGTCGCGACACATGGCCAGGAATGACGGCTGGACCGGATTGTCGTTCTGCTCCCGCCACAGGAGATACATCTCGAGCGGCGCCGCCGGCTCCGTCCTGATCGGGCGGAAGACGACATTGTCCAGGCGCAGCCGAGTCAGGCTGTCAGGAACCAGCGCCGCTCCGAAACCAGCCGACACCAGCGACAGGATCGAATGGTTCTGGTCGAGATGATGGGCCATGATCGGCGCGACCCCGGCCCGCTCGAACATCGCCGCCAACAGGTCGTGGCTGTAGCCCGCCCCCTCCAGCGAGTACATGATGAAGGGCTTGCGATCGAAGTCGCCAAGCTCCAGGCAAGCCTTCGCCGCGCGCGGATCGTCCGCGTGGAGCGCCGCCACCAGGGCCTCGCTCCGGACCTGCATGACGTTGAATTTTCCCGGCTCTATCGGGGGCCTGAGCAGAGCCACATCGATCATGTTGGCCAGCACCGCGTCGCGCTGCGCCGTCGAGGTCATCTCCTTGAGCAGGATCTTCACGTCGGGAAGCTGCTCGCTGGCCCGCTGCAGAATGAGCGGCAGGTCGACAAAGCCCGAGGAGGCCACGAAGCCCAGCCGGATCACACCCGCCTCGCCCCGCCAGGCGCGCCGCGTCCAGTGCGTCGCGGCCTCCGCGAGCTGAAGGATGCGCTTGGCCTCTGGCAGGAATACGCGCCCGGCCGGCGTCAGCTTGACGGTGCGATTGGCGCGCTCGAACAGCTCGACCCGCAGGGCATGCTCCAGGGCCTGGATACGCCGGCTGAGCGTGGGCTGGGTCATGTTCAGCCGCACGGCCGCGCGGCCGAAGTGGGTCTCTTCGGCCGCCGCCACGAAACAGCCAAGCTGACTGAAATCCAGCACTAGCGCCCTCCCCTCGCGCGACCGCATCGCTGCGGCGGACACAAAGAAAAGGCGCCGGACGCGAGCCCGACGCCTGAGTTTCCAGAAGCGCTCGGGGGAGCAAAACCTTCTGGTCGCAGGAACGCAATCAAGGTCGCTTGGGGTACACTCTGATCAGGTAGGCCTGCAGTTCCTTGGCTTCGGCGTCGTTCAGCACGGCGCCGTTGGCGCGCATCTTCGCCACCACGACCGGCCATTCGGCGGCGGTATGCTGGGCTTCGGCGATCATCCCCAGATCGTGGCAGCTCTGGCACGAGCGGATCAGGATCGCCTTGCCCGGCTCCACTGAAACGGCATCCGGCGCCGGGGCCGCCCCGGGCGCCGCGGCCATCATGCAGCCCGCGGTCGCCAGCAGGATGATCACCCCCCGCAACCCGATCTTGGCGGCCATCTTCGTTCGCATGATCACACGCCACTCGCGCTCGAGAAGCCGCTGATGGGTCCCCCTCGCCTCGACCTCGGTCGAAGGTCAATGAGAGGAACAGATCCGAGCGAACTTCATTCCAAAAACCACAATGACAAGGGGCACAAAAAACCACCTCCATGTCCATTTCATATCGATGATCATCCCATGCGCTGGCTGCATCAATATGCGTGAACTGTCGCGCGGGGCGACCGCCGTCCAGGCCCCACGACGCCACGCTCCGCCTCATGGCTCGGCAGCGATCCGCAAGCCCGCGACGCCATTCGTTTCGAAGGCCATCGACAGGGCCGCGGCCTCAAGGCCCGGGACGAGGTTGAAGGACCGCTCGCGCGGAACCGTCACGGCTCCACTCAGGCCACGAACCACGATCCTCCCTCCGGTCTTGGCAAAGACGACGGTCCGCGCGTCGATCTGAGAGACCGTTGCGCTTGCCCGCGCCATGACTGGAACGATCAGTCGAGCGCCCTCCGAAGCGCCATCGCACCGCGCCTCCAGGACCAGCCCATCCGCTGTCAGCGTGTAGTTCAGCTCATAGGCCGGATCACCCTGGGGCCGCCGCCCTTCCGGCGTGCACAAACGACCGCGCGCCACGACACGGACGCCGCTCGCCGCCTGTTCGACCGTCATCTCGGCGGCAAGGTCGGACAGGCTGGTGAAGACGTCCTTGCCCTGGACCAGTTCGACGCGCGGGGTCAGCGGCTGGTGCGTGGCGTCGATCGGGGCCTGCTGGTTACTGATCTCGACGGCCTTGTAGCGCGTCATGCTGGCGGCCAGCACCGGCCCCAGGGCCTGGTGGTACAGCAGGGACAATGCTCCGCCAGACGCATGACCGCCGCCAGCGGGCGACAGATAGTCGAAGTCATAGTCGGTGAAGGTCGCCCGCCATGGCCCAACCGCACCCAGGTGCGCACCGATCTCCGGGAAACTCCTAAGGCCGTAGGCAGCGTCGCGCGGCAGGTCGGTCCGCGCCACCGGCTTCGAGGCTCCCAGGTCGATGACCGACGCCAAGGCCGTAGCGTGGCTGAAGGTGTGGTGGATGCAAGGCCGGTAGCCATGCGCGCGATAGTCCGGGCCGCCATGGAGCAAGCCATCGTGCGTGCAGGCGCTCATCAGGGCCAGGTTGCGGAGCGAGACCTCAGCGAAGCGCGGATCCTGATCGGCCAGCAGGCGGTAGGCCGCATGGCAGCCATCGCTGGTTCGACTTCCCCACCAGGTCCACTTGAAGTTCCGCGTTCCCCAGCTGTTGTCCCAGCCGCCGTCGGGAAGCATGAACTCCATGTGGGCGCGAAGGCTGGTCACGACCTGGTCGCTTACGGCCTGATCCTTGGTCCGCACGGCGTACATGGCCAAGGCCGGCAAGGACTCCTCGACATTGTAGCCGAGATCGATCGGGAACCGCCCCTTGGCCGTACGCCCGCGCTGGGGACGCCCCTCGCCGAACAGCAGCCCGTTCGGGGTGAAATAGTCCAGCGCGGCGTGCGCTAGCGTCCTGGCCCGAGCGTCGTAGGCTGGCCGATCCAGCACCTCGGCCGCCAGGGAGAAGGCATAGGCGCTGGTGACCGGGTAGTTGATGTTGCCGACGTCCATCGTGATGAAGCCGTCGATGAAGGCGCAGGCTTGCGCCAGCCGGGCGCGCCAAGCCATCCGTGTCGCCGAGTCCAGCAGGTCGCCGTGATGGATCAGGGCTTCGGCCAGCGCGATGACGCGAAAGACCGTGATGCCCTTCCAGTCATTGAGGAAAACGTCGTTGACCCAGCTACCGTCCGGCCGGCTGACGTTCCGCTCGCCCCAGGCATAGACCGATTTGGCCGCCTGCACGTACCGATCGCTGCCGCTCGTGCGGGCCATACGCAGGAGCGGATAGACAGCGTCAGGGCTACGCCCGTGGATCATGCCGCATCCCGGGCAAAGGAAGCCGCCGTCGCTCTCCTTGCCCCGAACCGCGCGAACCTGCCGCTCCAGCAGCCCGTCGCACCATGTTTTGAGGAGCGCGCCGTACGGATCACCGCCGGAGATCGGAGCCCCGGAACTGCCCGAGGCGAGGGCCGCCGTCGCGGCGACGCCCAGGCCAAGCACCTGCCGGCGCGCCAGATCTGCGTGCGAGCCGCTCGACACGGCGCCCTCCCATGGATGCGAGGCGGCCGATCCGCGCCGGCCTTAGGCTCGCGCTAAGGTTCTGCACCGTTCATGACGCGCTTCCGGCAATTTGGCCAGACCAATTTTCAAAAATCACATGACCAAGAGTGGATGGCGCCGTCAGGCCACCAAGCGCGGAACCCGGCGCAATACCTCTAACACTCAACGAAAAATGCGCCAAAGCATCACCACCGGTGAACGACCACGGCGCAATTTGGTCAAGCCACATCCTCTTCCCATCCCGGCACAGGCTTGATCGGCGCAGAAGTGCGCAACAATCGGCCTGACCACACAAACGCCGAGAAAGCAGCGCTGCCGCGCACGGCTTCAACGCTCTACGCGCCTGCGCATAGCTTGCCGACCAAGCCCTCTCCGTCGATCCATTCGCCATAGCCCGCGGCGGGGTTGAGATGCCCGACGGCGCCGAGCTGCACGATCTGGCTTCCCCAGGCCGCGCCCAGAGCCTCGGCGCGATCCTTCGCCGCCAGTGGATCGTCGTCGCTGACGGCCAGCATGCTCGGGAACGGAAGCGGAGCACGGGGAACGGGCAGCCAGCCATTCGCATCCAACGCCTCTAGGCTCGGATAACCGTCCGGAAGCGGGCGCTCCAGGTCGGCGGGCGTGGCGAGCAAGGCGGCCTTGATCGTCCATTGCGCGTCGGTGCGGAAACAGGTGGCGGCCCAGTGCGCGGCGATCAGCACGCCGGCGCTATGGGCGACTAGAACCACAGGGCCCATGAGCGCGGACAGCGCCTCGTCGAGCGCCACCACCCGAGCCGCGCGGCTCAGACCGTCGACCTCCAGCGGCGGCACGGTCGCCGACTGCGGGATCTTGGTCGCCATCAGGGTTTGCCAGTGCTCCGATACGTGACCACGAAGTCCGGGCACGAACAGGATCGTCGGGGCGTCGATCAATGGCTTCACCTTGGCGCGAAATGCAGGGACAGCAGGACGAAGGCGGCGAGGAACACGGTCTCGCCAGCGATCAGCAGGATCGGACGGGGTCCAACCGCCAGCAGCTCGCGCAGATTGGTCTTCAGGCCCAGTGCGGCGATGGCCAGGATCAGGCACCACCGGGAGGCCTCGGCCCCGAGGTCCGCGACGCCGCGTGACATCCAGCCCAGGCTGTTAACGAGCGCGATCGCCAGGAACCCGACCGCGAACCACGGCAACAGCGGCGGACGGGCGCCACCAGGCTCGGCCGCCTTGTCTCGAGTGAACAGGGTCACGATCAGGATGATCGGCGCCAGCATGGCCACACGGGCCAGCTTCACGACCGTGGCGGTGTCGCCGATCTCGGGCGAGAGGCTGTAGCCCGCGCCGACGACCTGGGCGACGTCGTGGATCGTGCCGCCGATGAAGACGCCGGCGGCCTTGGGATCCAGATGGAGGGTGGTGGCGATCAGCGGATAGAGGATCATCGCCGTCGTCGACAGCAGCGACACCCCCACCACCGTGAACAGCGTCGCCTGCTCCTTGCGCGGATGGGCCGGCAGGGCGGCCGACAGCGCCAGCGCCGCCGAGGCGCCGCAGATCGCCGTGGCGCCGCCGGTAAGCAGGCCGAACAGAGGATTGAAGCCCACGATCCTGGCGACCAGGATCGAGACTCCGATGGTCAAGGTCATGGCCAGCAGCACGATCGCCAGAGGTTGCCAGCCCAGCGCCACGATCTGCCCCAGGGTGATGCGCGCGCCCAGCAAGGCCACGCCCAGGCGCAGGACCGTCCGGGAGGCGAAGATCACGCCCGGCTTGCAACCCTCGTCCTCGGACAGGAAGTGCATGGCCATGCCCAGCAGAAGCGCCAGCAGCATGACCGGGGCCTTGTAGTGATCGGCCAGGAAGCTGGCCGCCGCCGCGACCACCGCGCAGGCCAGAAGCCCCCGGCCCAGCCCTCTCGCTCGCCGAAAGCCATCGTCGATATCCAGCGCCATCATGCCCGCGCCGCCAGGTCCAAGGCGTACCGCCGCGAAACCGAGAAGAAGCAGGCCGCAGCCAGGACGCAAGTCAGAGGAACGACCTGGAAGGCCGCCTGAAGTCCGCCCAGCCGGTCGGCCAACAGCCCGGTGACGAACGCGCCCGGCGCCAAGCCCAGGAAGTTGTTGGCCAGGGTCAGCAAGGCGAAGGCCGAACCGTGGACGCGAGCGGCCGTCAGGTTGGCGACCATGGCGCCCGCCGGGCCTGGAATGGCCGCGCCGACGAACAGTCCCGCCCCCATCAGGATCAGTTGCGTGGGTCCGGGCGACAATTGGAACGCCGCGACCAGCAAGGCGCCGCTCAGCGCGCAGATCGCCCCGGCGACGGTCGCCGTCCGGTGCGGTGCGCCCCGGACCAGCAGATCGTTCACGACCCCGCCCAGCAGCATGCCGACCCCGCCCAGCAGGATGAAGCCAGCGGCGAACACCGCCGCTTGCCCCGGCGCGACGCCGTAGTAGCGGTTGAGGAAGCTCGGCGCCCAAGCCGGGATGGCGGCGCAGATGAACAGCTGCAGGCCGCTGCCCAGATAGGCGGCGACGACGGATCGCGTACCGCCCAGGCTACTCCAATCGGTCCGGACACCGTTCGCCGCGGGGATTTCGGCCGCGACCGTCGAAGCTCCGTGCAGGCGCTTGTCGGTCACGCAGAGCGCGTAGGCCGCCGCCAAAAGGATGCCCACCAGGGCCATGGCGCCGAAGGCTGGACGCCAGCCGAAGGTCTGGGCGATCGCGCCGCCCACGCTGACGCCCAGCGTGGAGCCGAACAGGCCGCCTGCCATGAAGGCGCCGGTGAGCGACGCGCGCATGGACCTGGGGAACACGCTGACCACCACGGCGACGCCGACGCTGCCATAGGCCGCCTCGCCCACGCCGACCGCGAACCGGGCCCAGAACATCTGCGAGTAATCATGGGCGACGGCGCAGGCGGCGGTGGCGAGGCTCCACAGCAACGCCATGACCATCAGGCTGCGCGAACGCCCGAAGCGATCGGCCAGGGCCGATAGCGGCAGGGTCAGCAGGCCGACCATCAGGGCTACGATGCTGCTCAGTCCGCCCAGCTGGCCGTCGCTCAGCGCCCACTCGACCTTCAGCAGCGGGAAGACCGCGCTCAGCACCTGCCGGGACATATAGTCCGAGACCAACAGACCGAAGGTCAGGGCAAACACCAGCCAGGCATAGGGCCTCGCCTGCCCGGACCGTTCGGGAACAGCGAAGTCCGTGATCGTGGTCATGACGACCTCCGTCGAGGAACTGGGGGTCGCGACCGGCGCGGAGGTTGCAAGCGCACCGGTCGCGACGGTTCAGCCGGCCACGCGCAGAGGGATGCCGCGCTGGTTGGGCTGACGGTTGGGGGCCATGCCCAGGCGCGCGAGGGTCTCGTCGACGCCCTGGTACTGGGTCCCGATCTTGTAGATTTCCCGAGCTTCCTGGCCGTTGGCGATCTCGCGGCCCAGCTCGCGAGAGATACGCACCAACTGCTCGACCTGGGCGACCGACGACATGAACTCGCCGTCGTGGCCGTAGAGGGTGTCCTCGATCCCGCAGCGGACGTGCATGCCCAAGGCGATGGCGATGGTGTTGATCGGCAGCACGTTGCGCATCACCGACTCCAGGGTCACCGTCGAGCCGTCCGGCGCGCGGCGGATGAACTCCATGAAGTTGTTGGGGTTGGGCCCGTCGAAGCCCCCGCCGATGCCCACCCAGGTCAGATTCAGCGGGCCGCTATAGTGACCCCGGCGGACCAGGCGCTCCAGGGTCTCCAGGTCCGACATCTTGGTCAGCTGGAAGTGCGGCTGCACGCCGTTGGCCTGCAGGCGGCGCAGGTGCTCCTCGACCCATTCGGGGCCCGCCGGCACGACCATCTCGCGATAGGCGTGATAGGTCGCCGGATCCGCGAGGCTGGTGCGCGAGTATTCTTTGTCCGACATCAGATCCATGATGTTCATCTGGGTCGTATTGACCGCGACGGTGACCTGCTCGGGGCTGGGCTTCAGCTCGGCCAGCATGTGCCGGGTGTCGTCGGACAACCACTTGGCCTCCTCCCCCTCGCCTTCCGGAGAGAACGAGATCGAGCCGCCGACCTGCAGGATCATGTCCGGCACCGCCTGCTTCAGCAGACCCAGAAGCTCGTTGAACTTGGACAGGCGCTTGGAGCCCTTCCCGTCCAGTTCGCGAACATGCATGTGCAGCACCGTGGCGCCGGCGTTGTAGCAGTCGACCGCCTTCTGGACGTGCTCATCCATGGTGATCGGAATGTCTTCCGGGAAGTCTGCCGGCGCCCATTCGGGGCCGTAGGGGGCAGCCGTGATGACCAGCTTGTCCTGGTTCTCGGGAAGCAGGGAGTCGTCGAGGAACTGCATGGTTCTTCTTTCTCGATCTGGATTTTCGGGTCAGTACGGGCGGTCGCCGACGATGCCGGCGCGCTCCATCTTCCGGATGGCGGGCCAGTAGTCCTGGACCGCGTAGTGCTGGGTGCAGCGGTTGTCCCAGATGGCGACGCTGTCCTTCGTCCAGCGCCAGCGGACCTGGTATTCGGGGATCGCCGCCCGGCCGATCAGATAGGCCAGGAGCTGAGCCGCGCCCGGCGCGTAGTCCTGGCCGAAGCGCACGTTCTCGGGCGTGTGGAAGTTCACGAAGTGGGTCGTGAAGGCGTTGACGAACAGCACCTTCTCGCCGGTGTCGGGGTGGGTCCGGACGACTGGATGCTCGGGATCGGGATACTGGGCCTTCAACGCCCGGCGCTTCTCGACCGGCATGGCCGCGCCGAAGGTCGCTTCGATGCTGTGGCGCGCGCGCAAGCTGTCGACCTGCGCCCTGATCGTGTCCGGCAGGTCCGCATAGGCGCGAGCCATGTTGACCCAGATCGTGTCGCCGCCGACCTCGGGCGTCTCGACACAGCGCAAGACACAGCCGAACGGCGGAGCCTCGCGCCAGGTGGCGTCGCAATGCCAGGCGTTCTCGTAGTGCTCCGGCGGACTGTCGAGGTCCTTGTAGATGCGGACCAGGCCCGGATTTTCCGGATCGCTGCCGGCGACCGGATGGTCCTCCAGCTGGCCGAACCGGCTGGCGAAGGCCACGTGGTCGGCGCGCGAGATGTCCTGGTCGCGCAGGAACAGCACCTTGTGCTGCAGCAGCAGGCCGTGAATCTCCTCGAACAGGACGGCGTCGTGGGCGGCGTCGGCCAGGCTGACATCCTTCAGCTCGGCGCCGATGTGGGTGGTGAGCTTCTCGACACGCATGACAGGCCTCAGATCACGAAGATGGATGAGCCGGTGGTGCGCCGCGCCTCGAGATCCTGGTGGGCCTGGACGGCGTCGCGGAGGGCGTAGCGCTGGTTGATGTCGATGCGGATCCGCCCCGAGGCGACATGCTCGAAGAGCTCGCCCGCCAGCGCCGCGCGCTCGGCCGGATCTGCGATGTAGTCGGCCAAGGCCGGCCGGGTGACGTAGAGCGAGCCCTTCACGGCCAGTTGGAACGCGTCGATCGGCGGGATCGGCCCCGAGGCGGTGCCGACGCAGACCAGCATGCCCCGGCGACGCAGGCAGTCCAGCGAACCAGCCACGGTGTCCTTGCCGACGCTGTCGTAGACGACGGCCACGCCTGCGCCGCCCGTCAGATCCCGCACCTGCTTGACCCAGTCTTCCCGCGTATAGTCGACGACGTGGTCGCAACCGTGGGCGCGGGCCAGATCGGCCTTGGCCTCGGTGGACGTCGTGCCGATCACGTTCAGGCCGAGGATCTTGGCCCATTGGGCGACAATCAGGCCCACCCCGCCAGCGGCGGCGTGCAGCAGCACCGTGTCGCCAGCCTTCAGCGTCGGGCAGATGCGCCGCGTCAGATAGGCCGAGGTCAAGCCGCGCATGGTCATGGCGGCGGCGGTCTCGAAGCCGATCGCGTCCGGCAGGCGGATCAGCGAACCGACCGGCATGACCCGCTCGCTGGCATAGGCGCCGAGCGGGCTGCCGGTATAGGTGACGCGGTCTCCGGATGCGAAGCCGGTCACCCCCTCGCCCACCGCCACGATCTCGCCAGCAGCCTCGACGCCGATACCGCAGGGCAAGGGCGCGGGGTAGTATCCGGTGCGGAAGTAGGTGTCGGCGAAGTTCAGCCCGACGGCGGCGTGACGAATGCGCACCTCGCCCGGCCCGGGGGCGCCGACCTCGACCTGCTCGTGACGCAGGACCTCGGGGCCTCCGAATTCCGAAAAGCGAACAGCCTCGGCCATGGCGAAATCTCCTGGCCGGCGGCGCCGCGCGGGCGCCGCCGGGTTTGGTCAAAAGCGAGTGCGAAGTTCCAGGCCGTAGGTGCGCGGCTCCTGGACGAAGGCGGCGAACGCGCCCGGCGACAACGGGATGTCGGTGACGGTGGTGAAGGTGGCCTTGTCGGTCAGGTTCTGTCCGAAGGCGGCGACTTCCCAGCGCCCCGAGCGAGCGCCGAAGGCGACCCGGGCGTTGACCCGCGTCTGGGCGTGCTGCAGCGCCGTCGGATCCAGGTCGTAGTCGAGATAGTGGCTGGCCCGGAAGTTGGCGTCGGCGTTGACGCGCAGCTCGTAGTCCGCCCCGACCGGATGCTTCCAATCGACCGCGACGTTGCCGCTCCATTTGGGGGCGAAGGCGTTGGTCTTGCCGCTGAGATCCTGCACGCAGGGCGCGGGCTTCTCGGAGATCTGCTGGGCCGTACAACCCGCGTTAGCGTAGTCCGAGAACTTGAAATCCAGATAGGCCAACGAGCCTGACAGGGTCAGTTCCGGAGTCGCCCGCAGCTGGCCGTCGGCTTCGAAGCCACGGATTTTCGAGCCCTTGGCGTTGGCCACCACGTAGCTGGCGCCTTGGAACACCGTGACCTGGAGGTCCTCATACTTGGTCGAGAAGGCCGCCAGGTTCAGGACCATCCGCCCGCCCATCAGACGGGTCTTCAGGCCCGCCTCGAACGACTTGGCGGTCTCGGGTTTATACTCGAAGCCGTCGCCCGGGGTCTTCGGGTCGTAGGCCGTGTTACGGACCGAGAGGCCCGCCGGCGTCAGGGCGGTCCAGGGCGAAGCCGTGCTGGCCAGGCGCTGGTCGTCGTTGCCATTGAAGCCGCCGGACTTGCGGCCTTGCGAATAGGTCCCGTAGGCCATGACGTCGTCGGAGACGTCCCACTGGACCTTCAGCGACGGATCGAAGCCCGTCTCCTTGCGGTGGCCGACGGTGTCGACCAGGTTGTTGTTGGGGTCCAAGGCCTTCATGTACAGCAGCAGGACGTTCTCCTGCGTGATGCTGGCCGGGGCCACGAACAGGCCCTGCGGCGAGGCGTCGGCGCCGAACCAGACCTTCTTGACGAAATCCTTCTTCTCGTTGGACCAGCGGCCTCCGAGCGTGACCATGACGGTCGACGACGGCCGCCAACGCAGCTCGCCGAACACGGCCTGGGCTTGGGTCTCCTGCGAGAAGTAGCTGTCGCGGGCGACGACATTGGCCGGCAGCAGCGGATAGACCGCCGCCGACGCGCCGCTGGCGAAGGCCGAGGCCGGCAGGAAACCGAGACGCGAATTGACCAGCAGCGCGCCGTCCTGGCTCAGCTTCTGCTTCTCGACATAGACGCCGCCCATGAAGTCGAACGCGCCGCCGGTGTCGGAGGTCACGCGCAGTTCCTGGGAGTACTGCGAGAAGTCCTGCTGCTCGTTGCGGAAGATCAGGCGGATCGGCAGGAAATCGAGGTCCAGGCCGTCGTGGGTCTTGTAGGTCGAGTAGCCGGTGACCGAGGTCAGGCTCAGCTTGTCGTTGATGGCGTATTCCATATCGAGCACGCCCAGCTTCGAGCGGGTCTCGATCTTGTCGTCGCGGCCCGACCAGCCCGGGACATCGGGATCGTCGCGATAGGTGACATAGGGGTCGCCGACACCGAACCTCGGCTCCACCGCCGCCAGGTTGGCGAACAGCAGACTGGCCAGCGCGCTCGGCGGCGTGACGGTCCCGGTGACCTTGGAGAAGCGCGTCACGGTCGCGTTCATGCCGGTGACGTCGGACTTCAGCGTGCTGAACTTCAGCTTGGCCGAGAAGGCGTCGGTGGGCTTCCAGAGCAGGGTGGCGCGGGCGGCCAGCTCGTCCACGCCCGGCTCATCCCGATTGCGCGTGACGTCCCGGATATAGCCGTCGCCCGAGCGGTTCTGGATCGCCAGGCGCAGGGCCGCGGTTTCGCCCAAAGGGACGGTGACCGCGCCGTTCAGCTGGACTGTCTTGGTCTCGGCGTCCCAGCGCGCGGCGGCGTCGCCTTCGAAGCCCCCGAGCGACGGATTGGCGGTGATGACGCTGATCGCGCCGCCGATGGTGTTACGACCGAAGAGCGTACCCTGCGGCCCACGCAGGATCTCGACCCGATCCAGGTCCATGAACGGCGCCCGGAACTGGCGGTCGCGGCCCATATAGACGCCGTCGACATACATGCCGACCGACTGCTCGAAGCCGCGATTGCTGCCCGAGCCAATGCCGCGAATGTTGATCTGGGTGTTGATCGCGCCCTTGCCGATCTGGACGCCGGGCACGTAGCCGGAAAGACCCTCCAGGTCCTTGACGCCCTGGGCCTCAAGCTTGTCGCCGGTCGTGGCGGCCACCGAGATCGGCACGTCCTGCAGGCTCTCGGCCCGCTTCTGGGCGGTGACGACGATCTCTTCGATCTGGATGTTCTGGTCCTGAGCATAGGCCGGTGTGGACAGGACGCCCATGACGGCCAGCGCGAGAACCGAAGCCTGCATTCGGGCGCAAGGGCGCCCACGCCGCGTGAAGCGGTCTGACAGCATTGTTTCCTCCAACATGGTCGGCTTGGCCGATTTTTTTCTTGGAAAACTGGCTGATCGTCTGACCGTCGGATCGCCACCCCCGACGATCACGCTAGGCCGGGCTCAGGCGATCGGATTGACTTTTGGCGACAATAACTATCCATTTCGCGACAAATTCGGAGAACGGTGCAATGGTCGCACAGGCCCGCGCAGGAGTTCTGGCCCACTATTTCGATGTCGCCCGCGAGCACGGCCTCAATCCCGCGCCGCTGCTGCAGGAGGCCGGCTTGACGCGCGGGATGGTCGCCGATCCCGACGGCCGGATCCCACTCGCCGCCGCCATGACCCTGCTGGAACGCAGCGCCGAGGTCTCGGGCTGCCAGTCGCTCGGGCTTCTGATGACCGAGCGACGCCAGCCCGCCGACTTCGGCCCGGTCGGCCTGTTGCTGCAGCATCAGGCGACCCTTCGAAACAGCCTGGAGATGCTGCAGCGGTACGAGCACCTGCTCAACGAGTCCCTGGCGATCCACATGACCGAGCAGGACGGCCTGGCCATCATTCGCGAGGAACTGGTCTCTGGCCGCTCCGGCGCGGCGCGCCAGTCGACCGAGTTGGCCATGGGGGTGCTGTTCCGCCTGTGCGGATCCGTGCTGGGGCCCTATTGGCGGCCACTGGAGGTGCGCTTCGTCCACGCGGCGCCGCCGGAGCTGAACGTCCACCGTCGCTTGTTCCGCTGTCCGATCCGCTTCGGATCCGAATTCAACGGCTTCGTGATCGAGGCCGCCGATCTCGATCGCAAGAACCCGGACGCCGACGAACAGATGGCCCGCTATGCGCGCCGCTATCTGGACGCCATGCCGGCCAGCCGGGCGGGTGTGGAGCAGCAGGTGCGCAACGCGCTCTACATCCTGCTGCCTGCGGGTCATGGCGGCCTGGAGAACGTCGCTGCCTATTTCGGGTTCAACACCCGCACCCTGCAGCGACGCCTCGCCGCGGCCGATGTCAGCTTCGGCGCATTGCTGGACGACGTGCGGGCCGAACTGGCCGAGCGCTACCTGCGCAACGGCGGCTATCCGATCAGCCAGATCGCGGATCTACTCGGCTATGCCTCGCCCAGCGCCTTCACGCGATGGTTCGGCGCGCGCTACCGCCAGTCCCCTCGCGACTATCGGCGCATGCTCTTGGCGAGGCAGCCCTGACGATCCACGCCGGATCACCCGGCCCTAGAGGAATTTCGGGGGCTCACGGAGATCAGATCGTGATCGTGAAGCAAGCGCCCGCCCCAGGCGCACTCTCCGCGGAGACTTCGCCGCCGTGCGCCAGAACGATCTGGCGGGTGATCGTCAGGCCAATGCCGCTGCCGCCCGGCTTCGTGCTGAGAAAGGGCCGAAACGCCAAGGCCGGATCAAGATCGCCAAAGCCCGAACCGCTGTCTTCGATCGTGATCCGAAAGTGCTCGCCGTGATCTCGCGCGGCCAGGACGACCCAGGGCTCCTCGTCGCCGGTCAAGGCGGCCTCGGCGGCGTTGGTCAACACGTTGAGCACCGCCTGCGAGAGCAGCGCGCCGTCCACCCGGCCGCGTAGTCCCGACGCGATATCGGCGCGCAACACCACGCCCTGCTCGCCCCATCGCCCTCGGAACAGATGCGCCATGTCCTCCAGAAGCTGGGTGAGGTCGGTCATCTCCTTACGCGGCTCCGGAAGCCTGGCCAGGGTGCGGTAGCTGTCGACGAACCGAAGAAGCTCAGTCGATCGACGGGACAGGCTCTCCACGGACTGTCGCGCCTTGCGCAGGGCGTCATCCTCCCGATCGACGTCGCGCAGCAGCACCGCCGCCGTCTGGGCCAGGGAGGTCACCGGCGTCATCGAGTTCATGATCTCGTGCGACAGCACCAGCATCAGCTCCCGGTGCGCCGCCGCCTCGGCGACCTGGACCTCGGCTTGAACGTCCATCAGGACCGCGATGCGCACGAAGTCGCCCTCGCTCACCACCTCGGCCATGGTCAAGGCGTAGGCTCGAGGCGAACCCGTGATGTCGAGCGTGAGCGCGCAGCGCACGCCCGGCTCAAGACCCAGCATCGCCGCGACCAGGGTCTCTGGCGGATCGGCGATCACGTCGTCGGTGGCGAACATCCGGCGAGCCGCCAAGTTGATCGCCTCGATGCGATCTCGTCCGCGCATGGCCAGAAGCGGGGCCGGCGCGTGGTCGAGAAAGGCAGTCAGGGTCTTTGCCTGCCGCTCCCTGTCGAGCAGCTCGCCGTGCAGCCGCTCCTCGTTCGCCTCCAGGCCGGCGCGGGCCTCGAGCGCTTCAGCGGCGATACGGCTGATCGCCCAGACGCCGATGCCGGCGCAGATGGCCAGACTGGCGAAGTAGCCGGCGTTCCAGGCCGCCTGCGCCCCCGCGCCAGCAAGGAACAGGACCCCCAGACGGATCGCCAGACGCAGGGCGGGCTTAGAGACCATGCTTCTCCATCCGCCGATATAGCGCCGCGCGGGTCAGGCCCAGATCACGCGCCGCGTGGCTGACATTGTAGTGGTGCTTCTGCAGCGCCTGGACGATCTTGGCCTTCTCGGCCCGTTCCAGGTTGAGATCGTCAGCGACAACCGCCGCCGATCGCCGGGACGGCGCCGCCGGCGCGCGACTGAGCACGAAGTCTTCGGCGGCATAGCTCCCCCCTTCGCTCAGGATAACCGCGCGCTCCATGGCGTGGCGCAGCGCCCGGACGTTGCCGGGCCAGGCGTCGGCCTTCAGTGCGAGGGCGGCTGCGTCCGAAAGCGGCTTCTTCTCCGGGCGGCCATAGCGGCGGGCGTAGAGTTTCAGATAGTGGCGGGCCA
The DNA here is from genome assembly GCF_059415885.1 of Caulobacter sp. GW821-FHT09H08. Lineage (NCBI taxonomy): Bacteria > Pseudomonadati > Pseudomonadota > Alphaproteobacteria > Caulobacterales > Caulobacteraceae > Caulobacter > Caulobacter sp. GW821-FHT09H08. Next base: position 107,374 of record NZ_JBWKOC010000005.1, read on the forward strand.
GTTCGACGATGTCGTCGCCGCGTTCGCGAAGCGGCGGGACGATCAGCTCTACGGTGTTGAGCCGATAGAGCAGATCCGCGCGAAACACGCTCTCCGAATAGAGCTGGGCGCGCGGCAGGTTGGTGGCGGCGATGATCCGCGCATTCAGCGGCACGGGCTTGTCGCCGCCGACGGGGGTCACCTGGCGTCGCTCGATGGCCGACAGCAGTTTGACCTGCAGGGTCAGCGGCAGATGCCCGACCTCGTCCAGGAACAGGGTCCCGCCGTGGGCCGCCGCCAGACGCCCGGGGCGATCCTGGCCACCACCGCGCTGGCCGAACAGTTCGGCTTCGAAGTTCGCTTCGGCTAGGGCCGCCAGGTCGACGGGAATGAACGGCCCCGGAGCGCGCGGCGAGGCCTGATGCAGGGCGCGGGCGACCAGTTCCTTGCCCGAACCGTGCTCGCCCAGCACCAGGACATTGGCTTCGGTCGGCCCAGCCTTGGCGATCAAACCGCGCAGTCGCGACATGGCGGGGCTAGAGCCCAGGAGCACCGCCTCCTGATAGGCGTCACGGACGAGCGCCGTATTCTCGGCCTGGAAGGCGCGGGCTTGCCGACGACGGCGACGCAGCTCGACCGCCGTCGCCACGGTCGCGGCCAGGCGCTCGTTGCTCCAGGGCTTCGTGACGAAGTCGCTGGCGCCCGCGCGCATGGCGCTGACGGCGATATTCACCCCGCTATGACCGGTGATCACCACCACCGCCGCGTCGGGATCTTGGGCCAGGATATCCTGCAGACAACTCAGGCCCTCGTCCCCGGACGTGGCGCCGCGACTGAAGTTGAGATCCAGCAAGATGGCGTCGAAGCTGCGCTCGCCCAGCAGCTTCAAGGCGCTCGCGGGGCCATTGGCGCCCTGGGGCTCCATGCCCTCTCGCGAGAGCAGCACATGCACCGACTGCAGAACATCGGGATCATCGTCGACGACCAGGATCGCGGGGCGGACAGACGCGGCGGAAATCACAAGGCTTGACCGGACAGGTGTTCGTTTTCGGACACTTGCTTGGCCCGCCCGATGCGGAAGTGCAAGTAAACTCTCAAGGTTTGGCGATCGCATGCGCCCGACGACCTAATAGGGCATGGATCCGACACCATCCTCTCCGTCCCCCGGCGCGGCCATGGACCGCGTGGTTGCGCGCAAGCCAAGGCGTCGCTGGCTGCCCGCCGCGGCGGGGGGCGGCGTCCTGACCATCGCCGTCGCCACCTATCTCGTGATCGCGCCTCCCGGCGCGCAGGCGGTTCAGGCCGAGGGCGCCGAGATCACCGCGGTGAAGGAGGCCGCCTTCCATGATTTCGTGCCGGCCCGCGCCCAGGTCACGCCTCGGGTCACCGTCTATCTCGACGCCGTGGAAGGCGGCCGGGTCGAGCGTCTGGCCGCCGCCGACGGCGCCCTGGTCGGAGCCGGTGAGCTGCTGGCGACGCTGACCAATCCGCAGTTGGCCCTCGAGGTCGGTTCACGCGAGGCGGACATCTCGGCCCGCCTGGGCGACGCCCGTGGCCAGTTGCTGCAGATCGAGCGCAGCCGCGTCGACCGCGACCGCGAGCTGGCCCAGGCGCGCTTCGAGCTTCTGCAGGCGGAACAGAAGCTGGGCGTCCGGCAGCGGCTGCACGACCAGGACATCGTCTCGGACGCCGAGCTGAAAGCCGTCAATGCCGAAGCCGTCCACCATCGCGCCCGCGTGACGGCGTTGGAGGCGTCGATCCAGCCCGAGATCCGCATGATGCGGGGGCAGGCCCAGGAGATCCAACAGATGCAGGCTCAACTGCACGACAACCTGTCGTCGGTGCGCGGCAGCCTGGAGGCTCTGAAGCTGCGTGCGCCGGTGGCCGGCCGCCTGACCGCCTTCGATCTGCAACGAGGCCAAACCGTCACGGCCGGCCAACGCGTCGGCCAGATCGACAGCGAGAACGACTACAAGCTGACCGCCGACGTCGACGAGTACTATCTGGGCCGGGTCAATCCAGGCCAGGTCGCGACCGCGCAGTACGAAGGCAAGGCGTATCGGCTGACCGTCAGCCGGATCCTTCCCCAGGTGCGCCAGGGCCGCTTCCAGATCGACCTGGCCTTCCAGGGCGCGACGCCGCCGTCGTTGCGGCGCGGCCAGAGCCTGGATCTCGAACTGACCCTGGGCGCCACGCGCCAGGCGCTCGTACTGCCGAACGGTCCGTTCATGCAGGCCGGCGGCGGCAGCTGGGTCTTCGTGGTCGGCGCCGACGGTCGTCGCGCCGCCCGCCGCGCCATCCGCGTGGGTCGCCGCAACCCGCAACAAGTCGAAGTGCTCTCGGGCCTGCGTCCCGGCGAGCGCGTCCTCACCTCTTCCTACGACGGGTTCGCGCAGGAAACCCGCCTCATTCTCCGCTGAAGGACGATCCCATGATCACCCTGGCCGGCGTCAATCGCCTGTACCAATCCGACGAAGTGGAGACGACGGCGCTCCGCGATATCGAACTGAACGTCAACGCCGGCGAGTTCGTCGCCGTCATGGGCCCGTCCGGCTCGGGCAAGTCGACCCTGCTGAACGTCCTGGGCCTGATCGACCGCCCCAGCGACGGCCAGCACCTGTTCCTGGACCGCAATGTGAGCGAGATGTCCGAACGTGACCGCGCCGCCCTGCGCCGCGACAAGCTTGGCTTCATCTTCCAGAGCTTCAACCTGATCGATGAACTGACGGTCGCCGAAAACATCGAGCTAGGCCTGACCTACCGCAAGGACACGCCCAGAAACCGCAAGGCCTTGGTGGCGGAAGCCATGGACCGTGTCGGCGTCGGCCACCGGGCCAAGCACCACCCGCACCAACTATCGGGCGGCCAGCAGCAGCGCGCCGCCATCGCCCGCGCGATCGTCGGCGAACCCGCCCTGCTCCTGGCCGACGAGCCGACCGGCAACCTCGACACCGCCAACGGCGCCCAGGTGATGGATATCCTCAAGAGCCTGAATCAGGAGGGCGCGACCATCGTGATGGTCACCCACTCCGCCAGCCAGGCCGACCAGGCCAAGCGCGTCGTCAACATGCTGGACGGCCGCATCGTCGCCAGCGCCCGTCGCGCGGTCTGAGGGAGGACGCCGTGCTCAAGAGTTACGTCCTGACGCTCTACCGCTCGCTGCTGCGCCACAAGCTGTTCTCGGCCCTGAACATCCTGGGCCTGGCCGTGGGCCTTGCGGTCTTCCTGACCCTGACCATCGCGACGCGTTTCGAGCTTTCCTACGATCGCTGGATCCCGAACGCCGAACGCACCTTTCGCGTCACCGGCATGATGACCATGGCCGGCCGACCGCACGAGGCGATCGCGCCCATCCCCGGCCCCGTCCTGCCCAATCTCAAGGCCGAGTTCGGCGATCAGGTCCAGGCCGGCGTTCGGCTGCTGAACCGCTCCTTCGCGGTGCGCCGGGGCGAGCAGGCCGACTACGAGGAAGTCATCTTCGCCGACGCCAGCTTCTTCGACGTGTTCGACCTGCCGCTGGCGGCCGGCGACCAGTCCCAGGCCCTGGCGGGTCCTGGCAAGCTGGTCGTCAGCCAGACCGCCGCGAGGAAGTACTTCGGCCAGGCCAACGCCATGGGCCAGCGCCTGACCCTCACCCTGGACGGCCAGCCACGCGACTACGTCGTTTCGGGCGTGCTGAAGGATCTGCCTGAGAACACCCATCTGAAGATCGATTTCCTGGCGCTGCTCGACAAGTCGGTCTTGCCGCAGTCGGCCGAGTATCTCGACCAGTGGAACGCCACCAACTACCTGACCTATGTCCGCCTGCCCGACGCGGCCGCGGTCGAGGCGATCAATCCCGCCCTGCCCGACCTCATGCGCCGGCGCGGCGCGGACGGCGTGCACGAGTGGCTGGGCCTGAAGCTGGAACCGCTGACCGACCTGCACTTCAACGCCGAGCAGATGGGCCAATTCAAGCCCGGGGTCGATCGTCGCTTCGTCATCACCCTGCAGATCATCGGCGTCCTGACCTTGGGCCTGGCGATCATCAACTATGTCAATCTCTCGACCGCCCGCGCCGTGCTGCGCGCCCGGGAAGTGGGCCTGCGCAAGGCGTTCGGCGCCACGCGCGGGGCGCTGATGGCGCAGTTCCTGGTCGAAGCGGTGATCGTCAGCCTGGTATCGGCCCTGATCGCCCTGGCCCTGGTCGAGCTGAGCCTGCCCCTGGTCAACAGCGCCCTGGGCGGCAAGCTCCAGCTGCATTATCTGGGCGGCGAAGGAGTGCTGCTCCTGCTCATCCCAGTCGCAGTGATGGTGGGCCTCGCGGCCGGCGTCTATCCGGCCCTGGTGCTGTCGCGCTACGAGCCAGCGGCGGTGCTGGCTTCGGCCAAGGCGCCCGGCGGCGGTCGCGCTGCGGCCCTTGTGCGCGAAATCCTCGTCGTGGCGCAGTTCTCGGTCTCGATCGCCCTGTTGATCGCCACCGCCGTGGTCTTCGCCCAGGCCGAGTTCGTCCGCCGCGCCGAACTGGGCTTCCAGCGCGACGGCCTGATCGTCGTGCCCGGCGTGGACGGTCCCGACATTCTGCCACGCCGCGACACCGCCCTAGCCGCGTTCAGGCGCACCGACGGCGTGATCAGCGCGACCATCTCCGGACGCTACCCGGGTCACGGCGGCGTCGCGCGCAGCACCGAGTTCACCCGCCAGGGCTCGACCGCCAAGCCGTCCTTGTCGATGGAGTTCGTCGCGCCGGACTACTTCCGCACCCTGGGCATGCGCGTCGCCGCAGGCCGTCCGCTGGACACAACCAACGCCCTGGACGACCTGGGCCGCGCCGGCGCGGCGGAGGGCCGTACCGCCACCGGCGTCAATGTCGTGATCAACGAGGCCGCCGCGAAGGCGCTGGAATTCCCGACGGCGCAGGCGGCGATCAACCAGTTGCTCCGGGTGGGTGACGACGAACTGCGGATCGCGGGTGTGATGAAGGACGCCCGCTATGGGTCACCGCGTGAGAAGGTGCCGCCGCTGGTCTATTTCCTGAACAGCACGCCTGGCGCCTCGCTGACCGGCTTCGAGACCATGATCGTGCGCTACGATGGCGACTCCACCGTGGTCATGGAGCGGCTGGCGACGGCCTGGCGCCAGACTCTGCCCAGCGCCCCCTTCAAGGGCAAGACCATCGAGGCCTCGCTCAATCCCTTCTACGAGCCGGACGAACGGCGCGCCCGTCTCGTCACCCTCGGCGCGATCGTCGCCTGCCTGATCGGATGCCTGGGGCTCTACGGCCTGGCCGCGTTCAACAGCGAACGACGGACCAAGGAGATCGGCATCCGCAAGGTGCTGGGCGCCTCGACCGTCGACATCTTCCGCCTGCTGGCTGGTCAGTTCCTCCGGCCCGTGCTGATCGCCAATCTCGTGGCCTGGCCGCTGGCCTATGCGCTGATGCGCGAATGGCTGAACGGCTTTGACCAGCGGATCACGCTCGGCCTGATCTACTTCGCCCTGGCGACGGTCCTGGCCCTGCTCGTGGCTTTGCTGACGGTGTGCGGTCAGGCGTTCAAGGTCGCGCGCGCCGATCCGGCCGAGGCGCTTCGATACGAATAAAGGAAGCGCTGGACCGGCCGCACCTATGCGCGAGGCGCACTAGCGTCGCTCTTTGGCGACCTGCGGCCCAGGCTCACAAGATCTCACGACGTGGCCGGGACGTGGAGAGGCGTATCCGGCTTGCCCGAAACTGTTTGCGAATCCGTGATTTCGGCGAGGGTTGGACCGGCTTCCAAAGGCCCTTCCCACGCCGAAATGACGGCCGCCACCACGGCGTTGCCGACCGTGTTGGTGGCGGTCCGTCCCATGTCGAGGAAGTGGTCGACAGCCAGCAGCAGCACGACGGCGGCGTCGGGAATGTCGAAGTAAGGCAGCGTCGCGGCCACCACCAGCAACGATGCGCGCGGTACGCTGGCGATGCCCTTGCTCATCACGAACAGCAGCAGCATCAGCTGCAGGATCTGGCCGCCAGCTAGCGGGACATCATAAGCCTGAGCGACGAACAGCGCCGCGAAGACACAGTAGCACATCGATCCAACTAGGTTGAACGCATAGCCCAGCGGCAACACGAAGCTGGCGATGCGATTGGGCACTCCGAACGCCTCCAGCTTCTCCAGCAGGACCGGATAGGCGGCCTCGGAACTCGTGGTCGACAATGCGATCAGCGCCGGCTGGCGGATCGCCTTCAGCAAGGCCCACTGCCGTGCCGGCCCCAGGGCCAGGCTTCCTCCGACCACCATGACCGCCCAGAGTAGCCCGAGCGCCAGATAGAAGCCGCCGACATAGGCGGCGTAGGAAGCGATGATCCCCATCCCCTGCTCTGCCATCGCCTTGGCCACCGACGCGAACACCGCGACCGGCGCCAAGGCCATCACGTATGTGGTCATCTTGAGCATGGCGACCGACATGGCCTCGGTGACGCGCAGCAGCTGTCGCCCCGGCTCGCCGATCGCTGTCAGGGTGACCCCGGTCAGCACCGAGAACACCACGATCTGCAGCACTTCGTTGTGCGCCATGCTGTCGATGATCGATGTTGGGATCAGGTGCTCGAGAAAGCGCGCCGCCGTCAGCGGCGGCGGCTTCATCCCGCCGACGGCGACGCCGGAGACCAGATGCAGCCCCTCCCCCGGGCGCAACGTGGTCACCACCAGGAAGCCGATGCCCAGGGAGATGGCCGATGCGACGACGAAAAACATCAGCGCGCGCCCGGCCACGCGGCCCACCGCCCCGGAACCGCCCATCTGCGCCACGCCGCTGACCAAGGTCGCGAAAACCAGCGGCGCGATGATCATCTTGATCGCGCGCAGGAAGACGATGTTGCCGAGATCCAGGACGCCGACGACGGCCTTCAGGGTTTCGGGTTGCCGTATCCACGCATGGCAGGCCAAGCCGAACAGGACGCCCAGCGCCATCCCCAGCACCACCTGCAGTGTCAGTCCGCCACGACGCATGATCTTGAACCACCCCGACCGACGACAACCTCGCCGCGGATCAGTGTGCGGATGTCCGGTCAGCCCCGGAAGGCGGGGAGCCATCGCAAGACATGGCAAGGGCATAGCCTGTCGGCATGGGTTCAGCGGCGACGCTGCGCATAACCTCAGGTTATGGGGTGCGAAAACCTTTCCACCTTCACCTCGGCGCCCGTCGCGTTAGTGCTGCTGCCTCGACCGCCCACTGAGGCGGCGGCTAGCGAGCGGAGCGATCGTGGGCGCCGAAATTCTCATTCAAGCCGCTCGAGCCAGCGCGATCGACGCCGGCGCCGCGCGCTCCAAGACCACTCACGCGGGCGAGGAGGCGATCTTCGATGTCGCCGTCGCCGGCGCGGGCGTGGTCGGCGTGACCACGGCTTATGCCCTGGCCAGGCGAGGCCTTTCGGTCGCCCTGGTCGACCGCGCGCCCCACCCGGCCATGGGCGCATCCTTCGCCAACGGCGCCCAGCTCAGCTATGCCTATTCGGACGCTCTCGGCAGCCCGGCGCTCTTGAAACGCCTGCCGGCCCTGGCCCTGGGCGCAGATCCGGCCTTCCGGGTGAAGGCGGCGCTGGATCCCGAGCTGATCGCCTGGGGCCTGCGGTTCCTGCGCGCCTGCAGCCCTTCGGCTCACCAGCGCGGCACCCTCGCCACCCTGGCCTTGGGGCTGGAGTCACAACGGGCCCTGCACGCCATGCTGGCCCGCCATCCGCTGGATTTCGGCTTCGCCGACGCCGGCAAGATGCACCTCTATTTCGACGAGGCGGCCCTGGCGGCGGCGGCGCGGGCTGTGGCGTTGAAGGGCGCGCATGGCGCGACCCAGCATGTTCTCACGGCCTCGGAGGCCAGGCTCCTCGAACCCGCCGTCTCCGGCGTGAAATCGCTGGCGGGCGCGGTCTATTCGCCTGGCGACGAGGTCGGCGACCCGCACCGCTTCGCCCGCGAACTGACCCAGGTCCTGACCGACAGCTACGGCGCGCGCATGGCCTTCGGCTTCGACATCGCCAAGGCCGAGATAGGCCAGCACGAAGTCGCGCTCACCGCTCGCGACGGCCAACGTATCCGGGCGCGGACGCTCGTGGTGGCCCTCGGCGCCGACGCCCCCGCCTTCCTTCGCCAATTCGGCGTGCGCGTCCCGATCCTGCCGATGAAGGGCTATTCGTTCACAGCGCCCCAGGGCGCCGCTGCGCCCCAGGTCAGCATCACCGACACCCAGCGCAAGATCGTCTTCTGCCGCCTTTCCGGCCAGATGCGCGTCGCCGGCGTCGCCGAACTGGGCGAGCGTGACCTGAGGGTGGATCCGCGCCGGTTCGAATGGCTGGTGGACGCCGCCCGCGCCTCCTTGCCCGACGCCGCCGACTACGACTCGGCCAGCACGGCCTGGACCGGCCTGCGCCCGATGACACCCAACTCCACCCCGATCATCTCGCGCCCCCGCCCACGGCTGGTGCTGAATGTCGGTCACGGCATGCTGGGCTGGACGCTCAGCATGGGCGCGGCCGAGCGCGCCGCCGCCCTCGCGCTCGAAGCCGTCACGCAGAACACCTAGGAGACCTCGATGCCGCCCATCCCGCCGCCGCTCAGCAAGGCGCGTCGCGCCGGCGACCTGCTATTCATCTCGGGCCAGCTGCCGCGCGGCCCGTCCGGCGAAATCGTCCAAGGCGATATCGAGGTCCAGACGCGCCAGGCCATCGCCAATCTGCAGGCCATCCTGGCCGAGCACGGCGCGACCCTGGCCGATGTGGTCAAGACCACCGTCTGGCTGACCGACGCCGCGTTCGCCGGCGAGTTCAACGCGGTCTATCGCGAGCTCTTCCAGGAGCCCTACCCGACCCGCTCGACCGTAGTCTCCGGCCTCCTCGTCGACGCCGCCGTCGAGATCGAGGCGGTCGCCTATCTGCCGAGCTGACGGCGGCATGCGCTCGAGCTCGGACTTGCCTGGTCATAGCCAACAGTTATCGATAGCGCGTCGCCGGCGTTTCGGCGCGTCCGAGGATCGCGCATGAACTTGCGTCATATCGAGGTGTTCCGAGAGGTGTACCTGGCCGGCTCGGTCAGCGGCGCCGCCAGGGCCCTCAACGTCTCGCAGCCGTCGGTCAGCAAGGTGCTCAGGCATGCCGAGACACGCCTCGGCTTTGTCCTGTTTCGTCGTCTCAAGGGCCGCTTGGCTCCCACGGACGAAGCCCATGCCCTGTTCCGTGAAGTCGACGAGCTCTACGGCCGCGTCCACTCGCTGCGGCAGGCGGCGCTGAACCTCAAGCGGGCCGGCGAAGGGCACCTGCGCCTGGCCGTGCTGCCCTCGCTGGGCCTGGGCGTGGCGCCGGCCGCCATCGCCGCCTTCCGCCGAGAGCACCCGCGCGTCAGCTTCGACGTCCGCACCCTGCATCATTCGGAAATCCTGCGGTCGCTCTACGAGCGCGAATGCGACCTCGCCGTCGGCTTCGAGGTCACCCCGCACCCGCGCCTCACCGTCGTGGAGATGGGCGAAGCCGAGGTCGGCGTCCTCTATCCCGAGGTCGAGATGCCTACCGCGCCGCCGCGCATTGAGCTGTCAATCCTGGACGGGCGGACGGTCATCGGCATGGTCGGCAGCGGGCCCGTGGGCGCCCTGCTATCGCAGGAAATCGAAAGCCGGGGCCTCGATCTCAACGAGGCCATTTCCGTCCACACCTACTACGTCGCCGCCGCCTTGGTGCGCTTCGGCGCCGGCTTCGCCGCCGTCGACGAGTTCACGGCCCGCGCCAGCCTGGAACCGGGCTTGAGTTTCCGCCCACTCTCGCCGCCCGTGCGCTTCCGCGTGCAGTACGCCCACCTGGACGACCGGCCGCTGTCGACCCTGGCCCAGGCCTTCGTGCGCCTGATGGGCCAGACCCTGCGTGGCGCGGCAATCACTTGAACCCTTCAGCACGGCCGTTGGGCCTTCGGGAACGCTCATGAAGCAGCACAGCACCAGATCCTTCGCCGCTCGGAGCTTCGTGTTCGTCGCCCTGTCGAGCCTGGCCGCGACGAGCCTCGCGGCGACGCCCGCGCGAAAGCCCGCCGACCTGATCGTCATGGGCGGCCTCATCTACTCGGGCGCCGACGCGCCGCCGGTGCGCGGCGACGTGGTGATCGTGAAGGACCGTATCGTCGGCGTCGGCCCCAACGCCGCTCGCGGCTACCGCGCGGCGCGCTCCATCGACGCCAGGGGCAAGATCGTCGCGCCCGGCTTCATCGACCCGCACACCCACCCGGAGACCTACATCCGCTCGGCCGACCGCGCCACGCGCGTCAACGCGCCCTGGATTTTCCAGGGGGTGTCGACGGTCTTCATCGGCATCGACGGCGGCGGGACACCGGACATCGCCGGCGAAGCCAAGCGGTTCGGCGAGCAGGGCGTGGGGACGAACCTCGTCCCCTATGTCGGGTTCGGCGCGGTGCGCGGCCAGGTCCTGAAGCAGGAGGCCCGTGCGCCTTCGCCGACGGAACTGACCCAGATGAAGCAACTGGTCGCCGGCGCCATGTGCCAGGGCGCGATCGGCTTCTCCACGGGACTGTTCTACGCGCCGCAAAGCTTCGCCAAGACCGACGAGGTGATCGCCCTCGCCAAGGAAGCAGCCACCCGGGGCGGCGTCTACGACACCCACCAGCGCGACGAGTCTTCCTACAGCATCGGCCTGATGGGCTCGGTCGAAGAGGCGATCCAGATCGGTCGTGAGGCGCGCATGCCGGTCCACTTCGCCCACATCAAGGCGCTGGGCGTCGACGTCCAGGGCCAGGCGCCGCAGGTGATCAAGGCCATCGAACGGGCGCGCGCGGCCGGCCTCGACGTCACGGCCGACCAGTATCCCTGGACCGCCTCGGGCTCGAACCTCGAAGCCTCGTTGCTGCCCCGCTGGGCGGTGGATGGCGGCCGGCCGGCGCTGTTGAAGCGCCTGGACGATCCGGCGACGCTGGAAAAGGTCCGCGCCGAGATGGACGAGAACCTGCGTCGACGCGGCGGCGCCGCGTCCCTGCTGCTGACCTCTGCCGACCGTCCCTGGACTGGAAAGACGCTGGAGCAGATGGGCCAGACCTGGAGCCTCGGCCCCATCGACGCGGCCCTGAAGATCATCCGCGAAGGCCGAGCCGGAACCTCGGTCGCCTCCTTCAACATGATCGAGGACGACATCAAGCTGTTCATGCGCCAGTCCTGGGTCGTGACCAGTTCGGACGGGTCCGACGGCCATCCGCGCCAGTACGCTACCTTCCCGACCAAGTACGCCAAGTACGTGAAGGGCGAGCGGACCATCACGATCGGCGAATTCATCCGCAGCTCGACCGGTCGCACGGCCGACATGTTCAAGCTGGAAGCGCGCGGCTATCTGCGCCCCGGCTATTTCGCCGACGTGGTCGTGCTCGATCCGGATCGCTATGCACCGAAGGCCGACTATGTCCATCCGCGCGAACTGAGCGCCGGCGTCGAGGCGCTGATCGTCAACGGCGAATCCGTGCTCGAGGCTGGCAAGGTGACCGGCAAGCTTCCTGGCCGGGTTGTCCTGAGACCGACGCCCAAGACGGGGTGCTGACGCCGCGAACGCCGAACCCTGGCGAAGTGGCTTAGAGCCGCCGCACCGCCTGCGCCACGGCGACGATGAGCTCCACGCCATCCATTGGCTTGCGGACGAGACCGTCGAAGCGGCTGTCGGCGCCGAGACGGTCGATCTCGTCGTCGGCGGTGAACGCCAGGACCGGCGTGTCCGCGGCGTGTGACTGGCGGATGCGCGCCAGGACCTCGCGCCCCGACAGACCCGGCATGCGCAGGTCCAGCAGAACCGCGTCGAACCGCTCATGCGCCATGAGGTCCAGGCAAGTCTGTCCGTCCGACGCCTTGTCGACGATGACGCCCACCTGCTCCAGCACCGCTCCGGCGAGTTCGCGGTTCATGGGATTGTCGTCCACGACCAGGATCCTCGCGCCCTCGAGCATCGATACGTCCAGGCTGTCATCGCCTTCGTCCGTATCGGGCGCCGCCGCGATCGGCGCGGCGACATTGAAGAAGAAGAGCGCGCCTTTTCCTGGCGCGCTTTCGACCCCGATCGAACCGCCCATCGCTTCGCAAAGCCCCTTGCTGATCGCAAGCCCGAGACCTGTGCCGCCATGCTGACGCGTCGCCGAAGCATCGACCTGGGAAAACCGCTGGAAGAGGCCCGCCGCTTGCCCGGACGTCATCCCTGGCCCCGTGTCGACCACCTCGATGCCCAGCCGCTCCTGCGCGGCGTCATGCGCGACGCGCACCTGCACCGACCCCGCGTCGGTGAACTTGACGGCGTTGCCGACGAGGTTGAGCAGGATCTGGGTCAACCGCTCACCGTCCGCCAGGACGTATTCCGGCAGATGAGGATCGGCCACGAACTCCAGATCCAGCCCCTTGGCGCTGGCCTGGGGCTCGAACATGGCGAGGGCGTCGCTCGCCAGCTCCCTGGGCGAGATCGGTCGCGCCAGGATCTCGACCTGCCCGGCCTCTAGTTTGGAGAAGTCTAGGATGTCGTTGACGATCGACATCAGGGCCCGGCCCGCCGTCGAGACGCGGTGCACGTAGCTGCGCGAGGTCTCGTCGAGCTTGCGGTTCTGAGCCAGCAGGTTCGAAAAGCCGATGACCGCCGTCAGCGGCGTGCGGATCTCGTGGCTCATATTGGATAGGAACTCGGCCTTCACGGTGGCGGAGGCCTCGGCCTCGGCGCGCGCCTGGGCCAGGGCTTCCTCCTGCGCGACCTGGACGTTGACGTCCCGAACCACGTCGAGAAAGCCGATCGGCGTCCCGGTCTGCAGGTCCCTCATCAGGGTGGGATTGGATTCGAACCACACCAACTCGCCGGTGTGTTTGTGGCGTAGCCGCCATCGGACCCTCCGCCCGGGCTCGCCGGCCAGCATGCCGCGATAGACCACGAGCACGCCCGGCAGGTCCTCGGCATGGGTGCGCCCGGCGGGACCGAGACCTCGGATCTCGTCAGGCGAATACCCCGTCGCGACTTCGCAGGATGGGCTGACGAAGACCACGCGTCCGTCCAGGCCGGTGGTGACGATGACATCGCTGCTGTTCTCGGCGATCAGGCGATAGCGCGCCTCGCTGGCCCTCAGCGATTGCTCCAGGTCGCGGATGTCGGTGACGTCCCAATTGGTGCCGACGATCCGCCGGGCCGCGCCGTGCTCGTCGCGCACGACCCGGCCGATGGCGCGGATGGCGGCGACCGAGCCGTCCTGTCGACAGACCCGGAACTCGGTGTCCAGCGGCGCGTCGTCCTCGATCTCGGAGCGGAAGACCTCGGCCAACTGCTCCCGGTCGTCCGGATGGACCGCTTGCATGAAGGCCGAGAAGCTCGGCGCGCCGTCGGCGGCGAGCCCGTAGAGCTCGAACATGCGCGCGTCCCAGACGAGCTCACCGGTGGCCAGATCGTGTTCCCAGATCCCGACCTTACCGGCCTGGGCGGCCAGCAGCGCGCGTTCCGAAAGGCGCCGCAACTGCTCCTGCGCCTCGGCGCGCGCGATCTCCTCGCGGACGCGATCCGTGACATCCGTCACGGTGCCGAAGACGGCGCGCACGACGCCGTCCTGGTCGCGCTGGCAGGCGCCGGAACCTTCGAGATGCCTGATCTCTCCGTCGGCGCGAACGATCCGCGAGCCCACTCGCCGCCAATCCACACCGTGCTCCAACGCGTTGGCGACTCGCTCGCGCAACGCCGCCTGATCGTCCGGGTGAACCGCCGCCTCCAACTGGGAGAGTTCAAGCGGACGGTCCTGTTCCAGGCCATAGATCCTGGCCAACTGCCTGGACCCCACGAGCGCGCCCGTGGCGATGTCGTATCGATAGTAGGCGACGTCGGCCATTTCCTCACCCAGCGCCATGAGCCCGGTGAGCCGGTCAGTCTCCTCGCGCAAGGCCCGTCGCTCGGTCACGTCGCGCAGAATGTTGACGATCTCGATGGGACGGCCGGCCTCGTCGCGAATGACCTGGGGACTGCCCTCCATCCAGATCCACTCTCCCCAGCCCGTCTGGTAGCGATGCTCGCGATCGGCGCCGGGATCGATGGGTTCGCCCGCGAACAGCGCGGCGGAGTTGGCGGTGAAGCGCTCCAGATCGTCGGGGTGGACCAGCGCATAGGCGGAGGTCCCAACCAGCGCTTCCGGATCATGGCCCATGGCGCTGACGCTGGCCGAAACGAACTTCAACTTCCCGTCCAGGCCCGCCTTGACGATCACGTCCGAGGTGTTATCGGCGATCAGGCGGTAGCGTGCTTCGCTATCCTCCAGCGCGACCCGTGTCCGCTTCTGCTCGGTGATGTCCTGGAAGAGGCCGACGATCGCCGAGACCGCGCCCCTGTCGTCCAGTTGGCAGCCGGCGCGCGAGAGGACATCGCGGACCTCGCCGTCCGAGCGGATGAGCCGAAGCTCGAACTCGTAGGTCCCCTTGGTCTCGATCGCGGCGGCGATATGGCTGGCGACCGCCTCGCGGTCCTCGGGATGATAGAAGTCGATCGCCTGGTCGAGATTGGGATCGAAGGTTCCAGGCTCGACTCCGTGGATGGCGTAGACCAAATCCGACCAGGTCACTCGGCCGGTGGGGACGTCGATCCGCCAGTGCCCCACCTGCGCCTGTGTCTCGGCTAGTTCGAGGAGGCGCTGACGCTCGGCTGCGATCCGGGCCTGATGCGGCCGCTCGATCTCGGCCATCGCCATTTCGGCCAAGCGTCGCAGACGATCCAGCTCGCGCGGCGTCGGCGGGGGCCTCGGCTTGGTATCGATGACGCAGAGCGTGCCGAGGTTGCGTCCCGCCGGCGTGGTCATGACCGCCCCGGCGTAGAAGCGGATGCTGGGGATCCCGGTGACGAGCGGGTTCTCGGCGAACCGGGGATCTGCCAGGGCGTCCTCGACGACCATCACCGAAGATGGCCCAAGTCGAATGGCGTGATCGCAGAAGGACCAGGCGCGCGGCGTCTGGCTCTGGGCCATGCCGCGCCGGGCCTTGAACCACTGCCGGTCGGCGTCGATGAACGAGATCAGGGCGATCGGTGCGTCGAACAGGTCGCTCGCCAGCGCGGTCAGGCGGTCGAACGCGGGATCGGTCGGCGTGTCCAGGATCTGGTAGGACCGCAAGATGTCGAGCCGTTCGGCTTCTTCGAGCAGGAGCATGTCTAGCGAGCCGTTGAGCGACCTGGGCCTACGAAATTACTGATCCGCCTACTGATGCTTGGACATACTGATACATAGAATTGGGCGAAACGTTTGTCGAAGCGCGTTTTCGGCGAACGCGGACGCACAATACACGTCAGGCATTTGTCGCGCGCGGTATGCTTGTCTCCTTTTGGGGACGATCGGACGCCAGACTGGAGAGAGCGCGTCTCCTGTCCCTGCGCTCCGCCTTGCGAACGGCGTCTATTCGGCGAAGCTGGTCAGCCCCTCTGGTAGACTAGCTTCGCACCACGCACCGGAAGCCGAGATGGCAGGTGGAGGTGTCGATCGTCTGAGGATGGCGGGCGGCCGGGCGATACCGCTGACAGTAGGATTCCGCGCAGAGGAACGACCCGCCCTTGATCACCTTGCGCGGAATCTTGGTTCCATCCCGCCGGTCGACGCTTTCGGCCTTCGTGCCGCCGCGCGGGTTGGGCGTGGCGCAGCATCCGCCAGACTTCTTCGGCGCGGCCTTGGGAACCGCGTACCAGTCGATCGTCCACTCCCAGACATTGCCGATCATGTCGAACAGGCCATGACCGTTCGGTGGGAACGACCTCACCGGCGAGGTCCCCTCCCAGCCGTCGAGCCGCAGGTTCTCGTGCGGGAAGGCGCCCTGCCAGTAGTTGGCCAACATGCGCCCCTCCGGCGCCAATTCGTCTCCCCAGGCGAACTCCGCATCGACCAGCCCGCCCCGCGCCGCCAGCTCCCATTCGGCCTCGGTCGGCAGAGACTTCCCCGCCCAGGCGGCGTAGGCCTTGGCGTCCTCGAAGGTCACATGCACCACCGGATGGTCGTCCAGGCCCTCGATCGAGCTGCCGGAGCCGAACGGCTGACGCCAAGAGGCCCCGACCTCCATCGTCCACCAGGACAAATCCGCCGAGGGCATCGCTGCAGCCGGGGAGCGGAACACCAGCGACGCCGGCTGGCGCTGCTCCGGCGTCAGGTCGGGATAGGCTCGCGGGTCAGGCGCGCGTTCGGCGGTCGTGACGTGTCCTGTCGCCGCGACGAACCGCGCGAAGTCGGCGTTGGTCACCGGCGCCTCGTCGATCCAGAACGGATCGACCTTCACCCGACGCCGCGGCGCCTCTTCCGGATAGAACCGCTCCGAGCCCATGGTGAACTCGCCGCCCGCGATCCGTTGCATTCTCCGATGATCGGTCATGAAGCCGTTCGACCAAGAATGCGCGCCGACGTCAAACCGGCTCTGGAGACGCCCCTTGGGATCACACCGCTGAAGCGAGGCCGCGCATCGCCGCTTCGGCGACCGGACGCATCAGCTCGTAGCCGACGGTCTGGGGGTGGACGCCGTCCCGGGTGAGGTTGGCGCTCAAGGCATTTTCGCCGTCCGCCAGCACCGCGAAATAGTCGGCGAAGGCCAAGCCGTTCTCGGCCGCGAAGGCGCGAAGCCAGGCGTTCAGCTCGGGAACCCTTCCGCGCGGATCCCGCACCTCGGGCGCCCAGGGCAGAGCGGTGACCGGGGTCAGGCTGCCGAGGACGACGGCGATGTCGTGGGCGCGCGCAAGATCGACCATCGCGCGGATGTTGTTGCGATAGTCGTCCGGCGTGGTGGGACCGGTGTTGCCGGCCACGTCGTTGACGCCGCACATCAGGTGGACCGCGCGCGGCCTCACGGTCACGACGTCGGCCATGAAGCGCAGCAGGATCTGGGCGCTGGTTTGGCCGCTGACGCCTCGGCCGACGATGCCGTTCGTGAACAGGTCGGGCTGGGCGAGCGCCCACATCTCGGTGATGGAGTCGCCGATGAAGACGACCTCGACCGCTTGCCCGGCCAGAGCCGCATTGGCGTCGCGATAGTGGCCTAGCGCGGCGAAATCGTCAGCCTTGCGCTGGGCCTTGATCCGATCGCGGGTGGCGATCCTGTCGGCGTCGCCGAGCATGGCCAGGACGGCGAGGTCCATCTCGCCCGTCGCCAGATAGGCCCGGGCGAAGGCCAGCTCGTCAGCCGAGGCGCCGCCATAGCCCGTCAGGCTGTCGACCATGCCCTTGACCGGGCCGCTCATGCCGCGCGCCCGTAAAGCGTCACGACGCAGGCGCCGCCGAGGCCGAGATTGTGCTGCAGGGCGAAGTCGAGGTTCTCCACCTGCCGCGCGCCGGCGGCGCCGCGCAGTTGCTGGGTCAGCTCGAAACACTGCGCCAGGCCGGTCGCCCCGAGCGGATGTCCCTTGGACAGCAGGCCGCCAGATGGGTTGACGACATGATCGCCGCCATAGGTGTTGCGGCCATCGCGAATGTAGCGCTCCGCCTCGCCCTCCCCGCACAGGCCGAGCGCCTCATAGGAGATCAATTCATTGGCGCTGAAGCAGTCGTGCAGCTCGACGACGCCGATATCCTTCGGCCCGACGCCCGCCTGCTCGTAGACCGACCGGGCCGCCTCGCGGGCCATCTCGTAGCCGACGACGCTCATCATCGAGCGGCCGGCGAAGGTCTCGGCATAGTCGGTCGTCATGGCCTGGCCGAGGATGGCGACGTCCGCCTTCAGGCCGTGACGCGCGGCGAAGGCCGGCGAGACCAGGATGGCGGCCGCCGCCCCGCACGTCGGCGGGCAGGCCTGGTAGCGCGTCAGCGGGCCGTAGAGGTGCTTGGACGCCATCACCTCGTCCAGCGAGATCGGGTCGCGGAATAGCGCCAGGGGGTTGTTGGCGGCGTGCCGGCGCGCCTTGACCGAGATCATGCCGAACACCTCGTCCGGAGCCCCGTAGCGCGACTGGTAGTCCAGGCCGGCGCCGCCGAACTGCTGGGCGACCAGGGGCGAGGCGTCGTCCTTGCCGAGGATCTCCTCCTGCTTGGTCAGGTGATGATCCAGCGTCCGCTTGCGGTCACCGAAGACCGCGCCGAGGGCGCCGGGCATCATCTGCTCGAACCCGAAGGCCAGGACGCAGTCGACCGCGCCGGCCTCGATCATCTGCCGCGCCAGCCACAGGGCCGTCGAGCCGGTCGAGCAGTTGTTGTTGACGTTGACCACCGGGATGCCGGTGGCGCCGACGCGATACAGCGCCGACTGGCCGGCGGTGGAGTCGGCATAGACATAGCCGGCATAGGCCTGCTGGATCAGCTCGTAGCCGACCCCGGCGTCCGCCAGGGCCAGGCGGATGGCCTGTTCGGCCATCACGTCCCAGTCCGCGCTCTGTCCGGGCTTGGCGAACGGGATCATGCCGACGCCTGCGACAAGGGCTCGGGTCATGGAAGGTCTCCGTTGGGTGTCGGGCTCAGGCGGCGCGCAGCCGCTCTGCCGAGGATGTCGGGGAGAGGATGGACTTCACCGTGTCCAGCTTGCGTTCGAGCTCGGCCTGCTTGCCGGCCAGAACCTGGCGAAGGCGGGCTTGACGATCGTCGTCGCACGCCGCCCCCAGGACCCGCCGGATCTCCTCCAGCGAGACGTCGCATCGGCGCAACATGACGATCAGGGAGGCCGTCTCGCATTCTCGCGGATCGAAGACCCTGGCGCCGCTGGCCGCGCGATCAGAGCGCAGCAGGCCGACATCCTCGTAGTGCCGCAGGGCGCGGACGGTGACGCCGGTCATGGCGGCCAGCCGGGAGATGCTGAGCGGCGCGCGATGCGGGCTCATCACGGCTGCGCCAAGGGCTCGGCCGGCGCGTCGTCGGCGACCGCGCGGGGCGCGAAGGCCATGGCGACCCAGTATCCGCCCAGCGAGAGAAATCCGGTGATCACGCCCAGCCAGGTGAGGGTCAGGCCCAGGCCGCTCGGACCTTTGAAGAGGACGGTCATCCAGGCGATGATCCCCGCCGTCACCGGACCGCCGACGAACTTGCCGACGATGGCCAGGGCCGCCAGGCTGGTCGCGCGCTCCTCGTTGGGCAGAAGCACCGCGATGGCCGCGGAGTTGACGAGGTTGACCACCGCGCCGCCGGTCAGCAGGGCGAAGAGCACCCAGGCGAAGCCCGTGACGGTCGGCATGATCGGATAAGCGCTGGCCGGGATGCTGAGGAGGGTGGCGATCACGGCCGGCAACAGGATGCCGCCGCGCATCTTCAGCTTTTGGCCCGCGTCCGCCGCGAAGCCACCGATGACCGAGCCGACGATCCCGGAAGCCAGGATCACCAGCCCCACCCAGCCGCCGAACTGGCCGGGGGACTGGCCGTACTGGCGGACCAGCACTGAGCCCATCCAGAGCGCCGCGGCGCCCTCGGCCAGCGAGCCGGCGAAGTTGCCGACATAGAGCGCGCCGAGGAAATAGCGGCGCTTCCAGAAGGCGCGCAGCGCGGGTTTGAACGCGATCGTCTGCTGCTCCACTTCCTGGCGCGCCGGCTCCCGGATCAATAGGAGCGGGAGAACCAGGATGGCGGCGGCGATGCCGGCGATCAGATGGGTCTCACGCCAGGCGGGCATGCCCTGCACAAACGCCGTCGGGTGCGCGTCCAGCCAACCGAACAGCAGGCCGCCGACGGCGAAGGCCGCGCCCACGCCTGCCCAGGCGCCGATCGACAGCAGCAGCATGGAGCGACCGCGCCGTTCGGGCATGCAGACATCCGCAAGCAGCGACACGACCACCGGGAAGGCGGTGGCGCCGCCCAGGCCCGCGACGAGGCGCGCGGCGAACAACCCGTAGAAGTCATGCACGAAGGCGGTGCCGATCGTGCCCACGGCCCACAACGAGGCCAGGATGATGAGCAGTTTCGCCCGCGTGTAGTGATCCACCAGCCAGGCGATCGGCAGGGACAGGACCGCCGCCGGGATCGCCGTGGCGCTGCCGACGATCATGGCTAGCTGGAAGTCGCTGATCTTCAAGTCGGCCTTGGCCGCTTCCTGCAGCGGGGCCAGTAGGCCGCCGACCGTCAGGGCCGAGAACAGCGTCAGGGTCAGGAGCCAGACGACGCTCCACTTCGTCTTTCGGAAGGCGGTTGCGGGAGCCAGCGGCACGGCGTCGGCTCCATCCGCGGGGGACAGAAGGGTCATTGCGTTTCCTCGGGTCGGGCCATGCCGCGATGGGTCAGGGCCTCGTATGTGAGCTTGCGCGTCACCGCCCTGAACTCAGCGCTGACCGGGTCGGCCATGCGCTGGATCAGGCCGATGAAGGCCAGGTCGTTTTCAGGATCGATCCAGAACCAGGTGCCGCCACCGCCGCCCCAGGCTAGCGTCCCCCTGCCCTCGACGGCGCCGATGGCGGCCGGGTCGAGCACGATGGAAAAGCCGAGACCGAAGCCGAAGGCCGGACCGAACGGCAGCAGACGCGCCGGATTGGAGACGGCCAGGACCGCCTCCGGGATCATGTTGGTCGCCATCAGGTCCACGGTCTCGGCGCGCAGGATACGGACACCGTCCAGTTCGCCCCGGTTCAGGATCATCTGGCAGAAGCGCGCATAGTCCCCGGCCGTCGAAACCAGCCCTCCCCCGCCGAGCAACAGCTCAGGTCGCTTGGTGAAGTCGAGGATCGGGAAATTGAAGGCCGTCACCGCCTCGGCCAGCTTGCCATCCGGTCCGGCGGCGTAGATGGCGGAGAGCCGGTCGCGCTTGTCCTCGGGAACCTGGAAGGCGGTGTCGATCATCTTTAGCGGCGCGAAGATGACGTCGCGCAGATAGCTGTCGAAGGGCTGTCCGGAGATCCGCTCGACCAGGCAGCCCTGGATGTCGCTGGCGATCGAGTAGGCCCACTCCGTTCCCGGCTGGAACATCAGCGGGATATCCGCCGTCCGGGCGATCATCTCGTCGAAGCCGTTCGAACGCAGTACGCCCCTGCCGTGAACCTCGCAATCGACCGAGTGGGCGTCGAACAGGCCGTAGCCGAAGCCGGCGGTGTGGCTCATCACCTCCCGCATGGTCGGCGAGCGGTTCATCGGTTCCGTAGCCATCGCGCCGTCGGCGTCGACGCCCGTGAAGACCCGCAGGCGCTCGAACTCGGGAATGAACCGAGTGACCGGATCGTCGAGGCTCCACAGACCTTGCTCGAACAGGGTCATCAGGGCGACCGAGGTCACCGGCTTGGTCATCGAATAGATGCGGTAAAGGGTGTCGGCGGCGATCGGCTTGCGGGTCTCCAGGTCGGCGACACCGAAGGTGTCGAAGGTCGCGATCCGGCCGTGCCGCAGGAGCAGGATCGCGCCGCCGGCGATCCGTTCAGCGGAGACCATGTCCGCCATGTAGGCGCGGAGCCGGTCCAGTCCGCCCGGGTCGAAGCCCGTGTCCCCGGCCGTGGCCGCGACGTCGAAGCCGCCCGGTCCCTCACTCATCTTGCGAGGCTTGTCGTTCCTGCGCGCGTTCGGCGCAGATCGCGTGGAAGCCGCCGGCCATGAACTTGGCCATCCGCGCCTTCACCGCCTCGAAGTCCTCGGAGCGGCACAGGCCGTCCGACAGCGTGTCGATCCGCCCGGTCCGCGCCAGCGTCATCATCAGGGCGCCCGAAACGAAGTGGTAGCCCCAGAAGATGTCCTCGTCGGGGGTGTTGGGCATGGCCTTGCGCAGCAGGTCGATCAGGCGCCGCACCACCGGGTTCATCAGGCGGTTCATGATCTCCGAGCCCCATTCCGGGGTGTTGGCGACCTGGGCGCCAAGGGCGGCGTAGTTGCGCCAGGGCTCGCCACCCTGGATGTAGGAATCCAGATCGGTGTCGAGATAGGCGTGCAGCGCGCCCTCCACCGTCACCTTACCGTTCACGGACGCCTCGTAGGCGTCCATCGCCTCCATCCGGCGGCCCGAGGTGATCGGCGCCCGGCGCTCCATCACCGCGTCGAAGAGGGCTTTCTTGTCGTCGAAATAGTAGTGCATCAGCGAGGTGTGGACGCCGACCTCATTGGCCACGTCCTTCAGCGTCACGCCGTAGAGGCCGTGCTTGGAGAACAGGCGCTCGGCCGCGTTCAGGATCTGCTCGTGCGTCTCCGCCCGCTGCTCGGCCTTCGAGCGGCGCGGCGCGGCCGCAGGCTTCTTGGCCTTGGCTGTCGCTGGCGAAGCCGGCGTCGCGGGGGATTTACCGGCGCGAGGAGATTTGGAAGCCGCCATCAGTCCTGTCCGTAGAGGGCGCGCAGCCGCGCCTTGTCGATCTTGCCGGTGGCCGCCAAGGGCATGACGTCCACACGTTGAATGCGATCGGGGATCCACCAGTCGGCGACTCGCCCCCTGATCGCGGCCTTGATATCCGCGTCCGCGACGGGTTCGCGCAACTCGACCACCAGGACCGGACGTTCGCCCCACTTGGCGTCAGGCCGCCCGATCACGGCCGCCAGGGACACCGCGTCGAGCGCGCCCACGAACTGCTCGATCTCGACGGGATTGATCCACTCGCCGCCGGACTTGATCAGGTCCTTGGACCGCCCGGCGATCGTAAGGGCGCCGGTGTCGTCGATGGAGGCGAGATCGCCGGTGTCGAACCAACCTTCGGCGTCCACGGCCACCTGTGGAGCGCCGAGATAGCGGTTCACCACGCTGGCGCCGCGCACCTTTAGGTGGCCGACCACGTTCCGCTGCTCCGGCAGCACCGCCCCATCGGCGTCGGTCAGCAGCAGGTCCAGGCCGACAGAGCCTCGCCCCGAAGCCAAAGCGGGCTCGGCCGGGTCCGAAAGGGTGCCCGTCGGCGACAGTTCGGTCATGCCCCAGCTGGTCTGGACGCGGACGCCCAGCGTCTGCTCCAGCCGGTTCATCAGGCTTTCGGGGCAACCCGAGCCCCCGAGCACGATCCGCTCCAGGCTGGGCACGCCCTCGCCGCTCAACTCGACATGCTCCACCAGGCCCAGCCAGACAGTCGGGACACCGGCCGTCACGGTCACGCCCTCCTCGCGGATCAGACGGGCCAGGCGCGGGCCGTCGGTGACGCGGCCGGGCAGGACCAGCTTGGCGCCCACCGCCGGGGCCGAAAACGGGAAGCCCCAGGCGTTGGCATGGAACATCGGCACGGCCACCAGCACGGTATCGCTGCGGGTCAGGGCCAAGGCGTCGGCCATCACCGAGCGCAGGGTCACCAGATAGTTGGACCGGTGGGTGTAGACGACACCCTTGGGCGCGCCGGTGGTGCCGGATGTGAAGCACAGGCCGGCCGGCGTGCGCTCGTCGAAGCCGCCCCAAGCCTGCGAAGACCCGGAGGCCACGAGATGTTCATGGTCGAGGGTGTTCGAGTTAGCGGCGGGGCGTTCGTCCAGGGCGACCAGAGTCAGGCCAAGACGCAGGACCGATATCTCCTCGGCGAGCCGAGACAGGCCGGCGCCGTAGGCCAGGACGCTCGCTTCGGACTGCTCCAGCATCGAGACAAGTTGCGCAGCGGTCAGGCGCGGGTTCAGCGTGTGGCAGACCATGCCAACACCCATGGCGGCATACCACATCTCCATGTGCGGTCGGGTGTTCCAGGCCAGGGTAGCGACGACGTCGCCCTGCTCCAGGCCCAGGTCTTTGAGCGCCCCGGACAGACATCGGCTGCGGTTGAGTACTTCGGCATAGGTCAGGCGGCTGACCTCGCCCTCGATGTCGCAGGAGACGACTTCGGTATTGGGGTGCCAGCGGGCGGCGTGGACCAGGAACTTGTCGACGGTCAGGTCGTAGGTCTGCATCCCGTCGCTCATCGCCGCGAGCGGACGCTGGCGTTCTGTGACGGCGCCTTCGGACGTGTGGTCGAAATAGGGTTGCAGGGTCATTTCAGCTTTCAACGGTAAGGCGCAGCTTCGCGGAGGAAAAGTCAGGGGCGGGCCGAAACCCGCCCCCTAAGGCGGCCGGGAAGTCGGGGGATTAGAAGCTCCGCGTCAGGCGGACGCCGTACTGCCGAGGCGGACCGGCGTAGCGCATGCCGGCCTTGACCGAGCCGATGTACTCAAGGTCGCCGAGGTTGGTCGAATAGGCCTGCAGCCTCCAGTCGCCGGTCTCGTAGGTCAGCTGGGCGTTGACGATATCGCGCTTGGCCAGGTGGTCGCCGAGCGTCGGGTTGGCGAAGATCGTCGTCCACGTGTCGGAGATGTGGCTGTAGTCGATACGCGGCGTCAGCGTGCCGGCGCCCAGGTGGAAGTCGTATTCCAGGCCGAGGCTGAAGGTGACTTCCGGTGCATAGGTCTGGGCGTTGCCGCCGACGTTCACGCAGTTGCCCGTCGCCGGCCCGCCCCTGGCGTCGCACAGCCCGGTCCGCGTCCGGCGCGGATCGGCGGCGTAGAAGTCGCCCAGCTTGGAGTGCGCCAGGCTGAGACCCACATCCAGGCCCAGGTTGCCGAAGCGCCCCTGCGCCGAGGCCTCAAAGCCGTAGATCTTGGTGTCGCCGGTCACGTTCAGGATCGAGTTGATCGAGGGCGTGGTCGGGTCGCCGATGATGATCTGGAAGTTCTTGTAGATGTTGTAGTAGGCGCCCAGCTGGGTGCGCAGGCGCCCGCCCATCAGCGTCGACTTCCAGCCCGCCTCGATGTCGGTGACGTTCTCGCCCTTGAACGGCTTGGGCGGCACGAAGGCCAGGTTCACGCCGTTCAGACCGCCGGCCTTATGGCCGCGCGCGACGAAACCGTAGAGGAAGTTGTCGTCGTCGAGCGTGTAGTTCAGGGCGATCTTGCCGGTGACCGCGTTCTCCTCGTAGCGGTCCTTCTGAGTCAGGCTGAGACCCAGCAGCGGCGCCGAGCTGACCGCGTCGTTGACGACGGTCGAGTGCGTGTAGCGAGCCCCTGCCTGGAGCTCCAGCTTATCGCTCAGGTCATAGCTGATTTGCCCGAAGCCGGCGGTCGTCGTCTTGGGATTTCGGCCCTGCAGATAGAGGGCGTAGATGATGGGCAGGGTCGCCGACACATATTGGGTCGTGACGAACTGGTTCGGCGGGAAAGTGATCTTGTCGTCCTGGTAGTAGGCGCCGACCACCCACTTCAGCGGGCCGGTGTCCGGCGAGATCAGGTTGAATTCCTGCGACAGCAGACGCTGCTTGCTCTCACCGTAGTAGGTGAACGGCAGGGTCGCCGTGCCATCGGTGTCGGCCCGGACCATGGTCGTGCCGTACTGCGCGCCGGAGATCGACCGCAGGGTGACGCCATTGTCGAAGACGTAGCTGGCGTTCAGCACCGTGCGCGAGGTCTCGTCGGCGGCGGCATAGGGGCCGTTCGTCGCGATGGTGTGCAGCGGCAGCGGCGAGAAGACCGGGCTGATCGGATAGCCGCCCATGTCGTGGTCGGTGTAGTCGCTCTTCAGCAGCACCCGCACCTTGTCGTTCGGCGTCCACAGCAGGCTGCCGCGAATGCTCTTGGTGTCGAGCTCGCCCGGCTTGCCGCTGGTCGTCGGCGTGCCCAGGATCTTGAAGAAGCTGTCGCGGGTCTCCCGGTTGAAGGCGATGCGCCCGGCCAGGTGTTCGCCCAGCGGGATGTTGACCGAACCCTGCACCCGGAAGTCGTCATAGTTG
This sequence comes from Caulobacter sp. GW821-FHT09H08, assembly GCF_059415885.1. NCBI lineage: Bacteria > Pseudomonadati > Pseudomonadota > Alphaproteobacteria > Caulobacterales > Caulobacteraceae > Caulobacter > Caulobacter sp. GW821-FHT09H08. Next base: position 132,851 of record NZ_JBWKOC010000005.1, read on the forward strand.
CCGACTTGGCCGGTCACATAGCCGCTGAAACCGCCCATGTCGGGGTTGCGCTCGGTGATGAAGACCGCGCCGCCGGTGGCGTTCTGACCGGCGAAGGTGCCCTGCGGGCCGCGCAGCACCTCGACGCTCTGGATGTCGTAGAAGGGCTCGTTCTGGAAGTAGGCGGGGAACACCGCCACGCCGTCGCGATAGGTGATGACACCGACGCCGATGGACGAGCTGTTCTCGGTCTTGCCGATGCCGCGGATGTTGAAGCTGTTGCCCTGGCCGGAGTTCTGGACCGTCACCGACGGCATTGAGAACTGCAGGGTCTCGATATTGCTGACCCCCTTGCTTTGCAGCTCCTCGCCGCTCAGCACGGCGGCCGCGACGGCGGTCGTCTGGAGGTTGGTCGTGCGACGTTCGGCGGTGACCACCACCTCGCCCAGCACGGCGCTCTGCGGGTCCTGCGCGGTGGGCGCGGCCTGCTGAGCGTGAGCCGCGCCGCACCAGAGCAGCGCGACGGCGGACGTCGAAATCAAGAAGCTGCGGCCCATTCGGGTCCCCCTGTTCCTATGCGTTTCCTCAGCGATCTCCGTCGCTACCCCTTGATGGTTTTCACCGATTTGGCCCCACGTCAACATTCATTCAATCGCGAATGAATATCTTGCATTTGCCACGAGACGGGATGAGGGTGAGCGTCAAAGCGGCGGCCCGAGAGGGTGGACAAGCCGCGCCAAGGGAGAGTGGAATGCGTTACCTGGAACGCGGCGGCGTGCGCCTGGCCTGGAACGAGAGCGGCTCGGGAACGCCGATCCTGCTGATCATGGGCCACCGCTACAGCTCGGCCATGTGGTACCCCGTGTTCGAGGGGCTGGGCGACCGTTACCGCCTGATCTGGTTCGACAATCAGGGTACGGGACAGAGCGGCGCGCGTAGGCGCACCAGCGTTCGGGAGATGGCCGATGACGCCCTGGCCGTGCTGGACGCGGCCGGCGTCGATAGCGCTCACGTCTACGGCGTCTCGATGGGTGGCGGCATCGCCCTGGAGTTCGGCCTTCGCCACCCCGACCGCACGCGCTCGCTGATCCTCGGCTGCACCATGGCCAAGACGCCGGAATTCGCCGCCAAGCGCAGTTGGCTGCACTGGGTGATCTATCACCTGCCGACACCGATCCTGAAGGCGCTGAGCTCCAAGAAATACAATCGCGGCTATGGTGACGCGGCGCCCGAGGACCGGATCCAGAGCGACGTGGCGCGGCTGGCGAAGGACCCGTTCAGCCGGAAGGGCGTGTGGGCCCAGGCCAAGGCCATTTCCGACTATTCAGTCGAGCCGGCCGACGTCCAGGCGCTGACGAAGCCGGCCCTGGTGCTGCACGGCACGCAGGATCTGGCGGTACCCTACGATCAGGGCAAGCGGCTTTCCGAACTGCTACCGGATGCGCGCCTGGTGACCTTCGAGGACACTGGCCACAACTACTTCGTCGCCCATGGCGACCGCGCCAACGCCGAAGTCGAGCGTTTCATCGCCGAGGTCGAGCAGAAGCGATGAGCGGACGCCGCACGATCGCCCTCGACCGCTGGACCGTCCACGACGTCGATCCCGGCGCGGGCGCCCCCTCCCCGCCAGCCGACGTCGGGATGATCGTCTCGGCGCCCGGCGACACCTACCAGGCCCTCGTTGCGGCCGGCCGCCTGGAGCATCCGTTCGAGGCCCGCAACGAAGCCGACGCCGCCTGGGTTCGCGACCGCGAGTGGTGGTGGCGCACCAGCTTCGTCGCCCCCGACTGGAGCACGGACGAGGACATCGACCTGGCGTTCGAGGGGCTGGACACCTTCGCGGAGATCTTCCTGGACGGCGTGTCCCTGGGCCGCGCCGACAACATGTTCCACGGTTGGCGCTACGCTCTGGCCGAGCGCGTGACGCCGGGCGCGACGCACCAGCTGGCGATCCGCTTCGATCCCACCGCCAAGGCGCTGGAAGGGCGAGTTCCGCCTCCGCCTTGGGCCGCCTTCACCGACCGCATCAGCCGCTCGAAGCGCAATCTGATGCGCAAGGCCCAGTTCGGCTGGGGCTGGGACTGGGGTCCCGACCTGCCCACGGTCGGCCTCTGGAAGCCGGCGGCGATCGAGGTCCGGCCGCGCCGACGCATCAGCGACGCCCTCTTCGCCATCCATTCGCTCTCGGAAGCGCGCGTGGGGGCCTCCGTCGAGGTCGAGTTCAGCGACGCCGTTGCTGGCCGCAGCGTCCAGATCCTGCTCACAGATCCCGAAGGCGCCGTGGTGCTGGATCAGCGCGCGCAAGCCGACGGTCCCATTGCCGTCGCCATCGACCAGCCGCAGCTCTGGTGGACCGCCGACCTTGGCGACCAGCCGCTCTACGGCCTCCATGTGCGCTTGCTCGACGGCGACCGTGTGGTGGACGAGGTCCAGCGCCGCGTCGGCCTGCGCACCATCGCGCTGGACCAGTCCCCCGATCCGGACGAGCCGGGCGCGACCTTCTTCCGCTTCGTGCTGAACGGACAGCCGATCTTCGCCAAGGGCGCCTGCTGGGTCCCCTCGACCTCGTTCGTCGCTGATGTCGACAAAGTGGCCTACACGCGCCTGATCGACCAGACGGTCGGCGCCAACATGAACATGATGCGGGTCTGGGGCGGCGGGATCTACGAGCCGGACCTGTTCTACGACCTCTGCGACGAGAAGGGTGTGCTGGTCTGGCAGGACTTCATGTTCGCCTGCGCCCCATACCCCGACGATGCGCCCTTCATCGCCGCCGTGCGGGCCGAAGCCGACGAGCAGGTGCGCCGCCTGCGCCACCATCCGTGCCTCGCCCTCTGGTGCGGCAACAACGAGAACCAGGCCATCCACCGCATCAATGTCGACGTCTCAGGCGTCGACACGCCCCTGCCCGGCGCGATCCTCTATGACCAGGTGCTGCCGAGCCTGCTGGCGGCACTGGATCCCGGCACGCCCTATTGGCCCGGCAGCCCCTGGGGCGGCGCCAATCCCAACGGGATGAAGGCCGGCGACGTCCACGACTGGACGGTCTGGCACGGCGTGCCGCCCATCCCGGACGACCACATGATCGAGCCGTTCGGCTTCGCGCCGGACAAGATCGGCTACCAGCGCTACGCCGAGGACACCGGCCGCTTCATCAGCGAGTTCGGCATCCAGGCCGCGCCCGCGCTGGAGACGCTCAAGCGCTGGATGGATCCCTCCGATCTGTCGCCCGACAGCGAAGGCTTCGAGCAGCGGATCAAGGACGAGGCCCGCAAGGCCCTGGCCATGATCGATCCGGTCACCGGTCCGCCGGCGACGATCGAGGACTATGTCGACTTCACCCAGTGGACCCAGGCCGAGGGCCTGAAGTTCGGCATCGAACACTTCCGACGCCGCCGGCCACACTGCTCCGGCGCCCTCATCTGGCAGTTCAACGACTGCTGGCCCTGCGTCAGCTGGAGCCTGGTCGACTACGACGGCGTCGAGAAAGCGGCCTACCACGCCGTCCGCCGCGCCTTCGCCCCCGTCCTGGCGTCGTTCAAGACGGCCGCCGACGGCGCCATCGAACTCTGGATCACCAACGACACGCGCGATCCCGTTCAAGGTGATGTCACGATCTCGCTCGAAGGCTTCGACGGCGTCGCTGCTCAACGCTGGACGGTCGCCTATGAGGCGCCCGCGAACGGTCACGCCATGGTTTGGCGCGCCACCTTCCCCTCCACGCGCGATCGCTTGCTACGCGCGCAGTCCGTCGCCGGCGCATTCGAACCGGCTCGACACCTCTTCGCCCCCATCAAGGACCTGGAGCTCACCGGCGACCGTCCGCGCGTTACGGTGTCGCGCTTGAGCCCCTGCGCCCTCCGCATCGCGCTTGAGGCTTCAGCCTGGCTGCCGTTCACCCATCTGACCTCGCCTCGGCCCGATCTTCGCTACAGCGACAACTACTTCGACATCTTCCCCGGAGAGCGCCGCACGATCGAGATCACCTCGACGATCCCGTTTGGAGCGTCCGACCTGCAGGCCTCGTGGTGGCGAAGCGGCGGCGCCGCGCGGGAACCCGTTTCGATCGCCCTATTGCAGGACCCAAACGCGAACTTCTGACCCCTTCGTGCTTCTCGCCTTGGCGTCGAGGCTACGCTCGGCCAGCCTGCAAGCGTTCGCCCTTCTAAAGCGCGCCCAGCGCCGCTAGAGGAAGCGTGGCTAGGCCTGGGGACGCTTGGGGAAGGTATGCATCAGCACCGGCGTCATCGGCGGCCTTGGACGCATCTCGTCATCCTGGCGATGATAGCGGTCACAGGGCGCGCCCACGCCACGGGCGCTTACGTCGATCTCCGCGCTGGCGCGCTGCAGGACGCGCTGATCGAACTGGCCCGCGAAAGCGGCGCCGATATCCTCTACTCGGCGGACCTCGTCCGCGGGAGGCGATCGCCGACCGTCAAGGGGCGGCTCACCACCGAGCAGGCTGTCGCGCAGCTGCTGCTTGGGACCGGCGTCGGGTACCGGATCACATCGGACGGGGTGTTCGTCCTCTTCACGCTGCCCAAGCCGGAGATCGCCGATCCCGGCGACGGCGCCATCTCGGAAGTGCTGGTGCTGGGCCGGCGCACCCAGAACGCCGACATCCGCCGCACCGAGAACGACATCCAGCCCTACAAGGTCTTCGGCCCGCGCAACCTGGCCGTCGCGGCCCAGGACAATATCGACCAGTTCCTGCGCGAGCGATTGCCCACCGACGGCCAGGTGATCTCGCCCAGCCAGTACGTAAACAGCGCCGCCGGGACGAACTCGGCGATCGATCTGCGCGGCATCGGCCTGCAAAGGACCCTGGTGCTGGTTGACGGACGACGCCTGCCCAGCCTGCCCTCGCGGACGGCCGGACTGGAGCAGAGCGACGTCAACGCCATCCCGCTGGGCGTGGTCGAGCGGATCGAGACGCTGACCGCCACGGCCGGCGGCATCCACGGCCCGACGGCCATCGGCGGCGTGGTCAACCTGGTGCTGAAGCGCGACTATCGCGGCGCGGACTTCACGGTCGTCTCGGGGATTTCCAGCCGCGGCGACGCCGGTCGGGGCAGGATCGAGGGCCGGATCGGCTTCACACCGGATCATGGGCGCACGGACATCATGCTGGCGGCGTCCTACACGGCGGCGCAACGGCTCACCGTCGGTCAACGCGACTACGCCCGCCGATCCCTGGAGTGGCAGGCCCAGAACAATCCGGCCGAGTTTCTGACCCAGCAACGTCCCGTCAACGCGATCACCGTCCGCACCGCCCAGGGCGAGCCGCTGCAGTTGGACGCCGCCTATGGCGGAACCGTGCTGAACGGCAGCTACACGTTCCTGCCGATCGATTTTTACGGGACCGAGCAGGAAAAGACCGCCCTACTGGCCGCCAACGCCGGTCGCTTGCCCACCGACCCGGCGGGCGACGACACCTCGCTGGTCTCGACGCCGACGACCTACTCCGTCCTGTTCAGCGTCCGCCATCGGCTCAGCGACGGGATCGAGGTCTTCGCCGACGGGTTCGACCTCCATGACGCGGGCCGGACCGAAACGCCTCGAGCGCCCGGTTTTCGAAGCCTGAGCAATGGTACGGCGACGGGCAATCCGTTCGTCAACGCGGTCTATTTCTACTTTCCCGTGCCGGATCTGGTGGACCACAGGTCGGTCACGGTCGATGTAAGTCGCGCGACCGCCGGCCTCATCGCCGCCCTCCCCGGCCGTTGGCAGGCGTCCGCCGACTATACCGTGGGCCGTGCGCTGCTGGACTCCCGGAGCGAAGGCCTGACCATCACCTCCAGCATCGCCAACGCCCTGTCGAACGGCTTTGCCGGCGCCCGCGGCCAGACCCCGGTGATCCCGCTCGGGGACTTTTCGACGTTGCAGTCGGCGGCCCTGGCTTACGCCGCGCCGTTCTCCAACCGCAATCGGCTGGTCACGCAGTACAGCAGCGGCGCTCTCCGCGCGGCGGGACCGGTGCTTGCCCTTCCAGGCGGCCCGCTCACCGCGACGCTCTTGGTGGAAACCCGCCGTGAACGCATGCCCGAGGCGGAGTACGTCTCGACCACGGACGCCGGGACGACCATCCTCCCCTCCTCCGACCGGATCCAGCGCGTGACTTCGGGCTATGTCGAGATACGCGCCCCTCTCGTATCGCGCGACGCCCGTTTCACCCCGGCGCGCGGCCTGGAACTGCAGCTGGCTATCCGCCGCGACGACGTTCGGACCACCTTCCCGGACACGGTTTTGACGGGTGTCTCCAACGCCCAAGTCCGCGCCACCGTCCAACGCCGGGCGGACGTCTTCACCCTGGGCGTCCGCAGTTTCCCCGCCGACTGGCTGCTGCTGCGGGCCAGCGCGGCGACGGGCGAGACGCCCGCCGACATCACCCAGCTCCAGGAACTCGGCATCCTGGCGACGAGCACGGCCATCTATCCCTACAACGACCCCAAGCGCGGCGGCCGTCCCATCGTCGCCGACGGCCCCTTCGCCATGGGTCAGCGCGGTTGGCACGGCATCGGCCAGGAGAAGGGCCTGACCCAATCGGTCGGTCTGGTGCTCAACCCCTCGGGACGGGCCGGTCCGCGCCTGTCGATCGATGCCTCCCGGATCGAAATCCGCGACGAGGTCGGCGCATCCGGCCTGATGCCGCAACGCGTGATCGACGAAGAGGAGCGCTATCCCGGCCGCGTCGTCCGCGCACCGCTGACCCCAGCAGACGCCGCTCTGGGCTACACCGTCGGCCGGATCGTCGCCCTGTACATCGGACAGGGAAACGTCGGACGAACCGTGGCCGAGACGGTCGACGCCCAGCTCGACTGGCGTCTGCCGTCGCTTTTCGATGGCGAAACCGTGCTCTACGGCGCGGCGACCTGGCAGCCGACCTTGAGGTCAAGACGCAGGCCGGACCTGGCGTGGCTGGACCGTATCGGCTACCGGGACGGTCCGTTGGAATGGCGCGGCAATGCGGGACTGCAATGGACGCGCGGTCCATTGCTCTTGGATCTGAACGCCCAATATCTCGACCGATCCAGCCCGCGCTGGTCGGCCTACAGCGTGGTGCTGGCCCAGACCACCGCCCGCAATCAGGCGCGGTCCTACATCCCATCGCGGGTCTATCTGGACCTGACGGCGCATCGGCGGTTCGATTTCGGGACCGACCACAGGCTGCGCTCGCTGGATGTGCGGCTAGCGGTGCAGAACCTGTTGGACACCACCCCGCCCATCGTCGCGGACCCCAACCACATGGGCTACGACTATCGCGGCGACCCTCGTCGGCGGCGCTTCGAGCTGGCGCTCTCAAGTCATTTCTAGGCCTCGCCGCCCCTCGTACGGGTTCCCTGAACGCCTGCGTTTTCCCTGATGAGGGCGTCCGCCGGACGCCTGGACGCGGTCGATTCCGCGCCCGTTCGGAGGACCGCAGATGCTCAAGCTCGCCCCGGCCGCCCTGGCGGCGGCCCTATTCCTTTCATCCTCCGCCCTGGCGCAGGTCAAACCCTTCCCGGCCGAGTTCAAGACCCAGGAGATCGCCACCAACGGCGTGACGATCCACGTCCGGGTCGGCGGCAAGGGTCCAGCCGTGGTGCTGCTGCACGGCTACGGCGAGACCGGCGACATGTGGGAGCCGATGGCCGCCGACCTCGCCAAGGACCACACGGTGATCGTGCCCGACCTGCGGGGCCTTGGCCTGTCGTCCAAGCCCGCCTCCGGCGGCTACGACAAGAAGACCCAGGGCCAGGACGTGGCCGGCGTGCTCGACGCCCTGAAGATCGCCAAGGCTGATCTCGTCACACACGACATCGGCAACATGGTTGGCTACGCCTTCGCCGCCGAACACCGCGACCGGATCGGCCGCTTCGTGCTGATCGACGCGCCGCTGCCAGGCGTCGGCCCGTGGGAGGAGATCCTCAAGAACCCGCTGCTGTGGCACTTCCGGTTCGGCGGACCGGACATGGAGCGCCTGGTCGCCGGCCGCGAGCGCATCTATCTCGACCGCTTCTGGAACGAGTTCTCGGCCACGCCGGCCCGCTTCACGGAAGCCTCACGCCAGCACTACGCCAAGCTCTACGCCCAGCCCGGCGCCATGCACGGCGGGTTCTCGCAGTTCGCCGCCTTCGACCAGGACGCCGTCGACAACAAGGCCTTCGTGGCGGAGGGCAAGCTGACCATGCCGGTGCTGGCCCTGGGCGGCGAGAAGTCGTTCGGGCCGATGATGGCGACCGTGATGCGCTTCGCCGCCAGCGACGTCACCGAGGGCGTGGTGCCCGACTCCGGTCACTGGATCATGGAGGAAAACCCCAAGGCCACGGTGAAGATGGTCCGCGACTTCCTGGAAGCCAAACCATGAGCCGCCGCCTCGCCTTCGCAAGCCTCGCGCTCGTACTGGCTGCGGTCACGAGCGGCGCCTCGGCCCAGGACCGCCTGCTGCGGCTGACTCCGTCCGAGATCGCGGCCCTCGACCAGGGCGGCGCCGGGGTCGGCACGTCCGGCGTCGCAGGTATTCGTACGACGATCCTCTACGGCGACCCGACGAAGCCCGGCCCCTACACGATCGCCCTGCGCGCCCCGCCCAACGTCCGGATCGCCGCTCACAGTCATCGCGACGACCGCACCGCCGTGGTGATCGCCGGCGTCTGGCGCTTCGGCTACGGGCGCAAGGCGGACGAGACCCTGGCCAAGACCCTGCCGCCGGGCGGCTTCTATAGCGAGCCCGCCGGAGTCGAGCATTTCGCCATGACTGGCCCCGAAGGCGCGACCGTCTACATTTCGGGCTTCGGCCCGACGAGCACCGACTATGTCGAGGCGGCCAACACGCCCAAACCCTGAGCGCAAGCGGGAGCAAGGCGGACCGCCCTGCTCCCGCCTCTCGATCAATGGCCGACGGCCCGCAGGACGATGTCGGCAAAACCCTCCGCGGTCGCCTTGCGGTTCCAGTCGCGTTGCAGCTCGCACGCCACCTGGATCCAGCTGACGGGCTTGCCACCCGCCTGGACCACACGATCGATGCCAGCCTGGTGCGCCAGTTGCGAGGTGCCGCCGACCGCGTCCACCACCGCGAAGACCTCGTAGCCCTCCGCCAGGGCGTCCAGCGCCGGAAAGGCCAGGCAGACCTCGGTCCACAGGGCGACCATGATCAGCTTCCGGCGACCGGTGGCCCTCACCGCCGCGACGAAGTCCTCGTCTTCCCAGGCGTTGATGGCGGTACGGTCGATCGGCCGTATCTCCGGCAGGACGTCGGTGATCGGCGTGATCGTCGGCGTGTTGAGCCCCGTGGCGACATTGACCGTGGTAAGCACCACAGGCAGGTCGTAGAGCCTGGCGGTCCGAGCCAGGTTGACGACATTGGCGATCAGCAGGCGCTTTTCCATGGTGACGATGGACGAGACCTGCACCGGCTGGAAATCGATGATCACCAGGGCGGCGTTCTGCGGCGTCAGGAGTTGATCCGTCAGCGGATCGCGGACGGTCGGAAACGAAGTCATGGCGGGTCCTCGCTCAGGGGTTTCGAGCGACGAAGGCCGGCGAGAAAAGACCTCTCGGCCCGGTGGCGCTCTACCCTGGAGAACGCAGGCTCCTCGAAAGTCCGCAGCGATCAGCGGCGCGTGGAAACCAGCTCATAGGTATCGGCGTCGCGGGCGACCAGCCTGACCGGCAGCACCTGCGACACCGAGCGGCCGAACCGCTTGATGTCGCCCGTCTTGAAGACGCCGGTGATGCGCAGGGCCGCGACCTTGGGGTCCCTGACGACGATCCGGGCCCGCGTGTAGCGGTTCAGCAGGTCTACAGCTTCCGACAGGGGCTGATCGTGGAACTCCACGACCCCTTGCTTCCAGGCGAGGGCTCGATCCAGATCAGCCGGCGACACCTTACCCGACGCGCCGACCTTGGCCGCGAAGACCTGGCCGGGCTGGAGCTTGACCGGCGGCTCGGTGGAACGCCCCGGAGTCGCGGCCACCGACACGCTGCCTTCGGCCAGCACCACCTGCACCGCGTCCTGGGTCAGATGCACGTCGAACTGCGTGCCGAGCGCCGTCACCACGCGCTCGCCCGCCTGCACGGCGAACGGGTGGGCGCGGTCGTGGGCGACATCGAAGAAGGCGTGGCCAGTCAGCAGGCGCACGTCGCGGCGCCCCTTCGCGTAGACGACGTCCAGCGCGCTGTCAGCGTCCAGCGTGACGCGTGTGCCGTCCGGCAGGTCGACCACCGACTTCTGCCCCGCGCCCGTGACATAGTCCGCCGGCCCGCTGGCCGACAGCGACGGAGCCGCAGTGGCCACCTGGGCCGGCTTGTCCGAACGCTCGAACCAGCCTTGCTGGATGCCAGCGAACAACGCCGCTGACACGACGGCCACGGCGAGGCACGCCGCCGCTACCCGGGGCCAGAACGGTCTGGCGACGGGCTCGGGTCCGGCCCGCCTGGCCGCGCGCGCCAGGGCGGCGATCAGGTCGCTGTCGTCGGCCTCGTCAAAAACGTCCCACATGCGATGCGCAGTGAGCCAGGCGTCGCGATGCTCCGGGCTTTCCTCCAGCCACTGCGCGAAGGCCTCGCGGTGGGGCGATTGATCCAGGTCCTCGCAGGCCAGCCAGCGGGCGGCGGCCTGGGCCGGGCTCAGGGCTTCGCGGGTCATCGTACGCCTCCCGCATGGGCCATCAGATGCTCGATGGCGCGAACCATATGCTTTTCCACCGCACTCACAGACAGGCCCAATTGCGTGGCGATCGCCTGATGGCGAAGACCATCGATCCGACGCAGCAGGAAGATCGTCCGCGTCCGCTCCGGCATGGTCATCAAAGCGGCGGCGGCGGCGTTGAGCGCCTGCTTGCCGGCATAGATCCGGGCGGGATCGAAATCCTGCTCGCCACGAAGTTCGGGATCCAGCGTGACATGCTCGTCGGCGTGGCGGACCGTGCGGCGGCGATAGCGATCGGCCAGCACGCTGGCGGCGATCTGGAAGATGTAGGCGCTGGCGTGGTCGGTGTTGTCGGGCGTGCCGCGCACCGTCAGGCGAAGGAAGACCTCCTGCACCAGATCCTCGACCTCGCCGGCGTTGCGGATCCGGCGGTGGAAGTAAGAGGCCAAGGGCCCTCGCATCGCCGCCGCCTGTCGGGCGAAGACGTCGGCGCGCGCGGCGGCGTCGGAAGCGTCCGTCATGAGCCCCTCTCGCGCCATTCCCATCAGAGACTCCGCCGCCTGTCCAACGACCATCGGCTTTCCACAAGGCAGAACGCGGCCTGCGGCGAAGTCCACATCACAAACTACGCCTTCGACCTCAATGAGGAATTCTGGCCGACCTGCGTTCGACCAAATCGGGGAGGTTCGCCCCCCGTTGGAGGTCGCCTGCATGGATACGATGAGCGCTTTACAGGACACCATCGACCCCCGCCCGCCGACGGCTTCGACGGCGCGCGTCGTGCTAGACATGCTGGGCCGCGCCGATCGCGCCATCGATATCGACCCTCGACAGGCCCGCATCTTCATCGGCCAGGCCTCGCGCCTCCTGGAACCGACGTCAAAGCCCCCCGGTCCCCGCACCGCACCGACCCTTGCGCCGTGGCAGGAACGCAAGGTCCTGAGCCATATCGGCGGGCGCCTGGAGCAGACCGTCCGCAACGACGAACTGGCCCGGATCGCCGGCCTGAGCATCGGGCACTTTTCACGTTGTTTCAAAGGCAGCTTCGGCGTTTCGCCGCGTGAATACGTGATCCGCAGCCGCCTCGAACGGGCCAAGATCCTGATGCGGGAGACCCGAGCGCCCCTCAGCCAGATCGCCCTGGACAGCGGTTTCGCCGACCAGGCGCACATGTCTCGCCTGTTCCACGCGATCGTCGGCGCCACGCCGACCCGCTGGCGCCGCGCCCATACGCCAAGCCTTCAACGCTAAGCGGCGACTTTGCTTGAAAACGGTGTGACCTCCTGCAAGAACAATCTTCAGTAGAGGTCCGGCGAACAGCTTTCCAAGCACCGTCGGTCATGAGGACCGCATGGCGTCGTATCACTTGAGCACGGGCGACGTCGCGTCGCGGATCAACGCGCATCTCGATGCGCTCAGCGCCCGTTTCGTTGCGCGTCGCGTCGTCCTCGAGGTCATCCTGCTCGGACTGATGACCCGGGAGCATGTGTTGCTGATCGGTCCGCCAGGCACCGGCAAGTCCGCGGTCGTCGAGGCCATCGCGGACTCCGTGACCGCCCGGTGCTTCGAATATCTGATCGGCCGCTTCACCGAGCCTTCGGAGATCTTCGGATCGCTGGACCTTGGCGCGCTCAAGGACGGTCATGTGCGGCCGGTCACCGAAGGCATGCTTCCCGAAGCCGAGATCGCGTTCCTGGACGAGATCTTCCTGGGCTCGACGGCCATCCTCAACAGCCTGCTGAAGATCCTCAACGAACGCACCTATCGGCGAGGGCGCTTCAGCATGCAATCGCCGCTGCTGTCGTGCGTGGCGGCGTCCAACGCCCTCCCCGAGGATCCGGCCCTGGCCGCGTTCGCCGATCGGTTCCTGATGACGTTGTTCGTCGATCCGGTGGGCGAGCATGAGCTGGGCGATCTGCTCCGCGCCGGATGGGATCAGCCAGCCCTCGAAACCCAGCCCGCCTTGAGCCTGACGACCCTGGCTGAGCTGCACGAGGCGACACTCGCCGTGGACCTCGAACCCGTTCGCGAGACCTATGCCCATCTCGTCCGCAAGATCCGCCTCCTGGGCGCGTCCTTGTCCGACCGCAAGATCGTCAAGGGCCAGAAGCTCGTCGCCGCCGCGGCCGTTCTGCGCGGCGCGCGAGTCGCCGGTCCCGAGGATCTGTGGCCGACCATCTTCCTCGTCCAGTCCAAGGACGAGCAGGATCAGGCGCGCGACCTGCTGCAAGCCGAATTGAAGGCCAGCTACAACCCGGTGCTGGGCGACAGCGTCGCGAGTGCGACCCAGGGGCGGACGGCCCATGCCGCCCAACTCGCCGAGCACGCCGGCGACCTGCTCAAGTCGCCGCCGCCGGCCGGTGAAGACGCCGCGCGCGAGATCTGGCTGGTCCGGCTCGAGACCGTACTTACGCGCATCGACGCGGCCTTCGACAAGGACAGCCTGCCGACCGCTCTGAAGGCGGTCCGGACGGGTCTCGAGACCGCCCTGGGTGAGCAGGCCCGAGGCGCGACGGAGGCCGCTACGACGAAGGTCGGCTGATGCATTGGCGACGCACCGAACCGCTGCAAGGCGTGGGCGCGCTCATCCTGGTCGGCGCGGACGCCGAAGCGCGATTGATTGACGCCCTGCGCGGCAAGTCCCGCCTCTTCGGCGCCTTGCCGATCGCGTGGGGCGAAGACTGGGCGGCCGTCTTCGCCGCCCGAGTCGGCGGGATCGAAGAGCCTGTGCTACCGCGATTGCCGGACGCCATCGCGCTCTACGAAGCCATTGCGGGCTGGTGGCTGCCGTTGGGGATGACGCTCGATGCGCCTCTCCACGTTCACGCCGCGCTGTGGGTGTCGCTGTCGGAGCGCTCCGATGTCGCGCCTCCCGCCATCGTGCTTCCGCGACTGGCGAGCGGCGAAGCCTCAACGCGCGAGGCGGATGTCTTCCTGGTCCGCGACCCTTCTCCGATCGACGCACCGACCTTGGAGGGCGGCGCTTGAGCTCGCCGGAGACCCAGACGCCAGGCGCACGGACGCCTGACGCCTATGCCGCGTTCGGGCCGCTGTTCGAGCGCCTGTCCGCGCCCCTCGTCGCCGTGCTCCGGGGCCTTCTGGATCAGTTCGAAGCTCTGGTCGAGGAGGTGTCCCGACCCCGCCTTGCGTCGCGAGGCGAGGTCGAAGGCCTGGGAGGGATCACGCGACGCGGCGACATCGACCGCGCGGCGGCCAGCGAGCTCCTGCTGCGCACCGAGGCGCCGCTGGAGTTCCTCCGCCGGTTCGTCGAAGGCGAGACCCTCTTCCACGAGACGACCCACGCCGATCCAGGACAACGGCCGGTGTTCCGGGTGTCGGTCTCGGTGGGTCCAGGGACGCTCGGCCACGGACGCTTCGTGACCCTCGCCGCATTGTTCTTTCTGGCTCGGCTCGCCGCGGCCCGAGACGCGGACTTCTATTGGAGCTTCCTGCCCCGCACCGACGGGCCGGTCTGGTTCGACACGCTGTCGGTCAACAACGTCAAGCGCCTGCTCCGCGCCGCCAGCCATCGTGAACCCACCAATGCGGAGGTGACCTCGGCCAGCGCGCTCTGGGAGGAGCTCTTCGCGCAGACGCCGAAACGCAAACCAGCGGCGCGCCTGGACTGGGTCATTGGCGCGCGGCCGCGCCTGACAGGGCGATCCGACGCCGTCAGCCTCGGCGCCAACGCCCTGATGTTCGCTGTCGCGCCGCCAGCGGGCGACCTTCCGCGAACCGTGGAGGTGGGTTTGCGGCGTCAGGGGCGAGAACGGCGGCGCGTCCAGCTGATCCTGCCCGACGACACCGTGTGTGTCGGAGCCTTGCGCAACCCATTCCGCCCGCCTCCGGCCAAGGTCGCCCCAGGCGCTCCGGCCGCACGGTCACGGGGACCCGAAGGATGGGCGGCGCGTTATCTGATCAACGCCGCGGCCGACCTGAAGTTGGTACGGATGGCGGACGGGCTGCTGTTCCTGCGGCTCGACGACAACCATCAAGTCTCGCAAAGCGCTTTCGCGCCGCTCGACAAGGGCGTGCGCCTAGCGGGCGTGCGGCTCTATCGCGAAGGCTTCATGCTGGTCGTCCAGACCGGCGACGGCGGCGACGGGAGGCTGGCGCTCGGAAGCTATCAATGGGGACGAGGCAGCCAGCCTCGGCTGACCTTCCGTCATCTGGCCACCGCGCCTTCCGCCCATCTCTTCGCACAGCAACCGGCCTACGCCTTGCCCAGCCTGACCCACGTCGGTGGCGTGCGGATCTATTCCTCGTCGGGCATGGCGTTCCAACTGGTCTTTGGGGCCAAGGAGGCCATGACGTTCGAGCCGCTCTACAAAGGGCCTCGCATCCTGAATTCGAACGGCGTCTACGAGGTCGTGCGCTTCCAAGGGCGCGACGCCGGTCGTATCGAGGTCCTGCGTCCCACGGGCCAAACGCTCCACAGCATCGACGAAGGCCAGCATCCGTTGCAGGCTTCGGCCTTGCAGGCCATCCGCTACAATCACAACACCACCAGCTTGGCCTATAGCCTCGCCCCCAACCGCTGGCGTTTCATCTCCTTCGCAAAAGGCATGGGCCCTGACGAGGATCAGCTGACGCTTGCGCCGCACGAAACCCTGCTGACGGGCCAGGCGCGCGGCGCGGTCGTCAGCGCCCGATTGTGGTCCGACGCGCGATATGGCGGCGATGGCGAAATCCGGGGGATCCGTGTCGCCGGCGCGGAGCGCAACTCGACGGGGACGGTGCTCAAGCTGGGTCGGGCGGCGACCGATACGGTGGCGGTGGACATCGGCGGCGACGGTGTTGTCTGGGCTGTCTCGACGGACCTGGCTGGTGAGCCGAGCACCCTGACCGTCTATCGCAAGCACAAGAGTGGCGGCGGCTATGCGCCGACGCACTACAACCTCGATCGCCTTCGGCAAAAGGCCGAGCGCCTGGAGATGGGGCGTCTGCATGACTAGACGCTCCCACGCGGCCGCGCGCGGCGAGCAGGCCGCAGCCGACCGGTTCCCCGATCTGCCGACCCTGCCGCCCGGCGCGCCTTGCGACGGTCTGATCTTCCTTTCGGATCAGGCCGAGCCCGCGCCCGACCTCGGTCCGCTCCGCGAGGCCGTAGCCGCCTTGTGGCGTGGTCGTCTGAGCGCTGCCCCCGCCGCGCCGTACGTGCTTGTGGTCGTGTTCGTCGCGCCGCGCCTGGCCGATGCCGCCACGGAGCCGGGCCTGCCGCTACGCGCGACAGCCACGGGTGCCTTGGCCAGCTTCGTCGATCAACTGCCGGCCGATGCGCCCTCGGGCGCCTCCCGCACGCCGAGCGGATGGCGATGGGTACAGGTCTGGTGGAACGGCCAGCGCCACCGTCTGGCTCTGGATCGGCTGCAGCCCGTGTCGCTCGCGACCCTGTGGGAAACGCCGCGGCTCACGCTCCATGCTTCACGCCGCCGGCCACGGCTGGGCCTGCCCGCCGACACTGGGGACACCCCACGAAAAGGTCCGCGTGAGGCTGGCCTTGCAAGGATCGCCCACGCCGAAATTGGACTGCGGCGCGAAGGCGGTGACGCTGTCGGCGACATCGAGGCGCGGCTGAAGGCCATCGATGCGCGGACGCGACTGCCGGCGATCTTCAAGCAACTCATCACAAGGCGCGCTTCTCCAGAGACCGGCGAGCGCGAGCCGGGCGTACTTGAGAACCTGCAAGGCTGGTTGCGTTGGCATACCCCGCTAGGCGCCGGCCTGAGGGGACAGTTCGCGAACCGCATGGCCACGGTCGAGCGGCATTTGTCGAAAGGCGACCTCGACACCGCGCTCAGGCTGGCCCTGGCGCTCGGCGGCGGCAAACCGGGCGTCGGGCGCGAGCGCTACCCAAATGCGCTCCCGGGCTTGCGGGCGTCCCTGGACCTTGCCTTCCGGCCAGGCGGCGGCGTGGCGCGCATCTTCGGCGCGGCGGCCTATCAAGATCTGCGCGGTCGCTATCTTGATCTGGCCAAGACGCTCGAGGCCCGCGGCGACTTCAGGCGGGCGGCCTATGTTCATTCAAAGCTTCTGGATGAGCATCTGGCGGCGGTGCTTACGCTCGAACGCGGGGGACTGTTTGGCGAGGCCGCCAAGCTGGCCATGGAGGCGGGGCTCGAACCGACCGTCACCATCCGCCTGCTGTTCAAGGCCGATGAGCATGCCGCCGCCCTTGGTTTGGCCAAGCGAAGCGGTTGCTTCGATCAGCTGGCCGAGGATAGCCGCGAAGCCGAGCCCGCCTTCCACGCCTTCGTGATGAACGCCTGGGCCCAGGCGTTGATCGACACCGGGCAGCTGCTTCGCGCCTTGCAGGTCACCGATCGGCTGGCCGGGGCGCAAGACGCGTCCGAAGTGCTGATCGCCGCGCGGCGACGCTGGCTGACGCTGGCCGTCACCGCAGCCGAACCGATCCATCCCGAGCCGGAACTGCTCGCCCGCACACTTTTGACCGGGCCGTGGGACGACGGCCCCGTGCGCGCGCTCAGCGACGACTTCGACGCGGCCCTGGCTGGCGAAGGCGTCGGAACCGGCGCGGTTCTCGTCGAGCTTTTGCGCCCCCTGACGCGGCTGGCCCATCCCGATCGCTGCGAGCAGGCGATGTTCTGGGGAGGACCCGCAAAGCCCCTGCTCGAGGCCTATGCCCTGGCGCTGATCTCTACGGCGCCAGAACGCCTCGGCGCCGGCGAACTGAAAGCCATCCGCGGGCTGCTCGACCAGGCCGATCTTCGGGTTCTGTCCTTCGATCTCGGTAAGCTCAGCAAACTCCATGGCCGATCCACGCCCAAAGCCCGAGAGTGGAAAGTCCCTACGGCCAAGGTCATTCAACCCGGCGTCAAAACCGCCTGCCTTCTTGGAACCGGGCAGGTGCTGGCCTGGCGCGAGAGCCGGCTGCTGCAGCTTTTCGACCGGCATGGCGGGGTCGTCTGGCAACAGAACCTCGACGCCGTCGTCGCGCTCGTTCCGATTGGCGCGGGCTCGGATGTCATCGTCGTCCAGGAGACATCGGACGGCGCCCATCAGCTGACGCGCCTCGCCTGCCCCGCGCGGCGGTTCCATCCCATCGGCAAGGTTCGCCTGGCCGCGCACCACGACGTCACCTCCGAAGGACAGTGGCTCGTGCAGATCGACGGCGAGATCGGCGCCCTGGACCTCGTCAAGCTCTGCCTGCCGATCCCGGAGATCGAGTTCCTGTGGTCGGCGCGCCTCACCGATCGCCTCCAGACGATCGCCTTCGCGCACACGCCCGAACGCCCGCAATGGCTGACCCGGGACGTCAGCGAAGGGCGTCGCGGCGTCCTGGAACTCTGGAGCATGAACCGCTCCAGCAAGCTCGAGACGACGCTCTGTATTCCCTCGCAGCCCGGCCAGGGCTCCGTGCGCGATCCGGCCGATTGGTTCTGGTCGCCCAAATCCGTCGGAGCCCCCCTTCGCACCGCCGACCTGCGTCGCGATGCGCTCTGGATCTCGCCGTGGACGACAAGGACCGAACAGCTTGCGGTCAACTACGCGGCTCAACGCACACGCCTCGGACTGGAGGGCTTGGACAGGTTCCAGTCCTGCGATTTTGGTCGCCCCTATCTCTGGTCCAAGACCGGCGACACGGCGCATACGCTGATCCAGGACGCCGACAGCGCCACGGCGTTCCTGACGCTCGAGCACCACCCCGACACCCCGATGACCTGCTTGGCCCGCTCGCCTGTCGTGCCATTGGCGCGAGGGGGTGCGCTCCTCGACCCTGGACGGCTGCTCTTCACCGACGATCGCGGCCGGTTGTTCCTGGTCGATCGGGAAACGCTGAACGTCGAGGTATTTTAGGAGAACCAGCCGCGCCCCCGTTTCCGGTGTTCGCTGACTTCCTGCATCGCCTTCCTCCGGGCGGTGCAGCGCCAGAGGCCGAGAATACAAGTTAGCGACGGGGCCCCTCCCCTTCGCCCTCAATTTCGCTTGCAAGCGTCCTGATAGGCCAAGGTCGCCGTTGCCGAGACCGTCTTGCGAGCGGCCTGTTGGCGTAGATAGTTCAGTTGCTTGTAGCGCGCGCTCTTGCCGGTGAGACCGGACGCGGCGTTCTGGGTCGTACGATCGATCCAAAGCCTGGCCCGCGCATCGGCCGGTCGGAGGTCCAAGGCTTGCTGGAAGGACGGCAGGGCCTTTACGTACCATTCGATCGCCAGCGGCTCGTCCTTGGCGACCAGCGCCGCGTCGCCACGGCCAGAGACCGCGATGCCCATGCTGCAGCTACGTGCATAGACGTCGAAGGTCGGCGGAAGATCGATCAAATCCCGGATCGCGTCCTGATGTGCGCCCAATTCAAGCCGCGCACGGGCGCGCACATATTTGGCGTCCGAGTAGATCGGTCGGGTGCGCAGCGCGGCATCGGTGTTCTCGACCGCGCCAGCGTAGTCGGTCAGCTCGAAGCGCGTAATCGCCAGGCCCAGGAGGGCCTCCGGCAGATCCGGGCGGGCGGCCAGCGCGATCTTGTAGTCCTCGATGGCGAGCTTCAGTTCGGCTTCGTCGCGGAGTGGCGTGGCCCGTTCGCGCAAGGCCTCGGCGCGGTCCAGATGGGCCTGAGGGTAGTCTGGGCGCAGCTTGATCGCCTCGCTGAAATAGTCGATGGCCGCGCCGCGGCTGCTATTGGCGGCATAGATGCGACCCAGCGCCTCGAGCGCTTCGGGGATCGGCTTGATGGCGCGCGACGCGTTCAAATCGTCCATGGCTTGGGCGACCTGACCAGCCTGCAACCTGATCAGGCCGCGACTGGCGGCCAAACCCGCCTGGGCTTGGGTGTTGGCGGCCTCGGCGGCCAGCGCCTCCTGGTATTCGCGCTGCGCGAGGTCGTACTTGCCCTGCGCCAGGAAGTCGTCGCCCCTTTCGACCGACAGCTTGGCGGCCGCCGCGCCCGTCGGCTTGACCGGCGGGACGGGCTTTACGACCCGTGCGGCCGCGCCGCGCGCGCCCTTGCCGGTCTTGGCGGTCGCCGCCGGAGGAGCGGGTGGCGGCGCCGGAGGCGGCGGCGGTTTGGCGGCGGCGAACAGCAGGACGCCGGAGGGTGAAACGAAGCCTGGCGATGCGGCCGGAACGACGGCGCTCGCAGGCGCCGGCGTCGTTGTCGGTGTCGAGGTTGCCGTCGGAGTCGATGCGGGCGGCGGCGTAGAAGGTGAAGGCTTGGCCTGTGGCGGCTCCGAACGCGGCGGCGCGGCTGGTGTGGAAGGCGGGCTCGTCGTGGCCGCCAGCTTGACTGGCGCGGCGGACGCAGGCGTGACCGGCTCCGGCGAAGGCTTGGGCGGGGGGCGCGATGCGACCACCGTGGCCGGCGTCTCGTTTTTCGCCAGCTGCTGGCCTTGCGGTGATGCAGGCGGGCCCGCGGTGCCCCGGGCGCTCGGGGTGTCCGCCGCCTTCTGAGCGACAGTCTGGGGGCTCGTCACCGACGGCGACGGACTGGGCTTCACCGTATCCTTGGGCGGAAGCGTACGGTCGGCGACTGCGAGTTTAGCCACGGGCGGAGGCGCGGCGGCGGCCGGGCTTTTGGTGTCTAGCGCGGCTACACTCGGCTCGGCGGAAGGTTTGGGGCCGGCGGGCGCGCTGACCGGCGTCGTTTTCTCCGGGCTCGGCGTCTTGGCCAAGATCGAGGGTTGCGGCCGAGGCGGCGGCGGCGTTGTCAGCGGCGCGGCTGCGGGCTGTGTCGCTGGAACGGCGACGGGCGGCGACGCGGCAGCCGTCACGACGGGCTTTTCAGCCGGCTTCTCCGTTGGCTTTTCCGGAGGAGGCTGAGCGGTCGAGGCAAGCGAAAGCGGCGGCGGGGATGGTCGCGGGACCGTCGCGCTGTCCAGGGCCGGCGTTGGCCGAGGCGTCGCGGTCACCGGTGGTGCCGCGGGCTCCTTGATAGGCGTCGCGGGCGCGGGCTTGACCTCAGGTCCCGACGCCAGAAACAGGCCGGGGTTGGTGGACGGCGCCGGCGGTCCCGCCTGCGGGCCTGGCGTGGCGAGCACGGTCGTCGGAGGCGATGCGGGCGGTGCGGACGGCTCGATGCGCGGCGCTGGCGCAGGCGGCGGCGCGGCGTAGGTGGGCGTGGGCGCAGGCGCGGCGGGGAACGTTGGCGCGGGCGCGGCCACGACCAGGCGCTGGGGCGTGCGGATCACCGCCGGCAGGCGGTCGCTGGGCGGCAGCATGGGGTCGTAGCCCGTCGGCGGCGCGAGGGTCGTGGCGACCTGCCCCGTCGCGCACGGGACGACGCCGGCCGTGCCGGCGTACCGATGCCATGTGCTGAGCGCCCGGTGCCGGGCGAGAACCGCCGCGCCGCGGGCCTTCAGGACATCGGCTTCCCTGGTCGTATCCGAACGATAGCTATAGCCACGGCCCTGCAGGTCGCTCTGATAATCTTCCAGATAGCCGCGCCGCTCATAGTCCGAGATGGTCGACCAGAGGGCCTCGATCGCGGTGTTGATCCGGGTGTTGTAGCCGTAGAGAGCGTCCAGTTCGGCGTTGATCCGGGCCAGATAGAGGTCGCGCTCGGCCGAAGTGTCGTAGCAGGACTGGGCCTCACCCTCGAGTTGGCGGGCGAACTGGAAGGTGGGGCGCATGGTTTCGAAGGGCGGCGACGGCAGACGCGCCGGCAGTTCCGCCTTCAGCACCTGGGCCATCGCCGATTGGCTGTCGGTCTCGACGGCCAGGTCGTAATACCCCCAGGATTCGCCCTCACGCTCGCGGCCAAGGTGGCGAATGGCCCGCCCGATTATAGCGTAGGACTCCGCCACGCCCGAGGTGGCCTGAACGCTCCGGAGCAGGCGCGAGCCGCTGCGGGCATTGGCCTCGGCGCCGTTCCAGTTCTCCTCGTCCAGGAGCAGCAGCGCCATTTGGAGGTAGGCCGCGCCCACCCCACCGTTCGTATCGATCTTCAGCGCCTCGCTAAGAGCTTGGCGCGATTCCTGGCGGCGACCACCTTTGCGATAGGCCTCGCCCAGAAGGGTCCAGATCGGGCCCAACTTCGAGGCGTCGCCGAACTCACGATACTTCTGGAGCGAAAGCTCGAGCTGCCGGGTGGCGTCGGCAAGACGGTTGAGCCGCAGATAGGCGCTACCTTGGATCCGGCTCCGGCGTCCCTCCGCGGCCGCCGGCAAGGTCGCATAGCCGCCCGAGGCCTCCAAGTCGCGCGACCGTTCGAAGTCGCTGGCGGCGGCGGCGTAGTCGCCCTTGGCATAGTCGATCTGACCGTTGACCAGCAGCCTGTCGCGTTCGTCGAGCCCCTGGATGTCGTAGCGGGTTGGAATGGCGGCGGCGCCTACCCGGGCGCGCCTGAGATCGCCGTAGTCCTGCCAGGTGACCACGTCATAGAGCGCGTCGGCGAGCTTGACCTCCGGACCGAACGTGAACGGGGCAGCACTCCCGGAGGACACCGGAGCGACAGGCGGCGGCGGTGGCACGGACGGTGGCATAGACGGCGCCGGCTGCGGAACGACGGCCGCCGGCGTAGGCGCCGTGAACGAGGGGCTGGAGGCGGGTGTCGCCGTTCCGGCCACGCTGACCAGCGGCATGAGGCTGCGGAGAGAGGCCGAAACGGGCGTGCGGACCAGGACCCCGCCGCCGAGGCGGGATTGCAGGTCCACGAACGCCTCGTCGATGGTGCGGTCTGGCGCGAAGACGCTCTGGACTTGGGTGGTCAGGTCGCCGGGACTCAACTGATAGGTCGCCGAGGCCATGTAGACGTCGCGATCGCCGCCGGCGCGATCGCCGGCGCAGACCCCGCCCAGCGCGGTCAGCAGGCGTGACTGGCGACAGGCGTCGACGACGATGGCCACGACCGCGCCACGATCCCGAAAGCGGCGCACGATCTCGTTGAGCGGTTGGCCCTTGCCGGGCAAGTCGGCCGCCGAAACGGGCGTCATTCCGGCCGGAATCAACCAGTCCTGGCCGCCGGCCCGAACCGCATAGCCGGCATAGTGGATGAGCACGAGCGTATCGCCGGCGATTCGGTCTTCGACATTGGCCAGGCTGAGGCTCAGCTGCATCTGCCCGGCATTGGCCGCCGGAACGATCTCGTATCCGGCCTGACTGAGGGTCTTCGACAGAGCATCGCTGCTGGCGGCCACGTCGGGACCAGCGGCCTCGTTGGTGATCAGCAAGGCGATGCGTCGCCCTTCGACTTGGCGCGCCGCGACCGGGGATATCGCGCCGAGGCCGATACCCAGCGCCAACGCACTGACGGTCAACCACCGTCCGAGGCTGGCCGCCTCTCGTTTCAGCATGACCCTATCGGCTCGCGCCGCCCCCAGCCTCAACCAAGGATTGGCGCTGCGGCGCCGGGCGTCAAGCTTGCGCGCGGCGAAGCAGGTCGATCTCGGTCTTGAAGGCCATAAAGGCCTGAAGCGCGGCGCCCGATAGCGTCCGCCCCGCGCCGGACGGGCCGATCTGGGCGTCCAGGAAGGCCTTCGGATCGGTCGGCGCGCCGTTCTCGCGTACCTCGTAGTGAAGGTGCGGACCGCTGGAGACGCCGCTGTTTCCGGAAATGGCGATCACCTGCCCCTGGCGCACGGCCAAGCCCGCCCGAATGCCGGGCGGGAAGCCGCTGAGATGGCCGTACCAGGTCTCCAGCCCGTTCTCATGACGCAGCTTGAGCACCTGGCCAAAGCCGCTGGCGGGGCCGGCATAGGAGACCTCGCCATCGGCGGCGGCAAAGACTCGCGTGCCGATCGGACAGCCGAAGTCGATACCATTGTGATTGCGCACGACACCGGCCAGGACGGGGTGCTTGCGCTCGCCGAACAGCGAGGTGATCCGGGCGCCGTCGAGCGGCGTGCGCATGAAGCTGCGGCGCACGTCGCGGCCACGGTCATCGTACCAGGCCGCCTCCTCGCCCGCCGCGGTGAAGCGGTAGAGATAGCGGTCCTTGCCGCCGGCGCTCATGAACGCGAAAAGCAGATTGGGCGGGCCGACCGGATCGCCGCGGGGATCGTCCTGCTCCTCGTGGACGAGCTCGAACTGGTCGCCTTCGCGCACCTCCTGGGCGATGTCGAAGTCGAAGGCCAGGGCCTGGGCGAACTGGGTCATCAGGTCCGGATCGATCGCGCCGACCGCCGAGGCGTAGAGGCCGTCGCGATTGACCTGGGCGCGGGGGTGGGCGACCAGCCGGCGCACGAGGCCCGCGGCCAGCACGGCGACGACGAACCGATCGTCCTGGCGCGAGATCCGGTAGCCGACTCCGTCGCGGGCGCGCCGCAACTCCGCCTCTATGAGCGCCGCACGGCCTTGAGCTCCGGCCCGCAGGCGAAGGGTCAGCCTCATCCGCCCTGGATCCGGCCCGGCCTGGGCGCGCAGGGCCTCCACCGCCGAAGCGACATCGCCGGCGGCCACGCCATAGTTGGCGAGACGTCGCGCCAGCCCGTCATAACCGTCCACCGGCGGCGCGGCGTAGGTGCTCTCGGCGCCGGGAGCGGCGCTGGCCAGCGGGAGGGTCTCGCCTTCCGTCGGCCGGCGCTCGCGACGCCCAAACAGCAGCGCGCCGCCGACAAGGGCCGCCAAACCACCGCCGACCGCGATCAGCGCCACTCGCCGCGAAGGTCGAGCGTCCCTCCGGGACGCTGGAGGCGGCGCGACCCAGCTGCGGGGGTCGAAAGAGTCGGAGGCGGCGGCGGACGGCGGCGGCGCGCCCTCGCGCCGTCCGGGCGCAGCCCAGGTCCGGGGGTCCAAAGACGGTTCATCCGGCGGCATTTCGTCGTCCGGCGTTCGACGAACAGTCATTCGCCACTTGCTCCCTGCCCGCTCTGACCAATAAGGGTTTCAATCGGGGCTTCGCAATCGACATCGTTTGTCGTTGGGATTGAGTCGGGAGGGGACATGTCGGGTGAGAACCGTGTGGCCTGGCGCGAAGGCGCCTTCTTGCGCCCTCAACACTTCCAGCAGCAGGACCGGTTCGCCGAGGACCTGGTGGAGCAGCGCGCTGCGGTCCTGACGCCGTATCCCTGGGGTGTGCGGGAGCTCGTGATCAGTGAAAGCCTCCTGCAGCTGGGCAAGTTCGGGGTGGAGCGCTGCGTCGCTATCCTGCCGGACGGCGCCTGTGTCGACGTTCCGGCCCAGACGCCGCCGGCGCCGCTCGACATCCCCGTCTCGACTCGCGACCAGGTGATCTACCTGACGCTCCCCGCGCGGCAGCCCGGCGCGGTCGCGTTCTCCACCGCAGCCGATCCGGCGGTCCGCTACGTCGTCGAGGACGCTGTCCTGCACGACACCTATGCCGACGAGCGCCTGTCGGAAACGATCGAGGTGGCCCGCCCCAACCTCGCCTTCGGACTCACCGCCGAACACACCGACGGCCGTGTGCTCCTGGCCCTGGCGCGTGTGCGCGAGGTGAGCGGCGGCCGTGTGGTGCTGGACGACCAGTTCATCGCTCCGACGCTCGACACGCGAGCGTCCGAACGGCTGAAGGCCATGGTCGTCGATATCCTGGGCCGAGCCGAGCAGCGGGTCGACGAGCTGTCGGTGCGGGCGGTCGAGGCGACCCGGGGCGGAGCCGAGACTTTCGCCTCATTCCTGCTGCTGCAGGCGCTCAATCGCTGGCGTCCGGTGCTGGAACATCAAAGGTCGCTGCCCTCGCTGCATCCCGAACGCCTCTACGAGACCTTCGTGAGCATGGCCGGCGAGATCGCCACCCTGGCCCTGCCCCAGCGGCGGCCACCGAATTTCCCGGCCTATGACCACGAGCGTCTGCAGGCCACGTTCCAGCCGCCGTTCGAGCTCCTGCAAGCGGCCCTGTCGATGGAGATCGCCCGCTCGGCCGGTCAGTTCAAGCTGGAGCCGGTCGGCCCCGGCGCCTTCACCGCGCGGGTCGAGGACCACGGCGTCTTCCAGAACGGGGCGCTCTATTTGGCCGCCAGAGCCGCCGCCCCGCCCGAGGCGATGCTGGCCAGGTTCGCCTCGCTCGTGAAGCTGGGACCGGTGACGCGCATGCGCGAAATCGTTTCCAGCTCGCTGCAGGCCGGCGTGCGGATTACCCCGACGCCGACGCCGCCGCCGCAGCTCAGGGTCATGCCGGGCTTCCTCTATTTCGAGCTCGACCGGACCTCGCCCGACTGGCCCGAACTAACCAAGACGCCGGCGATCGGGCTGCACGTAGCGGGGGATTGGCCCGAGCTGGAACTTGAACTCTGGTGGGTCAAGCGGAGCGGGTCATGAGCGACCAGAAGGGCTCGGGCCCTAACCGCACGCTCTTCCAGCCCTCGCCGCTCGCGCAGATGCGCGAGACCGCCGCGGCGGCCTATCGGCCGCCGAGCGCCGCGCGGGGCGACGACATTCCCGAGGCCCCGCCGGGTCTGGCGCCGCGCAATCCCATGATGACCAGCGCCACGCCGTTGCTGGCCCTGCTCGCCTCCATGCGTTCGGCGCGAGCCCGCATGCGCCTGCCGGACCTGCACAGGCAGGTGACCGTCGACATCGAGCAGTTTCGCGCCAGCCTGTCGGGCATCTACACCGAGGAGGAGCTGCGGCGGGCGACCTATGCGCTGGCCGCCACCGCCGACGACATCGCGCTGAACCTGCCCTTCGAGCCGGCGGACGTCGCCGAGTGGGCCCAGCGCAGCATCGTCGTGAGGTTCTTCCACGAAGCGATCGGCGGCGACCGGTTCTGGAGCCTGCTCAACGAGATGGTGGCGCGGCCTCGCGAGAGCGGTCACCTCCTGGAGCTCTATCATGCCTGCATGGGGGCCGGGTTCGAGGGCCGATACCGGGTCATGGCCGGCGGCCGGGCTCAGCTCGAAGCCCTGATGCAGCAGGTCTTCAAGGCGCTGCCGCATCCGCCAACCCTGTCGCGGGTCGAGCTATCGCCCCACTGGCGCGGCGAGGACGCGCCGATCAACACCGTCACGCCGTGGACGCGAGTGGCGATCACCGCCGCGGCGACCCTGGGCCTGCTGCTGGTCGTCTATCTGGCGCTGCATATCTGGCTGGGCCTGGCCGGCCGCTCGGCGCGCGAGGCGGTCGCCGCCTTGATCCCGGACGATCCGCTGACCCTGTCGCGCCGCGCCGAGCCCGTGAAGCCGGCGGTCAGCGCCCAGGCCGACGGCCTGCGCCGACGCCTGGCCACGCGCATTCGCGCCGGCGAGGTCGAAGTGCTCGACGAGCCGGGCGCGATCCGCGTGCGCACCCTCGTGCCGGGCCTGTTCGCACCGGGATCCGACAGCCTGATGCCGGCCTATGCCGGACTGTTCGAGGAAGTGGCCCAGGCGCTCAACGCCGAGCCCGGACCGGTCCGTATCGAGGGCCATACCGACTCCGACCGCCCGCGCGGCGGACTGACCTTCACCGACAACCGGCAATTGGCTCAGGCGCGCGCCGACGCGGCCGCCCGCATCGTCCGCGGCGCCCTCACCGACAAGAGCCGCGCCGTCGTCGCCGAAACCTTCGGCGACAGCCGACCGCTCAGACCCAACGACAGTCCCGGCGGCAAGGCGCGCAATCGTCGGGTCGAGGTCGTCATCGAACGGAGCGGCCGATGAAGCGCCTCACGACGTTCCTGCGCGACTGGTGGGTGCTGTCGATCGCCGCGGCGCTGCTGGTGGCCTTGCTGGCCGCCTTCGTGCTGCCGCTCCTGATCCATGGTCTTCGCCCCTGGCCCTGGCGGCTGGCGTTCGTCGTGGTCGTGGCGGCGGTCTGGGGCGTGGCGGCGGCGCTGCGCCTGCTGGCGGCGCGACGGGCGAGCGAGCGGCTGGCCGGCGGCTTGGCTCAGTCCTCGCCGGCCGAGGACGAGGGCCGCGTGCTCGACGACCGCATGAAAGCGGCGATGGCCAAGCTGAAGACCGAGACCGGCGCAGGCCGCAACTACCTCTACAGCCGCCCCTGGTACGTGATCATCGGCTCTCCCGGCGCCGGCAAGACGACCGCGCTGCTCAATTCGGGCCTGCGGTTTCCGTTCGCCGACAAGGCGCTGGAAGGCGTGGGCGGCACGCGCAATCTCGACTTTCTGTTCGCCGACAAGGCCGTCCTGGTCGATACCGCCGGGCGCTACACCAGCCAGGATTCCCACGAGGCGCGGGACAAGGAAGGCTGGTCGCGATTCCTGGCCCTGCTGCGCGCCAACCGACCTCAGCAACCGATCAACGGCGTCTTCGTGGCCGTGGCGCTGGACACCGTCGTCGGCGCCGACTGCGCGACCATCGATCGCCTGGCCGACACCATCCGGCGGCGGCTGCGCGAACTGCGCGATGGTCTGGAAACCCTCGCCCCGGTCTATGTGGTGTTCACCAAGACCGACCTCATCAGCGGCTTCCGCGAGTACTACGACGATCTGGACGTCGAGGGCCGCCGCGCGGTTCTGGGCGCGACCCTGCCCTTGGGCCGCAAGTCCGAACCGAGCGCCCTGGCGGTGGCCTATGACGAGGTGGCCCAAGCCGTCGCCGACCGCGTGTCGGGACGGATCCAGGCCGAGCTCGACGCGCGACGGCGCGGGCTGATCATCGGCTTTCCAGCCCAGCTGGAATGCCTGCGCGACGCCGTGGTGCGCCTGCTGACCGGAGCCTTTCCGGTCGAGGAGGAGCAACCGTCCGGCCCGCTGCGCGGCTTCTATTTCACCAGCGGCCTGCAGGAAGGCGCGCCGCTGGACGCCCTGCTTGGCGACAAGGCCGCCCTGGTCGACGGCGATGGCGAGGGCGCGCAGGTCGGCCGCGGCCGGGCCTATTTCATCAACCGCTTGCTGAACGAGGTGGTGTTTCGCGAGGCGGGCCTGGCCCACCCAACCGCCCGGGCGCGGGGCAAAAGCACGGCCCTGGTCACCGCCGCCTATGCCGGCCTGGCGGCCGTCAGCGCGCTTCTACTCCTGGCCTGGACGGCCAGCTTCATCGCCAATCGCGGCTTCCAGAAACGGGTTCAGGTCGCCGCCGAGGCGCTTGCACCGTCGCTGCAGGGCCTGGACTTCCGTGAGGTCAGCGCCGCCGATCCGGGCCTGGTCGAGGCCTTGCCCGCGCTGGAGGGGCTGCGCGCCCTGCCCGGCGGCTATGCCGCTCGGCGCCAGAAGGGTTTCCCCAAGATCCCGCTCGGCCTTGGTCTGCACGACGATGGTCTGAGCCGGGACGTCGAGGAGGCCTACCGCGACGGACTGCAGCGCATCCTGCTGCCGCGCCTGATGCTGCGCATGGAGGATTTCCTGCGTGACAGCCAGGTCCCGCCGGTCGAGCTCTATTCGGGCCTGCGCGCCTATCGGCTGCTGGCCGGGGACGCCCCGGCCAAGATCCACGATCGCGACATTGAAAGCGTGTCAGGCTTCGTCACGGCCGACTGGCGGCGATCGAGCCTTTCGGGAGAGGACATGGCCAGCGTGCGCGCCACGCTGGGCGAGCATTTGCAGGCCCTGCTATCGGACCCTGAGATCGGACGGGTCTGGGGCGGCGCGCGCCAGGCGCCTTTCGACCCGGCCCTGGTCACCAGCACCCAGGCCGCCCTCCTCACTCGCCTGACGCCCGGGCAGCGAGGTTACGCCATCCTGCGCGACCTGCCGGCCAGCGGCGCGGCCTGGCGCCCCAATCTGCCGGCGGCCAAATACCGGGCCTTCGCCAACCCCGCGCGGGTCCAGGCGCTCTCGGTGCCGTTCCTTTTCACGCGCGAGGGCTACATCAAGCAATACCAGGCCCGGCTGCCCCGCGTGGTCGAGCAGTTGGCGGATGAGAGCTGGGTGCTGGGCGATCAGCCGCCGCCGCCAACGGCGCGCGTCGCCCTGTTCGGCGAGATCGGCCAGGCCTATACGGCCGAATACAGCCAGCGCTGGCGCGAGGTGCTCTCGGCGCTGGCCCCTGCCGACTATGTGCGCGACGACGCCGCGGCCCAGGCCCTGCTGTCGCCCCCCTCTCCTCTAGGCGTCATCCTGGCCGACGTGCGGCGGCAGACCAACCTGGCCCTGCCGGGGAAGAAGCCGGCCCAACTGGCCGGGCTCGACGCCGGGGCGCGGGTAACCGCAGACTTCGCTGCCTTGTCGAGCTTCGATGCGACGGCCTTCGTTAACCTGGTTCGACAGGTGAAGGAGGCCTCCCTGCGGCCGAGCTCGGACCCGACCGCGGCGGCCGCCGTGCAGGAGGCCAATTCGAAGCTGCAGATGATGGCGATGAGCCTGCCGTCGGACGATCTGCGCCCCTTCGTAGCCGGCGCGGCCGGCCGCGTCAGCGAGGCGGGAGTGTCGATCTCGGCCGAGGCGCTCAAGCAGGAGTATCAGCAGACCCTGTTGCCGACCTGCCAGCGCGTGACCGGCCAAGCCTATCCGTTCGTCCGCAGCGCCGCGACCGACGCCAGCCGACGGGAAGTCGCCGACTTCTTCGGACCCAACGGGGCGCTGGACCAGTTCGTCAAGGCCAAGCTTGCTCCGCACATCGATCTGGGCGGACCGTTCTGGCGATGGCGGCTGGAGGATCCTGTAGCCCAGCGCCTGGTCTCCAGCCCACAGCGGTTCCAGGAGGCGCGCGACCTGCAGTTACTGATGTCCGACGGCCTGCAGATGCAGATGACCGCCGTCAGCTTCAGCCCGGGCGTCAGCGCCGTGGAGGTGCGCATCGGCAGCTCCACGCACGTGTTCACCCGGGGGGATACGCGGCCCGTGGATTTCAAGTGGACGCCGAACGACAACGCCACCGCCAGCGTCACCTTCCAGGGCACATCCGACTATGTCTATCAGAGCGGTGAATGGGCGCTGTTCCGGCTGATGGGACCGCCTACCCAGCTGGTCAACAGCGGGGACAGCCTCAGGGCGACCTTCGCGAAGGGCAGCTCCTCGGCGACGTTCAGCGTGGTGCTGCCGCGCGGCCTGCGCAATCCGTTCCGGGACGGCCCCTGGGGCTTCCGCTGCCCGGCGGAGCTCTAACATGGCCTCGCCCTTCCTGTTCGGAAAGCTCCCCGCCCACGGCGACTTCGTCGCGCGCGGCCTGACGCCTGAAGCCGAGCGCGTCTGGGACGACTGGACCAGCGCCGAACTCGAGATCGCGCGCGATCGACTTGGCGAGGCTTTCGCCGGCGCTCACGACGTCACCCCGCCCTGGGGGTTCGTGGCTGGCCCCGGCCTAGCGAGCGAAGCCTGGTCCTGCGGGGCGATCGCCGCCTCGGTCGACGCGGCCGGCCGTCGCTATCTGATCGTAGCCGGGATCGACGGCCTGAGCGGCGCCGACGCGGCCTTCGTCGGACTGAACCTCGTCCAGGCCGCCGAGGCGACCATCCGGGCGATGCTGATCGAAGCGCTCGACGCCGATCTGGGCCTGCAACGGCTAGCCGAGATCGCGCCGCCCCCGCAGTCGCTTTCCGCCGCCGCCGCGCTCGCCGCAAGCTCCGGCCCAGGCGTCTGGTGGTCGCTCGCCGGCCTTGAGCCGCCAGTCGTGGACGCCGACCCGCCGCAAGGTCTCGTCGCGGCGGTTATTGAACGTGTCGCCGGACTCCTGGAGGAAGCCGCATGAGGTCCAACCTTCGCTTTTCCGCAGCCCACCAGACCCACGAAGGGCGGGTGCGCAGCGCCAACGAAGACTCCTTGATCCTGCGCAGCGACATCGGCCTCTGGGCCGTGGCCGACGGCATGGGCGGCCACGAGAACGGTCAGTGGGCCTCGCGCACCGTGGTCGCGGCCTTGGGCGAGGTGGTCGCCACGGGCGACTTCGAGAGCGATCTGGCGAGCGTGCGCCGCGCCCTGGATACGGCCAACGACCGCATCCGGACCCAGGCCGAAGCGCAAGGCGCGCGAATGGGCTCCACGGTGGTGGTCCTGGTCTCGGATGGTCAGCGCTTCGGCTACGCCTGGGTCGGCGACAGCCGCCTTTACCGGCTGCGCGATCAACGGCTCGAACAACTGACCCGTGACCATACTCAGGTGCAGGACATGATCGACCGGGGGCTGATCACGGCCGAAGAGGCCCAGGGCCACCCTATGTCGCACGTTCTTTCCCGCGCCGTGGGCGTGGAGGCTGACCTCAAGGTCGAGATCCTGGGCGGAGACCTGCGCTCCACCGACGTCTTCCTCCTCTGCAGCGACGGGCTCAGCGGCCAGGTCACTTCGGCCGAGATCGAGGCGCATCTGCTGGCCTCGGACCCGAGCACCGCCACGCGGGCCTTGCTGGCGCTGACCCTTGAACGGGGCGCGCCTGACAACGTCACCTTGATCACCGTGGCCTGCGAGGAAATGACCGCCCTGACCCTTCCGGGAGTCGACTAGACCATGGCCAAGGCCCCCAAGGACGAAGACCTGGCCAAGACCGTGTTCGAGCCCCTGCCCTCGGACCGCGGACCGGCGGTCGAGGACGATTGGCTGGCGGGCGGCGGGCAGGCGCGGGCTACGCCGAAGGCCTCGGCGCAGGCCGAAAAACCCAGCGTGCCCAAGGCTCGAAAGGGCCGCAAGCCAGCTGCCCCCCAGGCCACGGTGCTGCAGCCA
The DNA here is from genome assembly GCF_059415885.1 of Caulobacter sp. GW821-FHT09H08. NCBI lineage: Bacteria > Pseudomonadati > Pseudomonadota > Alphaproteobacteria > Caulobacterales > Caulobacteraceae > Caulobacter > Caulobacter sp. GW821-FHT09H08. Next base: position 164,836 of record NZ_JBWKOC010000005.1, read on the forward strand.
AGCCTGCCGCCGGCCGCACCGGTTTCGTACGCGCCAGGCGCACCCATGGCCCCGCCAGGCGCCGCGCCACCGGGCCGGGTGGCGATCGGGTCGGTGCTCAATCACATCTACGAGGTGCGACGCTTCATCGCCCGCGGCGGCATGGGCGAAGTCTACGAAGGAGTCAACGTCAACACCGACGAGCGCGTGGCCATCAAGGTCGTGCTGCCGCACCTCGCCGCCGATCCCAACGTCCAGGCGATGTTCCGGAAAGAGGCCCGCACCCTGACGCGCCTCAGCCACCCGGCGCTCGTGCAGTATCGGGTCCTGGCCAACGAGCCGACGCTAGGAGTGCTCTACATCGTCACCGACTTCCTGGACGGGGTCGGGCTCGACCAGTTGATCGGCCGCCTCAAGCTGTCCCAGGCCGACTTCCTGGCCCTGACCAAGCGTCTGGCCGAGGGCCTCAAGGTCGCCCACGACCTGGGCGCCGTTCACCGGGATATCTCACCCGACAACATCCTGATCCCAGGCGATCGGATCGAGGCGGCGACCATCATCGATTTCGGCATCGCCAAGGATCTGGAGGCTTCCCACGCCACGATCGTCGGCGACGGCTTCGCCGGCAAGCTCGCCTTCGTCGCGCCCGAGCAGTTCGGCGATTTCGGGCGTGAGGTCGGACCCTGGACCGATATCTACAGCCTGGGCCTGGTCATGCTGGCGGTGGCCGGCGGCAAGAATGTCGACATGGGCACCACCTTGGTGGAGGCCGTCGATCGTCGCCGCGCGGGGCCCGACCTTTCGGTGCTCTCGCCGGCCTTGCGGCCGCTGTTCGGCCGCATGCTGGCGGCCGATCCCAAGGCCCGCTTCCGGACGATGGACGAGGTTCTGCACGCGATCGCCACGGTCGGCGACGCGCCGTTGAGCTTCCCCAGCGGATCTCCCAAGGCCAGCAAGGTCAAGGCGCCGGCCCGGCAGGCGACGCCTGGTCAGGGCGAGAACGAGGCGCGCAAGCCGGCCGGGTGGCTGACGCCGCCGGTCATCGCCGCGGCCGTTGGGGTCGGCGTCCTGCTGGTCGGCGCGCCCCTGGTTTACAACGTCATGAAGGACAACGACCACGCCGGGGGCGCGGCGGCCGCCTCGACCATCGACGAAGGCCTGCGCGCCGTGCAATGCGCCTGGCTCGAGCAAGACGGCGGACCCGAAAGCACGCGCCTCAAGGGCGCGGCCCAGGCCGGTTTCGAAGGGCCGACCAGCCAGAGGGTCGCCAATGCCGATCTCTCGGGCGTGCTGTTCGTCGCCGGCCAATCCTGCGCGCTCCTGGAAGCGGTTCGCCCGCTCAAGGCGCCGACCCTGACCGGGGCGGAATGGGTAAAGGCCGCCAGTCCCGCGTTCACGCCCGCCCGCCAGGCCGAGTGCGGTGGCGATCCACGCCAGGCCCTGGCCTTTGTCGACGTCGATACGGCGACGGCCAGCGGCGAGGACATGGCGCTCTACCTCCTGCGTCCGGGCGGCACCGTTCAGGCGATCTTCCGGAGCAAGTTGCAGATCCAGCCGGGGGCCGGCGCGATCGCCAAGGTTTCTCCCGCCGGGGCCAATCGGACTCGCATCGGTCTTTGCAACGACCAGCAGGGACCGTACGGCCTGCTCGCCCTGCGGGGCGCGGGCCCGTTCACCAGCGAGAGCGGCGGCCCGATCGCCGAGCGGCTGGCCAGCGAGGCCAAGGCCAAGGGCTGGAGCAGCCAGATGGATTGGTACACGGTGGAAGCACCGCCCGCAGCGCCCGCGCCGCCGCCCGCGCCGGTCGCCACCGCTGCTCCTCCGCCGGAAGCCGCGCCCGAGCCGGTCCGCGCCGTGGTCAAGGCCAAGCCGAAGCGGGTCGCGGCGCGTCCGGTGGCGCGCGAAAAGCCCGTGGAGAGAGCGCCGGAACCACCGCCCAAGCCGGTCAATCGCTGCAACGCGGCGATGGGCTGCTGAGGCGGTTCAGCGCGAGGGCGGCGGCAAGGTCTCGACAACCAGCCGGCCGCCCTCGAGGCTGTATCGCAGGCTCCCCGCCCCGTCCTCGGTTTCGACGATGTAGCGATCGATGTCGGTAAACCAGCCGGCCAGCTCGGCCGACTCGACCAGCGGCAGATAGGTCCGAAAGACGCGCGGATCCCAGAACCGGAAGAGGACGGGCCCGACCCCGTCCGGCAGCTTGGCAAGGGTGAAGTGGCGCAAGCGCCGCCGGACCGCCAGCAGGCTCGCGCTCGACGACAGCAGCAGGCCCCAGGAGCGGCCCCATCCCTCGCCACGCCAGAGTCTGGACAGCGGATCGGTCGCGCCAAGCTCGACGACGTGCGGCGACACCGCCTTCACGTCCGGGTGCAACTTGCCCTCGAACAGACAGGCAGCGGCCTCGGGCTCCAGCCGCGCTACGTGAGCATTGAGGCCCGGGTCGGCGGCGAGGTCGAGGACGGCGTAGAGGCGGGGGGCGGCGGACATCAGCGCACGATCGTCCAGCGTCCGTCGATCTTTGACAGGTAGGGGTCGATGGCCATCGCTCGTTCGCCCGCACGAGCCCGGACGACGGGACCGTCCCGAGTCACTGGATGCACGACACGCCCGCCTGCCATCGCTTCCAGTGTCAGTGTGTCGCCGTCGTAGGGCTCGACGGCAAAGGTCGGATCCGCGAAGAACTCAGCCAGGAATCCTGCATACTGAGCGCGGTAGCGCGCCGGATCGTCGCCAACTGCAAGCGCCATCTCCTCCAGCTGGATCGCCTGAAGCGCCAGCACCTCGTCGGCGCGGCGCTCGACCAACGCCGTGCGCAGGCGCCGGATCAGATTGTCGATCTGAGCGCGATCCACGCCGCTCAGCGTGAGCGTAGGCGCTTGCGCCCAGCGCCAAGTCTGACCGTCGAAGGGAACGGTCTCCTCCAGGACCAAACGTGGCGTGGGGGCCAGCAAATCGCGTTCAGCGTTCCATTCATAGGTCAAGACTGCAGGCGTGGCGGCGATCTCCCCCCCCCGCGGGACGATACGCACGGCCATGAAGAAGGAAGCCGCTCCCTCGGCGACCTTCGCCAGTCGGACTTGCAAGCGATTGCCGCCGGGCAGCGCCCAGCCATTGAGCCGCCGATTCTGGCGTAGAGATCGCCGGCCATCTGAAGAAAAGACGACCACGCCATTGAGTTCCACCCTTGCGGCCAGACCCTCGACATCCAATTCGAGCATCAGAAGCGGCAGCGACGGCATCTAGCTTTTCGCCTCATCGAAACGCCACTCGGCCTCGTCGGTGTAGCCTGGCCAGAGCGTCGCAGCGCGCTTGAACTCAAGCGCCCACGGCATCTCCACCGCCACGTCGAAACGGCCATCGCCCACGACCCACTTCACCGTCGCCGCGGGATAGTCCTGATGCGCGGGTTCAACCGATATGGAGGCGCCAATAGTTCCCTCGATCGTGATCGAGACCTCCTCACCAACGCTAGCGCCCGCTCCCAAGCCCAACCGAAACTCTCCTCCACCTTCGACGATATTGGTTTTCCAAGTCGTCTGCTTTTTACCCGCTTCAGGATAGGGCCAATACTGCCAGGCCAAGGAGGTTTGGACTTGGCAAGATCCCTTCACGGTCACGTAGGCTTCCACCTTGACGACCTTGTTTAGCGGCCAGGGTACGGGTTTGTAGAAAGGCAGTTTGGCCGAGCCGGCAAAGAGTGGGCTGAAGCCACCCGATACTTTGCGTTCGTTGTAGCACCGCCAGTCCTTAGCCTCAGACCACTTGGTGCTGAGAGCCAGACTGCCGTGCAGGAACTCGAATTTCTTTCCCTCCTCGTCGCCGAACGCGGCGCCGGTCTTGGTAAAGATGTCTTCGATCGACTTGATCGCCTTCATGAAGTCGATCGAAACGCTCAACTCTTCCGGCGGGTAAGCCAGCACGGTGATCGAGCCGGCGCTACCGCCACAGCTCTCGCCATTGACCGTGTAGGAAACGTGGTCGCTTCCCGGCGCGGCCGATGGTCGTTGGCCCAGCGGCGTGGCGTCGAAGGTGGGACTGGCGTTCTTGCCGGCGGCGTTGGTATGACCCGATACCGTCCAGGCCGGGTGGACCCCGCAGCCGCCCTTCATCTTTAGGCTACCCGTGATCTTGTCCGACCAGAGGGATCCGCCGGGCACGACGCAGAGAATGTTTTCGGAGCCCGCGGAGCGGCCATGCGAGCACGCCAAGGTCAGGGAGACAACTTCGCAGGTCTTGCTCGATGGCCCGATTGTCGCCCCTTGCGGCGCAGACGGGCCCGCCGGAGCCGCGGATGTAGGCGGTTTGGCCGTGACCGCCGCAGGCGCCCCCTTCAGCATGGGCGCCGAGAGCTTGGCATTGAGCTTGCCCACGGCGTTCTGGAAGCAGATTTCACAGAAGGGCGCTCCGGCCTTGAAGGCCGAAATCAATGTCTCCGCCTGCGCCGCGAAGTCGGCGAAACCCAGCACTGACACCGCAGCGCCCCCTCCACCGCCGCCCTTTGTCTCGCCGATCAACACGGTCGGCAGACCCGCCACGATGGCGCCGCCGTGCGCGGTCTGGTCACCCATCCGGGCGGCCGGCTTCTTGTTGACGAAGACGCCCGTAGACCCAACGGCGATGACGTCCGGCGGCCCGTTACAGACAGCCAGATCTCCGACCCGCGCCTGGGGCAGCTTGCCGGTCATGACATTGGGCGAACCCATCGCCACCGGACCACCAACATGTGGAACCGGCCCAGGATTGACCATTGGGCAGACGTGCATGTCGGTGATGCGCGCGGCGGGTTTTCCCATGAGGCTATAGACTTATCGTTTCGGCAATCATTGCTTCAGCGTCAGAGGGGAACCTGACAAAAAGCTGCCTCCCATCAAACCTGTCCCGCATCACAGATTGGAGGATTTTAAGATAAATACCTAGATCTCGAATATTGTTGGCCATTGGCACGTCGTCATGCAGAAGCCAAACCTCCACGGCACATTCTTCAAGGAAATCCTCCAAGCACTCCTCGAACGCATCCCAATTATTTCCAAAATATTCCGGAAATTTCATTTCATTGTAGAAAAATTCGAATAAAGAATATTTATCACATATGTCTCTTTTCACAGAGATTATGTGACTCTTGCCATCTCTCAAAATTTTCTTTCCAAATACAAATTCTTTCATCACTTTATCTCTATAAAAGTCTTATAGTGATCTGGCGAATACCAAGCTCTTTTTGAAACATCGTCTACAATAATTCTTTCAGCATTCCGCGACGCCCCTGCCTGCGGCAGCGGATCAATGTCATACTCCTTATAAGCCCCCCCTTTCGGGAGCCCACCATCGCGGTTTTGGAAAGTTCTGCCTCCCTTATAGCCCGGCGGGGCCCTGCCGGTCTTGCGTACCGCTTCAAGCGTCTTGGTTGCCCTACTGGGTACTTTCGTTTTGCCGATTGCTACTTTGCATGTTTGCAGAGCCTTCTTGCCCAACTCCTTTGCAGACACAGCCGCCCTTTTCGCTCCTTCGATTGTCGCCTTACGCAGCGCGGGACTCTTAATAGCTGCCAATACGGCTGCACCCGCGCGCGCCAGAAGAGCCAACATTTCTAACTGACCTGATGCTCTATCTCGGCGACCAGCCCAGCCATTTTCGCGAACTGATCAAGGTCCGAAGAATGAAGGTATTCGGCGACATCGGGGTGTTCAAAGAGATCGAGACCTGCACTGAGAGCGAGGACCGCAAATTGTACAAGTGGAACTGGATCATCGATGCCGAACCTTGCTGCAGATTGCTCGGACGTTTCGACATGTTGCCATAGCACAGCGTCACTCAGATTTTCACAAAGCTCTGGCACATCTTTCCGCAGGAGGTTTACGAGCCGCTCCCGGACGCGCGCGGCTTGCGCAGCTTCGAAAGCATCGAGTTGCCGCTGCGCTATGAGAACTGCTCTCGGCACTACCACCCCCTCCCTGCAGCCCGCTCATAAGCCTCCCGGAACGCCTTCGCGAAGACGTCCATGAAGGCCTCGTCCGAGCCCTCGACAACGCCCTCGAACTCGCGCTCGTAGGCTTTCCACAGCGCTGCCTCTCTGGCGCCCGGGAGGATCTTGCTCAGGATCCCGCGATGCTCGGCGCGGTCGCGGATCGCGCGGGGCGAGAAGCGGTCGAGGGTCGAGCGCAGCGCGCCCTGCATGGCCGCGAGGGTGGCCATCTGGTGGGCTTGCAGGTCCTTGAAGGCGTCGTCGATGGCGCGGTCGGCCTCGAGATAGCCGCGCTGGGACGGCCCGAGCAGCTGAGCCAGGGCGAGATCCGGCGTGCGGGCGAACTTGAGCGGGTTGTTGCCGTCCGGATTGAAGGCGGTGCCCTGGGCGCCCAGCTGGGCCTTGGCCCGCGCCCGCGCCTCGAGCATCACCACCAGTCCAGCGACCAACCGCCGTAGCAGCGCGCCCGCGTTCGCACCGGCCTTGCCCGGCGGGCCAAGCTCCCCCTCGTCGAGACCCGCCGCTTCCAGCAGCGCCGTCCAGGCCGCCTCGGCGGGGCTGATCGAGGGGGCGGCCTTGGCCGGGGGTTGAGGCGCCGGATCGACGGGCGGAGCGGTGGCCGGAGCCGGTGCGCCCCAGCGGCTGTCGAACCCGCCTCGGCCCCAGTCCACGCGATTGTTGGCCTCGAGCTGAGCCCAGACATCGACGGCCGGACCGGCCGGCGGCGGCGGAGTCCAGGCGTCCGCCAGGGGGCCGCGCCCGCTCAGCGCCGCGGCGGGTTGCACCCAGGAATCGTCGTGTTCGGCCGTACCGAAGGTTCCGGCCGGTTGCGGCGTCCAGCCTGCCTTGGGGGCCGAAGCCTCTACGTGCCAATCGGAGACGGGCCGCGGCTCGGGGGCCGGCGGCGGGGCCGGCGCATCAAAGCCGAGCCCTTCGCGGCGAACGGGCGCAGGCTCCGGCGGGGCGGTGTCCCACCACCCGCCCTTGTCGGTCGAGACCGTCGGCGCCGGAGGCGCAGGGGTATCGGCCACCTGCGCGGAGATCCGATAGTGGCCGATGGCCAGGTCGTCGCCGTTGGCGAGGCGATGGGGCGCGCTCAGTCGCTCCTTGGAGCCGTTGATAAAGAGGCCGTTGGTCGAGCGGTCGTTGATCCAATAGCCGCCGTCGCGGAACTCCACCTCGCAGTGGGTGCTGGAGATGTAGTTGCGCGGGTCGGGCAGGCTCCAATCGGCGTGGGGCGAGCGGCCGATGACCGCGCCGCGCCGATCCAGGCGCAGCTGGATGTCCTCGCCGTTGTCGAGCGTCTCGATATTGGTAATCGACAGGGTCAGGCTCATCGGGTCATCCCGCGCGTTCGGCCGCGATCGCCGAGCCGAGATCCAGCGCCGCGGCGAGGGTGGCGTCCATGTCTTCGCGACGCGCCGCCGCCGTGAGAATGGCGCCGGCGGCGAACCGCCCGGCCGCGTCGCGCGGCGCGGGCAGGATGTCGGCGTCGGGGGGCGCGATCGAGCCGCCGGAGAAAAAGGCCGACAAGGCGGCGAACCGGGCGGGACTGTCGGCCTCGGCAGCCTCGGCGCTACCCTGAGCGGCGCGGCGGCGTTCTTCCGACGGATCCTCCACCCACAGCAGGGCTGAACGGAGGGCGGCCTGGTCGCTCGCGTCGCCCAGCCCGCCCAGATCGCGCACGGCCCGCGCGGCCCAGGCCACCACCTCCCAGCGCGGCAAGGCCTGGGATAGGAACTCGACCGCCTCGGCCTGGCGGCCGGCCGATCGCAGGGCGCTGAAATAGGCATGGGGCGTGTCGCCGGCCGGAGGATCGCCGGGCGCGGCCGTCCAGCCGAGCACGGCGGTCACCTGCCCCGCCTCCGTCCATTTCACCCTGGTCCAGTCCCCCGACACCCCAGCCTCCTAGTTGATCAGCACGATCATGCCATTGATGGTGAAAGTCATGCCGGCCTTGAGGTCGGCGGTCAGGCCGGCCTTGGCCGCCAGCGCCATCTTGGCGTCGATCTTCACATTCAAGCTGGTCATCTCGATCGCCGAGGGGGTCAGCTTGATGCTGGTCTGCCCGACCTTGAGCTCGATCGACTGCTTGGCCTCGATGACCGCCTTGCCCTTCGAGATGGTGACGTTGTAGTCGCCGCTCGAAACCGTCGTGCGGCTGTTGCCTTTCTCGACCGTCAGAGTGTCGTCGGCATGGATCGTGGTCTTGCGCGATCCCTTCTTGACCTTGCGGGTCTCGTCGCCGGTCTCGACCTCCAGGCCTTCGTGGCGATGGACGACGGCGGTGCGGTCGCGGCCGACCCGCTGCTTCTGGTCGCGGCCGATCTTCTCTTCATGATCGAGCCGCACCCACGTGCGTCGATCGCGCTGGGCATGGAGGAAGACCTCTTCCTTGCCGCCGGCGTCCTCGAACCGCAGTTCGTTGAAGCCGGGCTCGCCGGCCTTGGGCGGCTCTTCGGCCTCCGGATAGCTCCCGGCCTTGCCAACGGTGCGGGACTTGATCGTCGAGACCGTCTTGCGATCGGGCAAGACGTAGGGGTGCATCTTGTCGGCGTTGTAGACGCGGCCGGTGATGATCGGCCGGTCCGGGTCGCCGTCGAGGAAGTCGACGATCACCTCCTGGCCGATCCGAGGCAACATCACGGACCCGAAGCCGCCGTCCGCCCAGCCCTGCGAGACGCGCACCCAGCACGAGCTGTTCTGCAGCCACTTGCCGTCCCGATCCCAGAAGAACTGAACCTTCACGCGACCGTAGGCGTCGGTATGGATGGTGTCGTCGGTCGGTCCCGGATCCTTCAGAGGGCCGACGACGCGCGCGGTCTGCGGGCCGCCGACCATCGGCCGTGGTGTCACCCGAAGCGGACGCCAGCGATGGGCGAACGGAACCGCCTCGATATGGACCTCGAGGACGTGATCATCGCCCTCCCCCGATCCATAGGACTCCCCGGCAAAGACGTGGGTGACGCCGACGAGCAGATAGTCGCCGTTCAGCCGCGCCTGGGGATGGCGCACCAGGGTCAGCTTGTCGCCGGCTCCGATCTCGAAGCTATCGCCCTCGCCCAGGAACCGCTGATGCTCGGCCCGCAGGCCCTGCAGACGGATCTCGGCCTCGCGCCGGCTCTCGGCGCCCAGCTTTCCCGGCTTGACCACCGCGCCTTCGGACAGCGCGCCTACGCCGGCCGGGAAATCGTAGAAGGCCGCGCCGGGGTTGGCCGGGCCCTGATCGGCCGGTCGGGCGGCGCCGGCGTTGCGCTCGCGCGGATGCAGGAAATGGTGCTCGCCCACGTCCACGGCCGAGACCGCCGTGGAGAGGCGCTCGGACCAGCGCCAGATGTTGAGCTTGCGCCGTCCGCGATCGCCGCTGTTGGAGACATAGTCCACCGAGGGCGTGTTGGGCGGTGCGTGATGGCCGGACGGACCATCGCAGATGACCATCACATGGCGGCCAGCCTCGTGACGGAAATAGTAGTAAAGGCCTTCGTCCTCCAGCAGGCGCGCGACGAAGGCGAAATCGGTTTCCCGGTACTGGACGCAATATTCCCGGCGGGCCAGCACGCCTTCCAGCGACGAAAAGTCGTAGTCGGCGAAGCCCGCGTCGGCGAAGACGGCTTCGATAATCTCGCGGGCGGACTTGTCCTGGAAGATCCGGACATCGCTGCGGGCGTGCAGCGCATAGAGCCAGGGCCGAACGGTCAGTTGATAGCGGACGGCCGTCTGGTCGTCGTCGTGACGCTCGACCTGATAGAGTAACCCGTGAAAGGGGCGCGCCACTTGGCTCTTGGCCGCCATGGCGATGGTCACGGGTTTGTAGAGGACGGGCGCGAAGTCGATCGGCTCGAGCGCCAGGACGTCGAGGGTCAGGGTGAAGGGCTCGCTCAGCCGGCTGGCCAGCGTGAACCGTTCCAGCGCCAGCTTGTCGCTCAACGACTCCACCGTCACCGAGGCAAGACGCCCCGCCTGACTGAATGATTGCGCCATGATCCCCGGTGCGCCCCCTCGCCGTCGCGACGGCCCCAAAAGGACATTGCACCGACAGAACGCCGTTCATCAAGCTGCGGGCCAACTCAAAGTGGCAGGTTGCGCAACAAACACGTCCGAGCCTAAGCTTCACGGCGAAAAGGCGGGCCGTGCGAGACGCGACGCCCTTGGCGCGGATGGTTGCGGGGGCGACGGATGCGGATCGATGTGGAGGCCTTGCTAGCGCCGATCTCGCCGGATGCTCCAGCTGGCGTGGATCTGGCCGATGACCGCGATCGCCGGGCGATCGACGATCTCTTCGAGGCCATCCAGCGCCTGGACTTCCAGGAAGAAGAGCCCAACTGGCGCACGGTCACCGAGAAGATCGTCGGCCTGCTCGGTCAGTCCAAGGATCTCTGGCTGGCGGTGTATGTGTGCCGCGCGGGCGCGCGGTTGGGCGACCTGGAACAGGTCGTCGACGGGACGCGCCTGCTCGCGGGCCTGTTGAGCGCCTGGGACCAAGTCTATCCGACCATCGAAGATGTGGGCGCCCAGGGGCGCAAGTCACGCTGCGCGGAGCTTGGCCAACGCCGCGCCTTCCTCAGCGCCTTCGAGGCGACCCCGCTGCTGCGCGATCCGCGTCACGGATCCTTCGCGGCGGCCGACCTGGAACGTCTGGCGGGGGCCGACGCGGGCAGCGACGTCGGTTTCTCGCGGATCATGGAGAGTGATGGCGCGGCCAGACTGGCCGAAGCAGCCGCATCGCTGGACGCCATCGCCGCGGCGATGGCCGAGTGCGACGCCCAGTTCGGAGCGCATACTGAATCCTCGGCCGACCGCCCCGATTTTGGACAGCTCTACGAAAGCCTGCGGCGGATGAAACGCGCCATCGCGCCCTTCCTCGGCGCCGAGGCGGCGACCGAGGCCGCTGATGAACCCGCCGCGGCCGCGCCCGTCACGACGCCGGCTCCCGCTGCGGCGGCCGGCGCGCCGAGCGCCATTCGCAGCCGAGACGACGTGATCAAGGCCCTGGACGCCATCTGCGCCTACTATGCGCGGCAGGAGCCCAGCAGTCCGGTGCCGCTGGTCCTCAAGCGCGCGCGCGCCTGGGTGAATCTCGATTTCCTGACCGTGCTGCAGGATATCGCACCCGACAGCCTGGGCGACGCCAGACGCGTGCTCTCGCAACGTGAAAACGAGTAGCGACGACAATTGAAGGCTTTGAGAAACGCCGATTGTTGATCTACGGTTGAAGAGCGGCGTTCGTGGACCAGCATTCTTTGAGCGGGCCGCGAAGAAGGGGGACAACATGAATACCAAGAGCGGTCAGCGCTTCATCAAGGAGAATCGCGCCCCTCGCGTTCACATCGAATACGAGGTCGCGACCGGCAACGCTCGGCAGACCGTCGAGTTGCCCTTCATCATGGGGGTGATGAGCGATCTGTCGGGAGCGTCGTCGAAGGAAAAGCCCTCGCTCGACAAGCGCGCTTTCGAAGACGTCTCGATCGACAATTTCGAGCAGAAGATGCGCGAGATCGCGCCCCGGGCTCAGTTCAACGTCGAAAACACCCTGACCGGCGACGGCAAGCTGGCCGTCGGTCTGGATTTCAGAAAGCTGGACGACTTCTCGCCCGGCGCGATCGCCGAGAAGATCCCCGCGCTCAAGACCCTGCTCGACGCGCGCAAGCAGCTGAACGACCTGATGCTGTACATGGACGGCAAGGACGCCGCCCAGAACCTTCTCGACAAGATCCTGCAGAACAAGGAGCTGATGGAGACGCTCGCGGCCGAAAAAGCCGCCGCCGACAAGGCTGCCGCGGAAAAGGCTCAGGCCGACACCGCCGACAAGGCGCCCGAATAGCCGTCCCCTTCAAGCGTCACGCACTTCCGAAAGGCCCACGACATGGCGCAGCAGTTCGAACAGAAGACCGCCGGCGCGGCCGAAGTGGTCACTGTCGATAATTTCGCGGAACTTCTCCAGCGAGACTTCCGGCCCACGCCCGACCGGCACGCCTTGATCCAGAACGCGGTCCGCACCCTGGCCGAGCAGGCGCTGTCCGACGACAAGATCATCAAGGACGATGTCTTCGAGACCGTCGACGCCATCCGCGCGGCGATCGACAAGAAGCTGACCGAGCAGGTCAACAAGATCATCCATCATCCCGACTTCCAGGCCCTGGAATCGGCTTGGCGCGGGCTGTGGTACCTGGTGGGCAACACGCCGACCGGCAAGGACCTGTCGATCCGGGTGATGAACATCTCCAAGGAAGAGGCCCGCAAGTCACTACGCCAGTATCGCGGCGCGGGCTGGGACCAGAGCCCGCTCTTCAAGAAGATCTACGAAGAGGAATTCGGCGTCCTGGGCGGCCAGCCCTATGGCGCGGTGGTCTGCGATTACTATTTCGATCACAGCGGCCCCGACATCGACCTGATGAAGGCCCTGACCCAGATCGGCGCGGCCGCCCATACCCCGTTCATCGCCGCCGCCGCGCCCTCGATCCTGGGCATGGACAGCTGGCAGGAACTGTCCAACCCGCGCGACATCGCCAAACAGTTCGAGGCTCAGGACTACAGCGGCTGGAACTCGTTCCGCGCCTCGACCGACAGCCGATACCTGTCCCTGACCATGCCGCGGTTCCTTGGGCGTCCGACCTATGGCGCCAAGGGTGAGCCGGTCGAGGAGTTCGGCTTCGAGGAGCAGACGGGCGGGGACCACGACAAGCACCTGTGGGTGAACGCCGCCTACGCCCTGGCCGTGCGCATCACCGACTCGTTCAAGACCCACGGCTGGTGCACGCGCATCCGGGGCGTGGAATCCGGGGGCACCGTCGAGGGCTTGCCGACCGCCGCCTTCCCGACGGACGAGGGCGGGGTCGACTTCAAGTGCCCGACGGAAATCGCCATCAGCGACCGCCGCGAGGGCGAGCTGTCCAAGGCCGGCTTCATGGCCCTGCTGCATCGCAAGAACACCGATCAGGCGACTTTCGTCGGTGGCCAGACCGTGCATGCGCCCGCCCGCTACACCGACAGCGACGCCACCGCCAACGCCAACCTGTCGGCACGCCTGCCCTACATCTTCGCGGCCAGCCGCTTCGCTCACTACCTGAAGTGCATCGTCCGCGACTGGGTGGGGTCGACGCGCGAGGAAGCCCAGCTGCAGAAGGATCTGCAGAGCTGGATCATGCAGTATGTCGACGGCAATCCGGAGAACTCGACCGACGAGGTCAAGGCGCGCCGTCCGTTGAAGGAGGCCGACATTCAGGTCGTGCCCGACGAGGACAACCCCGGCTTCTATCGGGGCACTTTCAAGCTTGTGCCGCACTACCAGTTCGAGGGCATGGATGTCGCCCTGAGCATGGTGTCGAAGCTGCGGAGCGCAGGTCAGTAAGCGTTCACCGTCACACTCACCCGGCCCGTGGGGGGCCAGGCAACGGAGATGATCATGGCTCAGGTTGATGCGTTTCTGAAACTCGAAGGTATCAAGGGCGAGTCCACCGACAGCAAGCACAAGGACGAGATCGAAGTCCTGAACTGGTCGTGGGGCATGCAGAACGCCGGCACGGGCCACTACGGCGCCGGGTCGGGCGCGGGCAAGGTGCAGGTCAGCGACATCACGATCTTCAAGCGCGTGGACTCCTCGACGCCGATCCTGATGAAGTCGTGCGCCAAGGGCGATCACGTCAAGAAGGGCACCCTGGTGGTTCGTAAGGCCGGGGGCGACCAGCTGGAATATTTCAAGATCGAGCTGACCGACATCCTGGTCTCGTCGATCCAGGCCCATAGTGATCAGGGCTCGCCCCTGCTGCTCGAACAGGTCGCGCTGAACTTCAAGACCTTCAAGGTCATCTACACGCCGCAGACGGCGTCCGGCGGGGCTGGCGCGCCCTCCGAGTTCGGCTACGACCTGGCGGCCGGCAAGTCGATCTAGGCGCTCAGCTTCGGGGGCTTTCGATGTTGGCAGCCGACGAGCGGCTCGCCGCCGGCGACCTTGATGGCGCGCGGGCGGTGTTGGTGGAACGTGTGCGCGGCAACCCCGCGGACACGGCCGCCCGCATGTTCCTGCTGCAGCTGATGATGCTCTGCGGCGAATGGGACAAGGCTGTCGCGCAGGCAAAGGCTCTGGCCAGCCTCAACCCCGAGGCCGAGATGCTGGCGGTGCTGTGCAATCAGCTGATCGCCGGCGAGCGTCAACGCGAGGAGGCCTTCGCTGGCCGCCGACCTGTCAAGGTCCTGATCCTGTCCGCGCCTTGGGTCGACGACCTCGCCCAGGGCCTCACCGCCTGGGCGGCGGGGGACCTGGACACGGCGCGATCCTTGCGCGACGCGGCCTTCGACGCCGCCGCCGATACGCCCGGGGAGGACGAAGGCCGCGACTTCGACTGGGTCGCCGACGCCGACCCGCGTTTTGGCCCCTGTCTCGAGGCGCTGATCGCGGGCGAGTGGGGCATTGTGCCCTTCGAGGCCCTCGCGGCGATCGAGAGCGACGGGCCCCAGGACCTGCGCGATCTGGCCTGGCTGCCGGCGCGCCTGGAACTGCGTTCGGGTCAGTCGATCGCGGCCTTCCTGCCGACGCGTTATCCCGGCGTGGCTCAGGAGGCCGGGACATTGCGGCTGGCGCGCGAGACGGCCTGGCGTTCGACGCCGTACGGCGATCTGGGCGCGGGTCAGAAGCTGCTGGCTTTCAGCGATGGCCGAGAGGCGCCGATCCTGTCCCTTCGCCGTCTTTCGATGCGGGACCTGGCCTAGTGGCGCCCCGGTTCACCCCTACCCTCCTGGACAAGCTGATCAGCGGCGAAGCGCCTCGTGGCTTGTCCGACCATCTCGAAGACGAGGAGCGCGGTCAAAGCTCGACGGCGTTCGTGCCGAGCACCCTGCGCTTCTACACCGTGCCCAATATCGAGCGGTTCGGCGAGAGCGCGCTGCGCGCGACGGTGCGTCGTGAAATGGCCTGGCTGCTCAACACCACCAATCTCGGGGCGTCGATCGACTTGCAGCCCTTTCCGCAAGTGGCGTCCTCGGTGCTGAACTATGGCGTGCCGGATCTGGCCGGGCAGTCGGTGTCGGACTGGGCGATCGAGGCGCGGGCCCGCGACATCCGCACCGCCGTCGAGGCGTTCGAACCGCGCATGGACAAGGCCTCGCTCGTCGTGCGCGCCCGCGCGGCGGGCGAGCGCGAGAACGCGGTGACCTATGTGATCGAAGGCGAGGTTAGAGGCAGCACCGGCGCGGCTCAGGTCCGACTGCTCACCGACGTGGAAGCCGATACCGGAGCGGTCAAGGTGCGGGACTAGGACGATGGATCCTCGCCTGCTGGCCGCTTACAACGAGGAACTGACCTATCTGCGCGAAACCGCGAGAGAGTTCGGCGAGCAGAACGAAGGGGTCGCCGGCCGGCTGGGACCGAAGTTTCCGGACGAGCCAGATCCCCATGTCGAGCGCCTGCTCGAGGGCGTGGCCTTTTTGTCCGCACGCGTTCAGCTGAAGCTCGAAGACCAGTTTCCCGAGTTCACCCAGCAGCTGCTGAGCGCCATTCAGCCCAGCTATGTCTCGCCGACCCCCGCGATGGCGGTCGTCGGCTTCTCACCGAACGGCGCCGACCCGGGCCTGGCCGCCGGCGCCCGGGTCGAACGGCATACCGAACTGACCATCGCCGTACGCGGCCATGACACGCCCTGCCGCTTCCGGACGGGCCAGGCGGTCGACCTCTGGCCGGTGCGGCTGGCCCAGGCCGAGTACCTCCCGTCGCGTCTGGCCGTAGGGCCCTACGCCGCGCGCGCCGGCGTGCGGGCCGAGGCCGGGTTGAAGCTGGTGTTCGAGGCCACGGGCGAGGCCCCGCTCGGAAGCCTGCCGCTCGACAGCCTGCCGCTTTATCTGCACGGCTCCGAGGCCATCCCCGGAGAGCTCTACCGCCAGATCCTCGGCGACGCCGTCGCCTGTGTCGGCCAGGGCTCGGGTGGCGATCGGCTTTCCCTGCCCCAGCCCCATGGCTTCGACAGCGACAGCGCCCTGCTGCCGGACGATGGCCGCTCGTTCCGCGGCTATCGCCTCCTGACCGAATACTGCGCCTGTCCGGAGCGGTTTCTGTTCGTGCGCCTGGAAGGCCTGCGCCAGGCCATGGCTGGTTGTGACAGGCAATGCGAGATCGTCATCCTGTTCTCGCGCGCGGCGGTGAACCTGGCCGGCGCGGTGTCGGCCGAGTCCCTGCGCCTCTACTGCGCGCCGGTGATCAATCTCTTCGAGCTGCAACTCGGGCGCACGAGCGTCGATCCCCACACCCACGAGCACTTGGTCATGCCCGACCGGACACGGCCGCTAGACTACGAGGTCTATCGGTTGCTCGATGTCGTCGCCCACGACGACAAGGGCCAGGCTCGACCGGTGGCGCCGCTCTATGCCCTCGGTAGTCTCCTGTATGATCGCCAGGCCTTGTTCTATTCCAGCCGCCTGCGGCTGCGACGCCTGTCGACCAAGGAGCAGCGCCTTCGCGGGCGCGACGAATATCTGGGCAGCGAGACCTGGGTCAGCTTGAGCGCGCCGGGCGATCCGACCCGAACGGGCCAGGTGCGCGCCCTGGCGATCCGGGCGCTGGCAACCAATCGCGAACTCCCCGAACTGCTTCGCGTCGGGGGGCGCGGCGGGGTGTTGTCGGTCACCGACGCACCGGTTTCCGAGGCGGTCTTCGTTCGTAGCCCGACCCGGCCGAGGCCGCCGATGGGGCTGTCCGACGCAGCCTGGCGGATCATCGCCCACCTGACGCCGAACTACACCGCCTTCGCGGGCGGCGATCCCGCGCGCAATGCCGCGGCGCTGCGCGATCACCTGGCGCTCTACGCCAGGTCCGATGATCCGCTGCTGCGCCGCCAGCTCGACGGCGTGCTGAGCTTGAAGGCCCGGCCGGTGACCCGCCGGTTGGCCGGAGCGGATCGTCACGCTTTCGTCCGCGGACTGGCCCTGACCCTGCGACTGGACGATGCGGCGTTCGAGAACAACCGCATGTTCCTGTTCTCCTCGATCCTGGATCGGTTCCTGTCGGAATTCGCGCCCGTAAACAGCTTCATCGAGACCCGTTTCGAAAGTCCCGAGCAAGGAGAGTTCGCCCATTGGCCGCCGAGACTGAGTCAGAGACCGACCATCTGACCTTCCTGCAATCGGCCGCGGCGAGCATCCGGAAATACGGATTCTTCGCCTTGGCCAGGGAGGCCGAAGCCCGTGCGCGCGACCGGCCGCGCATCGGACGCGCGCGCCAGCCGGCCCAGGACGTCATGCGCCTGGCCCATGCCCCGACCCTGGACTTTCCAGCCGCTACGCTGGAGGGGGTCGAGCCGACCCCACGCGGCGTCTATCGGGTGCGCGGGTACTTCCTTGGCCTGACCGGGCCGATGGGCCCCTTGCCGCTGCACCTGACCGAGTATGCGGCCTACGAGCGGCGCTTTTCCGCCACCACGCCGTTCGGCGACTTTCTCGACCTGATCAGCAATCGCATGCTGCAGTTCTTCTACCGGGCCTGGGCCGACAGCCAGCCGGCCGCCCAGGCCGACCGCCCCGACGACGACCGTTTCGCCGGCTATATCGACGCCCTGTCGGGCGCACGTGACGGCGCCGAAGCCCGGCAGGCTTTCAGCCAGGCCCATCGGCGGTTCTACGCCGGGGTGTTCGCCGGCCGACGCAACACCGCGGCCCTGCAGGACGCGGTGTCGCACATCCTCGGCGCGCCGGTGAAGGTGCGCGAGTTCGTCGGGCGCTGGCGCGATATCGAGCCCGCCGACCAGGTCCGGTTAGATGGGCGCGGCGGCGTGGGGCTGGGCCAGGGCGCGGTATTGGGCGCCCGCGTGCGGGTGGCCGATGACACCATACGGCTGACCGTGCGGGTCAAGAACGCCAGCGAGTACGAGGCCCTCCTGCCGACGGGCGAACGCTTCGCCCTGGCGGCCGAGGCGATCGAGGCCTTTTGCCCGGGACACCTATCCTGGGAGCTAGAACTTGAGATCGACGAGGATCAGGCGCCCGGCGCCCAGCTGGGAGGAGCGGGTCGACTGGGATGGTCGACCTGGCTGGCGCCCGGAGGCGACGGCGTCAGGACGGACGCGAGGCTGCGGCGCGTGGCGCAGGCGGCCTGAAGGCAAACCTAGGGACGAGGGGGATCAGAGTGGCGGAGATCAGCAGGGCGGCGCTCTTTGGCCGTTTGAACCCAACGGCCCTGAAGGCCCTGGAGACCGCGACGGGTTTCTGCCGCATGCGCGGCAATCCCTATGTCGAACTGGCGCACTGGATCCATGTGCTCCTGCAGGAGGCTGGTGGCGATCTGGCGCGGATCCGGGCGCGCTTTCGCCTCGACGACGCGGTGCTGGCCCGTGACGTCCTGGCCGCCCTGGACGCCCTCCCGCGTGGGGCGACCTCGATCTCGGACTTCTCCCCGGCCGTGGAGGAGGCCACCGAGAAGGGCTGGCTCTACGCGTCCCTGCAGTTTGGCGCGGCCAAGGTGCGCTCGGGACATCTCCTCTATGCGGCCCTGAAGACGCCGGTCCTGCGCAACGCGCTGGTGGCGATGTCGGCCGAGTGGCGCAAGGTCGAGGTCGGTGCGCTGGGGGACGACTTCGACCGTATTGTCGCCGGCTCGAGCGAGACCGCGCAGGAGACAGCCAGCGCGGCCATCCCGCAGGCGGGCGCCGACGGCCAGGCGGCCGGTCCGCTCGGTCAGGGCGAGGCCTTGGCGCGGTTCTCGATCGATCTCACCGAAAAGGCCCGCCAGGGGGAGATCGACCGCATCGTCGGTCGCGACGCCGAAATCCGCCAGGTGGTGGATATTCTCCTGCGCCGTCGCCAGAACAACCCGATCCTCACCGGCGAGGCGGGCGTAGGCAAGACCGCAGTGGTCGAGGGCTTCGCACGCCGCATTGTCGACGGCGATGTGCCGCCCGCACTGCAGGGCGTCACCCTCCGCGCCCTCGACATCGGTCTGCTCCAGGCCGGCGCCAGCGTGAAGGGCGAGTTCGAAAAGCGTCTGCGGCAGGTGATCGACGAGGTGGAATCCTCGGCGACCCCGATCATCCTCTTCATCGACGAGGCCCACACCCTGATCGGCGCCGGTGGCCAGGCCGGGGTTGGCGACGCGGCCAATCTGCTCAAGCCCGCCCTGGCGCGAGGGCGCCTGCGCACGATCGGCGCGACCACCTGGGCCGAGTATCGCCAGTATTTCGAGAAGGACCCCGCCCTCACCCGCCGCTTCCAGACGGTCAATGTCGGCGAACCGGACACCGCGCCGGCCGTGGCCATGATCCGGTCGGTCGCCCCGATGATGGAGAAGCATCACGGCGTGGTCGTCCTGGACGAGGCCGTGGAAGCGGCCGTCAAGCTCTCGCAGCGCTACGTTCCGGCCCGCCAGCTGCCCGACAAGGCGGTCAGCCTGCTCGACACCGCCTGTGCGCGCGTGGCCGTGTCGCAGCACGCCACCCCCGCGCCTGTCGAAAGCGCCCGGCGCAGGGTCGAGCTTCTCGAGACCGAACTGGAGATCGCACGACGCGAGGCGGAGGGGCACTACGGGCCCGCCGCGCGCATCGACGAGCTTGGCGAGAAACTGGTGGAGGCCCGCCAGGCGCTTGAGGTCCAGAACGCCCAGTGGGCGGCCGAAAAGACCGCGCTCGAGGCTGTCGTCGCCGCACGCGCGGCGTTGATCGCCAACGGGGCCGCCGGAACCGACGATCTGAAGGCGGCGATCGCCGCCCATGCCGCCGCGGCGGGCGATGCGCCGATGGTGTTCGGCGAGGTCGACGCCAACGCCGTGGCCGCCGTGGTCGGCGACTGGACCGGCATCCCGATCGGACGGATGGTCAAGGACGAGATCGCCTCGGTCTTGACCATCGCCGACCAGTTGAAGACCCGGGTGGTCGGTCAAGGACACGCCATGGAGGCCCTGGCCAAGCGTATCCAGACCAGCCGCGCGGGCCTGGACAATCCCAGCAAGCCCGTCGGGGTGTTCATGCTCTGCGGCCCCTCAGGCGTGGGCAAGACCGAGACCGCTCATGCCCTGGCGGAGCTGCTCTATTCCGGCGACGACAGCCTGATCGTCATCAATATGAGCGAGTTCCAGGAGGCCCATACCGTCTCGACCCTGAAGGGCGCGCCGGCAGGCTATGTCGGCTATGGCCAGGGCGGGGTCCTGACCGAAGCCGTGCGGCGGCGGCCCTACAGCGTCGTCCTGCTCGACGAGGTCGAAAAGGCCCATCCGGACGTCCACGAGATGTTCTTCCAGGTGTTCGACAAGGGCTACATGGACGACAGCGAGGGGCGGTTCATCGACTTCAAGAACACCCTGATCCTGCTGACCTCCAATGTCGGCACCGACCTGATCACCCAGCTGTCGGAAGACGAGGAGCTGCGGCCCGAACCCGACGCCCTGGCCCAGACCCTCAGGCCCGAGCTGCTCAAGGTCTTCCCACCCGCCCTGCTCGGCCGCCTGGTGGTCCTGCCCTATTATCCGCTATCCCCGACCATGCTGCAGGGCATCGTCCGGCTGCAGCTCGACCGCATCAAGAAGCGTGTGGCCGAGAACCACGGCATCGTCTTGAGCTACAGCGACGCGGTGGTCGACCTCATCGTCTCGCGGTGCAACGAAGTCGCCTCCGGCGGGCGGGTCATCGACGCCATCCTGACCAACACCATGTTGCCGGAAATGTCGGTCGAGCTCTTGAACAGGCAGATGAACGGCGCGCCGGTGCAGTCGATCGCGGTGGAGGCCGCGCCGGGCGGCTTCGCCTACACATTCGGGTAGGAGAATGGCCAGCCCGCCCGTCCAGAGATACACGCCCAGCACACCGCCGACGGGTGTCTGCGCGCCCCTGTGCGTGGCGACACCGCCGGCCACGCGCCAGATAATGAGCCGTATGCCGACGGCCGCCGAGCTGGACGCGATGTGCACGATCACCCTGTCCAAGCTTCGGCCTCTGGCCAGCAGCCAGACCAGCGCCGAGACCCTGGCCGACTACGCCGCCGCGCTGGAACGCCACCGGCGCGGCGCCGACATCAAGACCCTGTTGCGCGTCACCCATTTCGTCTCGCAGCTGGCCCACGAGTGCCTGCGCTTCACGCGTCTGGTCGAAAGCCTTCGCTACAAGCCGGCCGCGGCGCTCGCCACCTTCTCGGTGCTCAAGGACGAAAAGCAGGCCGCGGAGCTCCTGGCCAGCGACACGACCGGCGAGGCTTTCGCCAACCTCGTCTACGCCAAGGCCACCGGCAACAAGGAGCCAGGCGACGGCTATCGCTACCGAGGGCGCGGCTTCATCCAATTGACCGGTCGCGGCAACTATCGCGAAATGAGCGGGCTGATCTCGGTGAAGGGGCTGGACCTGGAGAAGACGCCCGAGCGCGCCGCCGAGGCCGATATCGCCGCGCGGATCGCCGTGGCCTTCTGGAAGCAGCGCCGGCTGAACGACCCGGCCGATCGCGACGATGCGACGGCAGTCACCCGAGGGGTCAACGGCAAGGCGCTGAAGGGCCTGGCCGAGCGTCGGCAATTGCTCGAAGTGGCCAAACAGGCCTTCGCGCCCCGACAGCCTTGACCATCGGCCTGACGATCGGAAGACCGGGTGTCACAGGGCGTCGATAAACGCCCTCAATTCCGAGCGGGCGAACTCGTAGCCCGACAGCACCTTGGCCTTGATCTTTTCGTAGTCCGTCCCGAGGCCCTCGAACGTGCTGGGAAAGTTGATCGACCGAATGCTGATCGGCAGCTTTTCCACCTCGAACGCCTTGTTCATGAAGGTGGCCACCTGCGGCTGGCACATCAGATCCTCGCGCAGGCCTTGCCAACCGACCCCGCCCAGCGCGCCGTGCGAGCCCAGATAGGACGCTTCGCTTCCGGGCCGGCCAAGGGTGTTCAGGCTGGTCACGCCCCACCAGGCGCGCACCGGGTTCATGCTTCCGTCGAAAACCGACGATTGCCAGTCGTACCTGTCCATCATCTGGGCATCGTGCCGGCGGCGGACGATATGGACGCGGCCGACATTGGCCGGCACCGACTGCCCGCCGGGGAAGGCCTGCATCCTGACGGGGTCGAACAGGAACATCGCCCGGACGGGGATGCGCTGTTCGCTGAGCCATTCGGCGGCCATGGTGACCCCCCAGGCGCCGCGGCTGTAGCCGGCCAGGTAAAGCGGCGTGTCCGGAGACTTGGCTCTTTCCTGCCGCGCCCAGTCGACGATCTGGCGGGCGCGGCTCCAGGTGGAGACGCCATCGCCGGAAGGGCCTCGGAGATAGTGAACCTTGAGCCCCTTGGTGTCCGCCATCTGCCGGCAGAACGAACACCGCATGGCGGCTTCATAGGTGGTGTCCCGGAAGGGACCCGTGCCGTCGATGATCCCCAGAAGCGCCATGTCGTTGCCCCTCCTCCAGGCCATTCAAGCCCGGATTTTCACATTCTACCTTCGTGGTGGAGCTTGTCGAGGCGCAGCTCTAGGGTGAGCGACTTGGCGCCCGCGGCGCGCCCTATCCGGGACGACGCGGCGGGCGGCTCCAGAGTTCCCGCGCGCGGTGGGCGGCGAGCTTGGGTCGGCGGTCGCGGGTGAAGAAGCCCTTATGGTTCAACGCGCCGACCCGCGTGATGCTCTGCGAGGTGCGGAAGTCGGCGAAAGCCCACGGGTGCGTGCCGATCACGAAGGGATAGGTCTCGGCCGTCCGGATGTACATCTCGATCAGGTCGGCCTGGAACTCTTCGGTCCACATCTCCGGCGGCTGGGCGTGCATGCCCGCAACGGCGTCGGCGCCGAACTCGGTGAACATCAGCGGCTTGCCCGGATGGCGGGCCCGCAGCCGGGCGATGACCGCCTGCAGCGTCTCGCGGGCCTCCTCGATCTGGCCAGAGACCTCGTACCAGCCATTGTAGGAGTTGATGCAGATGATGTCGCCCAGGGCCTGCCAGTCCATCGGCCCGCCCTGGGTGCTGACCAGGACCGCGGGCCGCGTGGCGTCCAGCTTGCGCGTCAGGTCGAATAGCGGTGCGAAGAAACGCGTGCCGACCTCCAGTGCGCCGGCCGGTTCGGGATCGTTGGTGGAGAACGGCTTGAGCAGGGGCTCGTTGGCCACCGACCACATGATCACGCAAGGGTGGTTCTTGTCGCGCTGGATCAGGGCCTCGATTTCCGCGACCAGTTGGCGGCGTCGGGCTTCGATCGCCGCCGGCGGATCCATGAACACCACGCTGACCGCCGAGGTCTCGGCGATGACCAGCAGACCGTATTCGTCGGCCAGCATCATCGCCTCTTCACTGTAGGGATAGTGCGAGGTGCGGAAGCTGTTGGCGCCGATCCATTTCAGCAGTTCGAAGTCCCGGACGATCGACGGAACGTCCAGGCCCCGGCCGTGGATCGGGAAGTCCTCGTGCTTGCCAAAGCCGCGCAGGAACACCGGCTTGCCGTTCAGCAGCAGCGCGTCGTCGCGTACGGCCACCGTGCGGATACCGATCTTGAAGGCGTACTCGTCCTCGGCCAGGCGAACCGTCAGGGCATAGAGGTGCGGATCCTCGGGGCTCCAGAGCCGTGGGTTCTTCACCGACACGACGCCCGAGCCCTTGCCGCCCTTGATGGCGATACTGGCCCGCGCCGCGCCCTTGCCGTCGTCGACGAAAACCGTCGCGGTCCCGGACCAGGCGATATTGGCCTGGAGTTCCACCGAGACCTGCCCGTCCAGGCTGGTGCGCACGGTGATGTCGGCCAGATGGACGTCAGGCGTCGTGAACAGCTGCACCGGTCGGTGGATGCCGGCATAGGGGAAGAAGTCGTAGGTCGTCTGCGGATAGCTCGGGCTATGGATGTGGACCTTCGAGACATCCGGCGCGGCCGGCACGCGATCCACGCGCAGCTTGTTCTCGACCAGCACCGTCAGGCGGTTCTCTCCGTCCGGCGCGATCTTGTCGGTGACCTCGAAGGCGAACGGCAGATGGCCGCCGACGTGGTCGCCGACAAGCTTGCCGTTCAGCCAGACCTTGGCGGTGTAGTTCACCGAGCCGAAGCGCAGATGAATGCGCTGGCCGCGCCAGCCCTTGTCGACCCGAAACTGCGTCTCGTACCAGGCCGAGCCGACATAGTTGCGGACATCGTCGAAGATGTCGTTCCAACTGCTGGGCACCGGGATCAGGCGGTAGTCCGCAAGGCCTTTCTGCCAGCCCTGCCCTTCTCCAACATCGGCGGGATCAGTCTTGAAGCGCCACGTTCCGCCCAGGACGCGCGTGGAGCGCGACGCGCTTTCGTGCGGATAGAGGATCCCCGGCGCTCCGGCGCTGGCAGGCTTGGTCGTCGCCCGCGCCGCTTCGCCCTTGATGGCGGCCAGGGTCAGAGCCGCCGCTCCAGCGATCCCCCGGCGGGTGACGCCGCTCTTGGTCTCATCGGCCATGCGCCGGTCTCCTGGGATGTTCGAATTTCGGGAAGGCGCGGCGCTCAGCGGCCCGGCGACGGCTTTTTGTAGACCTCGACCTTCATCGCGACATTGCGCAACTCGACCGGCTGCGAGGCGGTGAAGGCAAGGTCGGCGCCGTTCGGAAGGCCGCGCTCGAACTTGGCGTTCTGGGCGTAGATCCTGACCCGCGCCCGCTTCCACTCCGAGCCCGCCTTCGACTTGATCTGGGCGACAACGCCGAAATCGCCCTGGGCCGAGCGCGTGCGGTCGGTCGCGGTCCTGATGGTGATGGCCGTTTCGGCGGAGGTCCGATAGTCGAACTCGAGGGCGGCGTCGTAGTAGTTCCCGCGCAGCGTCGCGGCGGTGACAACGGGCAGCGAGAATGAGGTGGCCTTTGGATCGGCCTTCACGACCGCCAGTTCCTTCCCCGCGCGCAGGACGAGGCGTTGCGAGCGCGGCAGTTTGGCGTTCGCCTCGGCCAGGTCTCGTTCGGCGCCCTCCGCCATCCGCGCCGCGCGCTCGGTCTCGCGATGGCTGATCGCCTGGGCGATCGCATCGAGCGCCGCAGCCTTGTCCGGCGCGACGCCGCCGATCAGGCTGACGCGCTCCCAGCCCTTGCGCAGCTTGAACAGGCGTAGCGGAAGCCCCTGCCCGTCCGGCGTCGACGCGACGTCCTTCAGCGCGGCGATGTTGCGCTCGGTCATCGCCAGCGCCGCGCCGCGATCCTCGACCGACGGCTCGATCTGGGAGCCTTCGGTCCAGTCGTTCCAGGTCGGGATGAGCACCCAGTCGAACCGCGTGCGATGCGCCAGGTTGAAGCGCCACATCGCGTCGTAGACGGTCTCCTGACTACGCGGCAGGTGGCTCAAGTCGTTCTTGATCCAGCCCGCCGCCGGCCGGTTGTCGAAGCCCGGCGTGGCGCTGGTCATACGCAGGAACGGGCGATCCGGCGACGGCAGGGAGAGCAGCGCCTCCAGATAGGTTGGGACGTCCTCGGTCGTGGCGTAACGGTCGAACTGGGCGTCGGGTTCGGTCGTGTAACGCAGGCGCGCGGGCACCCAGCCGAAGACGCCGCCGACATCCGGCCCGAACCCCTTGGCGCTGCTGAACCAGTCGGCTTCGGCGGGCTTCATCGCCATCCGCCCGTCGACCAGGCCGCCGCCGATCATGCCCTGACGGAGCAGGATCGGCGCGTCCGACCCGCTCGGGAAACGCTGGACCAGGCGGTGGAATTCGTCGTCCTTCAGGTCCCCGCCGAAGATCATCAGCACCGGCCGCTCGCCCACGCGGGCGGCGCTGGGTTCGGCGTAGAGCGCCTTCTGGATGTAGTCGGCCGCGGCGTCGAGCCGCGCGAGATAGGCCTCACGGTCGGACCCGGCCGGCATGCCCTGCTTGGCCCAGGACACGCACCAATTGACGCCGACCTTGAGGCCGTGCTTCCGCGCCATCTGCGCCAAGGCCAGAAGCGTGGCGTTGCCGGCGTGGTCCTGATGGCCCCACTCGACCATGAAGCCGTCGATGCGCGCCCATTTCGCCGACAGCACCTGGTACTCCAGATAGTCGGGATCCAGTTCCGACTGCATGCCGGCCAGCGGATAGGCGATGGCGGCGATCTGGTTCCGGCCGGCGTCGTCGATCAGGTCGGGATTGTAGTTGACGCCCGTCCCGCGCAGCCGCGTCGCCATGGACTCCCCAGCGAACTGCCACACGCCATTGGCGCCGTCGTGCAGCCGGGTGAAGCGCGGCACGTGGTAATCGACGAAGACCAGCTTCGCGGTCGAGCCGTCGGCCGCTCGCGCCGGGCCCGAGGCCACGGTGGTCGCCGAAAGGGCGATCGCGGAAAGCACGCCGATGCCGAGAAGACGGAGAGGATTGCGGGTCAAGGATCGAACCTCATGCATCGTCAGCAAGCTAGTGGGACTGGGACTTGGCGGGACGCCGCAGCACGAGTGCTCGTCCGGCGTAGACGACCTCGCGGTCGTAGCGATCGTCGTCGGTAACGGGGTCGCCTTCGCTGACCCACTTGATCCGGATCGTGCGGGTGGCGGGCATGCCCTTCCAGGCGCCGCCCTGGCGCGCGCCGATCGTCAGGGTTTGCTCGCGCTCGCTGTAGCGGAGCGGGATCCGGCTGTAGGCGCCGGTCTTGTACTGCTGGCTCCGGCCATCATCCTCGTAGAGCGAGAAGGCGCCGTCGGCGCCGATATAGACGGTCACCGTCAAGGGCGCGTCGCGCCGCTCGTCCACGTACTGCGTGACCGGCCCCATGGGGATGATCGATCCGGCGCGGACGAACAGCGGCATCCGCTCGTACGGCGCGTCGACGGTCTGGGAGACGCCGCCTTCGTACCGGCGACCGCTGTAGAAGTCGTACCAGGCCGCGCCCTTGGGAAGGTAGACCAGCCTGGCGCGCGCCTTGTACTCGACCACTGGCGCCACAAGGAATTCGCGCCCGAACAGGTACTCGTCGTCCTTGCCTCGGGCCGTCAGGTCGTCAGGAAAGTCGGCGGCCAGCGCACGCATGATGCTGCCGTCCTTGAGATAGGTGTCGGCCGCCAGCGTGTAGATGTAGGGTATCAGCCGATAGCGCAGCCGGTCGTACCAGACCATCGACCCGCGCAACGGCGAGCCCTCTGGGGCGATGTTGAAGATCTCGCGGGGCGGGCCTTCGCCGTGGCTGCGGAACAGCGGACTGAAGGCGCCGAACTGGAACCACCGCGCATTGAGCTCGCGCCACTCGTCCAGGTCTTCCGGCTTAGGCGACTTCGTCGTGTAGCGGTCCTCGGCCGTGAAACCGCCGATGTCGTGGGTCCAGTTCGGGATGCCGGCCATCGAGGCGTTGACGCCCGCCGAGATCTGGTTGCGAAGGTCCGGCCACGTGCTGCCAACGTCGCCCGACCAGATCGCGACGCCATTGCGCTGGATGCCGGCGAAACCGGACCGGCTGAGCACGAAGCCGCGCACGTCCGGCTTGAAGCGACGCCAGCCGTCGGCGAACGACTGTGAATGCAGCAGCGGATAGCTGTTGAAGTACGCCGCCCCCGGGCCGATGGCGTTGGCCCCAAGGGTCTTGGTCCACTCCTCGGTCGAGATGTTGGAGTGCATGTTGGGCTCGCTGGCGTCGGCCCACCACGCGTCGAAGCCCTTGATCCCGAGGTTCTCCTCGATCTGCCGCCAGTAGATGTCCCGCGCTTCCTGGGAATAGGGATCGTAGAAGGTGCTGTTGTAGCCAGGCGCCACCCAGTCCTTCCAACCCTGCTCCAGCATGTAACCGTAGACGTGGCCTTTGCCCGCCAGCTCCTTGAAGTTCTGGGTCCGCGGATAGAACTTCGGCCACACCGAGATCATGACCTGGGCGTTGGCGTCGTGGACCTTGTCGACCATGCCCTTCGGATCGGGGAAGCGGGCCGGGTCGAACGCGTGGCTGCCCCAGGCGTCGTCGGCCCAGTAGCGCCAATCGAGGACCATGTTGTCGATCGGGATTTTCAGCGCGCGATACTTCGCGAGCACGTCCAGCAGCTCCTGCTGGGTTTCGTAACGCTGCTTCGACTGCCAGAAGCCATAGGCCCACTTAGGCAGCATCTCCGACTTACCGGTCAGTTGGCGGTAGCCGGCGATGGCGCCATCAATGTCGCCGCCAGGCACGAACCAGTATTCCTTGGCCCGCGCGACATCGCTGGTCATCCAGACGGATCTGCGATCCGGCGCGGGCAACGGGTCGCTCTGGTAGAGCGCGATGTAGCCGTTGTTCGGCGCCCACTCGATGCGGATGTTCGCCGGCCTGCCGGCTGTCATCGGGATCTGGAACTTCTCGTACCAGGGGTTCCAGCTGACTCGCCAACGGTCGAGGATCAGCTTGCCATCCACCCACAACTTGAAATAGCCGGACGCGTACAGTTCGAACTTGTTGTCACCGCCGACCGCCGGCGTGACGGCGCCGCTCCAGACCACCTTCTGGCACTGGGTCGCGACGCCCTGGGGGTTCTGGCCGCCGTCGGCCTTGGCGAGCGTCGCGCGCGCCGCGTCCGGCCAGCGGACCTTGTCGCGGATGTATTGGTAGTCGACCGTCGGCTCCTGCCGGACCAGGACGGACTTGCCGTCGATGAAGTACTCGGCGGTGAACCCGGGCTTGCCGTTCGAGACGACCGGCATCCCCTCCCCGACCTTCTTGTAGGGTTCGGGCGTTCCGAAACGGGAGATGCCGTTGTTGTCCCACAGCAGGCCGTAGCCGCGCGTCGAGACGAGAAACGGCGACGCGATGTCCGTGTTGTGCTGCTGCAGTTCCACGTCCTGGCCGACATAGTCCATCTGGCCGTACTGGTGTTGACCCAGGCCATAGACGCTCTCGTCCGTATCGCGGTTGAACTGCTGCGAGACCTTCAGGAACGACTGGCCGCCGACTGTGACAGCCTTGAAGGCGGGCTGGCCGGACTCCGCCAGCAGTTCCTTTCCAGCCGGGCTGTAGAAGCGGACCAGGCCCGTCTCGAGATCGACATCGGCCGTCGACCGGCGGGCGACAATACGGACATGGCCGGCCTTGGCACCGACCTTGAACTTGCCCGCACTCGGCGGGTTCGGCGCGATCAGGCTGGGCGCTGGCTTCGGCAACTGCGTGGTGTTTCGAGGGCGGGCCACCACATGGATAAGACCCTCCCCGTGCACGGACAGCTCGACGCGGCCCATCGCGCCCGACGACGGCGTGACCACCACGCCGCCCGGGATCGTGCGATAGCTTCCGGCGTGGGCCAGCACGGGCGCGCTGGCGGAACCGAGCAGGCAAAACGCCGCCAGCAGGGCCTTTTTCATGGGTATCTCCGCCCCCAACGTCGGGCGCGGCCAAGGCCGCGCCCTTCCTTCAACACATGACGTTAGAAGCTGGCCCGCACACCGAACGTGTAGTAGCGCCCGATGATGTCGTAGCCCGAGACGGTCGGGTACTGGATGCCGATCCCGGTGTTGATCGGCGCGATCTGCGGATGGTTGTCGAACAGGTTCTGGACGCTGACGAACGGCATGAGCTTGATGCCGTTGCCGGTCTTCACCGTGAACTGGACGCTGGCGTCGGTCGTGCTCATCGCATCGATGTAGCGAGCGTCCTGATAGCCCGTCCCACGGTCGTAGGACGAGAACCAGGTGTGCTGCAGTCGGGCGCTGACCCGGCTGCTGGTGTAGCCAGCGAAGGCCGAGACCTTCCACTCGGGCGCGACCCGCTCACCGACCGCCTGGCCTTCGAACGCCACCGTCTCGTTGACCGGCTGATAGGTGGCCAGAGCCCGCAGCATGAAGGGCCCGGAGCGGTAGTTGCCTTCGAAGTCCCAGCCCTTCACGCGCCGCTGCGCCGCGTTGATGCTGATCGTGCGAACGGCGGTGGGGAAGTTGTCGGCGGTGGTGTTCGAGAAGGGATTGGGCCGCGTGTACAGGGCGCAATAGGGGTGCGCGCCGCCGGAGTTCTCGCAGATGCGCTTGACCGCATCGGTCCCGCCGCCGATCGCCCCGATCGCGTTCTTCATCTCGATCGAATAATAGTCCGCCTGCAAGGTCAGCTGCGGAATGAAGCGCGGCTGGAGCACGACGCCCCCGGTCCAGGTGCGGGCCTTTTCAGGCTTCAGGTCGGGATTGCCCTCGGTGATCAGGTTCGCGACCTTGTTGGCCACGGTCACGAAGCTGCCGTTGATCAGGCGAATGTCGGTGAAGCTGCCAACCGTGATCTGGGTCGGGGTGAACAGGTCGTAGAGCGTCGGCGCCCGGATATCGAGCGAGGTCGCACCTCGCAGGCGGATGTCGCGGATCACTTGCCAGACCAGGCCCGCCTTCCAGGTGTTGACCGCGCCCGAAGTGCTGTAGTCCGTGTGGCGGCCGGCCAGGTTCAGAGTCAGGTCCTGGAACAGCAGCTTGTCGTGGATAAGCGGCGCCTCGGCTTCGGCGGCGATCTCCCAGACGTTGCTCTTGGCGCTGACGCCTGCGAGAACCGGCGCGGCCCAGACATAGGTCGGCGCGGTGGTGCTGGTGTTGCAGATGCGCAGGCCGGCGCAGTCGACCCGGGCCGTGGCCTCGGTCGAGTGGTCGCCGGAGATGTCGAGCTTGTTCCAGCGCGCTTCGCCGGAGATCCCGACGGTGATCGGACCAGCCCAGCCGTCGAACACCTCGCCGCTGATCGCGCCCCCGATGCTGTCGACGCGGTTGGTCAGCAGGTACGAGGTGTCCTCCGTGAAGTAGTCGAACATCTCCTGGGTAATATTGCTCGGCCCGAACGGATTGAGCGGCACGCAGTTGGCATAGCGAGCGGCGATCGCCGGGTCGGTCGAGGTCGATGCGAAGCAGCGGATGGCGCCGTTCACGAGCACGGCGTCGCTGGCCGCGAACTGTTTCTGCTGGTTGACGTTGTTGCGGCTGGTCGTGAGCTGATCGCTCTGCCCGCGCGACAGATAGAGGTTCCAGTCGAACGTCCCGACCTCGCCATCGAGACCCGCCATCACCGAATAGTAGTCGTTGCGCGCCTTGGTGCCGGCAGTGTTCTCGCGCCCGAGGTCGATATAGCTGCCGAGACTGAACGTGTTGGCGGCGGTGAAATTGGTGGCGCCGAGGTTGTTCAGCGCCGTTTGGGCGCTGGCCGACAGGAATGGGTTGTTCTTGAAGAAGACCCCAGCCGTGGAGGGCGTCAGGCCCGGCGTCGCGACCGGCGTGATCTTGTCGGCGAAGTGCCAGCCTTCCGACTGCGCGCGCGACCAGCTGCCCTGGGCGAAGGCGCGCAGCTTGGGGTTCACCTCGTAGTCGAAGCGGCCGAAATAGGCTTGGCGCTTCTGGGCGACCAGGGCGTCGCTGTACTTGCTGTAGGCTCCGTCGCCACCCAGGCTCTGGCCTGCGGTCTTCGAGGTTGCGCCGGCGTCAAAGGCCCCGAGGACCGAATTGCCGACGAACTGCTGGCCCAGCGCCGTGCAGAGCGACACCGTGCCGCCGCACGACTGGACCTTGCCGCCGAACGCGGAATCCGAACGGTGGACGTTGGCCGCCGTGACATAGGGGTTGGTGGCCGTGCCCGCGCCCTGCAGCAGGTAGAGGCCCTTGCCGTACGGGCGGTCGAACACCGCCAGATTGTCCCGTTGATAGTATTCGGCCGAGATCATCAGGTGGCCGCGACCGTCCAGGAGGTTCGTTCCCCAGGCGGCCCCGAACTTCTTGGACGGGACGTCGTTGCGGCTGGAAATGCCCGACTGTGCGCTGAGCCGCACGCCGGAGAACTTCTTGTTGAGCACGAAGTTGACGACGCCGGCGACCGCGTCGGAGCCGTAGACCGCCGACGCCCCGCCCGTCACCGTTTCCACGCGGTCGACCAGCATCTGCGGGATGGTGTCGATCGACACCGAGCCCACGGCGTTGGTCGGCGCCATGCGGACGCCGTCGAGCAGGATCAGGGTGCGCGTGACGCCCAGCGAGTGGATGTTGAGGACGTTGCCGCCGTCATTGCGCCGGCCATCGCCGGGACGCTGGGGCGTCTCGTTGTCCATGAACACCGGCAGCTTGACCAGGCCATCGGGCAGGCTGCCCGGCGTGGTCGCCTCGATCTCCTGGGCAAGCGCCACAGTGATCGGCGTCGGCGCCTTGGAGCCATCGGTGATGACGCGGCTGCCGGTGACCACGACCTCAGCGACGGTTGAGGCGACCTCCTCGGACTTTCCCGGCGCGGCGGCGGCCTCCAGGGCCGCGGGCGCTGCTTCCACCAGGAACGAACCGCCGCTGGTGACCCGCACGGTCAGTCCGGAGCCGGCCAGGACGCGATCCAGCGCGACGCGCGGCGAGTAGCTTCCCCGAAGCGCGGGGGCCTTGCGGTTGCGCACGGTGTCCGGCGCGAACGCGACATTGACGGAAGCCTTGCTGCCGATCGCGCGCAGCGTGTCGGCCAGCGGCTGAGCCGGCAGATTGTAATCGTAGGTGACCTGGGCGTGGGCCGCGACCGGCGCGGCCAAAAGCGCGGCGAGCGCGCCCGCGCCGAGCAAAGCATCTCTGAACTGCGACGACATCAGTCTTTCCTGAGTTTCCCCCGGCCGCTTCTTTGCGGTCCTGACTCCCAGACGTCGGGTCGGCGCGATCCGGACATCGAAGTGTCAAAAAAATCCAAGGCGACGCTTCAGCGGCTCAGAATGATCTCATCGCCTTTCCGGTCCAGGCGCAAATGATGCAGCTCGGCGATGGCGCGAGCGAATTCCGGCGCGTCCTGCGCTTCAAAGACGCCGGACACCCGAAGCGACTTCAGCTCCGCATCGGACACCACCACGCGGGTCGGGCCATAGCGATTGAACTCCGCGACGGCGGCGGCGAGGTCGGTGTCGTCGAACATCACCTCGCCACGACGCCAGGCCGTGGCGGCCTCGACCTTCGGCCGATCGACGGCGACCTGGAGGCCCGTGCTCACGGTCAGGCGTTCGCCGGGATTCAGCGTCGCGATCTGGACCGGCGCCTGGTCGCCCGAGCGCTTGCGGCTGATGACGACGCGGCCTTCCAGAAGAACCACGGTCGTCTGCCCCCGCTCACGCCGCACGTCGAACTTCGTCCCGACGGCGCGGATCAGATCGTCGCCCACCTCGACGATGAAGGGGCGCTGGGGATTGTGCGCCACGTCGAACAGGGCCTCGCCGCGCTCAAGGCGAACCCGGCGTTCGTCCGTGGAGTACTCGACGCGCATATGGCTGTCGGTGTTCATGGCCACGCGCGTGCCGTCGCGCAGCGTCAGGTTCTGCTGCTGGCCGACGACCGTGCTGTAGGCAGGCGCTCGGGTCACCTGCACGCCGATCACCAGGGCGGCGCAGGCCGCCGCAAGGCCGACGGGCGCGAGAACCCACGCCCGCGACCGCTTGCGCGGCGCCTTCGTGGGCGTGTTGGCGCGCTGGAGCATCGCAGCGCCGGGGATGACCTCCCAGACGTCGGTGACCTGCGCGAACGCCCGCGCATGCTCAGCCTCCTGCAGCCAGTCCTTGAAGGCGGCCTCGAGCGCGGGCGTGCGTTCGTTCTGCAGGCGCGACAGCCAGGCGGCCGCTTCCGCCAGATCGATATCGCTGATGATCTTGGAGGTCGTCGACATCACCAGCCGTCCATCCATTGCGCCAGGAAGTGAACGGCGCGCGCCACGCGCTTCTCCACCGCTGAAACGGTCAGGCCTTCGCGACGGGCGATCTCCGGATAGGAGAGGCCTTCGAGACGATGGGCGAGAAGCACGCGGCGGATGTCCGGCGAAAGAC
The DNA here is from genome assembly GCF_059415885.1 of Caulobacter sp. GW821-FHT09H08. Classification (NCBI taxonomy): domain Bacteria; kingdom Pseudomonadati; phylum Pseudomonadota; class Alphaproteobacteria; order Caulobacterales; family Caulobacteraceae; genus Caulobacter; species Caulobacter sp. GW821-FHT09H08. The sequence goes on from NZ_JBWKOC010000005.1 coordinate 198,346, forward strand.
GATCAAGCCCGGCCGACGCTCGGCGAAGACGCTCGCGGGCGCGCAAAACGTCGTCGGGCAACGGGCCGGCGTCCGGGATCGCGGTGATGTCGGCCACGTCCACCTCGAACGGCGAGCGCGCCCGCCGCCGCCGGCGATCCTGAACGATATTGACGGCCGTCGTGACCAGAACCGCCTCCTGGGAACGGACTTCGTGCGCCCGCGCAAAGGCTTCCACCCGCGCGAAGGCCTCCTGGACGATATCGTCCGCTTCGTCCACCGACGCGCCCCGTCGGAGCACCATGCGGCGCGCCTTGTCGAGCATGTCCCTCAGCGGGTTCATCGGGAGCGGTTTCCTCAAGCGTCCACAATGATAGACGACGCCCGCGCGAAACCCGGACACGGAATTCTCAAAAAAGTTTCGCGCAGCCCGAAAGGCCCCAGGCGGGACGCCGCCGGGGAGTAAGGCCGGCCCCGCCGGCATGGGTTCTCCACGCGTCCGCGACCGTGGCGGCGAACGCGGTCTCAGCCGGCCATCCGCCTTCGTATCCAGTCGAGACGGCGTTGCTGGCTTTCGACCAGTTCACGGCGAACCCGCTCGCGCTCTTCGTGGTCGAGCACGGCGTCGACATAGGCGCCGAACAGGTCCTGGGCGGCGCGACGGGCCGTATCGGGCGCCCTCTGCCCGATCCGCTTCAGAAGTTCCCGCTGCAGGGCGCCCATGTCCTGGCCGGCATTGAAGAGCGCGGCGCCGAAGACCCCGCTGATGCTCGGCCGCGACAAGGCCAGGCTCCAGAGGCGCTTGACGCACTGGGCGATCGCCGGATTGCCGGTCGCCTCGGCCAGGGTGACATGGAAGCCGTGGCAGTCGTGCAGGGTGACCCGACGCTCGCTGAGCTCGAACCGGTCCAGCACAGTCAGGTCGGCCCGGCTGGCGACACAGGCGGCGGCTTCGCCTTCAAACAGGCGGCAGGCCTCCAGCATGTCGATCGCGTCGACGGCGCCATCGAACTGTCGCCCCGCGTCCGACTGTTCGAGGATCCTGATCCCACGGCCGTGATGGACCTCGATCAGGCCGCGGCACTCCAGGACGATCATCGCCTCGCGAAGCACGATCCGGCTCACGCGGAATTCGTAGAGCAGCTCCAGTTCGGCGGGCATCCAGCCGCCGGCCGGGTAGAGGCCGGTCCTGATCCTTTCGGCCAAGACGTCGGCCAGCCCATGCGACGCGCGAGGCCGGCGTCGCTGAACCGGCGCCATCGGCCGGCTCCCGGAAAAGACGAGTGGATCGATGCGCGGCCCCATGGGGAAGGTCACGATGACCTTGGCGTCTACGATCCTGGACACAGGCTTACCTCGACAAAGTGGCCTGACCTCTTGGCCAATTGGCCAGAGGAGTTATCGGTAACATCGACCCTGTCAAGGTGCGGCGGTTCATATTCTTGGAAGTCGAATTGGCAGGGCGGGCAGATGGGCCGCTCGGGGCGTGCCTCCGACAGGCCCGGTAAACTCTGAAAACATTGAATATTTTGCCTCCCAAAGGCGTGAAGCAGCGACCTGGTGATCAACGTCCGGCTCGCGACGAGCCAACGCCGATAGAGCTGCGCCGAGAGCTGACAGTGGGTCTTGGTCCGCACTCGGACCTCTCAGTCCGCAGGGAACGACGGTGATCAGAAGCGCTGCACGCAATGACGCCTTGCGTACAGTGCGGCTTCAGGATTCTGGTCGATCGCCTATCGTGCGGCGAGCCCATCAAGCCAAACGGCCAGCCTGAAGGTGGACCCCACCATGCCGACCTGGATCAGCCTTGCGTTCGTGAACCGCGATCGAAAGCTCCGTAACGGGTGGTGGTTGGCTGGCTTCTTTCTTGTTCTCGCGATCCTTCTGTTCCCAGCCATCCTCGCCGCCGCACATTTCAAGCGCGAGGTGACGCTCTGGGAGCAGTTCGCATTGATCGCGATCGCGACCCTGGTGGTCCAGATCCTGCGCCGCAAGCCCGTGACCGAGGTCATCGGCGCCATGGACGGGCGCTGGATCACGGGCTTTGCGACCGGCGCGGTGTTGGGCGGCCTGCTGATGGCGCTTCCAGCGCTGGGCCTCGCCGCCACCGGTCTCGTAAGGTTCGAACTCTCGACCTCGGCGCCTCAGACGCTCGCCAACGCGATCGCGCTCATGCTCGCGGTGGCGCTGGCCGAGGAACTGCTGTTTCGAGGCGTGCTCTTCCAACGTCTTATCGATGGGCTTGGCGTCTGGCCGGCTCAAGTGCTGACCGCCCTCCTCTTCGTTCTTACCCATCTCAACAACCCGGGTATGGAGGGCGCCACCAAGGTCTGGGCCGGTTGCAACATCTTCCTGGCCTCGATGCTTTTCGGGTTGGCCTTCGTGCGTACGCGAAGCCTGGCCATGCCGATCGGCCTTCACTTCATGGCCAATGTCATGCAGGGCGTGATCCTGGGTTTTGGCGTCAGCGGTGAGAGCGAGCCCGCCCTGCTGATCCCGCACCTGCGCAACGCGCCAACCTGGCTCACCGGCGGCGCCTTCGGCCTCGAGGCCAGCCTTCCTGGCCTTCTCACGCTCTTGGTGCTGCTGGCCTGCCTCGTGCGCTTCCTGCGCCCGTGGAACGCGGCCGATCGCGAGAAGGTCTAGATCGCCGGATCGGCGCAGACCTCCCGCACCCGCCCGCGCAACCAGCGATGCGCCGGGTCGGCCTCCATGCGCGGGTGCCAGAGCAGCGACACCGGAAAGGTGGTGACCGGTATGGGAAGCTCGAAGCTGACCAGCCCTTCCCGCAGCCCTTGCGTATGGCGTTCCGGCACGGTGGCGACCAGTCCCGACGACCGCGCGAGCGAGATCGCCGTGGCGAAGCCCCCCACGACCGTGGCGACCTCGCGCACGATCCCGTCCTGGGCCAAAGCATCGTCGATCAGGCCCTTGGCGAGCGCGTCGCGCGACACCGCCACATGGCGCTCGGTCGCATAGCGCTTCGGCGTCATCGCCCCTGTCGCCAGCACGTGCCCCTGGCGCACCACGCCGACATAGCGGTCGTGGAACAGGACCTGGGTCCGTAATTCCGGCCCGGTGTCGTCTTCCACGACGCCCGTCTCCAGATCGATCAAGCCGTCGCGCAGCGGCTTGCTGTCCTTGTCCGGCTTCTGGACGAAGCGCAGTTGGACGCCAGGCGCCTCGACCGCCAGCCTTTCGATCAAGGCAGGACCGAAGGTCTCCACGAAGCCCTCGCTCGTGCGCAGGGTGAAGGCGCGCCTCACCTGTCCAAGGTCGAGGGTTTCGACTGGCCGCAGCACGGTCTGGGCGTCCTGGACCAGCTGGGCGACCCGCTCTCGAAGCTCCATGGCCCTCGGCGTCGCGACCAGCTCGCGCCCCGCCCGCACTAGCAGCGGGTCGCCGGTCACCTCGCGAAGGCGCGCCAACGCGCGGCTCATGGCCGAGGGGCTGAGTTGAAGGCGTTTGGCGGCCCGCGTGACGCTGCCTTCGGCCAGCAGCATATCCAGCGTCACCAGCAGGTTCAGGTCAGGGATCTGCATTTCCAGAGCCTACCACGTCCACGAGATATGGCGTCAAACGCAATGACTTTGTGAAAACCGTGCGCGTTCCGCCACATATCGTCTGTCGCTAGCTTTCATTGAACGCCGCCCTTCGGCGCGAAAGGAAAGCCGATGTACAGGAACTCGCTCCAGACCTTCGTCGCCGATGTCCGGGCCAGCTGGGGGCCGCTTTCAAGCGACCTGATCGCCGACTGCCGTGGCCACCTGCGTGCGCTTCTTCAGGCCGCGCCGACGGAAGACTGGCTGGCCTCGCTGCTGAACGAAAAGCCGGCCAGCCGAGAGCTCTACCGCGATCCAGACCATGGCTTCGTGCTCCTGGCCCATACCGAAGCGGAAAGCCTCTATCGGCGGCCTCACGACCATGGGCGCAGTTGGGTGCTCTACGGCGTCCAGAGCGGCGAGTCCGAGATGGGCAGCTATGCGCGACATCTCGATCCGGACGAGCAGGTCCGCCTCGTCAAGCGCGACGCCACCCTGGTCCGTCCGGGCATGGTCATGGCCTACCTGCCGAGTGACATCCACGACACGCACTGCAAGGCCGGCCCCGCCCTGTTGTTCCGCTTCACCGAGCGCGACCTGCAGGTGGAGGACAAACAAGAAGGCCGGATCACGCGCTACGTCGAGGAGGACGGGGCGTTTCGGGTCGCCCAGCGATGACCGCCGGCGCCCGCCTGCCTGCCCTGGCGATCGCCTCGGTCCTGACGGCGCTGATGCTCGTGGTGCTGGACGCCTCGATCGTCAACGTCGCCCTCCCGACCCTGGCCCGCGACCTGCGCGTCTCGCCCGCCTCGGCGGTCCTGGTCGTCACGGCCTACCAGGCGGGTCTCGTCATCGCGCTCCTGCCGTGCGGGGCGCTGGGCGAGAGCCTGGGCCATCGCCGGGTGTTTATCGTCGGCGTGGCGCTGTTCACCCTGGCGTCCGTGTTCTGCGCGACGGCGCCGAGCCTGACCTGGCTGATCACGGCGCGCTTCGTTCAGGGCCTGGGCGCGGCCGCGGTGATGTCGCTGGGCGTGGCGCTGCTGCGCACCGTCGTCCCCGCGCACAGGCTGGGCGTCGCCATCGGCTGGAACGCGCTCGTGGTCGCGCTCACCTCCGCCGCCGGCCCAACGGTCGGCGCGCTTGTGCTGTCTCTGGCAAGCTGGCCCTGGCTCTTCGCCATCAACCTGCCGCTGGGCCTGCTCGTGCTCGGCGCGGCAACCGCCCTTCCCCGTGCGTCAGGTTCGTCTCGTCCCATCGACCGGGTCAGCGTGGCCCTGAGCTTGAGCGGCTTTGGCCTGCTCATCGTCGGCGCCGAGACACTCCTGAAGGCCCCAGCAGTCGCCTTTGTCGCCTTTGCTGGCGGAGCGATCGCCCTCTCGCTGCTGATCCGGCGTGATGTCCAGCAAGACGTTCCGCTCCTGCCGCTCGACCTCCTTCGCGGGCCTTCGTTCCGGCGCTCGGCAGCCGCCTCGGTCTGCTGTTTCATCGGACAGGGCGCGGGCCTCGTCGCCCTCCCCTTCTATCTCCAGCACGGTCTGGGCCTCAGCCCTCTGGAGGCCGGGCTCTACATCACGCCCTGGCCGCTAATGGCCGCCGCATCGGCGACCCTGGCCGGACGGATGGCCAAGCCATCCTCTACGGCGCTGCTGTGCGCCGCCGGCTGCGCCCTGCTCTCGGTGGGACTCTTCGCGGCGTCGGCCTGGCCCCTGGCCGAGGCGCCGGTCACGATCATGCCCATCGTCATGCTCTGCGGCCTCGGCTTTGGCCTGTTTCAGGTGACCAACAACCGCAACATGTTCCTGTCCGCGCCGATAGAGCGCAGCGGCGCGGCGGGCGGCCTGCAGTCCATGGCGCGGCTGACAGGCCAGACGACTGGGGTTGTGATCATGACGCTGCTGTTCAGCCTCCTCACCCTCGACGCCGCGCCGCGGATCGGCCTGGCGATCAGCGCCCTGCTGACCCTGGCGGCCGGCCTGCTCAGCACATTCCACCGTCCCGCGCCCGGCCCTGAAGCGGCGTGAAGATCGCTATCGCCGTGGGACTGCCCCGGTCGCGCTCGTCGGATCCACCACGACCACCGCCGCCCCAGCTTCCACCAACCTTCTAGCGTACCTCTATTCCCATTCGATCGTGCCGGGCGGCTTGCTGGTCACGTCGTAGACGACCCGGTTGACGCCGCGCACCTCGTTGATGATGCGGGTGGCGGTCTTGCCCAGGATCGGCCAGGGGAATTCGAAGAAGTCGGCGGTCATGCCGTCGGTCGAGGTGACCGCGCGCAGGGCCAGGACGTTCTCGTAAGTGCGGGCGTCGCCCATGACACCGACCGTCTTCACGGGCAGCAGCACGGCGAAGGCCTGCCAGATCTGGTCGTAGAGGCCGGCGTTGCGGATCTCTTCCAGGTAGATGGCGTCGGCGTCCTGCAGGACCTTGACCTTCTCGGGCGTGATCTCGCCCGGGATGCGGATGGCCAGGCCCGGGCCGGGGAACGGGTGGCGGCCGACGAAGGCCGGGGCCAGGCCCAGCTCGACGCCCAGGGCGCGGACTTCGTCCTTGAAGAGTTCGCGCAGCGGCTCGACCAGCTTCAGCTTCATGTAGTCCGGCAGGCCGCCGACATTGTGGTGACTCTTGATCACCGCCGAGGGGCCTCCACGGGCCGAGACGCTCTCGACCACGTCGGGATAGAGCGTGCCCTGGGCCAGGAACTGCGCGCCATCGATCTTGGCGGCTTCCTTGTCGAAGACCTCGATGAACAGGCGGCCGATGGTCTTGCGCTTGGTCTCCGGGTCGCTGACGCCGGCCAGCTCGCCCAGGAACATGTCGCCGGCGTCCACGTGGACCAGCGGGATATTGTAGTGGTCGCGGAACAGGGTGACGACCTGGTCGGCCTCGTTCTTGCGCAGCAGGCCGGTGTCGACGAACACGCAGGTCAGCTGGTCGCCGATCGCTTCGTGGATCAGGACGGCGGCCACCGAACTGTCGACGCCGCCCGACAGGCCGCAGATCACCTTGCCGGTCCCGACCTGGTCGCGGATCTTCTGGACCATCTCCTGGCGGAACGCCGCCATGGTCCAGTCGCCCGTCAGGCCGGCCAGGGCCAGGAAGTTCTTATAGATCTTGGCGCCGTTGACCGTGTGATAGACCTCCGGGTGGAACTGGAGGGCGTAGATCTGCTTGGCGTCATTGGCGATGGCGGCGAACGGTGCGCCGGTCGAGGTTCCAACGACCTCGAAGCCTTCCGGGATCGCGGTGACGCGGTCGCCGTGGCTCATCCAGACGGTTTCCATTTCGCCGACGCCGGCCAAGCCTTCGAACAGCGGGCTTTGCTTGCCGATGGTCAACTCGGCGCGGCCGAACTCGCCGGCGTGACCGCCCTCGACCTTGCCGCCCAGCACGTCGCACAGCAGCTGCTGGCCGTAGCAGATGGCCAGCAGCGGCAGGCCGAGGTCGAACAGCTTGCGGCCGATGCGGGGGCTGTCGTCCTCCAGCACGCTGGCCGGGCCGCCCGACAGGATGATGGCGGTAGGCTTGTAGGTGTCGACGAGGTCTTCAGCCTTGTCGAACGGATGGATCTCGCAATAGACGCCGGCTTCGCGCACCCGGCGCGCGATCAGCTGGGTCACCTGGCTGCCGAAGTCGACGATCAGGACGCGCTGGTGGTGGGTTTCGGTGGTCATCGGCAAGTCTCCAGCGGTCTTAGTTTCGATCGGGCGGTCAGGTCGGATCAGGGCGTGTAGGACGAACGCTCCAGCACGGCGGCGAAGAAACCGTCCGTTCCGGCGCGATGAGGGGTCAGGCGCAGAAAGCCCTCGGGCGTGACGTGCTCGACGCCGTCCAGGGCGATCGGCTTGACGGTGAATTCGGGGTGGCGCTCGAGGAAGCCGGCGACGCGGTCCTCGTTCTCGTCGACCAGCAGCGAGCAGGTGACATAGACCATGCGGCCGCCGGCCTTAACGAAGGTCGAGGCGTCTTCCAGGACCGAGTCCTGCTCGATCTGGCGCTTGGCCAGTTGGTCGGGCGACAAGCGCCACTTGGCGTCCGGGTGGCGACGCCACGTGCCGGCCCCGGTGCAGGGGGCGTCGACGAAGACGACGTCGATCTTGCCTTCCAGGCCCGTCAGCGGCGTGGCCTCGATCGGCGAACGGATCTGCAGGTTGCGGACCCCTGCCCTCTGGCCGCGCCGGATGGTGTCGGCCAGACGGCGGGCGTCGCTGTCATGGGCGAAGATCTGGCCGGTGTTGCCCATGGCCGCCGCGAGCGCGAGCGTCTTGCCGCCCCCGCCGGCGCAGAAGTCCAGCACCTGCTTGCCCTTGACCTCGCCCGCCACGGCGGCGGCGATCTGTGAGCCCAGGTCCTGGACCTCGAACCAGCCCTTGGAGAAAGCGGGCACGGCCTCGACCGACGGCGTGCGATCGGCGGCTTCGGGCGCGGGAATGCGGAACGCGGTCGGCAGCACGCCGGCGGGAACGGCGCCGATCAGCGCGACCGCCTTGGCGCCGCGTTCGGCGTCGGTCTTCAGGGTGTTGATCCGCAGGTCGACCGGCGCACGCTCGGATAGCGCCCGCATCTCGATGGCCTGATCGCCGCCGAAAGCGCGGACCAGCCGCTCCTCCAGCCAATCGGGATAGTCGCCGACGACGGGCGCCGGCGCGCCGTCCAGCGAGACGGGGCTGACCAGCCGTTCGCGCTCGACATCGGTCAGGGCGCCAAAGCCGTGCTCTTCCGAGGCGGCCTCGGCGATACGCTCGTGCGTCCAGTTCCAGACGAAGGCCAGTACGCCCAGCATGACGCTGCGCGCGCTGGTATCGCCCATCATCCAACCCAGCGAGCGCTTGCGGCGCAGAGCGTCCAGCAGCAGGCCGGAGACGAAGGCGCGGTCCTTGGAGCCGGCGTAGCGCGCGGTCTCGCCCCAGCGCTTCAAGGCCATCTTCGCCGGAAAATGCCGCGCCTCGATCTCGGTCAAGACCTCGATCGCCGCCGAAACCCGTCCACCGTCGCGCATCAGACCACCAGGGCCGCGAGGAGCATCAGGATCCCGACCATCGAGGCGACCCAGGTCAAGCTGCGCACATAGGGCACGCCAAAGGCATAGAGCGGGATATAGACGGCGCGGGCGACCACATAGATCACCGCGCCATAGGCGGTCAGCGCACCGAGCCGCCCCCCCAGATAGTCGATCATCACCAGCACCGCGAAGAACGGAAACGTCTCGCGGAAGTTGGCGAAGGCGCGTTCCAGGCGCCCCGCGACGCCGGTCAGGACGACCGGCTCGTCGCGGGGACCCGCATTCCACTTCAAGCCGCGCTGGGGCTGGGCGGCGGCAGCCGCCCACAGCAGGTGGATGATCCCGAGGATCACCGCCGCCGCCACCATCTGCAGCTCGAAGGCCATACGCATCGCTTAGACCGCGCTCGGATAGTTCGGCGCCTCGCGCGTGATCATCACGTCGTGGACGTGGCTTTCACGCAGGCCCGCGCCCGTGATGCGGACGAACTTGGCGCGTTTCTGCAGTTCGGGGATGGTCGGCGCGCCGACATAGCCCATGGCCGCGCGCAGGCCGCCGACCAGCTGGTGCAGCACCGGCGAGATCGGGCCCTTGAACGGGGTCTGGCCCTCGATGCCTTCCGGCACGAGCTTGAAGTTGTCCGTCACTTCCTTCTGGAAGTAGCGATCGGCCGAGCCGCGGGCCATGGCGCCCACCGAGCCCATGCCGCGATAGCTCTTGTACGAACGGCCCTGGTACAGGAACACCTCGCCCGGCGCCTCTTCGGTGCCAGCGAACATCGAGCCCATCATGGCGGTCGAGGCCCCGGCGGCGATGGCCTTGGCCAGGTCGCCCGAGTACTTGATGCCGCCGTCGGCGATGATCGGGGTGTTGCTCTCGCGACCGGCGCGCACGGCTTCCATGATCGCGGTCAGCTGCGGCACGCCCACGCCCGCGACGATGCGGGTGGTGCAGATCGAACCGGGGCCGATGCCCACCTTCACCGCGTCGGCGCCGGCGTCGATCAGGGCGCGGGCGGCGTCGTAGGTGGCGATGTTGCCGGCCACGATCTGAACGCGGTTGGCTTCACGCTTCAGGCGCGAGACCGCTTGGGCGACCTGGCTGGAGTGGCCGTGGGCGGTGTCGATGACGACGACGTCGACGCCAGCGTCCACCAGGCCCATCGAGCGCTCGAAGCCGGCGTCGCCGACGGTCGAGGCCGCGCCGACCAGCAGGCGGCCCTTGTCGTCCTTGGCGGCCAGGGGGTGAGCCTGGGCCTTCTCGATGTCCTTCACCGTGATCAAGCCGACGGCGCGATAGGCCTCGTCGACGACGATCAGGCGTTCGATCTTGTGCTTGCGAAGCAGTTCGCGGGCTTCGGCCTGATCGACACCTTCGGCGACGGTGATCAGGTTCTCGCGAGTCATGATCGCCGAGGCCGGGACATTGGCGTCGCCCTCGAAGCGCATGTCGCGGTTGGTGACGATGCCGACCAGCTTGCCCGAGCCGCGCTCGACCACCGGGAAGCCCGAGATCTTTCGGCGGGCCGTGATCTCGCGGATCTCGGCCAGGGTGGTGTCGGGGTGGATGGTCAGCGGATTGATGACCATGCCGCTTTCGTAGCGCTTGACCTCGCGAACCTGGTCGGCCTGCTCCTCGTTGGTGAGGTTGCGATGCAGAATGCCCAGGCCGCCGGCTTGCGCCATGGCGATGGCGAGGCGGCTTTCGGTCACCGTGTCCATGGCGGCGGACACGAGCGGAATGTTCAGACTGATTTCACGCGTGAACCGGGTCTCGGTCGTCACCTGAGTAGGCATGACGTCGGACGGGCCGGGTTCGAGCAAAACGTCGTCGAAGGTGAGCCCTTCGCGAATCTCCATCGGAGTCTCCATTTTGCGGCGCGGATATAGCCGTGAGGGGGGCGGTTGTCGAGGCGTCAGCTAGCCAAAATCTCAGATCGCAGCCATGGCGCGGCCTTGAACAAGAGAAGGGCCGCCACCTGTGCGATGACGGCCCTTGCCAAGCGGATCGAAAGCTAGAGGGCGTTACCACGCCAACTCGCGATTAAGGTTCGCGAACACCCACCCCAATCCGATGCTGCGAAAGAAGGGATGCCAGTTTTGAGGGGCGATGAAAGCCATGCGCCCTCCCCCGTTGTCCCAGACAGGCACCACGGTGCCAGCGAGGCCAGCAGCACGCGACCGAGCTTGGAGTTCGCCGATAATGCCACGCTGATCGCGTTGCGACTTAAAGCCGAAACTACGATCCAGCGGGACTACGATAAGATCGATATTCTGTTCGCGCACATGCGCAATCTTCATTCTAGTCATAGGTCATCGCTCCTTGGCGTGAACCAGAAGACGACCGAAGACTTGCAATTGGTAAGCTAGGAGCTATGCTCCTCGCCGTTCACACCTATCTCGTGCGTCTCCGGCCTAACGGTTATGCACGAGGTCTCGAACTCTGAAACCGCCAGGGCCCGAATCCTGGCGGTTTCTTCACAGAGGAAGAGACCTGCGTGAAAAGATTTGTAGCGGTTTGTGATTTGAGTCAAGGACGCGCAAGCGCGGATTCAGCCCCTAAATAGGGTATCCCAGCGCAAGAGACCTACAAAATGTGGCTCATAAAAGGCTGTGGAGCGATTCCACTTCAGAGCTCAACGATTCGATTCCTAATTTGGATTAACGAATCGCCTTTGCGCTTGCCCCCTACCGCCCCTTGAACCCCGTCGCGACCAGGAACACCTCGGAGCTGTCCGCCCGGCTGGCCTTGGGCTTGTAGTGCTGGACCTTGTCGAAGCGCTTCTTCAGCCGGGCGATGACTTCGGCCGTCTCCCCACCCTGGAAAGCCTTGGCGACGAAGGCGCCGCCGGGTTTCAGCACGTCGATGGCGAATTCGGCGGCGATCTCGATCAGACCCACGATGCGCAGGTGGTCGGTTTCGCGGTGCCCCACCGTGTTCGGCGCCATGTCCGACATCACCAGGTCCGGCTCCCCGCCCAGCAACTCCAGGAGCTTGCCTGGCGCGTCGTCGGCGGTGAAGTCCATCTCCAGGAGGTGGGCCGGCGCCACCGGATCGACCGGCAGCAGGTCGATGCCGACGAGATCGGTGACACCACGCTCGACGGCGATCTGCAGCCAGCCCCCCGGCGCACAGCCCAAGTCGATGACCTTCGCGCCCTTCTTGAAGAAGCGGTACTTCTCGTCGATCTCGCTGATCTTGAACGCCGCGCGGCTGCGGTAGCCTAGGGCGCGAGCCTTGGCCGAGAACGGATCGTTGATCTGTCGCTCCAACCAGGCCTGCTGGCTGGGCGTGCGGCCATAGGCGGTCTTCAGGCGCGCGGGCTTGGCGCGACCGCCTTCGGTGCCACCGGCTGGCGGCTTGACCATACGCTTGCGGGGAGGCTCTTCATCGCTCATGCGGCTACCGGCTTCTTGGACGCTCCGCCGCGACGACGCCGACGCGGGCGCTTCTGCTGGTCGGACATCAGGGACATCAGGAGGCCTTCTCTAAGCCCTCTGTCGGCGACACGCACGCGCGAACAAGGCCACAGCTCCTGAACGGCCTGCAGGATCGCCGCACCGGCCAGCACGAGGTCGGCCCGATCGGAACCGATGCACGGCTCCTGCGCCCGCTCGGCCGAGGTCAGCGCTTGCAGGCGCTCGGACGCCGCATCGCAGTCGGTGCGGTTCATCCAGAGACCGTCGACGACGTTCCGGTCATAGCGCGGCAGGCCCAGGTGGAGGCCGGCCAAGCTGGTGATCGCACCGGAGGTGCCGACTAGGTGCGCCCTGCCCTCGGCGAAAATCTCACGCATCGGCTCGGCATGCGGAAAAGCTTCGATGCGGCCCTTCACGTCGTCGACCATGGCCCGGAACCAGCCCTCGTCGGCGCGTTCGCCCTCGGGGAAGCGCTCGGCCAGGGTGACAACGCCCACCGGGATCGACAGCCATGCCTTGATCGGCAACTTCCAGGCCGCGAACTGACGCGGCTTGGCGTCGAGGCCGCCGCCCTTCAGATCCACCCAGGAGAGCTCGGTCGAACCACCGCCGACATCGACGACCAAGGCCGCGTCCTGCTGACGGTCGAACAGGCTCATGCACCCGGCCACCGACAGCTGGGCTTCTTCACGCGGACTGATGATCTGCAGCTTGAGGCCGGTCTCTTCCTGCACCCGTTTCACGAAGTCGGGACCATTGGCCGCACCCCGGCAAGCCTGGGTCGCGACGGCCTTGACCCGCACCGCCTTGCGACGGCGGATCTTCTCGGCGCACACCCGCAGAGCGGCCAGCGAGCGCTCCATGGCGGCGTCCGACAGCATGCCTGTCTGCGACAGGCCCTCGCCCAGACGCACGATGCGGGAATAGGCCTCGACGACGCGGAAACCGCGCGGCGTGGGCGTGGCCACCAGAAGGCGGCAGTTATTGGTCCCCAGGTCCAGCGCCGCATAGCACGCGGCAGACTCGTCCTGAGACCGCCGGCGCCGGCCTTGCGGCGCGCCGGGCGCGCGCGGCGCCTCCGACATGGTCTCTACTACCTGTCTCGCAGACGTCGCGACCGCGCGACATCTCACTTCGAGTCGACCATAGAGCCTGTCGGTTTCGGAGGAAAGCTCGCCTCCCGGGAAGCGTCGCCTTGTGCTCCGCGTTCTGAGCTCTACGTTCAGGATTCAGTCAGGTGCGCCTGCTATAGTTAACGCCATGAATTCGAGACTCGCCAAATTCGCGATCGGCCAGGTCGTCCGGCACCGCATCTTCCCCTTCCGGGGCGTGGTGTTCGACGTCGACCCCGTGTTCGCCAATACCGAGGAGTGGTGGCAGTCCATCCCGGAAGACATCCGGCCGACCAAGGACCAGCCGTTCTACCACCTGCTGGCCGAGAACGAGGACAACAGCTACGTCGCCTATGTGTCGGAGCAGAACCTGCTGCCCGATGACACCGGCGAACCGGTCGGCCACCCGCAGACCGCGGTGATCTTCGAGTCGTTCGATCACGGGCTGTACAAGCTTCGCCCCCGGATCTCGCACTAGATAGAACGTCTATCCGCCGAACCGTGCTTTCAGCGCAAACTCCGAACAGCTTTTGCCAAAATCGGGGCGTAGCGTCTCCTCATGAGCGGAGATGGCTTTAGCAACGGACCGCCTCCGGGCGCCCGCCCCGACTGGACGATCGATCAGGGCTGGGAGACCTACTCCCAGGCCGAGCACGACGTCTGGATCACCCTGTATGAGCGCCAGGCGCGGATGCTGCACGGCCGCGCCTGCGACGAGTTCCTGCGCGGCCTCGACGCGCTGGACCTGCACCGCACGGGCATTCCCGACTTCAACCGGATCAATGAGGAACTCCAGCGCCTGACCGGCTGGAGCGTGGTCGCCGTGCCGGGCTTGGTACCCGACGACGTCTTTTTCGACCACCTGGCCAACCGCCGCTTCCCGGCCGGCCAGTTCATCCGCAAGCCGCACGAGCTGGACTATCTGCAAGAGCCGGACATCTTCCACGATGTCTTTGGCCACGTGCCGATGCTGACCGACCCGACATTCGCCGACTACATGCAGGCCTATGGCCAGGGTGGGCAGCGCGCGCTGGGCCTGGGCCGCCTGGCGAACCTCGCTCGCCTCTACTGGTACACGGTGGAATTCGGCCTGATGAACACGCCAGCGGGCCTGCGCATCTACGGAGCCGGCATCGTCTCGTCGCGCACCGAGTCGATCTTCGCCCTGGACGATCCCTCGCCCAACCGCATCGGCTTCGACCTGGAGCGGGTGATGCGGACGAACTACCGGATCGACGACTTCCAGCAGGTCTATTTCGTGATCGACTCGATCAAGACCTTGCAGGAGGTCACGCTGCGCGACTTCGGCGCGATCTACGCGCGGATGGCCGGCGCGAGCGACATCGGTGTCGCCGAGATCGTTCCCGGCGACACCGTCATCACGCGCGGCTCCCAAGCCTATGCGAAAGCCGGCGGGCGTTTGGCGACCGCGTCGGCCGGCTGACCTTTCAGGCCGAACAGGATCCGCACGCCGGGGATGCGCCGCACGATCTCGTAGGTCGCGAAGCACCCGACGAAGGTCGCCACGACAAGGATCGCGCCTTCCAGGCCCTGGGGCAGGCCCAGCTTGGCCAGGTGGTGAGCCATGACCACGATCAGGGTCTGGTGCACCAGGTAGAACGGGAAGACACCCAGGGTCAGGTAGCGCAGCGTTGAGCCGCCTTTGTTGGCGAGGTGCTTGGCCCCAAAACCCAGGATGGCGACGATGGCGCACCAGGTGTCCGTGGCGAAGACGAAGCGCATGGCCAGCTTCAGCTGCTCCGGCGGAACGGCCGTGTCGCTGCGATAGGTCCAGACATAGACGCTCCAAGCCGCCCAGGCGGCGACAGCCAGGGCCAAGGCCGGCCACCGCACGGCGATCAAGCGATCACGCAGGACCTCCGACTTCGCGAGGCCAAAGCCGAACAGGAAGGCGCTGAACGAGACGGCGTGCACGTAGTGGTCGCCGACCAGAGCGTGGGTTTCGCCGTACTTGGCGTAGAGCGTGGCGCGCAGCATGCCCAGGAACAGAACCGGCCAGACGAAGAGACCGAGACCCTTCAGCAGCCACTCGGCGCCCTTCTGGGTATGTTCGCCGACCCTCTTCCAGACTATCAGCATCACCGCCAGCACCAGCGTGTAGAACAGCAGATAGGCGACGAACCACATGTGGTTCCAGGTCGGGGTAATCAGGCACTCGCCGTCGGGGCCGCACCAATGGCCCGAGGCCGTGACGTAGCGGATCCAGAAGTTCTCGACGCCCACCGGCGCGCCGGGGTGCTTGGCGATATATTCGACGATCTCGTAGTACGACTGCGGCGGCACGATCACGACCATCGCGAACAGCAGCGGCGGCAACAGCCGCGCGATCCGCGCCAGGGTCAGCTTTCCGACCGGCGTCTTGTCGGCCATGAACCGCGTCGCCGCGCCCGAGACCAGGAAGAGCAGGGTCAGGCGCCAGGGATTGGTCATCAGCATGAAGGGCATCAGGCCCTCGACGACATGCGGCGTCTTCACATGCCAACCCCAAGGCACGTAGAACATGCCGGTGTGGTAGAGGATCAGCAGGAAGAACGCGCCGACCCGAATCCAGTCGAGGTCGTAGCGCCGATCGAGGGGTAAGGCGGTCGTGGTCATGAAGGGGCGTCCGGCTTGAAAAGCGATGCTGACGACGTGCCTCACGCCGCTTCGACCAGCCAAGCGCCGGGGGATCAGCGGCCGCTGCCTGGGACGACCGGAAAAGCTCCAGGGACCAACGGCGGCTCTTTCGGGATGACCGGCGAAGAGCGCCTGTGGCTAGGTCGCGCCTGGTTGCTCGGGGCCTGCCTGATCTCGGCGATCTCGGTCGTCAACGTCCTGACCATCCAGCATGACGCGCCGAGACTGGGCGTAGTCGCGCCATCCATCTGGGAGGGCAGCAGCGCGCTGGTCACCCTGTGCATCTTCGTCATCCCCGCGGCGATGGCCTACTGGATGATCCGAACCCAGCCGCGCTGGTGGATCGCCGCCCCGGCGCATCTGGTGGCCGTGTTCCTGTATTCCGTCCTGCACGTTTCCGGCTTCGTGGTCCTGCGCAAGATCGGCCATGGCCTCCTGCTGCACGAGGGCTACGACTTCGGCCCGATCTCGACCGAGTTCCCGTACGAGTTCCGCAAGGACATGATGTCGTACGGCCTGGCCACGATCATCTACTGGCTGGCCCTGCGCCGCAGTGGCCAAAAGCCTGCGGAGCTCCACGCCCCCGCCCCGCCCGCGACCTATGACATCCAAGACGGCGCGCGGCTGATCCGTATCCCCGTGGCCCAGATCCTGGCCGTGCGCTCGGCCGGCAACTATGTCGAGTTCGTTCTCGCCGACGAACGCCGGCCGCTGATGCGTTCGTCGTTGACGGCCGTCCAGGATGGCCTCTCCGAGCACGGTTTCGTGCGCAGCCACAAGTCCTGGCTGGTCAACAAGGCGGCGGTGACGGGCTTGAAGCCGGAGGGCTCCGGCGACTACGCCGTCGAACTAGGGGCGCTCGAAGTTCCGCTCTCGCGCCGCTTTCCAGAGGCTCTGGCCGCTCTGCGCGGCTAGAGCAGTATCCCCATCAAGATATCGTCCTCGAAGCGCCCATCCGGAAGCCGGCCGCGCTTCAGTTGCCGCCCCTCGTGCTGGAAGCCCAGCCGCTCGTAGAGCCGCACCGCGCCGGGATTGCCCCCGCCCGCCGCCAGCTCGATCCGCAGGATCGGCGGATCCATGGCGCGCGCCTGGGCGAAGAGCGCCTCGAACAGCGCCGAGCCGACACCCTGTCCTTGTCGATCCGGATGCACGGCGACGGTCAAGCCGCCCAGCACATGGGCGAACAGGGCGACGGTCTCGCGTCGCGCGTGGATCTCGCCGCACACGAAACCATCGGGCCCGACCGCCAGCAGGCAGATGTCGCTGGCGATGGCGTAGTCGGCATAGGCCGGCGTCACCTCTTCAGGCGCGCGCGCCAGGGCGCCGGGCGTGACGCCTGCGGCGGCCTTGTGCACGGCGACGATGGCGTCGCGGTCGGCGGCGGTCGCGGGACGGATCGTGAAGCTCAAGCGGCCCTCTGGAACGGATAGAAGTCGCCGCCAAGGTCTAGGATGCGCGTCAGTTCGTCCAGCGCTTCACGGCTCTCGGTCAGCAGGCGCGGATCGGCCAGATCGACCGGCGCGAGGCGATCGCGATAGCGGCGCGTGACCCAGTCGGCGAGGCGCTCGTGCAGGTCTGCATCGAACCGCTGGGCGGGGTTGGTCGCCGCCAGTTCCGCTGGCGTCAGCACCACGCGCAGCCGCAGGCAGGCCGGCCCGCCGCCATTGCGCATGCTCTGCCGGACATCGACATAGTCGACGCGCCCGATCGGACCGTTCGATGACGCCAGGCTCTCGGCGACGGCGTAGGCGCGCGGGTTGTCGCGTGTCTCGGCCGGGGCCAGCAGCACCAGCCGATCCTCGCCGGGGATCACCAGCAGCTGCGAATTGAAGAGGTAGCTAGCGACCAGATCGGCCATCGGCAGGTCGGCTTCCGACACCTCCACGAAGGCCGGCTCGAACAGACCACCGGCGACGGTGCGAACACTCCGCTCCATGCCGGCGCGGTCCTCGAAGGCGCGCTCGTGGAAGAACAGACACTCGCGCGTACCGACGCAGACCACATCGTTGTGGAACGCGCCGCCCTCGATGGCCGCCTTGCCCTGCCGTGGGAAGACGGCCCGCGCCGCGCCGTGGCGACGCTGGATCGCCTCGAAGGCTTCACGGGTCTGGCGGGCCGGGAACTTGCCATCCCAGCGCTCCCAGGCCTCGCGTCCCCAGACGAACAGGTTGACGCCCGGCGCACCGTGGTCGGCGCAGAGGCGAACATGATTGGCCGCGCCTTCGTCCGCGAAATGCGGCTGCGCCGGCAGCGGATCGTGGACGGCGAAGCGGGTCTCGTCCGGAAACAGCCGCCGCAGGGCGCGGGTGGTCTGCGGCCCCTCCAGGCTCCGATGCAGATTGGTCAGAAGGTTGGCCGGCGTGAAGTGAACGCGGCCGTCAGCCGCGTCGGCGCTGGGCGTCACGGTCGCGGCGTTGGCGGCCCACATCGGCGAGGCCGAGCAGGCCGCGGCGGCCAGGGCTGGCGCATCCTTCCAGGCGCGTTCGATCACGGCCTCTTCCGAACCTGAAAAACCGAGCGACTTCAGAAGACTTACGGCCGGGCGCTCATGCGGCGGCAGCACGAACTGCGGCACGCCC
The DNA here is from genome assembly GCF_059415885.1 of Caulobacter sp. GW821-FHT09H08. Lineage (NCBI taxonomy): Bacteria > Pseudomonadati > Pseudomonadota > Alphaproteobacteria > Caulobacterales > Caulobacteraceae > Caulobacter > Caulobacter sp. GW821-FHT09H08. The sequence continues at coordinate 216,616 of NZ_JBWKOC010000005.1, forward strand.
AGATCGGCCAGCCGGCGCATCTTGGAGAGCCCTTCCAGCGCCGCGCCGCGCGGGTTCGAGACCTCGCCGGCGTTCTTCTGGCTGGCCAGATTGCCGGGCGAGAGACCGACATAGGAATGGGTCGGCCCGACCAGGCCGTCGCAATTGGCTTCGACCGCGTGCGTCATCCGCGCAGCCCCTTGATGTCCTTCAGGGTGTCGAGGACGGCTTCGGCCTCGAAGCTGGCGACCGGATAGGCGCAATAGTCGGCGGCGTAATAGGCGCTGGGCCGGTGGTTGCCAGAAGCCCCGAGCCCACCGAACGGCATCGAGCCCGCCGCCCCGGTGGTGGGCCGGTTCCAGTTCACGACACCCGCGCGGATACGGTTCAGGAAACGATCCCAACGCTTTGATTCGTTGGAGATAAGCCCCGCTGACAATCCGTAGCGCGTGGCGTTGGCGGCCTTCAGCGCATCTTCGAAGCTGGCGACGCGGCGCACCTGCAGCCACGGCGCGAACAGCTCCTCGTCGGGCGTATCGATGCCGGTGACGTCAACCATGCCGGGGGTGACGAAAGCCTCGCTCAGCCCCTCGACCGAACTCAGCGATCGAATGTGCTCCCCGCCCATCGTCGAGGCCACCGCGCGAGCGGCGTTGGCGGCCCGCGCCGAGATCAGCGGCCCCATGAAGCTCTCGCCCTCACCGTTCCAGGCGCCGATCGACAGACGGTCGGCCAACGCCGCTGTCGCCTCGATCACGGCGCGACCGGAAGCGTCGTCCGGCACGATCAGCCGCCGAGCGCACGAGCAGCGCTGGCCGGTGGTGATGAAGGCTGACTGCACGATCAGCGACGCCACGGCCTCGGGCTCGCCCGCGTCCCAGACGATCAGCGGATTGTTGCCGCCCAGTTCCAGGGCCAGGATCACGTCCGGTCGGTCGGCGAAGTGGCGTCGGAAGAACGTCCCAGCCGCGGCCGAGCCGGTAAACAGCAGGCCGTCGATCTCCTGGTTGATCAGCGCCTGGCCCGTCTCGCGGCCGCCCTGCACCAGGTTGACGACCCCCGCCGGCACACCGGCCGCCTCCAGCGCCTCGACCATCAGCTGGCCGGCCAGGGGCGTCTCTTCCGAAGGCTTGAAGACCACCGTGTCGCCCGCCAGCAGGGCCGGCACGATATGACCGTTGGGCAGGTGGCCCGGGAAGTTGAACGGCCCCAGCACCGCCATGACGCCATGGGCGCGGTGGCGCAGCACGGCCCGGCCGAACGGCATGGCGTTCTCGGTGACGCCGGTCCGCTCATCATAGGCCTTTATCGACAGGTCGACCTTGCCAGCCATCGAGCCCAGTTCGGCCTTGGTTTCCCACAACGCCTTGCCGGTTTCGCGGCTCAGGGCCTCTGCAAAGGCGGCGGTGCGCTCGACCAGGATTTCCTTGTAACGACGGAGGGTTGCGACCCGCTCCTCACGCGGACGATCCGCCCAGCCGGGGAACGCCCTGCGAGCAGCGGCCACGGCTTCGGCGACGTCGGCCGCGTCGGCGGTCGCCTCGCGCCACACGACCTCGCCGCTCGCCGGATCGGTCGAGACCAGCTCGACGCCGCGTCCGGAACGCCACTTGCCGTCGATGTAGAGAGCGCCGCTCATGCCTTCACCCGCACCATTTCGCCTTCCGAAAGCCGAAGAGCCTGCGCCGCCTCGCGGCTTACGATCGCGGTCTCCCCGTCGATCAGCACCGGCGCCCGCACGGCCCGGAAAGCGCCGATCGCGCCTGTCGAGATCAGCGCCTCCTCACCGAACGCGTCCTCGCCCAGCTTCAGGCGCAGGCGGCGCGCTTCTCGGACGGTCTTGATGTCATCCCGCCGCGCCGCGACCGTGGGGCCAGCGTCGAAGATGTCGATCAGGCCCTCGTACCGGAAGCCCTCGGCCTCCAGCATGGCCCGCGCCGCCTCGCCCTCGCGATGGACGCGCCCCAGAACCTCGCGCGCCTCCTTGGGCAGCAGCTCGGCATAGATCGGATGGCGCGGCGCCAGGTCCAGGATGAACTGGCCGTCGGTCGAGGCGCTCATCATGTCGGCCTCGTCGAAGCCCAGGCGGAAGAACTTCTCGGCGACATGGTCCCAGAACGGGCAGCTGCCGTCCTCGTCGAACCAGCCGCGCAGCTCGGCCAGCACCATCTCGGCGAAGCGCTGCGGTTCCAGACCGATCAGCATGTAGCGCGACTGGGCCAGCAGGCGCCCGGCCCCGCCCTTGCGCCGCTCGGGTTTCAGAAACAGCGAGCCGACCTCCGACCAGCCGGCGCATTCGTTGACCAGCACCAGGGCGCGGTGATCGAAGCGCTTCTCCAGGGTCGGCGATGACTGGGCCAAGGTGACGACGCGGAACGAGAAGTGCGGCCGCTTGAGACCCACGCCCGCCTTGACCCCCGCCACACCGATCACGTCGCCGGCGTCCAGGTCCTCCAGCATCAGGGTGTACCAGGCCTCGGGCGCGGCGACGCCGGCCTGGAAGCTGGCCTCGGAGAGGGCCAGGCGCGACCGCAGGGTCGGCTCGTCTTCCGGCAGACTGGTGAAGCCGCGTCCGGATAGGACGGCCAGCTCCATCAGGGCGTCGAAGTCGGTCGAGCCGGCAGGGCGGACAACAAGCATCAAATTTCCCCCATGGCCGCGCGGATCGCTCTGGCGTCGATCTCGCCGCTGGCCAGTTTCATCAGGATCAGGGCCGAGAGCTGCGCGCGCTCGACGAAGCTCTCGGGCCAGGCGTGCTCGGCCTCGCTGTGGATATCGCCACCGCGTACGCCCAGTGTGTCGACATTGGGCAGGCCCGAAGCGAACAGGTTGTTGCCCTCGCAGACGCCGCCAGAAGGCTTCCAGGCGATGTCCTGGCCGAGCAACGCGCCGACGTCCTTCACAGCCCCGAACAGCTGCTGTTGGGCGGCGTTGAAGGGCTTGGCGCCGCGGGTGATCAGGCCGTGCAGGTGGGCGTGCAAGTCGTCGCCGATTTCGCCGACGATCCGCGCCACCTCACCCTCGAACCAGGCAGCCGCCTGCGCTTCCGGGAAGCGGACATTGAAGCGAACGACCGCCACGTCCGGCACCATGTTCAGCGGCGCGCCGCCATCGATGCGGGAGACATTGACCGTGACGCCATCGCGCTGGCCGTTCAGACCGTGCAGCTTCTCCGCCACCCGCGCCGCGCCGATCACGGCGTTGCGGCCGGCGGCGAAGTCGCGACCGGCATGGGCCGCGCGGCCGTGAATGACGATGTGGAAATTGCCCGAGCCCTTACGCGCCGAGGCCAGGGCTCCGTCGGCCAGCGCAGGCTCATAGGTCAGGCCCACATGGCCTTGCCGCGCGAACTCGGCCAGCACCGGACCCGAGGCGATCGAGCCGATCTCCTCGTCGGGCGACAGCAGCACGCGGTAGCCGACATTGTGCGAGTCCGGGTGGGCTTCGAACGCCTCCAGCGCCGCCAACATGACCGAAATGCCGCCCTTCATGTCGGCGATACCCGGACCATGCAGCGCGCCGTCGGGGCGGGTGCGGACCAGCTGGAACGGGCTCGTCTCGGGATAGACCGTGTCGTAGTGGCCAGTCAGCACCACCTGGACCGGCGCCTCCGGCCGCACGACCACGGCCAGCGACGGCGGATGATGGAATTCGGTCTCGCGGCCGTCGGCCGAGATCTCTCGCGACGGCGACAGCGGCACATCGATCGGCGCGGCCGGCAGACGCGCGGCGGCGTCGAGCAGAATTTGCCTTTGACGCTCCAGGCCGGTCACGTGCCGGCTTCCGGAGTTCACCGCACACCAATCCACGGCGCGATCGACGATCAGGCCGCCGTCGCGCGCGATGCGATCCAGAACCACGCGATCTTCTGAATTGAGCCGCATATAGGCTGGTCCTCCCTCAGTCACGATAACCAAGGGCCGCGGGTAAATCGTGCTCACCTCGGAGGAGGTAACCGGTCGCCCGCGCAACAGCCTTGCGTCTTTAGTAGTCCTTTCGCCAGCGGACGGAAAGCTTGGCGTCGTTTTGGCCGCCGATCCTCGAGACCAGCGACAGGGTCCGGCGAATCCTCCACTCGACCTGCGCCGCCGGCCCTTCGCGGCCACCGCCGATGATCTCGACATAGACGTCATCGGTCACGTACTTACCGCCCGACACCGTCATGCCCGTCGCGCTCTCGGCGAAGGCCAGGCGATCCAGCCGCGCGAAGCTGCGCAGGTTGCCGATCACGTCGAAGCCGCCGCCACCGGCCAGCGAGGCCAGGGCCGAGGCCAGCTGAGCGGCCTCGATCGGCGAGAGCTGGGCCGCGGACGAACCGAACAGCACCTGGCTGAGCACCTCGTCGCTGGGCAGTTCGGGCTTGGAGGTCAGGGTGATCTCCGGCTTGGCGGCCGTACCCTGGATCCGCACCACCGCCGTCAGGGAGGCGTCCTCGCGGGTCGCGGACAGATCCAGGCGGATGCGGTCCAGCTGGCTGGACAGGTAGACGACACCATCGTCGTCGAACTCGAACCGCTTGCCGGCGAAGTCGTATTCGCCGCGCACCACGCGGGCCACGCCGCTCAGCGCCGGGGCCAGGGAGGTGCCGCCGACGTGGGCGTTCAGCGACAGTTCGACGTCGAGGCCGCGCCCCTTCACGAACACCCGGCGCGGCGCCTTCAGGTCGAGGTCCAGGATCATGCCGCCGGTGTCGGGGCGGCGCTGCAGGCCCTGGTCCAGGTCCTGCGGCCGGTTGCGCTCGATCACGTCCATGGCGATGACGCCCACCGGGGTCTTGCTCTGGGCGGAGACGTCGGCGCGATCGAGGGTCACCGCGCCGGTCAGCTTGATCTTGCCGTCGGCCGAGCGGTTCACCGTCGCCGAGCCGCTAGCGACGGCCGAGGCCAGGTCTGTGTCGATCAGGCGGAAGCTCTTCATGTCCAGCTTGAAGCTGCCGACGCCGTCGCGCGCCAGGCTGATCCGGCCGGCGCCCGAGACCGAACCGCCCTGCCCGTCCTCGCCGACCGCCTGGCTGACATCGATGGCGTTGTCCGCCAGGGCCGCACGCAAGGTGACGTTACGCAGGCGAAGACCCGTCTGGCCATCGTCGAAACCGCCGTTGTCCAGGGTCGCCTGGCCGATCAGGCGCGGGTCGGCCAGGGTGCCGCCCAGGTTGGCCTCCAGGTTGATCTTGCCCGACAGCGACCGCTCGGGACCCAGCAGCAGGTCCCACAGCGGCTTGATCTCGCCCTGGGCCGAGAAGCGTCCCTGCACGCCGCGCTTCTTGTCGACCATCAGGCGCAGCGGCTTGGCCGAGGCCTCGACCGGCAGGACCAGGTTAGCCTCGGCCTTCAAGCCCTGGCGGTTGTCGCCATCGGCCACGATGGTCAGGCGGCTGTCGGTCAGGTCGCCGTGGATCTTGGCGTCCATCGACTGGTCGACCTTGGCCCCGCGCTCGCGAGCGTTCGACAGGCGCATGGTGAAGTCGCCGCCCAGGGTCTCGCCCTGGCCGTGCAGGTTGAAGGATCCGTCGATATCGCCGTCGAGGTCCGGGTCGAACGCGGTGAGCGTCACGCCGGTCAACTGCGCCTTCAGCATGGCGACAGCGCCGCCGAAGTCAGCGTCGATGTCGGCGCGGCCCTGGTCGATGGCCAGGCGCAGGCGGGCCTGGGTCGGCCCGTCGCCGAAGCGGAACTTGGCCGCCTCGCGGGTCTTGATGTCGGTGCGGCCCATCTTGCCGGCGGCGTTCAGGGTCAGGTCGTAGATCTTGTCGGTCTGGGCCAGTTCGCCGGAGCCGTTCAGACGCCAGCGGCCACCAGGAGCCTCGCCGCGGGCGTCGATCGCCAGGGGCAGGCGCGACAGCGGTCCCTCGGCCTTAATCCGAGCCGAACGGACCTTCCAACCACCGCTGGAGACGTCCTCGGCCGTCAGGTCCAGCGTCGCCGAAGCCGGACCACCGCCAGGCGCGTCGACCAGCTTGGCAGAGCCCGTCACCTGCCCCTGCGGCAGGAACGCGCCCGGGCCGATGGCCAGGGTCAGGTCCGCCGTCGCCGGCAAGCCGTTGCGCAGTGACATGGCGCCCTTGGCCTTGGCGCCGCCACCATCGATGTCCAGTTCGGTCAGCTCGATACCGCCCGGCGAGAACCGAAACACCGTCCGCCCGCGCGCCGGGCCATAGGCGCTGTCGCCTTGCAGCGCCGCGACGCCGTCGGTGGCGTTGGGACCGTGCGCGAAGGTCACGGTCAGGTGCGCCTTCTTCAAGGGCAGGCGCGGCAGGTCGATGCTGTCGAAGTCGGCGTTGAGCTCGGCCCTCGGCGCAGCCAGCGTGCCGCCGACATGACCATCGCCCGACGCCTTGCCGGCGATCTCGACCGGACCGGCGACGAACGGGCCTGAAGCGGTCCAGTCCAGCTTGAAGTCCAGGCCAAGGGCCTGGCCGACGGTCATCTTGCCCGAAGACCGCAGATTGGCATTGGTCCCGTCCAGCTTGGCGTCGGAAACGGTCAGGACGCCGTCGTTCCAGCTGGCCTTGCCGTTCAGCTTCGGCGCCGCGCCCAGCAGGCGATCGATCTCGGCATAGCCCGTGGCGAAGCCCGTCGCCTGGCTGTCGACCGTGAAGCTCCAGGGCCGGTCTGCGAAGCTCGACGCCGTCCACTTGGCGGACAGCGAACCCTTCGCGCCGGGCCGCACAGGACCCATGCTGGCCACCTTCATCTCACCGTCGAAGGACAGACCACCCAGAACACCGCGCTCGCCCTTGCCGGTGACGATCAGGTTCGGAGCGTCGATCCGGGCGGCCTTGATCAGGAAGCGACCGCCCTTGACCCGCGCGCCCTCGAAGGTCGCCTTGGGGCTAGGGCCCAGCAGCGCTAGCAGGCCCGTGCCGCCGCCGCCCGAGCTGGTCGCCTGCGCCTCGATCTCCAGCTCACCCTTGGCCCAGCGAACCCTCGCCGGCCCCTTGGCGCGCTTGAGGCGATAGCCCAGCAGCTCCAGATCGGCGACGTCGGCATTGCCCTGGACCGAGAAGCCCCCCTCCTCGAGACGGAAGACGCCGTCGGCGACGCCGCGCCCCATCTGCGGGATCGTGACGATGCGCTTCAGCGCGCCGATCTGGGCGGTGAAGGCGATGCCGTCCGGACCCGTCCGCTTCTTGGCGAGATCGGCCAGACCATGGCCTCGCAACGTCAGGTTCTCGGCATTGATCGCCAGGTTCAGGGCCGAAAGCCCGTCCTTGGTGGCCTTCCTGCCGTCGAGGGTGAAGTCCGCCTGCGGCCCGAACATGTGGGCTAGGCGCTGGGTCAGGGTCGAGGCCTGCAGGTCCAGCCGCCCTCGGGCCGAGCCGCCCTGCTCGTTCCAGGCGCCGTCGCCCTGCAACGGGATGGTGTTTCCCGAGCGGGCCACGATGTTGAAGGCGGCGCGGCTGGTCGTGCCATCGGCCTTGGCCTTCAGGTCGAAGGTTCGGTCGGCCGGCAGACCCAGGGCCCCAGCGATGGCGCCGCCATTGGCTTCGACCGCGTCCGCCTTCAGGTGCAGGGTCTCGGCGCGTCCAAGATCGAAGCCGAGGTTCAGGTGATCGCCGACATGCAGGCGCGAGGCCACGCCCAGCTTGCCCTTGTGGCCGCCCAGGCGGGCCATCTCGTAGTCGCCCCTGACGTCGAAATCGCCGTCCTTGCCGCTGAACGCCGGCCGGGTGATCAGGCGGAAGGCGAAGGCGTCCAGGTCGACCGACACCGGCGCGGCGCTGGACTTGGGTCCCTTGGGCGTCAGGGTCGGGCGGCGCAGCAGGATCACGTCGCGAGCGTCGATGCGCTCGGCATGAAAGCGCCGGCCGAACAGCTCGGTGGCGCGCCAGGCGACCCGCAGGTCGTGAGCCTCCAGCCAGACGCCCTTCTCGTCGGAAATGGTCAGGCGGCGAACGCCGAAGTCCTTCCAGATGTCGCCCGACAGGCCTTCGATCTTCAGCTTGCCGATGCGGCCCAGCTTCAGGCCCGAAGCGCGAGCCTCGAGGAACATGCGGCCCTGCGGCGTGATCGGCGCCAGGCGCAGGCCGCCGGCCATGACGATCAGAATGCCGGCCAGGATCGCAGCGGCGATCAGCAGCGCGCCGCCCCAGCCGATCTTTTTGGCGGCCTTGACGGCGACCTCGCCCGTCGCCTCAGCAGCGTGGACGACGGCCTCCGTCAGGTCAGGCTTGTCCTGCTCGCCGCTCAAAAGCTCTGCCCGATGCTGAGATAGATCTGGAACGCCGGGTCGCCCTTGCGGCGGCCCAGCGGGGCGGCGATGTCGGCGCGGATGGGGCCGAAGCCCAGGTCATAGCGGACGCCGAAGCCCACACCGGTGCGGAAGTCTTCGGCTCTCGGGGTCTTGTCCGTGCCGATGGCCCCGGTGTCGATGAAGGCGACACCGCTCCAGTTCCGGGTAATCTTCTGGCGCACCTCGAACGAGGTCTCGACCAGCGAGATACCGCCTTGAGGCGTGTTATCGGTCAGGCGCGGCCCAATGGCCTGATAGGCGTAGCCGCGCACCGAGCCGCCGCCGCCGGAATAGAAGCGCCGCGAGGCCGGGACACTGGGAATGCCACCGCCCAGAATGGCGCCCAGCTTCACGCGGGCGGCCACCACCGTGCTGGCCAGTTTGCCGATCGGCAGATAGGCCGAGCCCTGGGTCGTCAGCTTCAGGTACGGCAGAGTTGTATCGCCGACCACATAGGTCGGCTCGCCCCGCGTCTCGAGGCGCCAGCCGCGCTTGGGATCCAGGATGTTGTCCGAGAAGTCCCAGGCATAGGCCGCCAGGCCCGCGACGGTGGCCAGGTTCAGCTTGCGGCCGGCGACCAAACCGTTGCGGCTGACCTGCTCCTTGGTCTGGGACAGGTCCAGCGACACGCCGAAGGTGCGATAGGCCGTCGTCTGACGTCGCTTGGTCAGGTCGACCCCGACCGTGGCGCCGGTTTCGTTGTAGGCGTCAGTGTCGTTGCGGAACACCGACGTATTCATCTTCAGCGTCTGCTGCGGACGACGCCAGTGCGGCAGCGAGATTTCCGCCCCCAGCCGCTGCTCCAGCTTGGCGAAGCGCAGAGCGTAGGTGGTGGTGTCGGCGCGCTTCAGCCGATTGTAGCGGATCCACCGCGCGTCGATGCCCGCGCCCTCGCTGGTCGAATAGCCGGCGCCCAGTTCGATGGTCCGCGACTTGCGGTCGGCCAGGGTGATGACCACGGGCCGGTAGCCCTCGGCGGTCGCCTTGTCGGGTCCGGCCAGCGAGACCGAGATCGAGTCGTAGACGCTGGTGTCGCGCAGGCGGCGCTCCAGCTCGGCGACGTCCTCGGGGTCGTAGACATCGCCACTGACCCAGGGCGCCAGGCGTCCGACCCAGGCGGGATTGGTGCGCCCCTTGGTGACGACCTCGATCCCGTCGAGATGGACCAGCTCGCCGGCCACGATCTTGAAGGCCGGGCGAACCGTATGATCGGCGTGATCGACAATGACTTCGCGCGGCTCGGCGGCGGCGTCGGCATAGCCCAGCTTTGCGACCTGAGCGACCACGCGCCCCTCCGCGCCGACCACATCGGCCGAACGCCCCGGCTCGCCCACGGTAAGGCGCATGGCGGCGGCGGCGCGCTGGCGGACGCCTTCGTCGGGCGGCGCGCCGGACCAGTCGATGCGCGGGTCGGCGATCGTGAAGACCGGTCCTGGCGTGATCTTGACCACCGCGCGCGGCGGCTCGCCGTCCAGGACGTCGGGCTCGACGGTGTAGGCATAGTAGCCCTCGGCGCGCAGCACGGCGATGGAGTCCTCGCCGGCCTGGCGGGCGCGGCGACGCGCTTCGGCGCGGCTTTGGGCGGGATTCTTGGAATCGGTCAGAGCGCGCTGAATGGCGTCGCGCAGGGCCCTGTCCTCGACGCCTTGGATCTGGGCCATCGGCTCGTCGGCCCAGGCGACCGAGGCCGTCAGCCACGTCACCACGGTCAAGGCCAGGGAGTACCGCCCAAGCACCAAATCACGTTCCCCGCGCGAAGCGCCCCCGCCCCTGCTGTAGTCTGGGGTTTGCGCCGTGTCACGACAGGAAATGCAACGAAGAGGACGCTAGCTGCGCTTCCCAAAGCAGGCGGAAGGCGCCCAAATGATGAGCAGTCGTGTGCAATCACGCGGCGGATGTCGAATCCGACGCGCGAGACCGTCGCGACGTTCTAGAGTCGAGATGGCGCGGCCCCCTCGGCGTCGCGCCCAAGTGAAGACAACCCTTTGAAATAGGGCGTGGAAAAAAGCGTGGCGGCGAAGACCCAGACCCTCGAAGACGCACCGACCCTTCCGATGACGGAGGCGGCCTACCTGCCGGGCGTCGCCTACGATGAGATGTTCACGCCCGAGGGCGAGGTCCGGAAGCACTACGATCCTCTGCACGGCCGCATGTCGACCCTGGGCGCGGAAGAGCTGGCGGGCCGCCAGCGCACCCTGGAACGGTCGTTCCTGCTGCAGGGCATCACCTTCACGGTCTATGGCGCGGATAACACCACCGAGCGGGTGATGCCGACCGACCTCTTCCCGCGCATCATCCCCGCCGACGAGTGGAAGCGGATCGAAGCGGGCCTGACCCAGCGGCTGCAGGCCCTGAACCTGTTCCTGGCCGATATCTACGGCGATCAGCAGATCCTGATGGACGGCGTGGTGCCGCGCGAGCTGGTGCTGGGCGCGCCGTCGTATCGCCGCGAAATGCAGCACCTCTATGTGCCGCACAAGGCCTACGCCAATGTCTGCGGCAGCGACCTGATCCGCTGCCAGGACGGCCAATTCGCCGTGCTGGAGGACAATCTCCGCGTCCCGTCAGGCGTCTCGTACATGCTGGCCAATCGCGACGCGGCCAAGCGGACCTTCCCTGGCACCTATCGCGCTGCTGGCGTGCGTCCCGTGGAGCGCTATCCCGACCTCCTGCTCTCGACACTGAAGAGCATGGCCGCCGACTGGCGGGGCGACCCGCAGGTCGTGGTGCTGACACCAGGCGTCTACAACAGCGCCTATTACGAGCACGCCTACCTGGCCCGCCTGATGGGGGTGCCGCTGGTCGAGGGCCGCGATCTCGTGGTGCACGAGAACATGGTCTACATGCGCACCACGACCGGCATCCGCCGGATCGACGTGATCTATCGCCGGGTCGACGACGACTTCATCGACCCCCTCACCTTCCGACGCGACAGCTCGCTGGGCGCGGCGGGCCTGTTCAACGCCTATCGCGCCGGCAACGTGGTGATCTGCAACGCCCCCGGCACGGGCGTCGCCGACGACAAGGCCGTCTACGCCTATGTCCCCGACATCATCCGCTACTATCTGGGCGAGGACGCCATCCTGCCCAATATCGAGACCTTCCTCTGCCGCGAGCCGCGCCAGCTGGGTCACGTGCTCGAGAACCTCGACAAGTACGTGGTCAAGGCCGTTGGCGCCTCGGGCGGCTACGGCATGCTGGTCGGCCCGCACGCCAGCCAGAAGGAGCGCGACGACTTCGCCGACGCCATCAAGGCCGATCCCGACAACTACATCGCCCAACCGACCATCCAGCTCTCGACCGCGCCCTGCCTGGTCGACGGCCGGATCGAGCCGCGCCACGTCGACCTGCGCCCGTTCATCCTGTCGGGCGAGAAGACCATCGTGACGCCCGGCGCTCTCACCCGCGTGGCGCTGAAGCGCGGCTCTCTGGTCGTGAACTCCAGCCAGGGCGGCGGCTCGAAGGACACCTGGGTGCTGGCCGATGAAAACGGCCACTCCAATGGCGCCGGCAACGGGAGCGCCCGCCCATGATGCTCGCGCGTGTTGCCGACAGCCTCTACTGGCTGGGCCGATACATCGAACGGGCCGAGCACCTCTCGCGCCTGTCGTCGGTGATGCTGAACGCCACCCTCGACCAGACCGACTCCGGCGCTCAGGCGATCTGGATCGCCATGGCCGCCGTCGGCGAGCCGGGCGACGGCGTGGACGTCGGATCGTTCGAGGCCGCCCAGGCCCTGGTGCTGGATCGCTCCGACCCCAACTCGGTCGTCTCGTCCCTTGCCCAGGCCCGCGAGAACGCCCGCCAGGTTCGCGACCAGATCACCACCGAGACCTGGGAGCGACTGAACCTGCTGTACCTGAAGGTCACGGACAAGAAGGTCGCCAAGGAGTTCTCGGACGGCTCGGCCAACTTCCTGCACGATGTCATCGCCGACCTGCACCTGTTCAAGGGCGCGGCCGACACCACCATGAGCCACGGCGAGAGCTGGCGGTTCATGATGCTGGGCATCTACATGGAGCGAGCCCAGCTGCTCTCGCGCCTGCTGGAGGTCTGCTTCGCCGAAAGCCCCGCCCACGGCCAGGTCGACGACCACGTGGCCCTGGTCAGCGTGCTGCGCATGGCCTGCGCCCTGGAGCCCTATCTGCGGGTCTACACCGCCGAGATCGAGCCCCGACACATCCTCGAATTCCTGGTCTTCGACGAGGATTTCCCGCGCTCGATCCGCTTCGCCACCGCCCAGATCGAACAGCACCTCAGCGCCATGGCCCGCGGCGCCGTCAACGAGCGCGCGGGACCGGAACGCCTGGCCGGCCGCCTGAAAGCGCGCCTACAGTTCGCCGATGTCGACGAGTTGGAAGCCGTCGGCGCCGGGCCTTTGCTGACCACCGTCGTCAACGAGTGCGCCCGCATCCACGAAGCGATCTACGACACCTTCGTCGCCTACCCGCTCGAAACGCGTCTTCCGGCTTAGGACTTTCCAGTGCTCCTCGAAATCCGCCACGTCACCCAGTACCACTACGAGAAGCCCGTCCGGGAAAGCCTGATGGAGCTGTGGATGCAGCCCCAGAAGACCGCGCGCCAGCGCCTGGTCAGCTTCGAGCTGGACCTGGAGCCGGCCGCCCAGGTGTTTTCGTACGCCGACAGCTTCGGCAACGCCGTCTACCACTTCGACGTCCCGCAGCCGCACGACAAGCTGACCATCATCGCCCGCTCGGCGGTGGAGACCGAAGCCCCTACCGAGCGACCGGACCATCTGGACATGGGCGAGTGGGACCGGCTGCGCAGCGAGTTCGTGCGCGGCGAGTGCTTCGACTTCCTGCGGCCGCATGGCTTCGTCGAGATGACCGAGGCGCTGCAGACCTTCATCAACGAGCACGACCTGGACACCCTGAAGCGCAAGGATCCGCTGACCGCCGCCCGCGCCCTGTCAGAGACCATCTACCGGGCGTTCGAATACCAGCCGGGCGTCACCGACGCCGACAGCCCGATCGACATGGCGCTGAGCGCCGGGCGCGGCGTCTGCCAGGACTTCGCTCACATCATGCTGGCGGTTTGCCGGGCCTGGGGCATGCCGGCGCGCTACGTGTCGGGCTACCTGTTCACCGACCGCGACGCCGGCGACCGCTCCGATCCCGATGCCACCCATGCCTGGGTCGAAGTGTTCCTGCCCAGCCTCCGCTGGGTCGGCTTCGATCCGACCAACAACATGATGGCCGGCGAGCGCCACGTGGCTGTCGCCGTGGGTCGGGACTATGCCGACGTCACCCCGTCACGGGGCGTCTACAAGGGCGACGCCGAGAGCCAGCTGGCCGTGGGCGTCACCGTCCGCCGGGCCCGCGCGGCGATGGCCGAGCCCGAGTTCCTGCGCATGGCGCGCCCGACCTTCGCGGGCGGCCGCCGTCGTCCGGACGCGGCCCTGCGCCAGGATCTGCATCAGCAGCAGCAACAACAGCAGCAGTAGGTCAGGCGCCCGCCTCGGCCGGTAGGGTGGCGGCGAACTTGCGGGCGATCTCCAGCGCCCCGGCCGCGCCGCCGGCGCGGGGGCCGATGCGCTGGGTCACCAGGAACTGCACGCCCACTTCCGCGCCCGAGCGCCAGACGACGTGCGCCAGATGCACCCGGCGGCCGCCAGCGTCGACGAAGATGAACTTTTCCGGCGGCGAAGCGATGCCGATCGACGACAGGCGCGCGCCCTTCTCGGCCACGTCCAGCAGCGAGCACTTCCACGAGCGCGGATCGTCGACGATGTAGATCTTGCGCGCCGCCGGCATCCGGGGATGCGAGCGACGCTCCGCGCCCGAAGGCTCCACCATGGCCATGCGTCCCCAATACTTCCGCCGAGTCGCGCCGATGTTAGCGCAACACAAGCCGCTTCGCTCGCGAACGTTGAACCCTGTTCGCCCAGTCAAGCTTAGCGCGCGGAGAGCTTAAGCGGCGTAAACGTGGGCTTTGCGGGCAGCGATCTTGACCGTGCCCTGGAAACGGGTCGCTTCGGCGCGCGAAGCGCTGATCTCGATGTGACGGCCGTCGGCGGCGGTGGCGTTGACCGTGGTCAGGGCGCCCTGCACATGCGCCCGGTCGACGTTCACCTCGAAGCCGCCGTCGTCCAGCACGAAGTCGTGCGGACGGACATAGGCCGTAGCCGAACCTTCGCGCACGCCCGAGGCCGGCAGGCGCAGCGCGCCGGCGTTGAACTGGCCGCCGCCGACCTGGCCCTCGAAGCAGTTGGCCTCGCCGACGAAGCCGCAGACGAAGGCCGTCTCCGGGGTGTCGTGCACCTGGTCGGGCGTGCCGATCTGCTCGATCGAGCCTTTGTTCAGGATGGCCACGCGGTCGGCCAGTTCCAGGGCCTCTTCCTGGTCGTGCGTCACGAAGATGGTGGTCACGCCCGTGGCGTCATGGACGCGGCGCAGCTCCTTGCGGAGCGACTTGCGGACCGTGGCGTCCAGGGCGCCGAACGGCTCGTCCAGCAGCAGCACGCTGGGCTGCACGGCCAGCGCCCGCGACAGGGCCACGCGCTGGCGCTGGCCGCCCGACAGCTGCGACGGATAGCGCGAGCCCAGGCCGTCCAGCTCGACCAGCTTCAGCAGTTCCTCGACGCGGCGGGCGATCTCGTCCTTGGGCGGCTTGTCCTTGCCCTTCCGGACGTCGAGGCCGAACGCGATATTCTTGGCCACGGTCATGTGCTTGAACAGCGCGTACTGCTGGAACACGAAGCCCACGCGGCGGTCGGCCGCCGAGGCGAAGGTCACGTCCTCGCCGTCGAACAGCACCTGGCCGGCGTCCGGGAATTCCAGGCCCGCGATCGTGCGCAGCAGCGTCGTCTTGCCCGAGCCCGAAGGCCCCAGCAGCGCCAGCAGTTCGCCATCGGCGATCTCGAGATCGACCTTGTTCAGCGCCGGATAGCGACCGAACTTCTTTTCGACGGAGCGGATGGAGATGGTCATAGGCTCGTGAAGTCCATTCAGTGTCCGCCGCGGCCGCGCATGCCCGGCTGGGCCGCCTCGACCACCGTCTTCAGCACCAGGGTCACCACGGCCAGCAGGCACAGCAGGGCCGCTACGGCGAAGGCGCCGACGAAGTCGTACTCGTTGTAGAGGATCTCGACGTGCAGCGGCATGGTGTTGGTCAGGCCGCGGATGTGGCCGCTGACCACCGACACCGCGCCGAACTCGCCCATGGCGCGGGCGTTGCACAGCAGTACGCCGTACATCAGGCCCCAGCGCACGTTGGGGGCGGTCACCCGCCAGAAGGTGTAGAGCCCTCCGGCGCCCATCGAGACAGCCGCCTCCTCCTCGCTGGTCCCCTGCTCCTGCATCAGCGGGATCAGCTCGCGGGCCACGAACGGGAAGGTCACGAAGACGGTCGCCAGCACGATGCCGGGCACGGCGAAGATGATCTTGATGTCGTTGTCGACCAGGGTCTCGCCGAACCAGCCCTGCAGGCCGAAGATCAGCACATAGATCAGGCCCGCCACGACCGGCGACACCGAGAACGGCAGGTCGATCAGGGTGATCAGCAGCGACTTGCCAGGGAACTCGTGCTTGGCGATCGCCCAGGCGGCGCACAGGCCGAAGGCGGCGTTGAACGGCACCGCGATGGCGGCGGTGATCAGGGTCAGTTTCACGGCCGCCAAAGCGTCGGGGTTGTTGATCGCCTCGAACGCCGCGCCCAGGCCCTTGCGCAGCGCCTCGGCGAACACGGCGGCCAGCGGCAGGATCAGAACCAGCGCCAGGAAGGCCATGACGACGCCGACGATCAGGACCTTCGCCCAGGTCGGATCATCGGTGGCCCGGCGGTGATGGGTGGCGCTAGCCATCAGTCGAACCTCCGCGCCCAGGCCTGGATGGCGTTGATCACGAACAGCATCGTGAACGAGACGGTCAGCATGACGACGGCGATCGTCGCGGCGCGGGCGTACTCGAACTGCTCCAGCTGGATGATGATCAGCAGCGGCGCGATCTCGGACTTGTAGGGCATGTTGCCAGCGATGAAGATCACCGAGCCGTACTCGCCAACACCGCGCGCGAAGGCCATGGCGAAGCCGGTCAGCCAGGCTGGCGCCAGGGCCGGCAGAACGATCCGCAGGATCGTGTCGACGCGGTTGGCGCCCAGGCTGGCGGCGGCCTCCTCGACGTCCTCGGCGGCGTCACGCAGGACCGGCTCGATGGTGCGGACCACGAACGGCAGGCCGATGAAGATCAGGGCGATGGTTACGCCGACCGGGTTGTAGGCGGCCTTGATGCCCAGCGGCGTCAGGAACTGCCCCACCCAGCCGTTCGGCGAATAGAGCGTCGCAAGGGCAATGCCGGCCACGGCGGTCGGCAGGGCGAACGGCAGGTCGACCAGGGCGTTGACGATGGTCTTGCCCGGGAACTCGTAGCGGACCAGCGCCCAGGCCGTCAGCACGCCGAAAATGCCGTTGACCACGGCGGCCACGAACGCCGCGCCGAAGCTCAGGCGATAGGCGGCCATGGAGCGCTGCGACGTCGCCACGGCCCAGAAGTCGGCCGGCGATTGCTGCGAGGCCTTCAGGACCACGGCGGTCAGCGGGATCAGGACGATCAGCGACAGGATGGTCAGCGTCACGCCCATCGTCAGGCCAAAGCCCGGAATGGCGGAGCGCCTGCGGAAAAATGGCCGCTTAGCCGGCGGCCCACTACCCGAGTTATGGGAAGCCCGGCGCGCGGCGGTGTCGGCGGTCATCGTCTGATCGTCGTCCAGGGTCCGGGCTCGCCACATAGCTCAAGGCAAAGGTTGAACGCGCCAGGACGGTTAAGGGTCCCGACGGCGTCGTTGAAACTGAGCCGCTTAAATCTCTACCGGTGCAATGGGGCAAACGAGAAAAGGCTGGTGGGGGTGGGAGAAAAACTGGCCCCATCAAATGATCGCCCCCCAAACCGCAAGACAAAACAACAACCCTTGACCGATCAGAAAGCCGCCTCGCCCAAAGCTTCCTCTACAGCGGACTTCGCATCAAAGGGCTCAATTGTTCCAAAATCCCACTCAACATCAATCTTCAATATATCAGCAAGCCCTCGGGCGCACTCAATAACAAAAACACAATCTCTAAGAATGGAACTTCTTATCGAAGATAATTTCTTCAAATCTTCGGATTCAGAAATTTCCGAAAATCTTTTTACACCAACAATTACATGAAAAACATATGTATCAATACGATACCAAACCCTAACACCCTTTGATGGGAGCTGATACGCAGGCAATCTTCCGGAATTCCCCCGAAATATATCAAGCGAAGGAGAAACTAGGTCAGAAATATCTGACCGCCACCTTATCCAATTATCTTCCAAAAGGCATTTTATTATAATCACACAAATAACATGAGCCCCATTCGCTATCGAACAGGCGGACTCTGCAAGAGACCGTTCAGCGCGCTTTATCGCGAGCGCGGCCCTACGGTCATCGCTCAACTCTTTGAGCTGAGCGTTCGTCAGCGCAACGATGACACCCGTCGTGGTAGCAAATCCAGAAAACCAAGGCGCCATAGACTTGTGGTGCGCCATCCACGCAAAGGGGCCGTAGAAATTTGGCGAGAGGTCCATAAGCCCAAAAACCAGGAATACGCCAATCAGCAGCAGGCCAACCGCTTTCAATCTCTCTATAGCCGCATCATTCATGATCACCCCCTATCCGGGAGTCCGCCACGGAAGCGGCACTTAGGTCAAGCGCTCAAAGACAGCCATAAAGCTGCGAGAGATACTGAACGTAAGGCACTAGATGAGAATACTGACGCGGAGCGCGGTCGCTCGATTGAGCCCGAACGCTTGCTGAATAGAAGTATTGGTAGGCCGGGTGGGAAGGTGACAACTGAGGTTTGTCAAAGCCTTACGCTGTCAAACCCACCGCATTGCCCTTGAGGCAATTCAACCACTTAGCTGGCGACTGTCAAACCTGCGAAGCCACCCCGTTCCCGTCTCGAAATCACGCCGAGACGAGGGTTCGCTTTCAGCGCGTTAAGGACGGCCATAGGTACTGCTTGCGAACCTAGATCGGCACGGCGATCTTCGGACTCATGGAACAGAAAGTGCGCGCAGCGCTGATATCGATCGCGGCGGATTTCCTGGAGAGACGCATTTCAGCGTTAGAAGCCGCCGTGGCGCTCGCTCCATATGAAGACGACGTCGCGCCGGACATTCGGGGGTATCTGACCGACATGGTCGCCATCGTCAGCGAAACAGACGCCATCCAGCTCGGTTCACGGCGTGAACTCTGGCATCCAGATGTGCGGGCGCGCGAGGACGAGAAGCACGATCGCGCTCAGGCTTGGGCTGAGCCTATAGTGCAAGAGACATGTGAAAGGTTGACTTCAGCGCTCTAGTTGACGTCCGCCCCCGTTGCGGACCTTGGGCTGGGCCGCTAGTCGGTCAGTGTCCAGGCCCTAAACGCTTCCAGCATGGGACGTAGTTGGCGTGGCCCACCAGCTCCATGGAAGACATTGTCCTCCACCCAACAGGTCCACCACTCCGTCATATGCTCGTAGCTTTGCGAGCGACGCTCCATAGTTCGCCCATCGCAATCCGTTCCGGCCAGGTCGATCTTTACCGACCAACCAGGGTTGTCGATCGTGCCGATCTCGGGGCCGAAGCTGTGCTCCCATTCCCCGTCGCACTGCGCCTCGTACCACTCTGCGAGCCAGTCAAATACGTCCATAGAGTGAATCTAGCCTGGAGCAGACACTCATGGAAGAAGTGGTGGCCATGTGAGGGTGCTAGTGGATGCGCAGGCCGTCGAATTTTCGCGAAAAACGGCGCCAGCAAGACAGGAAAGTCAAACCTTCACTGTCAAACCTCGAATAAGTAATTGTTTTATTTAGTGATTATTCGAAGGTTTGGTAGGCCGGGTGGGGTTCGAACCCACGACCATTCGATTAAAAGTCGAATGCTCTACCACTGAGCTACCGGCCCGCTAACGATCCGGCGGGCGCCGGTGGAAGCGGCGCGGACCATAGTCGGGGGTCCTGGTCGCCGCAAGCATGGTTTCGCCGTTTTTCCGATGGATGATGGTAAAGCTGTGAGCGGGTTAGGGTGAGTCATGCGTAGAACCTTGCTTTTGGCGGCCTTTTGCAGCGCGACCCTGGCCGGAACGGCCTTCGCGCAGCAGCAGGAGCCGCCGCCTTTGTCCGGAGGACCACCCTCCTCGCCCCAGGATTCGCCCGTCCAGCCCACCGACGACGGCAGAATCAAATCGACCTCCGACGCCAACAAGGAAGGGATCAGCGGCGCGGTCAGCGCGCCGTTGCGCGACGTGAACCTGGTTCGCACCAAGATCCCGCGCGTGCTGCTGGAGGCGATGGACGATCCCTACCAGCGCCCGGTCCGCGCCGACTGCAACAGCCTGATCGAGCTGGTCGCGCCGCTGGACACCGCGCTGGGCGAGGACATCGACCGCAATCCACCCGAGGAGAACGAGGACCTGATGGATCGCGGCCGCAAGGCGGCGGGCCAGGCGGCGCTGGGCGCCATCGCCAGCACGGCGCAGGACATGATCCCCATGCGCGGCTGGGTGCGGAAGCTGACCGGGGCCGAGCGCCACGACCGGTTGGTCCAGAGCGCCATCACCTCCGGCAACGTCCGGCGGGCCTATCTGAAGGGTCTGGGCGAGGCGCGCGGCTGCAATCCGCCGGCCACGCCGCAGCACAAGCCGCTGACCGGGCCGCCCGTCGTGGAGCCCGGCATGCCGCCGCCGCGCGATCCCTACGGTCCGCGCAAGCCGCGCTTCCCGATCGTCAAGGAAGAAGCCCCGCTGGTGCCGCAGGGGCCTCGGGATTAGCCCTGATTGAGGTGCCGCGCTCGGAAGTCGCGGCGGAATTGCTCGAAGCGCCCTTCCGCGATGGCCGCGCGCATAGCGGCCGTCAGGGCCTGGAAGAAGGCGATGTTGTGCCAGGACAGCAGCACCTGGCCCAGGATCTCCTCGGCCTTGAACAGGTGCCGCAGATAGGCTTTCGAATAGTCGCGGCTGGCCGGGCAGTCGCTGTCGGGATCGAGCGGCGACTCGTCCTCGGCGAACTTGGCGTTCTTCAGATTGATCGCCCCGTCCCAGGTCCAGGCTTGGCCATGGCGGCCCGAGCGGGTGGGCAGCACGCAGTCGAACATGTCGACGCCGCGCGCCACCGCTTCCACCAGATCGATGGGCTTGCCGACGCCCATCAGGTAGCGCGGGCGGTCCTCGGGCAGCAGGCCGGGCGCGTAGTCCAGCACCTCGCACATCGCCTCGTGGCCCTCGCCGACCGCCAGGCCGCCGATAGCATAGCCGTCGAAGCCGATCTCGCGCAGGCGGTCAGAGGACTCGCGGCGCAGGTTCTCGAAGGTCGAGCCCTGCTGGATGCCGAACAGGACCTGGCTGTCGCGCGTGCCGAAGGCGTCCTTCGAGCGCTGGGCCCAGCGGGCGGAGAGCTCCATGCCCTTGCGCGCTCTGGCCTCCTCGGCCGGCCAGGCGACGCACTCGTCCAGTTGCATGACGATGTCGCTGCCCAGCAGGTCGGCCTGGATCTCGATCGAGCGCTCGGGCGTCAGCACGTGCTTGGAGCCATCCACGTGGCTGGAGAAGGTCACGGCCTCCTCGGTCAGCTTGCTGATGCCCGACAGGCTCATGACCTGAAAGCCGCCGCTGTCGGTCAGGATCGGCTTGTCCCAGCGCATGAACTTGTGGAGGCCGCCCAGGCGATGCACCCGCTCGGCCGAAGGGCGCAGCATCAGGTGATAGGTGTTGCCCAGGATGATGTCGGCGCCGGTGTCCTTGACCTGGTCGACCGTCATGGCCTTGACGGTCGCGGCGGTGCCCACGGGCATGAAGGCCGGCGTGCGAATGTCGCCGCGCGGGGTCTTCAGGACGCCGGTGCGGGCCTTGCCTTCGGTGGCCTTGATCTCGAAGGGGAAGGCCATCAGCGGGTCTCGTCTTTGAACAGCAGGCTGCCGTCGCCGTAGGAATAGAAACGATAGCCCGTGGATTTGGCGTGCTCATAGGCCGCCCGCATCGTCGCCTGACCGGCGAAGGCGCTGACCAGCATGAACAGGGTCGACTTGGGCAGGTGGAAGTTGGTCATCAGCACGTCGGCGGCGCGGAAGCGGTAGCCAGGCGTAATGAAGATGGCCGTCTCGTCCGCGAACGGACGGACGACGCCGTCCTCGCCGGTGGCGCTTTCCAGCAGACGCAAGCTGGTAGTGCCGACGCAGATGATCCGCCCGCCAGCGGCGTGGACCGCGTTCAGGGCGTCGGCCACCTCAGCGGTCACCTCGCCGAACTCGGCGTGCATCTTGTGCTCGGAGAGGTCGTCGGTCTTGACCGGCAGAAAGGTGCCCGCGCCCACGTGCAGGGTCACGAAGTGTAGCGAGACGCCCTTGGCCTTCAGGCGCTCCAGCAGGTCGGGCGTGAAGTGCAGGCCGGCGGTCGGGGCGGCCACCGAACCGTCCTCGCGGGCGTAGACGGTCTGGTAGTCCGCGCGGTCGCGCTCGTCCTCGCCCCGCTTGGCGGCGATATAGGGCGGCAGCGGCATGTCGCCGTGCTTGGCGATGCCGATGTCGAGGTCTGGCCCCGAAAGGTCGAATGACAGCAGGATCTCGCCGCCCTCGTGCTTCTCGGCGATGGTGGCGTCCAGGCGGTCGAGTTCGCAGGCGCGGTCGTCGCGCGAGCCGAAGGCCACGCGGTCGCCGACCTTCAGCCGCTTGCCTGGGCGCATGAAGGCGCTCCAGCGGCTGGGCGAGACGCGGCGATGCAGCGTCGCTTCGACGGCCACTGGCGTGCCATCGGCGCCGCCGGTCGTCCGTCCCTCACGCAGGCCGGACAGGCGCGCGGGGATCACGCGGGTGTCGTTGAAGACCAGGGCGTCGCCGGGACGCAGGAAGTCGGGCAGCTCACGGACCACATGGTCGGCGAGCGGCTGCCCCGGGCGAACCACCAGGAACCGCGCGGCGTCGCGCGGCTCGGCCGGGCGCAGGGCGATGTGGTCATCGGGGAGGTCGAAATCGAAGTCGGAAAGGCGCATGGGCGGGTTTCAAGCGCACGATGGGCCCGGAAGGTCAAGACTTGCGGCCTGGTGGACACCCTGGGGCGGCCGAAGCATTGTCTCGGCGAACGACATTCTCCGGGGGAAGATCGCCATGAAGCGCCTGCTGGTTCCGGCCCTCGCATCGCTGTCGATGCTCGCCGCCTGCGACACGAAGACCGAAGCGCCGTCCCCGCCCGCCGAGCAGAAGACGGCCGCCGCACCGCCGGCCCAGGCGCCCACCCCGGCCGCGGAGACAGCGGCGAGCGGCTTCAAGCACGACCCGAACCTGGACCTCACGGGCTTCTATTTCACCGAGACGACGGTCCAGGCCGGCAACTGGAAGCTGGAATCCCTCAGCATCGGCAGCCCATCGGACTTCGCCGACTGGGAAGCGGGCAAACGCACGACGACCTACGCCCCGATCTTCCTGCACTTCGAGGATGTCACCAGCCCCACCGCCGAGAACGAGCTGGGCCAGACCTATCACAAGGTCGACCTGCGCCTGCTGCCCGACAGCTACGGCGTCGACGCCAAGGAACTGACCTACCGCGCCAAGGACCCGCGTGTGGGCGAGGTCGTGCTGTGGCTCGTCCCGGACCTGAAGGCGCTGGAGACCGCCCGGAAGCTCGGCCCCAACGGCGGCCCCGCGCGGATCGTCATGACCGGCAGCCTCGAAGTCGGCGGCGAGCGCATCCGCAACATCAGCTTCTTCTACCACCCCGGCGAATAGACACAGGTCATCCCTCGGCGAGGCGTGCTATGGGCGATTTATGCGCTTGATCGTCCAACTCCTGAGCCTGCTCGTGCGCGGCACCGCCCTCATGCTGGGGCTGGCCGGCGCCGGCCTGGCGGTCGCGTGCCTGGGCGGCCTGTTCAGCGATCGCCTGGACGCCTTCACCCACGCCATGCCGCTGTGGCTGGCCATGGGCGCCGGCGCAATCCTGCTGGGCGGGCTCTTCGCGCGCGAGGGCGAACGCTGGGTGATGGTCGGGCTCGGCCTGACAGCGGTCGTGGCCTGCGCCGCGATGATGGGCCCGGAGTTGGTGGCCGCCAACAGGTTCAAGCCGGCGACGGAAGCGCCCAGCGACCTCAAGGTCATCCAGTTCAACGTCTGGTACGAGAACCACTCCCCCAAGAAGAGCCTGGACTGGCTGCTGGCCCAGGACGCCGACGTCGTGGTCTTGGAAGAAGGCGCCGGCGACGCCCTGGCGGTCGTCAAAGCCCTGCGTGCCGAATATCCGTTCGCCTCGTGCGACAAGGCCAGCCGCTGCGAGACCTGGATCTTCTCGCGCAAGAAGATGGTGGCGCGCGGCGGCATGCCGCCCGAAGCGCCCTACCTGTCCGGCGCCTGGGCGACCCTCGCCGACAAGAACGGCCCCTTCACCGTCGTCGGCGTCCACTACACTTGGCCGATCCCGGCCGGTCCCCAGCAGGCCCAGGGCCGCAAGCTGGCCGGCGCGCTGGAGCAGTTCGATCGCAAGAGCCTGATCCTGACCGGCGATTTCAACTCGACGCCCTGGTCGTTCTCGCTGAAGCGGCAAGACAAGGCGCTGGGCCTGCGTCGCTGGACCCTGGCCCTGGCGTCCTGGCCGGCGGGCCGTTTCTCGCGCGTGGCCCCCGCTCCCGCGCCGTTCCTGCCGATCGACCACGTCTATTCGGGCGAAGACTGGCATGCGGTGAAGATCGAACGCGGCCCGGCGCTGGGCTCGGACCACCGGCCGGTGGTCGTCACCTTCAGGCGGCGCTAAGCGCCTCGATCTCGCGGCTGAGGTTGGCGCGCGCCGCCTCGTCGAAACGCGCGGCGAAAGCCTCGTTCGGAAACAGGACCGGCGCGTCCAGGAAATGCCGCAGCACGCGGGCCCGCCCAAACCGATAGGCCTTATCGGGCACATGCCCGTACTCGACGCGAATGGCCCGCGCGTAGGCGTCGTAGGTCTCGCGATCCGCGCCCAGGATGGAAAGGTCGATCGACACCATCAGGGCGCCGAGCGGGTCCTCCGCCGGAACCTGGTGTCCCTTTGTCAGCAGGATCAGTCGCTGGATTTCAGCGACGGCTTCGGGCTCGTAGCCGAGGCCGGGAAGATCGCGACCCGCCATCTCGGCGCTCAGCGCCTCGTTGTCTCCACGGGTCGGATCGTAGATCGCGTCATGCCACCAGATGGCGGCGGTCAGGACCGCTCGATCGCGGTCCGACAGGTCGGCAACCGCCGCGAGCCGCGCCAGGCAGTCCTCGATATGCGCCAGCGTGTGATACTGGCGCCGAGGTTCCGCATAGGCGGCTCGCAGCGAAGGCGTCACGCGTCGGCGGCGATCTGCGCGCTGACGATCTTGCCCGGCGCACGCGGCGGCTCGCCCTTCGGCAGCGCGTCGACATGGTCCATGCCTTCGGTCACCTGGCCCCAGACGGTGTATTGCTTGTCCAGGAAGGTCGCGTCGTCGAACACGATGAAGAACTGGCTGTTGGCCGAGTCCGGGTTCGGGGTGCGGGCCATCGAGCAGACGCCGCGGACGTGCGGCTCGTCGTTGAACTCGGCCTTCAGGTCCGGCTTGTCCGAACCGCCGCGGCCGGTGCCCGACGGGTCGCCGCCCTGGGCCATGAAGCCCGGAATCACGCGGTGGAAGACGACGCCGTCATAGAAGCCCTCGCGCACCAGTTCCTTGATGCGGGCGACGTGACCGGGGGCCAGATCGGGGCGAAGCTTGATCGTGACCGGACCGCTCTCGAGCGTCAGGATCAGGGTGTTTTCGAGGTCGGCCGACATGGTCTTCCCTTGGATGGAGATGGTGTGACCGCGCTTCTAGCGTGGTTTACCGCCGCCTGTGAACCAAGTTTGCCCGGAAACCGGTATTGGCTCAGAGAAGCTCGACCGGCAGGTCGACGTCGCAGACCGAGAAGTCCGCCCCCTTCAAGGCCCGCAGACGCTTGGTCTCGGCCGCGAACCACGGGCTCTTGGGGTCGATCACGCGCACCTTGGGCCGCTCGCCCTCGGGGATGTCCGAGAGCAGACGAACCTTTTGCATCTGATCCTGCGGCGCCGGAACCGGCTCGCCGGTCTTGATGGCGCGCACGGCTTCCAGGCCACTGATGACACGGCCGAAAGCCGTGTAGCGCTTGTCCAGCGACGGATAGGGCTGGCGCATCAGGAAGAACTGGCTGTTGGCCGAGTTGTTGTCCTCGTCGCGCGCCATGCCGATCACGCCGGGGCAGTAGGTGCCCCAGGCCGAGACCTTCTTGTCGCTGGTCATCTCGCTCCAGGCCCAAGCCTGGCTGACGACCGGCAGCGACTTGATGAAACCCACTTCCAGGCCCGCCGGCGCGGCCATCGGCACGAAACCGATCTCGGCCGTGCGGCGGAAGGTGAACTCGGCCTTGAGGTTCGGCTTGTCCGTGCCGCCCTCGCCCGTGTTCGACGGGTCGCCCGTCTGGGCCATGAACTTGTCGATGACCCGGAAGAAGGTGCGGCCATCATAGACGCCGGTCCTGGTCAGTTCCTGAAGGCGCGCCACGTGGTTGGGCGCGACCTCCGGAACCAGTTCGACCAGCACGCGCCCCTTGTTGGTGTCGATCACCATCACCGTTTCCGGGGCCGGCGTGCGCCAGTCGGCTTCGGTCGGCTTGGCCGGCGTCGAAGCCGCCATGGCCGAGCTGGTGATCGCCGCCAGGCAGAGCCCGGCCAGGAGCGCGCGCGAAAAGGTCATCACTTCACCTGAACAGGAATGTCGACATCGCAATTGGTGAAGCTGGAGCCTAGCTCGCCCTGACGCTTGGCGACCAGGGCCTTGAAGGCCGCGCCGCGCGTATCCATCACCTGGATCGTCGGCCGCTTGTCCGCCGGCAGGTCGGCCAGCAGCTTGACGCTGATCATCTTGTCTTGCGGATCCGGCGCGGGCTCGCCGACCTTGATGCTGCGCACGACGTCGACGCCCTGCAGCACGCGGCCGAAGGCGGTGTAGGTCTTGTCCAGCGAGGCGTTGGCCGCGCGCATGAAAAAGAACTGGCTGTTGGCGCTGTCGGGGTCGCCGGCGCGGGCCATGCCCAGCACGCCGGGGCAGAAGTTGCCCCAGCTCGCCACCTTGCGGTCGGCCGTCATCACGGCCAGGGCCGAGGGCTGGCTGGTCACCGGCAGCACGCCGATCCAGCCCTGCTCGTTGGTTCCGGCCTTGAAGCTGGCGCCCAACGGCAGGCCCGCGCCGCGGCGGAAGGTGAATTCGGCCGTCAGGTTGGGCTGGTCCGAACCGCCCATGCCGGTGTTCTGCGGGTCGCCCGTCTGGGCCATGAAGTCGGTAATGACGCGGAAGAAGGTCAGGCCATCGTAGAAGCCGCTCTTCACCAGGCCGCGCACGCGCTCGACGTGGGCCGGGGTCGCTTGC
Organism: Caulobacter sp. GW821-FHT09H08; assembly: GCF_059415885.1. Taxonomy (NCBI): domain Bacteria; kingdom Pseudomonadati; phylum Pseudomonadota; class Alphaproteobacteria; order Caulobacterales; family Caulobacteraceae; genus Caulobacter; species Caulobacter sp. GW821-FHT09H08. Next base: position 243,206 of record NZ_JBWKOC010000005.1, read on the forward strand.
GGATAGAGCTCGGCGATGATCCGGCCCTTGTTGGTCTCGACGACGATGACGTTATTGGGATCAGGCACGCGCCAGTCCGCGCTAGCCGGAGCGGCGGTCTGGGCCGAGGCCGTGGTGGCGGCGAGCGCCAGCACGGCGGCGGTCATGGCGAGCTTCATCGAATTCCCCGAACAGATAGGTCGGGGGTGGGCGTAGAACGACACAGCCTCCCCGACAAGTGCGGCAGCCTTTGAAGCGCAGGAATTCGGCCGGATCGGGGCAAGCCCCTTCAATGTCCGCCTTCGACCCAGGGTGCGCCGGCCGCGCGGAAGGCCTCGGCGAGAGCGGCTTCGAGCTCCAGGGATTCCCAAGCCCGCATCGGGTTGAGATGGGCGACAATGTCGGGGACGAGCCTGACGCCGAACCGCTTGGCGGCGCTGCTGGCCTTATAGCCGCTCTTGTGCTGGTCGAACCGCACGTCGGGGTCCAGGCTGGTCTGCCCCACATAGACGCCCCAGGGGTCGGCCCGTCGGGAGTCGCGCAGCAGGATGACATAGACGGAATGATGCGCGCCCTTGGCGCGGCGGGTGGTCGCCTTGAAGGCGGCCGCCACGCGCTCGATCCTGGGCCACCAGGAGGGCATGGAGGTCAAGGCGGAGCCTAGCCCCGCTTTACCTTCGCCAGCAGTTGCTCCGCCACGCCGGCCGGCACGAACTTGCCGATGTCGCCGCCCAGGGTGGCGATCTCCTTGACCAGGCGAGAGGCGATCGCCTGGTGGCGCGGGTCGGCCATCAGGAAGACGGTCTCGATCTCGCGATCCAGCTGCTGGTTCATCGCCGTCATCTGGAACTCGTACTCGAAGTCGGCCACGGCCCGCAGGCCGCGCACGATCATCTGGGCGTTTACGTCCCGGGCGAAGTGCATCAAGAGGCTTTCGAACGGCTTGACCTCGATCTGCGCGATCTTGGTCAGGTGCGCCGTCTCCTTCTCCAGGATGGCGACCCGTTCCTCCAGCGAGAACAGCGGCCCCTTGCCGATGTTCACCGCTACGCCGATCACCAGCTTGTCGACCAGCTTCACGGCCCGACCGATGATGTCGAGGTGACCATTGGTGACCGGATCGAAGGTCCCCGGATAAAGCCCAACCCGCATGCAACCCCCTTCGCTAAGGGCTTGAAGGATTACGGGGTCTCGTCCGCCCCGCTGTCCTCGCCCTGGTTGTCGTCCCCGCCGGAATCGGCGAGGCGCTCGACGCTGACGACGTGCTCGTCTTGCGCCGTGCGGAAGATGGTTACGCCCTGAGTATTCCGCGCTGCAACACGAATTTGCGAGACGGGCACCCGGATGAGCTGGCCCTGGTCGGTCACGAGCAGGATCTGGTCGCTCTCGTCGATCGGGAACGAACCCACCAGACGGCCGCCGCGCTTGCTCAGGTCTTGCGCGGCAAGGCCCTGGCCGCCACGGCCGGTACGACGGAAATCATAAGCGCTGGTGCGCTTGCCGAAGCCTTCCGACGACACCGTCAGCAGGATCTCCTCGGCAGCGCCTAGTTCGGCGATGCGTTCCGGCGTCAGGGAGGCTTCCCCGACCTCTTCGTCACCGTCGTCGGCAGCGGTTGCGACGTCTTCGCCGTCCTCGCCGTCTGTGGCGCGCAGCATGGCGCGCTGATGCTTGAGATAGGCGGCGCGCTCGGCCGGGGTGGCGTCGACGCTCCGCAGCACGGCCATCGAGATGACGGTGTCCTCGCCCGCCAGCTTCACGCCGCGCACGCCGGTGGAATCGCGGCTGGCGAACACGCGCACCTCGTCGACCGAGAAGCGGATGCAGCGGCCGGCAGCCGTGGTCAGCAGCACGTCCTGGTCGGCGTTGCACACCGCGACGCCGACAATGCCGTCGCGACCGCCCAATTCATTGGCGTCCAGCTTCATGGCGATCTTGCCGTTGCGGCGGACGTCGACGAAGTCGCTGAGCTTGTTGCGACGCACGCTGCCCGAGCGGGTGGCGAACATCACGTCCAGGCTGCCCCAGGTCGCCTCGTCCTCCGGCAGGGCCAGGATCGAGGTGATGGTCTCGCCCGGCTCGATCGGCAGCAGGTTGACGAACGCCTTGCCGCGCGAATTGGCGACGCCCAGCGGCAGGCGCCACACCTTCAGCTTGTAGACCTTGCCGCCCGAGGTGAAGAACAGCAGCGGCGCGTGGGTCGAGGCCGAGAACACGCGCGTGACGGCGTCCTCGGTCTTGGTCGCCATGCCCGACTTGCCTTTACCGCCCCGGTGCTGGGTGCGGTAGTTGGCCAGCGGAGTGCGCTTGACGTAGCCGCCCATGGTGACGGTGATGACCATGTCCTCGCGGACGATCAGGTCCTCGTCTTCCATGTCGGCGTCGCCGTCGACGATCTGGCAGCGGCGCGGAATGGCGAATTTCTCGCGGACCTCGACCAGCTCTTCGCGAACCACGGCCATGATATTGGCGCGGTCCGACAGCAGCTCCAGGTAGCCCCGGATGGCGTCGGCGAGCGCGGCGGCTTCGTTGCCGATCTCGTCACGGCCCAGGCCGGTCAGGCGCGACAAGGTCAGGGCCAGGATGGCGCGGGCCTGTTCGTCGGTCAGGCGGATCAGGCCGCCGTCTTCCTGCAGGGTGCGCGGGTCGGCGATCAGCTCGACCAGTGGCAGCATGTCGCCCGCCGGCCAGGCCTTGGCCACCAGGCGCTCGCGGGCCTCGGTCGGATCCTTGGACGAGCGGATGATGTGGATGAACTCGTCGATATTGGCGACGGCGATGGTCAGGCCGACCAGCACGTGGCCGCGATCGCGGGCCTTGCCCAGTTCGAACTTGGTCCGGCGGACGACGACTTCCTCGCGGAACTCGACGAACAGCTTGACCAGCTGGTGCAGACCCATCTGCTCGGGGCGGCCGCGGTTCAGGGCCAGCATGTTGACGCCGAACGAGCTCTGCAGCGCCGTGAAGCGGTACAGCTGGTTCAGGATCACCTCGCCCGAGGCGTCGCGCTTCAGCTCGACCACGATGCGCATGCCGTCGCGGTTGGACTCGTCGCGGATGTCGGCAATGCCCTCGATCTTCTTTTCGCGGACCAGCTCGGCGATGTGCTCGACCAGGTTGGCCTTGTTCACCTGATACGGAATCTCGGTGATGATGATGGCTTCGCGGCCGGCGCGGATCTCGTCGACGGTCGCCACGCCGCGCATGATCACCGAGCCACGGCCCGTCAGCAGCGCCTGACGCGGACCCGCGCGGCCGATGATCTCGCCGCCCGTCGGGAAGTCCGGACCCGGCACCAGGTCCAGCAGCTGGTCGGTGGTGACCTCCGGATCGTCGATCACCAGCAGGCAGGCGTCGATGACTTCGCCCAGATTGTGCGGCGGGATGTTGGTCGCCATGCCGACGGCGATGCCGCCCGCGCCATTGACCAGCAGGTTGGGGATGCGCGACGGCAGGACGGTCGGTTCCTGCTCCTTGCCGTCGTAGTTGTCGGCGAAGTCGACCGTATCCTTGTCGAGGTCTGCCAGCAGCGACATGGCCGGCGGGGCCATGCGGCACTCCGTGTAGCGCATGGCGGCCGGCATATCGCCGTCGACCGAGCCGAAGTTGCCCTGGCCGTCGATGAGCACCAGGCCCATCGAGAACGACTGGGTCATGCGGACCAGGGTGAAGTAGATCGAGGCGTCGCCGTGCGGGTGATACTTACCCATGACATCACCGACCACGCGGGCCGACTTGACGTACGGACGCTCCGGCGTCTGCCCCTGCTCGTGCATCGAGAACAGCACCCGACGGTGGACAGGCTTGAGACCGTCGCGCGCATCCGGCAGGGCGCGGCTGACGATCACGCTCATCGCGTAGTCGAGATAAGAGCGGCGGAGTTCGTCCTCGATATTGATCGGGGCAACATCCCCGCGAGAACCGTCGGCGGGGATCGTGGTGTGTTCGTCGCTCAAGGGGATTTTTCGCCGTCAGAATCGGACACGGAACAGTCTTAAACTGTTAGCATTGGGACAGGGACGGCGCCACCTTTTGGGGCGCTTACTCCCCCGCTGTTTGCTTGAATTCGAAGGAAAAACGCATGATCCGCCTTCCCGTGGCCACCGGTGTCGCCCTGGCCGCCCTGATCGCCGCCTCCCCCGCCCTGGCCCAGACCTCCGCGACCGCCGTGATCAAGACCGGCGACGGCAAGGATGCTGGCGTGGTGACGGTCACGGAAGCCCCGCACGGGGTGCTGCTGAAGCTCGAACTCAAGGGCCTGACGCCGGGCTGGCACGCGGTCCATTTCCACGAGAAGGGCGACTGCGGCGCGCCGGACTTCAAGTCGGCCGGCGCCCACGTCCACACGGCCGCCACGACCGTCCACGGCCTGCTGAACCCGGCCGCCAACGACAGCGGCGACCTGCCGAACGTCTTCGCGAACGCCGATGGCGCGGCCACGGCCGAGGCCTATTCGACCCTGGTGTCCCTGAAGGGCGCCGGCGGCCGCCCCGCCCTGCTGGACGCCGACGGCTCGGCCATCGTGGTCCACGCCAGCCCGGACGACCACACCAGCCAGCCCATCGGCGGCGCCGGCGCGCGCGCCGCCTGCGGCGTGATCAAGTAGCTTAGGCGCCCTCGGCCAAGGCCTGCGAGGCCTTGGCCCTTTTCTCGGTCAGGGCGACCAGGGCGACGCCGATCATGGTCGCGCCGCCGCCGATCAGCAGCTGGACCGTCAGCTTGTCGCCCAGCAGCAGCACGCCGATGGTGCACGACACCAGCGGCGTCAGCAGGAAATACGGCGTCACGCGCCCGGCCTCGCGCCGCTGGACCAGCCAGAACAGCAAGGCGCTGGCCCCGATGGTCGAGACGACACCGGCGAACAGCACGCACAGCCAGGCGATCGGCGGCGCGGCCTGCATCTTGGCGACCTGCCCCGTTTCGAAGACCGCCGACATGGCCAGCAGCGCCGGCGCGGCGATCAGCGCCGTCATGCCCTGTAGCTTCAGCGGCTTGATCCCCGGCGTCTTGCGCACCAACACCGTCGCCACGGCCCAGCAGGCGCTGGCGAAGACGATCAGCACGATCGCCGGCAGGTCGCCGGCCGCGTGCGGGTCCAGGCTCATCCACGCCACGCCGACGAAGGCGATCGCCAACCCGATCACCGCCGGCAACCGCATGGTCTCACCCAGCATCCGCCAGGCGAAGATGGCCGTGAACGGGATCCACAGCTGGCTGGCCACCACCAAAGGGCTCAGAGCGTCGGCCATGCTGAAGGCGACATAGATCACGCCGAAGTGGATCGGCCCGGTCAGCAGCACGATGGCCAACAGCTTCTTGGGCTCCGGAAACGGCGGCTTGATGAACGGGAACAGGAAAACCAGCGCCGAGGCGAACCGCAGGCCACCCATCAGCATCGGCGGCAGATAGGCCGTCGCCACCTTGGCGGCGGCGTTGTTGATCCCCCAGGTCAGGATGATCGCGAGGATCGCGAGATATTCCAGGACCGTGAGCGGAGACGACTTGGAGGACATGGCCGTGCTTGGACCAGACCCCGTCCCCCGGGTCAATCGCGGTCAGGCGACGCCGACCACCTTGCGGACAGCCGATGCCAGCAGCGCAAGGTCCGCGTCCGGCGTCGTGAAGGCGGGGGTCAGATAGACCACCTTGCCCATCGGCCGGATCCAGGCCCCGAGCTCAGCGAAACGCACACAGAGATCGCTCACCGGCACTGGCGCGTCGAACTCCACCACGCCGATCGCGCCGAGCGTCCGGACATCGACCACGCCCTTTCCCGCCCGGCACGGCTCCAGCCCTTCAGCCAGGGCCGCCGAGATCCGAGACACGTTCGTGGACCAGCTTCCGTCCTTGAACAGGTCCAGCGAGGCGTTAGCCGCCGCGCAGGCCAGCGGATTGGCCATGTAGGTCGGGCCGTGCATCAGGGCCGCGCCCGCATCGTCGGACCAGAAGGCCTCGAACACCTTGCGCGACGCCACCGCCGCCGACAGCGGCAGGGTCCCGCCGGTCAAGGCCTTGGACAGGGTGACGATGTCTGGCTCGATCCCCGCCGCCTGCATGGCGAACAGGGTCCCGGTACGGCCAAAGCCCGTGAAGATCTCGTCGAAGATCAGCAACACACCGTGCTTGTCGGCCAGGCGGCGCAGGGTCCGCAGCACTTCGGGCGTATGCAGCAACATCCCGCCCGCGCCCTGGACCAAGGGCTCGACCAGGATGGCCGCGATCTCATGGCTACGCTGCGCCAGCAGCTTGTCGAGCGCCGCATCGCTCGCCGTATCACGCGGCAGGTCAGCGATCACCTGATCGGGCATGACGCCGGCGAACAGGCTGTGCATGCCCTCCTCCGGATCGCAGACCGTCATCGTCGCCAGGGTGTCGCCGTGATAGCCGCCCCGGAAGGCCAGGAACTTGGTCCGCCCCCGAACGCCGCGATTGATCTGGAACTGCAGCGCCATCTTCATGGCGATCTCGACCGAGACCGAGCCGCTCTCGGCGAAGAACACGTGGTTCAACTCGCCCGGCAGCAGTTTGGCCAGCCGTTCCGCCAGCCGATAGGCCGGCTCGTGCGCCAAGCCGCCGAACATCACGTGCGGCATGGTCTCGATCTGCTTGCGCAACGCGTCGGCGATGTGCGGGTGGTTGTAGCCGTGGCAGGCCGTCCACCACGAGGCCAGGCCATCGACCAGCTCGCACCCGTCGGCCAGCACCAGCCGCGAACCGCGCGTCGCCACGACCGGCAGCGGCGGTCGCGCGGTCTTCATCTGGCAGTAGGGCCGCCAGACGTGGGCAGCGCCAGCTGTCAGCCAAGCAGGATCGGACATGACGGCGCTTTCCGTTTGCGGACTCGGGGCGCCTTGCCTATGCCGCCCGCTTGAGCGCCGCAAAGGGAAACGACATGCAAAGCCTCGACGCCTTCGCCGGCGAGAAGCTGACGGCCCTGGACGCCAAGAGCCTGCGCCGCCGCCTCAAGCCCACCCGTCGCCACGACGGCGCGGTCGTGGAGCGCGACGGCAAGCGGCTGATCTCGTTCTCGTGCAACGACTATCTGGGCCTGTCGCAGCACCCCGCCGTCCGCGCGGCGGCGGCCGAGGCGGCGCTGAACTACGGCGCGGGCGCGGCCGCCTCGCGCCTGGTGACCGGCGACCATCCGCTGCTGAGCGACCTGGAAAAGCGCCTGGCTCGCCTGAAGGGAACCGAGGCGGCCTGCGTGTTCGGGTCGGGCTATCTGGCCAATACTGGCGTCATCCCCACCTTGGTCGGCCCTGGCGACGCGATCTTCGTCGACGCCCTGGCCCACGCCTGCATCTGGGCCGGCGCGCAGCTCTCCGGCGCCAAGATCGTCAAGTTCGCCCACAACGACGTCGCCGATCTTGAGCGCCTGCTGAAGGCCGAACGCCCCGTCGCCCGTCGCGCCCTGGTCGCCACAGACGGGGTCTTCTCGATGGACGGCGACATCGCCCCGCTCGGCGCGCTGTCGGCCCTCTGCGAAGCCCATGACGCCTGGCTGCTCAGCGACGACGCCCATGGGGTCGGCGTGCTGGCCGAAGGACGAGGCTCCGGCGCCCTGTTCCCGGATGCGAGCATCCCGCTGCAGATGGGCACGCTCTCCAAGGCCTTGGGCTCATACGGCGGCTATCTGTGCGGCTCCCAGGCGGTGATCGACCTCCTGAAGACCCGCGCCCGCACCCTGGTCTATGCCACGGGCCTGCCCCCCGCCTCGGCGGCCGCCGCCCTGGCGTCGCTGGATCTCATCGAAGCCGAGCCGGAACTGACAGCCCAGCCCGTCGCCAAGGCGCGCCTGTTCACGCGCCGCCTGGGCCTGCCCGACGCCGAAAGTCCGATCGTCCCGGTCGTACTCGGCAGCGCCGACGCCGCCCTCGCCGCCTCGGCCGCGCTGGAGGCGCAGGGCTTCCTTGTCGTCGCCATCCGCCCGCCGACAGTGCCGGAAGGTACGGCCCGCCTGCGCGTAGCCTTCAGCGCCATGCACGACGACGCCGATGTCGTCCGCCTGGCCGACGCCATCGCCGAGTTGCGGACATGAAGGCCCTGTTCGTCGCCGGGACCGGCACCGATCTCGGCAAGACCCACGTGGCCTGCGCCCTGCTCCGCGCCGCCCAGGCCCGCGGCCTGAGCGTCGACGCCTTCAAGCCCGTGGTCAGCGGCATCGATCCGGATGCGCCGGAGAGCAGCGACCCCGCCCGTCTCGCCGCCGCCATGGGCCGCCCCCAGGACTGGGAGAAGGTCTCGCCGCGCCGCTACCGCGCTCCGCTCGCGCCCAACATCGCCGCGCGGCTCGAGGGCGAAACCCTGGTCATGAGCGACCTAGTCGCCGATTGCCGGGCCTGGCTGGAAGCTCAAGATGTCGACCTCGCTCTCGTCGAGGGCGCGGGTGGTGTGATGTCGCCAATGACCGACGACGCCACCAATCTCGACTTGATGACCGCCCTCGCCCTGCCCGTCCTGCTGGTCGCCGGCAGCTATCTCGGCACGGCCAGCCATCTGCTGACCGCGCTGGAGGTCATGCGAGCGCGAGGGCTAGTCGTGGCCGCTATCGTGATCAGCGAGAGCCTGGACGCGCCGGACCTCAATCAGACAGTGGAAATGCTGAGGGCGTTCGAACGGCGGACGCGGATTGTGGTCGCGCCACGCGATCCGAACTGGAACGCCGGTGAGTTGATCGATCGCCTTTTCACCGCTCATCCCCGCGAAAGCGGGGATGAGCGGAGTTGAGGCTACTTCTCTAGCCGCGCCACCAGGCTCGACGTATCCCAGCGATTGCCGCCCAAGGCCTGGACCTCGGCGTAGTACTGGTCGATCAGCGCCGTACTCTCCAGCTTGGCGCCATTGCGGGTCGCCTCTTCCAGGGCGATGCCGAGATCCTTGCGCATCCAGTCGACCGCGAAGCCGAACTCGAACTCGCCGCGCGCCATGGTCGGCCAGCGGTTCTCCATCTGCCACGACTGGGCCGAGCCCTTGGAGATCGCGGCCAGCACGTCGTCGGTCGGCAGGCCGGCGCGCTTGGCGAAATGCAGGGCCTCGGCCACGCCCTGGACCACGCCGGCGATGGCGATCTGGTTGCACATCTTGGTCAGCTGACCCGCACCGACCTCGCCCATGCGACGGACGGCCTTGGCGTAGACGTCGATCACCGGCAGCACGCGGTCGTAGGCGGCCTGGTCGCCGCCGGCCATGATCGTCAACTGGCCGTTCTCAGCGCCCGCCTGGCCGCCCGACACCGGCGCATCGACGAAGGCGCGACCGCTCTGGGTCAGCAACTCGGCCGTCTCGCGGGCCACGGTGGCCGAGGTCGTGGTGTGATCGACGACCACCGCGCCCTCGATCAGGGCCGGAAGGGCCTGCGCCACGACGTCGCGGACGTCATTGTCGTTGCCGACGCACAGCAGCACGACTTCGGCGCCCGCCACCGCGTGGGCGATGGTCTCGAAGGCCTGCCCACCGTGCTTTTCGGCCCACCGGCGGGCTTTTTCGGGGCTGCGGTTGTAGACGGAGACCTCATGGCCGGCGGCCTTCAGGTGGCCCGCCATCGGAAAACCCATCACGCCCAGGCCGATAAACGCCGTCTTCATGCCGAAACTCCCTCTCAGACGGCTCGGGATTACGCGCCCCGCGCGGGCTTCGGCAACCCCATCTTAACCACCTTTCGTCAGGTTGCGGCCTTACGGTTAAGCAGGCTTAAGCACGATGGCGGTCAACTCCGAACAGCCGATCATCATTAAGAAGGTCAAGAAGGGCGGCGGTCATGGGCACCATGGCGGCGCCTGGAAGGTGGCGTATGCCGACTTCGTGACGGCCATGATGGCCTTCTTCCTGCTGATGTGGCTGCTGAACACGACCAGCCCCGAGCAGAAGCAAGGCATTGCCGACTACTTCGCGCCCGCCTCGATCTCGTCCACGACGAGCGGCTCGGGCGGCATCCTGGGCGGCACTTCGCTGGGCGACGACGGCGCCAAGGCCGACGGCAAGATGTCGGTCATCCAGCAAATGGCTCCGGAAGCGCCGGACGACGTCAACAAGGACGGCCAAAGCACCACCACCGCCAGCCTCGACGCCGCCAGCGAGCAAGCCCTGCGCGACGCCCTGGCCAAGAAGGAACAGGACAGCTTCGCCTCGGCCGCCCAGTCGCTGCGCCAGTCGCTGCAGGACATGCCCGAGCTGGCCGAGCTGTCGAAACAGATCCTGATCGACCAGACCCCGGAAGGCCTGCGCATCCAGCTGGTCGACCAGGAAGGCCGGGCGATGTTCCAGGAGAACTCCAAGGTCCCCAACGACCGGGCCAAGATCCTGCTGCGCGCCGTCTCGAAGGTGATCAACCAGCTGCCGAACCGCGTGACGATCTCGGGCCACACCAGCGCCAACGCCTATGGCAAGAAGCAGGATGGCGACTGGGCCCTGTCGGCCCAGCGCGCCGACGCCTCGCGCCAGGTCCTGCGCAGCGTGGGCGTCGACGACGACCGCATCTATCAGGTGTCCGGCAAGGCCAATTCCGAGCCGCTGTACGCCGACGATCCGACCCTGGCCGGCAATCGTCGAATTTCGATCATTCTGTTGCGTGAAAAACCCGTTCTGCCCGATGGGCTATAGGGCGGCCTGTGACCGTTAGCCGCGCGAGCCCTTCGTGAAGCTTGCGCAACCGAACGCTATGGCCCCTAATCCCGTTTCAGGGCAGCAGACAACGAGCTGAAAGGGGCAAGGGCTACAGTGACGCAGCATTTTCCGACGCGACAGCTTCGGTTCTTCCTGACGGCGCCCACGCCTTGTCCGTACCTGCCCGGTCGCGAGGAACGGAAGGTGTTCGCCCACCTGCCCCTGTCCGATGGCCCAACGGTCAATGACAGCCTGACCCAGGTCGGCTTCCGCCGCTCCCAGAACATCGCCTATCGCCCGGCCTGCGAGACCTGCCGCGCCTGCCAGTCGGCCCGCGCGCCGGCGGCCGAGTACGTGCTGTCGCGCTCCGAGCGCAAGACCCTGAACCGCAACGACGACCTCGAGCGCCATCTGGTCGAGGCCGAGGCCACGCTGGAGCAGTTCGAGCTGCTGCGCCGCTACCTCCTGGCCCGCCACGCCGACGGCGGCATGGCCGAGATGACCTGGCCCGACTATGTGGCCATGGTCGAGGACACGGCGGTCCGCACCCACCTGATCGAATACCGCAGGAAGTCGCAGGACCGCGGCCCGGGCGACCTGGTCGCCTGCGTGCTGGTCGACGTCCTCGCCGACGGCCTGTCGCTGGTCTACAGCTTCTACGATCCGGACCAGGTCCGCCGCAGCCTGGGCTCGTTCATCATCCTGGACCACATCGTCCAGGCCCAGCAGAACGCCCTGCCCTACGTCTATCTGGGCTACTGGGTCCCGGGCAGCGAGAAGATGGCCTACAAGGCGCGCTTCTCGCCGCTGGAGATCCTCAAGCCCGGCGGGTGGTCGCTGATGTCGGCCCGCGAGCGCGGTTCGCGTCCGCCCAGCATGCGCGGCGGCGTCAAGGATCCCTGCGACCTGCCGCTCAGCGACGCCGAGCCCGCCGATATCGACGAACTCGGCTGAGGCCGTTCCCTAGCGCGCGAAGCTGACGCCGCCGTCCACCGTGACCGCGCCACCCATCACATAGTCGCCGGCCCGCGAGGCCAGGTAGATGGCCGCGCCGGCCATGTCCTCTTCCGTGCCGATACGGCCGGCGGGGATGGCCTTCGACACCGCTTCGGCGTGATCGCGCGCGACCTTGTTCATGTCCGAGGCGAAAGCGCCGGGGGCGATGCAGCTGACGGCGATGTTCTCCGGCGCCAAGCGCAGGGCCATCCGTTTGGTCATGTGCAACAGGCCTGCCTTCGACGCGCCGTAGGGATAGGTCTCCTCGCGCGCCACCGACTGGCCGTCGATCGAGGCGATGTTGATGACCTTGGCTACCCGGTCCTTGCCCGCCGCGCGCAGCTCGCCGATCAGGGCCTGGGTCAGGAAGAACGGCGTCTTCATGTTGAGGTCGACGGTCTTGTCCCAGCCGGCCTCGGGGAACTCGTCGAACGCCGCGCCCCAGGCCGCGCCAGCGTTGTTGACCAGGATGTCGAGTTTGCTCTCGCGCTCCCTGATCCGGTCGGCCAGGCCTTGGATGCCTTCCTGGGTCGAGATGTCGCCCGGCAGCGAGACGCACTCGCCGAATTGGCTGAGCTCTTCGGCGGCCGCGTCGCAGGCGGCGGCCTTGCGGGCGGTGATGTAGACGCGCTTGGCGCCGTAGGTCAGGAAGCCCTTGGCGATCATCGCGCCGATGCCGCGCGAGCCGCCGGTCACGACCGCGACGCGGCCTTCGAGCGAGAACAAGTTCTGCATGTCGATAACTCCCTGAGCATTTTCGGGCGAATGGCTTTCGGTTCGCTTGAAGAAAATGCGTTAAAACAAAAGACTAGAAGGCGCGGGCGGCGGCCAAAGCCCCCAGCCGGCCAGTGATGTCGTGGAACTGGGCGACGGTCTCGTCGATGATCTGTTGGGCCGTCTTCACTTCGTCGATCAGGCCGACGGTCTGGCCGGCCAGCGCGGGCGCGGCCTCCATGTCGCCGCCAAAGTAGACGCCAAGGATGCCCTTCAGGGCGTCGGGCGGCATCAGCCCCTCGTCGTGGATCGCCTTGGTGCGCTCGGACTTCAGGGCGCGGATGCAGGGGCTGGCCTTCTTGTTCAGCACCCAGGTGCCGGTCTCCTTCGAGCTCGTGATCGCGGCCTTGTAGTTGTCGTGCACCGGGCTTTCGGCCGAGCTGACGAAGCGCGTGCCCATCTGGATCGCCTCGGCGCCCAGGGCGAAGGCCGCCGCCATGCCGCGCCCGTCGCAGATGCCGCCGGCGGCGACCAGCGGCACATCGACCCTGGCGCGGATCGCCTGCAGCAGGACGAGGGTCGAGACTTCTTCCGGATTCTTGAAGCCGCCGCCCTCGGCGCCCTCGACCACCAGGCCGTCCACGCCGGCGTCGACGCACTTCACGGCTGCATCGACCGTCGGCACGGCGTGGTAGACGACGATGCCGGCCTCCTTCAGTGGGCCGACGAACTTGGCGGGGCTGCCGGCCGAGGTGGTCACGAACTTCACGCCGCTCTCGCAGACGAACCGCAGCATGGCGTCGTCGCGCAGGAACAGGATCGGCAGGTTCACCCCGAACGGCAGGCCGCTCTCGGCCATCCTGGTGATCTCGGCCTTGCAGTTCTCGGTCTCGCCGGACGAGGTCTCGATGATCCCGAGGCCCCCGGCTCGCGACACCGCCGAGGCCAGCGGATAGCGGGCGATCCAGCCCATCGGGGCCTGGATGATCGGGTACTTGGCGCCCGTGTGCTGAAGGACACGGTTCATGGGATCAGCAGCACCCGGCCGACAGCCTGGCGGCTCTCGATATAGGCGTGAGCGCCCGCCGCGTCGGAGAGCGGGAAGGTCTTGTCGATCACGACCTCCAGCTCGCCTTTGGCCGCCCGGTCGATCATCTCCTGGATCATGTCGTGGACGCGGTCGGTCATGATCTCCGCGCCCAGGAACACCCCGGTCAGCGAACGGTTGCCGCCCATCAGCGACGAGACGTCGACCTTCATCGGCTCGCGCCCGGCGTTGCCGACCAGCGAGATGCGGCCCCGATAGCCCAGAGCGCCCAGGCTGCCGGCCAGAGTCGCGCCCCCGACCGGATCAACCACCAGGTCGACACCCTTGCCGCCGGTCAGCTTCATCACCTGCTCGACCAGGTCGTCGCGGCCGTAGTTGATGCCATGATCCATGCCGAACGCCTTCAGGCGCTCCAGCCGCTCGTCGCTGGACGCCGAGGCCAACACCGTCGCGCCAGCTTGCTTGGCCAGCTGGATGGCGGCGATACCCACCGCCCCCGCCCCGGCCTGGACCAGCACGGTTTCACCGGCCTTCAGACGACCCGCGCCGAACAGGCACTCGTGCGCCGTGCCGAACGGCACCGGGATGGCGGAAGCCTTCTGAATGTCGAAGCCATCCGGGATCGGCCAGGCGTTGCGGGCCGGAACCGCGCGCAGCTCGGCGTGCGAGCCAAAGGCGTTCACGGTGACGACCTTCTGCCCGACCTTCAGGTGGGTGACTTCCGCCCCGACCTCGACGATCTCGCCGGCCGCCTGGTAGCCGACGATGTGCGGGCTGTCCGCCATCTGGCCACCGCCGCGGTTGAGGGTGTCGCCGCCCTCGATGCTGACCGCCGCGACCCGGATCACCACGCCCTGCGGATGGCAGGCGGGATCGGCGACATCCTCGTAGCGGAACACGTCCGGCGTGCCGGTTTGATAATAGACAGCAGCTTTCATCGCGCCCTCCCTGGAGGTCCTGTTCTGGTTATTTCGAAGGGTCGACCAGCGCGCCGTAGACGAGGTCGGCGCTGTCGTCGTCGATGCTCTTGAGCGCGGGATCGCCGCCCTTGTTCAGCACGTGGATCATGCCCAGGAAGAACAGGTCGTTGGTCGGGTCGATCCAGAACCAGGTGCCGGCCGCGCCGCCCCAGCTGTAGCTGCCCTGCCCGTAGGGACCGGCCTTGGCGCTGTCCATCACCACCGCGAAGTCCAGGCCGAAGCCCTGACCGCGCGCCGTGCTGAACGACGAGTCCTGCGAGTTCATGATCGTGTCGCTGAGGACGTTGGTCCGCATCAGCTTGACGGTCTCGGGCTTGAGGATCCGCTTGCCCTCTAGCTCGCCGCCGTTCAGCAGCATCTGGGCGAAGCGGGCGTAGTCGACGTTGGTCGAGACCAGGCCGCCGCCGCCCGACGGCACCGGCGGCGGCTGGCTGATGTCCAGCACCATGAAGCCGTCGGCCGGAACCAGCTTCTTCTGCTTGGGACCCCAGACGTAGAGCGAAGCCAGGCGATCCGTCTTCTCGGCGGGCAGCCAGAAGCCGGTATCGACCATCTTCAGCGGGTCGAAGATGCGCTTGCGCATGAAGTCGCCCAGCGACATGCCCGACAGCCGCTCGATGATCAGGCCCTGGATGTCGACCGCGACGCTGTACTTCCAGCGCGTGCCCGGCTGGGCGACCAGCGGCAGGGCGGCGACCTTCTGGACAAACTCCTCACGCGACTTGCTGCCCAGAACGCCGGTGTCGACATAGGCCTTGTCGATCGGGTTGTCGGGGTTGAGGCCGTAGGCGAAGCCCGCCGAGTGGCTCATGATCTCGCGCATGGTCGGCGGGCGGTCGGCGGGCACGGTGTCGAACGAGCCGTCAGCGTTGACGCCCTTGAAGACGCGCAGGCTCGCGAATTCCGGCACGTACTTGCTGACCGGATCGTCCAGCTGCCACTTGCCCTCCTCGAAGAGGATCATCATAGCCACGCCCGTGACCGGCTTGGTCTGGGAGTAGATGCGGAACACCGTGTCCTTGGTCATCGGCGGGCGGTCGAAGCCCTTACGGCCGTGGACCTCGTAGTTCACGATCTTGCCGTGGCGGACCAGCATGGTGGTGACGCCCGGCAGGTGGCCGGTGTCGACCAGGCCCTGCATGTGAGCGTCCAGCTTCTTGAGGCCCTCCGCCGAGAAGCCCACGCTCTCGGGCGCGGCGGCGACAATCGCCGGAGCCTTGGAGGCGGCCAGCGCCGCCGAAGCCCCACCACCCAACAGCGCCGCGACCAAACCGGCCGCGATCAATTTGCGGAACGCCACGCCACCCTCCCAAACAATTGTTTGAGCCGACCTTAGAGCGCCCGGGTTTGCGTTGAAACCCGCTTTTTCAGCGACCAAGGCGGACGCGCTCGGTTGCGTCGAAGCTTAAGGTTTTTTCATCGAACAATGGGTTGCCAGATCGAAACTCATGTATATTTCTTACTGCACGAGGGATTACGAATATCTACAGGTGAAGCCCGGCCATGGCCACGCTCGACAATCTCATCAGCATCTATCGTAACGTGCATCGCGTGCCCGCCGGCGCGGAAATCCCTTCGACGGCCGAGATCCAGATCGCGATCATGGCCTCGGGCATCGACGCGGGCCGCAATGGCCAGGTTGGCGACCCCTGGTCCTACGCCACCGCCGTCCGCTGGATCCAGGACAGCGCCAAGGCGACCACCGAGGTCGCGGTGATGTCCTACGGCTTCCTGGCCGACGCCACCCTGGGGCTTTCAGGCATCGACTATCTGGTCTCGCCCACGGGTGGGAACCCCAACAACCTGAACAGCGCCTACTACGCCAAGTTCAGCGTCGAGAACCGCTACATCAACTTCGCCGTCAACCTGGTGAAGTTCGGCGAGGCCAAGCAGAGCTTCATCGCCGAGTACGGCGCGAACGGCACGACGTACGCGACCTTCCAGAAGGCCTATCTGAAGCTGTTCGGCGTCCAGAAGTCGATCGAGGACATCGTCGCGATCCTGTCCGACGACATCCCCAACGGCCGTGGCGGGACCTATACGCGCGGCGAGTATTTCGCCGAGCTGGGCGGCGACGGCGGCAACGGCCTGGGCACGCGCGCCGCCATGGTCGGCTGGCTGATGGCCGAGGCGTCCAAGGCAGGCGTCGGTCCCTATGCCGAGGCCGTGCGCGCCTATCTCGCCGACATCGCGGTCGACGGGCAGGTCTCGGCCAGGCCGGTGTTCATCTCGGCCTATGGCAAGGGCGGTGACAACGCGCCCGGCGGCGCGTCAGACCCGGGCGCGCCCGGCGAACGCGCGTCCTTCGCCCACGACTGGAACGTCGACGTCTCCAGAAAGGAGGGCCAGGACACCCACGTGCTGGCCAGCGACGGCAACGACATCATCAAGCCCGTGATCTCCGACCAGGGCGGACTCGACGCCGGCCGCCACATCTTCACCGGCGGCGGCAACGACATCGTGCGGGTCGACAACGGCTATATGCGCGGCCACATCGACACCGGAACCGGCAACGACACGATCTTCGTCGAGAAGTTCGACGGCCGCATCACCACCGGCGCCGGCTACGACGACATCGACGTCGGCTCGTTCGCCGAGCTGCACCTGTCGAATGGCAAGGCGACCAGCATCGCGGTCATCGACGACTTCCAGAAGGGCTTCGACCTGCTGAGCTTCGCCGGCTCGGTCGGTCCCGGCGAGAAGCGCGCGCTGATGTTCATCGCCACCGCCACCTTCGACGACGCCCTGACCGCCTATGCCGGCCTGACCGCTGCCAACAGCAATACCGTCTTCGAGTGGGGCGCGGACACCTATGTCTTCCACCAGAACGCCACGCCGGGCCTGGATGCCGGCGACGGTCTGATCAAGTTGACCGGCGTGGTCGGCCTGACCGTCGGCAAGAGCACCCAGGTCGCCGACATCACCTTCGCCGCCTAGAAATTCAGCCCTTCTAGGATGTGCGTTGAGCCCCCTTCGCTTCGGCGGAGGGGGCTTTTTCGTGGGCCTAGCGCGCGGCGGTCTTGATGGGCGGCTTGGCGGGCTGTGGCGTCGCGGGAACCAGCGGCGGGCGCTCGATGGCCTGATAGACCAGCGACCGCGACTGAGCGTCCAGGCCCGGCCCGACGCCGCCCAGGCGCTGGATCATGCCGACGAAGAACAGGTCGTTGACCGGGTCGATCCAGAACCAGGTGCCAGCGCTGCCGCCCCAGCTGACCGTGCCCGGTCCGACTGGCGCCCCGGAGGCGGCCGGATCGATCGCCACGGCCATGTCCAGGCCATAGCCCATGCCGGCGGCGAACGGGAAAGGCTTGGGCCCCGGCTTCAGGACTCCCGCCGTACCGTTGGTGGTGACCACGAAGCCGGCCGGCAGGTGGTTCTGGGTCATGAGCGCCACGGTCTCGGGCTTCAGGATCCGCACCCCGTCCAGAGCGCCCTTGTTGAGGATCATCTGGGCGAAGCGCGCGAAATCGCCGGCGGTCGAGACCAGCCCGCCCCCGCCCAGCGGCGCGGCCGGCGGCTTGCTGACGTCGCGCCAGGCCCCCTCGACCGCCGGGACCAGCTGTCCGGTCGCGGGGTCGCCGTCATAGAGCGCCGCCAGTCGCCGCTGCTTCTGCTCCGGCACGTAGAAGGCCGTGTCCTTCATCCTCAGCGGTTGGAAGATACGCTCTTCCATGAAGACCGGCAGGCTTTCGCCCGACAGCTTCTCGACGATGTAGCCCTGGATGTCGGCCGCGACGCTGTAGCGCCACAGCTGCCCGGGCTCGGAGAACATCGGCAGGTCCGAGACCTTCTGGACGAGGTCATTGAGCGACGCCGACTGCAGCACGCCGGCGCGGTAATAGGCCTGGTCGGCCGGGCTGCCCGGATCGTCTGCCAGGCCATAGGCGAAGCCGGCCGTGTGGGTCATCAGCTCGCGCATGGTCGGCGCACGCGACAGCGGCGACAGGATCGGCTGGCCGGCCTCGTCGACACCCGTGGCGACGCGCAGGTTGGCGAACTCCGGCACGTACTTGCTTACGGGATCGTCCAGCTTCCACAGACCCTGCTCGTACAGGATCATCATCGCCACGCCCGTGATCGGCTTGGTCTCGGAGCGGATGCGGAAGATGGCGTTGAACGGCATCGGCTCGCCGCCCAGGGCGCGACGGCCGAACGCCATGGCGTGGACGATGCGGCCATGGCGGGCCAGCAGGGTCACGCCGCCAGCGACCTGGCCGTTGGCGACCATCGTCTGCATGTGCTCGTCGAGGCGCTTGAGACGCTCGATGTTGAAGCCCGATTCCTCGGCCTTGCCCTTGGGCAGGGCCAGGGTCACGGCCGGAGTCGCGGCGACGGCCGCGAAGCCGAAGACGCCGGCCAGAAGGCTCAGCGCGCGGCGACGCAACCGCCCCGTCTTCATTTCGGCTTGAACCGCTTGTTGGTGGCGAAGCCCTTCGGGACCAGCTTGCCAGCCCCAGCGCGGCGGCCGACCCACTCGTTCCACTCCGCCCAATCGCGACGGCGGCCGGCGGTGTCGATCCAGTAGGCGCCGGTCTCGGCGTTGAACGAGAGACCATCGCGCAGTCCGCCCTCGCGATAGGACTGCAGCTTCACGCCCTTGCCGCGCGGCATTTCCGGCAGCTCTTCCAGCGGGAAAATCAGGATCTTGCCGTTGTCGCCGATGACCGCGAACTGGTCGCCGACGGCTTCCAGACAGAAGGCCGCGCCGGCGGCGTCGACGGTCAGGACCTGCTTGCCGGCCTTGCGGTTCGCCAGGGCTTCTTCCTCGGGCATGAGGAAGCCGTAGCCCAGCTTCGAGGCCAGAATGCGCTTGCGGCCGGCCTTGAACGGGAAGACGTCGATGATCTTCACCTTGTCGTCCAGCTCGATCATCATCCGCACCGGCTCGCCATGGCCCCGCGCGCTGGGAAGCTTGTCGCAGCCCAGGGTGAAGAAGCGGCCGTCGCTGGAGAAGATCAGCAGCTTGTCGGTGGTCTCGGCCGGGACCAGGAAGCCGAGCTTGTCGCCTTCCTTGAACTTCAGTTCGGACGGATCGTCGATCTTGCCCTTGGCGGCGCGGATCCAGCCGCGCTCCGACAGGATGATCGTGATCGGCTCGCGGACGATCATCGCCTCGATGGCGGCGTCGGCGTCGACCACCGGCGCGTCGGCGAAGATCGAGCGGCCGATGGCGCCCGTCGGGCGGCCGCCCTTGTCCAGCGGGTGCTTGATCTTCAGCAGCGTGGCGCGGACTTCCGACAGGCCCACGCCGACCAGCTTCCACTGCGCGGCTTCGCTGGCCAGCATGGCGAGAATGCCGTCGCGTTCCTCGACCAGCTCGGCGTGCTCGCGGCGGATCTCCATCTCCTCCAGCTTGGCCAGTTGGCGCAGGCGGGTGTTGAGGATGGCGTCGGCCTGGATGTCCGACAGCGCGAAGGTCTCGATCAGCTTTTCCTTCGGCTTGTCCTCGTAGCGGACGATCCGAATGACCTCGTCGAGATTGAGGTAGGCGATCAGCAGGCCGTCCAGGATATGCAGACGGGCTTCGATCTTGGCCAGGCGGTGACGAGCCCGGCGGGTCAGCACTTCACGGCGGTGGGCCAGGAAGGCCATCAGGGCCTGCTTGATGCCCATGACGCCCGGCGTGCCGCGCGCATCTAGCACATTGATATTGACCGGGAAGCGGCTCTCCAGCGCCGAGAGCTTGAACAGGCTCTCCATCAGCACTTCGGGCTCGACGTTCTTGGACTTCGGCTCCAGCACCAGGCGGATGTCCTCGGCGCTCTCGTCGCGGACGTCGCCCAGCAGGGCGGCCTTCTTGCTGTCGATCAGGTCGGCCAGTTGCTCGACCAGATCGGACTTCTTCACCTGGTACGGGATCTCGGTGACGACGATCTGATACGTGCCCCGACCGGTGTCTTCCTTCTCCCACTTAGCGCGGATGCGCACGCCGCCGCGACCGGTCTCGTAGGTCTCCAGCAGGCTGGCGCGGCCCTCGACGATGACGCCGCCGGTCGGGAAGTCCGGACCCGGCACCTTCTCCAGCAGATCCTCGGTCGTCGCGTCGGGATTGGCCAGCAGCAGGTGGCAGGCGTCGATCAGCTCGGCGGCGTTGTGCGGCGGGATCGAGGTGGCCATGCCGACCGCGATGCCCGACGAGCCGTTGGCTAGCAGGTTCGGGAAGCCCGACGGCAGGACGTAGGGTTCCTCGTCCTGGCCGTCATAGGTCGGCTTGAAGTCGACCGCGTCCTCGTCGATGCCGTCCAGCAGAAGCGTCGCCGCTTCCGTCATCTTGCACTCGGTGTAGCGCATGGCCGCGGCGCTATCGCCGTCGATATTGCCGAAGTTGCCCTGGCCCTCGACCAGCGGAATGCGCTGGCTGAATTCCTGGGCCAGGCGGACCAGGGCGTCGTAGATCGACTGGTCGCCGTGCGGGTGGAAGTTACCCATGACCTCGCCGACCACCTTGGCGCACTTGCGCGCGGCGGACTCGGGGTTCAGGCGCATGTTGCTCATCGCGTACAGGACGCGACGGTGCACGGGCTTCAGGCCATCGCGCACGTCGGGCAGCGCCCGCGAGCCGATGGTCGAGAGCGCATAGGCCAGATAGCGCCGCGACAGGGCTTCCGTCAGCGGCTCGTCGAGGATGCGATCGCCGTCGTCGGGACCGCCAGGAGGCAAGACTGGTTTGTTCATCAGGCAGATTCGTAAAGTGTGACGGGCACTTTAGCAGATGTGCCCCGACGAGTTCGACGATTGTTCCACGCTTTTGCGCGTTCGGCTCACAGGCGATTGGCCTCGGTCAGGCGATCCAGCAGCCACATGCGTGGCGCGGGCAGCGGCCGGTTCAGCGGGCCGAACACGAACTGCTCCAGGAAGTGGCCAGTGATGTCCAAGCCGGCCTTCACGTCGCCCTCGGCCAGGCCGCCCTGCGAGGACAGCATGAACGGCGGCAGCGGCAGCAGCTTGTCGCGATAGGGCGCGCCGGCGTCGCGGCTGACGGCCCGGCCCGTACGCGGGCTGACATAGATCAGGTCGTCGAAGGACCCGGTCGCGGCGCACTTGGAGAGGTCCAGGCCGAAGCCCAGCTCCTGCAGCAGCCCTGCCTCGTAGCGGACGTAGACGGCCGGCCAGATCTCGGGAATTTCCAGCACGCGGATCAGGGTCTCCAGCGCGTGGAAGGCGCCGGGGTGAGCCTCGCGTTCGGGCAACGCCGCCGCGGCGACGGAGGCCGCCGCGGAAAGTCCGGCCAGGGCCAAGCGGTCGTCGAACAACGAGGAAGGCCCCTCGCCCATCGGTTCCAGGGTGGCCGAGCCCAGTTGGTCGGAGACCCGGGCGCGGTAGCGGGCGATGACCCTTGCGCCCGGCTGCAGGAAGGGCTTCATCCGCCGCGAGGCCGCGCCGGCCACGTGGGCGACGAACTTGCCGCGATCCTGGGTGAGAAGTTCGACGATGGCCCCCGTCTCGCCATGCGAGCGGGCCGAGAGGACGTAGGCTTCGTCCTCCCATTCCAGGGTCAAGCGGACGTTCCCCAGGCCACGACCTGCTCCAGCACCGGCTTCCAGTCGGGCTCGACCGGCAGGCCGATCACGTCGCGCAGGGTGGCTTCCAACTCGTCGACCGAAAGGTCGCGCTGCTCGACCACCGCGCCGGTGACGTCGCGATGGGTGAAGCGGTTGTTCTTCAGGGCGTAGCGGGCGGTCGGCGTAGTGCGGCCCACCGTCATGCTCCAGGTGAAGTGCGAGCTGGGGTGGGTGTAGGTGTAGAAGTTGGCCTGCTCGTAGTCGACCTCGGCCCAGCCCCCCCTCGACACCTGGTACAGCGCCGCCCAGCGGCCCGAGAGATCGGCCTGGACCTGACGCTCGGCGACGCCGTCGGTCGCCGTATCAACGATGCGGAACTTGCCGTTGGGGCTGTCCTGCACCTCGTCCGAGAACAGGCGCAGCGGCGCGGTCAGCACGCAGCCGCCGAAGCCGGCGTCGACCAGCCAGGTCTCACCATCCAGCGTCACGCCCAGCACCTGGTGCGAGCGCGGGCGCGGCGGCGCGCCTTCCGGCAGCATCCATTGCACACGGGCCATCAGCGCCTCGACCTGGAAGCCCAGGGTATCCAGCACGCGCTTCAGGAGACCGTTCTGCTCGAAGCAGTAGCCGCCCCGGCCGGCGCCGATCAGCTTGGCGTCGATGTCGGCCGGAACGATGCTGATCCCGCGCCCCAGGAGGACGTCGAGGTTCTCGAAGGGAATGAGGTCGGGATGCTTCCGGGCGATGGCGCTCAGGGTCGCCATCGTGGGCTCGCGGGGGCCGTCGTAACCAATGCGCTTGAAATAGGCGTCTAGGTCGACCGAGGCGGCTGCCGCCCCCTCTTTCCCCACTTGAGCATCAAACATCGAAATCCAGACCGATATCGCTGAAGAGACCGCGCTCCTCGGCCCAATTCTCCTTGACCTTCACGTGAAGGAACAGGTGAACCTTGCGGTCGAGGATGTCGCACAGCTCCTCACGTGAGGCTTGGCCGATCCATTTCAAGGTCTGGCCACCTTTTCCGATAACGATGATCCGCTGGCCTTCGCGCTCGACGAAGATGGTCTGTTCGATGCGAACGCTGCCGTCCTTGCGCTCCTCGAAGGCCGTCGTTTCCACGCTGGCCGCATAGGGCAGTTCCTCGTGGACGCGGAGGTAGACCTTCTCGCGGGTGATCTCGGCGGCCAGCAGGCGGGCCGGCAGGTCGGCGGTCTGGTCTTCCGGATAGAGCCAGGGGCCTTCCGGCATCAGCGAGACGAGCTTGGCGGTCAGGTCCTCGACGCCGGCGCCGGTCGTGGCGCTGATCATGAAGACGTCCGAATAGACGCCTTGGTCGAAGAAGTCCTTGGCCACGGCCAGCAGCGTGTCGCGCTTGATCCCGTCGATCTTGTTGAGGGCCAGGATGACCTTGCGGTTGGCCGCCTTCAGGCCCTCGATGATGGTCTGGACGTCCTGGGCCGAGCGGAACTCGCCCGGGGTGGCCTTGTCGGCGCGGCTGGCCAGCTCGGCCTGCACATCGACGAGGTGGACGGTGGCTTCGGCGTCTTCCGAGCCGGCCCAGGCCGAGCGGACCATGGCGCGGTCCAGGCGACGGCGCGGGCTGAAGATCCCGGGGGTGTCGACGAGCACGATCTGGGTGTCGCCCTCGATGGCGACGCCGCGCACGGGGAAGCGGGTGGTCTGGACCTTCTGGGTCACGATCGAGACCTTGGCCCCGACCATGCGGTTGACCAGGGTGGACTTGCCGGCGTTCGGCGCGCCGATGATGGCCGCGAAACCGGCCTTGGTGTGGGTGGGGGTTTGGGAGGTGGTGTCAGTCATTGCGCGTGCGTGTAGCACAGCGGGGCTGGAATTCCTCCCCCCGAGGATCAAACGCCGCCACGCGACTGGCCGTAGATCTCGACAGGCTGGCCATCGGGGTTGATCTCGGTGCGCAGCCACCGCGAGCCGATGCGCTCGGCGACGGCGATCGAGGACTGGTTGCCCGGGTCGATCCGATGCTCCGCCTCGCGCCAGTCTAGATGCCGGAAAGTCCAGTCGACGGCCGCCACCGCGGCTTCGGTCGCGTATCCGCGCCCCCAGAAGGCGGGCAGAATCGCCCAGCCTACCTCGGCGCGGCCCGCCGCCTCGGGAACCCAGGGCCCGACGCGGCCGACCCAGCGGCCGGTCTCCGCCTCGATGACCGAGAACAGCCCGCAGCCGCGCAGCGTCCACATGCCGGTCGCCAGGGCCATGCCCTCCCAGGAGGTCTCGCGGGACTTCGGGCCGCCGAAGAACCGGGTGGCCAGGGGATCGGCGTCGAACGCCGCCCAACCTTCGAGGTCCGCCTGGATCGGCGGACGCATCCTCAAGCGACTGGTCGTGAGCTCGTGGGCCAAGCGCCGGACGCTACTGGCCGGCGTTGGCGATCGCCGCGTCGATCTCCTCCAGGGTGTGGTAGCCCGGCTCCATCTTGCGGCCGTTGATCTCGAAGGTCGGCGTGGAGCCGACGTCGTGCTCCTTGGCGTTGCGCTGAACGCGGTCGTTCAGCGCTTTGACCTGCGGCTCGTCCTGAACGCACTTGTCGAACTGGGCTTCGTTCATGCCCGCCGATTTCGCGACCTCCAGCAGGGTTTCGCGCGGCGAGTAGAAGACGCCCGGCTGAGCGGCGAAGATCGCGTCGTTGATCTCGAAATACTTGTCCTTGCCGGCGCAGCGGGCCAGCAGGAAGCCGGCCGAGGCCACGACCACCTCGGCGTCGCCGCCGACCAGCATCTCGCGGAACACATAGTGGACCTTGCCGCTGTCGACGTACTTGGCCTTGAAGGCCGGATAGACGTCCTTCTGCCACTTCCCGCAGACGGGGCAGCCGACCGAGGCGTACTCGACCACGGTGATCTTGGCGTCCTTGTTGCCCAGGCTCATGTCGTCCGGCAGCGCCTGGTACGACTGGCTCTTGTTGCAGGAGGCCAGGCCCAGGGCCAGCAGAGCGGCGATAGCGACACTGAGACGGCGCATGGAAGGGTTCTCCGGAACGGGAATCGCGAAATCGACACGCATGAGAGGAGGCGAGAGCGCCATGGTCAAGGTGGAGACAACCACACATGGCGCCGCCGCTTCACGCGGCTTGCCGCTGAAGGTGATGGGGAGGCGACGGAGCGGCCGGGCGAACCCGGAGACCGTTTGGTTTGTTGTGTTTCGGCTCGCTGACCGCTCCGCCAGGCTGTTCTTGCCCGTGAGGATGGGGGGCGTGAGCGTCTTTCAGCTCGGGACCCCACTAGCCCCCGGACGGGCGCGGACCAAGTCGATCGGCTACATCCGTCTCGACCCCGACGATCCACGATAGGCGGCTTGTACGATCACCGCCCTGTCGCTCCGCTGTCGGCTTCGTCCCGGCGCTAACCCGATCGCCTGCCGATCCTCATGAAGGATGCGACGACCTTCGAGCCTCCGGGAGCCGCCAGCGGCCCCGCTCAACCTACCCCCGCCGCCGTTTTGGGCCGGATCCAAACGCCCTCCCCCGCGACGGGGATGGCTATGATTGTGCGGCGGTTCTGGACGCGGATGATTGGTGAGGGCGTAAAAGTGATAAGCGATTGATTTCGCTGGGTTCGATATCGCGAATTCCGAGGATAGACGCCCGCCTATCCCCGCGAAGGCGCTTCAGGAATCCCTCTCTATGAGAGAGGGATTTTGGCGCCCTACCCCGCGCCTTCGCGCTCCAGCAACGCCTTGGCGGCGGCCTTTTCGGCTTCCTGCCGCGACTTGCCCTTGGCCATGGCCGGATCGACGCCGTTGACCGCGACCTCGACGGTGAAGACCGGCGCATGGTCGGGGCCAGTGCGGTCCAGGACGCGGTAGGTCGGCAGCGGCCGGCCCTTGCCTTGGGCCCACTCCTGCAGCGCGGTCTTGGAATCGCGCGGACGCCCCTCGCCCGCCCGGTCGAACTCGTCGGCCCAGAGGGTCAGGAAGACCTGGCGCGCGGTGTCCAGGCCGCCATCCTGATAGAGGGCGGCCATCAGGGCCTCGGTGGCGCCGGCCAGGATCGAATCCGTCTCGCGACCGCCGATCTTGCTGGACGAGGCCGACAGGCGAAGCGCCGGACCCAGCTCGGCCAGGCGCGCGACGCGGGCGCAGGTCTCGCGGCTGACCAGGGCGTTCAGGCGCGGGGCCAGCTCGCCTTCCTTGGCCTTCGGAAACCGCTGGGCCAGGGCCTCGGCGGCCAGCAGGCCCAAAACGCGGTCGCCGATGAACTCCAGCACCTCGTTGTCGCGGACCTTCTTGGCCCCGTCCCCGACACTGGCGTGCGTCAGGGCGCGCTCGAGAAGCTCGCGGTCGTTGAACTGATGACCGATCCGGCGCTCCAGGTCGCCGACGGCGGCGACCCGCTTATCCATGGCCAAGGGAACCTGCCTCGATCACTTCAGCACGTGGAAGAAGCGGCTGGGACGGGCGTTCAGGAACCACGTCCACGGCTTGAACAGGCTGGCCTCGGCGTTCCACGACAGCAGGATGATCTGGGCGCGGCCGACCAGGTTCTCTTCCGGCACGAAGCCGACGCCGATCTCGTCGCCGATGTACTGGTCCAGCTCGTAGTCCCACTTGCAGGCGCCTTCCGAGAAGGGCGAGACGCCCGGATCGAAGCGGCTGTCGGCCGAGTTGTCGCGGTTGTCGCCCATGAAGAAGTAGCAGCCCGCCGGCACCGTATAGACGCCGGTGTTGTCGCCGCGGCTGTCGGGGCCGAAGTCCTGGGTGTTGTACTGGCGGCCTTCCGGATTGGTCTCGGCGAAGCGCTGGACCTGCTGGGTGAAGCCGTAGCCGGTGTCGACCAGGGCCGGCGGCTGCTCCTTGCGCGCCAGGGCCTTGCCGTTGATGAACACCTGACCGCCACGGATCTGGACCTTGTCGCCCGGCAGGCCGATCAGGCGCTTGATGTAGTCGGTGCGGTTATCGCGCGGCAGCTTGAAGACGATGATGTCGCCGCGCTTGGGCGCGTGGCCCAGGATCCGGCCCTTGATGATCGGCGGGCTGAACGGGATCGAGTGCTTGCTCCAGCCGTAGCTGAACTTCGACACGATGATGTAGTCGCCCTGGTAGAGGTTCGGCTCCATCGAGGCCGACGGGATCGTGAAGGGCTGGAACAGCAGGACGCGCAGCACCAGGGCGATGCCCAGGGCGTAGGCGACGGTCTTGATGATCTCGATGAGCTCGGCGACGGCGCCCTTCTCTTCGGGCGGCGTGGTGTCGACGGTGTCGGTCATGCGGGCGCGGAGCTCTTCGACTAGGGATGTCCGGCGAACCGGTTCGGCTTTGCTAGACGGGGACGGCCCCGTGGGCAAGGGTCGGGACCCATGGCGCGCGTTAGCCGGGCTTTACGGCGAAGGTTGGACGCGGTCAGGTCTTGGGCAGCGCTTCGATAATCACGAAGGCCTGGGCGTAGGGGTGGTCGTCCGTCAAAGAGAGGTGGATCACCGCCTCCATGCCCTCGGGCGTCATCGCCTTAAGCTGTTCCAGCGCCCCGCCGGTCAGGGCCATGGTCGGCTTGCCCGACGGCAGGTTGACCACGCCCATGCCGGCCAGATGCACGCCGCGCTTCAGGCCGGTGCCCAGCGCCTTGGAGCAGGCCTCCTTGGCGGCGAAACGCTTGGCGTAGCTGGAGGCCCGGTCGGGCTTGCGCTCGGACCGCTTGCGCTCGATGTCGGTGAAGACCTTGTTGGTGAAGCGGTCGCCGAACCGTTCGAGCGACTTCTCGATCCGGCGGATGTCGCAGAGGTCCGAGCCGATGCCGATGATCACGCGGCCAACTCCGCCCGAGCCGCGTCCATGAGAACACGCATCCTCTGGATGGCCTGGGGAAGGCCGACGAAGATCGCCTCGCCGATCAGGAAGTGGCCGATGTTCAGCTCGGCGATCTGCGGGATGGCGGCGATCGGCTTGACGGTGGCGTAGTCGATGCCGTGGCCGGCGTGGACTTCCAGGCCTAGCTCGGCGGCCAGGGCCGCGCCCCTGGTCAGGCGCTCCAGGATGGCCTCGGCGCGGGCGGTCTCGCCGGCGCGGGCGGCGTCGCAATAGGCGCCGGTGTGCAGCTCGACCACCTGGGCGCCGGCGGCGACCGAGGCGCGGATCTGGTCGGGATCGGCCTCGATGAACAGCGACACCCGCGCGCCCACGGTGCGCAGGCGGGCGGTGGCGTCGGCGATGCGGTTCGCGCCCTTCACGACGTCGAGGCCTCCCTCGGTGGTGACCTCTTCGCGACGCTCGGGCACCAGGCAGGCGGCGTGCGGCTTGGCCCCCAGCGCGATGCCGACCATCTCGTCGGTCACGGCCATCTCGAAGTTCAGCGGCTTGCCGCGCTTGTGGCAGAGGTCGGTCAGTACGGCGATATCGGCGTCGCTGATGTGGCGGCGGTCTTCGCGCAGGTGGGCGGTGATGCCGTCGGCGCCGGCGGCCAGGGCCAGCTCGGCCGCGCGCACGGGCTCGGGATACGAGGAGCCGCGCGCGTTACGGATCGTGGCCACGTGGTCGATATTGACGCCCAGACGCAAACTCATCCGCTCTTCCCGTCCAAACCGAAGACTCGCTGAAACCTATAAGCCGAGCCGCCCGGCTATGCAGGTGGGAATTTCCGGCGACGGCGCCAGGGCCGCGCATGGACAAAGCTTCACCGGCGCCCAATCGTCTGCCCCCTGAATTCCGAGGGGACGTGATGATCTCGAACAAGACCTGGTTCGCCGCGACGGCGGGTGTTCTCGCCATCGCCCTGGCGAGCGGCGCGAGCAGCGCCGAAATCTCGGCCGGCAAGCTTAAAGCCCTGAAGGCCGACGCCGTCGCCGGTGTCGAGAGCCGGACCAAGCTGGCCCAGGTCATGAACGACAAGATCTTCTCGTTCGGCGAGCTGGGCTTCCAGGAGACCGAGACCTCGGCCTACATCACCCAGGTGCTGGAGCAGAACGGCTTCACCATCAAGCGCGGCGTCTCGGGCATCCCGACCGCCTGGACCGCGACCTGGACCAACGGAACGGGCGGCCCGACCATCGCCCTGGGTAGCGATATCGACTGCATCCCCAAGGCCTCGCAGAAACCGGGCGTGCCCTGGCACGATCCGATCATCCCGGGCGCGCCGGGCCATGGCGAGGGGCACAACTCGGGCCAGGCCCTGAACGTCGTGGCCGCCCTGGCGGTCAAGGACGTGATGACCAAGCAGAACATCGCCGGCACCCTGGTCCTGTGGCCGGGCGTGGCCGAGGAGCTGGTGGCCGGCAAGGCCTATATGGTTCGCGACGGCGTGTTCAGCGGCGTCGACGCCACCATCTTCACCCACGTCGGCTCGAACCTGCAGACGGCCTGGGGCCAGCCGTCGGGCACGGGCCTCGTCTCGGTGAAGTACAGCTTCCACGGCGAGTCCGCCCACTCGGCCGGCGCGCCCTGGCGCGGCCGCAGCGCCTTGGACGCCGTCGAGCTGATGGACATGGGCTGGAACATGCGCCGCGAGCACCTGAAGCCCGAGCAGCGCTCGCACTACGTGATCGTCGACGGCGGCGACCAGCCCAACGTCGTGCCGTCCGAGGCGACCGTCTGGTACTATTTCCGCGAGCAGAGCTTCGACGCGATCAAGAAGAACTGGGCGATCGGCACGAAGATCGCCAAGGCCGCCGCCGAGATGACCGACACCACGGTCGACAGCGCCGTGGTCGGCACGGCCGCGCCGCGCCACTTCAACCGCCCGATGGCCGAGGCGGCGCAGAAGAACATCGACCTGGTCGGCCTGCCCAAGTGGAGCGACGACGAGCAGGCCTTCGCCAAGGCCGTGCAGAAGAACGTCGGCTCCACCAAGCAAGAGGGCCTGGACGTCAAGCTGAAGGG
Organism: Caulobacter sp. GW821-FHT09H08; assembly: GCF_059415885.1. Taxonomy (NCBI): domain Bacteria; kingdom Pseudomonadati; phylum Pseudomonadota; class Alphaproteobacteria; order Caulobacterales; family Caulobacteraceae; genus Caulobacter; species Caulobacter sp. GW821-FHT09H08. The sequence continues at coordinate 272,869 of NZ_JBWKOC010000005.1, forward strand.
CCTCAAAGCCCCCGAGGAGAAGCCCGAAAGCGGCGGCTCGGACGACATCGGCGACATCTCGTGGATCATGCCCACGATCACCATCAACTATCCGTCGAACATCCCCGACCTGCCGGGCCACCACTGGGCCAACGCCATCTCGATGGCCACGCCGATCGCCCACAAGGGCGTGGTCGCGGGCTCGAAGGTGGTGGCGATGACGGCGCTGGACCTGCTGACCCAGCCCAAGCTGCTGGCGGACTCGAAGGCCTATTTCACCGACGTCCAGACCAAGACGCAGAAGTACGTGCCGATGCTCTCGGCCACGGACAAGCCGCAGACCAGCATCAACGCCAACATCATGGCGACCTTCCGGCCCGAGATGAAGAAGTACTACTACGACCCCGACAAGTACGAGACCTATCTGGAGCAGCTGGGCATCGCCTGGCCGGTCAAGCAGCTGACGCCGCCGGCGGGGGTGAAGTAGCTGGCGCGGAGGGCCCGTCCCCGCCCTTCGACAAGCTCAGGGTGAGGACTATTTTTGGCGGCCGATCAGTAGAAACCTCACCCTGAGCTTGTCGAAGGGCGAGGTTTCGAAGCGCCTACCGCAGCCGGCGGCTGCCCGGATCCTCGATCGGGATCGCGGCCAGCTCCGGCGGCAGAGCGTCGGCCGGATAGGCCGGGACTTCCAGGCTGCACAGCGAGATCAGCGGCACGCCGACATCGACCTTGCCGCCCGAGCGGTCGACGATGCAGGCGGCGGCCACGACGTCGCCGCCGGCGTCGATGATCGACTGGATGCACTCGCGCGACGACAGGCCGGTGGTGACGATGTCCTCGACCATCACGACCTTCTGGCCGGGCTCCAGGTGGAAGCCGCGACGGAACTTGAAGCTGCCGCCCTCGCGCTCGACATAGATCGACGGCACGTTCAGGTGACGGGCGGTCTCATAGCCGGGGATGATGCCGCCGACGGCGGGCGAGACCGCGACATCGACCTGGCCCACCGTGGCGATGATCTTCTCGGCCAGGGCCTTGCAGAGCCGCTCGCAGCGCTCGGGGCGCATGAACACCAGGTTCTTCTGCAGGAAGACCGGGCTGTGCAGGCCGCTGGACAGCACGAAGTGGCCTTCGCGCAGGGCCCCTGCGGCGCGGAATTCGTCGAGGACGTCATCGTTGGTCATGAGCGCTGCGTATAGCCCAGCCGGCCGAGTCTTCAAGCGCCGGCTTGCTCACAGAAGCGTTTCAGGTTTTACCGCGCCCCATGACCGAAGAACCTCAACGTCCTCGCGTCGGCTGCGGCGCTGCCATCCTCGACGCTCAAGGCCGACTGCTGCTGGTCAAGCGGGTCAAGAACCCCGAGGCCGACCACTGGGGCGTGCCCGGCGGCAAGCTGGACTGGGGCGAGGCTGCTCGCTCGTGCGCCGAGCGCGAGATCAACGAAGAGCTGGGCATCACCATCAAGGCCGGCCGCGTGCTGGCCGTCACCGACATGGTCGCGCCGGACTACCACTGGGTGGCGATCACCTATGCCGTCGAAAGCTTCGAGGGCGAGCCGGTGATCCAGGAGGCTCACGCCATCCACGAATGGGGCTGGTTCGCGCTGGACGCCCTGCCCTCGCCGATGACGGCGGGAAGCATCGATGCGGTGGCGGCGCTTAGGCGGATCAACGTTGTAGGCTGAGGAACCGAAACCCCGCCCTTCGACAAGCTCAGGGTTAGGTTTCTACTGAAACGCTGAGCAAACAGTAGTCCTCACCCTGAGCCTGTCGAAGGGCGGGGACGGCCCTGCAGACTTGAATGTCGATCCGCCCTAGTTCTTCAGCAGGTGGTTCAGCTTCAGCTGGTCGGCGCGGCCCAGGCCGCCGGTCCAGGCGAAGCCCAGGGCGATGCGGAAGCCCGGCGAGCGCCGCGCTTCCTCGATCACCGCGTCGACCATGGCCGGATTGGCTTCGAGCAGTTCCTCGATCGGGCCTTCGCCCAAACCTGACAGGGTGGTGATGTCGCCGCTGCGGCGGGCGATCTCGGTCACCACGGCGAAGCCTCGCTTGGGCTCTTCCGCCACCAGTTCCGACAGGTGCTGCCAGGGATCGTCGTCGAGCTCGAAGTCGTTCTCGGGCTCGATGCTCACGCACGCCTGGACCAGCTCCAAGTCGTCCTCGTTCATGTCGCTCATCTAGCCGCGCGTCCGATCCACGGTCTCGACCGACGGACAGGCGCGCAGGGCGGCCTGGATGTTGGTCAGGTGCTTGGCGTCCCGGACCTCGACGTCGATGTCGGTGTCGAAGAAGTCACTCTGCCGGTGATGCATGCGCAGATTGACGATGTTGCCGCCGGCCTCACCGATGATGGTGCAGACCAGGCCCAGCACGCCCGGGGCGTTCTGGATGGTGGCGTGCAGGCGGGTCAGCGAGATGGTCGAGCGCTCGGCCTCGGGCGTCCAGTTCAGGTCGCGCCAGAGCTCTTCGTGGTCCTCGAACTCGGCCAAGCGCGGGCAGTCGATGGTGTGGACGTCCAGGCCCTCACCGTCCTCGCGCAGGATGCCGACGATGCGGTCGCCCGGCACCGGGCTGCAGCAGTGGGCGAAGTGCAGCGAAACGCCCGGCGTCAGGCCACCACCGCGCACATAGAGGCTCGCGGCTTCCTGGCCACCTTCGATCTTGCGACGGGCCGTGGCGGCCTCGCGCTCGGAATCCTTCATGCCCGGATAGGCGGTCTCCAGCACCTGGCTGGGCGAGACCCGGCCGCGCCCGACGGCGTCGAACAGCGTCTCGTCGCTCTCCAGGGCGAAGCGCTCCAGGATCGGCCGCAGCGACACGTCCTTCAGCTTCTTGCCGGCGCGCTCGAAGACCTGCTCCAGCGAAGCCCGACCCAGGCGCAGGAACTCTTCCTTTTCCGTCTGGCGGATGTGGCGACGGATGGCCGAACGGGCACGGCCCGTGACCGTCAGCGAGCGCCAGTCCGGCGGCACGACCGGCTTGGAGCCACGCACCACCTCGACCACGTCGCCATTGACCAGCGGGGTGCGCAGCGGCTTCAGCTCCCCATTGATCTTCACGCCGATACAGGTGTCGCCGACGCTGGTGTGGACAGCATAGGCGAAGTCCAGCGGCATGGCCCCGCGCGGCAGGCTGACCAGCTTGCCCTTGGGGGTGAAGACGAACACCTGGTCGAGGAACATCTCGAGCTTGGCGTGCTCGACCAGTTCCTCGCTGTCGCCGCCGTGTTCCAGCACCTGGACCAGCTGGCGCAGGTTGGCCAGCGGATCGCGACCGCCGGCCGCCTCCATGCCTTCCAGATCGAGGCCGTAGGAGGCGTCCTTGTAGCGGAAGTGGGCGGCGACGCCCTCTTCGTTGACGCGATCCATGTTCTCGGTGCGGATCTGCATCTCGATGCGCATACCGCGCGGACCCACGACCGTGGTGTGCAGAGAGCGGTAGTTGTTCCGCTTCGGCGTCGAGATGTAGTCCTTGAAACGGTCGGGCACGCTGGACCAGGCCCGGTGCACGACGCCCAGGGCGCGGTAGCAGTCTTCCTCGCTGTCGACGATCACGCGGAAGGCGTAGATATCGGACATCTGCGAGAAGCCGATCGATTTGCGCTGCAGCTTGCGCCAGATCGAATAGGGCGACTTCTCGCGGCCGAAGACGCGGGCCGGCAGGTTCGACGATTCCAGGCGCGCGGCGATTTCCTGGCTGACCAGAGCCACCGCCCCGCCCTGCTCTTCGCGCAGCGTATCCAGACGGCGCAGGATGGCGTCCCGGGCCACGGGGTTGGTGTGCTGGAAGCTGAGCTCTTCCAGCTCGATACAGATGCGATGGCAGCCAATGTTGCGGGCCAGCGGCGCGTAGATGTCACGCGTCTCACGGGCGATGCGCTCGCGCTTCGCCTGGTTCTTGATGAAGTGCAGCGTCCGCATGTTGTGCAGGCGGTCGGCCAGCTTCACCAGCAGGACGCGGACGTCCTTGGAGATGGCCAGGATGAACTTGCGCAGGTTCTCGGCCTGGCGCGTGTGCTCGGCCTGCAGTTCCAGCTTGGAAAGCTTGGTGACGCCCTCGACCAGCTCGCCGATCTCGTCGCCGAACAGCTTGGCGATCTCTTCCTTGGTGACCGGGGTGTCCTCGATCACGTCGTGCAGCAGGGCCGTGACGATGGTCGCGGTGTCCAGCCGGTACTCGGTGAGAATGCCCGCCACCTCGATCGGGTGGGCGTAGTACGGGTCACCGCTGGCCCGGGTCTGCGAGCCGTGCATGCGCATGGCGTAGACATAGGCGCGGTTCAGCAGGGCCTCGTCGGCCGTCGGGTCATAGGCGTGGACCCGCTCGATCAGTTCGTATTGGCGAAGGAACTTGCGCGGCTTGACCGCGCTGGGCGTCGGCTCGGCAGGGGCCTGAGACGGCGACGCGCCCGATTCGGCATCGGGCGCGCGTTGGGGTGAAGCGGTCTGTTCGACCGCTTCCAGGGTCAGAGGGTCTGCGCCTTCGGGGCTCAGTACCGCTCCTCCTGACCACCGTCGCGGTCGCTCTGCAGAGCGCGGACCAGTTCCAGCTCGCTCATCTGCATGTGGCTCGGATCGGCCAGCAGGGCCAGGGTCTCGGCCTCTTCCTCGGCTTCGGTGTGCTCATCGACGCGTTGCAGCGTGCTGATGAGGTGTTCCTTCAGAGCCTCGTGGTCGATGACGTCGTCGGCGATCTCGCGCAGGGCGACGACCGGGTTCTTGTCGTTGTCGCGGTCGACCATCAGAGCCGCGCCGGCCGAGATGCCACGGGCGCGGTGCGCCGAGAGCAGGACCAGCGAGAAGCGGTTCGGAACCTTCTCGACGCAATCTTCGACGGTGACGCGGGCCATGAGTTCCTCGGGCTGCCGATTAGCAATCGCAAAATAGGCTTCCGTGCGGCGACACGCAATGTCGCGCGAAACATCAGCTTTTGCGAGCGGGCGCTTATGCCCGCTTCGCAAGTCAAAGTCTACCCTTTAGGCAGCGCGCGCCTACCAGACCTTCACGCGCTTCTCCGGCGGCAGATACATGCTGTCGCCCGGCTTCACGTCGAACGCCGCGTACCAGTCGTCGAGATTGCGCACGGTAAAGGCGCGGTACTGGTCCGGCGCGTGGCCGTCGGTGATGATCTGCTGGCGCAGGGCCGCCGGACGCGCATAGCCGAGCCAGCTCTGGGCGTAGGCCAGGAAGAAGCGCTGGTCGCCGGTCAGGCCGTCGATCACCGGCGCGGGCTTGCCCTTCAGCGAGGCGTGATAGGCATCCAGCGCCGCGCCCAGGCCGGCGACGTCAGCGATGTTCTCGCTCAGCGTCTGCTTGCCGTTCACGGCCAGATCGGGGAACGGCTTGTAAGTGTCGAACTGGTCGGCCAGGGCCTCGCCCGCCTTCTGGAAGTGGGCCAGATCGGCGTCGGTCCACCAGTTGCGCAGACGGCCCTGGCTGTCGAACTGGGCGCCCTGGTCGTCGAAGCTGTGGCTGATCTCGTGGCCGATCGTGGCACCGGTCGCGCCGTAGTTGGCGGCCGCGTCGTTGTTCAGGTCGAAGTTCGGCGGGGCCAGGATGGCGGCCGGGAAGTTCAGGCCGTTCAGCATCGGCAGGTTCACGGCGTTGACCGTCTGCGGGGTCATCACCCACTCGCCGCGATCGACCGCCTTGCCCAGCTTGGCCAGGGCCGTGGCGTAGTCGAACTGCTCCGAGCGCTTGACGTTGCCGAAGGCGTCGCCGCGCACCACCGAATAGGTCGAATAGTCACGCCAGGTGTCGGGATAGCCGACGCCGACCTTCAGCACGGCGACCTTCTTGCGCGCCTCGGCCTTGGTCTTGGCGTCCATCCAGTCCAGACCGTCGATGCGCTTCTCGAAGGCGACCTTCATGTTGTCGACCATGGCCGTCACCTCAGCCTTGGCCTGGGCCGAGAAGTACTTGTCGGCATAGAGCTTACCGACCGCCTCGCCCAACACGGCGTTGGTCGAGTTCACCGCCCGCTTCCAGCGCGGCGACAGGGCCGGCGTGCCTTGCAGGGCCTGGCCGTAGAAGGCGAAGCGCTCGTCGACGAACGCCTTTGGCAGGACGTTGCTGTAGTGGTCCAGCAGGTGGAAGGTCAGGTAGTCCTTCCAGGTGTCGAGCGAGACGCCGACCACGGCCTTGCCCAGACCCGCGACCATCGTCGGATGCCAGACGATGAAACGCGGCTGGCCCGACAGCTTGGCGGCGGCGAAGAAGGCGGTCCAGTCGAGGCCCGGGGCCTTCGTGGCGAAGTCAGCCGGGGTCCAGCTGTTGTTGGCTTTCTGGACGTCGGCGCTGTCGGCGCGGGTGCCCGAGGCCTGGGCCAGCTGGGTTTCCAGGGCCACGATCGCCTTGGCCTTGGCGGCCGCGTCGGCCACGCCGCCCAGGGTCAGGATCTTCTCGACGTGGGCCAGATACTTGGTCCGCGCCTCGACCATCGAGGCCTTGTCCGAGACGTAGTATTCGCGATCGGGCATGCCCAGGCCGCCCTGCAACAGGAACGGCGCGTACTTGCTGGTGTCGTCGAACGACGGCGAGACCCACAGGCCGAGCACGTTGTCGGTGTAGAAGTCGGTGGCGTTCAAGGCGTCGACATCGGCGCGGACATTGCCGCCCAGCACGGTCGCCAGCTGCTTCTTGTCCTTGATGGCGGCGATGCGGGCGAGATCCGCCTTCAGCGGCGTGACGCCCTTCGCCTCGATGCCGGCCTCGTCCATGTAGCTGGCGTAGTAGTCGCCGACCCGCTTGCCGTCGCCGCTACCGCCCTTGGCGGCGTCCTGGATCAGGTCGACGGTGCGCTTGCTGGCCTCCTCGACCATGACCGCGGTGATGCCATAGCGGCTGCGGTCGGCCGGGATCGGGTGGGTCTTGATCCATTCGTTGTTGGCGTAGGTCCAGAAGTCGTCGCCGGGCTTGATCGTCTTGTCGATCGAGGTCAGGTCGACGCCGCTTTTGACTTGGGCGAAGGCGGCGGGCGCGGCGGTCAGCAGCGCGCAGGCGGCGGCGCAGGCGAGCAGCGAGCGGGTGAAGGTCATGTGAGCGGATCCTTTGGGCGTCCCCCCGGACGCTTGGTGCGGAAATTTGGCCGGACTATGGGCGCCGCTCGCGCCGGGCGGGGATTAAACTTTGGCAATGGAGCGTGCGTCGCGCCCCACGGTCGCATTGGCCGCCAGGCGGAAGGCCGGCTCGCCGCTGACCGGATGCACCCAGGCCGAGGCCAGCTCCACCAACGGCCCCATGACGAAGAGCCGGTCGTGGGCGCGGGGGTGCGGCACGACGAGGTCGCCCTCGAGCACCGTCCGGCCGTGGGCGACGAGGTCCAGGTCCAGGGTGCGCGGGGCATTGGCCTCTTCCCTCGCCCGGCCGAAGCGGTCCTCGATCCCGTGCAGCACATCCAGCGTCTCGGCCGGCGACAGGGCCGTCTTCACGATGGCGACGCCGTTCAGATATTCGGGACCGCTGGGGTCGGGCCAAGCCGCCGAGGCCCACCACGTCGAGTGCGTGACGAGCTCCAGGCCCGCCTCGACCAGCGCCGCCAGGGCGGCCTCCAACAAGGCTTCGCGACTCGTGTAGGCTCCCGCCACATTGCAGCCGAGCGCCACGATCACGGCCTCGTCCAAGTCATTTCGATCGAGCTGATTTTTCAAGGGATTACCCATGACCTTCTACCCGACCGACCGGTTGGCGTTGTTCATCGACGGGGCCAACCTCTACTCCGCCGCCAAGGCGCTGGGCTTCGACATCGACTACCGCAAGCTCCTCGACGAGTTCAAAAAGCGGGGAATCCTGATCCGCGCCTACTACTATACCGCGATCGCCGAGAACGACGACTATTCGCCGATCCGTCCGCTGGTCGACTGGCTGGACTATAACGGCTTCACCCTGGTCACGAAGCCGGCGCGCGAATTCACCGACAGCCAGGGCCGCAAGCGCTGGCGCGGCGACATGGACATCGAGATCGCCGTCGACATGCTGCAGATCGCGGAAACGGCCGACCACCTCGTGCTGTTTTCCGGCGACGGCGATTTCCGCGCCGTGGTCGAGGCGGTGCAGCGCAAGGGCCGCCGGGTCACCGTGGTCTCGACCATGAAGAGCCAGCCGCCGATGACCAGCGACGACCTGCGCCGCCAGGCCGACAACTTCGTCGACCTCGCCGACCTGGGGAACATCATCGGCCGCCCGCAGCGCGCCCCGCCCCGCCAGTACACGGACAACCGCACCCCCGCCGAACGCGAAGCCGACGACGAGTATTGAGATGAGCCAGCCCTCCAACATCGTCGGCGAAGTCGTCCCGAACCCCGCCGAGCCGCCGCGCGACTGTCCGCTATGCCCGCGCCTGGTGGCCTATCGCCGCGAGAACCAGGAGCTCTATCCGGACTGGTTCAACGGCCCGGCCCCCTCGTTCGGCGACAAAGACGCCCGCCTGCTGGTCGCGGGCCTGGCCCCGGGGCGCAAGGGCGCCAACCGCACCGGCCGGCCGTTCACCGGCGACTATGCCGGGACCCTACTCTACGAGACCCTGATCAAGTACGGCTTCGCCATCGGCAAGTTCGAGGCGCGGCCCGATGACTCGCTGAAGCTGGTCGGTGCGGCCGTGACCAACGCGGTCCGCTGCGCCCCGCCCGGCAACAAGCCGGAGACCTCCGAGGAGAACAACTGCCGCCCGTTCCTGAAGGCGCGGCTGGACATGTTCCCCAACCTGAAGGTCATCGTCACCCTGGGCGACGTCGCACGGCGCAATGTGCTGAAGACCCTGGGCCTGAAGGCCTCGGCGGGAATTCCGGGCCATGGCTCGGAGTTCCAGGCCGGCCCCTATCGGATCTTCAACAGCTATCACTGCTCGCGGCTCAACACGAACACCGGCCGCCTGACGACGCCGATGTTCGAGGAGCTGTTCGCGCGGGTGAAGGCGTATCTGGACGAGAACCCCTAGGGGGCGCGCGTCAGGCGAAAGTGTGTGCGGTTTCGCCGCCAGACGCGCCTCTGCTTAAGAAGATAGAGCCTGCTCCTGCAGACTCTATCTGGGCTTCAGCCAGCCCCCGTCGGCCATCCACTCCAGCAGCCGGTCCGGCCAGACCTTGACCGAGGCCTTGGTGGTCCGCAGGCCCAGATTGAAGCCGTGACCGCCAGCTTGGTAGAGATGCAGCTCGACCGGGACCTTGGCGGCGCGGAACTTGGGCAGCAGGTCCACCAGCGGCGCCGAGCAACACTCGTCGTCATTGGCCGCGACCATGAAGGCCGGGGGCGCGTCGGCCGGCACCTTGTCGGGTACGCCCAGCGGTCCGGGATAGACCAAGACCTGGAAGTCCGGCCGCGCGCTGGCCGCGTCGACGGCGTCGGTCTTCGGGTCGTTGGCCGCGCCCTGGTAGACCTCCAGGTTCACCGTCTCGCCGCCGGCGGAGAAGCCCATCAGGCCAATCCGCTTGGGGTCCACGCCGAACTCAGCCGCATGGCTGCGGACGTAGCGAACGGCTCGGACCGCATCCTGGCGCGAGTGGTCGATCGTGTAGGGCGAGCCTTCCTCGCGGAACAATCGGTACTTCAGCACGAAGACCGCAATGCCCTTGGGATTCATCAGCTTGGCGACTTCCGAGCCCTCGGAGGTGATCACCAGCCGCACGTGACCACCGCCCGGCAGCACGATCAGGGCCGCGCCATTGGCGAGTTCCTTGGGCGGCAGATAGGCGGTGATCGAGGGGTTGTTGACACTCTTGACCCAGTAGTCGGCGGCCTGCTCGGGGATCGCCTTGCGGCTTTCGAACCCCGGCGCGCCATTGGGCCATAGCGAAATCTGCTGTTGGGCGCAGGCCAGGCCGGGGGCCAGCAGTAAAGCCGCCAGAACGGCGTGTTTGGCGAGAGGATTCATCGCTATCGAACCAGACCGACCGTCTTGGTGCGCACGCGCGCCACGACGTGGTTAGAGGTGAGGTACAGGGTCTTGCCGTCGCGGTCGCCGAACGTGCAGTTGGCGACCGGACCGCCAGTCTCGATGACACCCAGCAACTTAGCTTGCGGCGTCAGGATCATGATGCCGCCCGGCCCGCTGGCGAACAGGCGGCCTTCGCCGTCCACCTTCATGCCGTCCGGCAGGCCCGGGCCGCCGGCCTTCTGCAGCTCGGTGGCGTCGAAGAACACCTTGGCCGACTTGGGCAGACCGTCCGCGCCCAGGTCATAGGCCATGATCACCGGCCGCTTGGGATCCGAGACCGAGACGTAGAGCCGCTTGTTGTCGGGCGACAGGGCGACGCCGTTCGGGAAGGAAAGCTTGTCGTCGACCAGCGCCACCTCGCCGTTCGGGCGCACCAGATAGACACCGTTGAACCGCATCTCCTTGGCGGGCGAGGCGTCCAGCCCCTCCAGGCCGTAGGGCGGATCGGTGAAGTAGAACGAGCCTCGCACGCCCTCCGGACCGCGCCGTTCGACCACATCGTTGGGGCTGTTGAATTTCTTGCCGTTGTAGCTGGACGCCAGGACCGTCTTCTTCCTGGTCTCCAGATCGAGCTTGACCAGGCTGCGGTTGCCGCAGTCGCAGATCACCAGCTCGCCGGCTAGGCTCATGGTCGCGCCGTTCGAACCCGCCTCGCGGAAGATCTTGGTCGGCGGGCCGTCATAGCCGGACGGCTTCAGGAACACCGTCTTCCCGGTCTTGGCGCTCCAGCGATACATGACGTTGCCTGGCACGTCCGAGAACAGCAGGTACTGGCCTTCCCAATGCCAGACCGGGCCCTCGGCCCAGGCGATCCCATCCGCGATCTGCTCGATGGGCGCATTGGCGTCGATGATCGCGTCCAGCTCGGGCGACAGGCGACGGATGCGGCCGATCTTGGGATAGGCCGGCGCGGCGGCCTCGGCGATCGATCGTCCTCCGGCGATCAGGGCGACACCGGCGCTCAGCAGGGTGCGTCGGGTGGTCATGGCGGTCTCCGCTTCTGATTGGTCAGACCTTAGAGACCATGACAACGATGTCATCGCAACCGGGGATCGTCAGGACCGGACGCGCGGCACCGCATCCAGCCAGCGGGCGTAGGCGGCTTCCCGCGCATGCTCCTTGATCGCCGGCGTCAGGGTCTCGGCGGCCGGACTGGCCTCGGCGGCTTCCTCGACGGAGGCGTAGAGCCCTGCCCCGACGCCGGCGAACAGGGCCGCCCCCAGGGCCGTGGTCTCCTGATAGCTGGCGCGGCGCACCGGCAGGCCGGTCAGGTCGGCCAGGCGCTGCGAGAACCAGGCGCTCTTGGACATGCCGCCGTCGATGCGCAGTTGCGCCGCCTCGCCAAAGGCCGAGGCCGCGTCGGCGCGCATGGCCTCGATCAGGTCGCGGCTCTGGAGCGCGCAGCTATCGAATGTGGCCGCCGCGATCTCCGGCAAACCGGCGTCGCGTGTCAGACCAAAGATCGCGCCGCGCGCGCCGGCGTCCCACCAAGGCGCGCCGAGCCCGGTGAAGGCCGGCACGACGACGACGCCGTGATCGGCCTTGGCCGCTCGCGCCAAGGCTTCGGCGGCGCGGGGGCCGCCGGTGATGCCCAGTCCTTCACCCAACCATTGGATCGCCGCGCCCGCCACGAAGATCGAGCCTTCGAGCGCGTAGGTGGTCTTGCCATTCACCCGCGCGGCCACCGTGGTCAGCAGCCGCGAGCGAGAGATCGGCCGCTCTTCACCGGTATTGATCAGCATGAAGCAGCCGGTGCCGTAAGTGGCCTTCATCTGGCCGGGGGCGACGCAGCCCTGCCCCATCAGCGCCGCCTGCTGGTCGCCGGCCACGCCCCGGATCGGAACCTCACGTCCCAGCACCTGGGCCTGCGAGGCGCCATAGTCGTCAACGCAGTCCAGCACCTTGGGCAGCAGGGCGCTCGGCACGTTGAACAGGTCCAGCATCGCGTCCGACCAGGCCTGGGCGCCGATGTCGAACAGCAGGGTCCGCGAGGCGTTGGTGGCGTCGGTCGCGTGGACCGCCCCGCCCGTCAGCCGCCAGATCACCCAGCAGTCCATCGTGCCGGCGAGCAGTTCGCCCGCCTCGGCCCTGGCCCGCGCGCCCGGGACCTTGTCGAGGATCCAGGCGATCTTGGTGGCCGAGAAGTACGGGTCCAGCAGCAGGCCGGTCAGCTCGGTGACGCGCGGCTCATGGCCCTCGGCCTTCAACTTGGCGCAGACGTCGGCGGTGCGGCGGTCCTGCCAGACGATGGCCGGATGGATCGGCCGGCCGGTCGCCTTGTCCCAGATCACCACCGTCTCGCGCTGGTTGGTGATCCCGATCGCGGCGATGTCGGCGGCGCGCCCGGAGGTCTCGGCCGTCTCGCGCAGAACCGCGACGCAGGCGGCGTAGATCTCCTCTGCGTCATGCTCGACCCAGCCGTCGGCGGGATAGCTCTGACGCAGCGGCCGCGAGGCCTCGGCCAGCGGCTGGCCGGCGCGATCGAACAGGATGGCCCGGGTGCTGGTCGTACCCTGGTCGAGGGCCAGGATCAGGTCTTGAGCCAACTACGCATCCTCCACTCAAGCTTGCGACATCTCGCCGCGCCAAACGGCGTCCGTGTCCTTGCCCTGTTTAAGCATGTTTTCATTTGGGGGCAGCAAGGTCATCCTCGTCCGGTCTTCCGGATTCGAGGAGGCGGGACCATCCAAGCCGTCGAGATCGCATCGCTGATGAAACTGGCCCGCAGCCGCGAGCCAGGGGACCGGGAGCGTCTGCTCACGGGGATCGTCGATCTGTGCGAGGCCGGCCAGGCCAGCGGCGAGCCGACCCATCCCGACATCCAGGCCCTTCTGAATTCTATCTTCATGACCCTGGTGGTCGAGGCCGAGCGCGACATCCGCCGCCGCCTGTCCGAACGCCTGGCCGACGCCGACTGGGCCCCCTCGGCCCTGATCAACATCATGGCCCTCGACGAGATCGAGATCGCCCGCCCGATCATCGCCCGCAGTCCCGTGCTGCAGGATCACGACCTGATCCGCCTGCTGGTCCAGGCCACGCTGGAACACCAGATCGAGATCGCCCGCCGGCCGAAGCTGCAGGCCTCGGTGGTCGAGGCGATCATCGAGCGCGACGAGCCCGCCGTCCTGACGGCCCTGGCCTCGAACGACACCGCCGACATCTCGTCCGGCGCCATGGGCAAGCTGGTGAACCGTTCGCGCGAGGTCGTCGCCCTGCGCTCGCCCCTGGCCCGGCATCCGAAACTGTCCAGCGACCTGGCCGAGCAGCTCTATCTGCTGGTCGGCCGCACGCTGCGCGACGCCCTCACCGGCCGTTTCCAGCTGGATCCGACCAAGATGCAGGCCGCCGTCGACGAGGCCCTGCGCGCGGCCCATCGCGGCGAATCCGATCCCGAGATCGGCCCCGTCGAGCAGGACGAGGACCGCGAGGACATGGAGCGCTCGCTGATCGAGAAGCTCGACTCCGCTGGACAGCTTCGGCCCGGTTACCTGTTGCGCGTCCTGCGCGAAGGCCGCCTGCCGCTGTTCGTCCTGGCCCTGGCGCGCCTGGGTAAATTCGAGGCCGCCCAGATCCGTCGCGCCCTCGACAGCGGCCGTCCCGAACTGCTGGCCCTGGCCTGCTCGGCCGTGGGTATCGACCGCAGCGTCTTCCCGACCATCCTGGAACACGTCCGCCAGCTGAACGGCGGCCGTCCGGGCGGCGGCGACGAAGGCGTGCGCCGCGCCGCCAGCGCCTTCGGCCCCTTCACGCCGGACATCGCCGGCATGGCCTTCCGCCAGGCCGTCGGCACGGCCTGACAGGCCCTGTCCCACAAGCCCCTTTGACAAACCTGGGGGCTTCACGCCTCTTGGCGCCATGTACCAAGCGCAACCCTTCGTGACTCGCCTGGGTTTCCGGTCCAGCGACCGGCCCGAGGCCATCGAGGGACGAGAGCGACTGATCGAGCGCTATGGCGATGCGGGCGACAACGCCCAGGTCATCGTCGCCCTCGGCGGCGACGGCTTCATGCTGGAAACCCTGCACGACTCGATCGCCAGCCAGACCCCGATCTACGGCATGAACCGCGGCTCGGTCGGCTTCCTGATGAACGAGTACAGCGAGGATGGCCTGCTGGAGCGGATCAACGCCGCCGAGCGCGCCGTCATCCATCCGCTGGCCATGGTCGCGATCGATGCGCGCCGGGTTCAGCATCGGGCCCTGGCGATCAACGAAGTCTCGATGCTGCGCCAGACTCGCCAGACGGCCAAGCTGCGCATCTCCATCGACGGCAAGGTGCGGATGGGCGAGCTGGTCTGCGACGGGGCCCTGCTGGCCACGCCCGCCGGCTCGACGGCTTACAATCTGTCCGCCCACGGCCCGATCATTCCGATCGACGGCCAGGTGTTGGCCCTCACCCCGATCAGCGCTTTCCGCCCTCGCCGCTGGCGCGGAGCCCTGCTGCCGCAATCGGCGCGGGTGACGTTCGAGGTGCTGGAAGCCGACAAGCGCCCCGTCTCGGCGGTGGCCGACAATTTCGAGGTCCGCGACGTCATCGAGGTCCACATTTCCGAGGATCGCGGCACCTCGCTGTCGATGCTTTTCGATGCGGGGCGCAGCCTGGAGGAAAGAGTTCTGGCCGAGCAGTTCTCGGCTTGAGTTTCCACCTGAGACGTTGGGTCGCAGAAACTCCGGTCTCATCCAATATTAACGCCTGCTATGTTACCGGTTCCCAACTATCCGCCGCTGGGGAGGCGAATCGTGACGAACAAGAACACCGCTGAGGTGATCCAGGTGCCGAACATGCTGAAGCTCAAGGTGGGCGGACGTGGTGGTATCGACATGGCCGCGATCGCCAAGGCCGAGGCCGCGCTGAAGAGCCTGTCGGGCAACTTCGCCGCATGGCTGAACGACGAGATCGTCAAGCTCGAAGCCGCCCGCCAGGCTGTGCGCGCCGAAGGCCTGAACGCCGAAACGGTCGAGACCCTCTATCTGCGGGCTCACGACCTGAAGGGCCTGGGCGCGACCTACGAGTTCCCGCTCATCACGCGTCTGGCCGCTTCGCTTTGCAAGCTGATCGACGATCCGGACACCCGCCTCCAGGCGCCGATGTTCCTGGTCGACGCGCACATCGACGCGATCAAGGCTTGCGTCCGCGACGACATCAAGGTCGACACCCATCCGGTGGGCAAGGCCCTGTCGACCGAGCTGGAATCCCGCGTCGCCGACTATCTCGGCAACGCCGCGGCCTAACCACGCTCGTCACGTCAGGCCGAACAGGCCTTTCAGGTACGGATTGAGCATCCGGGCTTCCGGGTCCAGTTCCTGGCGCACGGCCAGGAAGTCGTTCCAACGCGGATAGATCGCGCCCAGCTGTTGCCCGCGCAGGGTATGCAGCTTGCCCCAGTGCGGCCGGCCGTCGTAGCGGCGGAAGATCGGTTCGATCAGCTCGTACAGGAAGCTGAAGTCGTCGCGGTAATAGGCGTGCACCGCCACCGAGCCGCGCGGTCCGCCCTGGAAGGGCGACAGCCAGGCGTCGTCCGGCGCGATGCGGCGTACCTCGATGGGGAAGAAGACGTCCGGACGTTCCTTCTCGATGGTCGCCACCACTTCGGCCAGCGCCTTCAGCTGGTTCTCGACCGGCAGGTGGAATTCCATCTCGTTGAAGCGCACCGGCCGCTCGGTCGACAGCAGCTTCCAGCCCTCGTCGACAGCCGTCTCGGGCTTGGCCGAGGACAGCAGCGCCTTGGCGGCCGCCTTGCGCAGCGGCGTGGCGAAGCCCAGCAGGTTGCGCAGCCCCTTCAGGGCCTGCAGGAACTCGACGTCCTGGTCGGGGCCACGGGCCTCGGCCGGATCGTCGGTCTCGTCGTGGCTGATATTGGCGGCCAGGCCCGTGAACGGCACGGCGTAGAACTCGAAGTTCCGGTGCTGAGCCCAGCGCGCGTCGGCCTTGGCCAGGGCCTCGTCGAAGGGCTCCAGCCAGACCCTGCGGCGCAGGCGGCGGTTGGCGCTCGTTCTGATCCGCACCTGAGTGATGACGCCCAGCGCGCCCAGCGAGACCTTGGCGGCCTGGAAGATCTCAGGGTTCTTCGCCGCGTCGGCGTCGATGATCTTGCCTGAAGGGGTGACCAGCCGCAGGCCCGTGACGTCGCCATGGATGGCGCGGATCTTCTCGCCCGTGCCATGGGTGGCGGTGCCCAGGGCTCCGCCCAGCGACTGCTTGTTGATGTCGGGCAGGTTCGGCAGCGCCCGGCCCTTCTCGGCCAACAGCGGGCCCAGAGCGCCGAGCCGGGTGCCGGTGCGGACGATCGCCTCGTCGCCTTCCCAGCCGACCACCCCGGCGATGGCGTCCAGCGAGATCAGGGTCCCGTCGGTCGGGGCCAAGGCGGTGAACGAGTGGCCCGAGCCCACGGGCCGGATCGGCGCCTGGGCGACCTTCAGGGCGGTGGCGAGCTCGCCCTCGTCCTTGGGTCCCAGGCGAGCGGACGGATAGGCGTTCTGGATACCCGACCAGTTGCGCCAGAGCAGCTTGCCCTGGGCGTTGACCGAGGCCGGGGCCGTGGGTTCGGGCTTGTCTCCGGTGGCGACCACATAGGCCGCGCCCGCGCCGCCAGCGACCACCGCTGCTCCCGTTCCGCCCGCGATCAGGGCCCCGCGCCTGGAGATCATGTAGCCGCCTCGCCTATTTGGCCGAGTCTTCGCGCCCCGCCATGAATCGGATCAGACCCTGGAAATCGGCCGGCGTGCAAGTCGCGCACTGACCGGTGGCCGGCATGGCGTTGAAGCCCTGGATGGCGTGGTCGAGCAAAACCTGCTCGCCCTGCTTCCAGCGCGGGTCCCAGGCGGCGCGGTCATGGACCAGCGGCGCGCCCGTGTCTGGGATGGCGTGGCACGCGTGGCAAGAGGTCTCGTAGAGCGCCGAGAGCTTGGCGTCGGCCGGGCGCAGGGCCAGGGCCTGTTCGGGCGTCGGCGTCGGTGGAACCTTGGGCCCGCAGGCGGCCAGGATCAGGGCGGAGGCGGCGAGAACCAGCGCCCCCCGCACTAAGCGATCCCCGACAGGCGTTTGGCCGCCGTCACGGTATTGGCCAGCAAGCAAGCGATCGTCATCGGTCCAACGCCCCCCGGAACCGGCGTGACCGCGCCGGCGACTTCCCGAACCTCGTCGAAAGCGACGTCGCCGACAAGCCGGGTCTTGCCCGCCGCCGCGGCTTCCGGGTCGCGGGCCGGGAAGCGGGTGATGCCGACGTCGATCACCACCGCGCCGGGCTTCACCCAGTCGGCCTTGACCATCTCGGCCCGGCCGACGGCGGCGACGACGATGTCGGCTTGCCGGACGATCCCCGGCAGGTCCTGGCTGCGCGAGTGGGCGATGGTCACCGTGCAGTCGGCGGCCAGCAGCAACTGGGCCATCGGCTTGCCCATCAGGTTCGAGCGACCGATCACGACGGCGTTCTTGCCCGTCAGGTCGCCGATCACGTCCTTCAACAGCATCATGCAGCCCGTCGGCGTGCAGGGCGCTAGGGCCGGTAGGCCGCTGGCCAGGCGGCCGGCATTGGCCACGGTCAGGCCGTCGACGTCCTTGTCGGGCGACAGGGCGGCCACGACGTCCATCTGGCTGATATGGGCCGGCACCGGGAACTGGACCAGCACACCGTGGATCTTCGGATCGGCGTTGAGCTTGGCGACCACGGCCAAGAGCTCGTCCTGGGTGGTCTCGGCCGGCAGGCGGTGGGTCTCGGAGTACATGCCAGCGGCTTCGGTCTGCTCGCCCTTGTTGCGGACATAGACCTGGCTGGCAGGATCCTCACCGACCAGCACGACGGCCAGTCCGGGGGTGATCCCATGTTCAGCCTTCAGCGCCGCGACCTCCACGGCGATCTTGGCCCGCAGATCGGCCGCGAAGGCCTTGCCGTCGATGAGTTTGCCCTGCGCCATGGTCGTTCTCCTGCGTTGCCCGTCCCTAGCCTTTGGAGGCGAGACTCGCAACGCTGAGGGGTTGACCACCTCCCCTACCCGGCGTGTGCTCCCGTCATGAGCCAGTCCTTCCCGACTCCCGACGCCCATGCCCGCGAGCTCCTGGCCAAGCTGGGCGTGCCCGCGCAGCCGGCCGATGGCGGCCAGCCGATCCGCAGCCCGATCGACGGCGCTGTCCTGACCCATGTGGCCTTCGACGACGCCCGCGAGATCGGCTCCAAGGTTTCCGCCGCCTGCCACGCATTCGAGGCCTGGCGTGTCGTCCCCGCCCCGCGCCGGGGCGAGCTGGTCCGGCTGTTCGGCGAGGAACTTCGCGCCGCCAAGGCCGACCTCGCCGCCCTGGTCACCCTGGAGGCCGGCAAGATCGCCTCCGAGGCGGCCGGCGAGGTCCAGGAGATGATCGACATCTGCGACTTCGCCGTCGGCCTGTCGCGTCAGCTGCACGGCTTGACCATAGCGTCGGAGCGCCCCGGCCACGCCATGCGCGAGACCTGGCACCCGCTGGGTCCCGTCGCGGTGATCAGCGCCTTCAATTTCCCGGTCGCCGTCTGGGCCTGGAACGCCTGCCTCGCCTTGGTCTGCGGTGATCCGGTGATCTGGAAGCCGTCCGAGAAGACGCCGCTCACGGCCCTGGCTACCCACGCCATCCTGCAGCGCGCCCTGGAGCGGTTCGAGGACGCGCCCGACGGCCTCTGCGCTGTGATCCAGGGCGGCCGCGACGCCGGCGAGCGCCTGGCTCGCGACCCGCGCATCGCCCTGGTCAGCGCCACCGGCTCGACCCGCATGGGCAAGACCGTCGCCCCCCTGGTCGCCGCGCGCTTCGGCCGCTCGATCCTGGAACTGGGCGGCAACAACGCCATGATCGTTACGCCGTCGGCGGACCTGTCGCTCTCCCTGCGCGCCATCGTCTTCTCGGCGGCCGGCACGGCGGGCCAGCGCTGCACCAGCTTGCGCCGGCTGGTCGTGCACGAAAGCCTGGTCGACAAGGTCGCGGACGCGGTCGACACGGCCTTCCAGCGCCTGCCGGTCGGCGACCCGCGCGATCCCAAGACCCTGCTCGGCCCGCTGATCGACAAGGCCGCCTACGACGCCTTCGTCGAGGCCATGAACCAGGTCCGCGCCGAGGGCGGCGCCGTCAGTGGCGGCGAGCGCCTGCTGATCGACGAGCATCCGGACGCCTATTACGTCCGCCCTGCCCTGGCCCGCCTGCCGGCGGCCACCGCCTGCATGCAGCGCGAGACCTTCGCGCCGCTGCTGCACGTTGTTCCGTACACGTCGTTCGAGGGCGCCCTGGCGATCCAGAACGACGTCCCGCAGGGCCTGTCCTCCTGCATCATGACAAACGACGTCCGCGAGGCCGAAGCCTTCCTGTCGGCCGCCGGCAGCGACTGCGGCATCGCCAACGTCAATATCGGCCCCTCGGGCGCCGAGATCGGCGGCGCGTTCGGCGGCGAGAAGGAAACCGGCGGCGGCCGCGAGAGCGGCTCCGACAGCTGGAAGCAGTACATGCGCCGCCAGACCGCGACGGTGAACTATTCGGGCGCGCTGCCCCTGGCCCAGGGGGTGCGGTTCGATCTTTAGCCACCCTTGCCGTCCGCCCCGGCAAACGGCATAAGCCCTGACCTCGGGTCATCGACCCGTGAAACGCCGGTTTAGCTCAGCGGTAGAGCAGCGGTTTTGTAAACCGAAGGTCGCGGGTTCAATCCCTGCAACCGGCACCAGCTTCCCCAGGTTCCGCGCGATGGCCGCCACCCTCTTCATCGACGCCGACGCCTGCCCCGTGAAGGACGAGGCCTACAAGGTCGCGGCCCGTCACGGCTTCAAGACCTTCGTCGTCTCCAACAGCTGGATCCGTGTCCCGCTGACGCCGGTGATCGAGCAGATCGTGGTCGACGCCGGCCCGGACGTCGCCGACGACTGGATCGCCGAGCGCTGCGGTCCTGGCGACGTGGTGGTGACCAACGACATTCCCCTGGCCGACCGCGTGCTGAAGGCCGGCGGCGCGGCCGTGGCGCCGAACGGACGGGTGTTCTCGGCCGACATGATCGGCTCGGCCCTGGCCTCGCGCTCGATCGGCGAGCACCTGCGCTCGATGGGCGAGGTCACCAAGGGCCCGGCCGCCTTCGCCAACGCCGACCGCTCGCGCTTCCTGCAGGCGCTGGACCAGCTGGTGGTCAAGGCCAAGCGCGCGGCGCCCCGCTAGCCTCATGCCCGCGATGATCGAGATCACCTCCTGGCTGCGGATCGACGAGGACGAACTGGTCTGGAAGGCCACCCGCGCCTCGGGCCCCGGCGGCCAGCACGTCAACAAGACCTCGACCGCCATCGAGTTGCGGTTCGATGTCCGCAACTCGCCCTACCTGCCCGACGACGTGAAGGCGCGGCTGGAGACCCTGGCCGGCAGCCGCCTGACCCAGGACGGGGTGCTGATCCTGTTCTCGCAGGGCTCGCGCTCGCAGGAGATGAACCGCCAGGACGCCCAGGAACGCCTGGTCGACCTCATCCGCCGGGCGACCGAGAAGCCCAAGCCGCGAAGGCCAACGAAGCCGACCTATTCCAGCAAGCTCAAGCGGCTGGATGGCAAGGCCAAGCGCGGAACGGTAAAGTCCGGGCGCGGACGGGTGAAGTTCGACGACTGAGGGGCCGCCCTCGCCCTTCGACAAGCTCAGGGTGAGGACTATTTCCAACGACCGTTCAGTAGAAACCTCACCCTGAGCCTGTCGAAGGGCGAGGTTTCGCGGCTCAAGCCGTCTCCGGCGGCGCCGGCGCGGAGAACCCGATGACGTCCTGCTGCCAGTCGGGCTCGCCGATCAGGCCGGACAACATCTTCTGCAGGTAGCGGGTCATGGCCGCCTGCTCTTCCGTCGTCAGGTTGCCGCAGATCTCGCGGTTCAGCGGACGGATCTCGGCGCGGATCTTCTCGAGCAGGGCGCGGCCGGTGTCGGTCAGGCAGACCACCACGATGCGGCGGTCGCTGGGCGAGACGCCGCGCGCCACCAGGCCTTCGGCGATCAGGCTGTCGATCGAGCGGGTCAAGGTCGTGCGGTCCGTCGCCGCCAGCTTGGCCAGCCGGGTCATCGACAGGTCGCCGAACCGACGCAGCGAGATCATCGCCACCCACTTGGCGAAGGTCAGGCCATGCTGCGCCAGCAGGTCCGCCGCCACCGCCCGGCGGTGCTGTTCGGTCTGGTAAAGCAGGTAGCTGAGATAGCTCGGCAACGGCAGCGCGTGGTCTTCCGCCACGTCGGCGCGCTCATCCCCCTCAACCATTGTCGTTTCCGTCCCCACAAAACGGCGATCTGTGTGTCATAAGGTTAATGGCCACGCAATCTGCGGTATCGTTTGCGGAAACGAAAAACCCCGCGAAAGGCTTCGCGGGGTCATAACTTTCAATCTATCCGGGAATTTCCGTTAACAAACGCGACTTCCGCCGCATTTTCACCGTATGGGCGCAATCGGTTTGCTCAAGCTTCCTCAGGCGTCGGCGGCGGCGCGGTTGCGGTTGCGGCCGCGGGTCAACCAGTCGTCGGGATAGGTTTCGCGCACGGTGATCGACTTGAACTGGGTGACCGGGATGCTGGCGTGGTCGCCGGGGTTCAGGTCGCGCGACACCGAGTGGCCGGCGAACTCCTCGATGATGGTGATCACTTGGCTGCTGCCGGCGGCGTTCTCGATCAGGACCATGTTCATGGGAGCTACTCGGTGATCTCGAGGAAGAGGGAAAGACGGTCGGGGACGTTCGGGAGAAGCGCCTAGAACAGGCTCGGCTGAACGCGCTTTTCCTTGACGCCCTTCAGGGCCCAAGCTTCGACCGCGGCGCCGGTGGCGAGGCGGCGGAAGGCGCCGGCCGTGTGCTGCTCGCAGTACGAGCCGCGAGCGGTCAGCTTGGGACGACCGCAGAAGCCGAAGTCGTCGCCTTCCGGATTGCCGATCGGCCAGCGGCACGAGTGGACGCCCAGTTCCAGGATGCCCGAGGTCGGCAGCAGGTCTTCCTCGGTGCGCTCGAAGCGCGGGGCGACGTGGGGGGCGGCCGTGGTTTCACGGGTCGGACGCTGGCGAACGATCCGCGACGGCGAGCGGACCGAGGTCGCCCGCTGACGGACGGGGGTTTCGCGGACGGTGATGCCCAAACGGTGCACCTTGCCGATGACGGCGCTGCGGCTGACGCCGCCCAGCTGTCGGGCCACCTGGCTCGCGCTGAGACCCTCGAGCCACAGCTTCTTGAGCGTCGCGGTGCGTTCTTCGCTCCAGTCCATGATCTTGTTTTCCAGCCCTGCCCGGAGCCAGCCCGCTCCGTGAGGAAATGGGTAAGGTTTATGGTTAACGACCGTCAAATAGTTATGTGCAGACCCACGGTTTGCGATTCCACTTTTCACCAAGAGAATCACGTAGATACCGTCAATTGTCGCAGCCCCTCCGGCCAAGCTTCGCTTAAGTACCATTGTTACGTGACAAGCGGCGGGGCCAGATTTTATAAGGGGTTACAATGCGTCGCGCCGTCGCAGACCGTGCGACGAAACGTCTGTCGGGGACCCTCATGCGTACGTTGAAACTGGCCGCCTTCGCCGCCCTCTGCCTGACCGTTTCGGCATGTTCGAAGGATGGCGGCAGCTCGGGCGAGGCCCCCGCCTCGGCGCCGGCCGATGCGCCCGCCGCCGCGACCCCGACCGACGCCGAGAAAGCCGCGGCCCTGGCCGCCCTCCCCGCTCCCTACAACACCGGCGACCTGTCGAACGGCCAGAGCAAGTTTGCCCTCTGCCGCTCGTGCCACACCATCACCGAGGGCGGTCCGGACCTGACCGGTCCGAACCTCTACGGCGTGTTCGGCCGCAAGGTCGGCTCGAAGGCCGGCTACAGCTATTCGGACGCCGTGAAGGCTGCGGGCTTCACCTGGGACGCCGAGCACTTGGACAAGTGGCTGGCCGATCCGCGCGGTTTCATGCCGGGCACCAAGATGACGTTCGCCGGCCTCAAGGATCCGAAGGACCGGGTCGACCTCATCGCGTATCTGAAGGTCGAGACGGGCTACAAGCCGGCTCCGTAGCGGTGCGCCCGGCCCCGCCAGAACTGGAGAAGCTGGTCCAGCGCCTCTACGACGCCAACGGGCGGCGCGACTTCGAGGCGTTCCGCGCCCTGGTCCACCCGCAGCTGGTCTGGCCGGACCTGACGCGCGGCGGTGTGCTGACCAGTCCCGAGGCCGTCCGCGACTACTGGACCTATAACGACGCGTCCATCCGCGTGGAGATCACGCCGGTCGAGGTCCACATGCTGGACGACGGCCGCGTCCTGGTGGACGCCAACCAGGTGGTCTGGAACCGCTCGGGCCAGCTGTGGTCGGACCTGTGCGTGCGGCATTGTTACACGCTCCGCGACGGCCTGTTCTGGCGCATGGATATGGTTTCCAGGGGGGACGCGGATCCAGGCCCATGACGCCCGACGAAGATCGGATCGCGCGCCTGTACAAGGCCTTCAACGCCCGCGACTTCGAGGGTTGCGTCGCGATGATGGCCGACGACGTCGTCTGGCCCGACGAGGCCGAGGACGGCCTGCTGGAAGGCCGTGAAGCGGTCAGGGCCTATTTCACCGAAGTCACCTCGCCCCTGCGAGCCCACTACGATGTGGTCAGCCTAAAAACGACACCGGAGGGGCGCGTCGACGTCCTGACGCGCCAGACCATCACCAGCGCCGCCGACGGCTCGGTCTGGTCCAGTACGCGGGTCATCCATCGCTATAGTTTCCGCGACGGCCTGATCGCCCGAATGGAATCCGAGCAGGGCAGCCAGGCCGTGACCTTCTCCGGCGTGGCGGAGGTGCTGGAACGACTGCATCGGGCCGTCAACGGCCGCGACGTCGAGGGCGCCGTCGCCTGCTACGCTCCCACCGCCCGCTTCATCGATAAGCTGGAAGGCGGCGAGATCGCGGGCGAGGCCGCCATCCGCGCCCACTTCGAGCACCTGTTCGAGACGGTCCGTGTGGAGATCACGGTGATGGACCATGTCCTGGAGCCCGACGACCGCGTACGCGCCAGGCTGAACGTCGTCACGCGCGGCCCCAGCGGCGGGCTCTGGCAGGACGACACCATCACCGTCTGGTATCGTCTGGAGAGCGGGCTGATCGTCGAGCAGGACGTCGACGACAGCGGAAGCGACGGAAACGCGTCATGAGCACGCTGCGGGCGGTGCTGGACGAGGCCTATGAGGCGTTCAACGCCAAGGACCTGGCGCGCCTGCGTCCGCTGTTCCACGACGAGGCGGTCTGGCCCAACACGCTGGACGAGGGCGACGACCCGGTCGGCAAGGAAGCCGTGCTCAGCTACTTCGCCCGCATCTTCGCCACCATCCTGCCGAACATCCAGATGATCCGGATCGTCGAGGAGACGGCCGACAGCCTGACGACCGAGGCCCAGTACTCGGTTGAGAGCCCGGACGGTCATATCTGGACCGACACCCAGGCGCGGCTGGTCTACCACTTCCGCGACGGGCTGCTGTCGGGCCAGACGATCCTGCGAGGCTTCTAGGCCAGCAGGTCCGCGCAGGCGTCGAGGATGGCTTCCGCGTCCAGGCGGTATTTCGCGTAGAGGTCCGGCAGGTCGCCCGACTGACCGAACACCTCAAGCCCGAGGGCCCGCACGCGCTGCCCGCGCACCGAGCCCAGCCAGGACAGGGCCAGAGGCGCGCCGTCGGTCAGGGTGACCAGGCCGGCGTCGCGGTCCAGCGGCGCCAGCAGCGCCTCGATGGTCGAGGCCTTGTTCCCCTCCCCCGTCCAGCGCGCGCGGCCTGAAGCGGTCCAGTCGCGGTGCAGGACATCGGCCGAGGTCACGGCCAGCAGGCCCGCCTCTGGCATATCCTCCGCCAAAGCCTCGAAAGCCGCCAGAGCCTCGGGCGCCAAGGCGCCGCTGTAGACCAGGGCCAGCTTCGCGCCGGGCTTGGGCGCCTTCAGCCAATAGGCCCCGTCGACCACGCCCTGACGCCAGGCGTCGTCCGCCCGTTCCGGTTGGGCGATGACGCGGGTGGAGAGGCGCAGATAGGTCGAGGCGCCGTCCTCGGCCTGGATGCAGTCGAAGGCGTGGGCCATCAGCACCGCCGTCTCGTCGGCGAAGGCGGGCTCGTAGGTGTCCAGACCCGGCTGGGCCATGCCGATGACCGGGGCGTTGATCGACTGGTGCGCGCCACCTTCGGGAGCCAGGGTCAGGCCGGACGGTGTGGCGACCAGCAGGAAGCGGGCGTCCTGGTAGCAGGCATAGTTCAGGGCATCGAGGCCCCGGGCGATGAACGGGTCGTACAGCGTCCCGACCGGGAACAGCCGCTCGCCGAACAGCGGCGCGGTCAGGCCCAGCGCCGCCAGGGCGATGAACAGGTTGTTCTCGGCGATGCCCAGCTCGACATGCTGGCCGGTCTCGGCCTTGGACCAGACCTGGGCCGAGGGGATGCGACGGCGCTTGAAGACGTCGTCGTGGGCGCGGCGCTGGAAGACGCCCCGTCGGTTCACGAAGCCGCCGAGGTTGGTCGATACCGTCACGTCCGGCGAGGTGGTCACGACCCGGCCGGCGAACTCGTCCTTGCGGGCGGCGATCTCGAACATGACCTTGCCGAAGGCCGCCTGCGTCGATTGCTCGCTGTCGTTCTTGCCGCCGGTGACGGCCGCCAGCAGCTCATCGACGGTCGGCGTCGGGATGGTCGGGGCCACGTGCTGCCGCTCGACCTCGGCGGCGAAGGGTGCGCGGGCGATCAAGCCCTTCAGCGCGGTGCGCTCGGCGGCCGAGAGGCCCGATAGCGGATCCCACTCCTCGCCCTCGACCACACCGAGGCGCTCACGCAGCTCGGCGATCTGGGACGGAGTCATCAGGCCGGCGTGGTTGTCCTTGTGGCCCTGGAACGGCAGGCGCAGGCCCTTGACGGTGTAGGCGATGAAGAAGCGCGGCCGGTCGTCCTGGCCCGCCTTCTCGAAGGCCTCCAGCAGGGTCTCAAGGCAGTGGCCGCCCAGCTCGGTCATCAGCTCGGCCAGGTCGACGTCCTTGTAGGAGGCAATCAGGGCCAGGGTCGCGGGGCTACCCTCCAGGTCGGCGTTCAGCCGCTCGCGCCAGGCCGCGCCGCCCTGGTAGCTCAGGGCCGCGAACAGGTCGTTGGGCGCGGTCTCGATCCACTCGTGCAGCTTGTCGCCGCCCGGCCTGGCGAAGGCCTCGCGCTGGCGCTTGGACCACTTCAGCGTCTCGACGGTCCAGCCGGCGGCCTCGAAGATCTCGCCATAGCGGGTGAACATCCGGTCCTGGGTGGTCGCGTCCAGGCTCTGGCGGTTGTAGTCGACGATCCACCAGGTGTTGCGGATGTCGTGCTTGCAGGCCTCGATCAGGGCTTCGTAGATGTTGCCCTCGTCCAGCTCGGCGTCGCCCAGCAGCGAGATCATCCGGCCCATCTTCTCGGGCTTCACCGATCCGCGCGCGGCCAGGTAATCCTGGGTGAGCGAGGCAAAGGCGGTCATGGCCACGCCAAGGCCGACCGAACCCGTCGAGAAGTCGACGTCGTCCACATCCTTGGTGCGCGAGGGATAGGACTGCGCCCCGCCCAGCGCCCGGAACCGCTGGAGGTTTTCCAGGCTCTGGCGGCCGAACAGGTGCTGGATGGCGTGGAACAACGGGCTGGCGTGCGGCTTGACCGCCACCCGGTCCTGCGGCCGCAGCGCCTTCATGTAGAGCGCGGTCATCAGGGTGGCCATCGAGGCGCTCGACGCCTGGTGGCCGCCGACCTTCAGGCCGTCGCGGCTTTCGCGGATATGGTTGGCGTTGTGGATGGTCCACGCCGCCAACCAGAGAATCCGTTCCTCGAGACGGCGCAGCAGAGCGATTTCCTGCCGCTTGGCCGTCAGTGAGCCGTCAGGCATGCTTCCTCACCGGGTTACACCGGTGAAGTTTGCCCCTCACCGTTCTTTTCGCCGGCTTCATACTCCTCGATCTGCCGGGCCGTCCACTCCGGCGACTTCGTGAAGCGCGCCAGGAGGTCATAAAACACCGGCACGATGAAGAGCGTCAGCAGGGTCGCGAAGATCGAACCGGTGAAGATCACCGACCCGATGGTCTTGCGGCTGCCCGCGCCGGCGCCGGCCCACAGCATCAGCGGCAGGGCGCCCATGGCGGCGGAGATCGAGGTCATGATGATCGGACGCAGGCGCAGGGCCGCCGCCTCGATCACCGCCTCGCGCACGGTCAGGCCCTCGTCGCGCAGCTGGTTGGCGAACTCGACGATCAGGATGCCGTTCTTGGTGGCGATGCCGATCAGGATGATCAGGCCGATCTGGCTGTAGGTGTTGATGGTCGAGCCCATCACCAGCAGGCCGAACAGGCCGCCCAGCGCCGCCAGCGGCACGGTCAGCATGATCACGGCCGGGTGGATCCAGCTCTCAAACTGCGCCGCCAGCACCAGGAACACCAGCAGCAGGGCCAGGCCGAAGGCGACGGCGATGCCGCCCGAGCCTTCCAGATAGTCCTTGGCCTGGCCGCCCCACTTGATGCTGACGCCCGGAACCGGCCGCTGGTCGGCCTGGTCCTTGAAGAACGCCACGGCCTTCTCGACGGTGTAGCCGGGGTTCAGCTGGGTGGTCAGGGTCACCGAGCGCAGGCGGTCGACGCGCGGACGGTCCGGCGTGTCGCCCCGCAACTGGGTCGTCACCACGGTCGACAACGGCACCACCGCGCCGGACGCGGTGCGGACGTTCAGCCGGTTCAGGTCCTCGATGCTGCGACGCTGGTCCAGGTTGGTCTGGACGATGACGTCGTATTCCTGGCCGTTCTTGATGTAGGTCGTGGCCCGGCGCGAGCCGAACATGGTCTCCAGGGCCCGGCCGATCGACTGGGCCGAAACGCCCAGGCTGGCGGCCTTGTCCTGGTCGATCTGCACCGACAGGCGCGGCGCGGTCGGTTCGTAGTCCAGGCGCGGACGCGCCATGCCCGGGTTGTCCTGGGCCGCGTCCAAGATCGGCTTGAGCCATTCGGCCAGCTGGCCGTAGTCGTTGCCGACGGCGATCAGGTCGACATTGGTGCCGCCACCGCCGCCGCCACCGCCGCCCCGCTGGAACGGACCGCGCACGCTGGCCACGGCGCGCACGCTGGTGATCTTGGCCAGATCCTTGTTGAGCTCGGCGGCGACCTGGTCTGCGGTCTTCGTGCGCTCGCCCCAGGGCTTCATGACGATGACGCTGTTGCCGCTGTTGAACGAATTGCCGCCGAAACGCGGGATCGTCACGATCGTCCGCTCGGCCTCGCCCTGCTCGCGGTACTTGGCGATGATCTTCTCGACCTTCAGGCCGATGGCGGCGGTGTAGTCGTAGCCTGCGCCTTCGGGGCCGTTGATCGACACGTCGACCCGGCCGCGGTCTTCCGGCGGCACCAACTCCTTGGGCAGGTTGACGAACAGCAGGGCCGCGAAGGCCGCCAGCAGCACGACGAGGCCGCCGGCGATCGCCGCCGACCAGCCGCCCAGGATGCTTTCCAGCGAGGCGCGGTACGACTTGCGCAGCGCGTCCATGGCCGCGTCGACGCGGCGGGCCAACCAGCCCTCCCCGTGCGCGGGCTTGAGCAGCTTGGACGCCATCATCGGCGACAGGCTGAGCGCCAGCAGAGCCGAGAAGCCCACGGCGGCGGCGATGGCCACGGCCAGCTCGACGAACAGGCGGCCGATATAGCCGGGCAGGAACATCAGCGGCGCGAACACCGAGATCAGCACGATCGTGGTGGCCACGACGGCGAAGAACACCTGACGCGTGCCGCGCTCGGCGGCGACCAGGGCCGGCTCGCCCTCGTCCACGCGGCGCTGGATGTTCTCGACCACGACGATGGCGTCATCGACGACCAGGCCGACGGCCAGCACCAGGGCCAGCAGGGTCAGCAGGTTCAGCGAGAAGCCCAGCGGAGCCAGGACGATGAAGGTCGACAGGATGCAGATCGGCGCGACCAGCGACGGGATCAGGGCCGAACGCCAGCTCCCCAGGAAGATCAGGTTGACCAGCACCACGAGGCCGATCGACATGCCCATGGTGATCCAGACTTCGTGGATGGCCTCGGCGGTGAACACCGAGTTGTCCACGGCCACGACCATCTTGGTGCCCGGCGGCAGGGTCTCGTTGATCGCCTCGACTTCCTTGCGGACGGCCTCGGAAATGGCGACGTCGTTGGCTTGCGACTGGCGGGTCAGGCCGATGCCGACCTGGTCGATGCCGTTGCCGCGGAACATCTTGCGACGCTCGTCCGGACCTTCCTCGATCCGGGCCACGTCGCCCAGGCGCAGGACATAGCCGCTGCCGTTGGCGGCGCGCAGCGGCAGGCGGGCGAACTCCTCGGGCTTGGCGTAGCTGCGGGCCACGCGGATGGTGAAGTCCTTGGAGGTGCTTTCCAGCGAGCCGGCCGGCAGCTCCAGGTTCTGGGCGTTCAGGGCGGTCTCGACATCGTCCACCGTGACGCCGCGCGCGGCCATCTCGTTGGCGTCCAGCCAGATCCGCATGGCGTAGATCTTGGCCCCGAACAGGTTGGCCTGGGCCACGCCGTCGATGGTCGACATCCGCTCGACCAGGTAGCGGTCGGCGTAGTCGGCCAGCTGCAGCTGATCCAGCGTGGTCGAGGTCAGGTTCAGGATGATGATCGGCGAGGCGTCGGCGTTGGCCTTGGCGATCTGCGGCGGGTCGGCCTGGTCCGGCAGGTTGCTGGTCACCCGGCTGACGGCGTCGCGCACGTCGTTGGCGGCCGCGTCGAGGTCGCGGTCGAGGTTGAAGGTGATGGTGATCTGCGAGCGGCCGTCGCGGCTGCTCGAGTTCACGCGGTCGATGCCCTGGATGCCGGCCACCTGGCGCTCGATCACCTGGGTGATGCGCTCCTCGATGACTTCGGCCGAGGCCCCGCGATAGCTGGTCGAGACCGACACGACGGGCGGATCGACACTGGGCAGCTCGCGGATCGGCAGCGAGGTAAAGGCCGCCAGGCCGATAACGCAGAGGATGATCGCCGCGACGGCGGCGAATACGGGACGACGAACAGAAAGGTCGGACAGCATCAGCCGGCCTTCCGGTCAGAACCGCCCTTTTCGCCGCCCTTTTGGCCCTTGCCTTCGCCCTTGCCGCCGCCCGGGCCACCCTTCCCCCCGCCGACGGACGCGCCGTCCTGGATGCGGTTCAGGCCGTCGGCCACGATCTTGTCGCCCTTCTTCAGGCCGGCCCGGATCTCGACGAAGCCGCCTTCGGTGATGCCGGTGTCGACGTCGGTGCGGCGCGCGACCATGCCCTTCGGGCCCTTGGCGATGCGGAAGACCGAGGCCTGGTTGCCTTCGAACTGCACGGCCGCTTCCGGCACGGCGACGCTCTCGCGCATGCCCTGGTCGATGGCGACCTTGACCAGCATGCCCGGCTTCAGGCGGCCGCCGGCGTTCGGGAACTCGGCGCGGGCCTTGATGGCGCGGGTGGTCGGGTCGATGCGGGTGTCGATCTGGGCGATCTTGCCCGCGAAGGTCTCGCCCGGCAGCGCGTCGGGCCGCGCGGCGATCGGCAGGCCGATGCGCAGGGTCTGCAGGTAGCGGTCCGGCACCGAGAAATCGACGCGGATCACCGAGGCGTCGTCGAGGCTGACGATCGCGGTGCCCGGGCTGATCAGCATGCCCGGCGCGACGTCCGAAATGCCGACGCGACCGGCGAACGGCGCGCGGATCACGCGATCCAGCTTGTTGGCCTGGGCCGAGGCCACGGCGGCCTTGGTCGTCTCGTAGCTGGCCAGATACTGCTCGGCCGTGGCGCGCGGGGCGATGCCCTGGTCGGCCAGGGTCTTCCAGCGCTTGTAGTCGCGCTCGGCCTGGGCGGCGCGCGCCTTGGCCTCGGCGATGCCGGCGTCCTCGGAGTCGGCCTTCAGCTCGACCAGCACCTGACCGCGCGAGACGGCCTGGCCGTCGGCGAAGTGCACGGCGGTGATAAGTTCGGCGGTGTTGGACGTGATCGTCACCGACTGCCGGCCCTTGGCCGCGCCCAGCACCTCGATGCGATCCGTGAACGGACGCGTGCCGACCACGGCCTGGGAGACATTGGTCGCGCGACCGCCGCCGCCCGCGCCCTTGGTTTCCTTATTGGCGAAGGCCAGCTTCACGCCGCCCACCACCAGCATCAGGACAACGGCGACCAGGGCCACCACGAGGAAGAAGTGCCTGCGGATCAACGAAACGCTCCGGGCGCCGAACAGACTCGGCGAAGTGATAAGTGCGGCGAGATATGACCGCAGCCTAAAGCGGCGTCCAGTGACAGGCGGATGACTGACTATTGCAGCCCTGAAACAAGCTACAGCCGACGCCATACGGCGAGCACGACGCCGCGATCTCGGGCAGTCTCGCGACCCGACACCGTGTCGCGCCATCCGGCCTGCAGGCTCCAGTCGCCGAATGCTCTGACAACGGAGAGTTCAGTCTTCAGCCAGCGGGCTCGTACGGCGCCTTGGTCGGCCTGGCCGGCATAGGTCTGGACCAGCACTTCCCAGCGATCGCTGACCTTGACGCCCAGGGTCGTATCGAGGCGGTTCTCGTCGGCGAGACCTCGGCGTTGCAGCCGGGCGGCCTGGAGATCGACATAGACCTTTCGCCCGCGCCACACGCCCGAACGGCCGTAGAGGACCCGCGCCTCCAGGTCCAGGCTCCCCTGCCCCGGCGCGGCGTAGCCCGCATTGCGGCCCTCGCCCGGCTCGGCCGCGCCGACATAGACGGCGAGCGACGAACGGTCGGTGCGGCGGGCGGTCCAGCGCAGACCGAGTTCGAGCGGACCGCGCCCCGAATAGCTAACGAACGGGTCCTCGCCCCGCGTGACCCCGGCCTTGGCCTGCAAGGTAAGGCGCGATGACAGGCCATGTTCCGCGAACAGCGACAGGTTCTCGTCCCGACGGCGCGGCACGGGGACCAGCACGGCGTTCGGGTCATAGGCCTGGTCGGCGGTCGTGCGCTCGTACTTGGCGATGACCTGGGTCTTGCCCTTCTCCAGCGGCCAGGCGCCGGCCTGGGCCGCGCCGGCGCCCAGGCATGAAAAAGCCGCCGCGATCGCCAGGATCGCGACGGCCTTCGGTGTTTCGAGAACGTAGCCTAGTCCGCGTAGCCCGGCAGCTCGCGATCCAGCCTGCGCAGACAGCCCGGCCACGCCAGGCCGCCGATCATGCCCATGCCCATGCCGGTCTGCTTGCGCACCTCTTCCTGCGCGCCATCGGGCGCCAGGAGCACGTTCTCGCGCCCGATCGACAGAGCCATGACTTGCTGCGCGCACGCTCGCTCCAGGAAGAACATCCCCAACCAGCACTCGGCCGCCGAGCTGCCCACCGACAGCGTGCCGTGGTTGCGCAGCATCATCAGCTTCTTGGTCGCGCCCAGGTCGGCCACCAGCCGTTCCCGCTCGTCCAAGTTGAGAGCAATTCCTTCATAATCGTGATAGGCGAGTTGAGGCAAGGCGATAAGCGCATGTTGCGTCAGCGGCAGCAGCCCTTCCTTGTGCGCCGACACCGCCACGCCCTGGTCGCTGTGCAGGTGCATGACGAAATGGGCGTCCTCGCGCGCGGCGTGGATGGCCGAGTGGATCGTGAAGCCCGCCGGATTGATGTAGTACGGCGTCTTGTCGATGACGTTGCCGTCCAGATCGACCTTGACCAGGCACGAGGCGGTCATCTCGCCGAAGAACATGCCGTACGGATTGATCAGGAAGTGATGCTCGGGACCCGGAATGCGGGCCGAGATGTGGGTGAAGATCATGTCGTCCCAGCCGTGCAGGGCCACGAGACGATAGAGCGCCGCGAGATCGACCCGCGCCTGCCACTCCGCTTCGCTGACCTTGCCCTTGAGGGACGTGATGGGCAGAGCACCGTCGGCCATGGTGAGCCTCCCGTAGGTTATCATTGTTGACTTAGAGCCTCGCGCCGGGGCGCCTCACCGTCAAGAGGCCCGATAAACCGCCCTGCCCGCTTGCCAGCCTCGCCCTGGCGTCGGACCGTCCCTTCGAACGAGGGGGAGTCGCGGGGGAATGCTGACCCTATTGGGCGTGGCGGTGATCGTGCTGGGCTTCGCCCTGCGCTTCAATCCGCTGCTGGTCGTGATCGTCGCCGCCATGACCTCGGGGCTCGCGGCCGGCCTCGGGCCCGTCGAGGTGCTGGCCGCGTTCGGCAAGGCCTTCAACACCAACCGCTATGTCAGCGTCGCCTGGCTGGTCCTGCCCGCGATCGGAGTGCTGGAGCGGGCCGGCCTGCAAGAACAGGCGCGTCGGACGATCCAGGGCCTCAAGGCGGCGACGCCCGGCCGGGTGCTGATCGCCTATCTGGCCGTGCGCCAGATCGCGGCGGCGCTGGGCATGACCCAGGTCGCCGGCCAGGCCCAGACCGTTCGGCCGCTGGTGGCCCCCATGGCCGAGGCGGCCGCCGGCCCTCTGTCGGACGACCACCGCGAACGGGTGAAAGCGATGAGCGCCGCCACCGACAATGTCGGCCTGTTCTTCGGCGAGGACATCTTCCTGGCCATCGGCTCGATCCTGCTGATCGTCGGCTTCCTGGACCAGAGCGGCATCACGGTGGAGCCTCTGGCCCTGTCCGTCTGGGCGATCCCGACGGCGATCTGCGCCTTCCTGATCCATGCGGCGCGGCTGCTGCTGTTCGACCGCGGCCTTGCCAAGGATGAGGTCCAGCCATGATCGGCCTTCCCCTGGTCTATCTCTTGGCCGGCCTGATGTTCGCGGCCTTCGCGGGCCTCAGCGCCGCCGACCGTGCGAACCCCAAGCGCTTCGGCAACGCCGCGTTCTGGGGGCTGTTCGCGATCAGCTTCCTCGCTGGCGACCGCCTGGGCGATCTCGGCAACGGGATCCTGGCGCTGGCGCTCGCCCTGATCGCCGGGTTCGGTCAACTGGGCGTGGGCGCGCCGAAGTCCACCTCGCCCGGCGAGCGCGAGAGCCTGGCGGCGACCCATGGCGCGCGCCTCTACATTCCTGCTCTGGTCATCCCGGTGCTGGTGCTGGCCGGCTCACTGACCCTCAAACGACTGACCATCAACGGCGCGCCGCTGGTCGATCCCAAGCAGGCGACGCTGATCTCCCTAGCCTTCGCGGCCCTGGTCGCCGCGATCCTGGCCAAGCTCATGTTCCGCCAGCCCGCCGCCGCGCCGGTGCAGGAAGGCCGCCGCCTGATGGACCTGGTCGGCTGGGCCGCGCTCCTCCCGCAAATGCTCGCGGCCCTCGGAGCGGTCTTCGCCCTGGCCGGCGTCGGCAAGACCATCGGCGAGCTGGCAGTGATGATCACGCCCGTCGACAGCCGCTTCGCCGCCGTCGCCGCCTACTGCCTGGGCATGGCGGCCTTTACGACGATGATGGGCAACGCCTTCGCCGCCTTCCCGGTGATGACCGCCGGCATCGCCCTGCCCCTGGTCATCGGTCGTTTCGGCGGCGATCCGGCCGTGGTCTGCGCCATCGGCATGCTGTCGGGCTTCTGCGGAACGCTGCTGACGCCGCTGGCGGCCAATTTCAACCTTGTGCCGGCCGCCCTGCTGCAGTTGAAGGACCGCTACGCCGTGATCCGCGCCCAGGCGCCGACCGCGGTGCTGATGCTGGTCGTCAACGTGGTCCTGATGAACGCCCTCGCTTTTCACAAATGAGCCTTGCCCGCTCCACCGCCTCGCGCTTCGCCAAGATCGCCCTTGGTCATCTGACCCGTGAGTACCCCAACAAGCTGGACCACGTGATGGCCGGGCCGGACGATGTCCGCTCGCCCCGCGACCTGCATCCGATCTTCTTCGGCAGCTTCGACTGGCATTCCTGCGTGCACGGCTACTGGCTGCTGGCGACCCTGCTGCGGCTGCGCCCCGAAATGCCCGAGGCCGAGCAGATCGTCGCCCTGTTCGACGACGCCTTCACCGCCGAGAAGGTCGCCAGCGAGGTCGCCTATCTGGCGCGTCCCGAGAGCCGGGGCTTCGAGCGCCCCTATGGCTGGGCCTGGAGCCTGATGCTGCAGGCCGAACTGCTGCGCCACCGCGACCGTCCGTGGGCCGCGACCCACATGCCGCTGGCGCTGGCGTTCAAGGCGCGGTTCGAGGCCTTCCTGCCCATCGCCGACTATCCCGTCCGCGCGGGCACGCACTACAACACCGCCTTCGCGCTGGCCCTGGCCTACGAGTTCGCCGAGATGACCGGCGACCAGCCGTTCTTCGACCTGATGCAGAGCCGGGCTCTGGTCTGGTACGGTCAGGACGCCGCCTGCCAGGCCTGGGAGCCGTCCGGCGACGACTTCCTCTCCCCTGCCCTGATCGAGGCCGAGTGCATGCGCCGGCTGCTGTCGCGCGAGCGGTTCGAACTGTGGTTCCCGCGCTTCCTGCCCGATCTGGCCGACAAGCAGCCGGCGGCGCTGTTCACCCCGGCGCGCGTCAGCGACCGCACCGACGGCAAGATCGCTCACCTGGACGGCCTGAACCTGTCACGCGCCTGGTGCTGGCGCCTGCTGGCCAGCACCATGTCCGAGGCCGATCCGGCCAAGCACCATGCGATCAACGCGGCGATGACCCACCTGGCCGCCGCCGTGCCGCACGTCTCGGGCGACTATATGGGCGAGCACTGGCTGGCGACCTTCGCCCTGCTGGCCCTCGAGAACGGTTGAATCCCCGATCCCGGGAGATCGTCCGCCCCCTGTTACAATCCTTGACAATGTCCCACAGGAGACTCGCGTTAAGGACGATCCAGCGCTCACCATAGGGCGCGGGCCGCATCAGGGAGCTCGTCGTCGTGAGGGAAGACGCCGCGCACTGCCAGCGTATCGAGATCGCCCCCGTCACCGAGGGCTGGATCGTCATCGAGGACGGGCGACCGGCCGAACTTTTCGACAATGTCGAGACCGCCTATCAGCGGGCGCTCGCCATCTGTGGCGAGCTGTTCGAGCAGGGCGTGGCCTCGCAGGTCTACGAACTGCCCGCGCTGGCCTGAGCCGAAACCACCGCCGCCGACAGCGCCCGGTGCGCCGCGATCACGGCGTCCGGCGCGCTGACGCCACCGCTCGACAGCCATAACCGCATCTGGCCGATCAGCCCGCCGGCCAGGAACACCGCCATCTGCCGTCGCGCCTCGCCGGACAGATCCGGGCGCAGGGCCTCCAGCCGCGCCTCGGCGATCTGGCGCAGCCGCGCCTCTCCCGCGACCAGCATCGTCTCCAACGCCCGCGAGCGCGCGACGCTGGTGGCGAAGATCCGGTTGCCCGCGATGTGGTTCATCAGGTGGCCAACCGGCAGGACGTCGTCCGAGCCGTCCTCTCGCGCCCGGGCGTCGCACATCCCGATCATCCCCGCGAACGAGCGCCGGAAGAAGTCGTCGCGATCCTTGAAGTGGGCATAGAAGGTCGAGCGTCCCACCCCGGCCGTCCGCGCGATATCGCCCACGCCGAGGGAATCGATATCGCCCGCCTGACTGAGAGCGATCAGCGCTCGCGCCAACTGACCGCGGGTCCGGGCGGCGCGCTGGTCGATGTTTTTGCCGGACAAAGACCCCTCCCGTGTCCCGGAACGCCGCCGAAGCGGCCTTGGCCCCCTGGTGTCGCAGGTCGGAGGCGGGCACGGCAAGGACAACGAACGGAGATATCCATGCGAACCAAGAGCGGCGCCCTGGCCCTGATCGCCGGCGGCCTGGCCTACATCCTGCTGATGGCGGTCCATCCCAGCCACACCGGCGGACCGGCCGTCGGCCATATCGACCTGAACGACGCCGTGCACTGGACCGGCCTCTTGGTCATGCCCCTGTTCGCCTATGGCTATCTGGAGCTGGCGCGCTGGATCGACATCCGACGGCCCTTGGTGGGTCTTGCGACCTGCGCCATGGCCTTCAGCCTGTTCGCCGGCATGGGCGCGGCGATCCTGAGCGGCCTGGTCGCGCCGGAGATCGCCCACGCGGCCCAGAAGGCGGAGTTCCCGGCCGAGATGCTGAGCGCGCTCCGTCACTTCGGGTACTGGCTGAACCAGGGCTTCGCGACGGTCCACTACGCCCAGGGCATGATCGCGATCGGCCTGTTCAGCCTGGCGCTGCTGAAGCAGGCCAAGGGCCTGGCGATCGGCGGCCTGGTGCTGTCGGGCGCCTTCCTGGTCTGGCTGGCGACCGGGACCTGGCGGCCGACGATCCATGGCGCGCTTTTCGTGGTGCTGGCCTTCGCCGGCTGGACGATCGCCGCCGCCCTACGGATGCGGCGCGAGGATTCCACAACCTAGCTTTACAATCGTTGACAATCGTCCGGCGATGTTAGGGCTAACATCATGGCTCGGAACTGATCCGCCGCGCTCGCGACGGGCGCGGTCAGCGGGAGCCACGTCATGGCCCAGGCGCACAACGCCCAGCCCCGTCACCACCTGCGCACCGAGATCCGGGCGTTCCTCTACCTCAGCGCCGGCGCGTTCGTGGCAGGGCTGGCGATCGGCTTTACGGTCCTGGGCCTGCGCTAAGCCGCCTCAGTCGTCCCGGCCGCCGCTCTTCATCAGGCGGGCCTTGTCGCGCTGCCAGTCGCGAGCGGCTTCGGTCTCGCGCTTGTCGTGGTTCTTCTTGCCCTTCGCCAGGCCGATCTCGAGCTTGGCCAGGCCCTTCTCGTTCCAATAGAGCTTCAGCGGGATCATCGTCCGGCCATCGCGCTGGACCGCGCCGATCAGCTTGTCGATCTGCTTGCGATGCAGCAGCAGCTTCCGGTGCCGGCGCGGCTCGTGATTGAAACGGTTGGCGTGGCCGTAGGGCGGAATGTCGGCGTTGATGAGCTTGATCTCACGCCCTTCGACCGAAGCGTAGGACTCAGCGATATTGGCCCGGCCGACGCGCAACGACTTCACCTCGGTGCCGGTCAGCATGATGCCGGCCTCGAAGACCTCCTCGATGAAGTAGTCGTACCGGGCGCGCCGGTTCTCCGCGATCGGCTTGGTCATTACGACAGGCCAGCCTCGCGCATGGCCTCCAGGATGACGGGACGCACGGCTTCGGCGCAGGGCGTGATCGGCAGGCGGACGTCTTCCGAGCACAGACCCAGATGCGCCAGGGCGAACTTGGTCGGGGCCGGCGAGCTGTCCAGGAACAGGGCCTTGTGCAGGCGCACCAGGCGGTCCTGCCAGTAGAGGCCGGTTTCCCAGGCGCCCTGCATGCAGGCGTTCATGAAGGCCGAGCAGGCTTCCGGCGCGACGTTCGAGGTGACCGAGATCACGCCGTGACCGCCGTGGGCCATGTAGCCGAGGGCCGTCGGGTCGTCGCCCGTCAGCAGCACCCAGTCGGGGCCGCACATCAGGCGCTGGAAGCTGATCCGCGTCAGGTCGCCGGTCGCGTCCTTGATACCGATGATGTTCGGCAGCTTGGACAGGCGCTCCAGGGTCTCGTTCGAGATGTCGACGCCCGAGCGACCCGGCACGTTGTAGACGAACACCGGCAGCTCCACGGCGTCGTTGATCGCCTTGTAGTGCTGATACATGCCCTCCTGGCTCGGGCGGTTGTAATACGGCGTCACGACCAGGGCCGCGTCGGCGCCGACGGCCTTGGCGTGGCGGACCAGCATGATGGCTTCGTCGGTCGAGTTCGACCCCGCGCCGGCGATGATCGGCACGCGACCGGCCGTCGTCTTCACGCACAGCTCGACGACGCGCTTGTGCTCTTCGTGCGACAGGGTCGAGGTCTCGCCGGTGGTGCCGACGGGCACCAGCCCGTGCACGCCGCCCGCGATCTGGCGCTCGACGAGAGCCACGAAGGCTTTCTCATCCACCTCACCGTTCTGGAACGGCGTGACGAGGGC
This sequence comes from Caulobacter sp. GW821-FHT09H08, assembly GCF_059415885.1. NCBI lineage: Bacteria > Pseudomonadati > Pseudomonadota > Alphaproteobacteria > Caulobacterales > Caulobacteraceae > Caulobacter > Caulobacter sp. GW821-FHT09H08. The sequence continues at coordinate 311,488 of NZ_JBWKOC010000005.1, forward strand.
CGGAAGGACGCCCTTGAACGGAGAATGGACCATGACTTGCAAATTGCCGTGAGCAGACGCCGCGTCGGTTGCGGCAGGATGATGGGGGCGGACAATATGTCCCTACCCCGTCGCATCGCAACCGATGCTTCGGGACACGTGCGGATTTGATGGGCGAAGGCCCTGCGGTCAAGCCCGCCAACGGGACATAAACCTATTAGGGCCTGAATCGTCGCATAGGGCGTGGGCTTCGATTCGCGTAAAAGGCTTCTCGTGGGCCTGACTATGGAGAGCGTTTTGGCTTCAGTGATGCGTCGGTTGCTGCTCGGGGGAGCTTGTATCGTGGCCATGGTCGGGGCGGCGGACGCCCAGACGACCTCGAGCTATGCCACCTCGCAGAGCCAGCCCGGCCTGATCACGACGCCGCCGACCGCCGTCTCGGCCGCTCTCACGGACACCGACGCCGCCAACCTGCAGACCGCCCTGGCGGCCGCCAAGCGCGGCGACGTGTCGGGCGCGCGCATGGCCATGGACAGCCTGCAGGATCCGATCGCCAAGAAGATCGCCCAATGGCAGCTGGTGGACAGCAACGCCGAGGCCCTGAGCTTCTTCGAGCTGGACGCCGCCCGCCGCGACCTCGCCGGCTGGCCGCGCGGCGCCCGCCGCGACGCCGCCGCCGAGAAGGGCCTGTCCACCTCGGGTCTCGATCCGGCCCGCATCATCGCCTGGTTCGGCGGCGCCCAGCCGGCCACGGCCGATGGCGCGATGGCCCTGGCCAGCGCCTGGCAGGCGACCGGCAAGGCCCAGCAGGCCACCGACCTCATCCGCCGCACCTTCCGCGACAAGGTGTTCGAAGCCGACGCCCAGCGCGCCATGATCGCCCGCTTCGGCGGCATGCTGACCGCCGACGACTACGCCCGCCGCGCCGACATCCTGCTGTACGGCCAGCAAGGCCCGGCGGCTCGCGACATGGTCGCCACCCTGTCCGACACCCAGGCCGCCACCGCTCGCGTGCGCATGGCCTATCGCGCCAACTCGGCCTCCGCCAACGAGCTCTACAACGGCCTGACGCCGGACCTGCAGGTCACGCCGGGCGTGGTGTTCGAGCGCGCCGCCTATCTGCGCCGCCGGGGCATGGACACCCTGGCCCTGCCGATGGTGGTCAACTTCCCGGCCCCGCCGACCGAGGAAGCCTCGACCGCGATCTGGAAGGAGCGCAAGCAGCTGATCGTCTCGGCCCTGCGCTCGGGCGACAGCAGCGGCGCCTATGCCGCCGCCGCCAACACCCAGGCCATCGCGCCCGCCGACATCGCCGAGAGCGAGTTCTACGCCGGCTGGATCGCCCTGACCCGCCTGAAGAACGCCGACGCGGCCGCCGCCCACTTTGCCCAGATCGCCGCCGTCGGCGCCTCGCCGATCACCAAGGGCCGCGCCCTCTACTGGCAGGGCCGCGCCGCCGAGGCGCAGGGCGACCCGATTGCCGCCCAGGCCTTCTACGGCGAAGGCGCGCGCTACATCACCACCTTCTATGGCCAGCTAGCCGCCGAGAAGGCGGGCCTGAAAGAGCTGCGCCTGGACCGCGACCCGGTCATCACCCAGGCCGACCGCGCCCGCTTCTATGGTCGCGAGCAGGTTCGCGCCGCGCGAATCCTGGCCGACATCGGCTCCAAGGACCTGTTCCGCAGCCTGGTGCTCTATATCGACGACACCCTGCCCAACGCCGAGGAAAGCGCCCTGCTGGTCGACTTCGCGCGCGGCTATGGCGACCAGGACCTGGCCATGCGGGCCGTCCGCACCGCCGCCCAGCGCGGCATGATCCTGAGCGAGCGCGGCTATCCGCTGCTGGACCACCACTTCACCCCGGGTCCGGGCGCGGCCGAGACGGCGTTCGTCTATTCGATCTCGCGCCAGGAAAGCAATTTCGACCCGGCCGCCCGCTCGGGCGTCGGCGCGCGCGGCATGATGCAGCTGATGCCGGCCACCGCCTCGCAGGTCGCGCGCAAACTGGGCGAGGCCCACAGCATCGATCGCCTCGGCGAGGCCTCGTACAACATGCGCCTGGGTTCGGTGTACCTGGGCGACATGATCAACGGCTTCCGTGGCTCGTACATCATGGCCGCCGCCGCCTATAACGCCGGTCCGGGCCGTCCCGCCGCCTGGGCCGGCCTCTGCGGCGACCCGCGTGGCGCGGGCACCGATCCGCTGGACTTCATCGAGTGCATCCCGTTCTCGGAGACCCGCAACTACGTGATGCGGACGCTGGAGACGACCATGGTCTACCGCGCTCGCCTGAACGGCGGCGTGGCGCCCTTGACCCTGTCCACCGATCTCAAGCGTGGCGGCTATGTCTACACGCCGGCGGTGGCCTCGGCCGATACGGCGACGGCCCAGCCTTAGACTCTCAGGACCCGATTTCCCCGGCATTCGCCGGGAAGATCGGGTGTTTGGGCTTAGGCCCGCTTCGCCGCAAGCACGGGCCCCGCCGAGGTTTCCACCAGTTCGCCATCCAGCAGGAAGACCTGGCTGAGCACCTCGCGCGACAGCGCCACGCGCGGCGAGCCTTCGGCGACGATGCGGCCGTGCGAGACCACGACGATGCGGTCGCAGGACCGGGCAGCCAGGCCCAGATCGTGCAAGGTCACCACCACACCCGCGCCTTTGGCGGCTTCAGCTCGGAGCAAGTCGAGGGTGAGCAGTTGGGCGTCGGGATCCAGGCCCGCCACCGGCTCGTCAGCGACCAGCAGTGGCGCGCGGGTGGCCAGGAGCCGCGCCAGCAGCACCCTGGCCCGCTCGCCGCCGGACATGTCCAACACGCCGCGATCGGCGAGGTCGCCCGCGCCCACCCGGTCGAGGCATTCGCGCGCCAGCGCGTCGGCGGCGCTGTCCGCCAGGTCGGTCGCGCCCAGAGCGGCGACCATGCGGGCCGGCAGGTTCCAGGCCACGCGGCGGTCCTGCGGCAGGTAACCGACCAGCTTGGCGCGCTCATCGGGCTTCAGCTGGGCGAGCGGGCGATCCGATAGCCTCGCCTCGCCCGTCGACAAAGGCAGCAGACCCAGGCCCGCGCGCAGCAGGCTGGTCTTGCCCGCGCCGTTGGGGCCGACGACACCGACCACCTCGCCCGAGGCGACGGTCAGTGAGGCGCCCTCCAGCACCGTCTTGCGGCTTTGGCGCGCGGTGATCGCGGTCAGCGTCCAGAGCGCGCTCATGCCCGCCAGCTCCGCGAGGCTCGCCAGGCCAGCAGGGCGAAGGCCGGCGCGCCGAACAGGGCCGTAACCACGCCCAGCTTCAGCTCCTGCTCGGTCGGGATCATCCGGGCGGCCAGGTCCGACAGCACCATCAGCAGTGCGCCAGCCAGGGCCGAGGGCCAGAGGATGCGCTTGGGATCGTCCTTGACCAAGGCGCGCACGAGATGCGGCGCGGCCAGGCCGACGAAGCCGATCACGCCCGCCGCCGCCACGGCCGCTCCGGTCAGCAGGGCCGAACCGGCAACGGCGTAGACCCGTAGTCGCGCCATCGGCAGGCCCGACATCCGCGCGGCCTCTTCGCCCAGGGTCAGCATCCGCAGACCGCCGCTGGCCTTGACGCACAGCGCCGCGCCGAGAGCCATCGGAACCAGGGCCCGCACCGCGTCCATGGCGTCGCGGTTCTCGACCGAACCCATCAGCCAGGCCAGGATCTCGGCCGTCGCCACCGGCGAGGGCGACAGGTTGAAAACCAGGGCCGTCAGCGCGCCCCCGAACGCCGACAGGGCCACGCCGAACAGGATCAGCGCCTCGGGCTCGCGGAACCGTGCGGCCAGGGCCACGACCATGGCGCCGGCGACCAGCGCGCCCGCCAGGGCCGAGAGCTCGATGCCGCCCGGCACGACGGCCAGGCCCGCCGAGATCGCGAACGCCGCGCCCAGCCCCGACACGGCGGAGACGCCCAGCACGCCGGGATCGGCCAAGGGATTGCGCAGCAGACCCTGCATGGTCGCGCCGGCAAGGCCGAGGGCGGCGCCGACCAAGGCCGCCACGACCACGCGCGGCGCCCGGATGGTCCACAGCACCTCGCCCGGCGGCGAGGCCGGGTGGCTCAAGGCCTGGGCGTATTGTACGAAGGCAAACGGCGTCTCGCCCAGCGACACGGCCAGGATCGCCGCGCCGGCCAAGACCAGCAGCATCAGGAAGCAGAGGCGTGGCAAGCTCATCGGGCGGCCCTCGCCAGCGTTTCGACGCCGTCGGCCGCGAACCAGCCAGGGCAGCCGACCACCTTGGCCGGCAGCGAGGCGACGGTGCGCGTCTTCACGGCGCGTTGCAGGGCGGCGTGGCGGCCTGGACCCCAGCGGTCCGAACCGGCGCGCGCCATGTCGAACAGGCCCAGCACCAGGGCGGCAGGCGGCTTCATGACCATCTGCTCCAGCGACACTGGCGCGAAGTAAGGCGCGGTCTGGGCGTTGGAATAGCCGGCGGCCTTCAGCGTCGCGTCGATCAAGGTGCTTGAGCCGGCGGTATAGCCGCCCGGCGTCAGGTAGAGCGCCGAACGCCCCCGTCCCGCTCCGGCCGAGCGGGCCAGCTGGGCGTCCATGCGCGCGATGACCGCCTCGCCTTGCGCCTTGCGATCCAGGGCAACGGCGACCTTGCGGAGATTGACGCGGACGCCCTCGAAGTCGGCGGCGTCGTCCAGGGCGACCGTCGCGACGCCCTTCTTCTCCAGGGCCTTGGACAGCCGGGCGTCACCGCCCCACAGGCGCACCACCACGTCGGGCTTGGCGGCGACCAGGCTCTCGAAGGTGGCGCGGCGCAGCGGCAGGCCAGCGGCCTGGCGGCGCATGTAGCTGTCGCGCGAGATCGCCCGGTGCGAAAGGCCGACGATGCTGTCGCGCGGGGCCAGGGCCAGGACGTACTGGTCCGCGCAGGAGTCCAAGGACATCACGCGCGGGCCGGCGACCGCGGAAACCGGCGCAAGCGAAACCACCGCCAGAAGCGTGCACAAGGCCTTGGCGGCGTTCATGAAATCAGTCCGTGACCAGACCGTACAGCAGACCGTCCAGCATGACCTTCATCAGGTGGTCGGCGTCGGACCAGCCGCGCGAGGGCTTGGTGATCAGCAGCGACACCAAGCCGTGACAGCCGCTCCACAGCACCTCGGCCGCCTCCTTGGCCGAACCCGAGCGCAGGCGGCCCTGGGCGGCGATCTGGTGGACCGGCTCGCTGAACTTCTCAAAGCAGCGGTCGCCCAGCGCCATGACGTCGGCCGACTTCTCGGGCGAGACGTGGTCGCCAGTGCTGCAGAAGACCAGCTGATAGGTGTTGGGATTGTCGAGCGCGAACTTCATGTAGGCCTCGAGCATGACCCGCACCCGCGAGACCGGGTCGATCGGCTGGGCCGCGATCTCGGTGTTGAGCTCCAGCAGACGCTCGATGGCGTCGTTGCTGATCTCCATCAGGATCTGGTCCTTGTCGCGGAAGTGCATGTAGAGCGCCGTCGACGACACCCCCACCGCATCGGCGATCTTGCGGATCGTCGCGCCGGAATAGCCTTCGGCGATGAAAATCCTCTCGGCCGCCGCCAGGATCTCGCCCCGACGCAAGTGCCCGTCGCCCTTGGGCTTTCGCGCGGACTTGTGAGGCTTCTTCAGAACGACCGTCACGGACTTGGTTTCCCCTGCATTTCCCCCGGGCGACACTAAACGGGAATCACTCAGCCGTCGCAAGAACGTGCGTCGCAGGAGAATTCAAACGCGACTTTCGGAAAAATTGTGCGCGAGACGCGCATTTTTTCCATTTGACAGCTCTTGGTTGTGATTCCGTTATCCACGTCGTTGGGGCGTTGGCGTTCAGGGGCATCCATGGCGCGGGAAGAAAGACGGCTGGAACCGGCGCTTGCGCCGGCGGGCGGACCTGTGTCCGCCGAACGGATAGCGGACCTCGCGGCGACCGCGCCGACGGACCGAGACGGGGCGCATCGCACCCTGTCGACGGCGCAGGCCGTGTTCCTGGCCCTGGCCGGGTTCTCGACGGCGGTTGGCATCGCCCTGGACCCGCACGCGGCGGTTACCGTCGTGCATCACCTGTTCTTCGCGATCTTCCTGCTAGGCGGGGCGACACGGCTGGCGGCGGCCTGCACGCCCTTGCCGCCTTCGGAACCGCCGCCGCTCGCCGATGAGGACCTGCCGACCTACACGATCATCGCCCCGCTCTATCGCGAGGCCGAGGTCGTGGCCGAGCTGGTGCAGAACCTCAGCGCCATCGACTATCCGCGCGATCGCCTGCAAGCGCTGATCGTACTGGAGACGGACGACGACGTGACACTGGCGGCGGCGCGCGCCCTGGCCTTGCCACCCTTCGTCCAGGTGCTGATCGCCCCGCCGGGGACGCCCAAGACCAAGCCGCGCGCCTGCAACCACGCGCTGGACCGGGCGCGCGGCGAGCTGGTGGTCATCTACGACGCCGAGGACATGCCCGATCCCGGACAGCTGCGCGAAGCCGCCGCCCGGTTCGCCGTCTGTGACCCGCGCATGGCCTGCCTGCAGGCGCCGCTGCGGATCGAGGATCCCGGCTTCTCGCTGTTCCTGCCGTCGCAGTTCCGGCTGGAATACGCCGCCCATTTCGAGGTGCTGTTGCCGGCCCTGGCGCGTTGGGGCCTGACCTTTCCCCTGGGCGGGACCAGCAACCACTTCAAGGCTGGCCCCTTGCGCGAGATCGGCGCGTGGGACCCGTACAATGTGACAGAGGATGCGGATGTCGGCTTCCGCCTGGCGGCGGCCGGCTACCGCCTCGGCGTCATCCAGCGTCCGACCTGGGAGACCGCGCCCACGACCTGGGGTCAGTGGCTTCCGCAACGGGCGCGCTGGATCAAGGGCCACATGCAGACCCTCGCCGTCCACGCACGCGGTCAGGTTCGCCGCCAGCCGCGCAACGCCGTGTCGTTGGTCGTCACCCTGGCCCAGTCGGTCGCCTCGTCACACCTGCACGGGCCGGTAATGGCGGTGGCGCTGACCGTGGCGCTGGTCGACTTCCTGCCGGACGCTGAAGTGCGCATCCCGATCGCGGACGTGATGCTCTACATGCTGGGCTGGGGCTCGGCGGCGATCGCGGGGGTGCGGGGCGTCATGCGCGCTGGCGGCCAAGTCCGGTCGCTACATCTGCTGGGCATGGTCTGGTACTGGCTGCTGCAGAGCGTGGCGGCGACCAAGGCCCTGCACCAGTTCGTCACCGCGCCGCACCGCTGGGACAAGACCCTGCACGCGCCGCGCTCTGGACGGCCAACACCCTAAGGCGGTATGGGCGGGCGATGGCACCGAAGATCGCTCCCGCCCCCATCGTCATGCGCACCACCGGCTGGGCGGACTACGCCCTGCTGGACAGCGGCAACGGCAAGAAGCTGGAACGCTATGGCCGCTACACGGTCGTGCGCCCCGAGCCGCAGTGCTTCTGGGCCCCGCGCCTGGACCAGAAGGTCTGGGACAACGCCGACGCGGTCTTCGATCCCAGCGACGAGGACGAGGCCGGCCGCTGGCGCTTCAAGGGCAAGCCGATCGAGAAGTTCGACCTGGCCTGGGGCGGCGCCAAGTTCCACGGCCAGTTCACGCCGTTCCGCCACCTGGCCTTCTTCCCCGAGCAGGCCGCCAACTGGGCCTGGCAGGACGAGCGCGTCCGGGCGCTCTGCGCGGGCTCGGGTCCGCAGCCCAAGATCCTCAACCTGTTCGGCTATACGGGCGTGGCCTCGCTGGTCTGCGCCGCCGCCGGCGCGGCCGTCACCCACGTGGACGCCTCCAAGAAGTCGGTCGGCTTCGCGCGCGAGAACGCCGCCTTCGCCGGCCTCGCCGAAAAGCCGATCCGCTGGATCGTCGAGGACGCCCGCAAGTTCGTGGCCCGCGAGGTCCGGCGCGGCAACAAGTACGACGGCATTATCCTGGACCCGCCGAAGTTCGGGCGCGGCGCCGATGGCGAGGTCTGGCGCCTGTTCGAGGATCTGGCCGCCCTGACCAAGGACTGCGCCGAACTGCTCAGCGACGACGCCTCGTTCCTGCTGATGAACGCCTATGCCGCCCGCGTCTCGGGCGCGGCGATGTCGGGCCTGCTGGCGCAGGAGCTGCAAGGCCGCGGCGGCGTCATCGACTGGGGCGAGCTCTCCTTGGTCGAGGAAAAAGGCGACCGCCAGATCGGCCTGTCGTTCTTCGCCCGCTGGTCTTCTGAGGGCTGAGGGACATGAACACCAAGACCGTCACCTCCCTGACCAACAACACCGTCAAGGCCGTCCGCGCCCTGCACATGCGCAAGGAACGCGAGGAGAGCGGCCTGTTCCTGGCCGAGGGCCTGAAGATCGTCATCGAGGCGATCGACTGCGGCCACGCGCCCAAGATTGTCATGTACGGTCCCGACGCCGCCGACCACCCGATGCTGAGGAAGGCCGTGGCGTCGTGCCTGAAGGCCGGCGGCGAGGTCATCGAGGTCAATCGCGAGATCCTGGAAAAGGTCTCGCGTCGCGACAACCCGCAAGCGGTCGTCGCCGTGTTCAGCCAAGTCTACACGCCGCTGTCGGCCATCGTGCCCGAGAGCGCGCCGTGCTGGGTGGCCATGCAGGCCGTCCGTGATCCCGGCAACCTCGGCACCGTCATCCGCACCGCCGACGCGGCGGGCTGCGGCGGGGTGATCCTGGTCGGCGACTGCGTCGACCCCTACTCGGTCGAGGGCGTGCGGGCGACCATGGGCTCGATCTTCGCCGTGAAGATCGCCAAGGCGAGCATCGCCGAGTTCCTGGCCTGGCGCGAGACCTGGCCCGGCAGCGTGGTCGGCACCCTGCTGACCGCCACGGTCGATCACAAGTCCGCCGACTACGTGAAGCCGTCGCTGATCCTGATGGGCAACGAGCAGCAGGGCCTGCCGCCCGAGCTGGCCGCCGCCTGCGACGTCAACGTCAAGATCCCGATGCGCGGCCGGGCCGACAGCCTGAACCTCAGCGTTGCGACGGGGATCATGATCTATACGGTGACGGGCTAGAATCCCTTCGGAGGCGTGATCGCGATGCGTTGGCTGGCCTTGTCCCTGGCGCTCATCGCAACACCCGCACTCGCCCAGCAGCAGTTCCCCGACGACAAGGCCGATGTCAGCGTCGCCGCGCCCGCCTGGGCCAAGGGCGCCGGCCCGGTTCTGGCCATCGACGCCGCGCACAAGAACTTTCACACCCTGGACGGCCGCTACGCCCCGTTCGCGGCGGTGACGCGCAACGACGGCTATCGGGTGGTCTCCAACGACAAACCCTTCAGCGCCGAGGGATTGGCCAAGGTCCAGGTGCTGGTCATGGCCAATGCGGCCCAGAACCTCACCGCCGACGAGATCGCCGCCGTCGGCGCCTGGGTCGAAGCGGGTGGCGCCCTGCTGCTGATCGCCGACCACATGCCCTTCGCCCATGCCGCCGACGGCTTGGCGCGGGCTTTTGGCTTCCAGTTCGAGAGCAGCTTCGCCTTCCTGCCCGAGCGGGGCCCCGAGCCGTTCTCCAAGGCCAACGGCCGGCTGGTCGACAGCCCCATCGCGCGCGGCGAGCCCAAGGGCTCGCCGGTCGACAGCCTCTTGGCCTTCACCGGCACGGTGCTGCACGCGCCGTCCGAGGCGACCACGATCCTGCGGCTAGGGCCGGGCTGGACGATCTACTACCCGACCGTACCGTGGAAGTTCGACGGCGTGCCCACCCGGCCGTCCGACGACAAGGACCTGCGTGGCGCGGTGCTGCAGGTCGGCAAGGGCCGGGTGGCGATGTTCAGCGAGGCGGCGATGTTCAGCGCCCAGCGCCACAGCGACGGCCGCCTGACCGGTTTCAACTCGCCGCCGGCCGTCCAGAACAAGCCGTTCCTGCTGAACGTCCTGCACTGGCTCAGCCCGTAGGACGTTCAGCGGCGGGCGCTACTCCTTGGCCGCGTCCGGAGCGACGCCGGCTTCCTTGAACAGGGCGCCCAGCTTCTCGAGATCCAGCGCCGAAGCCATGGCCTCCATGTTCTGATTGACGGCCTGATTGGTCATCAGCCCCTGCATGGCGACCTGCCCCAGCACGCCGAATGCCTGCTGGATCGACGCCATCCCTTCATACTTCAGGGCAGCGACCGTTTCCTTGCGGCAGTCGACCATCAGCAGGCGCTGGAAAAGGTCCGCGCCCTTGCGCGTGACCGCGTCATGCTGGGCCGGCGTCATCGTGACATAGCTCGCCACGTCTGGATGCGAGCCGATCGCCCCGAAGATCCACACCATCAAGTCCCGCTGGTCGGTGGCATTGGCCGAGCGGACCAAGCACTTGGACATGTCGTCCGCGAAGACGCCGGCATGGGCCAGGCTCGGCGCGCAGACGGCCGCGGCGGCGGCCAGCGAGATCAGCAAACGGCGCATCTTTTCCCCCCGATCGCGGAATCAGCTCCGCTTCGCAACCTCTAGACACATCAGTCGCAACCTTCGGGCAAGTCGGCCGGCGCCGGTTCAGGTCCCGCGCGGCTTGGCCCGCGTCGTCGGCGCGGTGTTGGCCGGGTCGTCCGGCCAGACGTGGCGCGGGTAGCGGCCCTTCATCTCGATCTTCACCTCGCGCCACGAGCCTTTCCAGAAGCCGGGCAGGTCGCGGGTGATCTGGATCGGCTTGTGGCCGGGCGACAGCAGCGACAGCACCAGCGGGACCTTGCCGCCGGCGATGCTGGGATGCTCGGTCAGGCCGAACAGCTCCTGCACGCGGATATCGATGCGCGGACCCGCCTCGGCGGCGTAGTCGATGGCCACGGTGGTGCCGGTCGGGGCCTTGAAGCGGTCCGGCAACATGGCGTCGACCTTCTGCTGCAGGTCCCAGGGGACCAACGACCGGATCGCCCCGTCCAGGCTGTTCTCGTCGACGCTGGCCAGGGACGAGCGGCCATGCAGCAGCGGCTCCAGCCATTCGTCGAGCCGCGCGATCAGGGCGGCGTCCGACATGTCCGGCCAGGCCTCGCCGTCCAGCGACCGCAGGAACGCGACCCGGCTGCGGAAGCCTTCGATCCCCGGCCCCAGGCGCAGGCCCGAGAGGCCATCGGCGCGGACCTGGTCCAGCAACGCGCCGGCGATCATCGCCGGGTCGGGGTTCTCGATCAGGCGCTCTTCCAGGACCAGCCGGCCCAGGCGCAGCAGGCGCTTGGCGCGCACCTTGCCGCCGGCGGTCTCCAGGCGGTCCTCGGCGACCATGCGGTCGGCGAAGGCCTCGCGCAGGTCGGCCTCGTCGACGGCGGCGGCCAGGAGGATGCGGTCGCGACTGTCGCCGCCGCCCAACTCGCCGACGGCCAGCCAGCTCTCGCGGGCCAGAGGATCGGTCGGCTCCAGATAGACGCCGCGCCCGCCGGCCAGTTGGAACTCGCCGGGCTTGCCGCGCGCCTTGGCCACCCGCTCGGGATAGGCCTCGGCCAGCATCAGGCCGATCTCCATTTCCCGCGCGCCCGAGCGCTTGCCGGCCGCGCGGCTCCAGCGTTCGACCAGGGCCATGGCGTCGCGACTACGGGGCGAGCGATCGCGGTGCAGGTTCTCCAAACGTCGCCGCAGGTCGACATCCTTGCTGCCGAGGCCCTGCTCGGTCAGCACGGCGGCGATCTCGGCGGCCTCGCGGGCCTGGCCCGAGGCGGCGGCGCGGACGACCATGTGGGCCAGGCGCGGCGGCAGCGGCATCTCGGCCAGGGCCTTGCCGTGCGGGGTGAGATCGCCCTGCCCGTCCAGCGCCTGGATGCGGGTCAGCAAGGTCCGCGCCTCGGCGAAGGCGGCGGCCGGCGGTGGGTCCAGGAAGGTGAGCCCCGACGGATCGCGCGAGCCCCAGCGGGCCAGGTCCAGGGCCAAGCGCGAGAGGTCCGCCTCCAGGATCTCGGGCCGCGCGAAGGCCGGCAGCGACCGGGTCTCGGGCTCGTCCCACAGGCGGTAGCAGACGCCGGGCTCGGTGCGGCCGGCGCGGCCCCGGCGCTGGTCGGCGGCGGCGCGGCTGACGCGGACGGTCTCCAGCCGGGTGATGCCCGAGGCCGGGTCGTAGCGCGGTACGCGGGCCAGGCCAGCGTCGATCACGACTCGGACGCCCTCGATGGTCAGGCTGGTCTCGGCGATCGAGGTAGCCAGCACCACTTTGCGGCGGCCAGCGGGCGCGGCGGCGATGGCGCGGTCCTGCACGGCCGGCTCCAGCGCGCCATAGAGCGGCGCCACGTCCACGTCCGGCCGGCGCAGGCGCTCATTCAACCAGCTTTCGGCGCGACGGATCTCGCCCTGGCCGGGCAGGAAGACGAGGACCGAGCCGCCCTCTTCCGCCAGCGCACGTTCGACAGCGCGACCGACGCGTTCCTCCAGCCGCTGGCGCTCGTCGCGGCCGAGGTAGCGGGTGTCGACCGGGAACATCCGCCCCTGGCTCTCGACGATCGGCGCGTCGGCCAGCAGCGACGAGATGCGGGCGCCGTCCAGGGTGGCCGACATGACCAGCAGGCGCAGGTCGTCGCGCAGCACGCTCTGGACGTCGCGGGCGAAGGCCAGGCCGAGGTCGGCGTCCAGGCTGCGCTCGTGGAACTCGTCGAACAGCACCGCGGCGACGCCGTCCAGGCCCGGGTCGTCGAGAATCATCCGCGTGAAGACGCCTTCGGTGACGACCTCGATGCGAGTCTTCACAGAAACCTTCGACTGCAGGCGGACTCGGAAACCGACCGTCTCGCCGACGGATTCGCCCAGGGTCGCGGCCATCCGCGAGGCGGCGGCCCTGGCGGCCAGGCGGCGCGGCTCCAGGACGATGATCTTGCGGCCCTCGACCCACGGCTCTTCCAAGAGCGCCAAGGGAACAGCGGTCGTCTTACCCGCCCCGGGCGGCGCGACGAGAACAGCGGTTTCCCGCTTGCTCAAGGCGCCTTTCAGCGCCGGAAGGGCCTCGAAAATGGGCAACATCGCGCCCGCTTTACCGGTCACGGCCCGTCCCGCCAAGCAGGGCTGGACTAGCTAGGCTGGCGGAGAACATTTACGCGCATCCACCGCTCGGCCTTGACCCCATGCTCATAAACGGGTCACGGTCCGCAAAATTTTCTAAAGGCGACCCCCGGGGGGGATCCTTGCCTATCCAGGAGGAACTATGTGGCGCGTAAAATCGCTTGATGCGATCTTGGCGACGGCTGAGAAAAAATCCCTTCACCGCTCGCTAGGCCCCATCCAGCTGACGCTGCTGGGTGTTGGCGCGATCATCGGCACCGGGATCTTCGTTCTGACCGCCGCCGCCGCCCAGAAGGCCGGCCCGGGCATGATGTGGTCCTTCGTGATCGCCGGCGCTGTCTGCGCCTTCGCCGCCCTCTGCTACTCCGAACTGGCCTCGATGGTGCCCGTCTCGGGCTCCGCCTACACCTACTCCTACGCCGTCATGGGCGAACTGCTGGCCTGGATGGTCGGCTGGGCCCTGATCCTGGAATACGCGGTCGCCGCCAGCGCCGTGTCGGTCGGCTGGTCCGGCTACTTCCTCGGCCTGATCGAGAACGCCCTTGGGTTCCACTGGCCTGACGCTCTGCGACACGGTCCCGCCTGGTCGATGAACGGCTTCATGCCGGTCGCCGATTTCAGCGCCGGCATCGTCAACGTTCCGGCCATCATCGTGGCCCTGGCCGTGACCGCCCTGCTGGTCATCGGCACCACCGAAAGCGCCCGCGTCAACGCCGTGCTGGTGGCCATCAAGGTCACCGCCCTGACCGTGTTCGTCGTCATGGCCCTGCCGGTCCTGAAGACCGGCAACTTCTCGCCGTTCACCCCGAACGGCTGGTTCGGCCCCACCGGCACCACCGGCATGGGCGTGGTCGGCGCCGCCGCCTCGATCTTCTTCGCCTATGTGGGCTTCGACGCCGTCTCGACGGCCGCCGAAGAAACCAAGGACCCGCAGCGCAACGTTCCGATCGGCCTGATCGGCTCTCTGGCCCTCTGCACGGTCTTCTATCTGCTGGTCGCCGCAGGCGCGATCGGCGCCATCGGCGCCCAGCCGGTGCACGGCCTGGACGGTTCGGTCGTCCAGCCGGGCTCGGCCGCCTTCACCGCCGCCTGTAACCTGGCCGCCAACAAGGAACAGCTGGTCTGCTCGAACGAGGCCCTGGCCCACGTCCTGCGCCAGATCAACTTCCCGGTCCTCGGCAACCTGCTGGGCCTGGCCGCCAACCTGGCTCTGCCCTCGGTCATCCTGATGATGATCTACGGCCAGACCCGGATCTTCTTCGTCATGGCCCGCGACGGCCTGCTGCCGCAGAGCTTCGCGACCATCCACCCGAAGTGGAAGACGCCGTACATCGTCACCATCTTCACCGGCGTCTGCGTCGCCATCGCCGCCGCCTTCTTCCCGGTGGGTCAGTTGGCCGACATCTCGAACTCGGGCACGCTGTTCGCCTTCTTCATGGTGTCGATCGCCGTGATGGTGCTGCGCGTGAAGGATCCGAGCCGTCCGCGTCCGTTCCGCACGCCGCTGGTCTGGGTCATCGCCCCGGTCGCCATGGTCGGCTGCGCGGTGCTGTACTTCAACCTGCCCTTCGAGGCGATGGCCGTGCTGCCCGTCTGGGGCGCCATCGGCCTGGTGATCTACTTCGCCTACGGCTTCCGCAAGAGCCACGTCGGCAAGGGCCTGCGCGGCGAAGTGCACGAACTGGACGACGACGCTCCGCCCACCGGTCTGCCCGGCGCGGAATGATCTTGATCTGCGGCCGATAGGCTATAGGTCGGAAAGGGCGGGCGCTTCGGCTCCCGCCCTTTTCTTTTGGAGTTCGGTTCCGATGACCCAAGGCGCCATGCCCATCGCCGCCGTGATCGCCCCGGTCACCCCGCTGCAGCAGAACTGCACGATCGTCTGGTGCACCAAGACGATGAAGGCGGCCGTCATCGATCCGGGCGGCGAAGTCGATCGCCTGCTGAAGGCCATCGCCGACAAGGGCCTGACCCTGGAGAAGATCTGGATCACCCACGGCCACATGGACCACGCCGGCGGCGCGGCCGAGCTGAAGGTTCGCACGGGCGTTCCGATCGAGGGCCCGCACGAGGACGACCAGTTCTGGATCGACCAGATCCAGCAGAGCGGCGAAATGTACGGCATACCCGAAGCCCGCATCTTCGTCAGCGACCGCTGGCTGAAGGACGGCGACACCGTCACCCTGGGCGAGACCGAGTGGGAGATCTTCCACTGCCCCGGCCACACGCCCGGCCACGTGGTGTTCTTCCATCGTGAGACCAAGTTCGCCCAGGTCGGCGACGTCCTGTTCCAGGGCTCCATCGGGCGGACGGACTTCCCGCGCGGCAATCACCAGGACCTGATCGACGCGATCACCCAGAAGCTCTGGCCGTTGGGCGACGATGTGCGGTTCGTGCCGGGCCACGGGCCGATGTCGACCTTCGGCGCCGAGCGCAGATCCAATCCGTTCGTGGGGGACCGCGTGGTCGCGGCGATGAAGACCCAGGGCGCGGGCTTCCAGATTCCGAAGAACCATTCGCCGGGCTGATTTGGGTTGAAACCGTCGGGCCCCGGCCGGCCAAGGGGGGGAGAGGCCGGCCAGGTCCCGTACGCCGAAAGTCGTCTATGGGGGACAGACGACCTCGGTGCGACACTGGATCGCACGACGGGGTTGCACGGCTGTTTCAGGCGTGAAATCTGAACGTGACGGGGGCGTGACAGGAAATTCGCATGGAAAACGTCCAGAACACCGTCCCAGGGACGATTGGCCAAGGCGACCTCGACGCTCCGCGCGGCGCCGCCCCCCGCATCCTGATCGTCGATGACGACCCGGGCATCCGCGACGTCGTCTCCGATTTCCTCGCCCGCCACGGCTATGTGGTCGAGGCCGCCCAGGACGCCCGCACCATGGAACAGGTCCTGGCGCGCGGCCCGATCGACCTGATCGTGCTGGACGTCATGCTGCCGGGCGAGGATGGCCTGGCCATCTGCCGCCGCCTGTCGTCGGCCGCCGACGGCCCGGCGATCATCATGCTGTCGGCCATGGGCGAGGACACCGACCGGATCGTCGGCCTCGAGCTCGGCGCCGACGACTATCTGCCCAAGCCCTGCAATCCGCGCGAGCTGCTGGCCCGTGTCCGCGCCGTGCTGCGCCGCCGCCAGGAGCCCCGCGCCGTCGATGACGCCATGGGCGCGGCCTGCGAGTTCGCCGGCTGGCGCCTGGACCTGGTCCGCCGCGAACTGCGCTCGCCGCAGTCGGTAGTCGTGAACCTTTCGAGCGGCGAGTTCTCGCTGCTGCGCGCCTTCGTCGAGCGCCCTCAGCGGGTGCTGACCCGCGACCAGCTGCTGGACCTGGCCCGAGGCCGCGACAGCGACGCCTATGACCGCGCCATCGACGTCCAGATCAGCCGTCTGCGTCGCAAGCTGGACGACGGCGGCGGCAGCGAGCTGATCCGCACGATCCGCAGCGAAGGCTACATGTTCACCGCCAAGGTCGTCCGCACCCCATGACCCTTCTCCGGCGCGGCGCGCCGCTGTTCGTACAGGCGCTTGGCCTGGTGATCGTCACCCTGGTGGCGGCCCAGCTGATCTCGATTGCCGTTATCTTCACCCTGCCCCCGCCGCCGCCGGAATTCTACCGGTCCAGCGAGATCGTGCGCGCCCTGAAGACCGGCGAGTCGGTGCAGCCGCGCGACGGCCGCCTGCTGGTGGTCAAGCAACGCGGTTCCATCCGGTCCCTCGGCCCCGACAGCCCCCGCCGCGCCGACTTCAAGGCCGGCATCAGCCGCGCCATCGACGTGCCGGTGAACCGCATCGAGCTGCAGATCGACAACGGTCCGCGCTTCTTCGTGCGCCGCACGCCGGTCGAGCGTCCCAAGTCCGACGCGCCGCGCAATGGCGCCGCCAACGGCGCGCCCGGTTCGCGCGAACCCTTCGCTCGCGAAGGCGGCCCTCCCGGCGGCCCTGGAGGTCCTCCCGGTGCGCGTGGCCGCGACGAGCCCCTGATCTTCGGCGACTTCAAGCTGGGGGTGCGCCAGAGCGACGGCCACTGGCTGGTGGTCGAGCCCAAGCCGACCTTCCGTTTCGACAGCTGGCAGCAGCGGATCCTGCTGATCCTGTTGCTGTCGGTGATCGCCGTGACGCCGCTGGCATGGCTGTTCGCCCGCCGTCTGGCCCAGCCGATCACCGCCTTCGCCGACGCCGCCGAGCGCCTGGGCAAGGACCCGCGCACGCCGCCGCTCAGCATCTCGGGCTCCGGCGAGGTGGTGGCCGCCGCCGCTGCCTTCAACATGATGCAGGAGCGCCTGCGCCGTTACGTCGAGGACCGCACGGCCATGGTCGGGGCCATCGCCCACGACCTGCGCACGCCGCTAACCCGGCTGAAGTTCCGCATCGAGGCCACGCCGGACGACATCCGTCCGAAACTGGCCGCTGACATCGACCAGATGGAGGCGATGATCGCCGCCACCCTGGGCTTCGTCCGCGACACCAACCGCCCGGCCGAGCGCACCAAGCTGGAACTCTCGTCCCTGCTGGAGAGCGTCATGGACGAAGCGGCCGAGACCGGCGGCGACACCACGGTCGAACGCTCCGAGAAGGTCGTCATCGAAGGCGACCCGGTCGCCTTGAAGCGTCTGGTCTCGAACCTGGTCGACAACGCCCTGAAGTACGGCAGCCGCGCCCGGGGCCGGGTCTATGCCGAGGACGGCATGGCGATCGTCGAGATCGACGACGACGGTCCGGGCATTCCGCTGGCCGAGCAAGAGCGGGTGTTCGAGCCGTTCTTCCGCGGCGAGCCTTCGCGCAATCGCGAGACGGGCGGCATCGGCCTGGGCCTGGCCGTCGTGCGCTCCCTGGCCCGCACCCACGGCGGGGACGTGACGCTGCACAATCGCACCGAAGGCGGCCTGAAAGCCTGCGTGCGCCTGCCCGCCTAGGCTGGCGATGGCGGAGATTGCGGCAAAAACCGCGCCTAATGTTGCGCGCCGGCAAGGCGCGTCTGTCCGCTGACATTTCCGGGCAAACCTGCCGGGTTTCAAAGCTTGGCCGCTTGGAGATTCCTGAATGACGTTCCGCACGCTGGGCCTGACCGCCATCGCCGCCGCCACCCTCGCCGCCTGCGCCAGCGCGCCGCCGGAAGGTCCTGGCGGGCGTGGAGGCCCGGGCGGCCCCGGTGGTGACCACGGCCCTGGCCCCATGCGCGGCCCGCAGCTGTTCATCAGCCCGGCCGGCGAGCCGTTCCGCGCTCCGCCCGGCGCGCCCTACCCCATCGCGGCCTGGTTCGAGGGCGCTGACGCCAATCACGACGGCGCGCTGAGCCGCGACGAGTTCGTCGCCGACTCCCTGCGCTTCTTCGCCGTGGTCGACACCGACCACAACGGCGTCATCGACGGGTTCGAGGTCTCGACCTACGAAACCCGCATCGCCCCCGAGATCGTCGGCGGGGTCGCGCCGGGTACGGCTCGGCGGGGTCCGATGGGGCAAGGCCCGGGCGGGGACGGTGAGGATGACATGTCCCCCCGTGGCCGCCGGCCTTCGGGCACGAACGTGCTGCAGGGCGCGGCCCTGTATGGCCTGATCGCCGAGCCGGAACCCGTCATGGCCGCCGACGGCGACTTCAACCGTCGCATCACCAAGGACGAGGCGACCAAGGCCGCCAAAGTCCGCTTCGCCCTGCTCGACACCGACAAGGACGGCGTCCTGAAGCTGGCGGAGCTGCCCCAGACCCCGGCGCAGAGCGGCCTGCGGCCTGGAGCGGGTCCGGGCGGCGGCAAGGGCGGCAAGATGGGCGGTCGGTCAGGCGGCCGGGGCGGCCCTCCCGGCGGCGGCGGTCGCCCGGGCGGCGGTCGGGGCGGCTGAGCTCAGCCGCCGACCAGGCTGGCGATGATGTTGATCCCCAGCGCCAGGATGGCGGTGTTGTAGAAATAGGCCGTGGCGGCGTGGGCCGTGACCAGGCGGCGCAGCTTGGCGGTCAGGATGCTGTTGTCCGAGACCTGGAACGTCGCGCCCACGCTGAAGGCCAGATAGGCGAAGTCCATGTAGCTGGTCGGCTGCTCGCCCGGAAACTGGATACCGCCCTTGCCCGAGCCGTCGCCGAAATGACGATGGGCGTAGTGCAGCACGAACACCGACTGCAGCAGCAGCCATGACAGGACCAGGGTCGTCCCCGCGCAGGTCGCGATGAAGCCCCTGGTGGCTGCGGCCGCGTCCTTGGCGACGATCATGGCGTCCACGACCGCCACCAGGCTGGCGACGATCGCCGCCAGCACGATCAGCAGCAAGACGGGTACGCCCTCGTCCTCCTGCGCGGCGCGGGAGCGGACCTCGGCCTCGTCGGCCTTCAAGAACAGCGCCCAGGTCGTGGCCAGATAGACGATCGCGGCGGCGTCCCAGCCCAGCAACAGATGCGATCCGCGCGGCGCGCCGAAATATCTGGCGATGCTCCAGACGAAAATTCCGGCCGCCAAACCGGCCGCCAAACGCCAGTGGGCGGTGGCGCGATCGACCATCTGCTTGGTCTTGCGGGTCATTCTCAGGCGACTCCTTGCCGGACCGCTTGTCCCTGTCCGGCGTAATTAGTGCGTTCTCACGGTGAACCGAAAGCGTCTTCGCTGGTTACTTCACCGGAACGCGCAGGAAACGACACCAGTGACCGACCCAGACGCCCCGCCGCCGCCCGAGCCTAAGCCGCCCGAGTACGAGCCCGGCGTCGTCCCCGTCGAGGAGCCCCCCACCTCGCCGCCGGTCGATCCAGGGGACGACCGTCCCTATGGCGCCGCCTCCCGTTCGTACCGCCTGTGATAGTCCCTAGGAGCCCCCACATGGACACCGATAGCGAACGTCCCCGCGGCCGTCGCGGTTTCGCCGCCATGGACCCGGAACGCCGACGCGAGATCGCCAGGAAGGGCGGAGCTAGCGTGCCCAGCGAAAAGCGCAGCTTCGCCAAGGATCGCGATCTCGCGGCGAACGCTGGACGCAAGGGCGGTTCGTCCTCGCGCGGCGGTCGCCCCGGCGAACGTATCCTCTAGACGATCGGATTTTCGAATCCAGAACGCGCCGGTCCCGAGCCTTCGGAACCGGCGCGTTTTCGCGCGTCGTGACAGCGCTGCGCCAGGTCAGGCGGTCAGCGCATAGACCGCGAAGGCCGGGTCTTCGCTGACCCAGCGCTGGACCACGGTCCAGCCGGCGCGGGTGGCGATCTTCTCGAAGGCCTCGGCCCGATACTTGTACGAGTTCTCGGTGTGGATGCTCTCGCCAGCGGCGAACCGGAAGCCGTAGTCGCCGACCATGACGATCTGGTCGCGCGTGCTTTCCAGATGCATCTCGATGCGGCTCTCGTCTGCATTCCACACCGCGCGATGCGCGAAGGCCGTCGGGTCGAAGGAACCGCCGAGCTCGCGATTGATGTGGACCAGCACATTGCGATTGAAGGCCGCCGTCACGCCCTGGGCGTCGTCATAGGCCGGGATCAGCACGGCCGGGTCCTTGGCCACGTCGGCGCCGACGATGAACAGCGAGCCCTCGCCCAGCAGGGTCCGGGCCTGGCGCAGCAGCGCCTCCGCCTCGTCGGGCGCGAAATTGCCGATCGTCGAGCCGGGGAAGAAGCCGACGGGGGTATGGCCCTTGGCGCCTTCCGGCAGGGTCATGGCCTTGGTGAAGTCATCCACCAGCGGCGCGACGGCCAGGTGCGGATAGTCCTTGCGCAGACTGGCGGCGGCCTCGTCCAGAGCAGTCGGGCTGATGTCGACCGGGGCGTAGACGGCGATCTGCGGCGCGGCGTCCAGGACGATGCGGGTCTTGGTGCTGGCCCCGCTGCCGAACTCGACCAGGGCGGCGCCCTGCGGGATGCGCGCGGCGATCTCCGGCGCGATCCGGCGCAGCAGCGCCGTCTCGGTGCGGGTCAGGTAGTATTCCGGCAGCTCACAGATCGCCTCGAACAGGCGCGAGCCCTCGGCGTCGTAAAAGTACTTGGCCGGCAAGGTCTTGGGCGTGGCCGACAGCCCCGCCACCACCTCGTTGAGGAAGCTGTCGCCGGGCATGACCTCGACCAGGCGGTCGTCGTCGGCCAGGCGCACGCCGCCGAACATCCAGCGGCTGCCGGGAGGGAAGAAGTTGCGGTAGGTCGCCCGCGTATGGCCGGGGGGCGTGGCCTCGCAGCCGCCGCGCAGCACCATCTGGCTGACCATGAACTTGCCGTTGTACTCGCCCAGCGCGCCCGGCCCTGGCTTGAAGCCCGGATAGGCCCCGTAGGCGCTGGCGGTCCACTGCCAGGTCGAGCCGTAGAGCTGGCGCAGGGCGGTCACGCCCGTAGCGGTGGCGGCAGCCTCCCACTCGGCCTCGGTCGGCAGGCGACGGCCCGCCCAGGCGGCATAGGCCGCGGCCTCGTAGTAGCTGACATGGACGACCGGCGCGTTCGGATCGACCGGATGCCGGCCGCGCAGGGTCATGGTGGTCCAGGCGCCGGCTTCGTCGCGACGCCAGTAGCCCGGAGCTTCCCAGCCCTCTTCGTTGACCCTGGCCCAGCCCTCTGAGAGCCACAGGTCGGCGCGGCCGTAGCCGCCGGCCTCGATGAAGGCCAGCCACTCGCCATTGGTCACCAGTCGATCGGACAGCCGGAACGGGGCGACATAGGTCTTGTGGCGCGGGCGCTCGTTGTCGAAGGCAAACCCCGCCTCGCAGGCGCCGATCTCGACCAGGCCGCCGGCGAAGCGGTGGAAGCGCTGCGGTCCCGCGTCGGCGCGCACCGTCGTGACGCCGGCCTGATAGGCAGGGCTGAGCGGCGACTGGGCGAAGAGATGCAGGATGTCCATCAGGATCAGCTCCTGATGCTGTTCCTCATGATTCAAGCCGAGCTCGACCCGCTCGCGGATCTCGGCCATCAGCGGGCCTGACAGCAGGCGGATCATGGCAGCGTCGACATGGGCGCGGTAGGCGCCGACCGCCTGGGCGGAGGGCCGGGTCAGCAGGCCCCGTTGTGGGCGCGGCTGACGGGGGCCGACGGCTTCGTAGTACGAATTGAACAGGTAGCCGAACGCCGCGTCATAGGCCGCGTAACCCGGCAGGAACGGCGTCAGCAGGAAGGTCTCGAAGAACCAGGTCGTATGGGCTCGGTGCCACTTGGTCGGGCTGGCGTCCGGCATGGACTGGGCCGACTGATCCTCGGGCGATAGCGGCGCGGCCAGAGCCTCGGTGCGACGACGCACCTGGCGATAGCGATCGACGAGCGCGTCGGCGGAAACCTCGGAAAGGGTCATCGCGGGCAGATCATCCGGGGTCATGAATACTCCTGCGGGACCACAGCCAGGCCTCGCTACAGCCCCAGCCACGACAACGTTCCCGGAACTTCGGTGTTCCAACCCTTCGTGACAAGCCAGGCCGCGCCGAGTTGCTGACACGCTGTGTCAGGAGCCGATCCGCAAGGCTTGAACAAATGATACCCAGATTGAGGGGTTAATTCGTGCGCGCGATGGAGGGAGAACGTTTGCAGAGGCGTCTCTCTATCGGAGGACGCCGGCTGCCCCTTACCGTCGGCGAGCCTGTCGGTCGGAGAATTGAGCAGCTCCGACCGACGACCCTCCACTTTCTCGGAAAATCTCAGTCCTGCAGCGGCGCGTCGAGCAGACCGGCGATGACCGACTGCAACACCTCGGTCGCGCGCTTGGGGCTCAGGTCCTGGTCGCGACGCAGACGGTTCCAGGCGTCGAAGCTGAGCAGCAGGTCGATGGCCTCGAACCGGATACGGTCCTTGGCGAAGTCGGCGGGCAGTTCGCGCCGCAGGATTTCGCGCGAAATCTGGACCAGCTTGACGTGATCGACCTCCAGGGCCGGCGAGTGGTGGCGGTGCACCTCCGACGCTCGCCGGAACGGCCCGATCTTCTCGTAGGCCCAGCCGCGACGCTCGACCAGTTCCAGCACCCGCTCGCGCCAGGTCACACCCTTGAAGGGCGTATGCACCAGCGCCATCAGCTCGCTCTGGATGACCGCCGACATCTCGCGATACAGGCTGTCGAGGTCCTTGAAGTGGCGGAAGACGGTGCGCAGGCCGACATCGGCGCGCGCGGCCACCAACTCGGCCGAGGGTGACGGGTCGCCGCCGTGGACCAGTTCCAGCATGGCCTGCACGATGCGGGCGCGGCTGTCCTGCGAGCGGCGGCGACGGCCGTCGGCGTCCGGAGCCTCGGCCTCGGTTTCCCGGTGAAGATGTCGCGCGGCGGCGTTCACGGCCCAGGCTCTCCCTCTCCTACCCTTTGCTTAGACCGGCCGGAGACGAACGGCCAACCCAAAACCTCAAAACTGGAACATGTTCAGTCGGTTCGACCAAAGAACCTTGTCCGAGCCGGCCGGCAGCGACGCGAAGTCACCATCCCGCCCCACCTTGATCGGCCCGCCGAAAATCTGGCGCGAGCGGCCCAGGAACGGTCCCTCCAGGGCCCGCACCGGCAGTGGCGGGATGATGTGGTAGAAGAGGATCGCCTTGGCGCCCGCCGTCTTGGCCTCGCCCGCCACGGCTTCGGGCGCGGCGTGATAGTCCAGGATGTCGTGGAAGATGCTGGCATAGTTGGCCCGACCGGCCTTCTCCGCCTCCGCCTGCTGGATGGCCACCAGGTTCGGGGCCAGGCCTTCGTGGACCAGGAGATCGACGCCCTTGGCGGCGCGGGTCAGGCGTTCCGAGGGACCGGTGTCGCCGCTGATCACCACGCTGCGCCCCTTGTATTCGAAGCGGTAGCCGACCGCCCCTTCGACAGGGTGGTGCGCGACCGGGAAGGCCCAGACCTTCAGACCGGGCTTTTCCAGCACCAGGACGTCGGGTCCGTTCAGATCGGCCGTAAAGGCGTGCGGTGCGCCGCCGAAGCCGGAAGGCGGCATCACGGCCTCGCCGTGGTGGGCGATGCGGTAGCCGCGATCCAGGGTGTAGGCGTCCTGGAAACCCTTCACGACCTGGTCCAGCCCTGCCGGCCCGTAGATCGGCAGCGGCGCATGGGTCG
This sequence comes from Caulobacter sp. GW821-FHT09H08, assembly GCF_059415885.1. NCBI lineage: Bacteria > Pseudomonadati > Pseudomonadota > Alphaproteobacteria > Caulobacterales > Caulobacteraceae > Caulobacter > Caulobacter sp. GW821-FHT09H08. Next base: position 335,361 of record NZ_JBWKOC010000005.1, read on the forward strand.
CGCCGCCGCCCCAGCGTTGCAGCATCAGCTCGCCCAGGTCGGCGATGTGGTCGGAGTGGTAGTGGGTGATGAAGGCCGCGCTCAGGCGCGGCGGCGGCAGGTTCATCAGCAGCAGGTTGCGCACCGAGCCAGAGCCGGAGTCGACGACGAACAGGTCCTTGCCCGCCAGCACGGCCACGCAGGGTCCCGCCCGGGTCGGATCAGGCATCGGCGCCCCCGCCCCGCAAAGGCCGACATGCAGGCCGTCCGGCAGCTCGGCGATCGGATCGGTCGCCAGCGCCTGGGCGTAGACCTTGCGCATGGCGACCAGCGCCAGGCGCTCGCGGAACAGCCAGGCCGCCCCAAGCGTCACGGCCAGTACGACGCCCACAACCCCTAGCCCGACCCAGATCTTGCGCATGTCCGCCTCCTTGACCGTCGGAAGATATAATGGCACGCATAATGCCAATATCAATCCGTCAAAAACGGAGGGAGGAGCCCATGGACGTCCTGCGCACCCCGGACGAGCGGTTCGAAGGCCTGACCGACTGGCCGTATGCACCGCGCTACACCCCGGTCTTCGACGCCGACGGCGCATCCCTACGCATCCATCACGTCGACGAGGGCCCCAAGGACCAGCGGCCGATCCTGCTGATGCACGGCGAGCCGTCGTGGGCGTATCTGTATCGCGGCGTGATCGCCGAGCTGGCGGCCAAGGGACGTCGGGCCATCGCGCCGGACCTGGTCGGCTTCGGGCGTTCCGACAAGCCGGCCGCCCGCGCCGACTACACCTACGAGAAGCACGTAGCCTGGATGAGCGACTGGCTGGTCCGCAACGAGCTGACCGACATCGTACTGTTCTGCCAGGACTGGGGCGGGCTGATCGGTCTGCGGCTGGTCGCGGCCTTCCCGGAGCGATTTTCCGCCGTCGTCGTCTCCAACACCGGCCTGCCGGTCGGCTCGGGCAAGACGGCCGGCTTCGAGGCCTGGCTGAACTTCAGCCAGAGCGTCCCCGAGCTGCCGGTGGGCTTCATCCTGAACGGCGGGACGGCGCGCGAGCTGTCCGACGCCGAGCGCGCGGCCTACGACGCCCCCTTCCCCGACGAGCGCTACAAGGAAGGCGCGCGGATCTTCCCGGCCCTGGTGCCGATCACGCCCGAGCATGCGTCCGTCGCCGAGAACAAGGCGGCCTGGCAGGTGCTGGAACAGTTCGACAAGCCCTTCATCACCGCTTTCAGCGATGCGGACCCGATCACCAAGGGCGGCGAGACCGTGTTCCAGTCCCGCGTGCCGGGCGCGCGGAACGTCGCCCACACCACGCTGAAGGGCGGCCACTTCGTCCAGGAAGACAGCCCCGCCGAGATCGCCGCCCTGCTGGACGGCGTCGTCGCCAGCCTCAAGGAACCGGAGCCAGCGGAATGAACGTCGTCAATCACGTCTTCCCCTCGCCCGAGCAGTTCCAGGCCTTCTTCGGCGGCGCCGAGGACGGGCCGTTCGTGATGGTCAACCTGCTGAAGTTCAAGGCGAAGGCCGAGTATGAGGACGGATCGGAGCCCGAGCTGTCGGGTCGCGAGGCCTATAACCGCTACGGCGTGGAAGTCGCCAAGCTGGTCACGGCCCTGGGCGGCAAGATCCGCTACAGCGGGCCGGTCACGGACCTGATGATCGGCGAGGTCGAAGAGATGTGGGACGCCGTGGCCCTGGCCGAGTACCCGTCCCTGGCCGCCTTCCAGAAGATGGCCCTGTCCGCCGAAATGCACGCCATCGAGCACCACCGCAAAGCCGGCCTGGCGGGCCAGCTGAACATCCGCACCAAGCCCGCGCCCGGCTTCTAGCCCTTCGGCGCGCGCAGCACGGTGCGGAAGCCGATGTGCGAGGCCCCGCTGTCTGCCGGTCCAGGCGTACGCGCCGCCGGCCGGTAGCGGAAGCAGTAGTCGTCGGTGCACAGGAACGAGCCGCCCTTGATCACGTGCTTGGGCGTGTTCGGCTCGTCGGGATCCAGGGCGCGGATTTCAGGCGGGCCGCCGGTCTCGATGACGCTGACAGGATCGAGGCCCGGCTTGAACCAGTCGCTCGTCCATTCCCAGACATTGCCGGCCATGTCGACTAGGCCATAGCCGTTGGGCGGGTAGCAGCCGACCGGCGCGGCCTTGGCCTTGAAGCCGTCGCCGCCCAGGTCCTGGGCCGGGAATGCGCCCTGCCAGGTGTTGGCGCGGGGATGGGCGGCGTCCTGCGGCTGGTCGCCCCAGACATAGCGCTTGCCGACCAGACCCCCGCGCGCGGCGTACTCCCACTCGGCCTCGGTCGGCAGGTCGCGGCCCAGCCATTTGGCGTAGGCCATGGCGTCCTCCCAGGCGATGTGGACGACCGGCCAGGCCTCCTTGCCCCTGATGTTCGAGCGTGGCCCGTCCGGGTGACGCCAGTCGGCGCCGGGCATGACCCGCCACCATTGCGAAGGGTCGTCCGACCTCGCCGCCTTCGCCCCCACGAAGACAAGCGAGGCCGGGTTCCGCTGCGCCGCCGTCAGCTGGGCGTAGCGCGCGGGATCGAGCGGCCGCTCGGCCACGGTGCGGTACCCCGTGGCCTCGACGAACCGCGCGAAGGCGGCATTGGTGACTTCGGTCCGGTCGATCCAGAACGGCGGGACTTTGACCACCTGGGCGGGGCCCTCCTCCGGGCGCATCCCCGTCGCGCCCATCAAGAAATCGCCGCCCGACATCTTGATCATGCCCGCCGTGCGATGGGCGGGATCGGGGATTGGCAGGCCGGCCAGGCAAGCCTTGGGCGCGCGCTCACCGCAGCCGGCCAGCGTCAGGGCCGCCAGGAAGGCGAGACCTGCCCTCAGTTGTCCCAATAGATGTACTCGTCGCTCGGCTTGGGCTTCTGGCCGCCCGGATGGTCGATATAGAAGGCGCCGGCGACCAGCGAAGGCCAGGCGGGCTTCTGCATCTGGCCGTCCAACTGGGCCAGGGTCGCCTGCAACTCCCGGACCTTGTCAGGCCGCGCCTTGGAGAGATCGTGGCGCTCGGTCGGGTCGGTCGACAGGTCGAACAGCCAGATCTTGTTGGGCTCCTGGGCGACCTGCAGCTTCCATCCGCCGGCCAGCACGGTCTTGTAGCGGCCCGAGCGCCAGTACATCGCCTTGTGCGGATCGCCGCTGGCGCCGCCCTTCACGAAAGGCACGAGGTTCACGCCGTCGATCACCCGGTCCTTCGGCGGAGTCGCGCCCGCCGCGCCGGCGGCGGTGGCGAAGATGTCCACGTGGCCGACCGGGCTGCGATAGACCGCGCCCGCCGGCAGTTGGCCGGGCCAACGCAGCAGGAACGGCACATGGATGCCGCCCTCGAAGAAGGTCGCCTTCCAGCCGCGATACGGACGGTTGATGTCGGGCAGGCCGATATAGTTCGCGCCGCCGTTGTCGGAGGTGAAGATCACCAGGGTGTTGTCGTCCAGGCCCTTGTCCTTCAGCGCCTGCAGCACCCGGCCGATGTTGCGGTCGAGGTTACGGACCATGGCCGCATAGACCCGCAGGCGGTGATCCTTGATGTGCGACAGCGCCGCATAGTCGGCCTTGGGCGCCTGCAGCGGCGTGTGGACCGCGTTGTAGGCCAGGTACATGAAGAACGGCTGGTTCTTGTTGGCGTCGATCGACTTGATCGCCTCGTCGGTCAGGTAGTCGGTCATGTAGGTCGACGGATGGAACATCTTGCCGCCGTTGAACTGCACGGCGAACGGCGCGGCGCCCCACAGGAACTTGTCGATCGGATCGAAGTCCTGGCGCGACTCCTCGACCGACGGATCGCCGGGCGGGGCGAACATCGAGGCGCCGGCCATGAAGCCCAAGCTCTCGTCGAAGCCCTGGTCCTCGGGCCGCGAGCCCTTAATGCCGCCCAGGTGCCACTTGCCCAGATGGACGGTGTGGTAGCCGCGGGTCTTCAACGCCTCGGCGATGGTGATCTCGGTCGAGGGCACGGCTTCGGAATTGTCGTCCTCGGGCGCGTTCTTGACCTCGGCCTTGTTGAAGCGCGTCGGATGCAGCGGGTCGCCGCCGTGGCCGCCGACCACGCGCGAGAAAGCCACGGGTGTCGGGGTGAACTCAAAGCCGAAGCGGGTGGCGTAGCGGCCGGTCATGATCGCCGCGCGCGACGGGGCGCAGGTGGCGTTGCCGCTGTAGCCGTTGGCGAAGGTCACGCCCTGGTGGGCGATCGAGTCGATACTGGGGGTCGGAACCGTCCCGCCGGCCACGCCGCCGCCGTTCAGGGTGATGTCGTTGTAGCCAAGGTCGTCGGCCAGGATGAACACCACGTTCGGCGGGCGCTCTCCAGCAGGCGGAGCCTCGGGGCCCTTGGCCCAGGTCACCGGCTGGTTGGCTTCGATCTTCGGCAGCCGCGACTTGGCGACCATAATGATGAGGTCGAAACGGAAATGCCAGGCCGCCACCCCGGCCACGGCCAGGACGACAACAATCGCCACGAGCGCCTTCCAGGCCTTCACGCGCGCCTCCCTTATATCGTTGGCGAGAGCATATATTGACATTCATCGTGCCGCTAGATGTCATCCACCCGACATCCCGGAGGTTCAGCCCGTGTCCCTGCGCACCCAACTCATGCGAGGCGTGACCACCGCCCTGACCAGCCCCGCCCGCCGCCGGATGGCGCGGGACGTCGCCGCGCTCCGCGCCCGCCTGGGCGGCGAGAAGCCGACCATCCGCTACTTCCACCAGGCCGACGACCCCTATTCGCATCTGGCGGTGCAGATGTTGCCCCGGCTGCGGGCGCGCTATGCGGTCGAGATCGAGCCGTGGCTGGTCCCGCCGCCCGAGGATTCCGCCGCCCCGGACCGCGAGCGCCTTCGCGCCTACGGCCTGCGCGACGCGATGCGGCTGGCGCGGGCCCGGGGCCTGGGCTTCCCGGCCAAGGCCGCCCTGCCCGATCCCGAGACTACGCGGCGACTGCAGACCGTGCTGGCCGACGCCCTTGAACGGGGTCGGTTCGAGGAGGTCGCCTCCGCCGCCGGCTCGGCCCTATGGTCGGGCGACACCCGCACCCTGGCCGGCATGGCCGCCTGGGCCAGCGGTCAGGACCCGCGCCTGGTCGACGACATCCTGATCACCGGCGAGGCCCGCCGCGCCCGCCTGGGCCACTATCTCGGCGGCATGTTCCATTTCGAAGGCGAGTGGTTCTGGGGCGTCGACCGCCTGGGCTGCCTGGAGCGCCGCCTGGCCGACCGTGGCCTGGACCGGGAAGCCGGCTCTCCGCCGCTGTCGCCCGCGCTGGAGCCGCCCCTGAGCGCGCCCCTCACAGCCGCCGGCCCGACCATCGAGGCCTGGTTCTCGTTCCGCAGTCCATATTCGTGGCTGTTCCTGCCGCGTATCCGGCAACTGGCCAAGGCCTACGACGCGAGGCTGGAGCTGCGGCCGATCCTGCCGATGGTCATGCGCGGCCTGGCCGTGCCGCGCGTGAAGACCCTCTACATCGCCCTCGACTGCAAGCGTGAAGCCGAGCGCCTCTCCCTGCCCTTCGGCAAGATCGTCGATCCCGTCGGGGCCGGCGCCGAGCGTGCGCTGGCCGTGCTGCATCACGCCATCGACCTGGGCCTCGGCGAGGACTTCGCGGAATCGGGCCTGAAGGCCGCCTTCGCCGACGGCATCGCCCTGGCCGAGGACAAGGGCTTGAAGATCGCCGCCCGGCGCGCGGGCCTGACCAACGCCCAGGTCGACGCCGCCCTGGCCGACGACAGCTGGCGCCAGCGCGTCGAGACCAACCGCGCCGCCCTGCTGGACGCCGGCCTCTGGGGCGCGCCCACCTTCCGGGTCACCGGCCACGAGGCGCACTGGGGCCAGGACCGTCTCTGGATGCTGGAGGACGACATCCGCGCGGCCACGGAGCCTGCGCGGGCGCCTTCACGAGCCTAGCCGAACGGATTGCCCGGATAGACGGACGAGCCCCGCGTGGCCTCGCCGGCTTCCGCGCGGCCGCAGATCGCCAGAGCGGTCAAAGCATAGATCAGAGCGCTGTCCGCGAGGTCCTTCGGCGTTGGCCGCCAGCGCTTCGAGCCCGTGGTGATGGCCGGAACGCGGTGCATGTTGAAGACATTTTGGTCGCGCCACATGCTCGAATAGACCGGATTGGCGCGGGCGACCGGCTGGCCGAGCCCTAGCTGGGTGGCGACGTCGACCGCACGGACCAATGGGGCGACCTCATCCGCTTGCGCCTCGAAGCCGTGGCGCACCACGACAGGCTCGATCTCGACCCGCCCGACACCCGCGGCGCGGACCATGGCTTCCAGGGCGTGCTGGACGTCAGCGGCCTTCTGGCGCGGATTGAGGCCGACCTCGAGATAGAGGCTGACCACCTCGGTCCCGTCGCCAAACTGGAACGGTACGCCGCCCCGGATGGCGCACAGCTGGACCTTGGGTTCGGCGATCCCGCCGGCGCTCTCGTAACGGCTGGCGGCCTCCCACTCGCGGGTCCAGGCATGGATGGCGTCGGTCAGCTTGCCGACGCGATAGATCGGGTTCGGGTGATCGCCAGCGACCTCCGGATGGCGCAGCAGCGGGGTGAAGGTCCCCTCGCCCCAGAGCCTTAAGCGGAACACCGCATAGCCGCAGCCGACGCTGGTCCAGCCGAAGTCGCAGCCCTCGGCGGCGATGGCGTAGTCGGGCGCGACGCCGCCGTGGTGGAACAGGTAGTGGGCGCCAATGTCCTTGCCGAGGTACGCGATCCCTCGGTGCTCCTCGATCGGCTCGGGTCCGATCTCGCCGGGACAGGCGGTCAGGTACATCTTGCCGGCCAGGCCGTAGCCGGCGGTCTTCAGCGCCTTGGCCGCGATCAGGAAGCAGCTCATCGGCCCGCGATCGTTGGCGATCGGATAGCCGCGCAGCACGCCATCCTCCAGCCAGCAGCGCTCCCACTCCGGGTCGGCCAGGGTCGCGGGGCTGTACTTGTGGACGTCGAGATCGGGATCGCGGGTCGGGCTCTCGGTGTCCAGATGGGCGGTGAACAGCAGGTTCTTGCCAGCGCCGAGCCCTCCATAGGTCCCGATGACGTTGAACCGATCCTCGGTCGCGCCGACCTTGCGCGGCGAGAAGCCCTCGCGCGCCATCCAGTCGTGGACGAAATCGCCGGCCGCCTTCTCCTCGCCCGAACGGCTGGGAATGTTGCCGAGGGTCAGGGCCAGTTCGGTCAGTTCGTCGATGTCGATGGCGGCGGCGATCGCGTCGCGATCAGCTTGCGTGACCATCAGGCGCTCCAGGCGGCGGCGACGCTGTCCGTGTCGGTCAGGATCGCGGTGTTGAGGTCCAGCATCTTCAGCGCCGCGGCATGCAGGTCCGGCTCGTAGGCCCCGCAGGCGTCGGCGGCGACGAACACCTGGTAGTCGTGATTGAAGGCGTCCTTGGCGGTGTCGGCGACGCAGCATTCTGTCGTCAGGCCCGCGATCACCAGAGTGTCGACTCCCATCGCCTTCAGTCGCGCATCGATGTCAGTATCCCAGAAGGGGCTGTATTTGGTTTTGCGCAGGACAAGTTCACCCGCCTGGGGCTGGGGACCGACGAAGTCGCTGCCCGGCGCGTCGGCGCGGCAGAGCGCCGGGCCGTCCTTGGGGTCGTGACCACGACGACGCATGCGCTCGTCCCAGGCTTCGGAGTCGGTTTCCGGCGTCGTGAACAGGCCCACGAAGGCGACGGGAACCTTGGCCGTCCGCGCGGCGTCGGCCAGGCGCTCGGCCGCCGCCAGGGCCGCCGGAACGGTCGAGAGATCCAGCCCCCACTGGGCGGCCAGGCCTTCGGGCGCGCCGAAATCGACCTGCATGTCCACGACCAGCAGCGCCGTGCGGGCCGGCGCGATCCAGTCCTTCAAGTCCGTGGGCAGGCTCACGAGAACACCGACCGCAGGCCCGGAAGGATTTCGGACCCGAACATCGAGAGCCCTTCGACATAGTCCGGGAAGATCAGCATCAGCCCATCCAGCTCACACTCGGTCATGAAGCCTTCGACCTGCTCGCGGCAGGTGGCGGGCGAGCCGACCATGGTCTGGGTCATGAACGCGCCCTGCTTCTCCGCGATGGCGGGCAGCCGGTCCGCGGGGACGCCCCAACTGGCCAGCATGGCCAGGATAGCGCCCATGTCCGCGCCTTCGGCATAGCGCCTGACCAGGGCCTCGGCCCCGGCGTCGCTCTCGGCGTGTATGATGGTGCACATGGCGTAGGTGCGCACCGTCTTGCCCAGCTCGGCGGCCAAGGCCTTGGCGCGGCGAGAGGCCTCGCGATGCTCCTCCCGCGATCGGCCGCCGATGAAGCAGGCGTCGGCCTCGCGCACCGAGAACTGGAAGCCCCGGTCCGACATGCCCGCGCAGATCAGCTCCGGGCGAGGCTTGGACAGCGGCTTGGGCTTGGATTGGCAGTCCTTCATCGTGAAGTACTTGCCGGCGAAGTCGACGCTGTCCTCGGTCCAGAGGCGCTTGACGATGGTCGTCCACTCCTCGGCCAGGCCGTAGCGATCGTCGTGGGACAGCGAATCGTCCCAGGCGCTCATCTGGTCGAACTCGGCCTTGTAGGCGCCGGCGACGATATTCAGGCCCGCCCGGCCGCCGCTGATATGGTCCAGGGTGGCGATCATCTTGGCGGTCACCGCCGGGTTCTGCAGCAGCGGATGCACGGTGGCCCAGATGCGGACGGTCTTGGTCGCCTCGGCGATGGCGGCCATCAGCGTCACCGACTCGAGCGAGGTCCCCCAGTGATCGGTCTCGCCGCCGAAGCCGCGGAACTTGCCCATCGACATCACGAAATCCATGCCGACCTCGTCGGCGGCCACGGCCGCCGCGCGGTTCTGGGCATAGAGGCCGTCCAGCGTGGGCGTGGTTTTCGAGACGATCCAGCCGCCGTTGGCCACGGGCAGGAAGACGCCGAAATCCTTGTGCTGCGAGGGTCTGAGGAACATGACGCGGATCCTTACACGGCCGCCCCACGAGCCTTCCGATGGAAGGCTCGTGAGCCAAGAAACAAACCCGTCTATTCCCATGGCTTGATTCAAGCCATGGGAATGGGAGGCAGGATCACGCGCTTCGGTCGGCCACACAACCGGGCTAGGCGAGCGCTTGACGAAGCGTCAATCGACGCCATCTGCACGCAACTTACATGCGCCAGGACCGCGCACCGGAAAACAAAGGTCTTGGGCGAACGCCGACGTGGGACTATCCATTCCCCAAATGCTCACCCAGTCCGATGGCGCCAGCGCCGTCCCCCACATTGAAACCGCCGCCGAACGGGCCCGCAATCGCCGGCGCAAGCCCGTGCGCCGTCTGCGCATGGTCCTGGCCGTGTTCGCGGTCGGCGTCGGCCTCGCCGTGGTCGTCCAGGCCTCGCTGCGCAGCTTCGCTTCGAACAAGACTCAGACCCAGGCCGCTTCGACGCCGCTGCTGCTGAACAAGCCGCGCTTCACCGGCGTGCTGAAGGACGGCCGAGCCTTCCTGATCACCGCCGAGCACGCCGAACGCGACCAGAAGGACCAGAACCTGGTCCGCCTGACGTCCCCGACCCTGGTCCGCGGCTATGGCCAGCCCGACGCCAGCCAGGCGACGGCCAAGACCGGCCTCTACCGCGAGACCGAGCACACGCTGCTGCTGGCCGACGACGTGAAGATCACCAGCGGCGAGGGCTACGCCTTCGACGCGCCGCGCGCCCTGATCAACATGCGCACGGGCGAGGTCAGCGGCGACGCGGGCATCGCCGGCGAAGGCCCCAAGGGCAGCACTCAGGCCAACAGCTACAGCGTCACCGACAAGGGCGACCGCGTCCAGCTGAAGGGCCGCGTCCGCACCCGGCTGAATTCCGGACACTGACGTGGCCTCGGGCAAACGCGTCTGCTTCCTCTATATCGCGCAACACCATCAGGTCTGGCACAGCCTGTCGGTGGCCGTCGCCATGGCCAGACGCTGGCCGGCCATCAAGGTCGAGATCGCCGCGACCACCCCTGAACTGATCGACTACGTCGCCGGCCTGCTGGCCGATCTGGGCGGCGCGCCGATCGAACTGGTGCTGCTGCCGCCCGGCTGGCTGCGACGCCTCAGCAAGGGCGCGCCGCCCAAGGCGCCGATGCTGATCGCCAATGCTCCGCGCCTGGCCCGCTACGACGCCGTCGTCACGCCCGAGCGCACCACCGCCCTGCTCCGCCGCATCGGCGTGCGCCGTCCGCTGCTGGTCTACACCCAGCACGGCGCCGGCGACCGGGGCGGCCCGTTCGAGCCCCGCCTGAAGGTCTTCGACTTGGTCATGGCCGCCGGGCGCAAGCAGCGCGACCGGATGCTGCACGAGGGCTGGGTCACCGAAGACAGCTGCGCCATGGTCGGCTATCCCAAGTTCGACCTGGTCGACGACCTGCCGCAACGCGACGTCCCATGCTTCGACCAGCCCGGGCAGGTCGTGCTGTACAATCCGCACTTCCACGGCCAGCTGGGCTCTTGGCCCAAGTGGGGCAAGCAGGTGCTGGACTTCTTCGCGGCCAGCGACCGCTACAACCTGATCTTCGCCCCGCATATCCGGCTGTTCGAGACCGCCTCCGCCGAGGAGCGCGCCGCGTTCAAGGCCTATGCCGAACACCCCCGCATCCACGTCGACCTGGGCGGGCCGGCGGCGGTGGACATGACCTACACCAAGATCGCCGACCTCTATCTGGGCGACGTGTCCAGCCAGATCTACGAGTTCCTGCGCGCGCCCAAGCCGTGCCTGTTCCTCAATTCCAGCGGCGCCTCGTGGTGCGGGGATCCCAGCTTCCACCACTGGCTCTATGGCCCGGTGCTGGAAAACATCGAGCGCCTGCCCGAAGCCCTGGAAGAAGCCTTCGCCAGCCATGGCGACTATCGCGAGACCCAGGTCTGGGGCGTCGAGGAGACGTTCGACCTCGGCGACATCCCGGCTTCGGTGCGCGCAGCCCGCGCCATCGTCGACAAGCTGGAGCGCGCGGCATGACCGACGCCGCGCCTGTTTCCCCGCTCAAGAAGGTCCTGGCCAATGCCGGCCAGTTGCTCAGCGGTCGCGTGCTCAACGCCGTGGTCGGCCTGGCCTATATCGCCCTGACCGCCCGCACCCTGGGCAAGGAGGCGTTCGGCGTCCTGGTGCTGATCAACGCCTTCGCCCAGTTCCTGGGCGAGGTGGCGCACTTCCAATCCTGGCAGACCCTGATCACCTACGGCGCCGGTCCGGCGATGGAGAACGATCGGCCCAAGTTCCAGCAGGTTCTGCGCCTGTCGCTGCTGCTGGACCTGATCAGCGGCGTCATCGGCATCGTCCTGGGCGTCCTCGGCGCGTGGTTCTTCTGGGAAACGCTGCGCTGGCCGGCGGGAACGCACGGCTATGGCGCGCTCTATGCGCTGTCGATCGGGGTGATGACCTCGGCCAGCGGCGTCGGCCTGCTGCGCCTGTTCGACCGCTTCCGCTTCCTGGCCGCCGAGCAGGCGATCAGCTCGTTCGTGCGGATGATCGGCTGCGCGATCTGCGCGCTGACCCATGCGCCGCTGCCCTACTTCCTGCTGGCCTGGGCGCTGGGGACGTTCGCCTCGTTCGCCTACATCGCCTCGATCGCCATCTGGGACCTGAACAAGCGCGGCCTGCTGAAGGGCTTCACCTTGGTCGGGCCGACCAGCCGGGGCATTCCTGGCGTCTGGCGCTTCGCCCTGGCGACCAACTTCTCCGGCACGCTGGATGTCGGCTTCACCCACGTGCTGACCATGGCCGTCGGCGCGCTGCTCGGCCCGGCCCAGGCCGCCTTCTGGCGGATCGGCAAGCAGGTGGCCGACGGCATGGCCAAGCCCGCGCGGCTGATGGTGCCCGCCCTCTATCCCGAACTGGCCAAGATGCGGGCCTCGGGCGGCCAGCAGGCCATGAGCAAGCTGGCCTTGCAGATCGCCCTGATCGGCGGCGCGGCGGCCGGCGTCCTGCTGCTGGTCAGCCTGCTGGCGGGGCGCTGGATTCTCGAGACGGTGATGGGCCATGCCTACGGCGCGGCGGCGGGCGTGATGAACTGGCAGGTGGCCGCGGCGGCCATCGGCGTCATGACCCTGCCCCTGGAACCGATGCTGGTTTCGATGCGCGCGGCGGGTTCGGCCTTGGCGGTGCGCCTCGTGGTCGTTATCGCCTATCTGACAGCGCTTGTACCGCTGATCTCGACGTTCGGCCTGACCGGGGCGGGCGCCGCTCTGGTTGCGGCCGCTTTGGCCATGGCCATTGGCATGTATTTCATGGCGCGCCGCCGGCTCGCCCGACTCGCGGCGGAGGACTGCTCCGCCCGCACGACTAAAGACGATGAAGGCCCTAGTTATGATCACGCCCACGGCGTCTGACCGCACCGTTCGGTTCGCCGACTTTCCGACCTTGACGCAGGCCCTCGACTTCGCCGCGACCGGCGAGACGGGGGTGAACCTCTATTCGCTGCGTGGCGAACTAGTGGAGGCCATCCCCTACGCCAAGCTGCGCGAGGACGCCCTGGTGCTGGCCCGCCGCCTGCTGGCGACGGGCGCCCAGGTCGGCGACAGCGTGGCGCTGTTGGCCGAGACCGACGCCGACTTCGTGCGCGCCTTCTTCGCCTGCCAGTATGCCGGCCTGCTGCCCGCGCCGATGGCCCTGCCGACCCCGCTCGGCGGCCGCGCGGCCTATATCGAGCAGATCAAGAACCTGGCCACCTCGGCCAAGGCCAAGATCCTGATCGGCCCGGTGGGCCTGAAGGACTGGGTGGCCGAGATCGGCGAGGCCGCGGGCTTGGCCTTCGCCGGCGTGCTGGCCGACCTGCCGGAAGACGGCGGCGCCGAGCTTCCCACGATCACCCCGGAAGACCCCTGCTATCTGCAGTTCTCGTCGGGCAGCACCCGCACCCCGACTGGCGTCCTGGTCCGTCACAAGGCGCTGATGGCCAATTGCGTGGCGATCACCCGCGACGGCTTGCAGGTGAAGGCCGAAGACCGCGCCATCTCGTGGCTGCCGCTCTATCACGACATGGGCCTGATCGGCTTCCTGCTGGCCCCGCTGTCCTGCCAGATGACGGTCGACCTGCTGCCCACCGGCGCCTTCGTGCGCCGCCCGCTGCTGTGGATCGACCTGATCGGCCGCAACGGCGCGACGATCGCCTACAGCCCGACCTTCGGCTACGAGCTGTGCGCCCGCCGCGTGCAGGGCCAGCCGCTGGACGCCTACGACCTCTCGCGCTGGCGCAACGCCGGCCTGGGCGGCGACATGATCCGCATGCCGCCGCTGAAGGCCTTCGTGGAAGCCTTCGGGCCGGCCGGTTTCTCGCCCGAGGCCTTCGTGGCCAGCTACGGCATGGCCGAGGCGACCCTGGCCCTCTCCATGGCGCCGCTGGGCAAGGGCCTGCGCGCCGAGACCCTGGATGTCGAGCGCCTGGAGCGTGACAACCTGGCCGTCGATGCGCCGGAAGGCTCGGAACGCGCCCGCGACTTCGCCCGCTGCGGCCCTGCCCTGCCCGACCACTTCCTAGAAGTGCGCGGCGACGACGGCGCCGTCCTGCCCGAGCGCGGCGTGGGCCGCATCTTCGCCAAGGGCCCCTCGGTGATGAGCGGCTACTTCGCCAATCCGGAAGAGAGCGCTCGCGTGCTGTCGGCCGACGGCTGGCTGGACACGGGCGACATCGGCTTCGTCATCGAAGGCGAGATCGTCATCACCGGCCGCGCCAAGGACCTGATCATCCTCAACGGCCGCAACATCTGGCCGCAAGACCTTGAATGGACGGCCGATCACGAGATCGACGGCCTGCGCAGCGGCGACGTCTGCGCCTTCGCCATCCCCGCCGAGCCGGAAGACCAGATCGTGGTCCTGGTCCAGGCGCGCGGCGGCGACGCCGACAGCCGCGCGGCCCTGGTGGAACAGGTTTCGACCCTGCTGCGCACCCGTCACGGCGTCGACGCCAAGGTGAAACTGGTCGGCGCCCACGCCCTGCCACAGACCTCGTCGGGCAAGCTCAGCCGCTCGAAGGCCAAGGCCGCCTATCAGGCCGGGACCTACGGCGAGTAAAATGCCGGGAGTCGTCGCCGTCACTGGAGCCACGGGCTTCCTGGGCCGTCACCTGGTCCGCGCCCTGGCCCTGGACGGCTGGACGCCCCGGGTGCTGGTGCGCCGCGACCCGATCCACCCTCTCTGGCGCGACATCGAGGTCGAGGTCGTCACCGGCGACCTGAAGACGCCCGGCGCGCTCGACCGCCTGTGCAAGGGCGCGGAGGTGGTGATCCACGTGGCCGGCCTGATCAAGGCCGCGTCCCTGGAGGACTTCAACGCCGTGAACCGCGACGGCGCCCGCGCCACCGCCCTGGCCGCCAAGGCCGCCGGCGCCCGGTTCATCCTGGTTTCCAGCCTGACGGCCCGCGAACCACAGCTGTCGAACTACGGCGCCAGCAAGCGCGCCGGCGAGGACGCCGTCCGCGAAATCTCGCCCGACGCCCTGATCGTGCGGCCACCGGCGATCTACGGCCCCGGCGACACCGAGACCCTCGCCTTCTTCGAACTGGCGGCCTGGAGTCCGGTCCTGCCGGTGCTGTCTCCGACCACGCGGATCGCGATGATTCACGTCCAGGACGCCGTGGCGAAGCTCGTCGCCTACTGCCGCAGACCCGTTTTGGGCCTCGTGGAGCTCTCGGATGTGCGGCGTGACGGTTACAGTTGGGCAGAAATCATGAGCGCCGCCGGGGCGGTGATGAACCGTTCTCCGCGCCTGATAAGGTTGCCCGACAAGGCTTTGCTACTCGCCGGAACCCTTGCGGACGCTTGGTCTTTGGCCTCAAAAACCCCTATGGTGTTCGGCTCGGGCAAAGCTCGGGAGTTGCTTCACACTGATTGGACCCTATCTAGCGCTCCGATGTCGGAGGGAGTACCCAGCGTCTTCGGTCTGAAAGACGGGTTCGCGCACACTGTCGATTGGTACCGTGAAGAGGGCTGGCTGCCCAAAAATATCGTCGCCTAGTTCAAATATGGCGGAAATCTGACAGACTCGCCGTTACAGTAGTGTCACGGGTGGGGCTCCCGGAGGTTTGGTTTAGAATGGAAACGGTTACGGATCTCAGCTTGCGCGAGATCGGGGTGGCGACGAGCAAGGTTCTGGGACGGGCCGTCGAGGTGCGTGCAGAGTCGCATATCGGTCGTGACCTCGCCGTGGACTCCCTAGCCCTCATGAACATCATCATGGAGCTCGAAGACACCTTCGACATCTCCATTCCTCTCGACCGTCTGGCCTCTGTCGAGACCGCGGGCGACCTCTCCAAACTGATCAATGATCTCCGGACTAGGGCTTAACTAATGGGGCTGTTTGATAAGCACCTGGCCTATCGCGATGCGTACAAGGCCATCCAGAGCGCGGGCGCCGACCCGTTCAAGGTTCGCTTCGATGCCGTGACCTCGCCGACCGAAGGCGTCGTCGAGGGCCGTCCGACGATCCTGCTGGGCACCAACAACTATCTGGGCCTGACCTTCGACCAGGAGGCGATCGACGCCTCGGTGAAGGCCGTCCAGGAGCGCGGCACCGGCACGACCGGCTCGCGCATCGCCAACGGCAGCTTCGAGGCTCACGTCGAGCTCGAGACCGAACTGGCCAAGTTCTATGGCCGCAAGCACGCCATGGTCTTCACGACCGGCTACCAGGCCAATCTGGGCGTGCTGTCGACCCTGGTCGGCCGCGGCGACCACCTGATCCTCGACGCCGACAGCCACGCCTCGATCTATGACGGCTCACGTCTCGGCCACGCCGAGGTCATCCGCTTCCGCCACAACGACCCTGAGGATCTGGCCAAGCGCCTGCGTCGTCTGGGCGATGCGCCGGGCGAGCGCCTGATCGTCGTCGAAGGCGTCTACTCGATGATCGGCGACGTCGCGCCGCTGAAGGAAATCGCGGCCGTGAAGCGCGAGCTGGGCGGCTACCTGCTGGTCGACGAAGCCCACTCGATGGGCGTGCTCGGCGCGACGGGCCGCGGCCTGGCCGAAGCGGCCGGCGTGGAAGACGACGTCGACTTCATCGTCGGCACCTTCTCCAAGAGCCTGGGCGCCATCGGCGGCTTCTGCGTCTCGAACCTGGACGACTTCGACGTCATGCGCGTCGTTTGCCGCCCGTACATGTTCACCGCCTCGCTGCCGCCGGCCGTGGTCGCCTCGACCGTGACCGCCCTGCGCCGCATGGTCGAGCAGCCCGAGCTGCGCGACCGCCTGAACCGCAACGCCAAGCGCCTGTACGACGGCCTGACGGCTATGGGCTTCCACACCGGCCCGACGGCCAGCCCGGTGGTCGCCACGACCATCCCGGACCAGGAACGCGCCATCGCCATGTGGAACGGTCTGCTGCAGGCCGGCGTCTACCTGAACCTGGCCCTACCGCCCGCCACGCCGGACAGCCGTCCGCTGCTGCGCGCCAGCGTCAGCGCCGCCCACACCGACGAGCAGATCGACGCCGTCCTCAGCGCCTTCGCCGAAATCGGCGCGGCCCTGGGCGTCATCGAGCCCCTGAAGCGCGCCCGCGCCTAAGGCTTACGCCTCGCTGAAACGAAGACGCCCGGGCTCGCGCCCGGGCGTTTTTGTTTGCCTGCTGTACTAGGCGGCTCTGCGCCGCCCCTTCCAGACCTTTAGCAGCACCCCCGGGGCCGAGAGGATCGGATGCCGCTCCCGCCAGGGCGTGACCTCGACCTCGACGCCGGTATGGCGCTGGATCTTCCAGGCGGCGTAGCGCGCCGCGCCCTGGAAGGTGAAAGCGGCCTTCATGAGCCGCGCCACGTTCAACGGCTTACCGGCCAGCCTGCGCGGCCCCCAGGCCTTTCTCAGGGCCTTCCGCTCGCCCTCGGCCAGAACCCCGCCCTGATCGTGCTGAACGGCCTCCATGACGCGATCGTAGCGCTGGGGATCGAAGGTCAGGATCGAGACCTCGCGACCGGCCTTCTCGACCCGCAGCTCGGCCTTGTAGGTCTCCTGGAACAGCGCCGTCCACAGCGCCTGCGGCGCGCCGTCGACCGGTCCCAGCGCCTGGGCGAAGCGGGCGGCCGTGCGACAGGCGTCGATGACAGCGTCGACCACCGTCTCGCGCGCGTCCTGGTCGACCCAGATCAGGGCGCTGGGCTGGACGAAGCGGGCCCAGATGGTGGTGTCGGCCCCCGCCCCGCTGGTGGCGCGCTGGAACTGGGCCAGGGTCATCGAGGCGACCTTAGCCCGCAGGACTTCGCCGTCGTGTTTCAGCTCGTGATAGCTGACGTCGGGCCACAGGATGCGCGTGAAGAAGCCCCGCCAGCCGGGCGGCGGCGCCTCGGTCAGGACGTAGTAGTCGAGCACCCCGGAGAGGTCGCCCGTCCGCAGGATCGAGCCGTAGAACAGCACCGCCCGAGCGCCGGGAAAAACCGTCGTCAGATGCTCGGCGAAGGCGGTGATCGGCGCGGGGGTCGGCGTGGAGAGCTCGGCCGCGACGAGGTCGCGAAGGCTGCTCATCCGACCAGGAACCGCAGGGGCGGTCCAAGACCGATGGTCAGCTCGCCGCCCTCGAACATCTCGCCGTCCAACACGAACGGCGCGCCGCCGCCCAAGCCGATCAGCGCGGGATCGCGACGGCGATAGCCCATCCCCTCGAGCGTCGGCTCGGCCTTGCCGCTGAGCACCATCGGCACGGCCTTCAGAAGGCGACGCGGCGGGGCGTCGACGTCCAGCAGCTTCAACCCCTCGCGCGGCGCGCCGAAGGGCTTGAGACCGAACGGCAGGCGCTTCAGCGCCGTGGCCACGATCGCGAAGCGTTCGTCGCCGGGTTGGGCTTCGCCGTCCAGGGTCAGCTTGGCCGGCACGCCCTCGCGCCACTCGTCGCGCGCGCCGCCGAACAGGGCGCCGAAGGTCGCCGTCACGATGGTCACGGCCACGGCCAGGTTATGGAAGAACCCGACCTGGTGAGCCTTCTGCGCCAGATTGGTGGCCTTCACCGGTGCGCCGATCCCGAAGAAGAAACCTTGCAGGCAGGGACGGCCGTCGGCCCAGCTGATCCGCAGCGGCGGGCGCGTCTTGACCGTCTGCTGCACCTGGCGCGCGGCGATCAGGGCTTCCTCCAGCCGCCAATCCTTGGGCGTGCCCAGGTCGATGGCCAGGACGTTGGTCTTGCCCGACGGCAGGACCGCCAGCATTGGCAATGTCTCGCCGAAGGTGTGGGGCAGCAGGCTGATCACGTCGCGGACCGTGCCGTCGCCGCCGTCGATGATCAGCAGGTCGAGGCCGTCCCGAGCAAATTCGTTCAACGCCGCCCTCAGGGCCTCGCGCCCATGGGGTTCGACCAGGCGCACGCCCTCGGGCGGCGGCCCGGGCGGGCGGGCCTGGTTCCCGTGGCTCTTGGGATTGCGAACGACCCCGATGCGCGTCACTTCGACAGCCATGACTGGATAGAGCCCTTCGGCGCGGCCAAGCCCTGTAGAATCTGGACGGCGTGCACCACCAAGCACACGGCGGTCCAAATCGCCACCAGGGTGAAGCCGACGTCCGGACGTCCGACGAAGACGCAGGCGGTCATAAGGATCAGGTTCGGGTTCCGGCGCGCCGTGATCAGGCGGAAGAAGCTGTCGAACGGCCGCCAGGCGTGCATCTCCAACTTGAAGAGGCTCAGGAAGATCCCCTCCTCCACCCGCTGAGCGATATAGCCGCCGACGACGATGGCCAGGCTGAGGCCGGCATAGGGGATCGATTGCCCGACGGCGTAGACCCCGACGAACCAGGCCCACCACCAGAACGGCGGGTGCAGCAGGTCGATGCCGTGGTCGAAGACGTTGCCCCACTTGGATGAGGTCAGCGTCACCCGAGCCAGCTTGCCGTCGACCGTGTCGAGGAAGGTCATGATCCAGGCGCAGACCAGGCCCCAGCCGAACTGGCCCTGCCAGAACAGCCAGGTGGCGGCCAAGGTCAGCAGGAAGCCGATGAAGGTCACCTGGTTCGGCGTCATCCTGGCGATCGCCGCCCAGCGGGTGACGATCCGCGCCGGGGTCGGCCAGACGTACTTGGTGACGAGGTCGGTGACGCCCTTGTACGAACCCTGGAACAGACGCTTCTCGACGGCCCGCACGGTTTCCGGCGTCAGGCGCTCCAGCACCGGCGGCTCACGCTTGCGCAGCGCGCTGTTGTACGCCGAGCCGAGTTCCAGCGCCGACAGGCGGGTCAGGCGCGGGTCCAGGTTCGACGGGTCTTGTCCGGCCGACAGCGCGTCCGTGGCGGCTTGGGCCAGTTCGGCCGGCGCGTGCACGGCCACGGCGCGGCCGGCGTCATCCACCAGCACCGCGCCCTCGCGGTCCGCCAGCGCCTTGATCAGCGACTCGTCGAACACCCAGCCAGCGTCGACCGCGACCACCGCGCGCGACAGGTCGGCCATCGGCGTCTCGACCAGGCCGACGCGGCCGTAGATGCGCGTCAGCCGCTCCGGCGAGCTCATGCCCCAGATCCGGCCGCCAGCCTCGCCGACAGTCACCGCTCTTGGCGCGTTTTGAATTTCACCACTCAAAGACAGATATATCCCTTGAATCCCAAGTCGAGTGATAAGCAGCTTCGCCTGCTTCGACCAGAACGACCCGAGCCGTCTTGTCCATATACCGCATCGCGCATCTGTCCGACCCCCACTTGCCGCCGCCTCCGGGGGCGTTCGGGTTCATGGACGTCTTCACCAAACGCCTGCTCAGCCGCATCGCCTGGCGCCGCAAGTCCAAGGTCCATCGGCCTGACGTGCTGGCGACGCTGATCGCCGACGTGAAGGCCGCCGCGCCCGACCATGTAGTGATCAGCGGCGACCTCACCAACTTTGCTTCGCGTACGGAGATCGCCGCGGCGCGCCGCTGGCTGGAGTCCTTGGGCGATCCGGCCGACTTCACCGTCAGCCCCGGCAACCACGACGCCCTGGCGGGCGCGGGCGGCGACGAGCGCTTCGCCGCCTGGACGCCGTGGCTGGGCGACAACGACCAGACCAGCTTCCCGCAGGTGCGCGTGCGCGGCCCGGTGGCCATCTTCAATCTCTGCTCGGCGGTGCGGACCGCGCCGCATCTGGCGACGGGCCGTCTGGGCGAGGACCAGCTGAAGCGCCTGGACGCCCTGCTGGCCGACCCGGCCCATGCCGGCTTCTTCCGCATCGTGGTGCTGCACCATCCGCCGCAGAAGGGCGCCGTCGCCAAGCGCAAGGCCCTGGAAGACCAGGAGGCCCTGCGCGCGATCCTGGCCAAGCACGGCGCCGATCTGGTCCTGCACGGCCATGCCCATGAATCGTTGGTCGGCTCGGTGCCGGGTCCCAACGGCGCGACGATCCCGGTGCTGGGCGTGCCGTCCGCCTCGGCCCAGCCGACGGGCCACTCCCCCGCCCGCTGGCACGCCATCGAGCTGGAGACCCGGCCCGATGGCGGCCGCCATGTGCGGATCGTGGCGCGCGGGATCGAGGCCGGGCGTGAAGGCCTGGCTGAACTGGGCCGCTACAACCTGAGCGACATCATCTAGTCGAGGGGTAGCGCACCTTGACCCGGATAGTCGTCTCGCCGACTGGCTTCACGCCGAAGCGCACTGCATCGAACGACGGCGTGCCGAACTTGGTCGGTGCGTCGTTCGAGAAGCCATAGCCCTCGATCGGCATGCCCGACGGGCTGCGGTCCAGCTCCTTGTCGCCATCGGCGTCGTGATAGACGAACACGGCGTAGGCGTCGGTCGCCGACGGTAACCAGAAGCAGGCCTGGCTCATCGGGGCCGAGGTCGTGACCCGCTGTCGCGCCAGCTTGCCGCGCGGAGCCATGAAGCGACTGGGGTCGCCGCCGTAGACCGTGATGATCACATTGCCAGCGTTCGAGCGCAGCGCCCCGACCTGGACGTTCAGGCGGATCTCGCTCTTGCGGCCCACGCACTCCTTGTCCGTCAGCGAACGCGCCGCGCTCTGGGGCGCGGTCACGACGCGTTTCGCCTTCTGGGCATGGGCTCCGGCCGTCGCCGAGAGCGCTACCAAGATCGCACCAACAAGGACGGATCGTGCTTCCATGTAAAAGGCCGCATCCCTATTGTTACGCAGAGCGCGCCTGGGCGCGCTCCAAACTTTGACTCTGGAGCCAGTCAAGCTCGGATGGGATCATCCGAGCTTGACTGGCTCCGGGCCGACATCAGCCTGAAGTTCCGGCTTTCTCATGACCAACCCTACCGCATCGGCGTTCGGCTATCCCGGCTCGAAAGTCGCCGAGACCGATCACTGGCTCATTCTCGTCCGTCCCAAGCAGCCGACATTTGGGTCTTTGGTCCTGGTGTGCAAGGAAGCTGTTCAGGCGTTCTCCGAAGTGAGTCCCGCGGCCTTCGCCGACCTCCAGGTCGCCGTGGCGGGGATTGAACGCCTGCTCAAGGCCGCTGTCGACTATGAGAAGATCAACTACCTGATGCTGATGATGGTCGACAAAGACGTCCATTTCCACGTTCTCCCGCGCTATGCGGGAACGCGCGAGCACGAAGGCGTGTCTTTCCCTGACACCGGTTGGCCCGCCGCGCCCGCGCTGGGCGCCGCCGTGGAGCTGTCGACCGAGGCCGTCGAGCGCCTCGCGACCCGCTTCGCCCAAGCCTGGGGCCAAGCGTGAGCGCCAAGGACCTGCAAGTCGGCGGCTTCCGCCTGATCGACCGCTACCTGCTGCGGCTGCTGTTCTGGCCGCTGGTGGCCTGCCTGGGCGTGACCGTGGTCGCCCTGGAGCTCGAGCGCACCCTGCGCCTGCTGGACACCCTGTCCCAGAGCAGCGCCCGGTTCGGCTATGTGGCGCAGCTGGCCGCCAATCTGGTGCCGCACTATATCGGCCTGGCTTTGCCGGTCGCGTTCTTCGTGGCGCTGTTCATCGTCATCGCCAAGCTGTCGGACGGCTCCGAGATCGACGCCCTGCTGGCCAGCGGCCAGTCGCTGGAGCGCATCGCCGCGCCGTTCCTGGCCGTCGGCGTGTTCCTGATGGTCTTCAGCATCGTCGTCTTCGGCTACATGCAGCCCTACAGCCGCTACACCTTCCGCGCGGTCATGCACGCGGCCATCAACGCCGGCTGGAACGGACGCCTGGCGGGCGGCGCCTTCATCGACGACAAGGGCTCGCTGCTGACGGCCGACAGCGCCGACATCGCCGGCCAGCGCCTGACCCGAGTCTTCATCCGCCGGATGGACGCGCGCGGCCAGGAAGAGATCATCACCGCCGCCTCGGCCGATCTGAAGATCAACGAGGACGGCAAGACCATCACCATGGACTTGCGCGACGGTCGCCGGATCGCTCACGACGCCACCGGCGCGTACCGCAACCTGGCCTTCGACAGCCTGACCACCCAGACGCCATTGGCCGCCGCCGCCGTGCTGCTGCGTGCGCGGGGCAGCGACGAGCGTGAGCTGACGATGGGCGAGCTGGCCGAGCAGGCCAAGTCCGCCAAGCCCGTGGTGTCCAAGGAGACCCTGCTCAGCGAGCTCTACGGCCGCTGGGCGCGGGCGATCTTCCTGCCGTTCCTGCCGCTCCTAGCCTTCCCCTTCGGCTTGGCGTCCAAGCGCGGCAACCGCGCGCCGGGCTTGGTCATGGCCGGCCTGCTGCTGCTGTCCTTCCAGCACTCGCTGCTGTTGGGCCAAGGCATGGCCAAGGTCGGTATGCTCCCACCGGCGGTGGCGATCTGGGCGCCGTTCACGGCCTTCTCGACCTTCGCGGTCTGGCTGTTCGTCGGCAGCCGCACGCGTCCCGGCGACACGCCGGTCTCGCGCCTGGTCCGCCGCATCAACAACCTGATCGCGCGCCTGATCCGCGCCCTGCCCAAGCCTAAGAAGCGGCGCCCCGCATGAAGCTGCAGCTCTACGTCCTGCGAACCATCTCCACCCGGATCCTGGTCGCGGCGATCATCCTGATGTCGATCCTGCAGATGCTGGATCTGCTGGACGTCACGCCGGACATCCTCGAGCGGGGCCTCGGCCTCTCGGGCGTGGCCTACTACGCCGCGCTGCGCGTGCCGCGCCTGTTCGAACAGGTCGCGCCGATCGCCGTCCTGGCCGGCGGCCTGTTCGCGTTCTCGCAACTGGCCCGCGACAGCGCCGTCGTCGCCATGCGCGCCAGCGGCATCTCAGGCTATCGCATCATCGCCATGGCCGCACCGGCCGCCGTGGTGGTGATGCTGCTGGACGCCCTGTGCGGCCAGGTCCTGGCCCCGCGCGCCGATCCGACCCTGGCCGACTGGTGGCGCAACAACACGCCCGTCGCCGAGCGCAAGGTCCCCGCCCCGCGCACCTTCCGAGCCGGCGGCGACCTCGTCATCGGCGCCGACGCCACGGCCGACGGCCGCGAGATCGACACGCTGACCATCTTCCGCCGGGACGCCAAGGGCATCCTGATCGAGAAGGTCGAGGCCCCCAAGGCGCGTTTCGACGGAACGACCTGGACCCTGCAACAGCCCAAGACCACGCGCTTCAACGGCGACCTGGCCCAGACCTCGGAGGCGGCCTCGACCTCGTGGCCCACCCGGCTGACGCCGCAGGACGTGCAGGGCCTGTTCGGCGAGGACGCCATGCCCACCGCCGCCTCCGCGCGGCGCGCGCTTGAAAACGGCGGCTCGGACCGGCCGGAGAGCTTCTACGCCACGCACTTCCAGGCCGCCTTCGCCAGTCCGTTCGTGGCGCTGGTGATGCTGCTGCTCAGCGCCCCCGTGGCCCTTGCCAACTTCCGCAGCGGTCAGGGGGCTGTCCTGCTCACGGCCGGGCTGGCCGCCGGTCTGGTTTTCCTCGTCGCCAACGGCATGCTGACCGCCCTGGGCGAGTCCGGCGCCCTGTCGCCGTTCCTGGCGGTCTGGGCCGCGCCCGCGATCTTCGGCGCCCTGGCGTTGCGAACCTTCTTGGCCCTGGAGGGGTGATGCCTTTCGACTCCGCGAATGCCGACCTGACGGTCATCCCGGTCAAGACGCCGGAGGAGCTGAAGCGCTTCATCGCCCTGCCCGCCCGCCTGAACGCCAAGGATCCGAACTGGATCACCCCGCTGTTTATGGAACGCACCGAGGCCCTGACGCCAAAGACCAACCCGTTCTTCGAGCACGCCGAGGTCCAGCTGTTCCTGGCCACGCGCGGCGGCCGCGACGTGGGCCGGATCAGCGCCCAGATCGACCGCCTGACGCCTCAGCCGACGCCCGGCCGCCTGGACGGCCACTTCGGCATGATCGCCGCCGAGGACGATCAGGCGGTCTTCCACGTCCTGTTCCGCGCCGCCGAAGACTGGCTCACCGCGCGCGGCCGCACGCATGTGGTCGGTCCGTTCAACCTCTCGATCAACGAGGAGGTCGGCCTGCTGGTCGAGGGCTTCGACACCCCGCCGATGATCATGATGGGCCACGACCCGGCCTATGCCGGCAAGCGCGTCGAGGAACAGGGCTACGCCAAGGCCCAGGACGTCTTCGCCTATCGCGCCGACGAGACCGGCGACATTCCCGAGATCGCTCAGCGACGGGTCAAGCGCGGCCTGCCCTCGGGCGTCGTCCTGCGCCAGCTGGACATGAAGCGCTATGAAGAGGAGGTCCAGACGCTGACGGACATCCTCAACGACGCCTGGAAGGAAAACTGGGGCTTCACCCCCACCACCGAGGCCGAGACCCGCCAGCTGGGCAAGGCGCTCAAGCAGGTGCTCGACAAGCGCCTGATCTGGTTCGCCGAGATCGACGGCGAGGCCGCCGGCGTCGTGGTCTTCCTGCCCAACGTCAACGAGGCCATCGCCGACCTGAAGGGCAAGCTCCTGCCGTTCGGCTGGGCCAAGCTCTTGTGGCGCCTGAAGGTCAAGGGCGTGAAGTCGGCCCGCATCCCGCTGATGGGTGTGAAGAAGAAGTTCTCCTCGACCCAGCGCGGCCGCATGCTGCCGTTCTGGATGATGAAGGCCAGCCGCGATATGGCGATGAGCCTCGGCTACAATCGCTACGAGATCTCGTGGGTGCTGGAGGCCAACAAGGCCATGTGCCACATCGCCGAGAACGTGGGCGGCACGCACTACAAGACCTACCGCATCTACGAGAAGGCGCTGTGAACCCAGCTCCTGGGAGCCCCTTCAACGCGCTGATCCTGGCCGGCTCACGCCCGGGCGAGGTCGATCCGGCCGCCGCCTATGCGGGGGTCAGCCACAAGGGCCTGATCCTCCTGCAGGGCAAGACCCTGCTGGCGCGAGTGCTGGGAGCGGTCGAGGCCTCTGGCGCGCGGACCATCGGCGTCTCGGCCAATGACGAGGCGATCCGTTCGGCCCTGGCCGGCGCAAAGGCCGTCGTCCTGCCGCCCGCCGCCGGCCCCAGCCAGAGCGTCGCCGAGGGCGCGAGCACGTTGGGCTTCCCACTAGTGGTCACCACGGTCGATCACGCCCTGCTCAAGCCCGAATGGATCACCCAGTTCGTCGCCGACACCCCGGCTTCGGCCGATGTCGCCGTGCTGCTCGCCCCTGAGGCGCGCGTGCAGGCCGCCGCGCCGCAGACCAAGCGGACCTATCTGAAGTTCCGCGACGGGCGCTACTCAGGCTGCAATCTCTTCCTGCTGCGCAACGAGACCGCGCTGAACGTCATCACCGTCTGGCGACAGGTCGAGGCGCTGCGCAAGCAGCCCTGGAAGATCGCGGCGATGCTGGGTCCCAGCTTCCTGATCCGCTACGCCCTGGGCCTGCTGACCCTGGACCAGGCCGTGGAGCGGCTGGGCAAGCTGGCGAACGTCAAGGCCGCCGCCGTGCGAGCGCACGACGGCCTGGCGGCCGTCGATGTCGACAAGCCGTCGGACCTGGATCTAGTGCGGGAACTGGTGGGCGAAACGGCGCCTCGATAGCGCCTAGTAGTGGTAGCGGCACTGCGCGATCAGGAGCCCGTCCTCGGTGGGGCGGTAAATCAGTCGGTGTTCCTGGTTGATCCTGCGCGACCACCAGCCAGCCAACGGCCCCCGCAACGGCTCGGGTTTGCCCGTACCCTGGAAGGGCGTGCGAGAACATTCCTTGATCAGGCCGTTGATACGGGCCACGAGCTTGGCGTCCTGGGACTGCCAATACAGGTAGTCCTCCCACGCCTGCTCGCTGAAGATCAGCTTCATTCAGCCAGATCGCGCACACTTCCGCCGCCGCCTTCGAGCGCGCTGACGGATTGCATCAAGCGTTCGGCGTTGGCGGGACTACGGAGGAGGTAGCGGGTTTCCTCGTAGGAGGCGAAGTCCTCGACCGACATCAGCACCGCCGCCGGACGACCCTTGTCGCGCGTGATGACGATCGGCTCGTGATCGTTGGTCACGGCGTCGATCATCGCGGCGAGGTTCTTGCGGAGATCGCTATAGGACGTGGTGCGCATACGCTCTTGTACATCAACACGTACAAGAGCGAAAGCAAACGCTCAGACCGTCTCGGCTTCCTTCGCCGCCCATTCCGCTGTCAGGGCGCGGTTGCGGACCAGGTCTTCGGGGAAGTCCATCTCGGCCCAGTCCAGGCCCTCGATCGAGCGCACGCGCACGACGTCGTGCTGGTGGGCGATCTCGTTGATCACGCTGAGGTACCAGCGCTTGAGCCCTTCCGGCGTGCGCATGATCGCTTCCAGCGTTTTCACGAACAGCTCGGCGCCTTCGGCGTCGAAGCGCAGGAAGCCGATCGACTCGGCGTCGTACTCGGCGATCGTCTTGCCGATGGCGCGCAGGGCGTCGCCGTCGGTCAGCACCTTCATGTCGTCTGCGTCATAGCCGCTGAGCTTGCGGTCCACCGTCACCGTGATCGGGGCGGACGGAGCGCTGATCAGGCGCTCGGCGATCGCCGGCTCGAACAGGGTGTCGCCGTTGAGGATCATGAACGGCCCGCCGCGCATCTCGTCACGAGCCAGCCAGCAGGTCGCGAGGTTGTCGGTGACGCTGTAGAACGGGTTGAAAAGCGTGCGGATCGCCATGCCCGGCAGCTTCAGGCGCGCCACTTCGGCCTCGACCAGATCGGCGCGGAAGCCGGTGACCACCACGGCCTCGGTCACGCCCGCCTGATGCAGGTGGCGCAACTGCCATTCCAGCACCGAGCGCCCGGCCAGCTCGACCAGGCACTTGGGACGGTCGTCCGTCAGCGGCGACAGCCGCTTGCCCTGACCGGCGCTGAGGATGAGGGTCTTGACCGGCTGCATGACGTTTCGAGATCTCGCTGGATTGGGGGCCTTCTTCACCCCCAGGGAATCGTAGGATCGCGCGCCTGACGGGCGCGAAGCGCATAACTGAGCACGAACCCGCCTCTCGGCAAGGGCGCTCGGAGCGCCAAAAGCGGGTCATGACGTCGCGGCGCAAGCCCCTGGCGCGGATTTTCGCACAGCGCGCCCAAAAGGTGACGGCGGCGAGACCTCCTGGACGAGCATGGTCGATGCGACCCACGGTTCAGCTTCGGTTCAGCTTGACCCGAAGATTGTCCGCCCCGGAGCCGGCCGCCCCTCTTCCGGAAACTGAACCATTCCACCATATGGCCATTGTCATACGGAGGATTGGGCGGGGGCCTCGAGCGTAACAAACGGAGGCGTCGTGCAGTTCGCGCAAAGATCCATTCGTCAGCCCTCTGAGGAAAAATCGGCCGTCGGCCTGCGCCTGGCGCTGTTTTCCGGGAACTACAACTACACCCGCGACGGCTCGAACCAGGCCCTGAACCGCCTCGCCGCCTATCTGATCGACGCCGGCGCCCAGGTGCGGGTCTACTCGCCGACCACGGACACCCCCGCGTTCGAACCGGCGGGCCAGCTGGTCTCCGCCCCGTCGGTGGCCATTCCCGGTCGTGGCGAGTACCGCCTGGCCGTGGGCCTGACCCGCGCCCTGCGCGCCGACCTCGCCCGCTTCCAGCCCACCGCCGTCCATCTCTCTGCTCCCGACTTGCTGGGCTTCCAGGCGGGACGCTGGGGTCGTCGCATGGGCTTGCCAGTGGTCGCCAGCCTGCACACACGGTTCGAGACCTATCTCTCCTACTACGGCCTCGACTGGCTGCGTCCGCGCGTCGAACGCTATCTCGACCGCTTCTATCGAGGCTGCGACCGCATCCTGGCCCCCAATGCGCCGATCGCCGACCTCCTGCGCGAGCAAGGCATGGGCGAGCGCGTCCGGGTCTGGGGTCGAGGCGTCGACCGCGACCGCTTCACCCCCGCTCGCCGCGACAGCGCCTGGCGCCAGTCGATGGGCATCGCCGACAACGAGATCGCCGTGGCCTTCCTGGGCCGCCTGGTGATGGAGAAGGGCCTGGACGTGCTGTCCGAAACCCTGATCCGCCTGCGCGGCCAGCCGATCCGTCCGCTGATCATTGGCGAAGGTCCCGCCCGAGCCTATCTCCAGGAACGCCTCCCCGAGGCCGTGTTCACCGGCCAGCTTGAAGGCGACGCCCTGGGCCGCGCGGTCTCCAGCGCCGACATCCTGTTCAATCCCAGCCTGACCGAGGCCTTTGGCAACGCCACGCTCGAGGGCATGGCGGCAGGCCTGGCCGTCCTGTGCCCCCACGCCCCCAGCACCAGCGCCCTGATCGCCGACGGCCAGGACGGCGTGCTGGTCCGGCAGCCGGACGCCGAAACCTACGCCGCCGCGATCCAGAGCCTGGTCGGCGAGCCCATGCGCCGCCTGCGCCTGGCCCGGGCCGCCCGCGCCACCAGCGCTCGGTATGATTGGCGTGAAATCTGCGGCTCGGTGTTGAATGTTTATCGCGAGCTTGGCGCCGCCCCCTCTTCGCGGGCACTTTCCGCCGCATGACGAATAAGACCGAGGGTGAGTCTTCGCCCTGGAGAGCCGGACTTCTGACGCTTGGGATCGCCTTGCTGGCCATCCTGCTGGCGACGCATGGCGTCGGCGCGGTGCGCCAGATCATACATCAGGTCGGCTGGCAGGCGATCCCGGTGATCGCCGCCCACCTTCCCGTCACCTATCTGGCCATGGTCAGTTGGGAGGTGCTGCTGCCGCCGGACCGCCGGCCGTCCTCGACCTTCCTGTTCCGCGTCCGCTTCATCAAGGAGGCGGTCAACGCCCTGCTGCCGGTCGCCCAGATCGGCGGGGACGTCGTGCGCGCCAAGCTGACGGCTCGCAACGGCCTGACCTTGGCCGAGTCGACGGCCAGCTGCGTCATCGACGTCCTGGCCGGCACCGCCAGCCTGGTCGTCTTCCTCCTGGCCAGCCTGCTCGTGGCCATGGTCACGTTGCATGACCCGCGCCTGGCCCAGGCGGGTCTCGCCCTGGTCGGCATCGTCGTCGCGATCGGCGCTGCCTTGTTCATCGCCCACAAGGCCGGCGTCGGTCGGCGTCTGGGCCAGCTTTCGCGGCGCTGGAGCGCCCTCGCCCATCGCGTCGGCGAGCTGGGCGAGGCCTTCCGAGGGATTGGACGCCAGCGCGCAAACATCTTCGCATCGTGGGCCTGGCATCTGGCCGCCTGGCTGGCCGGCGCGTTCGAGACCTATGTCGCCATGTGGGCCCTGGGCCTGCAGCCGACCCTGGTGCAGGCCTTCATCGTCGAGGGCCTGGCGCAGACCGCCAAGGTCGTCGGCTTCGCCATTCCCGGCGCCCTGGGCGTACAGGAGGGCGGCTATCTGCTGATGGGCGGCGCTCTTGGCCTAGCGCCCGACCAAGCCCTGGCCTTGTCGCTGCTGCGCCGCCTGCGCGAGCTGGTGCTGGGCGGCGTCGGCCTGCTGCTGTGGCGCACGACGCCTCCGGCGCCCGTCGCGATCGCTAAAGAATCCGACAGCGAAGCGGCCCCCGCCTGAGGTCTATCGGGCGGGTCAACAACACCCGCCGGATGGCCATGCGCACTTCTCCTCACGACACTTCACCGCATCGCCTTCCGCTGAAGCGGGAGACGCGACCCTAGCGGCGACGAAGCGGAGCGGCTGGAGCCGGGCTGGGCGGGATCGCGATCGCCCCGGCCGTTCCGCGTCCGTCGCCCCGGTCACGTCCTTTCAAGACATCCCCCGAAGACCCAAGCCAAGGAGCCACTCCATGGACGCCAAGACCTGCGCCGCGTGCGACTGCGAACTCGAGACCGACGTCATCACCGTCACCATCGGCGGCCGGACCGTCGAGGTCTGCTGCGAGGAATGCGCCCTGGCGCTGGGCGAGGCCCAGGCCGCCATCACCGGACCGGAAGCGTAAGACACCATGGCCATCGACATGACCCGCCGCCGTTGGCTGACCGCCACGACCGGCCTCGCCGCCACGGCCCTGTTGGGCGGCGTCGCCCGCGCTCAGGATAGCGACGCCGAGAACGACGCCCGCGCCGCCGAGCGCTGGACCCGCGAGCGACGTTTCCAGGCCACGCCCTACGGCCGCACCGCCTATATCGACCGCGGAACCGGCCGCGTCGCCCTGTTCCTGCACGGCTTCCCGCTGAGCAGCTTCCAGTGGCGCGGCGCCATCGACCGGCTCTCGCCGCACCGCCGATGCCTGGCGCCCGACTCCATGGGCCTGGGCTTCACCGAGGTGCTGCCGGGCAAGTCGGTGACGCCCGACGACCAGGTGAAGATGCTGATCGCCTTCCTGGACGCCCTGCACATCGACACCTTCGATCTGGTGGCCAACGACAGCGGTGGGGCCGTGGCCCAGTTGCTGGCCACGCGCCATCCGCAGCGCGTGCGAACGCTGCTGCTGACCAATTGCGACGTCGAGCCCGATAGCCCGCCGCCGGCCCTGACGCCGGTGTTCGAGCTGGCCGAGATGGGCATCTGGCCCGACGCCTGGCTGGCGCCGTGGCTGAAGGACAAGGCCAAGTGCCGCGCGCCGGACGGCCTGGGCGGCATGTGCTTCGCCAACCCGGCCCACCCGACTGACGCGGCCATCGAGCAGTATCTCGGTCCGATCCTGCAATCGGTCGAGCGCAAGGACTTGGCCAACCGTTACGCCCTGGGCCTGAAGCCCAATCCCCTGGCGGGTGTCGAGGCGTCTTTGCGCAAGCTGGACATCCCCGTGCGCGTGATCTGGGGCATGAGCGACGACATCTTCGCCAAGGAGAACCCGGACTACCTGGCCAAGGTGCTGCCGCGCGTGGAAGGCGTGCGCAGAATTCCGGAAGCCAAGCTGTTCTTCCCCGAGGAGTATCCCCATATCGTCGCTGAGGAAGCGCGGCGCTTGTGGCGCATCGCCTAGAGGACCAATGAGCGGATACGCCGTCCAGCAACTGCTCGATACGCCGACCGTGTCGCTGTACGACGTGGTCTGCGACGGCGCGTGCCGGCACCGGAGCGGCGAGGAATGCGCCCATGGCGCGCACCTCGTCTTCCCCTATCGCGGCGTCTTCATGCACCACTTGGGCGGCGATCGCGACGCGGTGGCCGAGCCCAATCAGGTGATGTTCTTCAATGGCGAGGAAGGCTTCCGGATCAGCCATCCGGTCGAGGGCGGAGACGCCTGCCTGTCGATGTCGCTGAGCCCGGAGATGTTGGCGGAGCTGACGCCGAAGGATCAGCAGCGCGGCGGGCCCGAGGTCGCCTTCGAGCGGCAACAGCGGCGCATCGATCCCCGCGCCCAGGCCCTGGTCGCCTTGCTCAAGCACAGCCTTTCGCGCGGAACGATCGAGACCCTCGAGGCCGAGACCCTGAGCCTGACCCTGGTGCGCCGCGCCCTGGGCGAGCGGACCTCCCACGCCTCGTCCGCAAGCTGGAGCCGGACAAAGCTGGTCGACCGCGCCAAGCTGGTCCTGGCCTCGGACCTGGGCCGCCGCTGGACCCTGGCCGACATCGCCGCCGAGGTCGGGGTCTCGCCCGTCTACCTGACCCAGGTGTTCCAGCAGGTCGAGGGCGTGCCGCTCTATCGCTACCAGCTGCGCCTGCGCCTGGCCCGGGCGCTGGATCTTCTGGACAGCTACGACCACCTGACCAATCTGGCCCTGGACCTGGGCTTCTCCAGCCACAGCCATTTCAGCGCCGCGTTCAAGCAGGCTTACGACCGCACGCCGGCGGAATTCCAGCGCTCGGTCCGCGCTGTATAAATCCCATATTGCAGGATATTATCCTGTATTTTGACATTGAAACCCTCCCCGCGCGGGTCTACCAAGATCACGGACTCTGCGCGTAGGGAGGCGGCATGATCCTGGATCGGCGTATGCTGATGATGGGCCTCGCCCTGACGCCAAGCCTTGCGCTGGCCAGGGAGGACGCCCCCGTGTGGACCTTCGATTTCACCACTTCGCCTGCCACGCCGTACGACCCGGCCGCCGGCCACGGGTTCGAGCCCGTGGCGGGCAAGCTGTTCTCGGTGCGCGTGCCCGAGGGCGACTACCGCGTGACCCTGGACCTGGGCGGCGATAAGCCCTCCGAGACGACCGTGAAGGCCGAGGCCCGCCGGCTGATGCTGGAGACCGTCCGCGTCGCGGCCAAGAAGACCGAGACCCGGACCATCATCGTCAATGTCCGCCGCCCCGACCTCGCCCCGCCGCCGACCAATGCGCCCGGTGGCACGCGGGTGCTGCTCAATCCGCGCGAGGACGGCAGCTACGCCTGGGACGACAAGCTGACCCTGGAGTTCTGTGGCCCGACCGCCGCCGTACGCCGGCTGAAGATCGAGCCGGTCAAGGTCCCGACCGTGTTCGTGGCCGGCGACTCCACCGTCACCGACCAGCGCGCCGAGCCCGGGGCCGGCTGGGGCCAGATGCTGCCGCGCTTCTTCAAGCCGGACCTGTCGGTCGCCAACCACGCCGAGTCCGGCGAGACCATGAAGTCCTTCCTGTTCGAGCACCGGCTGGACAAGCTGCTCAGCGGCATGAAGGCCGGCGACTGGCTGCTGATCCAGTTCGGCCACAACGACCAGAAGGCCAACTGGCCCCAGACCTATGTCGAGGCCGCCACAACCTATCGCGACTATCTGCGCGCCTATGTCGGCGAAGCTCGGCGGCGGGGCGCGACGCCCGTGCTCGTGACCTCGATGCACCGGCGCAAGTTCGACGCGGCCGGCAAGATCGTGAACACCCACGGCGACTATCCGCAGGCGGTGCGCGACACGGCCAAGGAGCTTGGCGTTCCGCTGATCGACCTGCACGCCATGAGCGCGGCCTTCTACGAGGCGCTGGGCCCCGAGCAGGCCTGGAAGGCGTTCAGCGACGGCGGGAAGGACGCTACCCACCACAACAACTATGGCGCCTACCAGCTGGCGCGCTGCGTGGTCGAGGGCATCCGCGCCGGCGTGCCCAGCCTGGCCGCGCATCTGGCCAGCGACTTCGGCCCCTTCGATCCGGCCCACCCGCCCTCTCCCGACACCTTCGCCCTGCCGGCCAGCGCGTCGATCAGCAAGGAACAGCCTCGTGGAAACTGACCGTCGCGCCCTTCTGGGTCTCGCCGCCGGCCTGACCGCCCTGCCCGCCTTCGCCCGTGCGGCCGACACGCCTTCGCCCGTCGAGACCGTCGACCTGTGGCCTGGCCCGGCGCCGGGCGGCGAGAAGGTCACTGTCACCGAGAGCGTGATCCTGCGCACGCCGGGCGGTGATCCGAACGACACCGCCTTCCTGAACGTGACCAGGCCCTGGCTGACCATGCGCCGGCCGGCCAAGCCGAACGGCGCGGCGGTGCTGATGATCCCCGGCGGCGGCTATGTCCGCGTGGCGGTGGGCAAGAAAGGCGGGTCGATCGACGCCTGGCTGGCCAGCCTGGGCATCACCGCCTTCGTCATGGACTACCGCCTGCCCGCCGACGGCTGGGCGGCCGGCCCCGATGTCGCCCTGCAGGACGCCCAGCGGGCCATGCGCCTGATCCGCGCCCGCGCCCCGTCGCTGGGCGTCGATCCGGCCAAGGTGGCGGCGATCGGCTTCTCAGCCGGCGGCCACGTCGCCGCGCGCCTGGCCACCCAGTTCGGCCGCGAGACCTACGCCCCCGTCGACGAGGCCGACAAGCTGCCGACCCGGCCGTTCGCGGCGGGCCTGTTCTATCCGGTGATCACCGGCACGCTCCCCTACGCCCACGGCCAGTCCCTGAAGCAGCTCCTGGGCGCGAACCCGACGGAGGCTCAGCGCCAGGCGATCTCGGTCGAGCTGAACACCCCGGCCGATACCCCGCCGGTGTTCATCGCCGCGGCGGCCGACGACAAGACGGTCCCGGTCGAGAACAGCATGCTGATGTGGCAAGCGCTCCGGGCCAGGAAGGTCCCCGTTGAGATGCACCTGAACGAGGTCGGTGGCCACGGCTTCGGCCTCAAGGATCGTAGCGGCCAGGTCGCTCCGGTGGCGCTCGCGCTGGACGCCTTCTTCAAGCGCCACGGCCTCTACGCGTGAGCGGCCAGAAGCTGGCCACGGACGCGATCAACGCCGCCATCATCCATGCGCACGCGCGGGGCGGTGGCGAGGTCGTGGTCCCGGCCGGCCGGCATCTGTCGTTCTCGATCCGCCTGCTCAGCGGCGTCACGCTGAAGCTGGATGAAGGCTGCGTGCTGGAGGCGGCCGATCCCGCGATCCATGACGGCGCCTACGATCCGGCCGAACCCAACCCCCACGACCTCTGGCAGGACTTCGGCCACAGCCACTGGCGCAACAGCCTGATCTGGGGCGAGGACGTCGAGGACGTCGCCATCCTGGGCCCCGGCCGCATC
The DNA here is from genome assembly GCF_059415885.1 of Caulobacter sp. GW821-FHT09H08. Classification (NCBI taxonomy): domain Bacteria; kingdom Pseudomonadati; phylum Pseudomonadota; class Alphaproteobacteria; order Caulobacterales; family Caulobacteraceae; genus Caulobacter; species Caulobacter sp. GW821-FHT09H08. The sequence continues at coordinate 369,823 of NZ_JBWKOC010000005.1, forward strand.
GACGGCGCGGGCCTGACCCGCGAAGGCCCCGGCTCGCGCTGGAAGAAGCAGGCCGGCGAGTTCCCGCTCAGCATGGCCGCGCTTTCGGCTGAAGCGATGGCCGAGCTGTCGCCGCAGGTCGAGGCCATGGCGGGCCTGGGCAACAAGGCCATCGCCCTGAAGCGCGCCAAGCGGGCGCGGATCGAGGGCCTGACGATCTTCCAGGGCGGCCACTTCGCGGTGCTGGCGACGGGCTGCGAGGACTTGGTCCTGCGCGACCTGGTGGTCGATACCAACCGCGACGGGTTGGACATCGACGCCTGCCGAAGGGTGCTTGTCAGCGGTTGCCGCGTGAACACCCCCAATGATGACGCCATCGTGCTGAAGAGCTCCCTGGCGCTCGGCGAACTGATCCAGACGCAGAACGTGGTCATCGAGCACTGCGAAGTCAGCGGGTTCGATCCCGGCACCATGCTGGACGGGACCTTCGGCCGGACCCAGCTGGTCTCGCCCGACCAGGACCGCGTCACCGGCCGCATCAAGCTGGGCACGGAGTCCAACGGCGGGTTCAAGGACATTACGATCCGCGACTGCCGCTTCGTCCGCTCGCGCGGCCTGGCCCTGGAGGTCGTGGACGGCGGGACGATGGAGAACGTGGTCTGCGAGCGCCTGCACCTCTCCGAGGTGACCACCGCCCCGATCTTCCTGCGCGTCGGCGACCGGCGGCGGGGACCGGAGGGCACCCCGCTGGGGGCCATGCGCAACATCGTGCTGCGCGACGTCGAGGCCTTCGACATCCTGCCCGACTACGCGGCGACTATCGCCGGCCTGCCGGACTCGCCGATCCAGAACGTGACCCTGTCGAACATCCACCTCTCCTATCGCGGCGGCGGCCATGCCGAGTGGGCGCAGCGGCGGCCGGGCGATCTGCCCGAGGCCTATCCCGAGCCCAGCATGTTCGGCCTCTCGCCCGTCCATGGCCTGTGGGCGCGGCACGTGGAGGGCCTCAGGATCGAGAACCTGACCATCGAGACCACGACGCCGGACGCGCGCCCCGAGCGCCTGTTCGAGAATGTCCGCGAGATCTCCGAATGATCCTCGACCGCCGCGCCCTCTTGGCCGGCCTGGCCGCCACGCCGTTCGCGGGTCTGGGCAAACGCCTCCACGCCGACGACTTCCGTCGTGGCCTGAAGCGCTGGGCGTTCGAGGCCGAGAAGCCGGCGACCGTGACAGCCAAGAACGGCGTGCTCGACATCGTCGCCCCGGCTGGCTTCACGGCCTGGTTCAAGCCGGAACTGATCGGGCCGATCGCCATCACCTACGAGGCCCAGGCGGTCTCGGCGGGCGGGCCGTTCGACAGGGTCAGCGACCTCAACGCCTTCTGGATGGCGCGCGAGGTCGACGGCGGCTCGCCGCTGGCCCGGCCGCGTTCGGGGGCCTTCGCCGACTACGACACGCTGAAGACCTACTATGTGGGCCAGGGCGGCAACGGCAACACGACCACGCGCTTCCGCCGCTACATCGGCAAGCCCGGCGACCGGCCACTGCTGCCGCAGCACGACCACGCCGCCGCCGACGAGATGCTGACGCCCAACCACTGTACGTCTGTGCGGTTGATCGCCGACGGCGAGCGCATCGAATACTGGAGCGACGGGCGTCGCCTGTTCGAGCACAGCGATCCGGAGCCTTACACGCGCGGCTGGTTCGGCCTGCGTACGACCCTGAGCCACCTGCGGATCCGAAACTTCGCCGTCTACGCGCTGCGCTAGCCGCTCGCCCGTCCTGAAACGACAACGGCCAGGTCCGCGAGAGCAGACCTGGCCGTCATTGTTTTCGTCGTGGGCGGCGGGAAGCGGCGGGCCGAAACCCGACGCTCCCGCTCCCCAGCTAGTTCTTGTAGACGAAGCCCACGGCGACGCGGGCGCCGCCGAACTGCGCCGACCACGGGTTGGCGCGGCCCGAGAAGCCGGCCCGGTCCGAACCGACGGTCAGGCGAGCGGCGTTCAGCATGTTGCGGCCTTCGGCATAGATCTCGAAGTTGTTGTTGATCTTCCGCGAGATCTTGGCGTCCAGATATTCGTACTTTTCCGAGTAGTAGGGCTCGCTCGGATTGTACGGGAAGCCGACGAAGTTGCCGATGTTGGTGTTCGGCGGGTTACGGACCGGCGACGCCGACGTGTTGTTACACGGCGAGATGCAGGTCAGGACGCGATCGCGGGTCTGATAGCTGATCCGGATCTTGTTGGCGCCGTCGTCGTACCAGATGCCCAGGTTGGCGAAGTACTTCGACTGGCCGGCCGGATCGAGCGCATCGGCGGTCAGCGGATCGATATAGGTCACCGAGTTACCCGACTTGGTCGTCGAGATGTTGAAGTCCAGGCCGGTATGCTTGAGCACCCACGGCAGGAACGTGAAGGCGGTCTTCGACGTAAACTCCCAACCGCTCTGAACATTGCCCGGACCATTGAGGAACGAGGTCATGCCGAACTCGTAGTCCGAGAACAGCTTGGTCGTGCCGGGGATGACTTCGCCGGTGCCGTTGAAGATCGGGTTGTTCTTCAGCGGCACCTGAACCGGCGCGCCAATCCGCGTCTTCTGGCGATAGTAGGCCAGGCTGATCGAGGTGTCGCGGTTAGGGTACCACTCGATGCTCGTGTTGTTCTTGGTCGCCGTATAGGGCTTCAGCTCGGGGTTGCCGAACGTGCCGCAGGACATGTCCTGCTCGGAACCGTCGGTGTCGATCAGGCCTTCACGACGCTCGTCATAGGTGCAGGTGCCACCCGGCCACAGGCGACCGAGAGGCGGCGGGGCGATCGTCTTGGCCCACGAGTAGCGGATCACCAGCTTGTCCGGGATCGCCCACAGGGCCGCGTTGTACGAAGGCATCCAGCCCGTGTACTCGCGGTTGATGGTCACCGGCTTGGTGATGGTAGTCGTCGTCACGCCGTTGGCGTTGTTCGGGTCGTTCGGATTGAAGTTGGCGTTCTTCAGGGTAGCCGCGAGGCCCACATAGCCCGAACCCGACACCTCGGTCTTCACCATCCGCATGCCGAGGTTGCCGTTCAGCTCCATGTCGAACGGCAGGCGCTGTTCCCATTCGGCCATCCAGTACCAGGAGAAGTTCTTCTCCAGGGTCTTGTTGACCGGCTGGTCGTAGACCACGCCATCGCTGCCCTTACAGGACTTCACGCAGCTGAAGTTGTAGTTCTGCGCGCTGGCCAGCTCGCTGAACGCCTTCGGCACGTCGATGCTGTCCCAGACCGTCAGGCCCTTGGTGCCTTCGAAGCCCTTCATGAACGCGCCGGAGTTGGCCTCCAGGCTGTTCTGGAAGATCGAGATCAGCTTGGACTGCGGCACGGTTTCGATACCGTACAGGAAGGCCGTGCCGGTCGTCGGGTTCGGCGCATAGCCATAGGCGCAGGCATTGGCGGCCAAGGTCGTCGAGACGTTTTCGCAGGCGCGGACGTCGCTGCGCAGCGCCAGGGTCGGAACGAAGACACCGGCCTTCGGCGAATAGCCGCCGGCGCCCCACGAGTCGGTAGCGCCTTCGCGATAGAAGCCGCCGACCTTCACGCGCGTGAAGAACGGCACCTTGTCCGGGACGATATAGCTGATGTCGAGCTTGTACTGGTCTTCGGTGCTCTCGACGATCCGCGGGTTCCACTGCAGGCGGAACAGCGCGCTGTAGCTGGGCATGCCAGCCGCGGTCGGAGCCAGCAGCTGGGCGAAGTTCGTCATGTTGGTCTCGTCGTACGAGGCCGGCGTGTCGATCGTCCAGATGCCGTTCTCAAGCGCGCGCATCGTGGCGTTGCCATAGGTGTAGCTGCGCGAGAGGCGACGGTCGTAACGGGTGTAGGAGGTGTCGGTGCGACCACCGCGGAACTCCACCTTCAGCGGTCCCCGATCATAGTCGGCGCCGTAGGTGATGTAGTTGGTCTTCCAGTCCTGGGTGTTCTCGATGTGGTCGATGCCGACGGCGGCATTGGTGATGTCGAACGACGTCAGGTGGTGAGCGTCGTCGACCTTGACCGAACCCGGGATGATGTTGGCGGCGACGCCATAGATCGGGAACGAGTTGTTGGTGACAACCGTGCCCGGCGTGGTGTCGATCGCCGACACGCCCGTCGGGAAGGCGCTGCTGTAGATATAGTAGCCGGAGTTCGCGACGGCCGAGAGCGGGTTGGTCGTGCCCGTCGGATAGAAGGTGTTGGTGACCAGCGGCGAGGTGACCTGGTTCAGCGTCGCCACGCCCAGCGAGGTGATGCCGCCGCGCGTGCGCTGACGGTTGTCCTCGTGCTGCTTGCGGTTGGTGACCTGATACTTGCCGAAGATCGTCAGGTTGTCGGTGACGCGGTAGTCGAGACGCAGGTCCCAGGCCAGACGGTCTTCATACTGCGACCAGTTCTGGTCGCGGACCAGGTTGGGCGTGTAATCGTTCCACTGGTTCAGGCAGCTGATCTGCGAGTTGATGACCGCGGCCTGCGCGGCCTGCCGGTTGGCGTTGTTCGAGCCGGCCGAGATGGTGTTCAGCTGGGCGTCGGTCAGCAGCGGGAAGGCCGTCAGACATTCCGCCTTGGTCTTGGCGTTGGCCGACTTGGTGACCACTTCCAGCGGCGTCGGCGCCAGGAAGTTGCCCGTGCCGCTGGCCAGGGCCCACGTGCCGAGCGGGGTGTTGGCGTCGATGCCATTCACCGCCGACGGGTTGTAGGCGAAGGTCTTGTTCGGCGAATTGTCGAAGTCGGCGAAGCGCGTATAGCCCTGGGCGTTGTTCGAACCGGCGTTGTTCAGCGCGTGGCTGTCGTTGTAGCGCTTGGTCGAGTTCAGGTTCCCGACGAAGCCCAGACGGCCGTCGAAGAACTTGCGCGCGCCGACGACACCGATCTCAGGACCGATCTTCTTCGACAACGTGTTGGCGGCGCCGGCCCCACGGACCGACAGATAGGGCTTCTTGAAATCGAGACCGGTGCGGGTCTGGATCTGGACGGTGGCGCCCAGGCCGCCGGGCGTCATGTCGGCCGTCTGGCCCTTGATGACGTCCAGGCTCTTGATCATTTCGGCCGGCAGTTCGCGCATGTCGGCCGAACGGCCGTCGCCGTTGGCGCCGTTCACCGCGACGCTGAAGCCCGAGGCGGCGACGCCCATGCCGTCCAGCTCGACGCGGGTCAGGTCCGCGCCGTTGCCGCGGATGGTGACGCCGTCGCCTTCGCCGAAGCCGTTACGTTCGATGGCCACGCCGGCGATGCGCGACATGGCTTCGTTGACGTTGCTGTCCGGGAAGGAGCCGACGTCGTCGGCGACGATGGAGTCCTGGGCCGTCTTGCTGCGCTTCTTGCGCTGGATGGCCGACTGCTGCGAGGCGCGAGCGCCGACGACGATCGCCTCGACGGTGGTCGGTTCGTTGCGAGCCGTACTGACCGGCGCATCCGCGCCGCCCGTGGTCTGGCCAAACGCATGTCCCGCGAATGCGAGGCCTGCGCTCAGGGCTAGAATCGACGCTGTGGCGGTCGCACGTTGGCGAGCCCTCGAGAACTCCATGGGTGTCCCTCCCTTTAATTCGTTGGCCTGACGCGCCGTCCCCTGGCTCGCCCGGTCGACCGCCTTGCACGCCCGAAACCCGAGGTTTTGACCTCAGAGATTCGCGCACTCCGGCTCATTCTTCGTACAAATAGACTAGTGCCATATGTTGAGATGTCAACGCAATTTGTGGGAAGACAGAACTTAGGTTTCGTGATGTAACCCACAGCGATCCTGACGGCGCCTCGCGCGAGCGCACGGACAGAAGCCGCATCGATGCGGACCGGGGTCTCACAAGGCTTTCAGGGAGGGCGCAACGCCCATGTTCACGCATAGAGACAAGCGACTCGGCGCAACGGCCTGCGCGGCCGCACTGTTGGCGGCGAGCGCCGGCGCGGCCTGCGCCGCGCCCCGTTGGATGGAATCGCTGGACCGCGGCGTCGTCGCCGTTCCGGCCAAGGACGGCGGCGTCCTGGTCAGCTGGCGACTGCTGGGCGACGACCCCGCCGGCGCGACCTTCAACCTCTACAAGGACGGCAAGAAGCTGAACGCCAAGCCGCTGAAGGGCGGCACGGACTTCGTCGACAAGACCGACGGCGCGGGCGCCTACACGGTGCGCCTGGTGGCCAAGGGCAAGGAAGGCGCGCCCAGCAGCGCCGCCAGCGTCTGGACGAACGGCTATCTCTCGATCCCGATCGACCCCCCGCCCGGCGGCACGACCCCGGCCGGCGAGGCCTATACCTACACGGCCAACGACGCGAGCGTCGGCGACGTGGACGGCGACGGCCGCTACGAGATCATCCTGAAGTGGGATCCGACCAACTCGAAGGACAACGCCTTCGGCGGCTACACGGGCGACGCCTTCATCGACGCCTACACGCTTGAGGGCAAGCGCCTGTGGCGCATCGACCTGGGCCGCAACATCCGGGCCGGGGCGCACTACACCCAGTTCCAGGTCTTCGACTATGACGGCGACGGCAAGGCCGAGATCGCCATCCGCACCAGCGACGGCACGATCGACGGGACCGGCAAGGTGCTGGGCGATCCCAATGTCGACTGGCGCGAGAGCGGCGGCGAACGGCCCCAGGCCGACCGCACCGGCGCCTTCGTCCAGCCGGACGGCACCAAGGTCGCCAAGGTCCAGGGCCGCCTGCTCAAGGGACCCGAATATCTGACCGTCTTCGAAGGCGCCACCGGCAAGGCCCTGGCCAGCGCCCCCTACTCGCCCCCGCGCGATCCGCGCACCGACGCCCCCACGGTCGAGCAGATGACCGAGATCTGGGGCGACGGCTACGCCAACCGCTCCGACCGCTTCCTGGCCGGTACGGCCTATCTGGACGGCCAGCGGCCCAGCATCGTCATGGCGCGCGGCTATTACGGCCGCTCGACCCTGGCGGCCTGGGACTTCCGGGACGGCAAGCTGACCCAGCGCTGGCTGTTCGACAGCGCCGCGCCGGGCAACGAAGCCTTCGGCGGTCAGGGCAATCACCAGCTCAGCGTCGCCGACGTCGATGGCGATGGCCGCGACGAGATCATCTATGGCTCGATGGCCGTGGACGACGACGGCAAGGGCCTGTGGAGCGCCCGCCTCTTCCACGGCGACGCCATGCACGTCGGCGACCTGGATCCCACCCATCCGGGCCTGGAGAAGTTCGGCGTCCACGAGAGCCCGCGCATGAACGGCGGGATCGGCGCGGCCATGCTGGACGCCAAGACCGGCAAGCTCCTGTGGAGCACGCCGACCGACAAGGACACCGGCCGAGGCCTGGCCGCCGACATCGATCCGCGCTTCCCCGGCGACGAGGCCTGGGGCACGAACCAGGACGCCCTCTACACCGCCCAGGGAAAGGTCGTGGAAGGCGTGAAGCATCCTCGCCAAACGAACTTCGCGATCTGGTGGGATGGCGATGACCTGCGCGAGTTGCTGGACCGCAACCAGATCAGCAAGTGGGACTGGAAGGCCGGCCAGGCCACGCCGCTGCTGACCGCCGAGGGCATGACCTCGAACAACGGCACCAAGGCTACGCCGACCCTGTCGGCCGATCTGCTGGGCGACTGGCGCGAGGAAGTGATCTGGCGGGCAGAGGACAACAAATCCCTGCGCATCTACGCCACCCCCTACCCCACCGAGCGCCGCCTGGTGACGCTGATGCACGACCCGCAGTACCGCGTGTCGATCGCCTGGCAGAACACGGCCTACAACCAGCCGCCGCACGTCGGCTTCCACCTCGGTGAAGGCATGAAGCAGCCCTCGCCAGTCGCCATCGAAACCCGGAAGGCCTCGAAATGAAGTCGCCCTCGATGAAGTCCTTGGTGATTGGCGGCCTCACCGCCCTGCTCCTGGTCGGCAACGTGTCGGCCCAGGACATGATGACCGCCGCCAAGCCCGGCGCGCCCGAGCCGCCGCTGGAGTGGGTGGACAAGACCACCGGCCACCGGATCGTGCGCCTGTCGCGCGAGGGCGGCAGCTCCAGCCTGTACTTCAACTACAACGGCTACACGCCCAAGGGCGACCGGCTGGTGTTCTCGTCGCCGAACGGGATCACGGCCATGGACCTGAAGACCCGGGCCCTGACCAAGATCGTCGAGGGCAAGGTCCGGCTGCTCTATGTCGGCCGCAAGACCGGCGCGGTCTATTATGAGAAGGCCCTGACCGATAATCCGATGGGACCGAAGGCCGTGATGGCCACCGATCCCTACACCAAGGCCACGCGCCAGGTGGCGGTCATGGATCGCGGCTCCCTGCAGACCATCAACGCCGACGAGACCCTGCTGGCCGGCGTCGCCGTGCGCAGCGACGTGCCGATCCCGGCCAACATGGCCGACTCCCTCCCCAGGAACCCCGACGACGTGAAGAGCGCCGACGGTCGCGAGCTCTCCTACGCCGAGGGCCGCGAGGTGCAGCTGAATGCGCGTCTCGACAGCCGCATCCCGATGGAGATCTTCACGATCAACACCGTGACCGGCGAGCGCAAGATCGTCCACCAGGCCACCGATTGGCTGAACCACCTGCAGTTCTCGCCGACCGATCCGGGCCTCTTGATGTTCTGCCACGAGGGTCCCTGGCACAAGGTCGATCGCCTGTGGCTGACCCGCGTCGACAAGGCCGGCGATACACCCGTGAAGATCCACACCCGCACCATGAACATGGAGATCGCGGGCCACGAGTGGTTCAGCGCCGACGGCAAGACCGTCTGGTACGACCTGCAGACCCCGCGCGGCGAGGACTTCTGGGTCGCCGGCTACGAGATCGCCACCGGCAAGCGCAACTGGCTGCACGTCCAGCGCAACGACTGGTCGGTGCACTTCAACTCCTCGCCGGACGGCAAGCTGTTCGCCGGCGACGGCGGCGACAGCGAGATGGTCGCCCACGCGCCGGACGGGAAGTGGATCGTGCTGCTGAAGCCGCGCACCGTGCCGGACGTCGCGGGCATCCACGCGCCGGGCGCCGAGCACCTGATCGCGCCGGGCGTGCTGGATTCCGAGCGCCTGGTCGATATGCGGGCGCATGACTATCGGCTCGAGCCGAACGTGACCTTCACGCCGGATGCCAAGTGGCTGGTGTTCCGCTCGAACATGCACGGGGCTAGTCAGGTGTACGCGGTCGAGGTGGCGAAGGCGCAGTAGGCCTATGAAATCCCTCTCTCATAGAGAGAGGGAGGGACCCGCCGCCGAAGGTGGTGGGAGGGTGAGAGGTTACACCCTCCCAGAATAGAGCCCTGGCTCAGACCGACGAGGCTAGACGTTCGCACCCAAGACCAAAGTGTCGGCTCGCCTGTGGATAGGTGGTGAGAGGTCCGGGGTTTTCCGGCCAGCGGTGAAACCTCTCACCCTCCCACCACCTTCGGCGGCGGGCCCCTCCCTCTCTCACAGAGAGAGGGATTTGAGGCTTCCTACGGCAACCGCCGATGCAGCTCCGCCTCCACGATCCCGAGCCGCCCGCCGGTTGCCACCTTCTCGGCGCCCGTATCCAGCCCGGCCCGCGCCCCATTCACCTCGACGATCTTGCCGAACCCGTCGCGATCCACCGTCGGCGCGGTCAAGGCGATCCGCAGGTGCGTTCCCTTCACCGGCTTCAGCGGCAGCGTCACATAGCCCAGGCTCTTGGGCGCCTCGCCCTCGAAGACGACCTTGCCGTCCATGGTGATGCGCAACGGGTACGAGCGCAGGCGCCAGCCGATCAGTTTCAGCTCCACGTCATCGACCACCTGAGGCTTGTCGAGGCGGTACTCGACCCAGGCGTTGACCAGCTGTCCGTCGCTGGCCCAGTGGGTCATCTCGTCGTCGTCGCCAGCGAGTTTCACGTCGGCCGCGTTCGAGCCGGCGATGGTCGCGGCCGGCTTGATCGTCGCTCGCCAGGGCTTGAACGACGGCGTCGCGGGCGTCGGGCCACGGGCAAGACTTACCGGCAAGGCGTCGTCGCCCACGGGCCAGCGCCCGTCGGCCTTGGCCGGCGCGGCGACATCCAGGGTGATGCTGGTCGCCGGCAAACCCTCGGCCTGGGCTGTGACGGTCACCTTCCCCGCCTCCAGGGTCGAGCGCAGCGACACGCGGTTGATCCCCGCCTCGACCGGCAGGGTCTTGGACAGGATGAAGTTGTCATCCGAGCGCGCCGCGCCGGGGAAGCTGGTCACCTGATCGGCGCCGGCCGCCTTCGTCTCACCGGCCGCCGGAGGCGCGGGCTTGCGGCCCAGGCTGTCGCCCTGGGCGATGCCGCCGCGCCATTCGACCGGTCCCGTCGTCGAGAAGCCGATGGTGTTCAGCGCCGTCGGCACACGACGGCCGTCCTTGTCGACGACCTCCACATCGACCAAGGCGAGATCCGAACCGTCGGCCTTCCAGCCGCCTGGCCCCGTGCGCGGCGTCAAGCGCAGCGCGGCGGGCGCGCCGGTGGTGACCACCTCGCCCCGTGACACCAGCTTGCCCTTGGCGTCGTAACCAAGCGCTTCCAGCTTGCCGGCCGCCCAGGCGACCTTGGCGAAGGTGAACAGGAAGCCGTCGCTCGGCTTGCCGAAGCCCAGCGAGCGGCCGTTCAACTTCAGCTCGACCTTCTCGGCGCTGGAGACCACCAGCACGTCCTTCACCGTGCCGGCCGGATAGTTCCAGTGGCCGATCACGTGGGTCCGAGGCCGCTCGACATCGACCCAGCCGTCCCACATCACCTGGTGGGCGTAGAAGCCCTCCTTCGGCAGACGCATGGCGTCCACCTCGCCGCTGCGACGGTAGTTGTTGTCGCCGCGGAAGTGGGTGTTGCTGTCCGAGAAGATGATGTTCACGCCGCCCGAGCTGACCCGCTCGCCACTGCCCGGCCGGATGCGCCAGTAGTCGTACCAGCGGCGGACGTTCTCGACCGCATGGCTGTCCTGGTTGCGGTTGTAGTCGGGGCTGTCCTTGTGGAACGGCGGGGTGAAGTCGTCCTGGAACTTCCGCGCGCCCTCGTCGCGGGAATATTCCATGGCCCAGACGGGCTTGGTGGCGCTCTTGTTGATGTAGAGCATCTCGCCGCCGTACTCGGCGACCTTGCTGGACAGCATCTCGCGCGAGCCGATGGCGCGGCCGCCGTGCGGGTCGAAGCGGTCGCGGATCGCCTTCAGCTCGGCCATGTGCGCGTCGCTGATGTTCTCGTTGCCGCCCTCGTAGAAGACGATCGAAGGGTTGTTGCGGAAGCGGACGATGGCGTCGGCCATGGCCTCCTTGCGCTGGTCCCAGCGGCGCCCCTCGACGTCGCTCTCGGCGTCGCCGGCGGGCATGGCCTGCATAAGGCCCACGCGATCGGCCGAGGTCACGTCCTGGCGGGCCGGGGTGATGTGCATCCAGCGCACTAGGTTGCCGCCGCTCTCGACCAGCAGGGCGTTGGAGACGTCGCTGATCCACGGCGGCAGGTCCGTGCCCAGGGCCGGCCACTCGTTGCTGGTGCGCTGGGCATAGCCGTGGACCTGAATCACCCGGTCGTTCAGCCGGACCATGCCCTGGCCGAAAGCGGTCTTGCGGAAGCCCGTGCGGGTGACGACCTCGTCCACCGCCTTGCCGTCCTCCATCAGCGCCGTACTGACGGCGTAGAGATAGCCGTAGCCCCAGCTCCAGAAGTTCAGGCCGCCGACCTTGCCCTTGGCCGAGACGACGCGGGTCTCGCCGGGCGCCAGGGTCACGGTCGGGCCGACGAACTCACCGGCCGGCTTGCCGTCCTTGTCGCGCAGGGCGACGCGGTAGCTGAAGGTGTGCGGGCGGTCGGTGTCGTTACGGACTTCGGACTCGGCGTGGACGAGGGCCGCCCTGCCCTTGATGTCGAAGCCGTCGGCCCAGACATAGACCCCGGTCGTGCCGAGGCTGGAATATAGCGGCAGGGTCTGGTGCAGACCGCCCGTCACGTGCAGCCGCACCGCGCGGTGGATGCCGCCGTAGTTCACATTGAAGTTGTTGTTGTTCCACTGGAAGCCGCTGCCGGTGGCCTTTTCCTTGTACTTCCAGTCGCTGTCGACGCGGACGGCCACGACGTTCACGAACGGCGCCGGCCGCAGCAGCTTGGAGGCGTCGACGCCGAAGGCCGTGACGCCGTTCTCGTGGCCGCCGGCCAGCACGCCGTTGATATAGACGTCGCCGGCCTGGCGGACGCCCTCGAACTCCAGGAACGCCTTGCCGCCGGGCTGGAAGCCCGCCGGCGCGACGAAGCGCTTGCGGTACCAGGTGATGCCACCCTTCAGGTCGTGGATATCGACCTTGAAGGCCTCGTCCTCGTTGAAGGCGCGCGGCAGGGTGACGGCCTTCCAGGCCGCATCGTCGAACTCGGGCTTCTCGGCGCCGGCGATCTCGCCGGTCGCCATGCGCCAGCCGTCGTTGAACGTGTACTCGGCGCGCTGGGCATGAACCTGCGCGGGCGCGACGGCCGCCAGGGCGGCGAGAACGAAGGGAACGACCGGGGAGAAACTCGACATCGCACGCCTCGGATTGGTCAGGCCACTTTCAGCCCGAAAGCACGTGTGGCTTGACAGCCTACCTCGTGTCAAGCAATCTCATTATATCGGATGATATCTCATAATTTGGGAATCATTCAGACCGTGCGCTTGCTTCCCCAGCATGCCGCTCGACACTTTCAGAACCCGCCTTCTCCCCCGTGCGGGTCGATGGAGCGCCCCTTCCGGCGCTCCATTTTTCTTGTCTACTGGGTTCCGAACAGCGCCTTGTCGGCCGCCTCGGCCATCCTGGCGTAGCCGGCGTCGCCGGGGTGCAGGTGATCCCCGCTGTGCAGGCCGTCCAGCATCTGGCCGGGCTTGGCGGGATCTTTCATGACGGCCTCGAAGTCGATGACGCCGTCGAACTCGCCGCTGGTGCGGATCCAGGCGTTGACCGCCTGGCGCGTCGTTTCGCCGGCCGCGTGATAGTACATCGCGCCTTCGAACGGCAGGATCACCCCGCCCCAGATCTTGACGCCGCGCGCATGGGCGCGGGCGATCAGCTGGCGATAGCCGGCGATGACCTCGTCGGCCGTAACCGCTTCGCTGGCATAGCCTGGCTGCGCGGCGCGGCCGATGTCGTTGATGCCTTCGAGAACGACCACCGTCGTCACGCCGGGCACGGACAGCACGTCACGATCGAAGCGCGACAGGGCGCTGGGGCCGGAGCCTTCGCGCAGCACCCGGCCGCCGCTGATGCCTACGTTGACGACGCTGGTGTCACCACCCCGCGCGGAGATGCGAGCCGCCAGTTGCTCGGGCCAGCCCATGTCTGCGTTGGCGGTCGAGCCCGCGCCCTCGGTGATCGAGTCACCGATGGTCACCAGCACCGGCCGTTGGGCCGCGCCACGCACGTCGACGCCGGAGATCAGGCCGGGACCACGCAGGGCCTGCTCACCAGGCGTGTCGGTCTTGACGGTGTGGTTGCCCTGCGGCGAGACGAACAGGCGCACGCGGTGGCCGGCCGGCGCGGTCGGCTCGACGAAGAAGGTCGAGACCGAGATGCGGTCCATCGCCTTGACCGGCAGGACGACGGGATCGCTGAGCAGCGGCCCGCCCGGCGGGATCAGGGCCTCACCCTTGCCGCAGAAGGTCACCCGGATCGGCGCGCCCAGCGGCTTGCCGTCCGGGCCGGCCAGGGCGACGGACATGGCGCCGACCTTCAGAGGCCGGTCGCCCATCTCGTTGGTCAGGCGCAACCGCAGGGCCTCGCCGCCGAGATTGAGGCGCATGACCTGCCGGGTGGTGACGTCGCTGAAGGCCCGCACCTCGTTCGGCCGGGCCACGGCCTGCGAGGCGATCGGGGCGATGCCCCAGGCGCCCGACCAGGTCGACAGCGGCGCGGCAGCGACAACCGGCTTCGGCTTGGGAGCTGAAAGCGCTGGCGAGCCCGAGATGGCGGCCCCAAGGGCCATGCTGGTGGCGAAGGCGAGCAAGCTCGCGCGCGAAAGCTTCATGCGTTCCTCCCTCAAGGAATGCTGCCCCTAAAACGTCAAGAAGAGGGGCAGGTCGGGCCGCCCAGGTTCGGCTGTCCGGCGGTCGAGGCCGGATGCACGCTCTTCGAGATCGGCAGTTTCAAGCTGGCCAGACGCGTCGCCACCAGGGCGGCGGCCAGGCGCGCGCCCTGCTCGTTGATGTGGGTGTCGTCGCTGAGCCCGTCAGGATAGCGGGCGATGTGGTCGTAGGGCTTGTACTGCATGTACAGCCTTTGCGAGGCCAACGGCCCCCTCGCCTTCAGCGCCGCCATCATGTCGCCGCCCAGGTCGACCAGCGGGACCTTCAGGTCGGTCGCCACGCGGTGGATCGTAGCGGCGTACGGACCGTGGGCGTCCTTGGGTTCGCCATCCGCCCACATCCAGCGAGCGATGGGCGTGACCAACACCGGCTTGCCGCCCTTGGCCCGCACGTCGGCCACGAAGCGGCGCAGATTGACGTCATAGGCGCCGTTCGGGTCGGTGAAGCGGACGATCTTCTTGGTGTCGGCGTCGTTGTGGCCGAACTGGATCAGGACGGTGTCGCCGGGCTTGAGCTGGGCCAGAAGCTGGTCCCAGAGGCCCTCCTCGATGAAGGTCTTGGTCGAGCGACCGCCCCGAGCCAGGTTCACGACCTCGACCTTGGGGTCCAGCGAGCACTTCAGCACCATGCCCCAACCCATCTGCGGGTACTGGGACGCGCCGTAGTTGGCGGCGGTGGAGTCGCTGGCGATGACGATGCGCGGCGGAGTGGCCGCGACTGCGGCGGCCAGGGCGAGCGCGGCGATCACGACTTCAGCTCCGCGAGGATGGATCGGTCGATACTGGCGACGTCGCGCACGCCGGTCAGGGCCATGGCCACGCGCATCTCCTTCTCCATGAGATCCAGCAGCTGGGTCACGCCCATCTCGCCACGCGCCGCGAGGGCGTAGACGAAGGCCCGGCCCAGAAGGACGCCCTTGGCGCCCAGGGCCAGCATCCGCACCACGTCGAGGCCAGACCGGACTCCGCTGTCGGCGAGCACCGTCAGTCGATCGCCCACCGCCTCGGCGATGGCCGGAAGCGCGCGGGCCGAAGACAGCACGCCGTCCAGCTGGCGACCGCCGTGGTTCGACACCACCACCCCGTCCGCGCCGATGTCGGCGGCGGCCTTGGCGTCCTCGGGGTCGAGCACGCCCTTGATGATCAGTGGGCCCTTCCAGAGGTCGCGGATCCACTCCAGGTCCTTCCACTGGATGGAGGGATCGAAGTTCGCCCCCAGCCAGCCCATGAAGTCCTCAAGGCCTGAATTCTTGCCCAGCACCGGCGCGACGTTGCCCAGGGTATGGGGATGGCCCATCACCCCGACGTCCCAGGCCCATTGCGGCTTGAACATCGCCTGGACCATGCGCCGGGCGGCGGCGTTCGGACCGCTCATGCCGGAGTGCGCGTCGCGATAGCGCGCGCCGGGCACGGGCATGTCGACCGTGAACACCAGGGCCGTGGCGCCGGCCGCGCTGGCGCGGGCCAGCAGGTCGCGCATGAAGGCCCGGTCGCGCAGCACATAGAGCTGGAACCAGATCGGCGCGGACGAGGCCTTGGAGACCTCATCGACGTCGCAGACCGACACCGTCGACAGGCAGAACGGCACGCCCTTCTTGGCGGCGGCGCGCGCCGCCTGGCACTCGCCGCGCCGAGCGTACATGCCCGTCAGCCCAACCGGGGCCAGGGCCACCGGCAGGGCCTGCTTGACGCCGAACAGCGTGGTCGAGGGATCGGCGGCCGAGACGTCCTTCAGCACCCGCTGACGCAGGGCGATGTCGGCCAGGTCCGAGACGTTGCGACCCAGCGTCCGCTCGGCATAGGCGCCGCCGTCGATATAGTCGAACAGGAAGCGCGGCAGCTTGCGCCGCGCCGCCTCGCGAAAGTCCGTCGTCGACGAGACGATCATGACGCTACTGCAGGTTCACGAACGCGCCGCCGTCGACCAGCAGGGCCGCGCCGGTCACGTACTTGGCCAGGTCCGAGGCCAGGAACACGATCGGGCCGGCCAGGTCGTCGGGCTCGCCCAGGCGGCCCAGCGGGATGCGGCCCGACATGTATTCGCGCTTGGCGACGTCGGCGAGGTCGTCGCGGTTGATGGCGGTCTCGATCGTACCCGGCAGCACCGAGTTGCAGCGGATGTCGTACTTACCCAGGGCGATGGCCGTGGACTGCATCAGGCTGTGCACGCCGGCCTTGGTCGGAGTGTAGTGCGTCTGCATGCCGCCGCCGACCAGGGCGCTGATCGAACTGACGGCGACAATCGCGCCGCCGTGGCCTTGCTTGACCATCTGGTTGGCCGCCGCCTGCACCATGTAGTAGGCGCCGTGCAGATTGACCTTCATGGTCCGCTCCAGGACCTCGGGCGGCATGTCGAGGAAGGCGTGGAACGGGCAAATGCCGGCGTTGTTGACGAACACGTCGACCTTGCCGAACGCGTCGACCGCGGCCTGCACGAAGGACTTGGCGGTGGCCGGGTCGGCCACGTCGCCCTTGAGGGCGATGGCGCGGCGGCCTAGGGCCTCGATCTGCGCCACGGCGTCAGCGGCCCCGGCCTCGTCGGAGTGGTAATTGATCGCCACGTCCGCGCCGTGCTGGGCGCAGCCGATCGCAGCGGCCTTGCCGATCCCCTGCGAGGCGCCGGTCACCAGCACCACCTTGTCCTTCAGAAGCATCGTCGTTCCCTCACGCTTGCCGCCCTTTTTAAGTCTTGGCGGCCGTCCTCTTGCCGTTCCAGCCCAGGTCACGCCCGATGGCGTTGGCCGTGTCGCGAACGTCGTCGACCAGCGTCTTCATGCGCTCGTCGTCCATGTACTGAGCCGCGCCCGAGACGCTGATGGCGCCGACGATCAGGCCCGAGGCCCCACGGATCGGCGCGGCGACGCAGCGGATGCGGTCTTCGTTTTCTTCCAAGTCGAAGGCGATGCCCCGCTTGGAATAGTCCTTCATCCAGTCGATCCACTGCTTCTCGTCCGGAGCGCCCGGCGCGGGCGGGCCTTCGGACTGGTACAGCGAGCGCCAGCGGTCCTCGCCATCGTCCAGCACCAGGGCCTTGCCCAGGCCCGTCGAGCGGATCGGCTGGCGATCGCCCACGCGCGAGCTGATGTTGATGCGGCGACGGCCGGTCAGCTTGTCGAGATAGAGGGCGCGGTCGGCGTCGAGCACGCCCAGGTGGACCGTGTCCTCGGTGTCTTCCCACAGCTGTTCCAGATGCGGGCGCGCGATGCGTGGCAGATCCATCTGCTGGCTGGCCAGATAGCCGAGTTCCAGGAGCTTGGAGCCGAGGCTGTAGCCTTCGCGCGGCGCCTGCGAGAGCAGACGGCGTTCCACCAGGGCCGTGGCCAGGCGGTGAGTCGTGCTGCGGGTCAGGCCCAACTGCTTGGCCAGGGCTGGCAAAGCGATGGTGCCGGACTCGGCCACCACATCCAGCAGATCCAGGCCCCGGAACAGGGTTTGGCTGCCGCTCGGGGTCTTGGTCGTCGCGTTTTCATCCGCCGCCACCGGTTCCGCTCCCCTTGACGCTGGTTTCATTTTGTAGCACTACCTCTCATATTGTGGAACGCAAGGCAAGCGGAACAACGGCGACTCTCTCGAGCGCGCCGGACCTCGCGAACCGATAGCGTGTCACACGTTGTGTTGGGGAGGTAGGCGGCGCCGAAAGGCTTCGCCAGGGGCTTGTCGGAGAGGGTCCGGCGGGCGCGCCTTCCTCGTCTCGGGCGCCGTCTAGGGACGCGCCCCAAAGAAGGTTGGAGCCTCGTCGCCCATGGCGTTTCCGGTCATCAAGCATGTACGCGCTTTCGTGGTTCGTGGCGGCGGCGCCGACTATCACGACCAGGGCGACGGCCACTGGATCGACGACCACATCGCGACCCCGATGTCGCGCTATCCTGAATATCGCCAGAGCCGCCAGTCGTTCGGCATCAACGTGCTGGGCACGCTGGTCGTCGAGATCGAGGCCGCCGACGGCACGATCGGTTTCGCAGTGACCACCGGCGGCGAACCGGCCGCCTATATCGTCGAGAAGCACCTGGCCCGCTTCCTGGAAGGTCGCGACCCGACCGAGGTCGAGAAGATCTGGGACCAGATGTACTTCTCCACCCAGTACTACGGCCGCAAGGGCCTGGTCGTGAACGCCATCTCGGGCGTCGACCTGGCGCTCTACGACCTGCTGGGCAAGCTGCGCCAGGAGCCGGTCTACGCCCTGCTGGGCGGCAAGGTCCGCGACGAGCTGACCTTCTACGCCACGGGCGCGCGCCCGGACCTGGCCAAGCAGATGGGCTTCATCGGCGGCAAGATGCCCCTGCACCACGGCCCGGCCGAGGGCGAGGAAGGCCTGCGCAAGAACATCGAAGAGCTCGCCACGATGCGCGAGCGCTGCGGCGACGACTTCTGGCTCATGTTCGACTGCTGGATGTCGCTGGACCTCAACTACGCCACCAAGCTGGCCCGCAAGGCCCACGAGTATGGCCTGAAGTGGATCGAGGAAGCCCTGAGCCCCGACGACTACTGGGGCTATCGCGACCTGAAGAAGAACGCCCCGACCGGCATGCTGGTCACCACCGGCGAGCACGAAGCCACCCGCTGGGGCTTCCGCATGCTGCTGGAGATGGAGTGCTGCGACATCATCCAGCCGGACGTGGGCTGGTGCGGCGGCGTCACCGAACTGATCAAGATCGCCAACCTGGCCGACAGCAAGGGCGTGATGATGATCCCGCACGGCTCGTCTGTGTACAGCTACCACTTCGTCATCACGCGCCATAACAGCCCGTTCGCCGAGTTCCTGATGATGGCCCCGAAGGCCGACGAGGTGGTGCCGATGTTCCACCCGCAGCTGATCGGCGAACCCGTGCCGGTGAACGGCAAGCTCAAGCTCTCCGACGCGCCCGGCTTCGGCGTCGAACTCAATCGCGAGGTCGGTCTCCACCGTCCTTACGCCCGCTAGACCTCCTCCCAAGGCATCAAGACCTATGAAACTGCTCCGCTACGGCCCCAAGGGCTCCGAGAAGCCCGGCCTCCTCGACGCCGAGGGCAAGATCCGCGACCTGTCGGGCCACGTGGCCGACATCACCGGCGCTGTCCTGTCGCCCGAGAAGCTGGCTGAACTGGCCAAGATCGACCCGACCACCCTGCCCGTCGTCGAAGGCTCGCCGCGCTATGGCGTTCCGGTCGGCAGCGTCGGCAAGTTCCTGGCCATCGGCCTGAACTTCGCCGACCACGCCAAGGAAGCCGGCCTGGAGCCGCCGCCCGAGCCGATCTTCTTCACCAAGGCCATCAGCTGCCTGAACGGTCCGAACGACGACGTCATGCTGCCCAAGGACGCCCTGAAGGGTGACTGGGAAGTCGAGCTGGGCGTCGTGATCGGCAAGCGCGCCCGCTATGTCGAGCAGGCCGAAGCTCTGGACTACGTCGCCGGCTACGTGCTGGTGAATGACGTCTCGGAACGCGCCTTCCAGAAGGAACTTGGCACCCAGTGGGACAAGGGGAAAGGCTGCGACACCTTCGGTCCGGTCGGCCCGTGGCTGGTCACCCCGGACGAGGTCGGCGACTGCCAGGACCTGGACATGTGGCTCGACCTGAACGGCAAGCGCATGCAGACCGGCAACAGCAAGACGATGATCTTCGGCGTCGCCGAACTGATCGCCTATATGAGCCGCTTCGTGACCCTGGAGCCGGGCGACATCCTGACCACCGGCACCCCGCCCGGCGTGGGCGAAGGCCAGAAGCCCGACAAGATCTTCCTGAAGGCCGGCGACGTCATGGAGCTGGGCATCGAGAAGCTGGGCAGCCAGCGCCAGAACGTCATCGCCTGGACCAAGGAAGGCGTCGCGTGAGCACTCCCTATTCCAACCGTTTCGCAAACCGCCGCGCGGTGATCACTGGCGGGGCCTCGGGCCTGGGCCGCGCGGTCGCCGCGCGTATCGTCGCCGAAGGCGGCCAGGTCTCGCTGTGGGACCTGGACGCCGACGGCCTGAAGGCCGCGGCCGAGGAAGTCGGCGCGGCCCATACGGTCGCCCTGGACGTCTCGGACGAGAATGCCGTCATGGCCGCGGGCCAGGCCGCCAACGCGGCCCTCGGCGGCATCGACATTCTGATCGCCTCGGCCGGCATCACCGGCGCCACGGCGACGGTCTACGAATACCCGACCGACAGCTGGAAGCGCGTCTTCGACATCAACGTCAACGGCGTCTTCTACTGCTGCAAGTCCCTGGCGCCGTTCATGATCGCCCAGGGCTACGGCCGCATCGTCAACGTCGCCTCGGTGGCCGGCAAGGAAGGCAATCCCAACGCCGGCGCCTATTCGGCGTCGAAGGCGGCGGTGATCGGCCTGACCAAGTCGCTGGGCAAGGAACTGGCAACCAAGGGCGTGATCGCCAACAGCATCACCCCGGCCACCTTCGAGAGCCCGATCCTGGAGCAACTGCCCCAGAGCCAGGTCGACTACATGCGCGGCAAGATCCCGATGGGTCGCCTCGGCGAAATCCACGAGAGCGCCGCCATGGTCTGCTTCATGGCGTCGGAGGAGTGCAGCTTCACCACCGCCGCGACCTTCGACACCTCCGGCGGCCGGACCACGTTCTAGGGAGAGCTTGAGGCCATGGCGTACACGGGCCCCATCGTCGATCCCCACATGCATCTGTGGGACCTCGATCGGCACTATTACGCCTGGCTCCAGGACACGCCGCTGCCGAACAATCCGGCCGGCGACATGTCCTCGATCGCCTACAAGTCTTATGGACTGGACGACTATCTGGCCAACGCCAAGGGCTGGAACGTCGTCCAGGTCGTGCATGTCGAATGCGGCCTGCCGCCCAAGGACCAGCTGTCCGAGACTGACTGGCTGCAATCGATCGCCGACCAGCGCGGCGTGATCGGCGGCATCGTCGCCGGGGCCAATCTGGATGACCCCGACGTCGAGGCGATGCTGGCGGCCCACGCCTCACGCAAGAACGTCCGAGGCATCCGCCAGATCGTCAACTGGCACGTCGACCCGGCCAAGACCTACGGCCCGACCGACAAGCTGCAGGACCCGCAATGGCAAAAGGGCTTTGCCCTGCTGGCCAAGTACGGCCTGTCGTTCGACCTGCAGCTCTACGCCTCGCAGATGGCGACGGCCGCCCAACTGGCGGACGCCCATCCGGACATCCCCTTGATCGTCAACCACGCCGGCATGCCGACCGATCGCGACGAGGCGGGCCTGGCCGCCTGGCGCGAAGGCCTGGCGACCCTGGCCCAGCGTCCGAACGTCTCGTGCAAGATCTCGGGCCTGGCCATGGTCGACCGGTCGTGGACCAGCGCCAGCTTCAGGCCCTTCATCCTGCGGGTCATCGAGGCTTTCGGGATCGAGCGCTGCCTATTCGCCAGCAACTTCCCGGTCGAGCGGCCGTACGGAAGCTTCGGCGCCTTCTACGCGGCCTATGACGCGATCACGGCCGACTTCAGCCACGACGAGCGCGAAGCGCTGTTCGCCGGCAACGCCCGGCGGGTCTACCGGCTGTCGAACTAACAAGAAAAAGAATTCCGGGAGGAAGACGATGAGCACGACGACGGAAAGCCGCCCCCTCGCCTTCCGCATGCAGCTGAAGCAAGGCGTCGCCGCCGAGTACGAGCGCCGCCACGACGAGCTGTGGCCCGATCTCGCCGAAGCCCTGCACGACGCGGGCATCCACGACTATTCGATCTTTCTGGACGAGGAGACCATGAGCCTCTTCGCCGTGCTGCGCCTGCGCCCCGACAACAAGAAGGACGCCCTGCCGCTGCAGCCCGTGATGAAGCGCTGGTGGGACTTCATGGCGGACCTGATGGAGGTCCATCCGGACAACAAGCCCGTCGAGTGGCCGCTGAAGCCCGTCTTCTACTTCGAGGGCTGAGAATGCGTTTCGCCCCTGTCCTGGGACTGGCCGCCGCGTTGATGGCGACCACGGCTCTCGCCGAGCCTGTCCGCTACACGATGACGGCGTTCACCAACGCCAGCCAGTCGAACATGAGCGTGTACGACTCGGCCGACGGCACGCGCTTCACCCTCAAAAAGCCCCTGGCCTACACACCGCCCAAGGGCCTCATCCGCGATCCCAGCGTGATGAAGCATACGGACGGCTGGTACTACGTCGCCTACACCACCGGCTGGACCGGCGACACGATCGGCCTGGCCCGCAGCAAGGACATGGTCGACTGGACCTTCCTGCGCGACGTGAAGATCGCCATCCCGGGCGCGACCAACAGCTGGGCGCCGGAGTGGTTCGTCGATCAGGACGGCTCTGTGAACCTGATCCTGTCGGTCTCGACGACGGGCATCGCCGGCCAGTTCCAGCCCTATCGCATCGTCGCCAGCGACGCCGCGCTGGCCGACTGGAGCGCGCCAAAACCGCTGTCGGGCCTGGGACCCAACTTCATCGACACCTTCGTCGTGCGCCAGGACGGGCTCTATCAAGCCTTCGCCAAGAACGAGACGACCAAGTTCATCGAGCTCTACACGGCCCCATCGCTGGACGGGCCGTGGCAGGCCAAGGGCACGGGCGACTGGGCCGGTTGGGGCCGCTTCCTGGAAGGCCCGGCCATGGCCCGCACGCCTGAGGGCGCGTGGCGGATCTATTTCGACGAGTACATGGCCAAGCGCTATTGGTACTCTGACAGCAAGGACGGCTTCAGGACCTGGAGCCAGAAGGCTGAACTGCCTGAGCTTTCCGGCACGGTTCGCCACTTCACGGTGCTGAAGGAAGGCGGCGACCAGGCGGTCTCGGCCAAGCCCACGGAAGCCCACAAGATCACCTGGGACAAGTACTCCCTGAAGGTCGACGGCCAGCGCCTCTTCTCGTGGGGCGGCGAGTTCCACCCGTTCCGCACGCCCAATCCGGATCTGTGGCGGGACATCCTCCAGAAGATGAAGGCCAGCGGCTACAACACGGTCGCGATCTATTTCGACTGGGGCTACCACTCGCCCAAACAGGGGGTCTACGACTTCCAGGGCGTGCGCGACATGGATCGCGTGCTGACCATGGCCAAGGAAGAAGGCCTCTACGTCATCACCCGCGCCGGGCCCTACGTGAACGCCGAGCTGACCCGCGGCGGATTCCCGGGCTGGCTGGTCAACCAGCAGGCTCGCGCTCGCACCGACGCGCCGGAATATATCCAGGCGGCCGATGAATGGCTGACCCAGATCAACGCCGTCATCGCCCGCCACCAGCTGACCACCGGCCAGGGCACGGTCATCGCTCACCAGATCGAGAACGAGCTCGATGTCGTCGGCGCCCCGCAGCAGCGCTACATGAAATGGCTGGCCGACAAGGCCAAGGCCGACGGGATCACCGTCCCGATCTTCCACAACGACAAGGGCCGCAACGGCTACTGGGTCCCCAAGGGCTCGGACGTGCCGGGCACGGTGGAAGGCCCCAACGACCTCTACGCCTTCGACGGTTATCCCGGCGGCAGCTGCCGCGTGGACTCCAAGCCTTCCAGCCCCGGCGTCGCGCCGGACTGGGGTCTCTACGGTCCCGGTGGCGCCAAGGGCGGGGCCTCGGCCAGCCCGAACACGCCCGGCTTCGTGGCCGAGTTCGGCGGCGGCTGGTTCGACTATTGGGGCAGCAACGGCGACTACGACTGCACCGCCATCCATCGCGGCGTCGGCTATCAGCGGGTGTTCTACGCGACCAACATCGCCAACGGCATCACGCTGCAAAGCTTCTACATGACCTATGGCGGCACCAGCTGGGGCTGGCTGCCGGCCCCGGTGGTGTTCAGCTCGTACGACTACGGCTCGGCCATCGACGAGGCGCGCGGCCTGCGCGACAAGATCCGCTCGATCAAGCAGATGGGCGAGTTCATCGCCGCCGTTCCCGACCTGACCCGCATGGACAAGGGCGAGGCCGTCGTCCCGTCGAACGACAAGGTCCGCGTCTATCACAACGTCAACGCCGAGACCGGCAGCCACCTCTATGTGGTGGTCCACAATCCCAGCAGCGCCACCGGCGACGAGGCCTTCACCTTCAAGCTGAAGACCCGCGACGGCGAGTATGTGGTCCCCTCGCGGATCAAGGGCCAGGACAGCAAGATGCTGATGGCCAGCTACGACCTGGGCGGCCAGCGGCTGGTCTATTCGACGTCCGAAATCCAGACGCATCTGAAGCAGGACGGCGGCGACGTCGCCCTGCTCTACGGCCGCGCCGGCGAGGCGGGCGAGACGGTGCTGCGCTACGGGTCCGCGCCGAAGGTCGAGGTGCTGGAAGGCGAGGTCGCTTCGGCCTTCGACACGGCCAAGGGCGACCTGAAACTGACCTACACGCACAAAGGCCTGGCCCGCGCGCGGATCACTGGCGGCAACCGCCCGCCCCTGATCCTGCTGCTGGCTGACGCCGAGACCGGCCAGACCTTCTGGAAGCGCGAGAACGTCTTGATCCGGGGTCCGGGCCTGGTCCGCAGCGACGCGACCAAGGGCGGCGTGCTGAGCCTGACTGGCGACACCGAAGCCGACAGCCCGCTGGAAGTCTTCGCGCCCAAGACCGTGACGTCGATCCGCTGGAACGGCGCCAAGGTCGCCGCCAAGGCCACCGCCTCGGGCAGCCTGCTGGCCGACAGGGCTCTGGCCGGTCCGGGCGCGATCACTCTGCCCGACCTGACCAAACTGACCTGGAAGACCGCCCCCGGCACGCCCGAGGCCGATCCGAAGTTCGACGACAGCGCCTGGCCCAAGACCGAAGGCCGCCGCAGCGGCTCGACGGTGCGCGGCCCCACCGGCCAACCGGCGCTGGACATGAGCGCCTACGGCTTCCACCAGGGCGACGTCTGGTATCGCGGCCGCTACAAGGGCCAGGCCGATATCGACACCCTGACCCTGCACTACGGCGCCGGCGGCGCGGGGATGATGCAGGTCTGGCTGGACGGCCGCTTCCTGGGCGAACACGAACTGGACGGCGGCCTGCCCCGCCCGATCACCACCGGCGTGGCGACCTTCAAGCTGCCCGAAGACCTCCGTGGGACTGGCGAGCACCTGATCTCGGTCATGGTCCGCAACAACGGCCACAACTGGGACCTCGACGCCGACGACTTCCACAAGGAAGCCCGAGGCCTGGTCTCGGCCTCGCTGTCGGGTCCGGGGACCTACAGCTTCGCCGTGCCTATCGCCTGGAAGATCCAGGGCAACAAGGGCGGCGAGGACATCCAGGACCCGGTGCGCGGCAACGCCAATAACGGCGGCCAGTTCGGCGAGCGCGAAGGCTGGCACCTGCCGGGCTTCCCCGACGCCGCTTGGGCCAAG
This sequence comes from Caulobacter sp. GW821-FHT09H08, assembly GCF_059415885.1. Lineage (NCBI taxonomy): Bacteria > Pseudomonadati > Pseudomonadota > Alphaproteobacteria > Caulobacterales > Caulobacteraceae > Caulobacter > Caulobacter sp. GW821-FHT09H08. Next base: position 395,007 of record NZ_JBWKOC010000005.1, read on the forward strand.
GCCGACATGGCCGCGACCCAGCCCTACACGGGCACGACCTGGTACCGCACCAGCTTCGACCTGGCCCTGCCCAAGGACCAGGACACGACGCTCGGCCTGACCATCGGCGATCCGGACAAGCCGCGCTCGTCGAACAAGCGCTACCGCGTGCTGATCTTCGTCAACGGCTGGAACATGGGTCAGTTCATCGCCCATGTCGGCCCGCAGCGGACGTTCGTCCTGCCCAGCGGTATCGTTGATCTGCAGGGCAAGAACACGCTCGCCCTGGCGGTGACCAGCGACGGCGCCCCCGGCGACGCGCTGGAGGCGGTCAAGCTCGTCAACCTGCGCAGCGTGCGCGGCGGTATTCCCATCGCCCGCGTCCCGGCGCCCGATTTCAAACCCTAAAGACCGGCCTCCCCGCCGATCCCGACTACGACTGGAGACTCCCGTGCCCAATCTCGCCCACGGCCTCGACGCCAAGGACATCAAGGCCAAGATCGCCTCGCTGATCAGCAACATCGTCGACATCACCGACGAGACCGGCGAGTTCCTGCTGCGCCTCGACGACGGCCGGGTGATCGACACCAAGGGTTGGAACGACTGGGAGTGGACCCACGGCGTCGGCCTCTACGGCCTGTGGAAGCAGTACGAGATGCACGGCGACGAGCGCGCCTTCGACATCATGACCCAGTGGTTCGCCGACCGCTTCGAGGCCGGCACCCCGACCAAGAACATCAACACGGTCTCGCCGTTCCTGACCCTGGCCTATCTGTACGAGGCCACGGGCGACCACACCTACATCCCCTATCTCGAGACCTGGGCCGACTACGTCATGTACGAGGGTCCGCGCACCGAGGAAGGCGGCTTCCAGCACATCGTCTTCAACAGCGAGAACCCGCAGCAGCTGTGGGACGACACGCTGATGATGAGCGTGCTGCCGCTTGCCAAGATCGGCCTGCTGCTCGACCGCCCCGACTTCGTCGAGGAGGCCAAGCGCCAGTTCATGGTCCACATCAAGTACCTGGCCGATCGCAAGACCGGCCTGTGGTTCCACGGCTGGACGTTCCTGGGCCGCCACAACTTCGCCGACGCCCTGTGGGCGCGCGGGAACTGCTGGGTGACGATCGCCATCCCCGAGTTCATCGAGCTCCTGGACCTCAAGCCGGGCGACGGTCTGCGCGCCTTCCTGATCGATGCGCTGGAAGCCCAGATCAAGGCCCTGACCGAATATCAGGACGCCGAGACCGGCCTCTGGCACACGATCATCAACGACAAGACCTCGTACCTGGAAGCCTCGGCCACGGCTGGCTTCGCCTACGGGATCCTGAAGGCCGTGCGCAAGCGCTACATCGGCAAGGAATACGAGGCCGTCGCCATCCGCGCGATCAAGGGCGTGCTGGCCAATATCGACGACAAGGGCGAGCTGCAGCAGGTCTCGTTCGGCACCCCGGTGTTCGACACGATCCAGGGCTACAAGGACATCCCGTTGACCTCGATGCCGTACGGCCAGTCGCTGGCCATGCTGGCGCTCGGCGAGTTCCAGCGCGCCTTCATCTAACGAGGTTTTCTTTCACCGCTCATCCCCGCGAAGGCGGGGACCCAAGCTGACGCTCAGAACCATTTCTGGAAACTCGGCTTGGATCCCCGCCTTCGCGGGGATGAGCGGATGGCGGGATCGGAACCAACACATCAAAGGCCCGGAAGAGGCCCTTCGAAATTCAGGGACGAAAGACGACCATGGCCACGCCGGACATCCGCAAACCCTCCTGGGTCAGCTATTGGGGCTGGGGCTCCGGCGACATGCTGGGGGCAGGCGCGCAAGCCGTGATCACCGGCTGGCTGGCTTATTTCTTCATCACCTTCTGCGGGCTGTCGCCGGTGGAGACGGGCCTGATCCTGGGCCTGCCGCGCCTACTGGAAGCCATCACCTGCCCGCTGATCGGCTACATCTCCGACAACCTGCGCCACACCTGGGTGGGGCGGAAGATCGGGCGGCGGAAGATCTTCCTGATCATCACCATCCCTCTGCTGCCGGCCTTCGCCCTGATCTTCGTGACGGGCCAAACCTTCGCCTACTACCTGACGACCTTCATCTTCTTCGAGTTCGTCTACACGATGTTCCTGATCCCGTGGGAAACCCTCGCGGCGGAAATGACGAAGGATTACAAGGAGAAGGCCAAGTTCGCCGGCGCGCGCATGCTGATCGCCCAGACCTCGGCGATCCTGGCCTCGTACCTGCCGACCCTGATCATCAGCCACTTCGGCGGCAAGGACTCGCCCAACACCTTCTTCATCATGGCCGCCATCTTCGGCGTGCTGTTCAGCATCGTCGTGACGATCGTGGTGCTGCTGTCGTGGGAGCGCCCCTACACCGAGGCCGAGAAGCTGATCCAGCCCGAGCCCATGGACTGGGGCAAGGCGGCGATGATCCCGGTCAACATGTTCCGCGACCTGTTCTCGACGCTGAAGCTGAAGGCCTTCCGCCAGCATCTGTCGCTGTATCTGGGCGGCTATATCAGCCAGGACATCTTCAACACCGCCTTCCCGCTGTTCGTGGCCACTGTGATGCTGGGCTCGACCCTGCTGATCTCGCAGCTGATGACGACCATGTACGTTGCGCAGCTGATCTCGGTGATGATCGCCATCCGGGTCATCATCCGCACCGGCCCGACGGCCGCCTACCGCATGGCCATCAGCTTCGTCGGTGCGGCCCTGCTGCTGTTCCTGGCCTTCTACCTGATCAAGCCGGCGGGCTTCGCCGAGGGCGTAGCAGGCCTGGGCGGCAACATCTTCAGCGCCAAGGCCGGTCCCGGCGTGCTGTTCTGGCTGTTCGTGCCGATCATCCTGGCAGGCCTGGGCCGCGGGACGCTGAACTTCGTGCCGTGGGGGGTCTACAACTACCTGCCCGACGTCGACGAGGCGGTCACCGGCCAGCGCCGCGAAGGCATCTTCGCCGGGGTCATGACCTTCGTGCGCAAGATCGCCCAGTCCGGCGCGATCCTGCTGACCACCTCGCTGATCGGCGCCGGTGGCTTCGTCTCGGCCGCCAAGGGCAAGCCCATGCCGCCGCAAACGCCCGAGGCGATCCAGACCCTGGTGCTGGTCATGGTCGCTCTGCCGATCCTGGTCATGCTGGCCGGCATGGTGATCTCGTGGTCGTTCCGCCTGAACGCCAAGACCCACGAGGTGCTGGTCAAGGAAGTCGAGCGCCTGCGCGCCGGCGAAGCCGAGGCCGAGAGCGAGGAGTCCCGCCAGATCGTCGAGGACCTGACCGGCTGGAAGTGGGAGCGCCTCTGGGGTCGCTGATGAAAGCCCTGCGGCTGGCGCTGCTGCTCGCCACGGCGACGGCGGCGCCCGCCCTGGCCTGGCGGCAGCCGGAACCGGCCGTCGAGGCCGCTTCGATGCGGCTGCCCGACATGCCCCTGCACGATCCCTGGATCGTCGCGGACACCAAGGCCAGGCTCTATCGGCTCTACACCGCCAACGTCCCATCGGTCAGCGGAACGCCGGGCCTCGGGACGATGATGTACGTCAGCCGCGACCTGCAGGCCTGGAGCCGTCCCCAGGCCGTCTTCATCGCGCCGAAGGACGCCTGGTTCACCGGCGGCGCCTGGGCGCCGGAAGTGCATTTCCAGGACGGCCGCTGGCGGCTGCTGACCACCTTCCACAATGAGACCGCCAGGCTGGCGCCGACCAGCTCCCGCACGCCCTACCGGCGCGGCACTGTCGTGGCCGTCGCCGATCGCCCGGAAGGTCCCTTCACCCTGGTCCGCCAGGGCGAGCCCGTCGCGCCGAAGGACCTGATGACCCTGGACGGCACGCTCTACCGGGACCTGGCCGGCAGGAGCTGGTTCGTCTACGCCCACGAGTGGCTGCAAACGACCGACGGAACGATGGAGGCCCTGCCCGTGACCGCCGATCTGGTCGCGACCGGCGCGCCGATCACGCTGTTCAAGGCCAGCGACGCGCCCTGGGCCAGCGGTCGCCTTCAACCCACCGGCGACGAGGTCCATGTCACCGACGGTCCCGAGCTGTTCCGCACGCGCACCGGAACCTTGCTGATGCTGTGGTCCAGCTACGACGCCAAGGGCTATGTCCAGGCCCAGGCCCGCTCGAAGAGCGGAACGCTGGCCGGTCCCTGGGAGCAGTTGGAGCCGCTGGTCCGCTACGACAGTGGCCACGGCATGCTGTTCCGCCGGTTAGACGGTCAGTTGATGATGATCGTGCACCGACCGTTCAAGCGGGCGCGGGGCAAGCTCTACGAAATGCGCGACGCCGGCGACCATCTGGAGATCGTCCGCCAGCGGATCGACCTGGACGGCGATCCGGCGGAGCTGATCGGCGCACCGAAACCTTAGAGCCAGCCGTTCGACCGCGCGATGCGTCCCGCCTCCACCCGGTTGGCCGCGCCCAGCTTCTGGGCGGCTTCGGACAGGTAGTTGCGGACGGTGCCAGGCGAGAGGTCCAGCACGTCGGCGATGTCCTTGTTCGAACGCCCCTCCTCGGCCAGGCGCAGGATCTCGCGCTCGCGGTCGGTCAGCGGATCGGGCTGGGCGTCCCAGACGGCTTCCGACAGCTCCGGCGCGATGGCCCTGCCGCCGGCGGCGATGGTGCGGACGGCGGCGGCGAGTACGCTGCTGGGGCCGTCCTTCAGGAGGTAGCCCTTGACCCCCGCTTCCATGGCCCGGCGCAGATAGCCTGGCCGACCGAAGGTGGTGACGATCAGCACGCGGGTGTTGGCGCCATCGGCTTTCAGCCGCGCGGCGACGTCGATGCCCGTGAGGTTCGGCATCTCGATGTCGGAAATCAGCACGTCCGGCTTCTCGACTTTCACCAGCTCCAGCGCGACCGCTCCGTCTGGCGCGCGGCCGACCACCTGGATGTCGCCCTCCATTTCGAGCAGCGCACTGAGGGCGCCCAGCACCATCTTCTGGTCTTCGGCGATGATGACGCGGATCACGATAGTGCCTCCAGCGGAGCCGTCGCCGTCAGGCGCGTGCCGCTCTTGTCGGATTTGATGACAAGCCCGCCGCCGATGGCGGCTAGCCGCGCGCGCATGCCCTTCAGCCCGGAGCCCTCGACCACACGGCCGCCGGCGCCATCGTCGACGATGCTGAGCACCAGGGCCTTGGCGGTGGGTTGCAGCTTGATCTCGCAGCGGGTCGCGCCGGAATGGCGGATGACGTTGGTCACGCCCTCGCGCAGGGCCATGGCCAGCACGGCCTCCTGTCCCGGATGGCCGTCGATGGTCAGGGCCGAGACCTCGGACTTCACATTGGCGGCGGCCAGGGCCTGCTTGGCCTTGTCGAGTTCGAAAGCCAGCGAGGCGCCTTTCATGCCGACCACGGCGGTGCGAACCTCCGAAAGAGCCTCGCGCGCTGCGGCGGCCACCGACTGCATCTCGCGCTCGGCCGCCTCGGCGTCGCGGCTGACCAGCTTGGCGGCCAGCTCCGCCTTCACGGCGACCAGGGTCAGGGTGTGGCCCAGGAGGTCGTGCAGATCGCGGGAGATCCGCTCGCGCTCGGCCGTGGTGGCCAGGGCGCGAACCTCCTCGTGGGCGACGGCCAGCTCGGTGTTCTTGCGCTCCATGTCGGCCTGCATCAGGCCGGCGAAACCGGTGATGCCGCCGAAGATCACGCCCGAGGCCCAGATCGGCCAGCTGGACCGCAGGAACAGCGCGCCGATCGCCAGAAGCAGGATCTCCAGTCCGATCAGAGTTCGCACCGACAACGTGCGCGACTGCATCCGCGCCGCGAACGACATCGCGTAGATCGTGTAGACACTCCACCCGGCCTTGAACGGCGACAGCGCTATGCCCAGGCCGAAGATCGCCAGAACCTCCCAGAACTGGGGCCGGCCCTTGTTGCGGTAGATCTTGATGAACAGGCCCAGGAAGAACGCGAAGCCCGCCAGCGAAGCGATCAGCTCGACCTTCCCCGGCCAGCGGAAGAGCCAGGAGAGGAAGTAAAACGGCAGGTAGGCCAGGAAGACCACGCTCCAGCGCGCATCGAAGCGGCGCCCCCCGAAAGGGAGCGCCACATGACGCAGGCTCTTGTCGCCGGCCGACCGAGTCACGGGGTCCTTGTCCATGCCGGCGATGTCGCGCGCGCCGCTCGCCACGGTCAAGCCGCCTGCCGGCGCCAGGCCGCCCAGGAGCCGATCGCCGCGGCGATGGTGATCGCCATCAGCACCGAGACGTGGTGCGGGACATTGGCCGCGGGCTGGAGGCCCGACAGCATCAGCGAGAGTTGGCCGAAGTGGTACGACGGCGTGAACTCGGCCACCTTGGTGATCCAGCCCGGCATGACCTGCAGCGGGATCCAGAGACCGCCGAACAGGCTGAAGCTGAGGAACAGCAGGTTGGCGGTCGCCGTCGCTCCTTGCGAGCCCAGGCGCAGACCCAGGTTCAGGCCGATCAGGGCGAAAGGGATCGCCGAGAAGAGCCCAAGGCCCAGGGTCGCGGCCCAGCGCCACGGGACCATGGTCACACCACCGAAGTAACCCAGCGCGCCCAGCAAGCCGATCGCCGTGGCGACCAGGGCCAGGGCGGCGGCGAGGCGGCCGACCAGGTACCCGCCGGCGGGCAGCGGGGCGATCTGCTTCAGCTCGATCAGCTTGGCCTCGCGTTCGGCGGCGACGGCGGCGCCGAAGCCGAACATGGCCGGGGCGATGGCGGCGAAGATCACGTAGTTGGCCAGCATCATGCGGGCGATCTCCTCGCGCCCCTTGCTGAGACCCAGTCCCATGATCCCGTAGAACAGCAGCGGCAGGGCCACGCTGGGGATCAGGAACTGCGGGGTGCGCCAGGTCGCCAGGACCTGGGCGCGGGCTTCACGGAAATAGACGGCCAGGATGTGCATCTCAGGCGACCTCGATTTGGCGGTTCTGGGCCGGTGCGCCGGCCTGGACGAGACGGGTAACGGCGTCTTCCAGCGAGGCGCCGGAGACGGTCAGATCGTCGACGGTTTCATCGCGAGCCAGCAGCTCGCGCAGGGTGGCGGGGGCCGAGGTGGTCAGCAGGGTGACCTTGCCGCCGTCACGGCTGACGCCGGTGACACGGGCCAGGGCCGAAAGCTCGGCGTCCGACAGGCGGGTGCGGCAGCGGATGGCCACGCCCGACACCCGGGACTTGATGGCCTCGGGCGAGCCGTCGGCGATGACCTGGCCATGGTCGATGACCACGATGCGGTCGGCCAGGGCCTCGGCCTCGTCCAGATGGTGGGTGGTCAGCAGGACGGCGCAGCCCCGGGCGATCTCGGCGCGGACGGCGGTCCAGAGGGCGCGACGAGCCTCGATGTCCATGCCGGTGGTCGGCTCGTCCAGCACCAGGAAGTCCGGGCGACCGGCGATGGCCAGGGCGAACTGCACGCGACGCTGCTGGCCGCCTGACAGGGCGCCGCAACGACGACGCTCCAGGCCTTCCAGACCGGCCAGGCGGATGATCTCGTCCAGCGGGCGGGGCTGGCGATAGTAGCCCCGGAACAGGTCGACCTGCTCGCGGACGGTCAGGGTCTGCGGAAGGCCGGCCTCCTGCAGCATCACGCCCATGCGGCCTCGGCTGGCGACGCCGCGAGGGTCTTCACCGAACAGGCTGGCGACGCCGGTGTCGGGGCGCAGGCGACCGGTCAGCAGGGCGACGCTGGTGCTCTTGCCGGCGCCGTTCGGGCCGAGCAGGGCCACGCATTGGCCGGGGCGGATGACCAGGTCCAGGCCATTCAACGCCAGGGTCTTGCCCCGGTGCTTGATCGCCTGGCGCAACTCGGCGACCGGCGGCTCCGAAAGTTTGGGTGACATGTTTGGCTCCCTCGTTGTGAAGCCAACATGCCGCCCCGCGACGCGCCCCATCAGTGCCGGGCGTCACGGGGCGGACATGACAAGTGTCACCTCGCCTAGGCGGCCTCGTTCCAGGCCTTGGTCATCAGGGTCACGGGCGAGAAGTCGCCGAACAGCCAGCGCAGCGGCAGGGCCGCCGGCCGACGCCAGGCCGTCTCGGGGTAGAACCGCCACTGGCGCTGCACGCCCTCGGGCCAGGCCTCGCTAGTCGGCGGATCCCAATCGATCTCGACTCGGCCACGCAGATGCAGCAGGTCGCCGGTGTCGAAGTCGACGAACAGCAGCGCCGCGCGCGGATCCTCCACCAGATTGCCCAAGGTGTTGAAGAAACGATTGCCCCGGAAGTCCGGCACGACCAGCGCCCCGTCCTGGACCTTCACGAACCCCGGCAGGCCGCCCCGGTGCGAGATGTCCGCACCGCCGTTCTCGCCGCCCGAGGCCGTAGCGACGAAGAACGTGTCGGCGTCAGCGATCTGGGCCAGGACTTCCGGTGCATCGACGCGCACGCTCTCGGCCGGAAGGGTCGAGGCCGGGGCCTCCTCCACCGCGCGGGTCTGGATGTACTGCGGGCAATTGCCGAAGCTTTGCAGCACCTTGAGCCGCATTCCTTCCCCGTCCGCCGCCTCGATGACGCCGTTGGCGCGGTTGCGGCGACGGGTGGAGAAGTCCAGGCCCAGCGCGCCGAACGGCCGCCCCGCACGGAAGAGGTCGTGGCCCGGCTCGCCCTCGCGTGGCGTTGCCCCGACCAGCAGCGTGGTTGGGTCCGGGCTCGAGATGAAGCCGGGCTGGCCCGTCAGCACCGTCGCCGCCGGCCAGCCGTCTTCGTCGACGGTCGAGACGAACAGGTAGGGCAGCAAAGGGAAGAACGCTCGGTGCTGGTCGGGCATGAAGGCGCGGATGCCCGCGGCCCCGCCGGGCGCGTCCACGCCGGCGCGCGCCTGGGCGATCAGCTCGCCGGCGTGGAACGGCCCGTCCATCTCAGGCAGCCTCTTCCAGCTTGGCGAAGTCCGGGATCGGCTGGAACCAGGGCTGGGCCTCGACCTTGGCGAGCCAAGCGCGGACGTTTGGATAGGGTTCCAGCGACACCCCGCCGTCGGGCGCGTGGGCGACGTAGCTGTAGCAGGCGAGGTCGGCGATGGTGACGTGTTCGGCGGCCAGGAACTCGCGGCCGACCAGGTGACCGTCCATGAAGGTCAGGACGCGGGCGGCGATCCGGGCGGCGCGGGCGGGATCGTCCGCGAAGCCGAACAGGCTGATCATCCGGGCGATGGCAGGGCCGTGCATGACTTCGCCCGCGGCGATCGACAGCCAACGCTGCACCGAGGCGGCGGCGACCGGCTCCTGCGGCAGCCAGGCCGAGTCCGGGGCGTAGCGGCGGACCAGATAGACCAGGATCGCATTGCTGTCGGCCAGCACGAGATCGCCGTCCTCCAGTACCGGGATCTGGCCCAGCGGGTTGAGCGCCAGGAAGGCGGGGCTGGAGCGGACGTCGGCGGGCGCGTTCTCGAAACGGTAGCCCAGGCCCAGGGCGTTCAGCATCAGGGCCACGCGGTGGGTGTGCCCGCTCAGCGGCACGCCGTGCAGGACAATCGCGGTGTCGGCCATCGGAAGTCTCCTCGTTGTTCGATGATCGGCATTTTCACCATTGCGATTGACGGAATGAATTGGCCAAATCGGCAATAGATTTTTGCTGATTTTGGAACACCTAGATGGATCGCCTCGATGAGCTGTCCCTATTGGTGGCGGTGATCGACGCCGGAGGACTGGCGGCCGCCGGACGGCGTCTGCGCCGCTCGCCCGCCGCCATGACCCGGGCGCTGGCTGCGCTGGAGGAGCGGGCCGGCGCGCGGCTGATCGAGCGCACGACGCGCAAGCTGGCTCCGACAGAAGCCGGTCGCGAACTGGCCGACCGCGCCCGCCGGCTGCTGGCCGACTACGAGGCGGCGCTGGAAACCTCCGCCCCCGACATGGTTCGTGGCCTGCTGCGGATCACCGGCCCGACGGTGTTCGGCGGCCGCCACCTGGTTCCCATCGTCAACGGCTTCCTGGCCGAGCATCCCGGCGTCAGCGCCGACGTCACCCTGCATGACCGCAATCTCGACCTGATCGAGTCCGAACTGCACGTCGCGCTTCGCATCGGCGCCCTGGCGGACTCCAGCCTGCTGGCGCGGCGAGTCGGGATGCTGCGTCGGGTCACGGTCGCCTCGCCCGACTATCTGGCGCGACGCGGCGAGCCCAGGTCCCCCGCTAACCTGGCCGACCACGACACCGTCCTGACCACGGTGGTCTCGGCCTCGCCGGAATGGCGCTTCGAGGCCAACGGCCGTCCTCGCGCCGTACGGCTGGAGCCGCGCCTGAGCGTCAACAATGTCGAAGCGGCTCTCGCCGCCGTCGTGGCCGGCCAGGGCGTGGGCCGCGCCCTCTCCTACCAGGTGGCCGACGAACTGGCGGACGGGCGGCTGGTGCGCCTGTTGCGAGACTTCGAACCCGCGCCCCTGCCTGTCCAGTTGCTGACCGCCGGAGGCCGCTTCATGCCGCCGTTGGTGCGCGCGTTCCTGGACTACGCCACGCCGCGCCTGGAGACCCTGGCGGTGCTGCGGGAGGAAACCGCCTGAGGCGTTGGTGGATCGACGTTCGCCGACCTGCGCCATTCTGCCGCGCCCGGTCTTAACCCCGTTCGGGAGGGGTCCGATCTAAAATCGCGCAAACGTTTGAGTAGCCGGGGCGTACGCCGACCATGGACCTTCGCGAAGCCCAGCGCCTGGCCGCCCTCAAGTCCTACAAGATCCTGGATACGCCGGCCGACGCCGCCATCGATCGCCTCGCCGATCTGGCCGGAAACCTGTTCAGCACGCCGATCTCGCTGGTGTCCCTGGTCGATGAAGAGCGCCAGTGGTTCAAGGCTCGGATCGGGCTGGAAGCGTCTTCGACCCCGCGCGGCGACGCCTTCTGCGCCCACGCCGTCGCCATGGGGCCCGAGGCCGTCATGGTCGTGGAAGACGCGACGCTGGACCCGCGCTTCGCCGACAACCCGCTGGTCACCGGCGCGCCCGATATCCGCTTCTACGCCGGCGCCACCCTCACGACGAAGGATGGGCACAACCTCGGCACGCTGTGCGTGATCGACGACAAGCCCCGCCCCCGCCCCACCGATGGCGAGCTCGAGCGCCTGAAGCTGCTGGCCCGGATCGTCGTCGACGAGTTCGAGCTGACCAAGGCCCACCGCCTGACCGCCGAGAAACAGCGCCTGCTGGAGCTGGCCGAGAGCATGGCCGGTGTCGGTCACTGGCGCTACGACATCACGACCAGCACGGTGACCTGGTCGGACCAGATGTACGTCATCCACGGCCTGGATCGCGAAACCTATCGCCCCGAGCTCGACGCCGACCTCGCCCACTACCGTCCCGAGGACGCAGAGCACATCCGACGCTGCTTCGAAGCGGCCGTCGAGACCAAGGGCGGCTTCGACGTCCAGGTCGAGGTCGTGCGCCCCGACGGGCAGGTCCGCGACCTCGTGGCGCGGGGTGTCAGCGAACTCGACGACCGAGGCGAGGTCGTCGCGCTGTTCGGCCTGCTGCAGGACGTCACCGATCACCTGGAAGCCATACGCGCGGTCGAGCGCAGCAGCGCCCGCTACAAGCTGCTGACCGAGAACGCAAACGACCTCGTGACCAAGATGGATCCCGACGGTCGGTTCACCTACGTCTCACCAGCGGTGAAGGCGATCTCCGGCTACACCGCCGAGGAAGCCGTCGGGCGCACGGCGCTGGAGTTCATCCATCCCGAAGACCGCCCTCGCGTCGTGCAGGCGTTCGAGACGGCCCTGGCCGGCCCGTCGGGCTGGGTCATCGAGTACCGCATCGTTCGCAAGGATGGCGGTCTGCGCTGGGTGGAAGCCCGCCCGAAGCTGATCCGCGATCCCGAGACCGGCGCCCCGGTCGGCGTGACCGACGTGATCCGCGATATCACCGACCGCAAGCGGATCGACGACGCCCTGGCCGACAGCGAGGCGCGCTATCGCCTGCTGGCCGACAACGCCGGCGACATGATCACGCGTCTGGACGCCAAGGGCGCGATCATCTTCATGTCCCCCGCCAGCAAGGCGGTCCTGGGCTATGCGCCGGAAGAGCTGCTGGGCAAACGGGTCATCGACCTGAGCCACCCCCAGGACGTTCCTCGCGTGCTGGCCTATTACGCCGCCCTGATCGCCGCCGGCCCCGGCGCCAGCGCAGAACCCCTGCAGTTCCGGGGGCGTCGCAAGGACGGTCGCTGGATCTGGGTCGAGGGCCAGCCCACCCTGTTCTTCGATCCCGACACGGGCGCCTTCATCGGCATTCAGGACGTCGTCCGCGACATCAGCTCGCGCAAGGCGATGGAGGCGGCGCTGGAAACCGCCCGCGCCGAGGCCGAGGCCGCCGCCAATGTGAAGGCCGAGTTCCTGTCGAACATGAGCCACGAGCTGCGCACGCCGCTGACGGCCGTGCTGGGCTTCTCGCGCCTGATCGCCGAACAGCCCGAGCTCAGTGACACCACCCAGCGCTTCGTCAAGCGCGTGTCCAGCGCCGGCAAGGCCCTGCTGTCGACCGTCAACGACATCCTGGACTTCTCCAAGCTGGAGGCCGGCCAGGTCGAGATCGCCCGCCAGCCGTGCCAGCCGGCGACGCTGGTCGAGGAGACCCTCGATATCTTCTCGCTGCAGGCCGACGAGAAGGACGTGGTCCTGCGCAGCGAGGGCCTGGGCGCCCTGCCCGCCAGCCTGGACCTCGCGCCGGATCGCATCCGGCAGGTGCTGCTGAACCTGGTCGGCAACGCCGTGAAGTTCACCGAGCGGGGCGAGATCGCCGTCGAGGCGTCCTATGTCGGCGACCGCCTGAAGCTGGCCGTGCGCGACAGTGGTCCCGGCATTCCAGCGGACCGCCTGGACGCCCTGTTCAAGCGCTTTTCGCAGGTCGACGGTTCGTCGACGCGCCGCCATGGCGGTTCGGGCCTGGGCCTGGCGATCTGCAAGGGTCTGATCGAGGCCATGGACGGCGCCATCGGCGTCGAGAGCGTCGTCGGTCAGGGTTCCTGCTTCTGGTTCGAGGTCCCCGCCGCCCGGGTCGGCGCGCCTTCGACGCCCAAGTCCGCCGCGCCTGGCGCCCATGCCTCGGGCTGCCGGGTGCTGGTGGTCGACGACAATCCGGTCAATCTCGATCTCGTCGGGACCGTCCTACGCGGCCTGTCGGTCGATCTCTCGGAAGCCGCCGACGGCGCCGCCGCCCTGGCGATCGCCCAGACTCACGCCTTCGATCTGATCCTGATGGATCAGCGGATGCCGATCATGGACGGCGAGACCGCGGCCCGCCGCATCCGCGAAAGCGACGGCCCCAACCGCGCGACGCCGATCGTCGCCTTCTCGGCCGACGCCACGGTGCGGATCGACGAGACCCTGTTCAGCGGCCTGCTGCACAAGCCGATCGACCCCGGCGCGCTGGTGCGCACCGTCGCCCAGGCCATCCTCGGCGGAGTCGCGACGGCAGCCTGAGGCCATCGGCGACGAAACGCCGCCGTCTTGCGGACAAACGCGACCTTGGAGCGAGCGCCAACGCCGCTGTAGAAATGCAGTCGGACGCTGAGTCCTTGAAAGGTCAGGTCGGCGATGCATACGCAGAGAGTTCTGGTGACGGGCGGCGCGGGCTTCGTCGGATCGCATCTTTGCGACCGGCTGCTGGAGACCGGGGCCGAGGTGCTCTGCGTCGACAACTACTACACCGGCTCACGCCAGAACGTGGCGCAGAACCTCTCCAATCCGCGCTTCGAGCTGCTGCGGCACGACGTGACCATGCCGCTCTATGTCGAGGTCGATCAGATCTACAATCTGGCCTGCCCGGCCAGCCCCGTGCATTACCAGTTCGACCCGGTGCAGACGACCAAGACCAGCGTCCACGGCGCCATCAACATGCTGGGCCTGGCCAAGCGCGTGAAGGCCAAGATCCTGCAGGCCTCGACCTCGGAGGTGTACGGCGACCCGACCATCCACCCGCAGGTCGAGAGCTACTGGGGCAACGTCAATCCGATCGGCATCCGCTCTTGCTACGACGAGGGCAAGCGCTGCGCCGAGACCCTGTTCTTCGACTACTGGCGCCAGCACAAGCTGCGCATCAAGGTGGCGCGGATCTTCAACACCTACGGCCCGCGCATGCATCCCAACGACGGGCGCGTGGTGTCGAACTTCATCGTCCAGGCGCTGAAGGGCGAGGACATCACCCTCTATGGCGACGGCAACCAGACGCGGTCGTTCTGCTATGTCGACGATCTGGTCGACGGCTTGATGAAGCTCATGAACTCAAGCGACGACGTGACCGGCCCGATCAATCTGGGCAACCCGGTCGAGTTCACGATGAAGCAGCTGGCCGACCTGGTGCTGGAGCTGACCGGCAGCAAGTCAGGCCTCGTCCACCGCCCGCTGCCCTCGGACGACCCGCGCCAGCGCCAGCCGGACATCACCCTGGCCAAGCAGCACCTGGACTGGGCGCCGACCGCGCCGCTCAAGGTCGGGCTGATGCGGACGATCGAGTACTTCGACGGCCTGCTGAAGGCGGCTTAGTCGAGGGACCGCCCTCGCCCTTCGACAGGCTCAGGGTGAGGACTATTTCCGGCCCCGCATCAGTAGAAACCTCACCATGAGCTTGTCGAAGGGCGGGGTTTCGGCTCCTCAGCGCTTCTTCAACAGCTTCAGGTCGGACTCCGGCCCGTCGCTGCGGCCGCCGAACCAGCCCATCCAGAAGTGGATGTAGTCCCGCGCCATGTCGCGCGGCACGAAGAAGCCGTGGCTGTAGGGGGTGTCGACGCCGATCGCCAGCTTCGGGTCGGGCCGATCCTCGTACCAAGTGCCGAACAGGCGATCCCAGATCGGCATGATGGCGAAGTGGCCCGTCGGATGGGTCATGTCCAGCTTGTGGTGGGCCCGATGATGGTTTGGCGACTGGATCAGCCAGCGCCCCACCCAGCCCCAGTTGGCGTCGATCTTTCCGTGGATCACCAGGCCGAGGCCGACCACGAGGACGTTCACATAGATCATCACCTCGGCCGGCGCGCCCAGGATGGCCAGCGGCAGGTTGACCAGGAAGATGGCGGTGAAGGTCGCCGGATGCTGGCGCACCGAGGTCACCACGCCGAAGTCCTCGGCCGAGTGATGGTAGCGGTGCAGCGGCCAGAAGAACTTCGTGTGGTCCGTCCGGTGGGTCCAGTAGTCGAAGAAGCTGTAGACCGCGAAGTAGAGCGGCAGCTGCAGGAGGAACGGTAGCGGCGGAGGGCCCAGGTTCACGCCCGTGGCGCGCTGGATGGCGTCGTGAATCCAGCCGCCGGAGACCATTGAGGCGCCCAGCATCAGGATACGGCCGACGATATCGAGCACATGGCCCTGACCCAGGACGAAAACGGTCAGGTCCGTGTTCAGCGACGGCGTGCGGGCGAAGATCAGCTGGCGCAGCGAGCTCTGCTCCCAGCCCACTGTCACGCACTCGATCCACAAGGCGGTCGGCAGCAGCAGGAAGATCAGGAAGATGTTGTTGAGCTTGTCGTGCACCGAGTCCGAATGCACCGACTTGCCCAGGAAGGTCAGGGTCAGTTCGGCGGGGATCAGCTGCAGCGCCAGCCACCACGCGCCGATCGCGCCGGCGGCATAGATCACGAAGGCGGCAATCAGCATCGCCCGCCCCAGGCCGTGCGGCTTGGCCGGCTCGACGCCGATCTCGGCCGCCGGATGTAGCGCTGCAGGTTTCAAACGTCCCACTCCCTCGGGATTTGAGCCGCCATTGATGCCAGAACGCCGTTAAAACTTGGTGTGGCGGAGCAACCTGTGGACGAGACGCGGCCTTGCCACGCCCGACGCCGGGCCCTAACAGCCGCCCCATGACGCGTTCCGCGCCCCTGATTGCTCTGCTTGCCGCCGCCTCGGCGCCCGTGCTCGTCCACGCCCAGGAGGTCGAGGCGATCTCGGTCTGGGGCCGTCGCGCCAACGAGATCGGGCGGGCGACCTCGGCCAGCGAAGGCCGCATCGCCTATGCCGACTTCGCCGTGCGGCCGCTGCTCCGGCCCGGCGAACTGATCGAGGCCGTGCCCGGCCTGGCCGCCACCCAGCACTCGGGCGCGGGCAAGGCCAACCAATACTTCCTGCGCGGCTTCAACCTGGATCACGGCACGGACCTGGCCGCCTCGCTGGACGGCGTGCCGCTGAACCTGCCGAGCCACGGCCACGGCCAGGGCTATCTGGACCTCAATGTCCTGACGCCCGAGTTCATCCACGACATCGGTTTCAGGAAGGGTCCCTACTCTGCCGAGAACGGCGACTTCGCCACGGCCGGGGCGGTGGCGTTCGAGACCGCCGACCATCTGCACGGCGACGGGCTGCAGGCCTGGGTCGGCGAGAACGCCTACTACCGGGCGGTCGGTTCGAAGGCCTTGAGCCAGAACGTCCTGGTCGCCGCCGACCTCTCGACCGCGCGCGGCGCCTGGTCGACGCCGGAAGACCTCAAGAAGATCAACCTGCTGGGCCGCGCGATCGTCGGCGGCTGGTCGATCACCGCCCTGGCGTACGACGCCGACTGGAACGCCACCGACCAGATCCCGCGCCGCGCGGTCGAAACTGGCAAGCTGGGCCGCCTCGACGCGGTCGATACGACCGACGGCGGCGAGACCTCGCGCTACATGCTGTCGGCGCGCCGCCGCGACCTCCTGCGCGGCCTCGACACCGTGCTCTACGTCCAGCGCTACAAGCTCGATCTCTTTTCGAACTTCACCTACTTCCTCGACGACCCGGTCAATGGCGACCAGTTCGAACAGGCCGACCAGCGCTGGATCTACGGCGGATCAGTGACCAAGCGCTGGGCGCCGATCGACGGCTGGAGCTTCCGCGCCGGGGCCTCGGCCCGCGTCGACGACATCGGCAAGGTCGGCCTCTATCGCACCACCGCTCGGGTTCGCCGCGAGACCGTGCGTCAAGACGCCCTGACCGAATGGTCGACGGCGCTGTGGGGCGAGGCGTCCAAGCGGTTCGGCAAGCTCGACGCCACCTTCGGCCTGCGCGCCGACGCTATGGGCGCCGACGTGAAAGCCGGCGATACCCGCAATGCCGGCAAGGTCAGCGACGTGCTGGTCAACCCCAAGCTGGCCCTGGCCTGGCGGCTGTCGAAGACCTTCGAGCTCTATGCCGACGCCGGGCGCGGCTTCCATTCCAACGACGCGCGCGGCGCGGTGATCACGGTCGATCCGGTCACCGGCGATCCGGCCGAGCGCGCGCCGCTGCTCTCGCCCACCGACGGCGCGGAGCTGGGCCTGCGCTGGAAGCGCGACGGCCTGTCCCTGACGGCGGCGGCCTGGGCGCTGCATGTCGATTCCGAGCTCGTCTATGTCGGCGACGCCGGCTTCACAGAGGCAAGCGGCGCGACCAAGCGCGCGGGCATCGAGCTGCTGGCGGACTGGCGGCCAACTACGCGCCTGAACCTCACCGCCTCATACGCCGGCACACACGCGCGCTTCACGAACGGCGACCGCATCCCCAACGCCGTCAGCGCGGTGCTCAGCGCCGGCGCCAGTTGGAAACTCGGCGACGCCTCGACCTTGTCCCTGACCTGGCGCCGCCTGGGCGCCGCGCCGCTGGTCGAGGACAATTCCGTGCGCTCGCGACCTACCAGCCTGGTCAATGCTCTCTTCGTCCAGGATTTCGGTCGCGCCAGCCTGATGGTCGAGGTTCTGAACCTGACCAACAGTCACAAGGACGACATCGCCTACTTCTACGCCTCGCGCCTCCCCGGAGAGCCTTCCGGCGGCGTCGACGACGTCCATTTCCATCCGGTGGAGCCGCGCGCCGTCCGCGCGGGCATGAAGATCAATTTCTGATCTTCACCGCGAAAATGGGATGATTTTCCCTTTGAGCCTCGCCAAGGTCCCTTCGCGGTTTCCGTCCGCCTTCTGAGGGGCTCTCGACTTGTCCAAGCGTTCCATTCGCTACGCCGTGGCCGGCGTCATCGCGGCCGCGCTGGCCGCTTCTGTTGCTCACGCCGACGCCATCAAGCAGACCAAGGCGCCGTTCGAGGACAAGTTCCGCCAGCTGGAAGGCGAGGATTGGCCCTCCCCGACCGACTACCGCAACGCCTCGGGCGCGCCGGGCTATCGCTACTGGCAGCAGAAGGTCGACTACAACATCACCGGCCGGCTGGACGAGCCGACCAAGTCGATCATCGGCTCGGAGTCGGTGACCTATCGCAACAACTCGCCGGACGACCTGCCCTATCTCTGGCTGATGCTTGACCAGAACGACTTTAAGCGTTCGTCCATCAGCCACATGACCGAGACCGTCTCGGGCGACAGCGTCACCCTGGGCCAGGTCCGCCGCGCCAAGCGCTTCCAGGACTGGGAAGGCGGCATGACCATCAAGTCGGTCAAGGACGCGTCGGGCCGCCCCCTGAAGTTCACCGTCGTCGACACCATGCTGCGCATCGACCTGCCGGCGGCCGTGAAGGCCAATGGCGGCGAGACCAAGTTCTCGATCGAGTGGTCGTTCCCGATGGTGGAGACCAAGCTGATCGGCGGCCGCAGCGGCTATGAGTGCTTCACCGCCAAGGGCGATGACGGCAACTGCATCTTCGAGGTCGCCCAGTGGTTCCCGCGCCTGGCCGTCTATTCAGACTACGAGGGCTGGCACAACAAGACCTTCCTCTCGAACGGCGAGTTCACCCTGGAGTTCGGCGACTACAACGTCGCCCTGACGGTGCCGAACGACCACGTGGTCTCGGCCACCGGCGAGCTGCAGAACGCCGCCCAGATCCTCACCGCCGCCCAGCGTGACCGCCTGGCCAAGGCCCGCACCGCCAGCGAGCCGGTCTATGTCGTGACCCCGCAGGAAGCCGTCGCCGCGGAGGCCGGCAAGCCGACCGGCGAGAAGACCTGGGTGTTCAAGGCCGCCAACGTCCGCGACTTCGGCTGGGCCACCTCGCGCAAGTTCGCCTGGGACGCCATGGGCGTGAAGCAGGACGAGCCGGGCGCCAAGTATCCGCTGGTCATGGCCATGTCGTTCTTCCCCAAGGAAGCCCGGCCGCTGTGGGACGCCTATTCGACCAAGTCGATCGCCCAGACGATCAAGGTCTATTCCAGCTTCACCTTCCCCTACCCCTATCCGGTGGCCCAGTCGGTGAACGGCCCGCAGGGCGGGATGGAATATCCGATGATCAGCTTCAACGGCCCCCGGCCGGTGAAGGACAAGAAGACCGGCGCCCTGACCTATACCGACCGCGCCAAGTACGGCCTGATCGGCGTGGTCATCCACGAGGTGGGCCACAACTACTTCCCGATGATCGTCAATTCCGACGAGCGTCAGTGGACCTGGATGGACGAGGGCCTGAACAGCTTCCTTGAGTTCCAGGCCGAGAAGCAGTGGGACAAGAAGTTCCCGTCGCGTCGCGGCGAGCCCAAGGACATCGTCGAGTACATGGTCAGCCAGGACCAGGTGCCGCTGATGACCCAGTCGGACTCGGTGCTGCAGTTCGGCCCGAACGGCTATTCCAAGCCCGCCACCGCGCTGGTCATCCTGCGCGAGACGGTCATGGGCCGCGAGCTCTTCGACCGCGCGTTCAAGGAGTATTCGAACCGCTGGCGCTTCAAGCACCCGACGCCGTACGACTTCTTCCGCACGATGGAAGAGAGCTCGGGCATCGACCTCGACTGGTTCTGGCGCGGCTGGTTCTATTCGACCGACCACGTCGACATCGCGCTGGACAAGGTCGTGCAGGGCCGTCTCGACAGCGGCGATCCCGACATCGAGGCCGCCGCCCGCAAGGCCGACAAGGCCAAGGACCCCGGCTCGCTGACCGCCGCCCGCAACACCGGCAAGACGATCGTCGAGACCGATCCGAAGACCCGCGACTTCTACGACGCCACCGACGAGTTCACGGTCACCGAAGGCGCCAAGAAGCGCGCCAAGACGGCCCGTGATGACCTGACCCCGGAAGAGGTCGCCGCCCAGGACGTGAAGGACAACTTCTACCGCTTCACCTTCCGCAACATCGGCGGCCTGGTGATGCCGGTGATCCTGAAGCTGGACTATACGGACGGCTCGACAGAGACGATCCGCATCCCGGCCGAGATCTGGCGCAAGAATTCCAGGCAGGTCACCTGGCAGCATGTCTCGCCCAAGCAGGTGAAGGGCGCCGAGCTCGACCCGCTGTGGGAGACCGCCGACGCCGATCGCAGCAACAACGTCTTCGACGGCGTGATCGCCCCGACGACGCTGAAGATCACCAAGCCGCCGGAAATGGGCAGCAACCGCATGAAGGACGCCAACCTGAAGGTCGATCCGGACAGCCTGACCACCACGCCTGCGGGCGAAGCGAAGAAGGACGAAGGTCCGAAGTGATCTTGCGTTGGGCTGCCCCAGGGTTCTTGGGGATGATCGCGGCGGCGGGCCTCGTGCTCGCCCCGCTCCCGGCGGCGGCCCATCGCGGCCACGGCGCGCTGAGCGTCGTGGAGATCAACGCCAAGACGGGCGCGGTCACCGTCAGCCACCGGGTCCCGACGCACGACGCCGAACCCGCCCTGGCCGTGATCGCCCCCGACGCCCAGGCCAGCCTCGACGATCCCGAGGCGGTCGAGGCGCTGAAGACCTACATGCTCAAGCAGTTCTGCGTGGCGGTGGACGGCAAGATCGTCGACCTGACCCTGAAGGACCTGACCCTCGGCGCCGACGAGGTGCGCTTCGAGTACGCCGGCAAGATCGCGCCAGCCGACGCCGCCGCCACGGTCGGCGTCAAGGCGGCCATGTTCGCCGACATCTACAGCGACGAGGTCAATCAGGTGAACGTCCGCCGCTTCGGCGTGACCCGCACCCTGATCTTCACCGGGGCCGAGGCCGTGGTGGGCCAGTACCTGGACGCGGTCGAGCCGACCAAGCCCTGAGGTGACAAACGTCACCCGGACGGCCTGACGCCCGGCACTGCAAGGCTTTGAGTCGCTCGGGCAGTTTCCTCGCAACAGAGGAGACCTTCCCCATGACCTTCACGACCCGCCGCGCCGCCCTGCTGGCCGCCACGGGCCTGGCCGCCCTTAGCACCACGGCCTTCGCCCAAACGACGACCACCCCCGCTCCGGCCAAGAAGGAACAATCCACGCAGGTCCAGGGCGTGACCATCACCGCCCCGTCCTCGCAGGACATGAAGACCTCGATCGACCGCCGCAGCTACAGCCTGGGCAAGGACCTGCAGTCGACGACCGGCTCGGTCGCCGACATGCTGCGCGGCGTGCCCTCGGTGCAGGTCGACGTGCAGGGCAATGTCAGCCTGCGCGGCGACGCCAACGTCACCATCATGATCGACGGCAAGCCGTCCGGCATGTTCAAGGGCGAAAACCGCGGCCAGGTGCTGCAGCAGATCCCCGCCAATCAGTTCGAGCGGGTCGAGGTCATGACCAACCCCTCGGCCGCCTTCAGCCCCGAGGGCACGGCCGGCGTCATCAACCTGATCACCAAGCAGCAACGCGGCATAGGCATGGTCGGCTCGGTCCGCGCCAATCTCGGCACCGAAGGTCGCAAGAACGCCAGTGTCAGCCTCAGCCGCAATACCAAGAAGCTGACCGTTTCAGGCGACGCCGGCTGGCGTCGCGACAAGGCCAAGGGCGAGATCGTCGATGACCGCTCGCGCCTGGACACCGCCACGGGCCGCTACGCCGACAGCCAGCAGAAGATCAGCTTCATCAGCCGTGGCCAGTCGCACAACGCGCGCGCCAGCGTGGACTACGACGTCGACAAGCAGACCCGCGTCAGCGCCGAGGCCCGCTACAACGACATGTCCTACGACTCCGACGCCGGTTCGTCCTACGAGGGCAAGAATTCGAGCGGCGCACCGATCGTCCGCTATCAGCGCCGCAGCGACGGCGAGATGAGGAAGTCGGTGGCCGGCCTGTCGGGCGACCTGCGCCACAAGTTCTCCGGCGACGAACACGAGCTCACGCTGCGCGCCAGCGTCGAACGCACCCGCGACCGCCAGACCACCTTCTCCGACGCCTTCAACCAGTTGCCGGCCGTCTCGAACTTCGTCGAGCGCATCAGCATCGGCGACGAGCTGGTCCAGACCCGCCTGAAGGCCGAGTACAAGCGCCCCCTGCCCGGCGGCGCCAAGCTGGTGGCCGGCTACGAGCTGCAGGTCGACGACAACGACTACGACAACTTCGGCGCCCGGGGTCCAAACGGCAATTCCCTGCTCGTCGACGCGGCCCTGACCAATCAGTTCAAGTACGACCAGGCGGTCCACGGCTTCTACGCCACCTATAGCCGCGCCATGGGCGACTGGACCGTGATGCCGGGCCTGCGTCTGGAAGAGGTCACCGTCGACACCAACCAGGTCACCTCGAAGCTGAAGGACAGCTACGACTACCTGCGCCTCTATCCGTCGCTGCACGTGCAATACCGCCTGGACGACACCCGCCAGATCAACGCCAGCTACAGCCGCCGCATCCAGAGGCCCACGGCCCAGGACCTGAACCCCTACCGGATCTACCAGGACCCCTACAGCTATCGTCAGGGCGACCCGCGTCTGAAGCCGCAGGTGACGGACTCGTTCGAGGTCGCCTACCAGCTGCGCAAGGGCTTCAACTATTACCTGGGCACCCTCTACTTCCGCCAAGCCCATGACGGCGTCACCGACGTGGTGCGCGACATCGGCAACGGCGTGCTGCTGACGACCAAGGCCAACCTCGCCAAGAGCCGCGCCGGCGGGCTGGAGCTGGTGGCCAACGCCAAGCTGACGCCGAAGATCTCGTACACGATCAGCGGCAACGCGGCCTGGAACGAGCTTGGCGCCACGGACCTCGGTTTCCCCGACAAGCGTTCGACCTGGACCGTCTCGGGCTATGCGGCCCTGAACGTCCAGGCCACGCCCAAGGATTTCCTGCAGATCAGCGGCTTCGCCACCGGCAAGCGCCTGACGCCGCAAGGCTACAAGGAGCCGACCGGCATGCTGCTGCTGGGCTATCGCCACAAGTTCAACGACCGCCTGTCGGGCGTGGTGACGGTGCAGGACGCGCTGAAGACCTTCGGCGACAAGACCGTGATCAACACCACGGCCCTGAAGGATCGCCGCGCCATGGACCTGGACCTGCGGGCCGTGTTCATCGGCTTCACCTACGGCTTCGGCGGCCAGGGCGTTCCCAACCCGCGCCGTCCCCGCGAGCCGGCCTTCGACTTCCAGACCAGCCCGGGCGGCGTCGGCCCGATGTAGGCCGGCAAAGCCAGACAAATCGGTTGGCCCCTGCGACGAATCCGTTGCAGGGGCCGATCCGGTCCTGTATCGAACGCTTCCTCTTCGCCGACGCTTAAACGTCGTCGACCGGTGGCCCGGTGGCGGAGTGGTGACGCAGCGGACTGCAAATCCGTGCACCCCGGTTCGATTCCGGGCCGGGCCTCCAACCTTTCTCCAGATATTCGCCGATCTTCACGACCGCGCCTGAGGCGGCGGGATCGGACGCTGCACGGCAGCGACATGTTGGGAGAGACGTCCATGATCGAACGCATCGGCAAGGCGGCGCGCTGGAGCGACGCGGTGGCCTTCAACGGGGTGGTCTTCCTGTCCGGCCACGTCGCCGAAACCACGCGCGGCCAGTCCGTGCTGGAGCAGACCCGGGACATCCTGACCCAGATCGACGAGACCCTGGCCGAGGCTGGAACCAGCAAGGCCAAGCTGGTCAGCGTCACCATCTACCTCGCCGATATCGGCGGCTTCGACGAGATGAACCAGGCCTGGGATCAGTGGATCGACCGCGACAACCCGCCGGCTCGCACCACCGTCGAGGCGCGCCTGGCCCGTCCGGACCTGGCGGTCGAAATCACGGCGATCGCCGCGCGCTAGTCGGCGAGATCGGTCGGGAACGGCGAGGACGCGTGGTCAGCCCAAGGCCTGGCCAGCGGCAGCAGGACGACGAAGGCGGCGAGGTACAGGCCAAGGCCGGCAATGGCCGACACCGGCGTCGCCAGCTCGCTGACCAGCCAGATCAGCACCATGGCCAGCGGAACCGCGTGCGCAAGGCAGGCCAGCCAGGGGGCCAGGTCCTTCGCTTTCGCCAATTCGCTCGCCTTGAACTGTCGTTGATCGCCCATCGCGTGGGAGCCTCTGCTGCCTAGCCGTTCCCGCTTAGGCCTGATCGAACGCGCCGGGTATCGCTGTGTTCTCGGGTTAGCTTGAGAAAAACTACGGCCCGACGCCTTCGGCCCCGCGTCTGCACGAGATCTGCATCGAACCCGGGCGGCGCCTGCATCGCTTGCAGGGACCGCGCTGGACACGGCCTCGGCATCAACAAGGTTCCTGAAACAAGGGGCTTGCGGCCATGCCGTTCACCAGAAGATTGCGTTCAGCCTACTGGATGAAGAGCGCCCTCGCCGTCGGCCTGATCGCCGTCGCCGACGCGCTCTTCTATAACCCGGAGGGCGCGAGCTTCGGCCCCTACGGCCTGGCCCTTGGCCTGGCGGTGCTGCTCGCCGTCCCGGCCGTGAGGCATGATCGGCGGGCCTTGCTCGCCCTAGCCATCGCCGGCGCATTGGCCCTGCTATCGTTCGAACAACCCTCGCTGATGATGGCTTGGTTCTGCCTGCTGGCGCTTGGCGTGGCCACGCTATCCCCGCGCGCCCGGGCCAGGGACGACGTCTGGGCTTGGGCGCAGCGCCTCCTCATGGCGGGCGTGCGCGGCCTGGCCGGCCCGGTGATCGACCTTGTCCGCCTTCGTGCGCGCCGCCTGCGTCGCCGCCGGGCCACGCCGGGAAAGGCCTATGTCTCGGCCTTGCTTCTGCCCATCGCGGGCGGTCTGGTGTTCATCGCCCTGTTCTCGGCGGCCAACCCGCTGATCGGAGCCTTGCTGGCCAAACTGCGGCTACCGCATCTGGAGGTCCTGCGGTCGATCTTCTGGGGGCTGGCCGGCGTCCTGGCCTGGGGCCTGCTGCGCCCGCGTGGTCTTCGCCGCACGATCGCGCCGCCGGATGTCCAAGGCGACCTGGAGGTCTTCGGCGTGACGCCCACCTCGCTGACCCTGTCGCTGATCGTCTTCAACGTCCTCTTCGCCCTGCAGAACGGTCTCGACGTGGCGTTCCTCTGGAGCCACGCGCCGCTGCCCGACGGCGTGACCCTGGCCGAGTACGCCCATCGCGGCGCCTATCTGCTGATCGTCACGGCGATCCTGGCCGGCGGCTTCGTGCTGATCGCCCTCCGTCCGGGCTCGACCACGGCCGCGTCTCCGGCCGTGCGCTGGATGGTGGTGTTGTTCGTGGCCCAGAACCTTCTGCTGGTCGCCTCGAGCGCCCTGCGAACCTGGGACTATGTCGAGGCCTACGGCCTGACCCAACTGCGGATCGCCGCGCTGTTCTGGATGGCCCTGGTCGCCATCGGCCTGGTCCTGATCGGCGTCCGGCTGTTGAAAGCCAAGAGCGCGAGCTGGCTGATCAACGCCAACACCCTGACCGCCGTCGTGGCGATCCTGGTCGCCAGCCTGATCGATCTCGGCGCCGTCGCCGCGACCTGGAACGCCCGCAACGCGCGCGAGGTCAACGGCCACGGCCCCAGGCTCGACCTCTGCTATCTGGAGAACCTGGGCCCCTCCGCGCTGATCCCGCTGACCGAACTGGAGAGCCGCCCCCTACCTCAGGTCCAGGCGGAGGCGACGACGTCGGTGCGGATGGAGGTCATGGCCACAGCACGGCGCAACCAGGCGCACTGGCGGACCTGGTTCTGGCGCAATGCGCGCCGCCTGGACACGGCCACCGCCTTGATCGCCGCTCGCCCGCCATCGCCTCCTCGCGCCGAGCGGGAATGCGACGGCCGGCTGGTCGGGGACCCCACGGAGGCGGCCCAGCCAGTAACCCCGTTGACCGTGCCCCCTCAACCTTGAACATGAGCCCATGCCGCAACGCATCCTCATCGTCGACGACGACCCGCATATCCGCCAGCTCCTGATCTTCGCGTTCGGCAAGGCCGGGTTCGACACCAGCGAGGCGCAGGACGGCGAGGAGGCCCTGGCCATGACGGCGAGCGCCAGCCCGGACCTTGTAGTGCTGGACATCAACATGCCGCGCATGAACGGGCTGGAGGTTTGCCGCCGCCTGCGGGCCGAGGGCGATCTGCCGATCCTGTTCCTGTCCTCCCGCGACGACGAGATCGACCGCGTCCTCGGCATCGAGCTGGGCGCCGACGACTATGTGGTCAAGCCGTTCAGCCCCCGTGAGGTGGTGGCCCGCGTCACCGCCATCCTGCGCCGGACCGGCTCGCAGGCGGCGAAGGCGGAAACGTCCGACGCCCTGGGCCGAGGCCGCCTCGGCCTCGATCCCGAGGCCTGGAGCGCCTCGTGGGACGGCCAGGAGCTGACCCTGACCGTCACCGAGTTCGGTATCCTGCGGACCCTGGCCGCCGCGCCGACCAAGGTGTTCAGCCGCGAGGCGATCATCGACCGTCTGCGCGGCCCCGGCTTCGCTGTCACCGACCGGACGGTGGACAGCCATATCCGGAACCTGCGGGGCAAGTTCGCCCTGCTCGGCGGCCATGACGTGATCGAGACGCGCCCCGGCGTCGGCTATCGCCTGGGGGCCTGCCAGGGCGGTCCGGCTTGATCGACGCGGCCAAGACCTTCGTGAAGCGCCGGTGGCCCCGGCTGCGGCTGCGGGTGATCCTGTTCGCGGTGCTGTTCTTCGCCGCCGCCATGCCGGGCGTCAGCGCGATCTTCCTGCGCGTCTACGAGAACACCTTGGTCCGCCAGACCGAGGCTGAGCTGGTGGCACAGGGCGCGGTGCTGTCGGCGGCGGCCAGCCTGGCCTGGCCGGGCGCGCCGCCTGAGCCGCGCCTCGACCGCTCGGCGCCGGGCTACTATGCGGCCGAGCCCACGACCATCGACCTGCGCACGGCGGCCGTCCTGCCGGAACGCCCCCTGCCCGTTCCCACGCACAAGACGCTCGATCCTGACGCCGCCCGCATCGCTCAAGGGCTTGATCCCCTGATCGAGCGAACCGCGCGCACCACCCTGGCCTCGGTCCAGATCCTCGACGCCCATGGCCTCGTCGCCCGAGGCTACGGCATTGGCGGCGACCTCTCGGCGCTGCCCGAGATCCGAACGGCCCTGGCCGGAAAGCCCCGCACGGTGGTGCGCCGAAACGGCGACTATCGTCCGAGCTACGCCTTCGAGTGGCTGAGCCGCGCCTCGGGCGTGCGTCTGCACCATGCCCGTCCGATCCGGGTTGGAGATCGCGTCGTCGGCGTCGTCCTGCTGTCGCGCTCGCCCCGCGCGCTGTTCCGGGGGCTCTACGAAGACCGGGGCAAGATCGTCCTGGGCGTGGCGGGGATCTTCGTGATCCTGGTCCTGCTGTCGGGCCTGGTGTCGCGCGGCGTGACCCGACCGATCGAGGCCCTGAGCGACGCCTCGCGCGCTCTGGCGGCCGGGCGCGGCGAACCGCCGGAGACCCCGCCGTTGGCTGCCCTGGAGATCCAGGCGCTCTATGACGACTTCCGTGTCATGGCCGAGGCCATCGACCGCCGCTCGGGCTATCTGCGCGACTTCGCCACCGCCGTCAGTCACGAGTTCAAGACGCCCTTGGCCGGCATCGCAGGCTCGGTCGAACTCCTGCAGGACCACGGCGACACCATGAGCGCCGAGGAGCGCCGGCGCTTCCTCGACAACGCCGCCGCCGACACCGTCCGGCTGTCTCGGCTGGTCACCCGGCTGCTGGATCTGGCCCGCGCCGACATGGCGCGTCCCGAGGCCGGCGTGGCGACGGACCTTTCGGACCCACTCCGCCGCGCGGCCGACGCCGTCGAGAGCGAGCACTTCCATATCGACCTTAGGCTTCCGGACACGCCGTTGCTCGTGGCCGCGCCCGACACGACGCTCGACGCCGTCCTGAGCGTGCTGTTCCAGAACAGCCGGCAGGCCGGGGCAAGCCTTGTGACGGTCACCGTCGACGAGACGCCGGAGACCACGATCCTCAAGGTCGTCGACAACGGCCCCGGCGCCCCGGCCGCCGACCGGGCGCGACTGTTCGAGCCCTTTTTCACCAGCCGCCGCGCCGACGGCGGCACGGGCCTTGGCCTCTCCATCGCCCGTTCGCTCCTCGCCGCCAGTCACGCCACGATCGACCTGGTCGACAGCGATACCGGCGCGGCGTTCGCCGTCACCCTGCCCCGCGCCTAGCGCCCTGCACGGCGTCTGCACCGGATCTCGACATCGGCCGCCGCTCGCCCTGCATGCCGCTCGACCAACCTCCGGGCTTGAACGGAGGATGCGACATGGAACACGACGAGACGCCCTATCGCCTGACGGTGTGCGAGGAGAACGGCGCCTGGACCTGGATCCTGCTGCAGGGCGAACAGGTCGCCATGCAAGGCGGGGCTCCGGGCCTTGAGGACGCGTTGCGGCGTGGCGACTTCGCCGCCGGCGCCCACGCGGCCTTCAGCAGGATCGGAGCCCGCCGCTTCTAGGCCTCCTTCTTGGCGCGACCAAGCGTCCGCGCCGCGAACGCCGGCAGCACCACCAGGGTCAGCAGGGTCGCCGTCAGCAGCCCGCCGATGACCACGGTCGCCAGCGGCTTCTGCACCTCGGCTCCCGCGCCGTTGGCCAACGCCATCGGCAAGAAGCCGAGGATGGCGACCAGGGCGGTCGTCACCACGGCCCGCAGACGGCTCATGGCGCCCTCGGTGGCCGCCACCGCTCGGTCGAGGCCCGTGTCGAGCTTCTCGCGGATGGACTGCATCAGCACCAGGCCGTTCAGGGTGGCGACGCCCGACACCGCGATGAACCCTACCGCCGCCGAGACCGAGAACGGCATCCCTCGCAGCAGCAGCGCCAAGGCTCCCCCAACCAGCGCCAGGGGAACACAACTGAAGACCAGGGCCGCCTGGGTCGCCGAGCCCAGCGCGAAGTAGAGCAGGACCGCGATCAGGACGAACACGACCGGGATCACCAGACCCAACCGGGCCTCCGCGCGCTTCAGGTTCTGGAACTGGCCGCCCCAGTCCAGCCACGCGCCGGACGACAGGCGGACCTGCTGCTCGACCGCGCCTTGAGCCTCGGCGACGAAGCCGCCCAGGTCACGGCCGCGCACATTGGCCTGCACGACGATACGGCGCTTGCCATTCTCTCGGCTGATCTGGTTGGGCCCCTCGCCTTCGCGAAAGCGGATGACTGAGGCCAAGGGCACGAAGCTGGCCCCGTTGTTGACCGCCAGCGGTGTCTGGGCCACGACCGCCAGGTCGTTGCGACTGGCGTTGGGCAAACGCACAACGACGTCGAAACGACGATCACCCTCGAATACCCGCCCGGCCTCGCGCCCCGCCAAGGCGATCTGGATCGCGTCGGCGGCGTCGGCCGCGTGCAGGCCATAGAGCGCCGCCGCGGCCCGGTCGACCTCGGCCGTCACCATCGGCAAGCCGGAGACCTGTTCGACACGGACATCGGTCGCGCCGCGAACGCCGCCCAACACCCGGGCGATCTCGTTGGCCGTCCGCTCCATGGCCGCGAAGTCGTCGCCATAGACCTTCACCGCCACGTCGGACCGAACGCCCGAGATGAGCTCGTTGAAGCGCATCTGGATCGGCTGGGTGACTTCGTAGGCGTTGCCGATCTGGGTGGTGGCGGCCTGCTCGATCTTCTCCACGACCTCGGCTTTCGAGGCGCCACGATCCGGCCAATCCCGTTCGGACTTGAGCACGACGTAGGTGTCGCTAATCGACGGCGGCATCGGGTCGGTGGAGACCTCGGCCGTGCCGGTCTTGGAGAACACGAAGGCGACCTCGGGGACCTTCAGCAGCGCCTTCTCCAAGCGCCCCTGCATCTCGATCGACTGCTCCAGCGAGGTGCTCGGCACGCGTAGCGCCTGAACCAGGACGTCCTTCTCGTCGAGGGTCGGGATGAATTCCCGGCCCAGGCCGAGGAAGGCGGCAAGGCCGATCAGGACCGCCGCCGCCGCGCCGATG
Source organism: Caulobacter sp. GW821-FHT09H08 (assembly GCF_059415885.1). NCBI lineage: Bacteria > Pseudomonadati > Pseudomonadota > Alphaproteobacteria > Caulobacterales > Caulobacteraceae > Caulobacter > Caulobacter sp. GW821-FHT09H08. The sequence continues at coordinate 424,787 of NZ_JBWKOC010000005.1, forward strand.
GCGACCCGCCCCGGACGGGCGACGGCCCAGCGAGTGGCCGGTTCGAACCACTCTCGCGCGACCTTCTCGGCCCGGGTCTCGTGGTCGACCTTGGGCGGCTTCACCAAGAGCGCCGTCATCGCCGGCACGAAGGTGAAGGTCAGGACGAAGGCGCCAGCCAGGGCTAGCATCACCGTCGCCGCCATCGGCTGGAACATCTTGCCCTCGATGCCCTCGAGCGCGAGCAGCGGCGCATAGACCAGCAGGATGATCGCCTGGCCGAAAGCCGCCGGGCGGATCATCTGGCGCGCCGCGCCGGAGGCTTCGTCCAGCCTTTCGGCCAGGGACAGATCCCGGCCCTCGGCCGCGCGGCGCAAGCCCATGCGGGTCAGGGTGTTCTCGACCACCACCACGGCGCCATCGACCAGCAGGCCGAAATCCAGCGCGCCCAGGCTCATCAGGTTTCCGCTGACCCCGAACCGGTTCATGCCGATCACGCCCAGCAGGAACGCCAGCGGGATGACCAGGGCGGTGATCACCGCCGCCCGGGCGTTGCCCAGCAGCAGGAACAGCACGACCACGACCAGCAGGGCGCCCTCGGCCAGGTTCTTCTGGACGGTGCGGATGGTGCGATCGACCAGGTCGGTGCGATCCAGAACCGGCTTCACCGCCACGCCCGACGGCAAGGACGGCGCGATCGCCTTCAGCCGCTGGCCGACCGCGTGGGCGACCGTGCGGCTGTTCTCGCCGGCCAGCATCAGGGCCGTGCCGATCACCACCTCCTCGCCGTTCTCCTGGGCCGCGCCCAGGCGGGTGGCCTGGCCGATCTCGACCTGGGCGACGTCGGAGACCCGCACCACCAGGCCGTTGCGCGTGGTGACCGGGGCCGAGGCGAGATCCTCCAGCGACGAGACGCGCGCGTCGGCCCGCACGACCAGGGCCTCGCCGCCGCGCGAAATGTAGCCCGCGCCGGCGACGGTGTTGGCGTGTTCGACCGCCTCGACCAGTTCGTTCAGGCCGACGCCATAGGTCGACAGCCGCGCCGGATCCGGCCGCACGGCGTATTCCTTGACGTAGCCGCCGATGGTGTCGACGCCCGCCACGCCCGGGGTGGAGCGCAGCTGCGGCGTGACGATCCAGTCCTGGACCGTGCGCAGATAGGTCGCCTTCTGCCGCTCGGTCGTCAGGCGCTCGCCTTCGGGCGTCAGATAGGCGCCGTCGGGTTGGAGGCCGGGCGCGCCGGCGCGGACCGGTTTCCCGGGCCTGAACTCGACGGTCCACATCATCACCTCGCCCAACCCCGTGGTGATCGGGGCCATGCCGGGCTTGGCGTCGGCCGGCAGCTCCTCGCGCGCGGCTTCCACCCGTTCGTTGACCTGCTGGCGGGCGAAGTAGATGTCGGTGTCGTCCTTGAAGACGGCCGTGATCTGGGAAAAGCCGTTCCGCGAGATGGAGCGGGTCTCCACCAGGCCCGGGATCCCCGAAAGACCGGTCTCCAGGGGGAAGGTCACCCGCTGCTCGATCTCCTCCGGCGACAGGGCCGGGGCGACGGTGGTGACCTGCACCTGCTTGTTGGTGATGTCCGGCACCGCATCGATCGGCAGGCGGAACAGTTCGAAGACGCCATAAGCGGCCGCCAGGACGACGACCAGGACCACGACGATACGATGGCGCACGGAGAGCGCCACGAGCTTGCTCAGCATGGCGTTTAATCCTCGTGCTCGGCTTCGCCCTTGGCCAGTTCGGCCTTGAGCAGGAAGGCGCCGCGTCCGGCGATGCGCTCGCCGCCCTTCAGGCCCACGACGATCTGGGTGCGGCCACCGCCGGAACGTCCCGGCGTTACGGGCAGCGCCCGGAAACCGTTCACCTCAGCCACGAAGACCACGGACCGCCCGTTCAGGGTCTGGACCGCTTCGGACGGTACGGTCGGCGCACCGCCGCTGTTCGTCGCCACCGAGGCGCTGACCGCCGCGCCGGGCGTGAGCCGCCCGCCGTTCGGCCTGGCCCGGACCACGGCCGCGCCCGTGGCGTCCTGGGCCAGTGGCGCGACGCCGACGATCACCGCGTCGACCTCCGAACCGTCGGGCTGGATCACCTTCAGCGGCGCACCGACCCGCAGTCGGTCGGCGGCTTCGGCCGGGGCGTTGAACACGACTTCGACCTGACTGACGTCGGCGACCTCGGCCACGACGCCGCCTTGGGCGACGAAGCTGCCTGGCGCGACCTGCAGGCCGGTGACGATGCCGCCGATCGGGCCGCGCACGATCACCTCGCCCGAGGCGCCCGGCGAGCCCGAAGCCGTCGAGCGCGCTCGCGCCGCCACCGCCGCCGCCTCGGCCTTGGCCGTGGTCGCGCGGGCGGCTTCCCAGTCCTGGCGAGCGGTCACGCCCGCCTTGAACAGGCGCTCCTCCCGGGCCAGCGCCGCACGGGCGGCCTCGACCTCGGCGCCGGCGGCGATCGCATCGGCCCGCACCGAAGCGCCGTCAGCGCTGCGGATCACCGCCAGGGGCGAGCCGGCCGACACGGGCGCGCCGGGCGCCACGCGCAGGGCCAGCACGACGCCCGACACCGGCGCGGCGACGACGGCGCGCGCGCTCGGCGCGGCCTGGACGCGGCCCGTCAGACGCAGGTCTCCCGCTCCGCCGTGCGTGACCGTGACGACGGCGACGCCGGCCTCGGCGGCCTGCTGGACGCTGAGCTTGACGACGTCGCCACCGCCTTCGGCGTGTTCCTCACCATGCTCGGCGGCGGGCTTCGGCGCGACGTCGCGGTCGGTGAGCTTGGCTATGCCGAAGCCCGCGCCCAGGGCGAGCGTGAGGGCGGCGGCAGCCAGGTAGGTCTTGTTGTCGATGGGCATGTCAGCCTCCGAAAGGGACGCGGCCGGTCAGGCGTGCGATCTCGGCCTCGGCGCGGACCCGCGCCAGCCGGGTGTCCAGCACACGGACCCGGGCGGCGGCCAGGGCGCGTCGAGCGCTGGAAAGTTCGATGAGCGGCAAACGGCCGGCCTCGTAGCCGATCCGCGCCAGGCGGTAGGCTTCAGCGGCGGCGCTCTCCCCCGAAGCGGCGGCGACGGTGCGCGCTTCGGCGCCTCGAGCCTGGAAGCGCGCGGCGCGAAGACCCGCCACCGTGTCCAGCTCGACCTCGCGTAACCGAGCCTGCGCCCGCGCCAGTTCGGCCCGCGCTGCGTCCGTTCCTCCGCGATTGCGATCGAACAGCGGCAGGGGGATCGCCGCGCCGGCCACTAGGGCGGTGGCGTCGTCTCCCGCCAGGCGACGGACACCGAACGAGGCCGTCACATCGGGCAAGGCGCGTCGGCGCTCGACGCTCACGCGGGCCTCCGCGGCGACCTGTTCGGCCCGCGCCGCCCGCACGGCCGGGGCCGGACTTTCTGAAGCGGTCTCGGACGCCGAGCGTTGGAGCAGGCTTTCGCTCACGCCATCGAAAGCGACCGCCCCGCCGGCTAGGGCCGACAGCTTGGCGAAGGCGGTCTCCTTGTCGGCGAGCGCCCCGTCACGCTCGGCCTGGGTCGCGTCGCGCTCGGCGGCCGCTTGGGCGACGCGCAGTTCGGCTTCGCGACCGGCGGCGACCAGTTCGCGAGCGATGTCCGCGTCGGTCCGGGCCGAGGCCAGCATCTCCTCGGCCTGGGCCAACCGCGCGCTAGCGGCTTCGGCCTCGGCATACGCGACGGCGAGGTCCGCCGCGAACTCGAACGCGGTCTGGTCCTGGCGCGCTTCGGCGGCCGAGACCCCGGCCTCGCCGGCTGCGCGACGCAGCTGGCGCTTGCCGCCGGTCTCCAGAGTCTGGGCGAAGGAGACGGTCGTCTCCGCCAGGCCCGCGCCGCTGAACGGACCAGAGCCGGCGAAGTTCTCCATCTCGAGATTGAGAACGGGATTGGGTCGCGTGGCGGCCTGAAGCGCCTGGCCTCGGGCGATGTCGGTGTCGGCCTTGGCCTGGGCCAGGCGAGGCGCGGCCGTGCGGGCCTGCGCCAGCAGCGCGGCGAACGGCGGCGCGGTTTCGGCCACGGCGGGGCCGGCCGTCGCAAGACAGGCGGCGCACAGCAGGGCCGCGCGAAGCGACCCCGGATTTCGGGATGTCATGGAATCCTCTGAGCTTTGACGGTGCTAGGGCGTGCGAAAGGCAGCCGTCAGGCTCTGGGAGGGCGGATCATCTCGAATTGGCGGCCCGCAGTCGCGACGCGGCCGCGATCGGCGTGAAGCCACTGGCTGTGAAGCACCACGGTCGCGTCGGCCTGCTGAAGGGCCGGCATGACCGCCGCGCCATGGTGGCAATGGCCATGCAGGCACGGCGCGCCGGCGTCGTCCGCGTGACCCTGCTCGGACGTCGTGGAGGCGACGGCGATCTCGGCCTTGGCGGACGCGTTGGCGACGGCCGTCGCGTCGGACAGGCAGACGAGGCTGTCGATGGCGGGCGCGATCGAGACGTACAGCATCAGGCTGGCCAGGATCACCCCGCCCGCTTGCCTCAGCCATGTCGTCAAGAACACCATCTGGCCCACCTAGCAGGCGCGCGCGCCGCCGTGAACGCGTTACATGATCACACAAGCCACGCTTCAGATGAGGCGCGCGCTCTTGGCTCGCATCACCGCGTCGGTCCGATTGACCGCGCCCAGCCAGCTCGTCAGGCGGGCCACGTGGATCTTTACCGTCGCGGGCGAGATGCCCAGCTCACGACCGATCTCCTTGTTGGTCATGCCTTCCGCGAGCAACTGAAGCACCTGCTGCTGGCGCGGCGGCAGGCGCCTGGCCTCCAGGGCCTGCAGTCCGGGAATACGCACCCGGATCGCCTCCATCAGGACGTCGGCTTCGGTGTTCTTGGAGTGGACGCCCGCGACGCCGAGGGCCGCGATGGCGTCGAGCAGCTCTTGATCCTCAACGCCCGTGATCACCAGAACGATGGCGCCCGGCGCCCGCGCCCTCAGGCCGCCGACGCCCTCCAGCGGCTCTGCGCCGGGCATGGAGAGGTCGACCAGGCAGAAGTCGGGCGCGGCTTCGGCCTTGGCCCAGGCGGTCGGATAGTCGCCGGCCTCGTCAAGCACGACGTCGGGCCAGCGATCGCGCATCGTGGCGATCAAGGCCTCGCGCATCAGCGGATGGTCGTCGCAGATCAGGCCGCGCATTTGGCCTCATCGACGGCGGGATCGGCCGGCAGCCGGATATAGAACGCCGCGCCGCGCGTCAGGCCGGGCTTCACGCCACAGGTCCCGGCCATCACCTCGACCAGCCCCAGGGTCGAGGCCAGGCCCAGACCGAAGCCGCCGACGGCGCCGACATGTCCCCCTTGCTCGAAGGGGTGGAAGATCCGCGCCTGATCGCCGGGCGTGAGGCCACGCCCATTGTCGACGACCCAGATCGTCACGTGCTCCCGGTTCGCCCGCGCGCCGATCACCACGCGCCGTCCGCCGGAGTGCCGGATGGCGTTGGCGACCAGGTTCTCGACGGCGCGGCCCAGCAGTCGCGGATCGGCGTGCAGAGGGATGCGGCGCCCAACGAACGAGAGCCGGACATGCGCCATCGCGGCCGCCGCGCCCTGGGTCAGGATCACGCGGTCGAAGAGTTCGCCGGCCGAGAACTGTTCGGCGTGCGCCCGGACCGCGCCGCCTTCGAGTTTCAGGTGCTGCAGCATCGCGTCGACAAGGTCGCGGGCCACGCCGAGCGAGCGCTTCAGCCCGCTCACCGAGGACGTCTGGTCGCCGACGCGCGCGCCGGGCTTGATCCGGTCGAGGAACAGCGCTGCGGCCTGCAAGGGTTGCTGCAGGTCATGCGAGGCGGCGCGGATGAACTGGGTCTTGGCGTCCCGCTCGCGTTCCAGGTTGACCAGCGCCTTGGCCAGCTCGCGGTTCGCGGCATCCGCCGCCGCCTGGGCGGCCGTCGCCTTGACCACGGCCTCGCGCACGAAGCGGCGGATGGCCAGCAGCGTCGCGCCGAACAGCGGCAGGAACAGGGTCAGCTTCAGGAAGTGCGGCGGCCGCTCGACCAGCAGCCAGGCGGTCAGAGACCCGAGCACCAGCACCACCGCGCCTCGCAGCACCTGGGTCGCCTCGGTGGCCGCCGCGAACTGGACGATCAGGTACCAGGCGTAGAGCACCAGCATCAGGGCTCGAAGGTCCGGATCGGATGCGGGCAGGAAGACCCAGACGCTGCCCGCCGTCACGGCGTTGCACAGCGTCATGCCCGCCCTAGCGCCCGGGATCCATCGCGCGAGGATCGCCTGGTCGGTCGGCGGCCTGAGCCTGAAGCTCGTCCAGGCCACGAGCCACGATGCGAGGAAGATCGAGATGCCGCCGAGCCATAGCGCGTAGCCGACAGGCTCGGCGCGTCCGGCGAACTCGAAGGCCATGAACGCGGTGACGACCGTCAGGCCGAACCACGCCGCGATGCTGCCTTTCAACTCCATGCGCGCTTCGTTGACGAGAACGGGGTCACGAAACGCAGGATCGAACACCAAAGAGCTCCCCCACCCTCACGACGGTCCGCACACGGAACGAGAGCTCCGGTAGCCCATCCGGCCTAGTGGCCTTGGACCCTTGCGCCGCCTAGCTTGGGATCGGCCCCCTGCCGCCCCACAAACTGCGATGAAGTTATCTCACGAAGTTCACGGCAAGTCTCGCAAACCCTAGACGGCGAAGACCTTCCGGCCACGCTCGACGCTCATCCGGTGCGTGCCGGCGATCTCGGTCGTGCGGGCCTTGATGGTCTTCATGAACAGCCACTCGCCCGTGACGCGCTGGGGCGTGACCTGCATCATCAGATAGCCGCGCTGGCTGGTGTCGGCCCATTTCATCTCGGGATTGGCGGCCATGAAGCCCCGGGCGACCAGCTTGGGATCGGCGCCCATGTCGCCTTCCATGCCGCCCGAGGTGACGCCCTGCCCCGCGAACTCGACGCCGGCTGGGCGGCCATCCTCCATCAGGCCGTAGGCCCAGGCGTTGTGGCTGTCGCCTGACAGCATGACGAGATCGGCGTCGGCGGCCTGGGCGGATTTCAGCAGGCGCGAGCGTGCAGCGGGATAACCGTCCCAGCGATCCATCCACATCGGCAGACCCTGTTGAGCAGCGCGAGCGTTGTTGCGATAGCCGTTGGCCTTCTTCTCGGTCACCTCGGGACGCAGCCAGCTCACCGCGTCCTGCGGCATCACGGTGCGGCCCAGGATCGTACCCATGCCGACCAGTTGCCACGGCGCGGTGCGGGCGTTGGCCTTGAAGGCGTGGGCCAGCCAGCTCTCCTGGGTCGAGCCCATCATGGTCGCCGACGGGTCTTGCCACGCGCCATCGCGGAACGCCTTCAACGCCGCGTCGGGATCCGAGGCTCGGAAGGCCGCGCCCAGGTCGGCCTGCCGGGTGCGGGCCAGGACGCGCGACTCCGTGCGGTAGAGGGTCGCCAGCGTCCCGATCGGATAGGCCTTCCACGGCTCGTCCGAGACCGGCATCCATTCGTGATAGACCTGCATGGCGGCGGCGCGGCGGACGTTCCAGTCGCCCTCGGTCGCGGTCTGGTGGTTCTGTGCCCCGCCCTCCCAACTGTCATTGGCGGACTCGTGATCGTCCCAGAGCGCGACCATCGGGGCGACCTGATGCAGGCGCTGCAGGTCGGGATCGGCGCGGTAGCTGGCGTAGCGCAGGCGGTAGTCGGCGATCGAGAGCATCTCGGTGACCGGCTGCAGCATCTCCTTGCGGCCCTCGGCCCAATTGGCCTCGGCGGTCGAGGCGACGCCGTATTCGTAGATGTAGTCGCCGGTGTGCAGCCACAAATCGAGGTCGGGACGGGCCGCTGCGTGCCCATAAGCGTTGAACCAGCCGTTCGGCAGGTTCGAGCAAGAGAATACGGCCAGGCCGAACTTCGCGACCGGTCCCTCGGGCAGGGTCTTGGTGCGGCCGACAGGCGACTTGTCACCGTTCGGGGCGACGAAGCGGTACCAGTAGACGGTCCCCGGCTTCAGCCCATCGACGGTGAACTTCGCGGTCCAGTCGCGATAGGCGCCGGTGCGGACGCTCCCGCCCGCGACGATCTTGCCGAAGCTCTGATCAAGCGACACCTCGACCTGCAGTCGAAGCATGGCGTCACCGGTCACCGGGACGTAGCGGGTCCACAGCAGCATGGCGTCCGGACCCGGCTCGCCGCTGGCGACGCTGTGGGTGAAACCGGTCGCGCCCAGCACCTCGGCGGCCAGGGCGCGGCCCTGGGGCAACAGGAAGGCGCTCAGCCCAAGCCCGCCGGCCATGACCAGGCGGCGACGATCGATCTTCAGAACCATGACGCGGTCCTCGACTGGATTTTCGGAAAAGGGAAATGGCCGCGCCGAAGGGGGAGACGGCGCGGCCATGGGTGGAACCGGAGGGCTAGAAGGTGCCCTTGACGCCCAGGTTCCACATCGAGCCGTAGATGCTGTACTGCTGCACCCGGCTGCGCTGGTTCGAGTAGATGATGTCCGGCGCGTTGAAGATGTTGCGACCGGCCAGCATCACTTCGAATTGGCGATTGATCTTGTAGCTGGCGCTGACGTTCCAGAGCTCACGAGCGGCGTGGTAGAGGATGCCGTTGTTGGCCGTGGTCGGCGTGTTGCTGAGCGCGCTGGTCCGGGACTTGGACTGCGAATTGCCGGTCAGCTGGAAGTCGAACTTGCCGTAGCTGTAGCGAAGACCCCAGTTGGCCGCCGTCTTCGGCAGGCTCACCCGCTCACCATTGGCGTCGATCTTGGTGATCGAGCCGCGCAGGCCCAGGCCGCGCAGCGCGCCCGGCAGGAAGGTCAGCTGCTGGTCATACTCCAGCACGATGCCTTTGTTGGTGTTGGTGCCATCCAGGTTCTGGGCGCTGCGGAAGGTGTAGCCGGCATAGTCCGCCGGATTGTAGCCGACGTCCTCGGGGTTCACCGTGATGCCGGTGACCTGCATGTCCTTCACATCCAGCTTGTAGGCCGAGATGCCGATCATGCCCGACGGCTCCAGATAGTACTGCAGGCTGGCGAAGTACTTGGTCGAGTGCTCGGGCTTCAGCAGCGGGTTCGGGACGGTGACGAACAGGTTGGTGTCGTCCACGGCCACGACGCCGCCCAGGTTGCCGTAGTCTGGACGCAGGATCGACTGGCTGAAGGCCAGCTGACCGACCAGCTTCTTGGTGAAGTCGTACTTGGCCCCGCCGCTCAGGAACCAGTCGTCATACTCGCCGTGGCGGGTCGTATAGGTCCCGTTGCGGTACTGGTAGAGCAGCCCCGGCACCGTGCTGACCGACAGGCCGGCGGCGGTGACTTCCTTGGCCGAGCGGATGTCGGCGACACGGGCGTCGGTCTCGGTCTTCTCGTAGCGCAGGCCGAGGTCGAACTGGGCCTTGCCGACGCGCGGCTGCACTTCGAAATAGGCGGCGTTGACCGTCTCGCCGACCTTCTTGTTGTTGTCCAGCTGGCGCTTCACGTTGCCGACGGTGTCGGGCACGAAGTACTCGGGATGCTGGGCGAAGATGTCGTAGGTGGCGTAGTTGCTGTCCGCGCGCCAGTTCTGGTCGTTCATGTTGCCGGCGTCGAAGCCCAGGATCTTGAACTGGTAGTTCTTGGTCCAGGGAATGACGGCTTCCGGCGCCTTCTGGGTCAGGTCGTTCGTCGGGCCGACGTACTGGAATTGCTTGAACGAGCCCTCGTTGGTCTTCCAGACGTTGGTGCGATAGGTGCCGCCGGCCAGGACCTTCAGCTGGACCTTGCCCAGATCGAGCTTCTTCTTCAGGTCCAGGTTCAGGCCGTACATCCGGTTGCCGGCGTTCGACTCCGAGGTGCGGATGTTGTTGCCGATGTCGTCGTCGCGATTGAAGCTCGTCGGGTCGCTCCACGAGCGACCGGCGGTCTGCTTCAGCGTCCACTCGTTGGAGTCTTCCGACGCGCGATCCAGCGTGAAGCCGATGCGGGTCAGGTAGCTGTCCGTACGCTGGAAGAAACCCTTGGAATTGTCTCGGAACTGGAATTCCGAGCTGGAATAGCTGGCGCGCAGCTGGGCTTCCCAGGTGTCGCCGCGGTACTCCAGTTTCGGGGCGAACAGCCACGAGGGCGTGCCGGCGTAGCGGTGCGAATACTGGGTGTGCAGCCGGGTGTTGGTCCCGTTCGGATTGACCACGATGTGGGTCGGGGTCGAGTCCGCCGTGGTCTGCGACGCGGTCGTCGTGCCGAAGATCAGGTAGGTGTACTGGTTGAAGTACTCGACGTCGTAGAACGAATAGCTGCTGCGCAGGCTCAGCGCCCACTGGTCGGTCAGCTTGTAGTCGACGCTGAGGTTGGCGGCCTTGCGGCTGGTCAGCTTCGGGCCCGGACGCCACATCACCTGGTACGGGATCACCCGACCGCTGGCCAGATAGGACCAGTCGGTCTGGATGCGGTCCTGCTGGACGTAGTTGGCGTTGTAGCTGGCGTTGAACGCGATCCCCAGGCGGCCGTCCAGGAACACGTCGGCATAGCCGATCTGGGCCGACGGATAGATGCGCGCGTGCTTCTCGTCGTCCGGCAGATAGGCCCGCGACAGACCCGCGTCCGAAGTGCCCACTGCGCCCACCTGGAAGCGCAGCAGGCGCTTGCTGCGCTGGAAGGCGTACTTGCTGCGCAGGTTGATCGCGCCGCCGGGGCTGTCGGCGTCCATGCTGGCCTGCAAGGTGTTGTTCAGTTCGATGGAGTCGATGCCGGTGATCGACATCTGCTCGAACGAGTTCTGGCGGCCGTTGTTGTTGTTCGACGTCGCGGTCGCCATGCGGGCGCCGTCGGTCGTGAAGGTCGAGTACTTCGGGTCCAGACCGCCGATGCGGACCGAGGTGGCGTCGACCTCGGTGTAGTCCAGCGACAGGCCGGGCATGTTCTTCATGAACTCGCCGACGTCGCCCATGGTCAGGGCGCCGAAGTTGTCGGCGGCCACGACGTTCTTGGCGTTGGTCGAGGCGCGGCGCTCCATGATGGCGGCGGCCTGGCCTTCGCGCTTGGCGGTGATGGTCACCGCTTCGACGCCCTCGGCCGAGGCGGCGTAGGACGGCGGCTGCAGCGAGAACTCGACGGTCGCCACCTGACCGGGGACGACCGTCACGACCTGCCGGGATTCCTGCAGGCCGGTATATTTGACGATGACGGTGACATCACCGGCCGGCACGTTCGTCAGGCGAAAGTCGCCGCCGTTTTCCGACAGGGTCACGGCCGGCGTGCCTTCGACGCGGATCTCGGCGTTGCGGACGAATTCGTTGGTGGCGGTGTTGAACACCTTGCCCCGCACGACGCCCGCGCCGACGCCAGCTTGGGGCCGCGGGGCGCCCGAAGCGGAGGAGCGCAAGGTGATGACCTGACCGTCGTCGGTGTCGATCTGCAGCGGCGTGCCGGCGATCAGGCGGCGCAGGGCCGTGCGGACGTCCATCGTGCCCTTCACGGCCGGGGTCTGGACGCCTTCCAGGTAGCGGGCCGGGGCCACGATCTGCACCTGGCCTTGGCGAGCCAGTTCCGGGATGGCGCGAACCGCCGACTGGGCCGGAATGTCGAAGACGCGCTCTTGGGCGAGCGCCGGCGCGGCGATCGCGAGCACGGCGACGGAAGCGCCGCAGGCGAGGAAGGAGTAGCGAGAGTTCATGGTCGAGCAGGCCCCAATCGTCGCTCGTGTCGCGACGTTCACGGTTGAGAGCCGTCGGCGGATTGGTTCCGCTATCAGTCACAAAACTTTATTGGTGGGGCGCCACCGGGCCGCGAGTGAGGACCAGGTCGTCACCGCTCTGGTCGAGTCTGGCGTCGAACACGCGCGCGACGGCGCGGCTGAAGCCGGCCGGGTCGTTGGCGGCGAAAAGGCCGGTCACCTGCTCGCGGGCCAGGGCGGCGTCGCGGATCTCGATCCGGGTGTCGCTGTAGCGGGCGAAGGCGTCGGCGGCCTGTTTCAGGGTCTCGCCCTCGAAAGCCAGCTTGCCCTCGCGCCAGGCCAACTCGCGTGTCACCACCGCCGGCGCGATCGACCGAGGTAGCGCCGCGCCGGCGAAGGCGAGCTGGGTGTTGGCCGTCAGGACGACGCCCCGTGCGGCGTCCACCCTGCCCCACTGCACCAGGACGTCGATGGGATCGGCGTCCAACTTGCGAACCCGGAAACCCGCCTGAGTCGTGCGCAGGCGACGACCGTTCACGACCACGACGAACGGACGCCCGTCGCGCGCCACCTGGAAGAAGGCTTCGCCCTTCAGCAGGGTGACCTCGCGCTCGCCCTGGTCGTAGCGGACCCGGATACTGCTGTCGGTGTTCAGCAGAACGGTCGAACCGTCCTTGAGCGGCGCCAGACGGATCTCGCCGCGCTCGGTGCTGGTCACCGCGCCGGCCGAGGTGACCCCGACACCGAAGGCGATCATCGCCGCCGCCGCGACGCCGCCGCCTGTCCAGGTCAGGGCGCTACGGCGCGAGACCCCGCCAAGGGGCGACCGCTTGGGCGCTTCGAAAGCGGCTGGGTCGAAGTCGGGACCCAGCGCCTGGGCGGACTGGCTCATCAGAGCCAGCGACTGGGCGCGCAGCATCGCGCCCTTGCGGCGTGGATCGCTACTCAGCCAAGCCTGGAAAGCCTCTTCCGCCTGCGGAGACAGCGGCCCACGGTCCAGCCGCGCCGTCCATTCGGACGCCGCCTGATCAATGTCTCGACTGGATTCTCGCTCGGCCATCTATCTCGGCAATCTCTGCTTCCGTCTTCCTAGAGGTTTGGGACCGCTTGTTTCCGCCACGTCCGAACCAATCCATCAGGAAAAGGACGCCGCGAGAGATGTGAGTCTCGACCGTATTTTCCGAGATGCGCATCTGAGCCGCCACCTCGCGCTGGGGCAAGCTCTGGACCCGTCTGAGCACGAAGGCTTCCCGGGTCTTGGGCGGCATGGCCGCAATCGCCAGCGCCAGTTGCCTCAGATCGTCCCGGTCGATCGCATACTGCTCGGGCGAGGCCGCGTCGTCGGGATGCTCCAGTCGCTCCAGGTCGTCGACGGCGTGGATCGAGACGATCCGGGCGCGGCGCACATGGCGGACGACGATCGAGCGGGCGACCTGGAAGAGATAGGCGCGCGGGTGGCGGATGGCCTCGACGCTCTCCAGTTCGGCCAGGATCGTATAGGCCTCCTGGATCACGTCGTCGGGCTCCACACCCGCCAGCGCGTTGCGCGAGAGCCACCCTCGAAGCGCGGGCTCGTGCGGCAGGATGTTCCGCAGGAACCATCTCTGCCTTTCCCTGTCGCCGCCGCTCATGCCTCGCCCGCTCGTCTGGTGACACGGCGCGAGACGCCGCTCCGGTTCGAGGCCCTGCCTAGCGGGCAATTGTGACAGTTAGGCCCTGGCGCTCAGCGCGCGGCTGCGGCCTTGGTCAAGGCGCGCAGATCCTCGGCTGTCGCCGGGACGAACGGCTTCTCGGGCTCGCCGGTCCAACGCGCCAAGGTGAGGTCGGCGGTCTGCTTGCCGTCGATCTTGGCGTTGGTCGCCAGATAGAACAGCCCCTTCCCAACCGGCTGCAGACCGACATCGGCCTTCTGGTTCCAGCCGCGAACGCCGGTGGCCGCGTCCTTCAGGCCGTCATCGGCCAGAGGCAGCAGCATGCCTTGGTCCCAGCCTTTGCCGCTCTCGGCCGGCACGCCGACGAGGTCGCTTCGTGTCGGCTTGGCCCGCGCGTCCACGGCGAACAGCAGGTAGTTGGGGAAGCTCGGCTTCTTGCCCTGATAAACGCCCAGGAACCAGCGCTGCTGGCTCTCGTCATAGGCCAGGTTCTGGACGCCGTAGTGCGTGTTGCCAGTGCGCACGAAATACTTGCCGTTCGGGACGGCGGGGCCGTTGTGATGCGGCGCGGCCTCGGTCAACGGGCTGGCGAACTTGCCCCAGTCGCCGATGTCGTATTGCAGCAGCACCTGGTGGTCGTTGTCGGTGCGATTGACGTTGCCATAGATCCCGTAGGCGACGGTCAGATAGCGCTTGCCGTCCGTCTGGCCGAACGCCGGACCGAACGACACGCCGTCGATGCCGGAACAGTCGTAGCGGTGATCCGGTGAGGCGATGACGTCGCCCTTGAACTTGCCGTCGTCGCCATCGAAGCGACCGTCGCCATTCAGGTCGGCCGAATAATCCTTCACAACCTCGGGCAGATAGACGGTGCGGAAAATCTCGCTCTTGCTGGCCTCGACGCCGACACGGTCCAGGCGGGAGACGTCGATCACGGCGATGTAGAAGGCCTTGTCTTCCTTGTACTCCAGCGAGCCGTAGACCTTGCCGTTCGCCGGGTTGAAGTCGAGGTCGCCCAGGTGACCGGTCCAGCCGACCAGCGTGCCGACGAGGTTGCCTTTGAAGTCGTACTTCGCCAGCAGGTTCGTGAACGAGTAGTAGATGTAGCCGCCGCGCACATCGACCGCGACGCCCTGCACGTGGCCCGAGGCCCAGGTCCCGCCGTTCTGCTTCAGCGGCAGGTCGGCCAGCGACGCCGCCACGGCGGGTTGAGCCGTGGCGACCACGACGGCGGCGAGCGCCAGGAACAGCGAAGACCGCTTCAGCATGGGATTTCGACCATCGAAGGAGAAACAGGAAGGCGCCCACTAGCGCCGAACCGTGAACCCTTGGCGACAGTCCGGGATGCCTGTCCCGCCTTGTCAGCCCTGACCGCTGACGGCCGACCATCCGGCGACGGCGATGAGCATCCACCCGAACAACAGGCTGCCCGCGAAGTTGCGCACCAGCCAACCCTTGGTCTTAAGCAACGCCACCATGAAACGCCCCTGACTGCACTGACGTCCAAGCTGACTTGTGATTCTATCCACAGGCAAGCCCAATGGTCAGACCAATGGCGGGCCTCGAAATGCATCAAGCCAAATTCAGTATCGGTCGATAGCGCCTTTGGCTTAGACCGCGACGTCGCCCCTCTCTACCGTGACGATCAACAAGCGGCCTCCCGGACTGATCCGAGACGAGCGCCGCCGTTCGGAGAGGACTCAATGAGCCGAATGTCGCCGACGGAAATGGCCCGCCAGCTCGGCGGCGGCCTGCTGTCGTTCCCCGTCACCCATTTCGACGCCGATCACCAGTTCCTGGAAGCGCCCTACCGCGAGCATTGCGGCTGGATGCTGGAACGCGATCTGGCCGGCCTGTTCGCCGCCGGCGGCACGGGCGAGTTCTTCTCGCTGCGTCCCAGCGAAGTCGGCCAGGTGGTCCGCGCCGCCGTCGCCGAGACCGCCGGCAAGATCCCCGTCATCGCAGGCTGCGGCTACGGCACGGCCATCGCCACCGACCTGGCCGCTGACGCGGAAGCCGCCGGCGCCGATGGCGTGCTGCTGCTGCCGCCCTACCTGACCAACGCCACCCAGGAAGGTCTCGCCGCCCACATCGAGGCGGTCTGCAAGTCCACCAAGCTGGGCGTCATCGTCTACAATCGCGACAACGCGATCATCAACGAGGACACGCTCGAGAAGCTGTGCGAGCGCAACGCCAACCTCGTCGGCTTCAAGGACGGCGTGGGCGATATCGAGCTGATGATGCGGGTCTATGCCCGCATGGGCGACCGCCTGACCTATATCGGCGGCCTGCCGACGGCCGAGACCTTCGCCCTGCCCTATCTGGAGATGGGCGTGACGACCTACTCGTCGGCCATCTTCAACTTCATGCCGGAATGGGCGTTGGAGTTCTACAAGTCGGTCCGCGCCCGCGACCGTGAAGCGGTCATGGCCGGCCTGCGCGACTTCGTGCTGCCGTACATCTCGCTGCGCAACAAGGGCAAGGGCTACGCGGTCTCGATCGTGAAGGCCGGCATGAAGGCCATCGGTCGCGACGCCGGCCCCGTGCGCCTGCCCCTGACCGAACTGACCCCGGCCGAGTTCGGCGAGCTGCAGGGCCTGATCGCCCGCGCGAACCTCGACGACACCCGCCGCGCCGCCAACGGCTAGACGATCCGGGTCGATGCGCGCGAAGCATCGACCCGCTTTCGCCCCGCGATGAACGCGTTCACGCCCCTTCCCGGCAAGAAGACGTTGGCCATCGGGCCGAACGAGCGTCTAGCTTCACGCCTCCAGGGTGTTGTGGATGGGCGCTTTCCGATGTTCGAACTGAGCCAGCTGCGCTGCTTCGTCGCCACCGCCGAAGAGCTGCATTTCGGGCGCGCCGCCCAGCGGCTGAACATGACCCAGCCGCCGCTGAGCCGGCAGGTCCAGCTCCTGGAGCGGATCCTGGGCGTGACCCTGCTGGATCGCACCAGCCGCTCGGTGCGCCTCACCCCCGCCGGCCGCGCCTTCCTGCTGGAGGCCCGCCGCATCCTGCGCCTGGCCGAGAGCGCGGCTCTCGCCACCCGCCGCATCGCCAGCGGCGAGGCCGGCCAGATCGCCATCGGGTTCACGGCCGCCTCCGGCTACAACTTCCTGCCGCAGCTGGTGATCCTGTCCAAGGCCCGCCTGCCCAATGCCGACCTCACCTTGCGTGAGATGGTCACCCGCGAGCAGGTCGAGGCGCTGCTGACCGGCCGCATCGACATCGGCCTGGTCCGCCCGCCGATGGAGCGGGTCGAGTTCGCCACTGCTCGCGTGCTGTCCGAACCCCTGGTCGCGGCCCTGCCCAACGGCGATGCGCGTCTGGCCAAGGCTTCGCTGACCCTGGCCGACTTCGACGCCGCGCCGCTGATCATGTATTCGCCCGAAGGCGCGGGCTATTTCTACAACATGCTGACGACACTGTTCGACGCCAACGGCGTGGCCCCGAACTACGTCCAGCACGTCACCCAGATCCACTCGATGCTGGCCTTGGTCCACGCCGGCCTCGGCGCGGCGATCGTGCCCGAAGCGGCCATGAGCCTGCACTTCGACGACGTCCAGTTCCGGCCCGTGGCGACCACGCCCGACCGGCCGGTCGAGCTCTACATGGCCTGGCGCAAGGACAACGAGAGCCCGATCCTGCAGACCTTCATCGATCTATGCCTGGCCGAGGCCTCGCCGGCGGGCGCCGACGCGCGCTGAGGCGCGCCGTCTCTCCCCCGGTGGGCCGACGCCCAACGACAAGACTTGGGAGAGACCACATGATCCTCGATCGCCGCGCCGTGCTGGCCGGAGCCGCCGCCCTGACCGCTGCGACCAAGGTGAACGCCGCCGGCGTCGCCGCGCCCGTGGCGACCACCACCGCCGGCCGGGTGCGCGGGGCGCTGGTCGATGGGATCAAGGTGTTCAAGGGCGTCCGCTACGGCGCCGACACCTCCGCGCGGCGCTTCCAGCCCGCCGAGGCCGCCCAGCCCTGGAAGGGGATCGCCGACGCCCTCGCCTATGGCGCGGCCAGCCCGCAGACCAAGGCCGACGAAGGGACCAGCGAGGACTGCCTGTTCCTCAATGTCTGGACGCCGGGCGTCGCCGACGGGAAGAAGCGGCCGGTGATGTTTTATGTCCACGGCGGCGCCCACGCGAATGGCTCGGGCTCCAGCCCGCTGTACGACGGGACCTGGCTGGCCAAGACCTATGACGTCGTGGTGGTGACGGTGAACCACCGCCTGAACTGCTTCGGCTACGCCTATCTCGCGCGGCTGGGCGGACCCGAGCTGGCCGACAGCGGCAATGTCGGAAATCTGGACCTGATCCTGGCCCTGCAATGGGTGCGCGACAACATCGGCGCGTTCGGCGGCGATCCCGGCAACGTCATGACCTTCGGCCAGTCGGGCGGCGGCGGAAAGATCGTGACCCTGATGGCCATGCCCCGCGCGGCTGGCCTCTACCACAAGGTCGCGACCATGAGCGGCCAGCATGTCACCGCCATGGGCCCGATCCACGCCACGATCCGCGCCAAGGCGTTCATGGAGAAGCTGGGCCTCAAGCCCGACCAGACCGAGGCGCTGAAGGCCCTGCCCGCCGCTCAGTTGGTCGACGCTCTGAAGATGCGAGATCCTCTGGAGCGTAAGGGTAGCATCGTCTTCTGGTCGGTGCTCGACCACGGCGTCCTGGCCCGCCACCCGTTCTATCCCGACGCCCCGCGCGAGAGCGGCCACATCCCGATGATCATCGGCAACACCCACGACGAGACCAAGGCCTTCCTGGGCGGCGATCCCAAGAACTTCGCCCTGACCTGGGAGGAGCTGCCGGGCAAGCTGGACAACGAGCTGGTCCTCGACATGTCGCCGGAATATCTGGTCGCCAGGTACCGGGCGCTCTATCCGAACTACAGCCCGTCGGACTGCTTCTTCGCTATCACCACGGCGGGTCGTTCCTGGCCAGGCCACCTGATCCAGGCCGAGCGACGCGCGCAGATCGGCGCGCCGGCCTGGATGTACCAGTTGGACTTCGGCGCGCAGACCGATCCGAAGATGGGCGCCTACCACACCTACGACATCCCGCTGGTGTTCGGCACGCTGGACGCCAAGGAATCGAAGACGGGCACGGGGCCAGCGGCCCAGAAAGTCCGCGACCAGATGAGTGGCGCCTTCGTCAATTTCGCGCGGACCGGCGATCCGAACGGCGCGGCGATCCCAGCCTGGGAGAAATACACCCTGCCGAAGCGGGCGACGCTGGTGATCAACGAGACCTCGAGGATGGTCGATGATCCGAGGAAGGAAGAGCGCGAGATCTTCGCGGTCGCGCCGTTCATGAAGGAAGGGACCTAGCGGCAACCTCGCCCTTCGACGGGCTCAGGGTGAGGTTTCCTACCGAACCGCCCTACGCGTAGTCCTCACCCTGAGCCTGTCGAAGGGCGAGGACGGCTCCTCGGCGCTAGCGCCCCAACGCCACCGGCTTCGAAAACGCCGAGCTCGCCCCCGCCGCCGTGGTGGATGTGGCGGTGATCGCCGAGCCAACCGCCGCGCCCTCGACCTCGCCCGCGAAGGCCGCGTTGCCCACGCCGTCGGTGACCGCCTGGATCGAGCCCAGATAACGCTCGCCCTCGGCGGTTCCCGCCTTGCCGGCGAAGACCTCGACGGTGACGAGACTGGCCGGCGGTCCTTGCAGCACGCCCTTCACCGAGAGCTTGCCTGCGGCCAGACGCACGGCCGAGAGCTTCGGCGGCCCCAACCCAAACTGCGGCTGCGCATGGCAGTTCGGCGGATCGTCCTGGTTCAGGCAGATCACCGCCGCGCCGGCCTTGTCGAATACCACGCCCATGCCGCGCGAGCCGACGAAGCTGCCGTGCTCCAGGCCCGGCGGGCCGATGACGATGCCGCCCCGCGCCAGCTTCGGGTCGCACGAGCCGCCGGCCGAGCAGCGCATGATCGGCAGGCCGTTGCCGGAGATGCTGTTCTGGCTGATCCGGTTGACCGCGACCTTGGCCTCGGGCCGTACGGCGATGCCAATGCCATTGCCTCGGATGATGTTGCCTTCGACCATATTGCCGGCACCCGTCAGGCTGACCCCGAAGGCGTTGCCCTCGAAGGTGTTGGCGCCGACATAGTTGCGCGCGCCCCAGTTCGACTGCAGGCCGTCCGAGTAGCGGACGAAGCGGTTGCGCACGACGGTGTTGTCGTTGCCCCACAGGATCTCGATGCCCTGCGAGGGCTCCAGATTGTCGGTTCCGCCGTCGAAGACGTTGTCGGCGATCAGGTTGAAGGCCGCGCCGCGCGTCAGCTCCAGGCCGTCGCCGTTCTCCAGGAAGGTGTTGCGCAGCACCTTGTTGTTCAGGGTCGTGTTCGAGGTCGAGCCGCCCTTGCCGTCGTCGCCGCTGAGCATGACACCCGCGCCGCCGATATTGCGGACGATCCGGTTGTCGGCGACCACCACGTTCGAGGTCCGCAGGATCAGCACGCCGATGCAGAAGTTGCGGATCTCCAGCCCCTTCAGAGCCACGCCCCTGGTGTCGACCAAGGCGAAACCGGGATTGCTGGCGGTGCGGACATTGGTGCCGTACTGGCCCGGAACCATGCCGGGGCAGGATCTCAGGTCTCGCGGCAGATAGCCCGAACCGTCCACGACGTTGTGGCCGCCAGAGCGTGCGAAGGCCCGGCCCTCGATGGAGACCGGGCCCTTGATCGGCGGCAGGGCCGACTTCAGCACGATGGTCGGCGCGGCGATCTCGATGCGGTAACGGCCGGGCTCGGCGTTGCTGGTCGCGATGGCCCAGCGCAGCGAACCCTGAGCGTCGTCGTCAGCATCGCGATCCACCAACAGCAGGGTCGTCTCGCCGCCGGTGACAGCGGGACCGCCGGCGGCGACCGCCGCGATCGGTTTCGGTTCCGACGTCTGGGCTAGAGCGGGAGTCGCGATCAACGCCGCGAGAAGCGCTAGCCTGGAAGTCGCGCCGATCATGGTTTCTCCTTGATCTCAGTGGATGCGGACCTCGCCCTTCGACAGGCTCAGGGTGAGGTCCGAATGACATGCTTGTCAGTAGAAAACCTCATCCTGAGCCTGTCGAAGGGCGAGGTTTTCAGGCCTGAAGCCTTAGCCTCGCTCCCAGGGGAAGCTCAGGGTCGGGGCGTTCGTATAGCACTTCATCTTCAGCGTCAGCCGCGCGCCGGCGCCAGGCGCCAGGCGCAGCGTAAAGGCCGAGGCGTCGACCGGTGTCGGGGACCCCTCACCTAGCGCCGCGCTCAGGATCTGGTGCTCGGCATAGGCGCCGCCTTGCACGGTCACCGTGCGCGCGGAGACCTGGTTGATGTTGACCAGGGTCACCACCGTCTCGTCCTCGCCCAGCTTCTCGACCAGGGCCGAGACGTCGGGCGGAATGCCGGCGCGGCGGCGCTCGGGATCGAACCAGCGCAAGCGCGCATAGCGCAGCGCCCCGCCCTGCGACGGCGAGGTCCCTGACCAGGCCGGCCGGGCGATGTTGATGCCACCTTCCATCAAGTGGATCAGGGTCGTGACGCTGGCTGGATTGATGTCGAGCGTGGCGTCGGCCAGGCGGGTGTCGGCCGTCGTCTTGTCGTCGCGTTGAGCCTGCGCGCGGGCGCGGACCCGCTCCAGGTCGCCGCGCAAGGCCTTGACCGGATAGCCGGCGTCCTTGCCCTCCAGGTACGAGACCCATGGATGGTCGGCGGCGCGGGCGCGGTCGCTGGCCTTCTGCGACATGTACCAGATCTCGAGGCCGTTCAGCCGGTACTCGCCGGGCGCATAGCCGTACCAGCCCTTGGGGCCGTACATGCGCGGGGTCAGGACCTTGCCGTCGACGGTCTTCTTCTGGGCATTGATCACGTCGTTCTGGCGGCGCCAGACGTCGAGATACTTGTCGTCGCCGGTCAGCAGATAGGCATTGAGGAAGCCGACCACGGCGCGCGGCACGCGGTTGCGGTCCTCCCGCTTGCCGGTCTGGGGCACGACGGGGCTGAAGCCCCAGCCGTAGGTCCCGCTCCACCACTGCCCCTTGGGCCCGCCGATCTTGCCGTCGAGGCCGATCTTGCTGGGCAGGACGTCGCCATTGGCCTTGGCGCGGTCGATCCAGGCGTCGACGTAAGCGACGATCCAGTCGCGGTACTTCGGCTCGTGATCCAGCATGTAGGCGTTGAGGACCAGGCTGGTGGCCTGCAGGTTCAGCGGCGCGTCGCCGACCACGTCGCCATATTCGTCGTAGTGGTGCAGCGTCTGCTCGTAGCTCTCCTCGCCGTGCTCCATGAAGAAGTTCGTCGGGTCGAACCGGTCGCCGGCCCAGTCCAGCGGCGTAGCCTGACGCAGCATCGGCCCCTTGCTGCCGGTGATCATGCTGCGGATGATCTTCAGCTTGGGATCGTAGTTCGGGACCGCCTTGTCCTCGCCGGTGTAGAAACCCGAGAAGCGCTTCACCCGGTCGCGATACTTGGCGTCGTTGGGGTCCGAGAGACCCAGCAGGTTGAACACCGACAGCCCCTCGGACAGGTGCTGCCAGTCGGTCATGACCGGGAATTCGCGGAAGTACATGCCCTCGCGAGCGAACGGCACCTCCTGGGTCTTGGCCGCCGTGTACTGGGCGACATTGCCGTCGAAGGCCTTCTTGGCCATGGCCAGGACCCGGTCGCCCGCGCCCAGGGCATGGAGCGTGGGCCAGTCGTTGACGTTCTCGATGGCATCGTCGGGGCCGTCGTTGGCGCCCCAGCGCTCGACCGCCAGCAGCCAGCCGCGATCATCGAAATAACGGGCGAAGAAGGCCGCGCAGGCCTCCTCATTGACCTTCAGCAGTTCGCGCTGCAGCAGCGCCCATTCTGGCGGGGCCATTGGCGTCGAGACCGTGAGCGCCGGCGACGCGGCGACAGGCTTCGCGAAAGCGGCGAAGACCAGGGCCGAGGCGCCGGCCAGGACGGAGCGGCGGGTCGTCATGCTCAAACCGCCTTCAGTTCCAGACGCTGGATTTTCCCGACGATCAGGAAATAGGCCAGGATGCAGATCACGCAGTGGGCGCCGACGAAGATCAGGGCCCCGTCGAACGAGCCGGTCGCCTTGACGATGTAGCCGATGACGATCGGGGTCACGATGCCGGCGACATTGCCGAAGGTGTTGAAGATGCCGCCGGTGACGCCGGCCATCTCCTTGGGCGAGGTGTCGGCCACCACCGCCCAGCCCAGCGAGGCCACGCCCTTGCCGAAGAAGGCCGCGGCCATGATCACGATGACCAGCCACTCCTGCTCGACGTAGTTGCAGACGATGATGCAGGTGGCCAGCACCATCCCCAGCAGCAGCGGGGTCTTGCGGGCGATATCGAGATTGCCGGTCTTCTTCAGCAGGGCGTCCGAGATCATGCCGCCCAGGATGCCACCAGCGAAGCCGCAAAGCGCCGGCAGGGCGGCCGTGAAGCCCGCCTGCAAGATCGACAGGCCACGCTCCTTGACCAGGTAGATCGGGAACCAGGTGACGAAGAAATAGGTCAGCACATTGATGCAGTACTGGCCCAGATAGACGCCCAGCAGCATGCGGCTGGACAACACCTGCTTGACGTTGGCCCAGGTGAAGGCCGCGCCGTTCGAGGCGGAGGCCTCCTCCATGCGCACCAGGCCACCGCCGGCCTCGATGTAGTCGACCTCGGCCTTGTTGACGGCCGGATGGGCCAGCGGGCTGTGGATCAGCTTGACGAAGAACAACGCCGCGACGACGCCGACCGCCCCCATCACCCAGAACACCGAGCGCCAGCCGAACGTGTGGGCCAGCCAGCCCATCAGCGGCGCGAAGGCGACCAGCGAGAAGTACTGGGCCGAGTTGAAGATCGCCGAGGCCGTGCCCCGCTCCGAGCCCGGGAACCAGGCCGCGACGATGCGGGCATTGGCCGGGAAGGACGGCGACTCTCCCAGGCCGACGGCGAAGCGCATGGCGAACAGCACCGTCGCCGCCATCAGGCCGGTGAAGAAGCCGGCGAAGCCCTGCAGCGCCGTGAACAGCGACCAGACGATCAGCGAGATCGTGTAGATCTTCTTGGAGCCGAACCGATCCAGCAGCGCCCCGCCGGGGATCTGCCCCAGCACATAGGCCCAGGCGAAGGCCGACAGGATGTAACCCATCGCCACCGGGTCGAGCCCCAGCTCCTTCGACGCCGACTGGCCCGCGATCGAGAAGGTCGCGCGGTCGGCGTAGTTGATCGTGGTGATGATGAAGAGGACCGCGATGATCAGCCAGCGCACCCGCGTCCGCTTGGTGGTGTCGGTCATAGGCGTCCCTTCCCAGTGAACCGATCTGTCGTCGGCGTTTGTCAGGGTGGACGCTAGAGGCGCTCGCGCCGGAGGTCTAAGTCAATTCGCCTATGGACCGATCTACGCGCGACATCGATCGAGGCAGCTTCCGTATCGAAACCCGGGCTCGAAAGTCGCGCCAACGATTGATTTTGCCGAAAATCACACCTCGAACGCCCTTTCCGGCCAAGGATCACGGGCGATCCTTGCCGAACGCGCATCGGTTCATACCCGATTGAGATTGGCCCTCGACGAAAAGCCGTTCCTATCCTGAAGCCAACGAAGAAGGTGGCTCGACCGCCTTCGCCACGAAAGAGACCCGCGAAACGCGGGCACTTGGGAGGGACCATGTCGACCAACCGCAAACCCGCAGCGCGCACCGCCCTGGCGCTGTCCGCCTCGGCCCTGGCCTTGATCCTGGCGGGCGCCGCCTCGGCTCAGACGGCCCCTGCCCCCGCCCAGTCGGGTGGCGATGAAGTCGACGCCATCGTCGTCACCGGCTTCCGCGCCAGCCTGCAGAGCGCGATGAACCTCAAGCGCAACGAGAGCGGCGTCGTCGACGCCATCAAGGCCGAGGACATCGCCCAGTTCCCCGACCTGAACCTGGCGGAATCCCTGCAGCGCATCCCCGGCGTCTCGATTTCGCGCATCAACGGCGAAGGCCGCCAGATCACCGTGCGCGGCCTCGGCTCGGAATACACCCGCGTCCGCATCAACGGCATGGAGGCCATCTCCACCACCGGCGGCACGGCCAACAGCGGCGGCACCAACCGCGGCCGTGGTTTCGACTTCAACGTCTTCGCCTCTGACCTCTTCAACAGCATCGCCGTGCGCAAGACCGCCTCGGCCGACGTGGAAGAAGGCTCGCTGGGCGCGACGGTCGACCTGAACACCTCGCGCGCCTTCGACAGCCGCAAGCCCCAGCTCGTGCTGGCGGCGGGCGCCAGCTACAATGACCTGGCCAAGAAGACCACGCCGCGCTTCTCCGCCCTAGCCAGCCGCACCTTCTTCGACGGCAAGCTGGGAGTGCTGGTCTCGGCCGCCTACGAAGAGCGCCACCTGAAGGAAGAAGGCGCCAACATCACCCGTTGGGCCGTCGGTGGCAGCAACGGCGGCTTCAACGCCGCCTCGACCGTGCCGGGCTACACGCTAGCCCAGATCAACAACACCAACACGACGACCGGCATCTTCGCCCCGCGCATCCCGGCCTTCGTCAGCTACGACATCAAGAACAAGCGCACGGGCCTGGCCGGCTCGATCCAGTACAAGCCGGACGCCAACACCGAGATCACGCTGGACATGCTGTACGCCTATCTGGCCGGCGTGCGGAAGGAAGCCCAACTGCAGGCTATCGGCCTGTCGCGCGCCACCACCGGCAAGCCGGAGACCATCATCCGCGACGGCGTGGTCGAGAACGGCAACCTGGTCTATGCCCGCATGGACAATGTCGATCTGCGCACCCAGTCGGCTTATGATGAGCTGAACACCGAGTTCAAGCAGACCACCCTCTCGGCCAAGCACAACTTCGGTGAGAGCCTGGTCGTCGGCGGTGTGGTCGGCTTCGCGGACTCGACCTTCACCCAGCCGATTTCGACGATCGTCACCTTCGATCGCCTCAACAGCGCCAACTACACCTACGACTTCCGCAAGGGTCGCGCGCCGCAGATCCTGCTGGGCTTCGACCCGACCGATCCGGCCAACTGGTCGGCGATCAACGGCACCTCGGAAGTCCGCATCCGCCCGACCTTCGTCGAGAACCAGTTCTCCACCGCCAAGGTCTATGGCGAGTGGGAAGCCAACCAGAATCTGAAGATCAAGGCCGGCGTCGACTGGCGCAAGTTCGAGTACGACAGCTACGGCCTGTACCGGACCACCGAAACGGTCAGCCAGACCCTGACCCCGGCCCAGGTCGCCTCGACGTCCAAGGTGTTCAGCGGCTTCGGCAAGGGCCTGGGCATGCCGACCGGCAACGCCACCGCCTGGCTGGTGCCCGACATCGACAAATACAACGCCCTGCTGAACATCTACAGCAACACCGGCATCTACGCCCTGACCGGCACCAACAACACCTCGGCCCGTGGCCAGTACGGCGCGGTCGAGGAGCGCGACACCGGCGCCTATGTCCAGGCTGACTTCCGCTTCGAGGCGTTCGGGCTGCCCTTCCGCGGCGACGCCGGCCTGCGCCGCGTCCACACCCAACAGGAGTCGGCCGGCTACGCCGCCGTCGGCGGTTCGGTCCAGCGTGTCGAGGTCAAGCGCGACTATGACCTGACCCTGCCGTCGATGAACTTGGCGGCCGACGTCACCGACACCTTCGTGGCCCGTGTGAGCGCCGCCAAGACGATCGCCCGCCCGGGCATCGGCTCGCTCTCGCCCGGCGGTGACGTCGCGGTGCAAGGCGCCAACCGCAGCTTCAGCTCGGGCAACCCGTACCTGCGCCCGACCCAGTCCAAGAACCTGGACGTCTCGCTGGAATGGTATCCGGCCTCCGGGACGATGTTCGCCGCCGGTCTCTTCTACAAGAAGATCGACACCTTCGTGGCCACCCAGAGCGAGCAGCGCGTCTACAACACCCTTGGCCTGCCGGACTCGCTGATCGCCGGCACCCTGGCGACGCCGGACATGCTGTTCCAGGTCTCCAAGCCAGTGAATACCAAGGGCGGCGACCTGAAGGGCTTCGAGCTGAACGTGCAGCAGCCCTTCACCTTCCTGCCAGGCTGGCTGAGCCACTTCGGCGTGATCGCCAACTACACCTATGTCGCCTCGAAGATCGAATATCCGACCTCGTCGACGGCGGGCTCGCCGGTGGTGATCGAGGACCTGATCGGCCTGTCCAAGAACGCCGCCAATGCGACGCTCTACTACGAGACCGACAAGTGGAGCGTGCGCGGCTCGCTGGCCTATCGCGCCGGCTACCTGACCCAGGTCCCGGGCAGCGACGGCAACACCGTCCACGGCACCAACTCGACCTTGAACGTCGATATGCAGGCCAGCTGGAACATCCGCGAGAACCTGAAGCTCTCGGTCGAAGGCGTGAACCTGACCGACGAGTTCAACGACCAGTACGTCGGCTACAGCAACCGCCTGAACGTCTACACCCACAGCGGCCGCCAGTTCATCGTCGGCCTCCGCTACAATTTCTAGGCGTCCTTCTTTCCACCCCCCCCCGCCTAGCAACTCGCGCCGCCGCCTCCTCCCGGAGGCGGCGCTTTTTCTTTGGGCGGCTAACGGGCGTCGAGCGCCAGGGGTTTCAGAAAGTCGAGCGCATCCAGCTCGACCTTGACCTGCTCCTCCTTCGGGAACTTGCCATGCACGCCGGCCGGCACCGGGTGGAAGCGGTTCAGGACGCCGGCCTTGTCGAGATCCGCCTTCAGCGAGGTCGAGGCCTCGAACGGCACGGTCGGATCGGCGTCGCCGTGGACGATGAAGACCGGCGGCTGGTCCTTACGGACATAGGCGGCCGGCGACATGGACTTCCAGAGGCTTTCCGGGCCATCGCCGATCCACCGCGCGGTCGAGGGACTCTTGAACGCCCCCGGCAGATCCGACTTGAGGTGATACGGCCCGTAGAAGTCGAGGATACCCGCCACCTTGGGCTGGTCGCGGCAGGCCGGCAGGTCGATGTCGTTCTTCTTCGGCAACATGCCGGCCATCAAGGCCAGATGGCCGCCGGCCGAGGTCCCGTAGGGCACGACCCGCTTGGCGTCGAAGCCGTAGGTCTTGGCGTTGGCCTTCACCCACGACAGGGCGCAGCGAACGTCCTGGACGGCCGCCGGGGCGCGGGCGACGTCGGTCAGGCGGTACTCGACCGTGACCACCGAGAAGCCCGCCGCCAGGTAGGAGCGGAACCCGCCCCAGCCGGCCGGCTTCTCGCCTTTCCACCAGGCGCCGCCGTGGATGTAGACCAGCACCGGCCGCGGACCGTCAAAGGCGGTGTTGCGATAGACGTCCAGATGCAGGTCCTGGCCGCTGGCCTGGAGATAGACCACGTCCTTGGTCGCCTCGGGCGCCTTCACGGACGCCCAGGCAGCGGGATCGGTCCAGGTCTGAGCGGCGACCGGGGTCGCGCCCAGAGCCAGGACGGCGGCGAGGGTCTTGGCGATCATCGACGTCTCTACCATCAGCTCATCAACAGGCCGCCGTTGATGTCCAGGCAGACCCCCGTGAGGAAGCTGGACGCGTCGCTGGCCAGATAGGCCACCGCGTCGGCGATCTCGGGCGCGCGGCCTTCGCGGCGCAGCGGCGTGCTGGCCGCGACGCGGGCCCGAACCTCGTCCTTCGAGAAGGTGTCGTGGAACGTCGTGCCGATCATGCCGGGGCAAAGGGCGTTCACGCGGATGCCCTGCGGGCCCAGTTCCTTGGCCATGGCCTTGGTGAAGGTCATGATCGCGCCCTTGGCCGTGGCGTAGGCCGTCGCGCCCGGACCGCCGCCGTCCTTGCCGGCCTGCGAGGACAGGTTCACGATCGCCGAGCCCTCGGCCATGTGCGGCACGGCCGCCTTGGTGGCCAGGAACACCGAGGTCAAGTTCAGGCGCATGACATGGTCGAAGAAGGCCTCGTCCATCTCGCCCAGCGTCTTGCGGGCGACCATGCCGCCGGCGACATTGACCAGGGCGGCGATCGGGCCGCCGAAGGTGGAGAGCGCGGCGTCGACCAGGGCCTGGACGTCGACCGCCGAGGTCATGTCGCCCTTCAGGATGAGCGCTCGGCCGCCGGCGGCTTCGATCTCGGCCAGGGTGGCTTTGGCGCCGTCCTCGCTGCCGAAGTAGTTGATCGCGACATTGGCCCCTTCCGCCGCCAGCTTCAGCGAGACGGCCTTGCCGATGTCGCGCGCGCCGCCGGTGACGATGACGGTCTTGTTGGTGAGGGGCATCAGGAATTCGCTCCGTTGGTAGTGCGGGCCGCGAGGGCGGGATCGACGAGGCGCTCGCCTCGGCCGCCCAAGAGCCAGATGGACAGGATGGAAAGAGGGACCAGGCTGGCGCCCATGGCGAAGACCGGGGCGTAGCTGACCTTGGTGGCGACCGGGACGATCCAGGTGGTGATCAGCACCCCGGCCACGGCGGCGGTGCCGCTGATCCCGGCCAGGGAGCCGACCGACTTGCCCGGCAGGTAGTCGCTGGGCAGGGTCTGGATGTTGTTGATGGCGATCTGGAAGCCGAACAGGATCACGGCGATCAGCAGCACCGCGTGCAGCGGCGTCGAGGCGCCGATGGTCAGCAGCAGGGCCGGCAACATGAAGACGCCGCCCAGGGTGATCGCCCACTTGCGGGCCAGCCCCGGCCGCCAGCCGCGACCGATCAGCCAGCCGGAGATCCAGCCGCCGAACAGGCTGCCCGCCGCCGCGCCGACATAGGGCACCCAGCCGAACAGGCCGATCTGCTTGATGTCGAAGCCGAAGCGCTCGGCCAGATAGATCGGCAGCCACGAGACGAACAGCCACCAGACCGGGTCGATGAAGAACCGCGCCAGGATCAGGCCCCAGGCCTCGCGGTGGCGCAACAGGCCCATCCAGGTGGGCTTGTATTCGACCTCGGCCTCGCCCGACGCCGGACGCTGGCCGGTCAGGATGTGCTGGCGCTCCTCGTCGGACAGCCAGGGATGGTCCTCGGGCGCGGCGCGACAGACGATGGCCCACGGCACGACCCAGATGACACCCAGCACGCCGATGACCAGGAAGGTGGCGCGCCAGCCGAAGGTCAGGAACAGCCAGGCGATCAGCGGCGCAGAGATGATGGCTCCGACCGAGGCGCCGGCATTGAAGATGCCCTGAGCGAAGGCGCGCTCGCGGACCGGAAACCACTCGGCATTGGCCTTGGCCGCGCCGGGCCAGTTGCCCGCCTCGCTGATGCCCAGCGCCGCACGCAGGATACCGAGGGTTAGGACCGACCTGGCCGCGGCGTGGAGCGCGATCGAGGCCGACCAGGCCAGGATCGACAGCATGAAGCCGATCCGCGTGCCCAGGGCGTCGAAGATCTTGCCGAAGATCGACTGGCCGGCGGCGTAGGACAGCATGAAGCAGGTCAGGATGAGCGCGTACTCTTCCTTGCCGACGCCCATGTCCTTGGAGATCTGCGGCCACATCACGGCCAGCGCGTTGCGGTCGATGTAGTTGATCACCGTGGCCAAACCGACCAACCCGACGATCAGCCAGCGAAGTCCCTTGATCTTCATGGCGGATCTCACTTTTCGGCGGTGGCCAGGCCGGAGAAGCCGGTCCAGGCATAGGCGCCGCCCGGGGTCGTGACCCGATGGCGCTTGGCGGGATCGGGATCCCAGGAGACGCCGATCGTCAGGGTCTTGCCCGACGAAAGGCGGATGAGGACGAGGTCGGCGCCGTTCTCGGAGACGCGCTCGACGCCCTTCACGGCGGTGAGGGTGTCACGGGCGTATTCCTCCGCCGCGCTGTAGGAGCCGTGCGGCTCCAGAACCCCGGCCAGGACGAAGCCGTCGCGGTCGTCGCCGCGCAGGATCACGGCCCGTTCGTTGCGGAGATTGTAGTCGGGGTCATTGGCGCCCAGCTCGGTCAGCACGACCTGGTCGACATCGGTCGAGGCGAAGACGTAGTCGTAGAACCGCCCCTCGTTGAACCAGGCGACGCGCGCGCCGCCCTTCACCGGTGCCCGGCCGCGATCCCACAGGTGCTGGTAGCCATTGGCCTTGCCCAGCGGCTTCAGTTCGCTGGTCCCGCCCTGGAACTTCAGACCGGAGTCGACGATCTGGCCGGCATAGTGCAGCGGCAGGTCGAAGCGATGCTTGCCGCCGCCCTCTGCACGAACCAGGTCCAGCACGATCGGCCGTCCGACCTCGGGCCGGTCGATCATCGCCATGGCGCGGCGGTAGCGGACGCCCGGCCAGGCGTCGTCGATGCTGGCGGCGGTCGTCTGGATGCCGTCCTTGGCGTCGAAGGCCAGAACGGTCGGCCAATGGGCTTCGCCCGTGTCGGTGTTGGCGCCGAACTGGCTCTTCTCGTCGACCACCAGGGTGTTGTGGGCGACCGTCTGCTGGGCCCAGCTGTCGTTCTCGGGCAGGTATCGCCCGCCGGCCTTGGCCTCGACGTTCAGGAAGCGCGCGGCGCCGTAGTCGGTCAGGACCTCGCGACCGGCGTCATAGAACTGCCAGGACAGCTTGTCGAAGTGGCCATGGCCCATGCCCTGGGACGTCGCCTTGAACACCACCGCCTGGTCCTTGGCCCTGGAGCCCGAGCGCAGCACGACCAGCGCGCCCTTGTCGCCCTTGGCCCCGTCGCGCAGCTTCATCGAGGCGAACGGGAACGGCTTGGCCTCGCCACGCGCGATCGCGGCTGCGACCTCACGACCTTCGGGGCTAAGCACGACGGCGTTCTGCTGGATGGCGATCGAGAGCAGCGCCGGATCGTGGTTCACGGCGTAGGTCACGGCCACGCCGTGGACCAGCTCGGGCGTGTCGATGCCCTTGTCCTTGATGGCGTCGTTGATCGGGAACAGCAGGCCGGCATAGCTCTGCTGGATGGTGGCGTAGACCGCCTTGCGCAGCACGCCGTCACGATAGTCGAGGATCTTGCGCGACGGCTCGTGGCGCTGGATCGACTGGGCGAACAGCAGGAACGGCGACAGCGCGTAGCGCTGATAGTACGGCCCCTCGGCATAGTAGCCGTCGGGCGAGAGCAGCTCGTCCAGTTGCTTGTAGAAGCCCGACTTGCCCGAGCCGTCCAGGCCGTAGAGCGCCTGCTTGACCAGGCCCTGGTCGCCGATCGCGTAGCCGGTCATGCCGACCGCCGCCAGCGCCCAGGTGCCGTGATTGTGGATGCTGTCGAAGGTCGAGGCCGAGCCGGTCGACAGGAACGCCGCCATCGGCCGGAACACGCCCGCCTCGATGGTCGCGCGGTCGGCGGCTGGAATGGCGTCCTTGATCGCCTCGTAGCCCTGGACCGAGTTCACCAGCCAGACGCTGTCGTTCAGCACCTGCCAGAACAGGCGGCCGGGCTTCTGGTTGGCTTGCTTGGGATGGAGGGGCAGCGTTGGATAGAGCTTGGCGTAGTCCAGCAGCACGCGCCGCGCGAGGTCGGCATAGGCTTTGTCGCCGGTCTGCCTGTACAGCATCCCCGCTTCGTAGATCAGGCGGTAGTTGTCCTTGTGCCGCTCGTGCGTGTAGCCGCCGCCGGCGTCGGCCGGCACGGGCACGTCGATGGTCTTGCGCAACTGCGGGTCCACGAAGGCGCGGCTTTTGGCCAGGGTGGCGGCGAACAAGGGTGGGATCTGAGCCGCGGCGGCCGGCGCGGGCTTGGACGGCGTCGCGGCCTGGGCGGCTCCCGCCAGGGCCAGGACCGCGAGGCCGGCGCAGAGATGAACGCGGAACTTGGACATGACTGGCCTATTTGCGCTGGTCGACGATCTCGAGCGCCGCGCCGACATTGCGGACTTCGCTGAGATCGGGCTTGCCGACATGGATGGTGACGCGGGCCGGAGCCGCGCGCTCGAAGACATTGGCGTCCAGCTTGGCGACCTGGACGCCGTCCAGCTTCATCGACGGCTGTCCCGGCGCGACGTCGCGAAAGGTCGAGCCGCTGATCCTGACCTCCGGTCCGAAGGTGCTCTCATCCGTCCCGCCGCGCAGGATATCCAGAGCGGGTGCGCCCAGGCGCGTGAACTGGCTGCCGGAGATGTCGACCCTCTCGACGCCATAGACGCCCGCGTTCTCGGTCTCGCCGGCGATCCGCAGCACCACGCCGGTGATGTCCGTGAACCGCGAGCCACGAACCGTCACGTGATCGGCGAAGGTGTTCTTCTCGCCCTTCAGCACGGCGCCCGCCTTGGCGACCTCGGAATCGATGATCTCGACCGCGTAGTTGTTCAGGGGATAGCTGGCGCCGACGCGGATCATCGCCTCGTCGACCGTGGCCGGCGCACCGGCGCCCGACAGGCGCAGGCCCTGCAGCTTCAGCGAGCCCCGCCCCACCAGGCTGAAAAGGGTCGGCCGGTCGAAGGTCACGACCGGCTTCGCGCCCGTCTCGGCGCGAAAGGTCAGGGGGAGGCTGACCTCGACGACATGGCCTTCGGCATAGTCGCCAGTGGCCAGTTCGATGACATCGCCGGCTTTGGCCTTCGCGGCGGCGGCCGACAGCCGGTCCTGGCCCGGCTTGATCTTGAGGATGCGGCCGGAGTCGAAGGCCACGGCTTGGTCGCCCTTGGGATACCAGGCCACGCCCGTCTCATCCCGGCGCAGCAGCTTGACCGGCTCATTCAAGCCAAGAGCCTTGCGGGCGGCGGCGTCCGGATAGACACGGCCGTCCGGCAGGTTTTCGCGGCCGATGGCCTTCGCCTCGAAGCCTGAAACCTCCGAAGGCGGTGCGACGCCGTCGACAACGTTGGCGGTGAAGGTCACGCCGTCGAGCGGGGCCATGGCCTTGAACACGGCCTTACTGCCCGAGCCGAGGAACACATTGCCCGACAGCGTGCTCTGGGCCGGCGGCAGGGTGCGTTCCTGGTCCGCGCCGGCGCCGAACAGCACCTGCTTCACATCGACGAAGACGTTCTTCTCGATGCGGGCGTTCAGCACCTGATTGTAGCGGTTGAGCGGCGAATTCGGGACGCCGTTCATCATCACCAGCGCGGCGGTGAAGTCGTCGCCGCCCAGACCCTGGAAGTAGTTGTTGCGCACCGTCTGGTCGGCGTTGATCACGCGCACGCCGCCGGTGTGGGGCAAGCCGCCGCCGAGGAAGACATTGTCCTCGACGAGGTTGCCATTGCCGTGGCGCAGCACCAGCGCGCCTTGCGAGCGGACGAAGACATTGCGGCGATAGACGTTGCCGCCCGACTTGTTCGAGACGATCTCGGCCTCGCCGCTGCAGCCTTCGAAATAGTTGTCCTCGACCACGGTCAGCGAGTTGGTCAGCGAGAACTCGCTGGTGCCGACCCGGATGGTCTCGCCGCCGTTCGAGCCCAGCGGCGGGCGCGGGCCGAAGTAGTTGTGGTCGACGCGGTGCCGGTTCTGCTGACTCTCGGCCGAGTTCAGCACGACCGCCAGGGTCACGCCGTTGTTCAGCTTGCCCTGCAGATGGCTGTGATCGAGGCGATTGTTCTTGCCATAAAGGCCGACCCAGTAATCGGAGGCGGCGCGGTCGGGCTTGTTGAAGCCGTCGATCACCGTCTCGGTGACCCGCGAGTCGTAGGCGAGCGTCTTGCTATCGGTGCGGAACGAGATGACTTCCGGCGACGGGCTGTGGCCGTCCTTGAAGGTGAGGCCCGAGACAACCAGGAAGCGGCCGCCGATCCGCAGGTTCGACTTGCCGGAGATGACCACCTTGCCGGGGGTCTGGGCGCGCAGGGTGATCGGCTTGGCCGCCGTCCCCTCGCCCGCGAACACGATCTCGAAGTCGCGCCAGACGCCGTCGGCCAGCACCACCGAGTCGCCGGCGACCGAGGCCTTCACGGCGAGCTTGTACTCCTCGGGCGTCTTGACCAGGCGATCGGCCGCATAGGCGTGAACCGAGCCGGCCAGGACGCTCAGGCCCGACAGGGCCGCGAGGCTCGGAACGCGCAGGTCTCTCACTCGACTTCCTCCCGAGGAGCTGTGACCGCTCCATGCCCCGCCCGCTCGGAGCCGGCGCGAAACGCCTGACGAGAGCGGTTGGGATGCATGATCGGACCATTGCGCCACCAAGCTGTCAACCAATTTGTCGACCAATTTGAGCGCAAGGCCTGCGCCATCCACAATCGCGACAGGGTCAAGCGACGCCTCATACCTAGACAGGGCAACAGATTGGCGAGATCGCGGACACCTAGGAAAAACAAGCCGCTAAAGCGTCGGAACGCATAGCGAGCCGCACAAATTCACCGCGAAGAGTTGACAATCAAGCGCTAAGGGATCAACCAGATACCAAGCCAGATATATAAAATTGGTATGCGGGGAGGATGATCGCATGGACAACCAATCACGGCGCCGTAGTGCGCGCACGATGCTGCTGGCATCGACATGTCTCGTGATCGGCCTCGGCTTCGGCCAGGCCTTCGCGCAGGAAACGCCGGTGGCGAGGGATGACGGCCCGTCCAAGGACGTCCAGGAGGTCGAGGCCGTGGTCGTCACGGGCTATCGCGCCTCGCTGCAAAGCGCGCTGAACATCAAGCGCCAGTCCGACGTGATGGTCGACGCGATCAACGCCGAGGACATCGCCGACTTCCCCGACGCCAACCTCGCCGAGTCGCTTCAGCGGATCCCCGGCATCTCGATCGACCGCGACAACGGCGAAGGCCGTACGATCACCGTCCGCGGTCTCGGCGGCGACTTCACCCGGGTGCGCATAAACAATCTCGAGGCGCTGTCGACGGCCGGCACGAACGACACCAATTCCAGCGCGATGAACACCACGCGCACCTTCGATTTCAACGTCTTCGCGTCGGAGCTGTTCAACAGCCTGAAGGTCCGCAAGACCGCCTCGGCCGAAACCGACGAAGGCTCCCTGGGCGCCACGGTCGACCTGCAGACGGGCCGCCCCTTCGACTACAAGAAGGATCGCTACGCCCTCTCGGTCGAGGACGCCTACTACCAGAACGGCGGCCATCACAATCCGCGCCTCGCCGGCCTGTTCTCGAAGCGCTTCGCGGACGGAAAGATGGGCTTCCTGGCCTCCCTCGCCTATTCGGAGAAGGACACCGAAACCGATCAGTATCGCCGTCAGATCGTGACAGGCGAATATGTCTATCGGTCCGCCACCTGGGCGACCCTGGAAAATCCCCGCCGCGCCGGCTTCTCAGCGCCCGTTGGCACGACCTTCACCAACCGGATCTCGAACCCGACCGCGGCCAACCCCAACGGCACGGTGACGAACACCGCCGCCATCACCAACCCGGCCTATATCGACGCCGTGACCGGCTCGGATCCCGTCGCCTATGCCCTGCTGCATCCCTCGCTGGAAGGCTCGCAGGTCATCTTCCCCGCGCTGGCCGGTCCCGAGCAGCAGGACCTGAACCAGAAGCGCCTGGGCATCACCTCGGCCTATCAGTGGCAGATCTCGAACAGGACGCGCGCCACGATCGACGTGCTCTATTCGAACCAGAAGCACACCTCGACCCTGAACCAGCTGCTGCCGTTCGGCCTGAACCGCAACAACACCAACGCGACCTACGCTACGGCCAGCGCCGCGACCGCTCTGGCCTCCAAGCGCGGCCTCTATCCCGGCACCTGCACCTACACGGCGGGCAGCGCCTACGCCTCGCCGATCGACTGCGGTCAGGCGACCTATGGCGGCGCGCTCGTCGCCGGGTCGAGCTTCTCGTACAACCCGAACAATCTCGACGTTTACGACTACTACAACTGGGCGGGCTCGCCCGGTTACGTCGCTTCAGCCGACGGCTTGGCGATCCGCGACAAGCAGATCGGGCGTCCGTCGACGGACGTTCTGGCCGCCAATGTCACCAACGGCGTCGCCGACTACCTGAAACTGCGCAACGTCGACTGGTCGGCCCGCGCCGACCAGGGCAGCTACGACACGACCTTCCAGCAGGTCTCGTTCAACCTGACCCACGAGTTCAGCGACCGGTTCCGGGCCGACCTGACCTACGGCAAGTCCAGCTCCAAGCTGAACTCGTACGGCAAGATGGCCGAGTGGGGTCAGTTCGATCAGCAGGCGCCCTTCACCTATGACGAGCGCGGCGGCGGCGACATGCCGCTGTTCGACGCCGGCTTCAACGCCGCCGATCCGAACCAGTGGACGATCCTCAAGGGCGTCTCGTTCCTGCGCTACCACAAGAAGTTCGTCGAGAACCGCTATGGGGCGTGGAAGGCCGACTTCACCTGGCTTCTCAACGACAACCTGACCCTCAAGTTCGGCGGCACGCAGCGCGACTATCGCTTCTCGACGTCGCAGTTCGAGCGCCAGAACGTCCAGATCAATCCGACCGAAAAGGAAGCCGGCGTCTCGATCGCCAGCCTCGGCAAGGTCATCGACTTCGGCCAGGGCCTCAACATGCCCGCCGGCACCACGACGTCCTGGTTCGGCCCGGACATCGAGAAGTTCGACGCCCTGTTCGGCTTCACCTGCGAGTGCATCAACAAGTGGGGCGACTGGCGCCTGACCCAGTTCCGCCAGCAAGGCCGTGAAACCTTCGCCGTGCGCGAGAAGACCGGCGGCCTCTATGGCCAGGTTAATTTCGACTACGACTTCCTGGACGGCTGGAACGCCTTCGGGAACCTGGGCGTGCGCTACGCCACGACCGACGTGGACTCGACCGGCCGCTCGACGGGCGGGCGAAGCGTCGAAGGCGGCAACTCCTATTCGGACGTCCTGCCGTCGTTCAACCTCGCCATCCGTCCGCGCGACAACCTCTACTTCCGGTTCGGCGCCGCCCAGACCATGTCGCGCCCGACCCTGCAGCAACTGGCCCCGACCATCACCCAGCTGACGATCCCCGAAGGCGGGGTGACCTCCGGCGCCACCCTGACCATCGGCAATCCGAAACTGTCGCCCTTCCGCGCCGACAACTTCGACGCCGCGGTGGAGTGGTACTACGCCGACGGCGGTCTGATCTCTGTGGCCGCGTTCAAGAAGAAGATCGGCTCCTATCCGCAGACCGTGCGCTTCTCTGCGCCGCTGTCGACCTTCCTCGACGAGCAAGGCCTGCAAAGCCTGATCGAGCAGTTCGGCACGACCAGCGACCAGGCCGCCTACATCCGCGCCGACTACGACGCCACCGCGCGTCAGTTCCGCGACGCGCCGGGCGGCGAATTGAAGGGCTGGGAAATCAACTATCAGCAGGCCTTCACCTTCCTGCCGGGGTTGCTGAAGAACACGGGCATCCAGTTGAACGCAACGCACATCGAGTCCGAGCTGACCTACATCCTCGACCCGGGCACGGACACGACGCCGGCGGTCCTGGGCAAGGCCCCGTGGCTCGGCGCTTCGCCGAACGCGGTCAACCTGACGCTCTACTACGAAGACAAACGGATCAACACCCGCGTCTCGCTGGCCCAGCGCGACGGCTACTACACGACCTATCCCCTGGTCGCCGGCCCTTGCGCGCCGGGCCTGGTCGCCGGCGTGGCCTGCGATACGCCGCTGATCAACGACTTCGGCGGATCCAAGGACACGCTGAACGTCGACTTCGCCTTCAGCTACAAGATCTCGAACCAGGCTTCGTTCTCGATCGAGGGCCTGAACCTGACCAACCAGGCGACCAGCCGCTACTACTATGCCGACAATCCGGTGGCCGCCCTGTACGGCTCGCCCGGACGGCAGTTCACGATCGGCTTCCGCTTCAAGCACTAGACTGGGGCTTGTCAGGGGTGAGCCGCTTTGGTTCACCCCTGATACGAACCTCTAATGCCCAATCACCTTGAATCTAGTAGCTTCGGTGAAGATCCGGACGAGAGGGCAACGGAGACATCGACGGATGACCATGGACAGGCGCTACCAACTCGTCGCGAAACAGATCATCGACCTCATCGAATCCGGTGAGTTCGCTCCTGGCAGCCGCTTGCCGGGAGAGCGTGAACTGGCCGAGCGGCTGGGCGTATCGCGCGTGACCATTCGCGAAGCCGAGATCGCGCTCGAGGCGCAGGGCTATATCGCGGTCAAGACCGGGTCGGGCGTCTACGTCCGCCCGCGCCTGCCGGACGACATCTCCCCGCTCGCCGAAATCGACGCCTTCGAACTCACGACCGTGCGCGCCGTCGTCGAAGCGGAATCAGCCGCCTTGGCGGCGCTCAACATGACGCCCGGGGCGATGGATCTCCTGGAAGAGACCGTGCGGGTCATGGCCGGCAACGACGATGACGCCGAGGCCGCGGACGAGCGCTTCCACCTGATCATCGCCGAGAACAGCGGCAGCCCGATCCTCGAGCATTTCGTCCGCACCCTCTGGCGCATGCGCAACGAGGCTCCGCGGGTCGTCCAAGTCTATAGCAACGTCTGCAAGAGCGGCTTCGAGGATCGCATCGAAGAGCACCGGGCGGTGCTGGACGCGATCCGCAGGCGCGATCCGAACGCGGCGCGCCTGGCGATGCGCGAGCACTTCAGCCGCCTGTTCGAAGCCATGCTGGCGGCCGAGGAAACCGAAGCCATCGTGCAGCTGCGCCAAAAGGCGCTGGAGCATCGGCACCGCTTCAAGCTCTCGGTGCAGAACAGCGTCGCCTGACGGTGAAGGCGGCCGACTAGCGGCCGCCCTCCCCCAGTTCTACTTGCTTTCGACCTGGCTGACGTCGCGCACGGCGCCGCGCGCGGCGTTGGTGGTCATGGCCGCATAGGCGCGCAGGGCCGGCGAGACTTCGCGCTTGCGGTCCAGCGGCTTCCAGGCGTCCTTGCCGCGCGCCAGTTGAGCCGCGCGGCGCTCGGCGATCACCGCGTCCGAGACCTCCAGCGTGATGCCCCGGTTCGGGATGTCGATCAGGATCGGGTCGCCGGTCTCGACCAGGGCGATCAGACCGCCCTCGCCCGCTTCAGGCGACACGTGGCCGATCGACAGGCCCGAGGTGCCGCCCGAGAAGCGGCCGTCGGTGATCAGGGCGCAGGCCGCGCCCAGGCCCTTCGATTTCAGATAGGTGGTCGGGTACAGCATCTCCTGCATGCCCGGACCGCCCTTGGGGCCCTCATAGCGGATGACCACGACGTCCCCGGCCACGACCTTGCCGCCCAGGATGCCGCTGACGGCCTCGTCCTGGCTCTCGAAGACCTTGGCCTTGCCGCTGAACTTCAGGATCGACTCGTCGACTCCGGCCGTCTTCACGATGCAGCCTTCCGGCGCGAGGTTGCCGAACAGCACGGCCAGGCCGCCATCCTTCGAGAACGGGTGCTCGACCGAGCGGATCACACCCTTCTCGCGGTCCAGGTCCAGCTCTTCCCAGCGCGCGGCCTGGCTGAAGGCGATCTGCGTCGGCTTACCGCCCGGCGCGGCGCTGAACAGGTCACGGGCGACCTGGCTGTTGGTGCGGCCGATGTCCCAGCGGCCCAAGGCCTCGGCCATGGTGGTGGCGTGGACCGTCGGCTGGCTGGCGTCGATCAGGCCGCCGCGCTCCAGCTCGCCCAGGATGGCCATGACGCCGCCGGCGCGGTGGACGTCTTCCATGTGCACATCGGCCTTGGCCGGCGCGACCTTCGACAGGCACGGCACGCGGCGCGACAGGCGATCGATATCGGCCATCGAGAACTCGACCCCGCCCTCGCTGGCGGCGGCCAGCAGGTGGAGCACGGTGTTGGTAGAACCGCCCATGGCGATGTCCAGGCTCATGGCGTTCTCGAACGCCTCGCGCGTAGCGATGCCGCGCGGTAGGGCCGTGACGTCTTCCTGCACGTACCAGCGCTCGCACAGGTCGACGACCAAGCGGCCGGCTTCCTTGAACAAGGCCTCGCGGTCGGCGTGGGTGGCCAGGACCGAGCCGTTGCCCGGCAGCGACAGACCCAAAGCTTCCGTCAGGCAGTTCATCGAGTTGGCGGTGAACATGCCCGAGCACGAACCGCAGGTCGGGCACGCGGCCTTCTCGATCGCGGTGACTTCCTCATCCGTGTACTTGTCGTCCGCGGCCACGACCATGGCGTCGACCAGGTCCAGCGCGCGGATCGCGCCCTTCACCATCACCTTGCCGGCCTCCATCGGGCCGCCCGAGACGAAGACGACCGGGATGTTCAACCGCATGGCGGCCATCAACATGCCGGGCGTGATCTTGTCGCAGTTCGAGATGCAGACCATGGCGTCGGCGCAGTGGGCGTTGACCATGTACTCGACGCTGTCGGCGATCAGCTCGCGGCTGGGCAGCGAATACAGCATGCCGCCATGGCCCATCGCGATGCCGTCATCGACCGCGATGGTGTTGAATTCCTTGGCCACGCCCCCGGCCGCCTCGATCTCGCGGGCGACCAGCTGGCCCAGGTCCTTCAGGTGCACGTGGCCCGGGACGAACTGGGTGAAGCTGTTGGCGACGGCGATGATCGGCTTGCCGAAGTCCTCGTCCTTCATGCCGGTGGCGCGCCACAGGCCGCGCGCGCCAGCCATGTTGCGGCCGTGGGTGGAGGTTCGCGAGCGATAGGGAGGCATGGGACAAATCTCATTGTTGCGCGTGTGGTTTTTAGACCCGTTCAAACCGCGCGCAAAATATATTACTGAGAGATCATTAGGTCGCTTAGGATATCAAATGGACACCCGGCAACTGCGCCACTTCGCCGCCGTGGCCGAGACACTGCACTTCGGACGCGCAGCCGAACGGCTGCACATGACCCAGCCCCCGCTCAGCCAGTCGATCATGGCGCTGGAACGCGAGCTCGGCGCGCCGCTCTTCGTTCGCACCAAACGCAACGTCCAGCTCAGCGCCCTGGGCCAGCAGTGGCTGCCGCACGTGCTGGATGTCCTCGCCGGCCTCGACGAACTCCCCACGACCGCGCGCCACATTCGCGACGGTCAAAGCGGCTATCTGGCGCTGTCGTTCGTCAGCACCGCCGACTACAGCGTCCTGCCATCGCTGGTGCGCCGCTACTCCCAGGCCTATCCGCATGTGGAAATCCGGCTCTTCGAAGCCACCAGCGACCTGCAGGTCCCGGCCATCGTCGAGGGCGAGCGTCACGCCGGCATCGTCATCCCGCCTGCCGACCAGCCTCTGCCACCTTCCCTCGTCTATCGCCGACTGCTGCGCGAACCGCTCGTGGCGGCCGTTCCCAGCGCCTGGATCGACGAGGGACGGATCCGTAGCGAGACGGAACTGTCGAGCGAGGAGGTGCTGGCTTCACCCCTGATCCTGTTTCCCAAGCAGGTGGCGCCGGCCTTCCACGACCTGGTCACCGGCTACTACGCCGCCTTAGGCGGCGCGGCGCGGATCGTCCAGGAAGCCATCCAGATGCAGACCATCATCAGCCTGGTCTCCAGCGGACTGGGGATCGCGCTGGTGCCGGCGTCGCTGCGCAACCTGGCGCGATCGGGCGTCCGCTACGTCCCGCTCGCCGGCGTCGCGCCCGAGCTCGAGACCGGCGTGGTCTGGCGACGCGGCGAAGTATCGCCGACCCTGGCCAACTTCCTGGCCCTGCTGGACGCCCCCGCTCCATAGAAAAAGGGCGGAGACGCCTGCGTCCCCGCCCTTCGTTCAGCCTTGAAGCCTTCGGATCAGATGAAGGTGAACTGGCCGTTCATGAGGGTGAACTGGCCGCCCTGATAACCGCTCGACGGCCCGTAGGTGCCGATCAGGCTGATGTCGAAGTTGGCGCCATCGGCCAGGTCCAGCAGGAAGGCGTCGTTGGCCTTCGCATAGACGCCGGTGTCCGAGGAGACCGCTTCCGACAGCAGCCAGCCCACCATGGCGGCCTTGGCGCCCAGATCGTCGTGGCCGTAGGCGGCGAAGTAGTCCGCCCGGGTGCCAGCGTGGCCATTGACCGTGACCGAGGCGTCCAGAAGCTCATGAACCTTGGCGTCCGTGGCGTCGGCCGAGCCGAAGATCTCGGCATAGGCCTTCTTGGTGGCGTCGAACAGGCTCAGCGAGCCGTAGTTCGCCGTGAACGCCGTCCTGCCTTCACCGTCGTGACCCAGGTTGATCGCGAAGTTGATGTAGCGGTTCGTGGTGTTGAAGTTCTGATAGTAGGCCGAGTTCAGGTTGAAGCTGTTCGCGCCGTTCGGCGAGACCAGATAGTCCAGGCCGGCCAGCGACGGGATCTTCCCGGTGAAGAACTGGTAGGTCATCGTCGCGACCGAGGTCGTCTCGGCGGCGGCGGCGATGATCCGGCCCAGCGCCGTGTCCGCCGTGATCGCCTTGGCGGCCAGCTGGGCCCCCAGGTCGGCCACGAAGTTGGTCTTCACGTCAGGAAGCGTCTCGACCCGCATGATGTTTTCGTACGCCGCCAGCAAGGCCTTGGTGGCCATGTCGGCGCTGACGTCGGTGATCTTCACCGTCTTGTCCGAGAACTGCAGGAACTGGATGTTCTTCAGCGTGTCGACGCCGTCCGGGCGACCGTTGCGCAGGTCGGAGACCGTCCAGGTGCCGTCGCTGTTGGCCTTCCAGCTGTAGTCGGTCGACTTACCCGAATAGACGGAAGTGTTCTCGCCGCCGCCGCCGTCGATCGCGTCGTCACCGCCGCCGCCCGTGATCTTGTTGTCGATGGCGTTGCCGACGATCGTGTCCGAGCCTTTACCGGCGACGACATTGGCGACCAGGTTGTTGTGATCGCCGTCGCTCACATAGTAGGCGTTGGCGATATTGCCGACGGCGGCATGGTTGGTGCCGAACCCGCCCAGCATGGCCAACTGCGCCTGCGACGTGGTCGTCCAGTGACCGGGCTCCAGGTCCACCTTCAGGGCGTTGCTGTAGTCCGAGAAGTCGTAGGTGGTGTTCGCGCCGGCGGTCCAAACGGTCATGAAGACCTTGTTCGCGCCCGGAGCGCCTTGACCGACGCCGTTCAGGAAGAGCTCGCCAGTGGTCGAGCTCCACTTCATGACGATGTCCTTGCCCACGTCCGAGAACTGGGCGCCGTACAGCGCCTGCAGCGCGCGGATATCGTCCAGCATATAGGTGGACGGATAGTCCCAGGTGCCGTTCACGTAGCCGGTGGTGACCCCGGCGCCGACGTACGAGCGGTAGCTCATCACCGTGTATTCGAGGGAGTCGTGGTCGGTCGGCATGACGCCGAAGGCGCCGACGGCCTCCTGGGCGTGCTTCAGACCCAGGGCGTGCCCCGTTTCGTGCAGCAGGGTCATCCAGCCGTAGTTGCCCTTGACCGGGTTCTGCAGGCTGGCGCGGGTGCCGCTGAGCCAGACGTCGCCGCCTTCGCTCACCATGTCGGGCAGATAGGCCCAGGCGGTCGACACCATGCTCGACGCGCCGTAGCGGATCGTCGCGTTGCTGGCCTCGGAGCCAGACAGTTCGGTGAACTGGACGCAGGCGGCGCAGGCGCAGCCGGCCAGGATCGTCCGCACCGCATTCTGTTGCGCGAGGTTGAGGGCCGAGAAGCTGACGCCGGACTCCCCCGAGCCGTAGCTGCCGCCGTAGGCGCTCGACGACGTGGGGAAGCTGAAGGTCAGCGCATCACCTGACCAGCGCGCGCCGGACAGGATCCCGTCGATGTAGGCGTTGCCCGAAGGCTTGATAGCAACGGTAGTAGCCATCGATCTCGTCTCGCAATCTGTCGTGTTCAGACAGCGATAGAGATAGAGTTAAGTGCTTAATTTGCGGGCTACGAGCGTAGTTAAACGGAATAAGTACTGATTTCAGAAGTGTAAACGCAGAACTATACCCAGATATCGACGTTTTCTATTATGATTTGCTATAGTTTACTTAAATTAATATTCACGGAA
The DNA here is from genome assembly GCF_059415885.1 of Caulobacter sp. GW821-FHT09H08. Taxonomy (NCBI): domain Bacteria; kingdom Pseudomonadati; phylum Pseudomonadota; class Alphaproteobacteria; order Caulobacterales; family Caulobacteraceae; genus Caulobacter; species Caulobacter sp. GW821-FHT09H08. Next base: position 468,530 of record NZ_JBWKOC010000005.1, read on the forward strand.
GTGAATCTTTATAAACCATGCGCCGCGGCGGCCCGCCGCACCCCTGCCCCGCGGCCCAATCCCCCAAAGAGCCCACCCAAAAGAGAAAGGGGAGCGGCTTGTGGCCGCTCCCCTTGGGTTGTTTCGGTATTGGAGTGTTTGGCTTAGACGCCGTAGACGCCG
>NZ_JBWKOC010000006.1:0-464232 GCF_059415885.1 Caulobacter sp. GW821-FHT09H08
TAGGCTTGATCGTTCTTCAGTCAAACCCATGCAACGCATGGCTCTACTTCGGACACTGATGTCTTCTTCACAATCCTCATCCCAACGGACGCAAGTCCGTCGGGGAGAGTGATATCCTTTTCGCTGACCTGGTGGCTTTGCCGGGGGTTCCCCACCCGATCCCATTCCGAACTCGGTCGTTAAGTCCCCCTGGGCCAATGGTACTTCGTCTCAAGGCGCGGGAGAGTAGGTCGCCGCCAGGTCCGCCAAAAGGATATCAAACCAACAAGTCCAAACCCTGCCAACACAATACACCAACACCCTGACGCGGGGTGGAGCAGCCCGGTAGCTCGTCAGGCTCATAACCTGAAGGTCACAGGTTCAAATCCTGTCCCCGCACCCAAGGCCCAAGGTCGTAGTATTCACCCTGTCCGTGTGCGGCAGGGTTTTTTGTTATCTTGGCGCGCAACTTATAGCGGCATTTTGGCAACGCTCGCTGCGCCAAACGCGAATTTTTCTGACTTTCGCCGCCCTCCAGCCAAGATTCTCCGTTCAAAGCCCATAGCGCGTGGCGCGGTTTTGCGTCATGACTTCCGTCGGAAGGACGCGGGCCGACTATCAGCCCGTCGATTGAGGTGTTTGAGGATAATATGGCGAACGGTGTCGTTAAGTGGTTCAACCCGGCCAAGGGCTTTGGTTTCATTCAGCCCGAGGACGGCGGCCAGGACGTGTTCGTCCACATCGCCGCGGTTGAACGCTCGGGCCTGGCGGGCCTGAACGAAGGTGATCAAGTCAACTACGAGCTGGAAGAAGATCGTCGCTCGGGCAAGACCTCGGCCGGCCAACTGCGCGTGACCGGCCATGGCGCCGTTCCGGCCGGTGGCGGCGGTGGCGCTGGCGCCCGTGGTCCTCGTCCCCCGCGTAGCTTCGACGGCCCGCGCGGCGGCGCCGGCGGCGGCGGCTTCTCGGGCGGCACCGGCGAAAGCGGCACCGGCGTCGTGAAGTGGTTCAACACCACCAAGGGCTTCGGCTTCATCCAGCCGGACAACGGCGGCGGCGACGTCTTCGTGCACATCTCGGCTGTCGAGCGCGCCGGTCTGCGCGGCCTGAACGAAGGCCAGCAAGTCGGTTACGAACTCGAACAGGACCGCCGCTCGGGCAAGACCTCGGCCGGCAACCTGCGCATCCTCTAAGAGGACGCGAAGCGAAGGGGCCGCCCCGGAGGGACGGCCTTTTCAGAGACTTTTGAAGGGCTCCGCCGACGCTGAGGTGTCGGACGGGGCCTTTCGGCATTCTGGATAGGCGGTCCAAGTCGCCTGAAAGCCCTCTAACGCTAAAGAAAAAGCCCCGCCGACGCTCACACGTCGCGGGGCTTTCTGCGTTCGGGCGAGGGGCTTCGTGAAAGCGCTAGGCCTCCAGGCGGGCCCGCTCCGAAGCGGCCTGGTTTACCGCCAGGGCCGTCAGGTTGACGATGCCGCGGGCCGTGACGCTGGGCACCAGCACGTGCAGCGGCCTGGACATGCCCAGCAGCACCGGACCGACCAGCAGGCTTTCCGTGGCGGCGCTGAGCAGCGTCAGGCCGATATTGGCCGCGTCCAGGGTCGGCATGACCAGCAGGTTGGCCGAGCCCTTCAGCGGGCTGTCGGCGACCAGGCGATCGCGCAGGTGCTGGCTGAGGGCGGCGTCGGCGTGCATTTCGCCGTCGACCTCGAGATCCGGCGCCTGCTCGCGCAGCAAGGCCAGGGCCTCGCGCATCTTGCGGGCGGTCGGCGAGTTGCTGGCCCCGAACGAGGAGTGCGAAAGCAGGGCGGCCTTGGGCGTCACGCCGAAACGGCGAACGGCCTCGGCGGCCAGCTGGGTGCACTCGGCCACCTGCTCGGCGGTCGGATCCACGTTCACGTGGGTGTCGCAGAAGAACAGCGTGCCGTTGTCGAGGATCAGGGTCGACATGGCGTAGACGCGGCTGACGTTCTCCCGGCGCGGGATGATCGGCAGGGCGTAGGTCATGTGCTGCCACCAGTCACCGCTGCCGCCGACCAGGGCGGCCTCGACATAGCCCGACGCCAGCAGCATCGAGGCGGCCACCGTGCGGCGGCCCTCGACGCGGCGCTCGGCGGCCGTCGGCGGCACGCCGCGCCGGCCGACCAAGCGCTGATAGTCGGCGATCAGCGGCGCGAACAGTTCCTTATCGGCCTGGGGGTCGACGATCTCGACCAGGTCGCCGCCCAGGCGCAGGCCCAGTTCCTCGATCTTGGCCTTGATCACCGAGCGGCGGCCGACCAGGACGGGGAGGGCCAGGCCTTCGTCGACCACGGTCTGGACGGCGCGCAGCACGCGCTCGTCCTCGGCCTCGGCATAGGCGACCTTGACCGGGGCCTTGCGGGCCCGCTCGAACACCGGCCGCATCAGTTGGCCCGAGCGGTAGACGAACAGCTCCAGCTCGGCGCGATAGGCGTCGAAGTCGGCGATCGGCCGGGTGGCCACGCCGCTGTCCATGGCCGCCTTGGCCACGGCCGGGGCGATCTGCAGGATCAGGCGCGGATCGAAGGGCTTGGGGATGATGTACTGCGGGCCGAACATCGGAGCGACGCCGCCATAGGCCGAGGCGACGACCTCGGAAGCTTCGGCGCGGGCAAGCTCGGCGATGGCCTCGACGGCAGCGACTTTCATCGCTTCGTTGATCTCGCTGGCCCCGACGTCCAGCGCACCGCGGAAGATGAACGGGAAGCAGAGGACGTTGTTGACCTGGTTGGCATAGTCGCTGCGGCCGGTGGCCATGATGGCGTCGGGTCGGGCAGCCTGGACCAGCTCGGGCAGGATCTCCGGCTCGGGATTGGCCATAGCCAGGATCAGCGGATTGGGCGCCAGCAGCGGCAGCCATTCGGCCTTGAAGACGCGCGGCGCCGAGAGGCCCAGGAAGATGTCCGCGCCGGGGATCACCTCGGCCAGGGTGCGGGCGTCGGTCTGGCGCGCATAGCGAGCCATGTTGTCGAGCATGTCGTCGTCGCGACCGGCGTAGACGACGCCCTTGATGTCGGTCAGCGTCACGTTCTCGACCGGCAGGCCCATCGAGACCAGCAGATCGACGCAGGCCAGGGCGGCCGCGCCGGCGCCCGAAGTGACCAGCTTGACGTCCTTCAGCGTCTTGCCCTGGACGAGCAGGGCGTTGCGGACGGCCGCGGCGCAGACGATGGCGGTGCCGTGCTGGTCGTCGTGGAAGACCGGGATGTTCATCCGCTCGCGCAGCTTGCGCTCGATGACGAAGCACTCGGGGGCCTTGATGTCCTCGAGATTGATGCCGCCAAAGGTGGGCTCTAGTGCAGCCACCACCTCGATGAAGCGGTCCGGGTCCTCGGCGTCGACCTCGATGTCGAACACATCGATGCCGGCGAACTTCTTGAAGAGGACGGCTTTGCCCTCCATCACCGGCTTGCTGGCCAGCGGGCCGATATTGCCCAGGCCCAGCACGGCGGTGCCGTTCGAGATCACGGCCACCAGGTTGCCACGCGCGGTGTAGTCGCGGGCGGTGTCGGGATTGGCGGCGATGGCTTCGCAAGGAGCGGCGACCCCCGGGGAGTAGGCCAGGCCAAGGTCGCGCTGGGTGGCCATCCGCTTGGTGGCCTCGATCGCCAGTTTCCCGGGCCGCGGCAGCCGGTGGTAGTCCAGGGCGGCTTTGCGGAAATCCTCGTCCATCGATCGTTCCTCTGGGCGGCCTGCGCGGCGCATCTGTCAGGCTTCGTCTCAGCGCGAAGCGTCAAAGCCTTGCTAGCGGGGTTGGCGCGGCAATTCCAACCCTTCGCCTCGGATTACACGATTTTTCTTGGTACCGGTACCAATTGGCAATCGCGCGAACGATGGATTCCAGCTCTCATAAGTAATAAATCTATTATATAATGCCTCTGCTTCGGGCGCCCTGCGCCGCCTTCCTCGGCGCTTCTCCTTCCCGCGCGACCTTACGGGGCAAGGTGCTGGACAGGGCGTCCGGAGCACCCGAGCATCGGCTCGGCAATGAGATCTGAGGACGGCGCATGAGCGGACTGACGACACACATCCTCGACCAGGCGGCCGGAAAGCCGGCGGCGGACGTCGTGGTGCGCGTGTCTCGGCGCGAGGGCGAGGCGTTGACGCCGATGGCGGAGTTCCGCACGGACGCCGACGGGCGTGCGCGGCTTATCGCCGGCGAGGCGCTGGAAGTGGGCGGCTATCGCCTGGAGTTCTCGATCGGCGCGTATTTCGAGGCCTCTGGCCTGCCGGTCACCGACCCGCCGTTCCTGGACGTCGTGGTCATCGATTTCGCCGTCTCGAACGTCGAGCAGCACTGGCATGTACCGCTGTTGGTCTCGCCGTACGGCTATTCCACCTACCGGGGTAGCTGATGGGCGAGATGATCCGCTTCCTGCTCGACGGCGAGGTCCAGGAGGTCCGCGGGGCGAACCCGACGACGACCCTGCTGGAGCACCTGCGCGGCCCGATGCGGCGCACGGGAACCAAGGAAGGCTGCGCCGAGGGCGACTGCGGCTCGTGCACCGTGCTGGTCGGCGAGCAGGACGGTGAGGCTGTCGCCTGGCGGGCGGTGAACAGCTGCATCCAGTTCCTGCCGATGTTGCATGGCAAGGCGTTGCTGACCGTCGAGAGCCTGGCGAAAGGCGGCGCGCTGCACCCGGTGCAGCAAGCGATGGTCGACAAGCACGGTTCGCAGTGCGGCTTCTGCACGCCTGGCATCGTGATGTCGCTGTACGGTCGCGCGATCGCGGCCAAGGGCGCCGAAGCGCCGGCTGGTGAAGTGCTGGCCGGGAACCTGTGCCGCTGCACCGGCTATGGCCCGATCATCGAGGTGGCCAAGGGTGTGAGCGCCGAGGTCGCGCCGGCGGTCGATTTGACGGCCGTCCACGACGAGACGATGCTGGAGCTCAGCTTCCAGGACGAGATTCATGGCGTCACCCGCACGTGGTTGGCGCCACGCACGGTGGCCGAGTTGGCGCAGGCCTACCTGGCGCATCCGGACGCGACCATCGTCGCCGGGGCGACGGATGTCGGCCTGTGGGTCACCAAGCAGCGGCGGCCGCTGCCGACCCTGATCAGCGTGTCCGAAGTCGCCGAACTGAAGGCGCTGGAGGAGACGGCCGACGGCCTGCGCATCGGCGCTGGCGTTCGCTATGTCGACGCCATCGCGGTGATCTCGAAACTCTATCCCGATCTTGGCGCGATGATGCGCCGACTGGGCTCGACCCAGGTGCGCAACAGCGGCACGATCGGTGGCAACATCGCCAACGGCTCGCCGATCGGCGACATGCCGCCAGCGTTGATCGCAGCGGCGGCGACCCTGGTCCTGCGACGGGGCGACGAGCGCCGCGAGATGGCGCTGGAGGACTTCTTCCTCGACTACGGCAAGCAGGATCGTCGGCCCGGCGAGTTCGTCGAGGCGGTGATCGCGCCGAAGCTGGATGCGGGCCGCATCTTCAAGGTCTTCAAGCTGTCCAAGCGCTTCGACCAAGACATCTCGGCCGTGTGCGGGGCGTTCTCGCTGGCGGTCGAAGGCGGCGTCGTCATCGATGCGCGCGTCGCGTTCGGTGGCATGGCGGGTACGCCCAAACGAGCCAAGGCGTGCGAGGCGGCGCTGATCGGCCAAGCCTGGAACGAAGCAACCATCGAGGCCGCGATGGCCGCGCTCGACACCGACTACGCGCCGATGAGCGACATGCGCGCCTCGGCGGCCTACCGGTCGCTGGCGGCGAGGAATATGCTGCGCAAGGTGTTCCTGGAGAGCCAGGACGTCGAAGCCCGCGTCACGCCGGAGAGCGCTCATGGCTGACTCCGCAGCAACTGCCCCCGTTCAGAGCGCGCCCTTTCAGGGCGTGGCCGCGCCGCTGCCGCACGACAGCGCCGCGCGGCATGTGGCGGGCTCAGCGGTCTATATCGACGACCTGCCTGAACCGGCCGGCCTGCTGCACCTGGCTTTCGGCATGAGCACCAAGGCGCATGCCAAGATCACGCGCATGGACCTCTCTGCCGTGCGGACCGCGCCCGGTGTGGTGCTGGTGATCTCGGCCGAGGACATCCCCGGCGAGAACGACGTCAGCCCGGTCATCCACGACGACAAGCTGTTCGCCGCCAGTGAAGTTTCTGGCGGCGAAGTCTATTGCGTCGGCCAAAGCCTGTTCGCCGTAGCCGCGACCTCGATCGCCGCCGCTCGGGCCGCCGCCGCCAAGGCCGTGGTCGAGTACGAGGACCTGCTGGCCGCCATCGACATCGCCGCCGCGCGGGACATGGATCTCAAGATCGAGGCCAGCCAGCGCATGGCGCGGGGCGACGCCCAGGCCGCGTTGGCGAGCTCGCTGCGCCGCGTGCAGGGCAAGTTCGCCATCGGCGGCCAGGACCACTTCTATCTCGAAGGCCAGATCGCGCTGGCGACGCCGCGCGAGGATGGCGACGTCCACGTCTGGTCCTCGACCCAGCACCCGACCGAGGTGCAGCACCTGATCGCCCGCGTGCTGGGCCGGCCCGACCACTGCGTCACCGTCGAGGTGCGTCGCATGGGCGGCGGCTTCGGCGGCAAGGAGACGCAAGCCTCGCTGTTCGCCGCCGCCGCCGCTTTGGTCGCCGTGAAGACCGGTCGTCCGGCCAAGGCGCGTCCAGATCGTGACGAGGACATGGTCATGACCGGCAAGCGGCATGACTTCGAGGCCGCCTATGACGTCGGCTTCGACGACGAGGGCCGCCTGACCGGGCTGTCGCTGGAACTGGCCTCGCGCTGCGGGGCGACGACCGACCTCTCCATGGCGATCAACGACCGGGCGATGTTCCATGCGGACAACGCCTATTTCCTGCCGGCGGTCGAGATCGTCTCGCACCGCTACCGGACGCACACGGTGTCGAACACGGCCTTTCGGGGTTTCGGCGGGCCGCAGGGCATGATCGCCATCGAGCGGGTGATGGACGACGTGGCCGCCGCGACGGGTCTCGATCCGCTGGAGGTGCGTCGCCGCAACCTCTATGGCGGCGAGGGTCGCAACCTGACGCCCTACCACCAGGTGGTGGAGGACAATGTCGCGCCGCAGTTGATCGACGAGTTGGCCGCGTCCTGCGCCTACGACGCCCGCCGCCGTGAAATCGAGGCGTTCAACCGCACGAGCCCGGTGCTGAAGAAAGGCATCGCCCTGACGCCGGTGAAGTTCGGCATATCGTTCACGACGACCTTCCTCAATCAGGCCGGCGCCCTGATCCATCTATATGCCGACGGCTCGATCATGCTGAACCACGGCGGGACCGAGATGGGGCAGGGGCTGAACGTCAAGATCGCCCAGATCGTCGCCAACGCCTTCCAGGTCGAGATCGGCCGCGTGAAGATCACCTCGACCGTCACCGACAAGGTGCCCAACACCTCGGCCACCGCCGCCTCGTCGGGCGCGGACCTCAACGGCATGGCGGCCCTGAATGCGGCTGAGACCATCAAGGGCCGTCTGGTCGAGTTCGCCGCGAAGAAGTGGGGAGTCGAACCGAACGAAATCGCCTTCACCCCAAGCGGTGTCCGCGTCGGGGCCGAGGCGTTCGAGTTCGGCTGGTTCATTCGCCAGGCCTATCTGGCGCGGATCTCGCTGTCCTCGACCGGCTACTACGCCACGCCCAAGATCCACTACGACCGCGCGACCCACACGGGCCGGCCGTTCTACTACTTCGCCTATGGCGCGGCCTGCAGCGAAGTGCTGATCGACACCTTGACCGGCGAGATGAAGGTCACCCGGGCTGACATCCTGCACGACGTCGGCAAGTCGCTGAACCCGGCCATTGACCTGGGTCAGATCGAGGGCGGCTTCGTCCAGGGCATGGGCTGGTTGACGACCGAGGAGCTGGTGTTTGACGCCCAGGGCCGCCTGCGGACCCACGCGCCGTCGACCTACAAGATCCCGACCTGCGGCGACCGCCCGGCGCACCTGGATGTTCGCCTCTGGAAGGCCGGGCGCAATGTCGAGGCTACCGTGCATCGCTCCAAGGCCGTCGGTGAGCCGCCGCTGATGCTGGCGATCTCGGTGCACAGCGCGATCAACCACGCGGTGGCCAGCGTCGGCGACCACAAGGTCTTCCCCCAGCTCGATGCGCCGGCGACGCCGGAGGCGATCCTGATGGCGTGCGAGGATGTGCGGAGGCGCGCCCATGCGTAACTGGGCCCGCGCCGCTCTAGCTCGCCTAGACGCCCACGACGAGGCCGCCCTCGTCACCGTCCTCGCTACCGAGGGCTCGGCTCCGCGCGAGGCCGGGACCAAGATGGTCGTCTGGCGGGGCGGCCAGGACGGCACCATCGGTGGCGGCAATCTGGAGTACCGCGTGGCCGACCAGGCGCGGCGGATGCTGGACGGCGGCCAGGCCCATTTCGCGATCCAGGACTATCCGCTGGGCCCGCTGCTGGCCCAGTGCTGCGGCGGCCGCGTGCGGCTGTTCCTGGAGCGCCTGAACGACAACAGCCGCGACTGGTTGACCGAGGCCGCCAAGCGCATGGATGCGGCCCAGCCGTTCGAGGTCCGCACCCGCTTCGATCCTGGCCTGTTGACCAAGGTGGTCGCGCCGATCATGGCCAGCGACGCCGAGGGGGCGGCCGTCTCGTTCGGCGACAATCCCGCCACCGCGCGCGGCGCGCGGCCCGAGCAGGGCGACGTGATGGTCGAGCGCGCCGATGCGCCCCGTCCGCCGCTGCTGCTGTTCGGCGCCGGCCATGTCGGTCAGGCCATCGCGCGCGCCTTCGAGCCGCTGCCGTTCCGTCTCTCCTGGTTCGACACCCGTCCCGAGACCGCCGACATCCCCGGCGTCACCGTGCTGGAGCCGGCCGAAGTCGCCGCCAAGGCCATGGGCGCGGGCGCTGACGCCTATGGCCTGGTGCTGACCCACGACCACGCCCTGGACTACGCGCTGGTCTCGGCGGGTCTCGCCGGCGGCGGCTTTTCCTATTTCGGCGTCATCGGTTCGAAGACCAAGCGCGCCCGTTTCATGAGCCGGTTACGTGACGATGGTTTCTCGGAGGCCGTGCTGACCCGTCTGACCTGTCCCATCGGCCTGCCGCATCTGAAGAGCAAGGCGCCGGAGGTGATCGCGGTCTCGGTGGCGGCGGACCTGCTGATGCGCCAGGAAGCCGCGCGCGCCCGTAACGACGAGAGTATCGCCAGTGCAAGCCTTTAGGGCGTCGATCCTCCACCTGCTGGATGATCCCGCGAAGAATCCGGAGGCGGTCGCCTTCCACGACGACGGCCTGCTGCTGGTCGAGGACGGCCGCGTGGTCGCGTGCGGGGCCTATGAGGAACTGACGCCCTGGCTGGGCGAGACGGCGGTCGTGGACCTGACCGGCCACCTGATCACGCCGGGCTTCATCGACACCCACATCCACTTCCCGCAGGTCGACATCATCGCGGCCCACGGCAAGCAACTGCTGGACTGGCTGGAGCAGCACACCTTCCCGGCGGAGAAGGCCTTCGCCGATCCCAAGCACGCGGCGGATACGGCGGCCTTCTTCATCGACGAACTGCTGCGCAACGGCACGACGACGGCCCTGGTGTTCGGCTCGGTGCACAAGGTCTCGGTCGACGCGTTGTTCGCCGAAGCCTTCGACCGCGACATGCGCCTGATCGCCGGCAAGTCGCTGATGGACCGCAACGCGCCCGACGGCCTGACCGACACGGTCGAGAGCAGCCGCGCCGACATGGAAGCCCTGATCGCCGAGTGGCACGGCAAGGGGCGGCTGGGCTACGCCGTCACCCCGCGCTTCGCGATCAGCTGCAGCGACGAACAGCTGGCCATGGCCGGCGAGGTGCTGGCCCAGCATCCGGACGTCTGGATGCAGACCCACCTCTCCGAGAACGTCCACGAGATCAAGGAAACGGCTCGGCTATTCCCTGCGGCCCGGGACTATCTGGACGTCTACGACCGCTTCGGCCTGCTGCGGAAACGCTCGGTCTTCGCCCACTGCGTCCACCTGAAGGGCGAGGCGTTCCAGCGCCTGGCGGCCAAGGACGGGGCGGTGGCGTTCTGTCCGACCTCGAACCTGTTCCTGGGCTCGGGCCTGTTTCCGTTGGAGGAGGCTTGCGCGCATGGCGTGAAGGTCGGAATGGGCACGGACGTGGGCGCCGGCACGACCTTTTCGATCCTCCATACGCTGGGCGAGGCCTACAAGGTTGGGCAGTTGCGCGGCGACGCGCTGGATCCGTTCCAGGCGCTGTATCTCGCCACGCTAGGCGGGGCGCGGGCGCTGGATCTGGCCGACAAGATCGGGAATTTCGCGCCGGGCAAGGAGGCCGACTTCGTGGTGCTGGACCTGGCCGCTACGCCGCTGCTGAAGCGGCGGCTAGCCGAGACGAAGAGCCTGGAGAACAAGCTCTTCGCGCTGACGGTTCTGGGGGACGATCGGGCGGTGGCGCGGACGTATCTGGCCGGCGTGGAGCGGTATAGGCGGGGGTAGTCCGAGGACTTGCCCCCTCCGCGCTTCGCGCTCCTCCCCCGAAGGGGGAAGAGGGAAGCGTCCGCCCGCCTTTGGAGGCGGACGACCTCGCGAAGCGAGGTCAGGTGGGGGAAGTTACCCGTGCGCCGCCTTCATCGTGTCGGCGTAGAGCTTAAGCAGACGATCACCGTCGACGGCCACCGTCGCCGCCTGCACCGGCATGTCATCCCAAGCCGACGGCCCGAACAGCTCGCCCTCAGGGCTCTGGCAGGTCTGGCCCAGGGTAATCCCCTCGGTCACCACCCGCACGGCCCCACGGCGCACCTCGAACAGCGTCGGATCGATCACGAACGCCACCGCCGCCGCGTCGTGAACGCAGCAGCCGACGATGCCATCGCGGCCGCCGTAGAAGGCCGCGTAGGGCTTGGAGATCTCGTTCAGGAACACGCCGACGTCGGAACCGCCGGCCGCGAGGGCTTCCATATACTCAGGCGACATCACCACCTGGGTCGTCACGTCCAGGCTGACGGCGGTCAGGTTCCAAGGGGCGGTGAAGACCTGGTCGGCGGCTTCCGGATCGTTCCAGATATTGGCCTCGGCGACCGGGGTGACGTTGCCCGGCTTGCCGGCCACGCCGAACGCGCCGCCCATAATGACGACGGACTTCAGCAAGGTCGCGACTTCCGGATCGGCCTGCAGCGCCAGGGCCAGGTTGGTCAGGGGACCGACGGCGCAGAGGACGACCTCGCCCGGATACTGGCGGGCCAGATCGATGATCGCCTGGTGGGCCGGCTTGGCTTCGGGCTGGGCCGGAACCAGGCCCGTCAGCTCGACATCGCCCAGTCCGTTCTCGCCGTGCACGAAGGTCGGCGAGGGGTTGCGCGGGCGGGTCAGCGGCTTGCTCGCGCCCTTGTAGACCGGCGCCTTCAGGCCGAAGCGGTCCTTCAGGTACAGCGCGTTGCGCGTCGTGGTCTCGATGTCGGAATTGCCGAAGATGGTCGTCACCGCGATCAGCTCGAGGGCGGGGCTCGCCTCGATGAACAGCAGGGCCATCGCGTCGTCGATGCCGGGGTCGGTGTCGAAGATAATCTTGGTCGTCATGTGCAGGCTCTAGCGCTTTTCTTCTTGTGGAGCGAGGCGCTGGTCGGCCCCGCCCTGCATCAACGAAACATGGGCCGAGGCGACTTTCCAGCCGTCGGCGGTGCGGATCCAGGTCTGGCTCTGGCGGCCGATCTTGCCGCTGTCGTCGCGGCGGAACTCGACATTGGCGACGGCGAAGTCCGCGCCAAAGGTCGTGATCTCCGTTCGCAGTCGCGTGCGCGGCGGCGAGCCGCCGGCCCGGCCGACGCGGAAGGCGGCGATCTCGTCGAAGCTCCACAGGTTCTCGGCAACGCCCAGGCGCACCGTATGGGCCGAGTTCCAGAACGCGCCGTCCAGGGCTTCGACGTCGTTGCTCATCAGCGCGACTTCATAGGCGTCGACCAGGGTGGTGACCTCGGCCAGCACGGTAGGGTCGTTGACGATCATAGGGCGCCTTTCGGGGGATGGGCGGCCACGACGCCGGCGCGCTGCAGGCGCAGGGCGGCGGCGAAGGCCAGGTCCTCGCGCCAGGCCGGAGCGATGATCTGCACGCCGATCGGCAGTTCGCCGGGCCTGTTCAGCGGCGCGGCCACGACGGGCAGGCCGATATAGCTGATCGGCTGGGTGAAGGCGCCGAGGTTCTTGCGGACCGAGACCGGCACGCCGTCCATCTCCATGGTCGCCTGGCCGATCGGCGGCGCGGGGCAGACCGACGATGGGGCCAGCAGGATGTCATAGCGCTGGAAGGCTTCGCGGACCTCGTCGCGGAAGACGGTGCGATAGCGCTGGGCGGCCTTGTGCACGCCCTCGGGCAGCAGGGCGCCGGCCAGCAGGCGGTCGCGGACGGCGGGGTCATAGTCCATGGCGCGCTGGACAAGATCAGCGTGGTGCAGCTCACCGCCCTCGAAGGCGGTCAGGCAGAATGCGGCGGCGCGCGCGGCCTGGGCGCCGGGCAGATCGACGAGGTCGATAGCGTTCAGTCCCTTGGCGGCGCGTCCCAGGGCGTTCAGCACGTCCGGGAACGCGCCTTGCTGGAACCAGCCGCGCAGAACGCCGACACCCAAGGGACGTTCGGCCAGCTCGTCCAGGCGGGCGGACAGTGGTTCGGCCTCGCGGATGCAGATCGCGTCGCCGGTTGGATCGGGGCCTTGAAGGACGTCATACGCCAGGGCCAGGTCCTCGACCGACCGCGCGAATGGGCCGACGTGGTCCAGGCTCTCGACGAACGGGAAGACGCCCTGGCGCGACAGGCGGCCATAGGTGGGCTTCAGACCGAACACGCCGCACAGGCTAGCCGGGATACGGATCGAGCCGTTGGTGTCCGAGCCCAGGGTCAGGGGCACGAGGCCAGCCGCCACGGCCGCCGCCGAACCGCCCGACGAGCCGCCGGCGATGCGCGTGGGATCATGCGGATTGCGCACCGGCCCGTCGTGGGCGTTCTCCGTGACGAAGCCGTAGGCGAACTCGTCCATGTTCAGCGCGCCGACCAGGATGGCGCCGGCGGCGGTCAGGCGCTGGACCAGCGTCGCGTCGTGAGCGGGCGGCGCGGCGTCGCGACGGATCTTCGAGCCGGCCAGGGTCGGCAGGCCTTCTACGTCGAACAGGTTCTTCACGGCGAAGGGGACACCGGCCAGCGGACCGGTGACGTGACCGGCATCCACTGCGTCGGCGGCGGCCAGGGCCCGGTCGGCCGTCACGGCGGTGAAGGCGTTGATCCCGCCGTCCAGGCGTTCGATGCGCGAGAGGGTGGCCTCGGTGACTGCGCGTGCGGTGACGCGGCCGGCGCGGACCTCGCCGGCGATCTCGACGACGCTGCAGAAACTCACGGCTGGAACGTCTCCGGGGTCTCGCCGGCATGGCTGCCGAGCGCGGCGACGAAGAGGGCTGTCTGGGTCCTCAGCAGGGTCACGTTCTCGATCACGCCGGGCAGGGCGGCGGAGGGCAGGTCCAGCCCCTTGTCAGCCGCGCGAGACGGCGTCCAGGCCGCCAGCTCGAAATCATCGAGGGCCAGGAAGGCTGCTGTCTCGGCATCAAGCGCCATGGCGGCTGACTCCATAAGTAAGAAAAAACTTCATACACCCGGGTTCGCCGACCGCGCCAGTCCTGCTTGGTCCGGAACCGTATTCCGCTCAAGCCCGCGCCATCCGAAGGCGCGATCGCCTGCCTGACGAGCAGGCGCCGGCGAACGTGCATCGCGAAGCCCGCCAGCCCTTCTGTCGCGTCTCCGAACGGCGCGAGATGCACTTGTAAGGAAGGACTTACTTGATGGCGCATCACCGACTGGCTTCGACTCCTGACACCGTCCGCTTCGGCATGTTCGATGCGGCGTTCGATCCCGTGCTGACGGTGAACCCGGGCGACAGCGTCACCTTCGAGTGCGTCTCGGGCGGTGTCGAGGTGATGCCGCAGCCCGGTTCACCCTACGCCATCCCACCGGCGCTGCAGGCGATCCACGACAGCAACCCGGCGCGCATCGGTCCGCACATCCTCACCGGCCCAGTCGCCATCGCCGGCGCCGAGCCGGGGGACATGCTGGAGGTCCGCATCGAGGCGATCGAGCCCAACAACGATTGGGGCTACTGCGCGGTGCGGCCGCTGGCGGGCACGCTGCCCGAGGATTTCCCCGACCGCTATGTCAGCCATATCGCCGTCGACGCCGCGCGCGGGACCTGCAAGCCGGAGTGGGGACCCGAACTGCCGCTGGCGCCGTTCTTCGGCACCATGGGCGTCGCGCCGCCGGCGAAGTACGGCCGCCTCTCCAGCCGCGAGCCGCGCGAGCACGGCGGCAACATGGACAACAAGGAGCTGGTCGCCGGCTCGACCCTCTACCTGCCGGTCTGGGTTCCGGGCGCGAACTTCTCGGTCGGCGATGGCCACGGTCGCCAGGGCGATGGCGAGGTCTGCGTCAACGCGCTGGAGATGGGCCTGACGGGGACCTTCACCTTCGTGGTGCACAAGCAGGCCGAAGGCTTCGCCTGGCCGCGCGCCGAGACCTCGACCCACTACATCCTGATGGGCTTCAACGAGGATCTGGACCTGGCGATGAAGCAGGCGCTGCGCCAGACGATCGACTTCATCGTCGCCCGTTCCACCCTGACGCGCGTCCAGGCTTACCAGTTCTGCTCCCTGGCCGTGGACTTCCGCGTGACCCAGACGGTGAACGGCGAGAAGGGTGTGCACGCCTTGCTGCGCAAAGGCTTGCTGTTCTGAAACGGCACGCTTTCGCGGGCGGCGGGAGCGCGTTTATCCTTAATTTTCCCTTGCTGGATGAATGACGTTCTGGTCGAGCGCCACAACCTCTAGGTCTCGCTGCGGTTGCAGCTTGGCCGTGGAGCCCGACGATGGATTTGCAAGGTAGCGATGGCGCCAACGCCCTGACGGGCGGCGCGGGCGACGACGTCATCTACGGCTTCGGCGGCAACGACACCCTCAAGGGCGGCGCGGGTGACGACGTCCTGGCCGGGCATTCGGGCAACGACCTCCTGCAAGGCGTCGACGGCGAGGACTACCTCCTCGGCGGCGCGGGCAACGACACCCTGGACGGCGGCGCGGGCGGCGACTGGGCGGCCTACGAGGACGCCACCGCGGCGGTGAAGATCGACCTCAACAACACCAATGCGCAGAACACGGGCGGCGGCGGCACGGACAAGCTGGTCGGCATCGAGCACGTCTACGGCTCGGCCTTCAACGACGTGCTGATCGGCAACGCCGACAACAACATGATGGTCGGCGACGCCGGCAACGACTCGCTGACCGGCGGCAAGGGCGACGACACCCTGTGGGGCGACACCGGGACCGACACGCTCGACGGCGGCGACGGCGACGACTACCTGGTCGGCGGCGCGGGCGACGACACCGTCAAGGGCGGCGCGGGCTGGGACTGGTCGTCCTATGAAAACGCCACGGCTGGCGTCGCGGTCGACCTGACCAAGTCGGGCGCCGCGCAGGACACTGGCGGCGCGGGCAAGGACCTGCTGACCGGCATCGAGCATCTGTACGGCTCGAAGTTCAATGACGTGCTGACCGGCGACGCCAAGGACAACTACCTCTGGGGCGCGGACGGCAACGACAAGCTCTTCGGCGGCGCGGGCGACGACCACCTGTCGGGCGGCAATGGCGTCAACACCATCGACGGCGGCGACGGCTGGGATACGATCGACTACTCGTTCAGCGCTGTCGGCGTGACCATCAACCTGCAGAACGCCCCGGCGCCGCAGATCCCGATCCCCGACGGCGTCGACACGATCATCTCGGTCGAGGCGGCGATGGGGTCGGCCTTCAACGACTACATCGTCGGCAACGCCGCCGAGAACTACCTGTTCGGCGACGCGGGCAACGACGTCATCTTCGGCATCGACGGCCATGACGTGCTGGACGGCGGCGACGGCAACGACATCCTGCGGGGCAGCTTCCGCAAACCCGGCGACATGCTGCTGGGCGGCGACGGCAACGATCTGGCGATCGTCTGGACGGGCCCGGGCAGCGAAGGCGACGCCACGATCGTGGACGGCGGCGCGGGCGTCGACGAGTTGGCGTTCTCGTCGGGCTACAACATCACGCTCGATCTGAAGATCACCGGCGATCAACTCGTGGCGCCCGGCGTGCACTTCGTCGTGCAGAACGTCGAGAATCTCACCGGGGGCAGCGGCAACGACCGCCTGACGGGGGACGCCAAGGACAACGTGCTGGACGGCGGCGCGGGCGTCGACACCCTCGATGGCGGCGCGGGCTCCGATACGGTCAGCTATGCCAACAATGGCGGCGTCGGCGTGGCTATCAACCTGAGCCAATCCGCCCAGTCGAGTGTCAACGGAAACGATGGTGACACGCTCATATCGATCGAGAACGTGGTCGGTTCCTTTGGCAACGATATTATCACTGGCAATGCCACTGTGAACCGCCTGGACGGCGGGGGCGGCGATGACGCGCTCAACGCCGTTGGCGGTAACGACGTGCTGAATGGCGGCTTCGGGGATGACTTTCTCGTGGCCTCTTTCGACGGGATTTCCAAGGACTCGCTTTTCGGCGGCGCCGGCAATGACCTCTTGGTGACCAGCAAGTCGGCGGCGACGCTGGATGGCGGCGAGGGCGACGACGTTTTCGGCGTGGCGCACTGGGCGAACATGGTCGGAACCGTGATGATCGATGGCGGCGTCGGCGTCGACACCCTGAACATGAACGATTTCTACGGAACGGTAGCGCCTGACCTGAAGATCGATCTGTCGCTCAGCGGTAGGCAGGATGTCGGTCAAGGCCAGTTCCTCGACATCAAGAACGTCGAAAACCTGGTCGGTGGTCTGGGCAACGATCTTCTGAAGGGCAATGCGGGTGACAATGAACTGCGCGGCTCGGCAGGCAACGACACGCTCGACGGCGGGGCTGGGTTCGACATCGTCAGCTATGCGGAAATCGGCTTCACGGCCGGGGTGACTGTCGACCTGCGCAACAGCGTGCAGTCGAACGGTCTGCTCGGAACCGACACGCTGATCTCGATCGAAGGCGTGCGGGGAACGGCCTACAACGACACTCTGACCGGCGATGCGAAGGACAACCTGTTCATCGGCGGCGCGGGCGACGACTATATCGACGGCGGCGCCGGCATCGACACGGTGAGCTACCTGAACGATGGCCTGAACACCGGTGTGCAGGTGCATCTCTGGATGGGTTATCAAAGCCTGGTCAGCGACCGTGGCCACGACACCCTGATCTCCATCGAGAACGTGATCGGTTCGAACTACGACGACATCATCTACGGATCGTCAGGCGCCAACCTGCTCAAGGGCGGGGCGGGTAACGACAATCTGAATGGCTATGGCGGGGCCGATCAGCTCGAAGGCGGCGCGGGCGACGATTACCTGTCGGCCTATGTCGTGGACCAGCCGACCATCGCCTCGACCGGGACGGTCATGCTGGGCGGCGATGGCAAGGACACCATCGAGTTTGGCCTGGGAGACAACCGAGGCGAGGGCGGCGCCGGTGATGACCGGTTCTACTTCAACAACTTGGCCGGCGATAAGGTGATCCTCGGCGGCGAGGGCGTCGACACGCTCCAGTTCGTCAATCGCGGACTGGACTTCCTTGACGGGATCACGCTGGACCTGTCGCTCTCGGGCAAGCAACAGATCGCGGCGGGCGTGACCGCCACGGTCAGTTCGATCGAGAACGTCATCGGCACGCTCGCCAGCGACAAGATCACGGGCGACGCCGGCGACAACTTCATCATCGGGTTTGGTGGCAACGACACGCTGCTTGGTGGCGACGGCGCCGACACGCTGTCCTGCTCCGACGGCGCCGACGTGCTGACCGGAGGTCGGGGCGCGGACAAGCTGTGGGGCGGCGCCGGCTCGGACACCTTCGTGTTCGCCGTTGGCGACTCCGCGCCCGCCGACGCGACGACGGGCGCCGGCGTGGATGTCATCATGGACTTCCAGAGCAACGACGAGATCCGCTTCACGGGCAAGAGTCTGCCGATCAGCTTCGGCAGCTACACCGCGAGCGACTTCGCGTCGGCCCTGTCCACGGCCAGCACGTTGCTCAAGGCGGCCGCCTACAACCAGCTGTACATGGCCTTCCAGGTCGGGGCGGACGTCTACATCTTCGCCGGCCAGAACGTCGCCGCCAACGCGCCCGGGATCGAGAACATCATCAAGCTGCAAGGCGTCTCGGTCGGGACGGTCAGCATCGACAACTTCTTCTAAGGGCGCCTAGCCGCCCCGCCCGCAACCACCACCCCATCCCTACGTTGACATCTCGTCGGCGTAGGGATGTGACCCCTCCGCGAGGCGTGCGGAGCCTGTCCAACGAAGGATGGGTCCGACCCATGGAGGGAAGCGTATGAGATCGTTGTTGCCCGCCGTCGCCTTGCTGGCGCTGGCCGCCTGTTCGCCCCAGCCCGCCGAGACCAAGGCCGAGGCGCCCGTCGCCGCGCCGGCGGTGACCGCCCTCAAGCCGCCGAAGGCCGATATCCCGGCCGGCGATTACACGCTGGACAAGCACCACGCCACGCTGGTGTTCCGGGTCAGCCACCTAGGCTTCTCGAACTACACGGCCGCCTTCGCCGACTTCGACGCCAAGCTGAAGTTCGACCAGAACAACGCCGGGGCCAGTTCGCTGGAGGCGACGATCGATCCGCGCTCGCTGACGCTGCCGGCGCCGCCCGAAGGCTTCAAGGAAGAGCTGGTCGGGACGCAATGGCTGAACACCGGGACCTATCCGACCATCACCTTCAAGTCGACCAAGGTCGAGACGACCGGGCCCGACACCGGCAAGGTGACCGGCGACCTCACCCTGCACGGCGTCACCAAGCCGGTGACGCTGGATGTGACCTATAACGGCGGCTATCCGGGCCATCCCCAGGACCCGAACGCCCGCATCGGCTTCTCGGCCAAGGGGATGTTCAAGCGCTCCGACTTCGGCATCGCCTACGGCGTGCCGGCGCCGGGCACGACCATGGGCGTCAGCGACGAGGTCCAGGTCCAGATCGAGGCCGAGTTCAGCGGTCCGCCGCTGGCCAACGCCCCCGCGCCAGCCAGCGGTCACTAGGCAAGCTCCAAGGGCCCGTCCTCGCCCTTCGACAGGCTCAGGATGAGGACTATTCCAGGCGCTTCAGTAGAAACCTCACCCTGAGCTTGTCGAAGGGCGAGGTTTCGGTCGCTCACCGCGCGCCGCGCGTCAGGTAGCCTTCGAGCAAGGCCAGGGCGTGATCCAGGCGCGCCCGGCGCCACTCGGGGGCGCTCATGTCGGTGTCCAGGGTCGCCGACAGCGAATAGCCGTTGGCCAGGTGGAAGCGGCTCATGGCCGCGATGGTCACGTAGATCTGCACCGGGTCGAGATTGGCGCCGAAGATCTTCTGGCGCTGGCCGCTCTCGATCAGCTTCTCGATAGTCCGGCGCAACGGAAAGGCCGTTTCGGTGACGACCTTGGACTGCGAGGCGAACTTGCCGTGCTGAAGGTTCTCGTTGCGCAGCAGGCCCTCGAAGCGCGGGTTCTTCTCGAAATAGTCGAAGGTGAATTTCTGCAGTTCGAGGAAGCCCTCGAGCGGCTTGTCGAAGTCGATCTTCAGCTCGGCCTCGCGGGCCCGCAGGTCCATGTACGCGTTCTCGAGGACGGCCATGTACAGGCCCTTCTTGTCCCCGAAGTAGTGGTACAGCATCCGGATGTTGCACTTGGCGGCCTTGACGATCTTCTCGATCCGGGCCCCGGCGAAGCCGGCCTGGGCGAACTCCTTCAGGGCCGCGGCGAGGATCGCCTTGCGCGTACGCTCGGCGTTGCGCTTTCGGGGCGCGTTCTCTGCGTCGGTCTTGTTCGCGTCCAGGACGGCGTCGGTCGTCACGGGATATTGGCCCCCTGCTTGATCCAGGCGCCCAGCTGGGCGCGCTCCTCTTCGGTCATGCCGGTCTCGTTGCCAAGGGGCATGCTGGTCGAGGCGACCGCGCGCTCGCTGATTTTCGGCGCATAGGTGCGAATATGTTCCGGCGTGTCGAAGGTCGCGCCCAGCGGCGCAGCCGAGAAGCCGGCGTGGGTCGGCTTGGCGCTGTGGCAGGCGACGCAGTGTTTCTGGACGATGGCCTGGGCGGTGGCGAAGGGGACCTGGCCCGAGACCTCGACCTTGTCCTTGGGCTTGATCGAGGCGATCGCCGTCGCGCCGAAGATCAGCATCGCCCCGTAGAACAGGAACTCGTGCCGGATCTTGCCGAAATGGCGCTGGATGAAGAAGTAGCGGATCGCGATCGCGCCGGCGCTGATCATGGCCAGCAGCAGCCAGGCCTTCGGATGACCCGAGACGGCCGGATAGTGGTTGCTGATCATGATGAAGATGACCGGCAGGGTCATGTGGGTGTTGTGCACCGAGCGCTGCTTGCCCATCGCTCCCAGGCGCGGATCGACGGGCCGGCCGGCCAGCATGTCGGCGACGATCTTGCGCTGGTTGGGGATGATGATCAGGAAGACGTTCCCGACCATGCAGGTGCCGATGATCGCGCCCACGTGGATGAAGGCGCCGCGATCGGTGAAGAGCTGGGTCAGCGCCCAGGTCGCCGCCGTCAGGGCCGAGAACCAGAGCACGCCGAATAACTTACCGTTCTTGCCCAGCGGCGAGCGGCACAGGGCCTCGTAGACCAGAAGGCCGCCGAAGATGAAGGCCAGGCCGACGCCGATCGCTTCGGCTTGCGTGAACGCGTGCTTGGCCGTGTCGATCAGAAAGATGGGCGCGCCGACATAGTAGAGCACCGTCAGCAGGGCGAAGCCGGAAAGCCAGGTGGTGTAGGCCTCCCATTTGAACCAGTGCAGGTGCTCGGGCATGTGGGCCGGGGCGTTCAGGTACTTCTGCGAGTGGTAGAAGCCGCCGCCGTGCACGGCCCACAGCTCACCCTTCACGCCGTCCTTCGGCGGATTTGGGTCGCGCAGATTGTTGTCCAGCCAGACGAAGTAGAAGGACGCGCCGATCCAGGCCACGCCGGCGACCACGTGCAGCCAGCGTAGCGCCATGCCGATCCAGGCGGCGAAATCGTAGTCCATCAGGCGGTCACCGCGTCGAGCAGCCGGAGCTTGGAGATCAGGCCGATCTGCTTGATCGCCTCGGCGATCTCGGTCGTCTCGTCGTTGTCGGCGCGAGCCTCCATGGCCCGGAGGATCGAGGCCTTGTCGTTCAGGCGCACGGCGATGATGAAGGGGAAGCCGAAGCGCGCGTTGTAGGCCGCGTTCAGTTGGTGGAAGCGCGCGAACTCCTCGGGCGTCAGCCTGTCGAGGCCGGCGCTGGCCTGTTCGGCGTTGCTCTCGGCGGTCAGCGCCTTGGCGATCGCGGCCTTGCCGGCCAGTTCGGGATGGGCGCGGATCAGGGCCAGCTTGTCGGCGGTGGTCGAGGCGTTCAGCACGGCCATCATGTCGTCGTGCATGGCCTCGACGCTGGCGAATGGCCGCTCGCCCCAGGCGCGCTCGACCACCCAGGGGGAGAGCTCGAAGGCGAACCCCAGGGCGGTGGTGAAGCCGGTCTGGTTCATGCTGTTCAAGCGCGCCAGGGTCAGGGGAGGAGCGCCGCTCATGCTGTTTCTCCCGCGTACGGATGGGTCGCGATCCAGTGCCGCGCGATGTCGATGCGCTTGGCCACCCAGACACGGTCGTGGCGGATAATGTGCTCCAGGAACCGCCGCAGCGCGCCGATGCGGCCGGGCTTGCCGACCACGCGGCAGTGCAGGCCGATGCTCATCATCTTCGGCGCGGTCTCGCCCTCCAGATAGAGAGCGTCGAAGGCGTCGCGCAGGTAGGTGAAGAACTGCTCGCCGGTGTTGAACCCTTGGGCCGCCGTGAAGCGCATGTCGTTGGCTTCCAGGGTGTAGGGCACGATCAGCTGGGCGCGGCCATGCTGGTCGTCCCAGTACGGAAGATCGTCGGCATAGCTGTCGGCGTCGTAGACGAAGCCGCCTTCCTGGGCGACTAGGCGGGCGGTGTTGGGGCTGGTGCGGCCCTGGTACCAGCCGAGGGGCCGCTCGCCGGTCAGGCGCTTCTGGATGTCTATGGCCTGCTGGATGTGCTCCAACTCCTGGTCGGGCGTGAAGTGCTGATAGTCGATCCAGCGATAGCCGTGGCTGGCGATCTCCCAGCCGGACGTCATCATCGCCTCGACGGCGTCCGGGTGGCGCTCCATGGCCTGGGCGACGCCGAATACGGTCAGCGGCAGTTGGTATTCCTCGAACAGCCGCCGGATGCGCCAGAACCCGGCGCGCGAGCCGTACTCGTAGAGGCTTTCCATCGACATGTTGCGCATGCCCTGGATGGGCTGGGCGCCGACCATCTCCGACAGGAAGAACTCGCTGACGGGGTCGCCATGCAGGATCGAGCGCTCGGCGCCTTCCTCGTAGTTCAGCACGAACTGCACGGCCACGCGGGCGCCGTTCGGCCATTGCGCCTGGGGCGGGTGCTCGCCGTAACCGATGAGATCTCTCGGATAGCTCATTCGAAAACCTTCGCCGCCGCGTCGACGCCTGCGCCGGCCGGGGCGCCGAAGCCTTCCCAACGCAGCACGGCTTCCAGCCCGGCCAAGGTCTGAAGCACCGCGTGCTTGCGGGCGTTCACGCCCATGGTGCCGATGCGCCAGATCTTGCCGGCGAGAGGACCGAACGCCGCGCCGATCTCGATCTCGAACTCGGTGCGCATGCGGGCTTTCACCCGGTCGTAGTCGACGCCGCTCGGGGCGATCACGCCGGTCACGTTGGTCATCTTGTGGGCCTGGTCGCCATAGACCTGGAGCCCGAGCGCCTCGATCCCGGCGACCATCGCCGCGCCAGCTTGAGCGTGGCGGGCGAAGCGGGCTTCGAGACCTTCCTCCAGCACGATCCGGGCGCACTCCCGCGCCGCGAACAGCATGCTGGCCGCCTCGGTGTGGTGGTTCAGGCGCTTGTCGGACCAGTAATCCATGATCATCGCCAGATCGAAGTAGTTGGAGGCGATGCGGCGGCCATTGCCGCTCATGCCAGGCCCGGCGAGGCCCTTCTCGACATGGCGGCGACCGAAGATGTGGTCGGCGGCGCGGTCGCTGATGGTGATAGGGGCCGAGCCCGAGGGGCCGCCCATGCACTTCTGCAGGCCGGCGGTGACGATGTCGGCCTGCCAGGCATCGGTCGGCACGCTCATGCCGCCTAGCGTGGCGGTGGCGTCGACATAGAGCAGGGCATCGTGGCGCCGGCAGATCTCGCCGATGGCCTCAATGGGCTGGGCGATGGTGGTCGAGGTGTCGCCGTGCACGCAGGCGACCAGGCGCGGCTTCACGCGAGCCACGGCGTCCTCGACGGCCTGAGGATCGACGACCTTGCCCCATTCGCCCTCGACGAAGGTGACCTTGGCGTCGCAGCGCTCGGCGATCTCGGCCAGCAGCAGGCCGAAGCGGCCGGCATTGACCACCACCACATCGTCGCCGGGTGAGAGCGTCGAGACCAGCGCCGCCTCGATCCCGGCGCGCGAGGTGCCGTCGATCAGGAAGGTCCAGCGGTTCTGGGTCTCGAACACGCCGCGATAGAGGCTCATGACTTCGTTCATGTAGCCCGTGAACTCGGGATCGAACTGGCCCAGCAGTTGCACTGACATGGCCCGCAGCACGCGCGGATGCACGTTGATCGGGCCGGGTCCCATTAGCAGGCGGGCGGGGTGATCGAGTTCTTTGAAGACTTCAGTCATGCGCGTTCGCGTCGTTCTAGCTTGTCGATGAAATGGAGCATGGCCTGAGCCGCCAGGGCGCAGTCGGCCTCGGTGACGGCCTCGGCCGGGTTGTGGCTGATGCCGCCCTCGCAGCGGATGAACAGCATTGCGACGGGGCAGAGGTCGGCCATCACCATGGCGTCGTGGCCGGCGCCCGAGGGCAGGCGGCGAGCCGGCAGCGAAAGGTCGGCGAGCGCCTCGTCCAGAAACCCCATCAGCGACGGATCGCAGGGGCTTTCGGCCAGGGCCTGCATCAGGTGGATCTCGGCCTTGAGGCCTCGCGCGGCGACGATGGCGTAGATTTCCGTGCAGATCGCATCGACGGCGGTGTCGCGCGTCGCAGAGGTCTCGGCGCGAATATCCATCGAATATTCGACCGCGCCGGGGATGACGTTGAACGCGCCGGGCAGGGCGGTCATGCGGCCGACGGTGCCCACGAGGCCATCGGTTCCGGCCCGGCAGATCCGCTCCAGGGCCAGCATGCACTCGGCGGCGGCGGGACCGGGGTCCCTGCGCAGATTCATCGGCGTCGTGCCGGCGTGGCCGGCGGCGCCGATGATCTTCACCATCAGCCGCTTTTGCGCCGCGATGGCGGTGACCACGCCCAGCGCCAGGCCCTCGGCTTCGAGGACGGGGCCCTGTTCGATGTGGGCCTCCAGGAAGGCCAGGACATCCGCGGGCTTCCGCGCGGCGCTGGCGATGGCCTCGGGATCGCCGCCGAACGCGGTCAGCGCCTCGGCGACGGTGACGCCCTCGGCGTCCTTCATCTCCAGAGCGGTGGCGTCCAGCGTCCCGGCGATGGCTCGGCTGCAGCTCATCGAGGCTGGAAAGCGCGAGCCTTCTTCGTCGCCGAACGCCACCACTTCGATGGCGAAGGGCAGGCGGCGGTCGGCGACATGCAGCGCCTCGACCACGTCGATGCCCAGCATGATCCCGAGCGGGCCGTCATAGCGCCCGCCGTTGCGGACGCTGTCGATGTGCGAGCCGATGATCAGGGCCTTGGCGTCCGGCGTCTCGCCCTCGTAGCGGCCGATCAGGTTGGCGGCGGCGTCGCGGCGCACGGTCATGCCGGCGTGGATCATCCAGCCTTCCAGCGCGGAGAGGGCGGCCGCGTGCGCCGGCGTCAGGAACCGCCGCGTCAGCTGTCCCTCGACCTCGCTGTAGGGCGCGACGCCCAGCAGGTCGCAGCGCGCCTTCGCCCGAACGCCAAGCAAGCCTCCGATGTCGCCCGCTACCGCCACCTTCGATTCGACCTCCGCATCGTTCGCGAGACTTCAGCGGTAGCAGGAGAGACCCGAAAGCCTTGCCCCGCAACCGCCCGTGCGCCGTCTTTCGCGCACCGGCGCCTCGACAAGCGCCATCCGCGATCGGCGGCGCCTGCAGCTAAGTCATAATCTACTTACTTGTGATCGGCGAGAGGCAGCTTGTCAGGGGATCCGGCGTCGCTCTACCATCGGGCGAGCCGAGGCGCCCATGAACCGCACCATCCCCGCCAGGATCCTGAGAGTGAACCACGGCGGCGAGCATGGAGCTATCCGCATCTATGGCGTCCAGATCGCCTTGGCGCGGTTGCGAGCGCCTGATCTGCTGCCCTTCCTCAACCACACGCTCGAGCACGAGCGCGAACACCTGGTGAAGTTTCGGACCCTGATGCCGGCGCGCGGCGCCAAGCCGTGTCGCCTGATGTGGATCTGGTCGGTCGGCGGCGCTGTGTTGGGCGCGGTTACAGGCCTCTTGGGGCGCAAGGCCATCCTGGTCTGCACCGAGGCGGTCGAAAGGACAGTCCATCGGCACCTAGACGATCAACTGGCTTTCCTGGGTTCCAGCGATCCTGAAATGTCGACAGTGATCCGCGACATCCAGGCCCAGGAACTAGCGCACCTGCGTTTCGCTCAGGCTTCACGCGGCGTCGTCAATCCACTGACTCGGCTGTTGGATGGAGCGATCGTGGCGGCGACCGAGACCCTGATCTGGATGTCGACACGCGGAGACTCCGTGCGTCTTGCGGGCGAGCTCCGCAGCGCTGCTTGACGCCCAAAAGAAAAGGCCGCGCCGGGGTTTCCGGCGCGGCCCAAGTCAAGCGTTGGGAGGAAATAACGCTTAGAGAGAAAGCTAGTAGACGAACCGGATGCCCGCGAAGATCGAACGGCCCACTGCGGCGTAGCGCGTGGTGACCGGGTCGTTCTGGTAGGCCCAGCGGTTCTCGGTCTGGTTCGTCAGGTTCAGGGCGTCGACCGACAGGGTCAGGGACTTGTTGAACTTGTAGGTGACCGAGCCGTCCAGGTTGAACGTGCTGTCGTTGCCCAGGAAGTCGTTGACCAGCGGGCTGTCGCAGAAGCCCGGATCGCAGGTGCCGGTCGCGATCGGGTACTGCGTGCGGTACTTGGCGCGGTAGGCCGATGACAGGCGAGCGCTGAACTTCTCGACTTCGTAGTAGACCGTGAAGTTGAACGCGTCCGGCGAGGCGCCCGTGAACGGACCCTTGGCGGTGACGGCGGCCGTGCCCAGGCGGGCGTTGGCCGGGGTCACGATATATTCGAGTTCCGACTCCAGGTGCGTGGCGTTGAACTGCACGCCCAGGTTCTTGAAGTACCAGGGCAGGAAGGTCAGGTCCTGCTGGTAGTTGAACTCGATGCCGCGGATGTAGCCGCCCGGCGCATTGCCGAACTGGCGGACGTCGAACGGGTTGTTGTTGTCGATATAGGCGATGGCCAGGGCGTTGGTCTGGGCCGCGCGCAGGGCCGCGATGGCGTCGGCGTCCATGAACGAGTTCAGGCTGGCCGAGGACACCAGGGTCTGCGGGAAGCTGGAGATGTCCTTGTTGAACACCGCCACCGAGACCAGGGCGCCCGGCTGGAAGTACCATTCCAGCGAGAGGTCCAGGTTGGTGGCGCGGAACGGATCCAGCTTCGGATTGCCGACCGTCAGCGAGCCACCGACCGTGGCGCCGTTGGTCGGCACGCTGATGGCGGTGACGTTCGGGGCCAGGTTGGCCAGCAGCGGACGGGCCATGACCTTGGCCGCGCCGAAGCGCAGCAGCAGGTTGTCATAGACCTCGTACGACACGTTCATCGACGGCAGCAGGTCGTGGTACTTGTTCTCGCCCGAGATCGGACGCGAGGTGTTGGTCAGGCCGTCCGACTGCACCTCGGTGAGGGCGTAGCGCGTGCCGATGTTGCCGCGCAGCTCACGACCGAACAGCTGGGTGTTGTAGTCGAACTGGACGTAGGCGCTGGTGTCCTTCTCGTCGACCGAATAGCGGTTGGCCGCGCTGGCCAGGTACGACAGGCGCCAGTCGCCATACTTGTTGATGCAGTTGCAGTTGAAGCCGAACAGGTCGGTCATCTTCCGCAGGTCGGGTGCGAGGAAGGCGGTGGTCGTGCCTTCCGGGACCTTCAGGCCGGTGCCCCAGTTGATGACCTTGCTGACGGCCGCGACGTTCGAGCCGGCTTCCTTCAGGCTGGGGTTCAGGGTCTCGCCGGTCAGGCGGCGATATTCCGAGGTCTCGAAGCCGTATTTGCGCTGGCTGATGCCGAACCGGACGGCGGTGTCGCTGTCCAAGTCGTACTTGAAGTCCACGCGCATCGTCTCGTAGTCATTGCGGGTGTAGCGCTGGTAGTTGCGCAGGGCCGAGTAGCCCTTCACGAAGTCCCAGGCATTGGCCTGGGTCGCGTCGAAGCCCAGGTTCAGCACCGGCATGTCGCCACCGCCGCGCGCGTCGTACGTGACGTAGTCGTTGCCGGCCACGCCCTGGCCGCTGTCGAGGCGGATGAAGTCCGCCAGCAGGCCTTGGGTCTTGTTGTTCGACGAGGACTTCCCGTAGACGGCCGTCATCGAGAAGTTGTCGCTGAACTCGTGGTCCAGCTTCAGCGACGACTGGCGGAAGTAGGTCGTGAAGAACGACGCGTCGGCGGCCGAGCGCAGGTCGACATTGCCCAGCTTCAGGTAGTCGGCGTTGGCGCCCGAGGGGCTCAGGGCGGCGTCGATCAGGCGCACGCTGGGACGGCCGATGAACTGGGTCAGCATGGCCGTGCCGGTTGGATCGGCGACGTAACCGACCGACTTCGGGTTGTTGTAGTAGTCGTACGGATCGAGGTTGTTGGCGTTGTAGCTGTTGGTCATGCCCGAAACGAGCGCGCCGCCACCCAGCGACTGGCCGCAGTCGATGGCGTCCTGGATCGCGCTGGCGGCGCGGGCCGTGCAGCTGGCGTAGAGGGCGCGCTTGGCTGCGGCCGTGTCACCGGCGGTGATCGTGTTCAGCGCGGCGTTGGTGTTGTTGCGGTTCAGGCCGACGGTCTGGACCTGGTAGTTGATCGAGGACTGCTCGAGCTCCGAATAGACCCAGTCCAGCGACACCGTGGTGCGGCTGGTCGGGCGCCATTGCAGGGCGCCGGTCAGGCCGGTGCGCTTCTGGTCCAGGTCCTGCTGGTTCAGCGTAGCCAGGGCCGGGATGCGGGTCAGGGCGCCGGGCGCGGTGATGCCCGAGCCGACGACCGTGGCGCTCGAGGGATTGTTGACCAGGTTGTAGGCGGTCGGGTTCGAGCCCACCAGCGCGGCGCAGACGGCGGCGTTGGTGATGTTGGCGCCCGGGATCACGCCGTTGTTGCACGAGGTGCCGGTCGGGGCGGCGAAGCCCTGGCGACGCGGGGTCGCGGTGGTCGAGCCCGTGCCCAGGAACGTGGCTTGGCGATAGGTGTAGTCAGACTGGCCGGCTTGGCGCTGGTAGCTGTCGATGATCTGGTTGCGCTTGTTGTAGGCGACCGAGAACAGGGCGCCGAACTGGCCCCAGTTGGTGTCCCAGCGGTCCGAGACCAGGGCGGCGACGCGCGGCGAGTGGGTGCCGCCGTTCTTGTAGTAGGCGTCCTGCACCGACAGGGCCAGGCGACGGCCCTTGAAGTTCAGGGGCTTGCCGGTTTCCAGGTCGACCGTGGCGCCCAGCGAGCCTTCGTCGGTCTCGGCCGAGGCGGTCTTCTGGACCTTCAGGGCGCTGAACAGCTCCGAGGCGAAGGTGTTGAAGTCGAAGCCGCGCGAGCGGTTGGCGCTGTCGCCCGAGTTGGACGGACCGGCCGTCGACAGGGCTTCCAGGCCGTTCAGGCGCACGCGGGTGAAGTCGCTGCCCAGGCCGCGGACGGTGATCGTGCGGCCTTCGCCGTTCTCGCGGTCGATCGAGACGCCCGGAAGGCGCTGCAGCGATTCAGCCAGGTTGGCGTCCGGGAAGTCGGCGATGTCGTCGGCGTTGATGGCGTCGACCATCACGCTGGAATTGCGCTTCATGTTGAGCGCGCTCTGCACGGCGGCGCGGTAGCCGGTGACGACGACGGCTTCGACCGAGGTGTCTTCGGCGGGGGCGGCGGCCGGGGCGGGGGTCTGCTCCTGGGCGAGGGCCGAACCGGCCGTCAGGGTCAGGGCGGCGGCGATCGACAGGGCGCCCAGCGAGGCCTGGCCCAGCAGCGCGCAGGCACGGAGATGCTTGGAATGAGTTTGCACGGTTTCCTCCCGAAAAGTTGCGGCAGGCCCGGCTCTTCTTGACGCGCACCGGGTCCCAAAAACGATGGGACCGCTACCGGCCACCGGTGTCATTAGCAAGAGAAACCGGTGTCATTTGAAACTTTGTCAGTTTTGTCGAAAAACGATGACGTATTTCGGCCCCGTGCGGGGTGGCGGAAATAGCCAAGCATTAGCCCGGTAAGGGGCTGAAAATTCTAACGGAAGCCGGGGCGGTTTCGCGATACCCAGCGTTCGAAAGTGGGCGCGTCCAGGCGCGGGGCGGAGGCGCCCTTAAGTGCCATTTGTTGGCGGATTACGTCGGATTCGCGGCCGCAGGACAGGGTTTCGCGCCTCCTTTTGGACACGCTGCGCCTCCAGCTTAACCTTGGGATGTGGAGGGGGATCATGCGTCGGACCTTGGCGGCTTGTTTCGCGATCGCGCTTGCGATGCTGGCTTCGGCGGCGACCGCCGATCCCCTCACGATCGTCTCCGAGGCCGCCATCACGGAGCAGAACGCGACGCGGTTCGTCGTCCATTCCGATCGTCTAGGGCGCGACTACGAGGTCGCGGTTCAGCTTCCCAACGCCAAGGTCTTCCTGCCCGGTCAGAAGCTGGCGACAATCTATGCGCTGGATGGCGGTTATGGCCTGGCCGGACCGAACAGTGTCTTTCTCGGCGCGCGGGCCATGATGGCGCCGGCGATCGTTGTCAGCATCGGCTTCCTCCGAGGCCAGCCGCCGTCGCGCGCGGAGGACTTCGCCCATCGCCCGTTCACGGCTGATGGTGTAACGGCAGGCGGCGGTGGCGCCGCCTTCGAGGCTTTCCTGCTGCAGGACCTGAGGCCATTCATCGAGGCGAGATATCCAGCCGATCCGGCGGGTTCCGTGCTGTTCGGCCATTCGATGGGCGGGGTGTTCGCCACCAACGTGTTCGCGGACAATCCCGGCGCCTTCGCGGGCTACATCATCGGCAGCGTGGTGGTCCCGCGAGATCCCGGCATGGTGGATCGGGTCGCCAAGGCCACAGCCAAGGCGCACGGCGAAAGGGTCTTTCTCGCCGTGGGCGGCGCGGAAGACGCCACGACCAGGGAAAAGCGCCTGATGGATAAGGGCTTCGCCGCGTTGACCGCAGCGTTCAAGACCAGCCCGGGCGTGAAACTGCAAGCCAAGTCCTACGCGGGCGAGAACCACATTTCCTACTATCCGAACCTGGTTCTCGACGGCTTGCGCTTCACGTTGCCGCCGACCGTGCCTGTCGATCTGCCGTATGCGCCGCTGTCGCCGGCTGCGCTGGCCCGCTATGTCGGCGGCTACGCGCTGCCGGACGGTCGCATCCTGACGATCAAGCCGGGTTTCGAGAACCTCCTGTCGGCTCAAATCGAAGGCCAGTCAGCGACCTACATGCTGCCGAACGGCCCGGACCGCTTCTATGCCTATGTGGCCGACCTCGACGTCACCTTCGACACGAACGGGCTGACCTTGACGGGCCGCGGCGCCAAGGCGCGCGCGGATCGGAAGGCGTCGGAGTAGGGGGGCTTTAAGCCCCCGCCCAGGTCTCCAGGTCCTTGAGCGCGCGGACGCTCATCAGGCGCTTCTTGGCGCGACCGCGTTCCTTGAGCGGGATCTTCTTGCCGTCCTCGTCGACCTTAGGAGCCTCCAGCGGCGGCAGCAGGCCGTAGTTGATGTTCATCGGCTGGAAGCTGCCGGGACCATTGCCCGCCTCCAGGTGGCCGCCGGTGATATGCTCGACCAGCGCGCCCAAGGCGGTGGTCGGAGGCGGAGCGTCGATCGGCGCGCCCTTGCGGTCGGCGGCGGCGAAGCGGCCGGTGAGCAGGCCCATGGCGGCGCTCTCGACATAGCCCTCGACGCCCGTGACCTGGCCGGCGAAGCGCAGGCGCGGCTGGACCTTCATGCGCAGCGACCGATCCAGCAACTTGGGCGAATTGATGAAGGTGTTGCGATGGAGGCCGCCCAGGCGGGCGAACTGGGCGTTCTCCAGCCCCGGGATCATCCGGAAGGTCTCGGCCTGGACGCCGTGCTTCAGCTTGGTCTGGAAGCCCACCATGTTCCAGAGCGTGGCCAGGGCGTTGTCCTGGCGCAGCTGGACGATGGCGTAGGACTTCACGGTCGGGTCGCGCGGGTTGGTCAGGCCGACCGGCTTCATCGGACCGTGACGCAGCGTCTCGCGACCGCGCTCGGCCATCACCTCGATGGGCAGGCAGCCATCGAAATAGGGGACGTTCTCCCACTCCTTGAACTCGGACTTGGGGCCTTCGAGCAGGGCGTCGATGAAGGCCTCGTACTGCTCCTTGTTCATGGGCAGGTTGATGTAGGCGGCCGCGTCGCCGCCGGGGCCTTCCTTGTCGTAGCGCGACTGGCGCCAGGCGACGTCCATGTTGATGGACTCGAAGTGGATGATCGGCGCGATGGCGTCGAAGAAGCTGAGCTGGCCTTCGCCGGTCATGTCCAGGATCGCCTGGGCCAGGGCCGGCGAGGTGAGGGGGCCGGTGGCGACGATGACGTTGTCCCAGTCTTCCGGCGGCAGGCCGGCGATCTCCTCGCGGACGATGGTGACCAGCGGATGGGCTTCCAGGCGGCGAGTGACCTCGCCGGAGAAGCCGTCGCGGTCGACGGCCAGGGCGCCGCCGGCCGGCACTTGGTGCTGGTCGGCGCAGGCCATGATCAGGCTGTCCAGCTTACGCATCTCGGCGTGCAGCAGGCCCACGGCGTTGAACTGCCAGTCGTCCGAGCGGAACGAGTTGGAGCACACCATCTCGGCCAGGCCGTCGGTGTGGTGCGCGTCGGTGATGACTTTGCCGGTCGCGTCATCCTTGCGCATTTCGTGCAGGATGACGGGCACGCCGGCCTGGGCGATCTGCCAGGCGGCCTCGGAGCCGGCCAAGCCTCCGCCAATGACGTGAACGGGCTGAAGGGTCGAATTCGTGGTCATGGCGCGCCCTATACCCCCGGCTGTCGCCGGACGAAACCTAGTGTAGGCTCCTGAGTCACGGGCGGGGCCGCGCGCCCGGCGAGCCTGGGAGGGCATATGGCGAGGTTTTCCGTGACCGAGGCGGCGACGGCCGGCTTCGGCGTCATCACCCGCA
This sequence comes from Caulobacter sp. GW821-FHT09H08, assembly GCF_059415885.1. NCBI lineage: Bacteria > Pseudomonadati > Pseudomonadota > Alphaproteobacteria > Caulobacterales > Caulobacteraceae > Caulobacter > Caulobacter sp. GW821-FHT09H08. The sequence continues at coordinate 32,260 of NZ_JBWKOC010000006.1, forward strand.
AGCCGCTGGTGGTGGCGGGTTGGGCGATCGCTTTCATCGTGGCGATGCTGCTGCCGGCCATACTCTGCTTCCTCGCCCTGGGGCCGGAAGTGCAGAAGCTGATGCAACTGGCCATGACCCAGAAGGGCGACACGCCCGATCCCGAAGCTTTCCAGCAGATGATGAATGCCCAGGCGGGCATGACCGGTGTCAACTTACTGTTCTGGCTGTGGTCCTCGTTCGTGAAGGCGGTGTTCGCGGCGGCGGTGTTCCGCGCCGTGCTGGCGCCCGAGCAGTCGGCCTGGGCCTATCTGCGGGTCGGCTCGCGCGAACTCTGGCTGACGCTGCTGCTGCTGGTCGAGCAGGTGCTGGCGATGATCGTGATCTTCGTCGTCGTCCTGCTGGTGGTCGTGCTGACTGCGGTGGTGATGGTGGCGGGCGGCGAGGCAGGACGTGGCGCGGGCGTCGCCGTCGGCGTCGTGGCCGGCGCGGCGGCCTTCTGCATGCTGATCTGGCTGGCCCTGCGCCTGTCGATGGCCGCGCCGATGACCTTCGTCGACAACCAGTTCCGGCTGTTCGAATCCTGGACCCTGACCAAGGGCAAGGCGTTGCCGCTCCTGGGCATGACGCTGTTGGTCGTGCTGCTGATCCTGTGCCTGGAGATCGTGTTCATCGGGGTGCTGATCGGCGCCGGTGTCGCAGCCGGCGGATCGCTGGCGGCCTTGTACGGCTCCGGCGGCGTGGAAGCCTTCATGGCCCGGCCGCCGATGGAGTGGCTGCGCGATCTCTGGCCGTGGCTGACTGTCTTCGGTCTGATCGCCGCCCTGTTCAGCGCGACGGTCCAGGCGGTGTTCTACGCCCCGTGGGCGGCGGCGCACCGGATGCTGACCTCCGAGGACTGAGTGGCGCCGGCGTTACGGCCGTCCGAAATCCGGTTCCGTCCACGCGACGGCATCGCCAGACGCGTGGCGAGGCCATAGATTGCGAGGGATCGCGACGACTCGCCCACGGCGGTCCGGAGCGAGCGTCGCATGAAGGGACTTGATCGGATGACGGACGGATCGGCGAGCGTCGCCGGCGCATTGCGCGCGGGCGTTTCCGACCTCGGCGCGTCGATCAATGCCTGCTGGGCGGCGCTGCTGGTCGCCATCCTGCTGACCGTGGCCGCGACCTTCCTGCCGCCGGGCGTGCAACTGCTCGCCGTGCTGGCCGCCGGCGTCGTCGCCCAAGGCGCCTTGTTTCGCCGAGCCTTCGACCGCGCGCCGGGCCTGAAGGGCCTGCGCTGGGGGCGTGACGAGTGGCGGCTGCTGGGCGCGCATCTCCTGGTGCTGTGCCTGTTCGCCCTGATCGCCTCGGTCCTGCTGATCGTCATCGGGGCCGTGGCCCTGGGCGTCGCCCGCGCCAGCGCGCCCAATCTAGACGTCACTTCGGCGGCGGCCTGGAAGGACGCCCTGGCCAATGCCGGGCTGGGCGGGATCGTCGCCGGCGCCGCGCCGCTGGCCGGCCTGGCGATCCTGGTGTGGCTGGGCCTGCGCCTGTCGTTCACCGCGCCGGCCACCGTCGCCCAGTCGAGCGTGCGGGTGCTGAGCGCCTTTCCGCTGACCAAGGGTCGGGTCGCGACGCTGCTAGTCGTCAGCCTGGCGGTCGCCCTGCCGGTGATCGTCGCCGCGCCGCTGTTGGGCCTGGCCCCGGCGCGCGGTCTGGGCCTGCGTAGTCTGGGAACGACGGCGGCGAGCGCCGCGCTCACCTATCTTCTGCTGGCGCCGGCCTGGGCCGGGGCGCTGGCCCATCTCTACCGCCACAGCGCGGTCTCGCAGGACGCCTAGATGTCTGTTCGTTCCATCGACGCCACCCTGGAAGGCCTGAAGACCATGCGGCGCAAGCCGGTGGCCGTGCTGGCCTGGGCGACCTTCTCGCTCGTGATGCTGCCGATCCTGGGCCTGCTGGTGAAGATCGTGCTGGGCGAGGAGGGCCGTCAGGTCCTGGCGGGCCGAGGCTCGTCGGCCGATCCGCGTGAATTGCTCGACCTGGTCATGCATCTGGGTGGGGTGATGGTGCTGCTGGTCGCCCTGGCCCTGCTGCTCGGCGCGGTGCTGCAGGCGGCGATCATCCGCTCGGTGCTGGAGCCGCAGAACAAACGCTTCGCCTATCTGCGCCTGGGCAAGGAGGAGATCCAGCTGCTGGTCGTTTCGCTGATCACCTGGGCGACGGCGCTGGTCTGCACCGTGATACCGTCAGGTGTCCTGGTGCTGGGCACGGCCATGCTGTCGGGCGCGGCCTCGACCTGGTTCGGCTTCCTGGGCGGTCTGGCGGTGATCGGCTTCACGCTGTGGGTGGCCGTGCGCCTGTCGCTGCTGGGTCCGCACGCCTTCTCGCACCATCACATCGATGTCCGCGCCGCCTGGATCCAGACCCACGGCCAGTTCCTGCGGCTGCTGGGCATGTTCGTCATGACCATCGTGCTGAGCGCCGTGGTTTCGATCCTGGGCGCGATGATCTCCAGCATCATCGGCAACGTGATCGGCGGCGGGGTCGACCCGATGGCCGGCGGCGATGTGGTGACGAGCCACCCGCGCCTGATCCTGGTGCTGCTGGCCAACCTGCTGCTGGCGCCCGTTTTTCTGACTCTTCAGACGGTGATCCTGGTCGCCGCCCCGGCCCGCGCCTTCGCCCAGCTGAATCAGGACGAGATCGACGCGGGCCTGCACGAATGAGGGACCGAAACCCACCCTTCGACAAGCTCAGGGTGAGGTTTCTATTGGAGCGTCCGCATTGGTCCTCACCCTGAGCTTGTCGAAGGGCGAGGATCAGGCGCTCGCGCTGGCCCGCGCCGCCATCCGCTCGCGCCAGGCCAGCACGTGCTTGGCCTCGGCCGGTGTGTTCAGGCCCGTGAAGTCGGCGAAGTCCAGGGTCGTCTGTCCGGTGATGTCGGCGACCGTATAGGTGTCGCCGGCCAGGTAGGGGCGACCGTCGGACAGTTCGCGGTCAAGCCACAGCTGGGCTTTCTCGACCACTTCGCGGTTCGACTCGCCGAACTCGACGTTCTGCTTGAGGAGACGCGCGGTCAGCGGGTGGGCGTGGCGCCAGAACATCCCGACCGGCACCATCAGGCGAAACTCGACCCGGCGAGTCCACATCTCGACCTGGGCCTGCTCCAGCGCCGTGACCCCGAACAGCGGCGGGGTCGGATGCAGCACCTCGAAATAGCGGCAGATGGCGATCGTTTCGCTGATGGTCGTCCCGTCGTCGAGTTCCAGCACCGGCACCTGGCCCAGGCTGTTGCGCGCCAAGTGCTCGGGCGACCTATGACCGCCCTGCATCATGCCGATCCGGATTTCGGGAACCTCCAGGCCCTTCTCGGCCAGGAAGATCCGCACACGGCGCGGATTGGGCGCCGGCATGGCCTCGCCATAGAGCTTCATCGTCGACTCCCCGATCGCGGCGGCGCTGACGGCCGCCTTTCAAACGGATGTTAGAGTCTGCGCGCGACTTCCCGCAAGCCCGTGGCGAATAAAGACCTCGGCGGCCCTGTCGAAGGAGGCCGAACCTGTTTAGCCTTAACGGCGAACCGTCATTTCAAGAGCCTATCATGTCCAAGTTCTCGGCCTCCGACGCGGCCTTCTCCGGTTTCCGCCTAGTGCGCGAGAACCTGAGGTCCGTGAGCGTCTGGATGCTCATCATGACGGTGTTCTCGATCATCTCCAGCGTCCTGATGATCCAGTTCTTCGGCCCTCAGCTGGATGCGCTCTCCGCCGCTATGCCGGCGACCGGCGAAGAGCCGAACCCGGAGGACATGCAGAAGGCCCTCGAGAGCATGGTCCCGACCCTGATGCTCTCACTGCCTTACCTGTTGCTGGTGAACGGGGTGGTGTTCGCCGGGGTGAATCGGCTGATCCAGCGTCCCCTGGAGAAGGGCTTCGCCCACCTGCGTCTGGGCATGGACGAGGTTCGTCAGGGCGTCGTCTGGCTGATGTACAATCTGGTGCTCTTCGCGGTGTTCTCGACGGGCATGACCCTGTCCACCATCTTGGCCACCATGGGCGCTGGCGGCGCGCTGATGGCCCTGCTGGTGCTGGTTGGCATGATCTGGGCCGTGATCTATCTGGCCGTTCGCCTGTCGATCGCCACCGCCGCGACTTTCGACGAGGGCAAGATCGTCTTCTTCAAGTCGATGCCGCTGACCAAGGGCCAGTTCTGGCCGATGCTGGGCGCCTACTTCCTGGCCGGCGTCATGTGCGTGATCGTCTTCCTGCTGCTGACGGCCATCGTCAGCGGTGTGGCCGCGATCATCTCGGGCGACATCGGCGTCTCCAGCCGCCTGATGCGGGCCGATACGAGCTCGCTGAAGGTCTTCCTCACCCCGCTGGGCATGGCCCAGGCCATGCTGTCGGGCGTGCTGTCGGTGCTGACCAGCCTGGTCCTCTTCACTCCGGCCCCGACCATGTACATGGCCCTGAAGGGCAAGGACGAGACGCCGCCCGCCAGCCAGGGCGCCTGGTAGGCCGCCCGCTGGGTTTAGAACGAAAGACGCCCCGGAGATCGCTCTCCGGGGCGTTTCTCTTTTGAGGGCTTGGGGCCTTAGGCCCGCTTGGCCTTCTTCAGCTCAGCCACCCGCGCCTTGCGGCGTTCCTCGTGGCGCTCCAGCAGTTCCTTCAGGTAGCGGCCGGTCCAGCTGGTCTCGACCTTGGCCACGTCCTGGGGAGAGCCCACGGCGACGATCTCGCCGCCGCCGTCGCCGCCTTCCGGACCGAAGTCCAGCAGCCAGTCGGCGGTCTTCACCACGTCCAGGTTATGCTCGATGACGACCACGGTGTTGCCCTGGTCGACCAGCTCGTGCAGCACCTCGAGCAGCTTCTTGGTGTCCTCGAAGTGCAGGCCGGTGGTCGGCTCGTCGAGGATGTACAGCGTGCGGCCGGTGGCGCGCTTAGAGAGCTCCTTGGACAGCTTCACGCGCTGGGCCTCGCCGCCCGACAGGGTCGTGGCCTGCTGGCCGACCTTGATGTAGCTGAGGCCCACCCGCTTGAGGGTTTCCATCTTGTCGCGGATCGGCGGCACGGCCTTGAAGAAGTCGGCGGCCTCCTCGACGGTCATGTCCAGAACGTCGGCGATGGTCTTGCCCTTGAACAGCACGTCCAGGGTCTCGCGGTTGTAGCGCTTGCCCTTGCAGATATCGCAGGTGACGTAGACGTCGGGCAGGAAGTGCATCTCGATCTTGATGACACCGTCGCCCTGGCAGGCCTCGCAGCGGCCGCCCTTGACGTTGAAGCTGAAGCGCCCCGGGCCATAGCCGCGCGCCTTGCTCTCCGGCAGTTGGGCGAACCAGTCGCGGATCGGACCGAAGGCGCCGGTATAGGTCGCCGGGTTCGAGCGCGGGGTGCGGCCGATCGGCGACTGGTCGATGTCGATGACCTTGTCGAAGTTCTCCAGGCCCTCGATCCGCTCGTGCGGCGCCGGAGCGTCGCTGGCGTTGTTCAGGCGCCGCGCGGCGGCCTTGTAGAGGGTCTCGATCGTGAAGGTCGACTTGCCGCCGCCTGACACGCCGGTGATGCACGTGAAGGTGCCGACGGGGATCTCGCCCGTGACGCCCTTCAGGTTGTTGCCGGTCGCGCCGACGACACGCAGCACCTTCTTCTTGTTGATCGGGCGACGCTCTTCGGGCACCGCGATCTCGCGCACGCCGGTCAGGTACTGGCCGGTCAGGCTGTTGGGATTGGCCATGACGTCGGCCGGCTTGCCCTCGGCGACGATCTCGCCGCCATGGACGCCGGCGGCCGGGCCCATGTCGATGACGTAGTCGGCGGTGAGGATGGCCTCCTCGTCGTGTTCGACGACCAGCACCGAATTGCCCAGGTCCCGCAGGCCCTGCAGCGAGGTCAGCAGGCGAGTGTTGTCACGCTGGTGCAGGCCGATCGACGGCTCGTCCAGCACGTAGAGAACCCCCGTGAGGCCCGAGCCGATCTGGCTGGCCAGACGAATGCGCTGGCTCTCGCCGCCCGATAGGGTGCCCGAGCCGCGCGACAGGTTGAGGTAGTCCAGGCCGACGTCGACCAGGAACCGCAGGCGGTCGTTGATCTCCTTCAGGATCCGCCGGGCGATCTCCATCTGCTTGTCGGTCAGTTGGCCTTCCAGGCCGGCGAACCAGTCACGAGCCGGCCGGATGGCCAGCATCGAGACCTCGGCGATGTCCATGGCCGCGATCTTCACGGCCAGGGCTTCGGGCTTCAGGCGCTTGCCGTGGCAGGTTTCGCACGGGGTGTCGGACTGGTAGCGGCCCAGCTCTTCGCGGACCCAGCTGGAGTCCGTTTCGCGCCAGCGGCGTTCCAGGTTCGGCAGCACGCCCTCGAAGGGCTTCTCGACCTCGTACTTCCGGGCGTTGTCGTCATAGACGAACTTGATCTTCACGCCCTTGGAGCCCTGGAGGACTACCTCGCGAGCATCCGGCGACAGCTTGTGCCACGGCTCGTCCATCGAGAAGCCGTAGTGGCGGGCCAGGGCCTGCAGGGTCTGGGTGTAGAGCGGCGACGGGCCCTTGGCCCACGGGGCGACGGCGCCCTTGTGCAGGCTCTTGTCCTTGTCGGGGATCACCAGGTCGGCGTCGAAGGCCAGCTTCGCGCCCAGGCCGTCGCAGACCGGGCACGCGCCCGCCGGGTTGTTGAACGAGAACAGGCGCGGCTCGATTTCGGCGATCGTGAAGCCGCTGACCGGACAGGCGAAGCGCTCCGAGAACAGGATCCGACGCGGCTCCTTCTCGCCTTCCTCGATGGTGGCGAACTCGGCGACCGCCAGGCCATCGGCCAGGCGCAGGGCCTGTTCGATGGAGTCGGCCAGGCGCTGCTCCATGTCGGGCTTGGTGACCACGCGGTCCACGACCACGTCGATGTCGTGCTTGAACTTCTTGTCGAGGACCGGCGCGTCCTCGATCGGGTAGTACTCGCCATCGATCTTCAGCCGCTGGAAGCCGGCCTTCTGCCACTCGGCGATCTCCTTGCGGTACTCGCCCTTGCGGTCGCGAACGACAGGGGCCAGCAGATAGAGACGCGTGCCTTCGGGCAGGGCGGTGATCTTGTCGACCATCTGGCTGATGGTCTGGCTCTCGATCGGCAGGCCGGTGGCGGGCGAGTAGGGGGTCCCGACCCGCGCCCACAGCAGGCGCATGTAGTCGTGGATCTCGGTCACCGTGCCGACGGTCGAGCGCGGGTTGCGCGACGTCGTCTTCTGCTCGATCGAGATCGCGGGCGACAGGCCCTCGATCAGGTCGACGTCCGGCTTGCTCATCAGCTCCAGGAACTGACGGGCATAGGCCGACAGGCTCTCCACGTAGCGGCGCTGGCCCTCGGCATAGATCGTGTCGAAGGCCAGGGACGACTTGCCCGAGCCGGACAGGCCGGTCAGCACGACCAGCTCGCCACGCGGGATGTCGACGCTGACGTCCTTGAGATTGTGCTCACGGGCGCCGCGAACGCGGATGAAGTTCAGTTGCTCAGCCATGTTTTCCGGAACGTTGGGCCGCACGATTGGTGGCGGCGCAGCGGCTATATGTAGGGCTCGAAGCGCGAATTAACACAAGAACAAGATGCGAACAAATGTCGCGCGCGCGAGGCGGCCTTTCTGCTGACAGCGGATGTCAGCAGCGGCGCCGCCAATAAGGCGCCGCTTGACACCGGATGGTCTCGAAACCGGCGCCATTCGCGCGCGTCGTCCCCGCCCAGCTTAACCGGAGGTGGCGGCGGCATGGGGCGGAGGGGGACCGATCGGTGGATCGCCGTGTGCGGTGGCGTGCTGGTCAATGGCCTGATCCTCGGCGCCCTGGTGCTGATTGAGGAGCCCGCGCCGTTGGTCGAGGAGCCGCCGACCATTCTCGTGGAGCTGGAACGGCCGGAGAAGCAGAAACAGCCGACGAAGTTGGTCTCGGTTGCGTCCGGCTCGCCGTCGGTCGCCGCGCTGGCGTCACCGGATCGATCCGCGATTTCGGAAGGGCCCACGGCGACGACACAGGCGGCCCCGAACGCGCCGCCCGCGCCCGCCATCGATCCGCAATGGCGGATGGATCAGAGGACCATCGACCGCTGGAAGATCACGGAGGGCGTACCGGAGTGGGGCTGGGGCCGTTACTACCGCGCCTGCCAGGGCCTTAGCAGCGAGCACATGACCGACGAGGAGAAGGACAAGTGCTACGGCGGCTGGGGCGGCAAACCGCGCGACAAGCGCCCATCGGCCAACTTCATTGGCCCGATAGACGAGACGAAGTGGGAGACGCCAGGACCCAAGGCGGCGCCTGACCCGCACGAGGTGCGCAAGCAGCGCTGCCGCGACTATCGCCGGGGTCGCACACCCGGCTTCAGCGAGCGAAACCTCGCCTCGACCGGCAGCCCGTCGCCCAGCCTGCGCGACGGCGGCTGCTTCTGAGCAGGCCCATTGCCTGTGCGCGCGAAGGTGGCATCATCGCGCCATGACCCGCCTTCGCAGAGCCGTCGCCGCGCTGGCGACCATCACCGCCCTGATGGGCGCCGCCGTGGCCCGCGCCGAGGCGCCGCCGTCGCCGTTGCTGGCCCCGCTGGACGTCAACAAGGCCCAGAGTTGGGGCGAGGCCCTGGCCGCCTGCGACATGACCCGCTTCCTGCTGTCGGACCCGGACGTCACGGCCAACACCATCATCGCGCCGGGCGACGGGGCGCTGCGGATCCTCTACCCGCCGCTCTACATCCCGACGAACCTGTTCTACGCGCCGTCGCTGGCCGAGGCGTTCGAGACCCTGCAGGCCAAGGGCGAGGTCGACCGCAAGAGCGTGACCGACGCCCGCTTCCGGCTGGCCTCGGCGATCGTGCCGAAGTTCCGCAGAGGCGACACGGTCGAGAAGACCTTCCTCACCGACCAGATGAAGTTGTGCAACGTCCTGACCGACGGCGTGGCGGCTCAAAAGCCGAAGAAGTGAAGTCCAAGACCTGATGGTCGTTCGGATTCGCTAAACCCTGTTTGGAAGCGGGTTCTTCAGTCCACGCATGGTTTAACGCCCACCATCGGGCGGTGGCTCGACCTTGGAAGGGACCGAGCCATGGCCAAGAAGGCCGCCGCCGCTGAAAGCGGGAAACAGGAAGCCAAGCACGACGCCTTCGACGCGTTGAAGGCGCCCAAGCCGCGTTCGGTCATCATCGACATGATGGTGTTCTGCGGCGGGATCGGCTCGCTGATCTGGGTCCTGAACAACATGGTCCCGAACTAGGCTCCCTAGGCGCGGTCGATCCTCGCCGCGTAGCAGCCCCACTTGGCGTAGTGGGCGTGCAGGTAGGCGATCTCCGGATTTTCGAACAATGTCGCGATCAGGCTGTCGGCCTGCGCGCCCTCGACGATGTCGGCGGCGCGCATCATGCCGTCGGCGTCGAAGGCGCGTAGGGCCAGCAGGCGGCGGCGCAGGGCGGGCGGCATCGCATCGACCGTGGCGGCGGGCTCCACGCCTTCGCGGACGAAGATGGCGTGGCTGGCGCGGAACGGCGTCGGCGCGGGCTGGTGCTCGTAATTGACTAGGATCAGCGTCTCGCCGACCTCGGCGTCGTCCAGGCTCACCCGGCAGGGAAAGCCCAGCCTGGCGTCGGCGACCACGCGACGAGCGCCGTGGCGGGCCAGGGTCTCGTCGTCCATCGAGAACAACGGGGCGAACGGTTCGGCGGGCAGGCTGGTGACGGCGTAGGCCATGAGAGGAACTCCTGTGTTGGCCTCGTTCTCGCGCCGCCGGCCGCACTGCGACACCCGATCCTTGCGGTCGCCAGTCACGCTTGCCGAACCGCGTTCGCGGGCGTAGAAGCCCGGCTCCCAACCGATGGAGGCTCCCATGATCAGCAAGCCGGAAGACCGCTTCGTCCTTCCCGTTTCCCTGACCGTGGGTTCGCATGTCCTTCGTCACTCTGGATGCCGTTTCCGCCGCAACGCCTGACGGCCGGCCGCTCTTCGAAAACCTGAACCTGTCCATCGGGGCCGAGCGCATCGGCCTGGTGGGACGCAACGGCGTGGGCAAGTCGACTTTGCTGGCGCTGATTGCCGGTGCGCGCTCGCCGCTGTCTGGAACCGTCGCCCGCGTCGGCTCGGTCGGCGTGCTGGACCAGGCGCCGGACCTTTCCGGCAACACGCGGCTGGTCGGCCTGCTGGGCGTCGGCCCGGACTGGGACCGCCTCTCGCGCATCGAACGCGGGGAGGGCGACGAGGCCGATCTCTCGGACGCCGACTGGGATCTGCCCGCGCGACTGGACCAGGCCCTGGCCGACGTCGGTCTCTCCGGTCTTGATCCCGAGCGACCAGCGGCGGCGCTGTCGGGTGGCCAGGCGACGCGGGCGGGGCTGGCGCGGCTGCTGATCGCTCGGCCCGACGTGCTGCTGCTGGACGAGCCGACCAACAACCTCGACGCCGAGGCCAAGGCGCTGGTCGCTCGGGTGCTGGCGCGCTGGCGCGGCGGAGCGGTGGTGGTCAGCCACGACAGGAGCCTGCTGCGTGGCATGGACCGGATCGTCGAGCTGTCGTCGCTGGGCGCGCGCTCGTACGGCGGCGGCTGGGACCTCTATGCCGAACGCAAGGCCGCCGAGTCCGAGGCCGCCCAGCGCGACCTCGACCACGCCGAGAAGGAAGTCCGTCGCGTCGCCCGCGAGGCCCAGGTCGCCCGCGAGCGCAAGGACCGCCGCGACGCTGCCGGCCGCAAGTTCGCCGACCGGGGCGGCACGCCGAAGATCCTGCTCGGCATGATGGCCGAGCGGGCCGAGAACAGCGGCGCGCGCGAAGGCAAGCTGGCCGAGAAGCTGACGGCCCAGGCGACGGAAGCGAAGGCTTCGGCGGAAGCTCGCGTCGAGCGCGCCCGGACGCTGGGCTTCGACCTGCCGTCCAGCGGCCTGCCGGAGGGGCGGACGGTGCTGTCCTTCGAGAACATCGCCTTCGCCTGGCCAAGCGGGACGCCGTTGATCGAGGGGCTGACCTTCCGTTTGGCCGGGCCGGAGCGCGTGGCGGTGTCCGGCGCGAACGGGACGGGGAAGACCAGCCTGATCCGCCTGGCGACGGGGGATCTGTCGCCGACCGGCGGGGAAGTCCGCCTCGGCGTTCCAGTCGCCTTGCTGGACCAGCGCGCCGCGCTGCTGAACGACGACGAGACCATCCTGGAGAACTTCCGCCGTCTGAACCCGGGCGCCAGCCAGAACGACGCCCACGCGGCCCTGGCGCGGTTCCTGTTCCGCAACACCGCCGCCCATCAGGTGGCTGGCACCCTGAGCGGCGGCGAGCGCCTGCGGGCGGCCCTGGCCTGCATGCTCTGCGCCGCCACGCCGCCGCAGCTGCTCATCCTCGACGAGCCGACCAACCACCTGGACCTTTCCTCCATCGAGGCCGTCGAGGCGGCGCTGTCCGGCTATGACGGGGCGCTGCTGGTCGTCAGTCACGACGAGGAATTCCTGGCCGCCATCGGCGTCGAGCGGCGGATCGTCCTCGGATCGCATGGCACGCCAAGGGATTTGTCAGCTTAATGTGACCGCTAACATTGCGTCTTGACTTGGTGACGTCAGGCCACGGTAACTACGGCATGAGCGGCGACCGGGACCACCCCCTCCGGGTGACATTGAGCGAACTGATGCACCTGCGGGCGCTGCCATTGGACCGGGCGCCGGTCCGCCTGCGCCAGTGGGTGTTCCTGGTCGAGCCCGATGATCGCGCCGCCGAGAGCGCCTTCGTCGCCCTGTTCGCGCCAGGCCAGGACGCCGCCTTGGGCCGCGCCGTCGTCGCCGATGAGAGCGGCGGTTGGCTGTGGGAGCGGCATCAGGAGTTCTCGACCTGGACCTGGTTCGCCTGTGGCCCGCTGGGCCGCGATCTCGGCTTCGAGCCGCGGTCGAACGAGAGCTTCTTCTGGCTGGACGGCGCGCCGGGCCAGGTGTTTCGAGGCGTCGAAATCTCCGTCTCCGCGCCGGGCGCCAAGCCGCCGGCCGACGCGGCGCTGGGCCGGCATATCGATCTGCATCGCTGCGTCTCGTGCGAGGTGTTCGACGGGGCGGCGCGCATCTGGACCGACTTCCGCCTGCGCGAGGGCGGGACGGGGCGCATCCACGTGCACAATATCAGCCTGGCCAACGACGAGGTCTCGCGCCTGCTCCAGACCCTACTGGAGGTCGGCAACTATCGGAAATTGGCCCTGATCGGCTTCCCGCCGGCGCGCGAGCTGCTGGCCTGGCTGGACGGGGCCGAGGCGCGGTTGGCCGGGATCACCAGCGGCCTGGCGGCGGGCGAGGACAGCCAGACGGTGCTGGACCACCTGCTGGCGCTTTCCGCCGAGGTCGAGCTGCGGGCCGCCAAGAACCGCTTCCGGCGCGGGGCCACCGAGTCCTATCACCGCCTGACCCTGGACCGGCTGGAGGCCCTGCGCGAGCGGCGCGTCGCCGGTCACTCCACAATGAGCGAGTTCATCGCCCGGCGCCTTCTGCCGGCCATGCGAACGCGCGAGGCGGCCGATCGGCGGCTGGATGATCTTTCCCTGCGCATCGCCCGCAGCGGCGACCTGCTGCGCACCAAGCTCGGCTTGGCCCAGGATCGCCAGAACCAGGAGACCCTGCGCGGCATGGACGCCAGCCTGCAACTGCAGACCAAGTTGCAGGGCCTGGTCGAAGGGCTGTCGATCTTCGCGGTCGGCTACTACGTGCTGGGCTTGCTGGGCTATCTCTTGAAGCCTTGGCTGCATGGCTGGCCGGGCGGAGGAGAGCGGGTGCTGTCGGCCCTGGTTCCGCTGGTGCTGGTCGGGATCGCCCTTAGCCTGCACCGCCGCAAGAAGCGGTTGATCGACGGCCCGCACTAGGCCCTTAGTCCGGGCTTGGACCTCGAAGCCTTCATTCAGGAGCGCCTGCCGCTGGAGCCCGCGCCCGGCGTGCCGGAGGTGCGGCTGCACCGCGCCGGTCCCCGCAGCGGCCTGATGCGGCTGGCGCAGGTCGATCCGGACTTCGGCTCGCCCTACTGGGCGCGGACGTGGGGCGGAGGGCTGGCCCTGGCGCGACATGTGCTGGATCGCCCTGAAACGGTCGACGGCAAGCGGGTGCTGGACCTGGGCGCCGGCTCGGGCCTCGTCGCCATCGCCGCCGCCTTGGCGGGCGCGAGCGAGGTGAGGGCGGCCGATGTCGATCCCTACGCGGTGACCGCCACGCGCCTGAACGCCGCCGCCAACGGGGTGAAGGTCGAGGCCATCCACGGTGATCTGACGACGGGCGAACCGCCTTCGGTCGATCTGATGCTGGTGGGCGATCTCTTCTACGACCCGGACCTGGCGACGCGGGTCCTGGCCTATCTGCAGCGCTGCGTGGCGGCCGGGATCGCGGTGCTGATCGGCGATCCCTGGCGGGCCTCGCTGCCGAGCGACCGCCTGGCGGTGGTCGCGGAATATCCGGTCGCCGACTATGGCGACCCGGACGGCGCGGCGCGGGCCGCAGCCGTCTTTGTCCTGAAGTCCTAGGCCTTGCGGTTCAGGGTGATCGCCGCGCCATGCTGCGGGCGGTCGTTGATCATGCCGCCGCCGCCATAGGTGGTGGCCGGCGCGGCGCGCTGGTTGGCGATTTCCTGAGCCACGGCGTGGACCAGGCCCTCGGTCACGGTCTTGGCGGCGGTGACGGCGCGCGCCTGGCGGGCCAGGACGGCGTCGAAGGCTTCGGTGGCGCGCATCAGGCGCTGGCGCAGTTCGGGGCGCGCGGCCTCGACCAGGGCCACGTTGTGCCGCACCCGCATCGACTCGTGCCGATAGACGTTGGCGAGCTTGGCGGTCTCCTCGACGTACTGCGCCGCCTCGTGCGGGCGGTGGGTCTCGAAGGCGTGCGCTTCCTTGGCGATCAGGTCGGTCAGGCGCTCGGTCAGCAGGATCAGCTGGTGGACGCGATCGTCGGCGTCGATGGCGGCGATGGCCATGGGGCTACTCCTTCAGACCTTGCATCTTCAGCATTTCGCGCTGGATCGTGGATGCCAGACCGATGCCGCCCGACTGGGTGACCTGCTTGGACATCGCGTCGGTCAGCACCGACTTGAACATCGCCTCGCCGTTGCCGCCGCCGAACGGTTCGGAGGTTTTCACGCCCTCGAACATCTGCTGCATCATCACCGACATGAACGAGCTCTCGAAGTTCTGGGCGGTCGCGGCGATCTTGGCGCGCTTGGCCTTTTCGTCGGGCGACTGAACGGCGGTCTGCACCGCCTGGGCGGCCGACTTGACCGAAGCGGCCGCGGCGCCCAGCTGCGGCGAGAGGGTGGAGAGCGTCGACAGCATGCTCATCACATCACCTCGATGTCGGCTTGCAGGGCGCCGGCCGCCTTCACGGCCTGCAGGATCGAGATCATGTCGCGAGGCGTGACGCCTAGGGCGTTCAAGCCACCGACGAGGCTCTTCAGCGAGGCCGCGCCGCCCAGGGTGAGCAGTTGCTTGCCCTTCTCCTCGTCGATGCTGACGGTCGACTGCGGGATGACCTTGGTCTGGCCCTGGCTGAACGCGCCGGGCTGGCTGACCGCCGGGTTCTCCTGGACCGTGATGGTCAGGTTGCCCTGGGCGATCGCCACTTGGCTGATGCGGACGTCGTCGCCCATGACGATGACGCCGGCCACTTCGTCGATCACCACCTTGGCCGGAGCGTCGGGCTCGACTTCCAGGTTCTCGATGTTGGTCATGAAGGTGATCATGTCCGTGCCGGGAGGGGCGCGGGTGGCGATGATGGTCGGGTTCTGGGCCTGGGCGCAGCCGGGGAACTTGGCGTTGATGGCGTCGGCGATGCGGCGGGCGGTGGTGAAGTCCGGATTGCGCAGGGTCAGGCGCATGATGTCCATGTTGACCATCTGGAAGCCGGTCTCGCGCTCGATGATGCCGCCCGAGGCGATGCGCCCGGCGGTCGGCACGCCCTTGGTGACCGAGCTGCCCGAAGCGCCGCCGGCCGAAACCGAACCGGTCTGCACGGTGCCTTGGGCGACGGCATAGGTCTGGCCGTCCGCGCCTTGCAGGCTGGTGACCAGCAGCGTGCCGCCCAGCAGGCTCTTGGCGTCGCCCAGGGCCGAAACGGTCACGTCCAGCTTCGAACCGGCCGCGCCGAACGCGGGCAGGTTGGCGGTGACCATGACCGTGGCTGTGTTCTTGGTGTTGAGGTTCGCGTCGCGGACGTTGACGCCCTGGCGTTCCAGCATCGCTTCCAGGCTCTGCTTGGTCATCGGCGCGTTGCGCAGAGAGTCCCCCGAACCGTTCAGGCCGACGACGACGCCGTAGCCGATCAGCTGGTTGTCCCGGACGCCCTCGAAGGCGACGATGTCCTTGATGCGCGACTTGGCGAAAGCCGGACCCGCGACGAACGCGGACGCGGCGACCAGGGCGATCAGAACGGTGCGAAAGAATGAACGCGGCATGGTAGTCCCGTGACGGGGAGACGTCCCCGCGCCGCCCCATGCCAGAAGCGGGCCAGTTTCAAATCCTTATGACGCAAGGGATTTCGGATTCGCCGATGGTCCGTACGGCGCCGAACGGCAGAATCTGCCCGGCATTAACCATACTTCAAGCGCGGAACGGGATTATGGTGAGGCAGCGGGAAGAGTGACTCGCGTGCGCATGCTTTTTGGAGCTGTCGGATGAAGGTTTCAGGCACGGGGGGCGTAGGGGCTACTGGCGCGTCGCGGGCCAAGTCCGCCGGCGGTTCGACCGGCTTCAGCCTGCCTTCGGTGAACGCCGCCAGCGGCGCAGCCAGCACGGCCTCGGTCGGCGGTCTGTCGGGGGTCGGCTCGGTCGACGCCCTTCTGGCCCTGCAGGAAATGGGCGCCGTCGGCGGTCCCCTGGAGCGCCGCAAGCGCGCGGTGCGCCGCGCCGAGCACATCCTGGATCTTTTGGGCGACGTGCGGGTGGCGCTGATCGACGGCGACATCTCGCAGGACACCCTGCACAAGCTATCGCGCGCCATCCGCGAGCAGCGCGAGAACACCGAGGATCCCGGCCTGGAAGGCATCCTCAACGAAATCGAGACGCGCGCGGCCGTCGAGCTGGCCAAGCTTCAGGCCAATAGCTGACATGGCTAGGGCAGGGGACACCGATATGGCCTTCCCTTGCGACGCTTGGCCTTCTCGCGCGTTTTATACCCGTCGTCGCCGCGATCCTGCGCCTTCCGTGCGCTCTGCGCGACCTGAACGCGCCACTCACGCGAGGTTCATTGAACGCGGCTCACCTTTTGCTATAAGCACGCAGCCTTCGAGGGCTGAGTTCATTGGGGCGTGAGGCGTTGATGCAAACGGCCACAGTTCTAGTCGAGAAATCTGATTATCGTCCTTCCGAGGACGAGCCTTTTATGAACGACCGGCAGCTTGAGTATTTCAAGCAAAAGCTGCTGGCTTGGAAGGAAGAGATCCTTCGCGAATCTCGCGAGACGGTCTCCCATCTCCAGAAAGAAACCGAGAACCACGCCGATCTAGCCGATCGTGCGTCCTCGGAAACTGATCGGGCTCTTGAGCTCCGTACCCGCGACCGCCAACGGAAGCTGATCTCCAAGATCGACCAGGCCCTGCGCCGAGTCGAAGACGGCTCTTACGGCTATTGCGAGGAGACGGGCGAGCCCATCGGCCTGGCTCGGTTGGACGCTCGTCCGACCGCGACCATGAGCGTCGAGGCCCAGGAACGCCACGAGCGCCGCGAACGCGTCCACCGCGACGACTAGCGCCGCTTGGCGGGGTTCCTCCGGGAGCCGACTGATGTGTTTTCAAACGGCCCTGAGGGAAACCTCGGGGCCGCTTTTGTTTTCACCACATCGTCTTCGCGGCCCGCCCAGGCCACTCGCGGTCATAGGCCTCGCCGCCGACCTCGCCGGCCGTGACCGCCGCCAGCATGGCGCCGGGTGTCGGCAGGCTGGCCGGGTCGACGTGGCTCTCGGGCTTCCACAGCCCCGACCGGACGATGGCCCGGGCGCACTGGAAGTAGGCCTCCTCGACCGTCACGACGGTCACCGTCCGCGGCGGCTTGCCGTCGACGGCGAAGCTTTCCAGCAGGTCGGGATCGGCGCTCAGAACGGCGCGGCCGTTGACGCGGAACGTGGTGCCTGAGCCCGGGATCAGGAATAGCAGGGCCACACGTGGATCGCGGACGATGTTGCTAAGGCTGTCGATGCGGTTGTTGCCGCGCCGGTCGGGAAGCATCAGCGTCCGGGGATCGGCGATGCGGACGAAGCCGGGCAGGTCGCCGCGCGGGCTGCAGTCCAGGCCCTCGGGACCGACCGTGGCGAGGGCGACGAACGGTGAGGCCTGGATCAGGGCCGCGTAGTGCGGGGTGATGTGGTCGGTGACCTTCACCGTCGAGGCGGCGACCGGCTGGGGCTGGTACAGCGCCTCCAGCGCTTCGAGGGTGGTGATCTGATGCATCGCGTCCTCCCGTGGGCCCGCTTGTAGGACCCTGAGGGCGAGGCGACAACCTCAGGCGGCGGACGCCCGCGCGCAGGCCTCGGCGAGGATGCGGGCCGAGATCGGCTTGTCGACCACGGGGGTCACGCGGCCCTTCAACTGATCGGCGTTGCCGGTGACGTAGACGACCGGGATGCGGCCGAGTTGCCGTTGGATGGCCTCGACCGCCTCGACGCCCGTGCCGCCCACGATGCGGTAGTCGGCGGTGATCAGGTCTGGAGGATTGGCTATGGCGAGGGCCAGCGCATCGCCCGGGCTGTCGGCGATATCGAAACTCGTGAAGCCCTGCTCTGTCAGCAGAGCTTCGACCTCGAACGCGACGAGGATTTCATCCTCGATAATCAACACGTGTCGGGCCTTTTCGTGCTCGGTCATTGCCGCAGCCTTCTTTGCCGTCCTTGTCTGACATTTCAATGTCGGGTCGAGCTTATGCGCCAGTCGCGTTTTCGTGATCGGTGTAATCGCACCGGTTGTATTGCCTGGCTTGGCTGCACAGCGGCGGAAAGCAGGCTATGGAAGGGAAAACCAAGAAACCCAGCAGGAGCGCCTACTTGTCCCTCATCCTCACCGAGAAGCGCGGTCATATCGCCATCCTCACCCTGAACCGGCCGGAGGCGATGAACGCCCTGGGCGCGCCGGGCGATGGCGACCAGGTGGCGGCCGCCTGCGAGGCGATCAACGACGACCAGGAGATCCGCTGCGTGATCCTGACCGGCGCGGGCAAGGCCTTCTCGGCCGGCGGCGACGTCAAGGCGATGAAGGCTCGCGAGGGCGCGTTCGGCGGCAACGGCGTGGCCGTGCGCGACGGCTACCGCAAGAACATCCACCGCATCGTCCGCGCTATCTACGGCTTGGAAGTGCCGGCGATCGCGGCGGTGAACGGGGCGGCGATCGGCCTGGGCTGCGACGTGGCCTGCATGACCGACATCCGCATCGCCGCCGATACGGCCAAGTTCGGCGTCACCTTCCTGAAACTGGGCCTGATCCCCGGCGACGGCGGCGCCTGGCTGATGCCGCGCACCGTGGGCATGAGCCGCGCGGCAGAGCTGCTGTTCACCGGCGACGTCATCGACGCCGCGAAGGCGGCGGAGTGGGGCCTGATCAGCAAGGCCGTCCCGGCCGAGACGCTGATGGACGAGGCCCTGGCCCTGGCGACCCGGATCGCCCAGCAGCCGCCGCACGCCCTGCGCATGGCCAAGAGCCTGCTCAAGCACGGCCAGACCGCCAGCTACGACACCTTGATGGAGATGAGCGCGGCCGCCCAGGCCATCGCCCACCACACCGAGGACCACATGGAAGGCGTCGACGCGATCCTCGAGAAGCGTCAGCCGAAGTTCGAAGGCAAGTAAGCATGGGTAGGGAAGCAAGCGGCGTCTGGGGGCAGCTGTCCGACGGCGACAGCGAGGGTAAGCTGCTGTGGGAGCCGCCGAAGCTGATCTTCCGCGGCGCGGTGCGCGGCATCTATCAGGGCCACGCCCTGCGGAACCTGCGCGTCGAGGGCGATGACCTGGTCCTGAGCGACGGCACCCGCTTCACGCTGGAGCCGGGCCAGGCCGAGAAGTGGCTGTACGCCATCCAAAACCCGCCCTCGCGCCTGGACAAGCTGGGCGTGAAGCCGGGCATGACCGTGGTGGTCGACGGCGTCGAGGACGAGGCGTTCATCGCCGAGCTGGAGACGCGGGTGGAGTTGGGCGAGGCGGAGGAGGGGATCGACATCCTGTTCCTGGCCGCCGAGGACCTGGCCGACTTCGACCGGATCGAGGACTGGGAAGGCGCGCTGGCCCCCAAGGGCGCGATCTGGATCGTCGCCCAGAAGGGCAAGGGCGCGCCGCTGAAGGACGTCGAGATCCTGGAGGCGGTCCGGGGCCAGGGCTTCGTGGACACCAAGGTCTGCGCGTTCTCGCAGACGCATACGGCGCTGCGGTTCGTGAAGCGCAAGGCGCCGAAGGCCGTGGCCAAGCCGACGGCCGACGAGGACGAGGCGTTCGACGACGAGGAATAGATTTAATGCCGCTCATCCCCGCGAAAGCGGGGACCCAAGCGGCGCGCTACAATCGCGGCTGCGGGCTCTAGGCCTTGGCTTGGGTCCCCGCTTTCGCGGGGATGAGCGGGGGATGGTAGGTCTCCAGCAACCGCTTCCGCTCGCTACGGCTCCGATAGAGGAAGTCGTACGGCAGCCCCAGTCGCACGCTGGCCTGACACGGTGGTGAACCGCGCACCGCGATCTTCTCGGCTAGGCCGCCGGCGGCCTTCAGGGCCAGACGATCCACCGTCGTCAGGTCGTACTCCCGTCCCAGCGCCAGCTTCTCCTGCACCACCGCTGGCAGCAGCGACACCGACGCCCGCGCCAGGGCCTTGTGCAGGAACTTCGGCGCATTGGGCGCTGCCTGGCCCGACTGGATGATGTCCAGGAACTCGCCGACGATCGGATGCGGCTCGAACCGCGGAGCCAGCTTGTCCAGCATCGCCATGAAATCCGCTTGCGAGCTCGGCGAATACTTCACGCCGTAGAGCCGGGCGATCGGATGGGCTTCCTCGTAGAACCGGGTCTTCTCGGCCTCGGTCAGCGGTTCGACGAAGCGATCATAGGCGTTGAGGAAGCCGTAGCCTGCCGTGGCGCTGACCCAGTCGAGCAGCTCGACGTCCAGCGCCTTGTAGGCCTCGCCCTTCGGCGTCTCGCCGACCACGCGGGTGTGCATGTTGGTGACGCCCTGGATCACCCGCCGCGCGGCGGCCTGCGGGCCGTAGACCCCGACCATGGCCGCGATGCCGGTGCGCTTGGAGCGCCCGATCGGGTCGGCCTTGTAGGTCGAGTGGTCCCAGACGCCGGAACGGATGCGCGCGTCGGCGAACTCCAGCAGCACGGCCGCGACGCCTCCGACAGCCAGGGCGATCGGGTTCTTGTAGATCCGCCAGTGCATCGAGCCCGGGTCCAGATAGGCGGGCTCGCCGGGCGGGTTGGCGTAGTCGATCTTCCAGCCCAGGTACGAGGACGGTTCGGCCATGTGCGATCTCCTTACTCCTCAAAGTCGGAGTCCGGACTGGCGGTCGCAACCTATCAAATCCGATAGGGAAGCGGAGCCGAAACCCCGCCCTTCGACAGGCTCAGGGTGAGGTTTCTACTAATCGGCCTGCAAGTAGTCCTCACCCTGAGCTTGTCGAAGGGCGAGGGCGGACCACGGATTAAGCCGCTTCCATCGCCTTCGGGGCTTGCGCCTTCACGCCGGTCTTCCGCCCAAACTGCATCACCCCGTCCTCGACCTTGCCCAGCCGCAGGGCGGCCAGGTCCAGGGCGTAGTTCTGGTGCACCTTCCACGGCTTGCGCAGGCCCTGCTTGGGGAACTGGCCGATGGAGCGGGTGACGTAGCCCGACGAGAAGTCGAGCCACGGCGCGACCTCCATCTCGCCGTCGACGCGCGGCACGCAGTAGTCGGTGCGCGTGCGGGTCATGTGGTTCAGCAAGCGGCAGACATACTCGCTGGTGAGGTCCGCCTTCAGGGTCCAGCTGGCGTTGGTGTAGCCGAAGGCCGAGGCCAGGTTCGGCACGTCGCTGAACATCATGCCCTTGTAGCTCATCGACTGGGAGAGATCGGCGACCCTGCCGTCGACCACGATCTCGGCGCCGCTGAGCAGCTGCATCTGCAGGCCCGTGGCGGTGACGACGACATCGGCGTCCAGGGTCTTGCCCGACTTCAGCTGGATGCCGGTTTCGGTGAAGGTCTCGATGTGGTCTGTGACCACCGAGCTCGAGCCGGCCTTGATCGAGTCGAAGAGATCCGCGTCCGGCACCAGGCACAGGCGCTGGTCCCAGGGATTGTAGCGGGGCGTGAAGTGGGTGCCGACGTCGTAGTCGGGCCCCAGGTGCTCGCGCACCATGCCCAGAAGCTGTTCCTTGACCTTCTCGGGCTTTTTCCGCGCCATGTTGAAGAACAGCATCTGGAAGAGGACGTTCTTCCAGCGGGTGATGCCGTAGGCGGTCATGGCCGGCAGCTTGGCGCGCAGCCAGTTGGCCACCCCGTCCTCGGCCGGACGCGAGACCACATAGGTTGGCGAGCGCTGCAGCATGACGACATGCTCGGCGGTCTTGGCCATCTCTGGCACCAGGGTCACGGCGGTGGCGCCGCTGCCGATCACCACGACCTTCTTGCCGGTGTAGTCGAGGTTCTCGGGCCAGTGCTGCGGGTGGACGATCTGACCCTTGAAGCGCTCGATCCCGGCGAAGTCGGGCGTGTAGCCGGCCGAATAGCGGTAGTAGCCCGAGCACATGTAGAGGAAGCCGCAGGTGAATTTGACGACCTGACCGTCGTGCTCGGCCTCGACGGTCCAGGTGGCGGTCTCGGTGGACCAGCTGGCGCGCTTGACCAGGTGCTTGAAGCGGATGTGGCGCTCGACGTCGTGTTCCCGCGCGGTCTCACGGACATAGCTCAGGATCGACGGGCCATCGGCGATGGCCTTGGCGGCCTTCCACGGCTTGAAGCTGTAGCCCAGGGTGTACATGTCGCTGTCGGAGCGGATGCCGGGATAGCGGAACAGGTCCCAGGTGCCGCCGATCGCCTCGCGCCCTTCCAGGATCGCGTAGGTCTTGCCGGGGCAGTGCTTGGTCAGGTGATAGGCCGCGCCGATCCCCGACAGGCCCGCGCCCACGATCAGTACGTCGACATGTTCCATGGCCATTCCCGGTTCGCCCCTCC
The DNA here is from genome assembly GCF_059415885.1 of Caulobacter sp. GW821-FHT09H08. Taxonomy (NCBI): domain Bacteria; kingdom Pseudomonadati; phylum Pseudomonadota; class Alphaproteobacteria; order Caulobacterales; family Caulobacteraceae; genus Caulobacter; species Caulobacter sp. GW821-FHT09H08. The sequence continues at coordinate 54,336 of NZ_JBWKOC010000006.1, forward strand.
ACGAGCGCGTTCCGCGCTCGATTCCTCTCTAAAGACTCGAGTCTGCCCATGCAGACTCGATGAGCCCGCCGGTTGACCCGACGTGGCGTATGTGAACGTTGTTCATAAACAAACGACCGTTTTGACCGAACGTCAACTGCGGCCTATCGGATCACTTCATGTCCCTACGCGACTTCGGCATCCTGATCCTCGTCTGCCTGGTCTGGGCCAGCAGCAATATCATCTCCAAGCTGGTGGTGGCCCACTGGGGCGTGCCGCCGCTGTACTACGCCGCCGTGCGCTTCGCGGTGGTGGCGGTGCTGACCCTGCCGTGGCTGCTGCCAGCGCCCAAGCCGACCTGGCGCATGGTGCTGGTCGGACTGCTGATGGGCGGCGGCAACTTCGCCCTGCTGTTCATGGGCTTCAAGACCGCCTCGCCGTCGGCGGCCTCGGTGGTGATCCAGGTCGGCGTGCCGTTCACGACCCTGCTGTCGGTGCTGATCCTGGGCGAGCGTATCCGCTGGCGGCGCGGGGTCGGCATCGCCCTGACCCTGGCGGGCGCGGTGGTCGTGATGTGGAGCCCGCATGGGATCGAGCTCTCGGCTGGTCTCTGGCTGATCGTCGCGGCGGCCTTCACCGGTTCCCTCGGGGCGGTGATGATGAAGCAGGTCGAGGGCGTGAAGCCGCTGCAGTTCCAGGCCTGGGTCGGCTTTTCGTCCCTCTGGCCGCTGGCGGCGATGAGCGCCTTCATGGAGCCCGGCCAGGTCGCCGCCGGCTTCCACGCGGGCTGGCCGTTCGCGGCGGCGGTGCTGTTCTCGGCCCTGGTGGTTTCGGTCGTGGCCCATACGGCCTATTACGGGCTGATCCAGCGCTACGAGGCCAACCTGATCGCTCCGCTGACCCTGCTGACGCCGCTGTTCACCATCGGCCTGGGCGTCCTGATCACGCATGATCATTTCGACCTGCGGATGGGGATCGGCGCGGCCCTCGCCTTGCTGGGTGTTCTGATCATCGCGCTTCGGCGGAATCAGGTCATGCCGTTGCTGATGTCGATCCGGAACCGCGCCCAATGAGCCTGTCCTTCATCGAGGCCCCGTCGCCGAACTTCGACGCCCGCAAGGCCGTGCCCGACACCGTGGTGCTGCACTACACGGGCATGGAGACCGGCGAGGCGGCGGTCGAGCGCCTGCGCGATCCCGAGGCCAAGGTCTCGGCGCACTACTGCGTCGAGGAAGACGGCCGCATCTTCCGCCTGGTGGCCGAGGAGCGCCGCGCCTGGCACGCTGGCGCCGCCTTCTGGAAGGGCGTCAAGGACATCAACTCGGCCTCGATCGGCATCGAGATCGTCAATCCCGGCCACGAGTTCGGCTATCGCGCGTTCCCGGACGCCCAGATCGCCTCGGTGATCAACCTGCTGGCCGACGTGCGTTCGCGCTGGATGATCCCCGACAGCCGCATTCTCGGTCACTCCGATATCGCCCCGGCCCGCAAGATCGATCCGGGCGAGCTCTTTCCCTGGAAGCGCCTGGCCGAAAGTGGCCATGGCCTGTGGATCGAGCCCGCGCCGTCGCCCGGCGCGCCGCTCGGCCAGGGCGAGGAGGGAACCGGCGTCTTCGCTTTGCAGGCCGGCCTGACCCGCCTGGGCTTCGACTGCGCCCCGACCGGCAAGTACGACGAGTGGACCACCACCGTGGTCGGCGCTTTCCAGCGCCACTGGCTGCAGAGCCGCTTCGACGGCATCGCCGACGGCGAGACCCGGGCCCGATTGGTGGGCCTGCTGCGCGCGGCGGCCGAGTAATGCATCCGGCGCCAGCCTTCCGTGTCGAGGATCGCGCGGTCCTGCTCGACTTCCTGCGAGACCATCCGTTCGTGACCATCGCCGCGAGCGTCGGCGGCCGGCCGTTCGTGGCCCAGTCGCCGGTGGTGATCCGCGACCTGGACGGCGAGGTCGCCCTCGACTTCCACCTGTCGCGGGGCAACCTGCTGACGCCGCACCTGACGCAAGGCTTCCGGGCGGTGGTGCTGGCCACGGGCCTGGACGCCTACATCAGTCCCGACTGGTATGAGAGCGCCGACCAGGTGCCGACTTGGAATTACCAGTCGCTCGAGGCCGAAGGCTCGGTCGCGCCGCTGAACGAGGCGGAACTTGTTGCCCTGCTGGATGACTTGTCGGCCCAAGAGGAAGCGCGGCTGCTGCCGAAGAAGCCCTGGACCCGCGACAAGATGAAGGCCGGCAAGTTCGAGAGCATGCTGCGCGGCATCCAAGGCGGTCGGCTGTTCGTCGAGCGTCTGGAGGGCACGTTCAAGCTCTCGCAGAACAAGGCGGACGCGGATCGGCTGGGCGCGGCGAAGGGGCTGGGTGAGCATCCGATCGCTGGGCTGATGCTGGACCTCCCCTAAATCCGATCTCCCCGGCGAATGCCGGGGTCCAGATCGAACCCACGAGCGTCCCCGATCTTGGCGAGGCGGCTGGCGCGAGCATCCCAACCTCTCCGGATGAATCTGGGCCCCGGCATTCGCCGGGGAGGTCGGATGGTGTTGACGTTTCAACCCGAAAGTTGACGCTTTCAACAGCGGGTTGTTGACGTTTCAACTGCACCCCGTCAAACACCGTCCCGGACCAGATGGTCGGGCGGTCGCGTCGTCTTCGGACGCCGAGGAAAGTCCGGGCTCCACGGTGACAAGGCGGTGGGTAACACCCACCGGGAGCGATCCCAGGGATAGCGCCACAGAAAGCAAACCTCCTCCCTACGGGGCGGGAAGGGTGAAAGGGTGGGGTAAGAGCCCACCGCGGACCTGGCGACAGGGACGGCATGGCAAGCCCCGCCTGGAGCAAGACCGAATAGGGACCCCGCGCCGGCCTCGCGTCGGATAGGCCGTCACTGGCTGAGAGGGTCCGGGTAGGTCGCGAGAGCCGTCCAGCAATGGCCGGCCTAGAGGAATGATCGTCGCCGTTCCCTCGGGAGCGGAACAGAACCCGGCTTACAGACTGTCTGGTCCATTTTCAGCGGAGGGGTGCGCTCCCTCCGTCTCGCTGCGTATCCGCAGCGATCCACCTCCCCGCAAGCGGGGCAGGAAGAAGCCCCATCCCTCCTCACCCGTGAAGCGGGGGAGGTGGCGCGGCGCCGACAGGCGACGTGACGGAGGGGGCGCTCGATTTCCACACCGAATGGGACGAACTGACACGCCGCACGGCGTTCACTTAACGAGTTCTGCGTATGTTCTGTGGATTAACTATCCAGCCCAGTGAAGAAGGGGTGCGACACCTTTGAAAACTCGAAGAAACGGGTTCGGTGTCATTGTATCCCAATTCATCCCATGTTAACCCAATTTGTGTCGGGGCGACTGGGTGTTCGCCGTCCGACGTGGGTTTGGGCGGGGTTCGGCTTCAGTGTTTCTCTCGACCTTCGAGAAACAGCTCGACAGCAAGCGGCGCATCGTTGTGCCGCAGGAGTTCCGCGCGGCCGTCTCCGGCATGTTCGACGGCATCTTCTGCTTCCCCTCCATCGAGGCCGACTGCCTGGAAGCGGGCGGAAAGGCCTTGTTTGACCGCTATTTGGGCGTGATCGAGGAGATGCCGTTCGGCGATCCGACGCGCTCGGCGCTGGAAACCAGCGTCCTCGGCGGCATGGCCAAGCTGTCGTTTGATACAGCTGGTCGCATTACGCTCCCCGATCACCTGTGCGAAATGTGCGGTCTCACGGATTGGGTAGCCGTCGTCGGTATGGGTGAGCGTTTTCAGATCTGGTCTCGCGAGGCCTTCCAGGCCCATCGCGCGCAACAGCGCGATCTGGCTCGGGAAGGTCTGGCCGCCCTGCGCGCCCAGCAGCGCGTCGCCAAGTTCGGGGGCGCGTCGTGAGCGAAGCGCCGCACATCTCGGTCCTGCTGGATGAAGTGGTCGAGGCCCTGGGCGCGGCCCCGGGCGAGACGATCATCGACGGCACCTTCGGAGCGGGCGGCTATACCCGCGCCATCCTGGCCACCGGCGCGAGCGTCGTGGGCTTCGATCGCGATCCCACCGCTCTGCGCTTCACCGAAGGCCTGTCGACGGATCGTTTTCGGCTGATCCAGGACCGCTTCTCGCAGATGGCCGAGCATTTCGCGCCGCAGTCGGTCGACGGCGTGGTGCTGGATATCGGCGTGTCGTCCATGCAGCTGGACGAGGCCGAGCGCGGTTTCTCGTTCATGCGCGACGGTCCGCTGGACATGCGGATGAGCGACACCGGCCCGACCGCCGCTGACCTCGTCAACGAGCTGGACCACACCGAGCTGGCTCGCATCCTCTATGTCTACGGCGAGGAGCACGCCTCGCGCCGCATCGCCAGCTTCCTGGTGCGCCGCCGCGAAGAGCGCAAGTTCGAGCGCACCCTGGACCTGGCCCATGTCATCGAGCGCGCCCTGGGTGGCCGCAAGGGCGCCAAGGTCCACCCCGCCACGCGTTCGTTCCAGGGGCTGCGTATCGCGGTCAATGATGAGCTGGGCGAGCTGGAGGCCGGCCTCGCCGCCGCCGAGCGGATCCTGAAGCCGGGTGGTCGTCTGGCGGTGGTCACCTTCCACTCGCTGGAAGACCGCATCGTCAAGAACTACCTGGCCGAACGGGCGGGGCGCACGCCGGGCGGCTCGCGCCACCTGCCGCAGGCGCCGACCGGCGCGCCGGCCAGTTTCCAGCTGATCGCCAACAAGGCCATCGCCCCCAGCGAGGCCGAGCTGGCCGTCAATCCACGCGCGCGCTCGTCGAAGCTGCGCGCCGCCGTGCGCACCGAAGCTCCCATCTGGGAGGCGCAGGCATGACCGCCGTCGGCCTGTTCAATCGTCGCGTCCGGGGCTTCCGCATCGTCGAGGTCCTCGGGCTCTGCACCCTGCTGGCCCTGGTCACGGGCGTCTATCTGGCCAAGACCTTCGCCGGTCGCGAGCGCCAGGAGATCAGCCGCATCGAGCAGGAGATCGTGGACGAAGGCGTGCGCAAGCGTCTGCTCGAAGCCGAGGTCGCCCACCTGGAGCAGCCGCGCCGCATCGAGCAGCTGGCGCAGATGATGCAGCTGAAGCCGATCGCGCCCGACCACGAGATCACCGAGGACGCCCTGATCGACGTCGCGCGCCGCCGCGAACTGCCGCGCGCCCCGATCTCGGCCGCGCCGGTGTCGCCCGAAGATCTGGCCGCTGACGGTCCCGAGGCCCTGCCGGCCGACGCCTCCGTTCCGCCGCCCGCCGCGCAGCCGCCGCAGCCGCAAGCTCCGGGGGCGCCGCGATGAGCCTCTCGAACCTTGGTCCAAACGGTTTCCAGCCCGCCGTCTGGCGCTGGCTGATCGAGCGCGTCTGGCGCCTGGAGCACGCCTTCGAACGCTCGCGCGCCGCCGCCAAGCCCGAAGACGACACCCGCATCCGCATCTTCATGGTGATGGCGTTCTTCTCGCTCTGCTTCGTCGGCGTGGGGCTGGGCGCCGGCTGGGCCGCGCTGTTCTCGCGCGCCGGACAGGGCAACGGCTACGCCGCTGGCGTCGAGGGCGCGCGGGGTGACCTGGTCGACCGCAACGGCAAGCTGCTGGCCGTCGATCTGGCCCACTACGCCCTCTACGTCGATCCGCGCGAAATCTGGGACTCCAAGGAGACCCGCCGGTCGCTGGGCAAGGCCCTGCCGCAAGTACCGGCCAAGCGCCTGGACAAGGCGATCTTCGGCGATCACCGCGCCTTCGTGCTGGGCGGCCTGACGCCCGACGAGAAGGACGCGATCTTCAACCTGGGCCTGCCCGGCGTCTCGTTCGAGGAGCAGGAGCGCCGGATGTATCCGCTGGGCGCCACGGCCGCGCACCTGATCGGCTTCGTCGACAGCGGCGGCAAGGGCCTGGCCGGCGCCGAGCGCGCCCTGGACGATCCGATCCGCAAGGCGGCGGGCGGCGAGGGCGGTGGTCCGACCCAGCTCTCCATCGACGTGCGCGTGCAGGCGGCCCTGGAGGACGAACTGCGCAAGGCCGCCCTAGAATTCACGCCCAAGGGCGCCGTGGGCCTGGTGACCAATGTCCACACCGGCGAGATCCTGGGTCTGGCCAGCTATCCAGACTACGACGCCAACAAGGCGGGTGAAGCCACCGACGAGCAGCGCCTGAACCGCGCCGCCGCCTCGGTCTACGAGATGGGCTCGACCTTCAAGGCCTTCACTGTGGCGATCGGCCTGGATACGGGCGTCGCCACTCCGGCCTCGACCTTCGACGCCCGCACGCCGTTCAAGCTGGGCTACCGCACGATCCACGACTACCACGCGGCCAAGGCGATCCTGACCCTGGTCGAGGTTTTCAAGCACTCGTCGAACATCGGCACGGCCATGCTGGCCGAGCGGGTCGGCGGCGAGCGCCTCAGCCAGTATTTCACCAATCTGGGCCTTACCAAGCCGGCCAAGGTCGAGCTGCCGGAATCGGCGCGCCCCCTGACTCCGCGCAAGTGGGACCAGGACGCCGTGGCTTCGACCTCGTTCGGCCATGGCATGAACGTCAGCCCGCTGGCCCTGGCCCAGGCCATGAACGCCATCGTCAATGGCGGCGAGATGCGGCCTTTGACGATCCGCAAGCTGCCGGCCGGCGTCCGCCCCGACGGCAAGCGCGTTCTGTCCGAGGAGACCTCGCGGCAGATGCTGAAGATCATGCGGGCCAACGTCATTCCGGGCGAAGGCGGCAGCGGCGGCAAGGCCGACGTCGCCGGCCTGTCGGTCGGCGGCAAGACCGGCACCGGCGAGAAGTACGACCCGGCGATCCGGGGCTACAACCACCAGCGCCAGGTCTCGTCGTTCGCCGCGACCTTCCCGACGGACGGGCCGCTGGAAGCCGATCGCTACTTCGTCCTGATCCTGATGGACGAGCCGCATGGCAACGCCAAGTCGTTCGGCTTCTCGACCGGCGGCTGGGTCGCCGCGCCGGCGGCCGGCAAGGTGATCGAGCGCATCGCGCCCTTCCTGGGCGTGCAACGGAAGACCGAGCTGGTGACCATCGCCCAGCCGAAAGCGGCCGCTCCGGAGGCGGGACTATGACCAGGCATCTGTCGGAACTGTTCAACCGTCCCTTCGCCAACGACCCGGTGATCGCCGGCGTCACCGCCGACAGCCGCAAGGTCACGGCCGGCTGGCTGTTCGCCGCCCTGCCGGGGACCAAGGTCGACGGTCGCGACTTCGCGCCGGGCGCGGTCCGCCAGGGCGCCGCCGCTATCCTGGCCCCTGAGGGCGGGCTGGAAGGCCTGGGCGTTCCGGTCGTCCGTTCGGAAGACGCTCGCCGCGCGTACGCCCTGGCGTCGGCCGCCTTCTGGGGCAAGCAGCCGGCCATGTGCGTGGCCGTCACCGGCACCAACGGCAAGACCTCGGTCGCCGGCTTCTGCCGCCAGATCTTCGCCGCGCTGGGTCACAAGGCCGCCAGCATGGGCACCCTGGGTGTCGTCGTCTCGGAAGCGGGCAAGCCCGACCAGCAGCTGACCCCGCCTGGCCTGACCACGCCGGACGCAGGCGACGTCGCCGAGATGGTCGCGCGCCTGGCCGACATGGGCGTTACCCACCTGGCCCTGGAGGCCAGTTCGCACGGCGTCGACCAGCGTCGCGTCGATGGCGTCAAGTTGCACGCCGCCGGCTTCACCAACTTCACCCAGGATCACCTCGACTATCACGGCTCGATGGAAGAATACCGGGCCGCCAAGCTGCGCCTGTTCGACACGCTGACCCCCGGCGGGGCGATGGCCGTGTTGAACGCCGACAGCGAGGCCTTCCCCAACTTCGCCGCCGCCGCCGTGACCTCAGGCCAGAGCGTGTTCTCGGTCGGTGAGGACGGTCAGGGCCTGCGCCTGATCTCGCGCCTGCCGACCCCCGAAGGCCAGACCCTGGTGGTCGAGGCCAATGAGGCGACCTTCACCATCAAGCTGCCGCTGGCGGGCGCCTTCCAGGCCTCGAACGTGCTGGTGGCCGCCGGCCTCTGCGTCGCGGCGGGCGAAGACGTCGCCCGCGTGCTGAAGGCCCTGGAGGGCCTGGAAGGCGCGGCCGGTCGCCTGCAGCGCGTCGGTCGCGGCGCCAACGGCGGCGAGGCCTATGTCGACTATGCCCATACGCCGGACGGCCTGGAGACGGTGCTGGAAGCCCTGCGCCCGCACACGCGCGGCAAGCTGATCGCCGTGTTTGGCGCCGGCGGTGACCGCGACCGCACCAAGCGTCCGCTGATGGGCGCGATCGGCGCGCGCCTGGCCGACATCGCCATCGTCACCGACGACAATCCGCGCTCGGAAGACCCGGCCTCGATCCGCGCCGCCATCCTGGAAGCCGCCCCCGGCGCGCGCGAGATCGGCGACCGCCGCGCGGCTATCCGGGCCGCCGTGGACCTGATGGTCGAGGGCGACGTCCTGGTCATTGCCGGCAAAGGCCACGAGCAGGGCCAGATTGTCGCCGGCGTCGTCCATCCGTTCGACGACGTGGCCGAGACCCTGGAAGCGCTGGAGGGCGTCGATGCCTGAAGCACTCCAAGAGGGCGCGCTCTGGACCGCTGAAGAGATCGCGCAAGCTGTCGGCGGCAAGGTCGCCGGCGACTTCGCCGTGTTCGGCGTCTCGATCGACACCAGGTCGGTGGAAGGCGGCGACCTCTTCGTGCCGCTGGTCGGCGCGCGCGACGGTCACGACTTCGTCGCCCAGGCCGTGGCCAACGGCGCGGCCGGCGTCCTGGCCGCCAAGGCCGTCGATGCTCCGGCCGTGATGGTCGAGGACACCTTCAAGGCGCTGGAAGCCCTGGGCGTCGCCGCCCGCGAGCGCGCGCCTCAGTGCAAGCGCGGCGCGGTGACCGGTTCGGTCGGCAAGACCAGCGTCACCCGCGCCGTCGAGGCGGGCTTGCGCCTGGCGGGTAAGGCCCACGCCTCGGTGAAGAGCTACAACAACCACATCGGCGTGCCCCTGACCCTGGCCCGGATGCCGCGCGACACCGAGCGCGCCGTGTTCGAGATCGGCATGAACCACGCCGACGAGATCACCCCGCTCAGCCGGTTCGTCCGCCCGCACGCCGTGGCCATCACCACGGTCGGTCCGGTCCACCTGGAGAACTTCGCCGACGGCGAAGTGGGCGTCGCCCGCGCCAAGGCCGAGATCTTCGACGGCCTGGAGCCCGGCGGCGTCGCTGTACTAAACGCCGACAATCCCTGGTTCGAGCGGCTGCGCGCCGAGGCCGCCAAGGCCGGCGCCCTGGTCTGGAGCTTCGGCGAGGCCGCCGGCGCGACCGCGCGCCTGACCGGTTTCAAGGTGGACGGCGAGGGCGCGACCGTCTCGGTCGAACTGCGCGGCGAGGCGATCAGCTTCCCGATCCGCCAGACCGGCGTCCACTGGGGCCCCAACAGCCTGTGCGTCCTGCTGATGCTGGAAGCGCTGGACGTGCCGCGCGAAACCGCGCTGGCGGCCCTGGCGTCCTTCGCCCCGATCGAGGGGCGCGGGGCCGAGAAGACCGTGCGGATCGAGGGCGGCGCCTTCACCCTGGTCGACGAGAGCTACAACGCCAATCCGGTCTCGATGCAGGCCGCTCTGAAGACCCTGGGCGCGCGCAAGGTCGCCGGTCGCCGGGTCGCCGTGCTGACCGACATGCTCGAATTGGGCGAGGGCAGCAGCCGCTTTCACGCCGAGCTTGCAGGCCCGATCGAGGCTGCAAACGTTGACGTGGTTTTTCTCGCAGGCGTCCACATGAAATCGCTGTGGGAGGCGCTTCCGCCGACTCGGCGCGGCGGCTACGCGGAAGTTACTGAAAAGTTAACAGCGGCGCTGACGGGGGCTATCCGGCCTGGCGACGTGGTGATGGTGAAAGGGTCGAACGGCTCCAGAGCCGGCGTGCTCGCCGGCGCTCTGGCCGCGCTCGATCTTGGGGAACAGGGCTGATGCTGTACTTCCTGTACGAATGGCTGGCGCGCTCGCAAGAGCATGTCCCGGCGCTGAACCTCCTGAAATACCTGACCTTCCGGTCGGGCATGGCGATGCTGACCGCCTATATCGTCGCCGTGGCGATGGGCTCGCGCTTCATCCGCTGGATGAAGGCCAAGCAGGGCAAGGGCCAGCCGATCCGCACCGACGGCATCGCCCGCCACGTCACCGAGAAAGCCGGCACGCCCACCATGGGCGGCTTCATGATCCTGGCCGGCCTGTTCGCCGGCGCCCTGCTGTGGGCCGACCTGCGCAACATCCACGTCTGGGTCGTGCTGCTGGTCACCGGCAGCTACGGCATCCTCGGCTTCATGGACGACTACGCCAAGGTCACCAAGCAGACCACGGCGGGCCTCTCCAGCGGTCAGAAGCTGATCGCACAGTTCATCGTCGCCATCGCCGCCACCGTGATCCTGGTGCTGTTCGCGCCCAAGTCGCCGATGACGCCCGGCATGGAGACCAGCCTGGTCTTCCCGATCTTCAAGGCGCTGGTGATCAATCTGGGCTGGTTCTACGTGGCCTTCGCGGCGGTCACGATCGCCGGCTTCTCGAACGCCGTGAACCTGACCGACGGCCTGGACGGCCTGGCCATCGTGCCGGTGATGTTCGCCGCCTCGACCTTCGGCCTGATCGCCTACCTGGTGGGCAACTACAAGTTCGCCGACTATCTGAACCTGCACTTCGCGCCGGGTGTCGGCGAGCTGGCGGTGCTGTGCGGCGCGATCATCGGCGGGGGCCTGGGCTTCCTCTGGTACAACGCCCCGCCGGCCAAGATCTTCATGGGCGACACCGGTTCGCTGGCCCTGGGCGGCGCGCTGGGCGCGATCGCCGTCTGCGCCAAGCATGAGCTGGTCCTGGGTATCGTCGGCGGCCTGTTCGTGGCCGAGGCGCTGAGCGTCATGATCCAGGTCGCCTACTTCAAGAAGACCGGCAAGCGGGTCTTCCTGATGGCGCCGATCCACCACCATTTCGAGAAGCTGGGCTGGGCTGAATCCACCGTCGTGATCCGCTTCTGGATCGTGTCGATGATCCTGTCCTTCGTCGGCCTCGCCACCCTGAAGTTGCGCTAGGAGCCCTGAGAGCATGATCCCCGTCCGCGGATTCGAGGACAAGACCGTCGCGGTGTTCGGCCTGGGCCGCACCGGGCTGACGGCCGCGCGCGCCTTGATCGCGGGGGGCGCGAAGGTCGCCCTGTGGGACGAGAAGCCGGAGAGCCGCGAGGCCGCCGCGGCCGAAGGTTTCCCCGTCGTCGACCTTCAGGCCGCCGACTGGAGCCAGTTCGCCGCCCTGATGCTGTCGCCTGGCGTACCCCTGACCCATCCCAAGCCCCACTGGACCGTCGAGAAGGCCAAGGCCGCGGGCGTCGAGATCCTGGGCGACGTCGAGCTTTTCGCCCGCACGGTCAACGCTGCTCCGGTCCACAAGCGCCCGAAGATCATCGCCGTCACCGGCACCAACGGGAAGTCGACCACGACGGCCCTGATCGGCCACCTCTGCGCCTCGGCCGGCCGCGACACGCGGGTCGGCGGCAATATCGGCCTGGGCGTACTGGGCCTAGAAGACATGCACGGCGGCGCGGTCTACGTGCTGGAGCTGTCGTCCTACCAGCTGGACCTGACCTCCAGCCTGAAGCCTGACGCGGTCGTGTTGCTGAACATCTCGCCCGACCACCTGGATCGCCACGGCGGCATGGACGGCTACATCGCCGCCAAGCGCCGGATCTTCCTGAACCAGGGCAAGGGCGACACGGCGATCATCGGCGTCGACGACGCCTGGTGCCAGCAGATCTGCACCGAGATCACCGCCGCCAACCGCCGGACCATCTGGCCGATCAGCGCCGGCAAGGCCATGGGCCGGGGCGTCTACGCTCTGCAGGGCGTGCTCTATGACGCGACCGGCGAGCGGGTCGTGGAAGTCGCCGACATCATGCGCGCCCGCAGCCTGCCGGGCCGCCACAACTGGCAGAACGCCGCGGCCGCCTACGCCGCCGCGCGGGCCATCGGCATCTCGACCAGCGACGCCGTCGACGGCCTGATGACCTTCCCGGGGCTGGCGCACCGGATGGAAACGGTCGGCAAGCTCGGCAAGGTCCGCTTCGTCAACGACAGCAAGGCCACCAACGCCGACGCCGCCCGCCAGGCGATGTCATCCTATCCGAAGTTCTATTGGATCGCCGGTGGCGTCGCCAAGGCCGGCGGCATCGAGGACCTGAAGGACCTCTTCCCGCGCATCGCCAAGGCTTATCTGATTGGCGAGGCGGCCCAGCCCTTCTCCTGGACCCTGGCCGGCAAGGCCGAGTGCGTGCTCAGCGGGTCGCTGGAGAAGGCCGTGCAGCAGGCCTATGCCGACGCGGCCGCCAGCGGCGAGGAGGCGATTGTCCTGCTTTCGCCGGCGTGCGCGTCGTTCGACCAGTTCAGCGATTTCGAGGCCCGGGGCGAGGCGTTCCGCGCGGCGGTGAATGGACTGACGGTGGGCAAGGCCGCGGTGGCCTAGCCTCCGGCAGATCCCGCCTGACGCTTCTGTCAGGGGTGTTCGCAATATCCGCCGCCATCATTCTCGTATTGGGCACGCGTCCGCTGAACCTAGCTTGAGCTTCGGCGTTCAAACCGCTGTGCGCCACCAAGGGGGCCGGCGCGTCGTCGGCGGAGCGAGCATGTCTGAAGTGAAAGTCGAGAGCCAAGGCGCCCGCGTCAGCACGGGCGTGCCCGGCCTCGATGACATCCTGGGCGGCGGCCTGACGCGCGATCGCATCTATCTGGTCGAGGGCACGCCCGGTTCGGGCAAGACCACGCTGGCGCTGCAGTTCCTGCTCAAGGGGCGCGAACTGGGTGAAACCGGACTCTACATCACCCTGTCGGAAACCGAACCAGAGCTGAAGGCCGCCGCCGCTAGCCACGGTTGGTCGCTGGACGGCATCGACCTGTTCGAACTGGTCAGCGAGGAAGGCCTGGATCCGGATAGCGAGCAGTCGGTGCTGCATCCATCGGACGTCGAACTGGGCGAGACCACGCGCGGGGTGATGCGGCAGGTCGAGGAAACAAAGCCGCTTCGCGTCGTGTTCGACAGCCTGTCGGAGATGCGGCTGCTGGCCCAGAACCCGCTGCGTCACCGTCGCCAGATCCTGGCGCTGAAGCATTTCTTCGCGACCCGCAAATGCACGGTCCTGCTGCTCGATGACCAGACGGCCGAAGACGGCGACTTGCAGCTGCATAGCATCGCCCACGGCGTGATCAGCCTTCGGCGGATGACCCAGGAGTATGGCGCGCAGCGCCGTCAACTGGAGGTGGTCAAGATGCGGGGCATCAAGTTCCGTGGCGGCTTCCACGACTTCTCGCTCGACACCGGCGGCATACAGGTCTTCGAGCGTTTGGTGGCGGCCCATCATCCGGCGACCTTTGCCCAGGAGATGGTGTCCACCGGCGCGCCGGGCATCGACGCATTGATGGGCGGCGGGTTGACCCGCGGCACCAACACCCTGATCAGCGGCCCCTCGGGCGTGGGCAAGACCACCACCTCGGTGCGTTGCGCCTTGACCGCCCTCGAGCGTGGCGAGACGGTCGCCTACTATCTGTTCGACGAAGGCCTCACGACCTTGCTGACGCGCTCGAAAGCGCTCGGCATGGACCTGACGCCCCATATCGACAGCGACCGGCTGTTCGTCCGAGCCATCGACCCTGCCGAGCTGTCGCCAGGCGAGTTCGCGTTTCACGTCCGCGACGCGGTAGAGCGCTTGGGCGCGCGGACGGTCGTGATCGACAGCCTCAACGCTTACCTCCAGGCCATGCCCGGCCAGAAATTCCTCCTGCTGCAGATGCACGAACTGCTGACCTATCTGAACCAGCAGGGTGTCGTGACCCTGCTGATCCTGGGGCAGCACGGCTTTATCGGCGAGGTCCGCAGCGACATCGACCTCAGCTATCTCAGCGACGGCATCCTGCTGTTCCGCTTCTTCGAGGCCGCCGGCTCGGTGCTGACGGCGATCTCGGCGGTCAAGAGCCGCACGGCGGCGCACGAGAAGACCATTCGCGAGATCCGCCTGACCGAGCACGGTATCGAGGTGGGCCAGGCGTTGACCGACTTCCAGGGCGTGATGTCCGGCTTGCCGTCCTACCAGGGCAAGATCGACATGCTGGGCGAGGAGAACAATCGGCCGGCGGATGCCTAAGCCGATCCTCATCCTGGCGCCGCGAGGGCGCGACGCGGCGGTCATCGCCGAAACCCTGGGCCATGTCGGCCACGCCTCGCAGATCTGCGGGGACCTCGGCGCATTGACCCAGGCGCTGGGTGACGAGGCCGGCGCGGCGATTCTGACGGAAGAGGCTCTGGCCCAAGGCGCGACCGACGCTCTGACCGATTGGCTGGCCCATCAGCCGACCTGGTCGGACTTCCCCTTCATCGTGTTGGTCACCAAGCAGCCCGGCAAGCGGACCCAGGCCGACGCCGAACGCCTGCAGGCGATCGGCAACATCGTGCTGCTGGAGCGGCCGATCAACGCCGAGACGCTGATCAGCGCGGCGCACTCGGCGATCCGCGCACGTCATCGCCAGTACCTGGCCCGCGACCACCTGCTCGCCCAGACCAAGGCGGAAGAGCAGCTGCGCTTCGCCCTGGAGGCCGGCAAGCTCGGCGCCTGGGACCTGGATCTCGACAGTGGGGCCCTGACCACCTCGACGGCGACACGTACACACTTCGGTCGCCACCCCGATCAGCCTCTGACGCTGGCCGGCATCGAGGCCGCCGTCCATCCTGAGGATGTGACCTTGCGCACGACCGCGCTGGACGCCTCGATCGCCCGCGCCGAGGACTACGACGTCGAGTACCGGATCTTCTGGCCGGACGGCTCGCTGCACTGGGTGCAGGTGCGTGGCCGGCTCAACCGGATTCAGCCCGGCCAGCCGCGGCGGATGTCGGGGATCAGCCTCGACATCACCGGACGCAAGACCGCCGAGGCGGAGTTGCGCCTGCTCAATGAGACACTGGAGCAGCGCATCGCGGACAGTGTCCGGGAGCTTCAGCGCGCCAACGAACGCCTGCTGGCCGAGATCAGCGAGCGCGAGCAGGCCCAGGCTGCCCTGGTCCAGGCCCAGAAGATGGACGCCATCGGCCAGCTGACCGGTGGCATCGCCCACGACTTCAACAACCTGCTGACCGCCATCGTCGGCAATATCGACATGATCGAGCGCCGCAGCGACGACGAGCGGGTCAAGCGCATGGCCGCCAACGCCCGCGAAGGAGTCGAGCGCGCGACCAAGCTGACTGCGCAGTTGCTGGCCTTCTCGCGCAGCCAGCAATTGGACCTGCAACCCGTTGAGGTTGACGCGCTGATCGCCGGTATGGACGATCTGCTGACCCGCACCTTGGGTCACACGGTCGAGGTCCGAACCGCGCTCGACGCCGGCGTGGCGCGCGCCAAGGCTGACGCGAACCAGCTCGAACTGGCGGTGCTCAACCTGGCGATCAACGCCCGCGACGCCATGGGCGATGGCGGCACGGTGACCATCTCCAGCCGGATCTCCGACGAATGGCATGAGGGGCTTCAGCCTAGCGACCATGTCGTGATCGCGGTTAGTGACACCGGCCACGGCATTCCAGAGGCGCTGTTGCAGAAGGTGTTTGATCCCTTCTTCACGACCAAGAGCGTGGGGAAGGGGACGGGGCTGGGCCTCAGTCAGGTCTATGGCATCGCCACCCAGTCGGGCGGCACGGTGCGGATCGACAGCACCGTCGGCGTCGGTACGACGATCGAGATCTGGCTGCCGATTACCGACGCCGGCGATCGCATCCGACCCAGCGACATACCGCCGAACGAGACTCCGCTCAGCGAGGGCGAGCGCGTCCTGGTGATCGACGACGACGCCAGCGTTCGCAGGTTCCTGGTCCAGTGTCTGCGTTCGCTGGGCTACCGCGTCACCGAGGCGTCGGGCGGGCAAGAAGGGCTTGCGCGTCTGGTCGAGGACAGGCCCGACCTCATGGTCGTCGACTTCGCCATGCCGGGCATGGACGGCGCCCAGGTCGCTAAGCGGGCGCGGCAGGTCATTCCGGCTCTCGGGATGCTGCTGATCACGGGCTATGCCGACGCTGGCGCGATCCGAGAATTGGTCAATTCCGAAGCGGTGCTTCGTAAGCCCTTCAAAGTCAGCGACCTCGCGGTCGCCGTTCGGAAGGCTTTGGGCGAGCGGGCAGCGGTCGTCGGCTAGGCGCGCGGCGCCTCACCCCAGCGCCATGAACGCATCCACCTTGTCCAGCGCCGCCAGCGGCGAGCGGATCGAGCACCTCAGCCCGTCTGACCGGTAGTCCATCGCCACCGCGCCGCCCAGCTCGCTGGGCAGGGCCGTTTCGACGATGCGGGAGCCGAAGCCGCGGCGCTCGGGTGGGCGCACGGAGGGGCCGCCGCGTTCGGCCCATTCGATGAGCAACTGGTCGTCGGGATCGATGCTCCAGCGGACGTCGATATGGCCCTCCGGCGCCGACAGCGCGCCGTACTTCAGCGCGTTGATCGCCAGCTCGTGGAAGGCCAGCGCCATGACGACGGCGGGCTTGGGCGAGACCTTCAGGTCGGGGCCCATGATGCTCAGCTGCCGGGGGCTGGAACTGTAGGGCGCGACCGAGCCGTCGACGATCTGGCGCAGGCTGGCCGCCGACCAGTTCTGGTCGGTCAGCACGTTGTGGGTGGCGGCGATGGCCATCAGTCGGCCTTCGAGAGCGTCGCGGACCGAAGGCTCGACGCCGGCGTTGCGCAGCGACTGCTTGGCGATCGACTGGACAGTGGCCAGGGTGTTCTTGACCCGGTGGTTCAGCTCGTTGACCAGCAGCTGGCGATGGCTTTCGGCCAGGCGTTCTCCGGTCACGTCGCGCGAGGTGGCCAGCACGCGGATGACGCGACCGTTCTCCTGGATCGGCGAGACGGTGGTGTCCCACCAGCGCAGCGATCCCTTGGCCGTCGGGCACGAGGCGCGGAAGGCCACGGCGTTGCCGGCCAGGGCGGCGCGCAGGGCCTGCTCGACCATGTCGCGGCTTTCGGGCGGCCACATGTCGGGCCAATAGCGCTGCCGGTTGCGGCCGTCGAAATCGTCGATCTCGAGCAGGGTCTTGCCCTGGGTGTTCATGTACTCGAGGAAGCCCTCGGCGCTGATGACGCGGATACAGTCCTGGCTGGCCTCGACCACGCTGAGGAAATAGGCGCCCGCGCCTTCCAGAACAGCCTTGTCAGAGCCTTCGTCCGCCACCATACGCCCCTGCCCACGCCGCATGTTCACCGGGCCGCGAGCCGAATACAAGCGCGACCGTGCGGCAATGCGAGGAACGGCAGTCGGGCTGCGTGTGTTCGAACCGCGAAGGAGATCGAAACCATGTCCCTGCTCGTCCCGTCTCAGCTGGTCTGTGTCGCCTGCGGGGCGGGCAATCGCCTGCCGCGGGACCGCGATCCGCTCTCGGCCAAGTGCGGGCAGTGCAAGGCGACGCTGTTCACCGGCGCGCCGACGGCGGTGACGGGCGCGGATCTCGCGCGGCATCGTCGCCTGACCAAGGGCGTGGCCCTGCTGCTGGACGTCTGGGCGCCGTGGTGCGGTCCATGCCGGACCATGGCTCCGAACTTCGAGGCGGCCGCGCGGCAACTGGAGCCCGCCGTCCGCCTGCTGAAGCTCGATTCCGAAGCCGAGCAGGCCGCCGCCGGCGCCTTGAGCGTCAGCAGCATCCCGACCCTGATCCTGTTCAAGGACGGCGCGCCGATCGCTAGTCAGGCCGGGGCGATGAGCACGGCGCAGATCGTCGGGTGGACGCGCCAGTCGCTCGACTAGGGAGCCGCTGGGCTAGGCCTCGTTCGGCGTGGAGTCGTCGGGCGTGGGGCGCTTGGCGGCGGCTTTCTCGGCGGCCTTGGCCGCCTTCTGGCGCTCGCGCTCCTTGCGCTCGAAATCGTAGTTGGGTTTGCGGGCCAAGGGTCTAGGCCCGCGCCTTGCGCGCCGCGTAGCGGGCGTCGCGCTTGGCCTTGGCGTCGGCCGCGGAGAGCGCCTTGCGCTCCTTGCGTTCGCCGCGCTTGGCGGTCAGGGCCTCGGCGTCCAGAGCGGACTGGGCCTCGATCTTCGCGGTCTCAGCGTCGGCGGCGGCCTGCTTGATGGCGGCCTTGGCGGCGGTGCGCGCGGTGCGGACCTCGGTCAGCGCCTGGGCGCGCATCGTGGCGCGCTGGGCGAACAGCGGGTCAATGCTCGCGGCCTTCGGCTTGAACTTGGCCAGCAGGGCGGCCTTGGCGTCGGCGGCCGTCTTCTGGCGCTGCGAATGGCCGATGTCTTGAGATGGGTTCATGATCGCTTTCGTATCCGGTCGCGGGAGCGCGAGCCGGCGGGAAGAGCGGCGAACGCCCGGTCGATCCGGACGTCCGCCATCGTCTCAAGCCTTAGGCGGCGGTCAGCTGGCCAGCGGACATTTTGCCGCTGCGCTGGTCGCGCTCGAGTTCGAAGTTGACCTTCTGGCCTTCGTCGAGCGAGCCGAGGCCCGAGCGTTCGACGGCCGAGATGTGCACGAACACGTCGGCGCTGCCGTCGCTGGGCTGGATGAAGCCGAAGCCCTTGGTGGAGTTGAACCACTTCACGGTGCCGGTAGCCATGGGGTATTCCTTACATGATGGAAGACGCGCGGCCCGAAGCGAGCCGCGTGATCAAAATTTCGGAGAGGATTTGGGGTGGCTCGGGAGCTCGATCCGAAGAGCAAGCGTGGAGAGCGGCCGAACCGGTTCGATATTCGATGAAATATACCATGCGCGCGTTGATGGAAAATGGCAAGGATTTTCCGAATTATTATTCAGCAGCGCGTCGTTTTGTCCTGTATTCATTGGGTATGATTTCTATTTTCAAGCTGTTTATTCGATGCCTGTAGCCAAGCTTCAGAAGGCCCCGCGGACGGGCAGCGGGACCTTGAGGATCGCGCGTTCGGAGGAGGCCGTGGACTTCTCGCTCCTGGTCGCCAACGGGGTTGGCGGGCGCAAGACCGGCAAGGGCAGCCTTACGGGCGCGCCGGCCCTGCTCCGGGACGCCTTCCGGGCGGGGGCGTGTCGCCTGACCCTGGATGACGGCGTGACGCTGGACATCGCCGTCATCGCCCACACCGAAGGCGGCGACGTGGCCTATTTCGAGTTGCGCTAGACCGTAGCCAGGGCTCGCTTCCGCGCTTTTCGACGCATGTCCACCGGCGTAGAACGGCGCAGCAAGCTTTGATTAACCCTGCGGTCCGACTCTCCGGCCATGGCCACCAACGCGACACACGCCTTTGCCCGTACCGACCGCACCGCGCTCGGCATCTGGTGGTGGACGACGGATCGCTGGCTGCTGGGCGCGACCGCCCTGCTGGTGACCCTGGGCATGCTGCTGTCGTTCGCCTCGAGCCCGGCCGCGGCCCAGCGGATCGGCATCGACGACCAGTTCCACTTCGCCCTGCGCATGTGCTTCTTCGCCAGCGCGTCGACGGTGCTGATGCTCGGCGTGTCGATGCTGTCGCCCAAGGGGATCCGGCGCGCGGCCTTCTTCATCTATATCGGCGCGATCGCGATCATGATCGCCTTGCCGTTCATCGGCCACAACGCCAAGGGCGCCACGCGCTGGCTGCAGTTCGGCGGCTTCACCCTGCAGCCCTCCGAATTCATGAAACCCGCCCTGATCATCCTGGTTTCCTGGATGTTCTCCGAGGGGCAGAAGGGCGAGGGCGTGCCGGGCGTCTCGATCGCCTTCCTGCTCTATTTCATCGCCGTGGCCCTGCTGCTGATCCAGCCCGACGTCGGCCAGACCGTGCTGATCACCGTCGCCTTCGGGGCCGCCTTCTGGATGGCCGGGGTGCCGATCTCGTGGATCATGGGCCTGGGCGCGGTGGCCCTGGCGGGACTGGGCTCGACCTACTTCCTGTTCGACCACGTGCACGCCCGCGTGCAGAAGTTCCTCAGCCCCGACCAGGCCGACACCCACCAGGTGACCCGCGCCGCCGAGGCCATCCGCGCCGGCGGCTTCTTCGGGCGCGGCCCGGGCGAGGGCGTCATGAAGCGCCACGTGCCTGACCTGCATACCGACTTCATCTATTCGGTCGCGGCCGAGGAATACGGCCTGGTCTTCTCGTGGGCCCTGATCGCCATCTTCGCCTTCGTGGTGGTGCGCGGCCTCTACAAGGCGATGAAGCTGAACGACTCGTTCGAGCAGGTGGCGGCGGCCGGTCTGTTCGTGCTGGTGGGGCAACAGGCCATCATCAATATCGCCGTGAACTTGAACATGATCCCGACCAAGGGCATGACGCTTCCGTTCATCAGTTACGGGGGCTCCTCGATGCTCGCGATGGGTTTGACGCTGGGCATGGCCCTGGCCTTGGTGCGCAAGCGCCCCGGCGCCTACGGGGCGACGGGCGAGTTCGGCGCGGGTTCCTACGCGTAAGATGAGCAAGCTGGCAGTCGTCGCCGCCGGGGGAACCGGCGGCCATATGTTTCCCGCCCAAGCCCTGGCCGAAGCGCTATCGGCGCGCGGCTGGCGCGTGGTTCTCGCCACCGACGATCGCGGCGCGATGTACGCCGACAAGTTCCCGGCCGAGGAGCGCCTGGCGCTGTCTGCCGCCACGGCCAAGTCCAACGACCCGCTGGGCATGATCAAGGCCGGCTTCGTGGTGCTGCAGGGCGTGATCGAGGCCCGCGCGGCCTTCAAGCGCCTGGACCCGGCCGTCGTGGTCGGCTTCGGCGGCTATCCCGCCCTCCCGGCCCTGCTGGGCGCGCTGAGCCAGAAGCGCCCGACGGTGATCCATGAGCAGAACGCGGTCCTGGGCCGCGTGAACCGCTTCCTGGCCCCGCGCGTCGACGAGGTCGCCTGCGCCTTCCCGACGCTGCAGATGGCCAATCCGCGGGTGAAGGCCCGCGCCCATGTCGTGGGCAATCCGGTGCGCCCGCCGGTGCGCGAGCTCTACGAGGTGCCCTATCTGGCGCCGGAAGTGCAGCTGCGGGTGCTGGTCACCGGCGGCAGCCAGGGCGCGCGGCTGCTGTCCGAACTGATCCCCGAGGCCATCGCCAAGCTGCCGGAAGACATGCGCGGCCGCCTGAAGGTGTTCCAGCAGGCCCGCGCCGAGAGCATGGAAGCCGCCCGCAAGATCTACCGCAACGCCATGGTCGACTGCGAGGTCGCGCCGTTCTTCCGCGACATGGCCGGCTATCTGCGCCAGTCGCACCTGGTGGTCGGCCGCTCGGGCGCCTCGACCTGCACCGAGCTGGCGGTGGCCGGCCGTCCGTCGATCCTGGTCCCGCTGAAGATCGCCGCCGACGACCACCAGCGCTTCAACGCTAGGCTCCTGGAAGAGGCGGGCGGCGCGGCAGTGTGCCTCGAGGATGAGCTGACGGTGGATGTCATGACCGCCGCCTTGAAGGCCCTGCTGTCCAAGCCCGAGCGGCTGGAAAAGATGGCCGTCGGCGCACGCAGCGTGGCCAAGCCGAACGCGGCGGAAGAGCTGGCCGACCTAGTGGAGCGGGCGGCGCGGTAGGATTTCTTCTGGTATAGGCTGAGGGGGCTAGGCGTGAATATCGATGCTATCCACTTATGTCCTACCAATGATCAGCTCGCGCGCTTTGGTCAAATAGGAGACTATATCGGCGGTGTATGGGGGACTATAATATCCTTCATTACGTTAGTTGTCGTCTTTGCAACTTGGAATCAAACTAGAAATGCCGCTCGCTTGCAAGAGACGGTAACTATCCTAGCCGAGATGCTGAAAACCCACGATGCCATTGCTGGATTCGGCGAAGCGGGGTTTTGGAGCCGCTCCGGTACCCCCTCGATAATGTTGAGGGAGTTCAGCGCGATATATAAAATTACGAAGAAAATTGTGCCGGATGATCACGCTTGGTCAATCCTGGATAGGATAGATGTATCTTATACATTTGCCTTTTTTGGGCCAAATACTAGTGCGGAGCACTCACTAAGTGCATATGGTGACAATGAAATTAGAAATTTAAGCGCTTCTATATCGAGATTGAAGCATAGGGCTGGAAAATACAACAATCTTTTCATTGGTCATCAAACTATTCTTTCTCAATATCTGAGAAATATGTTCTCGATGTATGTATTTGTCGATTCTGCAAAATTGAACCGCGCTCAGAAATTGAGTTTGTCAAAAATTATAAGAACAAAATTGTCAAACTATGATCAAGCAATTCTCGCTCTCAACATAATGTCTCATCTTGGGGGAGAATGGGAGAGGTTGAATTTGGTCAACAAATACAAGCCGATTTCAAATGTTCCTGAGCGATTCTTTGGCTTTGATGCGAATTTCAACATCAAATCGCGTTTTCCTGAGATTAGCTTCGAGTGGGAGCGGGGTGCAGAACGAGGGGGCTCTTTCGTTCGTCATCTGTCGGGATAGTTGGCAGAAGCTCTGAAGGCTAAGGCTCCGCCCCCGTCTCGATCAGCGGCCGGCCGATCTTCACCGCCGCTTCGACGCTAAACGCCAACGGAGCTTTGGCGAACGGTCGCCAGCCGTCGCAGACCACCTTGGCCACCGCCTCGTCGGCGCTGCCCATCGGCAAAGGCGCAGCAGGCCGTAAGTCCCCCGTGACCGGCCCCTCGCGCCCACCCGCCCGGATGCTGCCGAACCCCGCGTGAGCGATCGTCCGCGCCTCGCAGTCGATGACCTCATGACGCCAGCCGCCCCAGAACTCTTCCGTGCCAGCCTTGAAGCCGCCCTCGGTGACCTGCAGCACGCGGAGCTTCGCTGTACGGCCGGTCCACTGGACGCTTCCCATGTCGACGAACACCGCGAACCGGCCGACATCGGCCAGCCGCAGTTCAAGCGTGGCCGGAAGCGGAGCCGGGGAGGGGGTCTGGGCAAGCGCGGGCGTCGTCCACATCATGACCGCCAAGAGGGCGTTTCGCGGCGCGCGGAATTGGTCTAATCGGCTTTTCATGATCCAGCGTCGACGCCCCGTACCCTTCGAACTCGGCCCCGTGCACTTCATCGGCATCGGCGGCATTGGCATGTCCGGCATCGCCGAGATCATGATCCGTATCGGCTACACCGTTCAAGGCAGCGACGCCAAGGCCAGCGCCAATACCGAGCGGCTGGAAAAGCTGGGCGCGCGGATCTTCATCGGCCACGAGGCCGCCCACGTCGAGGGCGCGTCGGCCATCGTCTATTCCACGGCCGTGAAGGCCGACAATCCCGAGATGGTCGCCGGCCGCGACCGCCGCCTGCCGCTGGTCCGCCGCGCCGAGATGCTGGCCGAGCTGATGCGCCTGCAGTTCTCGGTCGCCGTCGGCGGCACGCACGGCAAGACCACCACGACCTCGATGGTCGCGGCCCTGCTGGACGCGGGCGATCTGGATCCGACCGTGGTCAACGGCGGCATCATCAACGCCTACGGCACCAACGCCAAGGTCGGCGAGGGCGACTGGATCGTCGTCGAGGCCGACGAGAGCGACGGCTCGTTCCTGAAGCTGAAGTCCACGGTGGCCATCGTCACCAACATCGACGCCGAGCACCTGGACCACTGGGGCGACTTCGACGCGGTGAAGAAGGGCTTCCAGGACTTCATCCAGAACATCCCGTTCTACGGCTTCGCGGCGGTCTGCACCGACCACCCGGAAGTCCAGGCCCTGACCTCGCGCGTCGAGAACCGTCGCCTGGTCACCTATGGGACGAACCCGCAGGCCGAGGTCCGGGTGTCGAACATCGAGATGGGCCCGGAAGGCGCGACCTTCGACATCGTCGTTTCGCCGCGCGACGGCGAGCAGGTCCGCTACGACGGCCTGAAGATGCCGATGGCCGGCCATCACAACGTGCTGAACGCCACCGCCGCCGTGGCCGTGGCCCGCGAGCTCAGCGTCGATGCCGAGTCGATCCGCAAGGGCCTGGCCGACTTCGGCGGGGTCAAGCGCCGCTTCACTACCACGGGTGTCGCCAACGGCATCCGCGTCGTCGACGACTACGGCCACCACCCGGTCGAGATCGCCGCCGTGCTGAAGGCCGCCCGCGCCGTGACGCCGAACGGCAAGGTCATCGCCGTGGTCCAGCCGCACCGCTACACCCGCCTGCGCGACCTGATGACCGAGTTCAGCAGCTGCTTCAACGACGCCGACACCGTGGTCGTCGCCGACGTCTATACGGCCGGCGAGCAGCCGATCGAGGGCGTCGATCGCGACCACCTGGTCGAGGGCCTCAAGAAGTTCGGGCACCGCCGCGCCCTGCCGCTGGAGAATCCGGCGGCCCTGCCGGCCCTGATCGCCCAGGAAGCCAAGAGCGGCGACCTGGTCGTCCTGCTGGGCGCCGGCGACATCACCAGCTGGTCCTACGCCCTGCCAGGCCAGCTGGAAGCGCTGGCTAAATGAAGCCGGACCGCTGGCTCGCGGCCAAGGCCGCGATCGTCGTCACGGTGATCGCGTATCTGGCCGGAAGCTGGTGGTTCACCGAGCGGCTGGCGAACCAGCGGCCCAAGGCGCCGGCCGGCGTGTTCGTCGTCCCGTTCAAGCAGCATGGCGCGGTGACCTACGTCACCTCGGGCGAGCACTGGGCCCATATCGCCCTGATCGTGGGCGGCGTCCTGCTGGTCCTGGCCTGGTGGACGGTCGAGCACTTTGAGAAACGCTCCAGGACGCGCTAGAGCGTCTCGTATGACCTGGAAGACTCAACTCCCGACCGTCCGCGGCAAGCTGCTGATCGACGAGGCCCTGGCGCCCTTCACCTGGTTCCGCGTCGGCGGTCCGGCCGACGTGGTGTTCCTGCCGGCCGACGAGCAGGACCTGTCGGACTTCCTGAAGGCCCTGGACCCGGCCGTGCCGGTCCTGGCCATCGGCGTGGGCTCGAACTTGCTGGTTCGCGACGCGGGCGTCGACGGCGTGATCATCCGGCTGGGTCGGGGCTTCAACACGGTCGAGGCCCTGGGCGACAACCGCATCAAGGCCGGCTCGGCCGTGCCGGACGCCATCCTGGCCCGCAAGGCGGCCGAGGCCGGCATCGCGGGGCTCGAGTTCTATGCCGGCATCCCCGGCACGATCGGTGGCGCGGTGATCATGAACGCGGGTTGCTACGGCTCCGAGACGGTCAACGTCATCAAGTCGGCGCGCGTGATGAACCGCCAGGGCGAGGTGTCCGAGATCTCGGGCGAGGGGTTCGGCTACACCTACCGCCACAGTGACCTGATGGGCGCGGACCTGATCGTGCTGGACGCGATCTACGAAGGAACCGCCGACGAGCCCGAAGCGATCAAGGCCCGCATGGCCGAGATCACCAGCCGCCGCGAGACCACCCAGCCGATCCGCGAGAAGACCGGCGGCTCGACCTTCAAGAACCCGCCGGGCCATTCCTCCTGGAAGCTGGTCGACGAGGCCGGCTGGCGTGGGAAGGCTTTCAGCGCGAGCGGGAAAGAGGGCGGCGGGGCTATGTTCTCGCCGCTGCACAGCAACTTCCTGATCAACACCGGCGAGGCGACCGCCGCCGACCTGGAAGGCCTGGGCGAGGCGGTCCGCGCCGACGTGCTGGCCAAGACCGGCGTGCAGCTGGACTGGGAAATCAAGCGGATCGGGCGATCTTGATTCTCTGCTCCCCCGCTGGGGGAGCTGTCGCGCAGCGACTGAGGGGGCTAGTGCGGCCGAAGCCCAGCTGCCCCCTCCGGCCCTCTGGGCCACCTCCCCCTGTGGGGGAGGAGAAAACACAGGCGCCGGGCTTTCTTACCGACAGTTAACGCGGCTGCTGACTCCCCCTGGCGCGAACCGGTGCTATGACTCCCGCGCCATTGGGGAGAATCCTTGCTCATGTATCGTCGTTTTCTGATCGCTACCGCCGCGCTCGCCCTGATTTCGGGCGCCGCCCACGCTCAGACCGCCAAGCCGGCGAAGGGCAGCAAGGCTGCTCCGGCCGCCGCCCAAGCCCCCGTGGCCCCCGTCGATCCGGCCGTCACCGCCGCGGCCCTGCGCGACAAGGCCCTGCTGGACCGCACGGCCTGGGAGATCACCGAGGATCTCACCACCAATATCGGCCCGCGCCTGGTCGGCTCGCCGGCCATGGAGCGCGCCAAGGACTGGGGCGCGGCCAAGCTGAAGGCCCTGGGCTTCACCGACGTGAAGGTCGAGCAGTTCGCCAAGCCGTCGTGGACGCGCGGCGAGGAGAGCGCCTGGCTGGTCGGCCCGTATCCGATGAAGCTGGACATCATCGGTCTGGGTCGCACGATCCCGACCCCGGCTGAAGGCATCGAGGCCGACGTCGCGCTGTTCCGCACCTATGCCGACATGATCGCCGCGCCGGAAGGCGCGCTGAAGGGCAAGATCGCCGTCATCACCCAGCCGATGGTCCGCACCCAGGACGCTTCGGGCTACGGCATCGCCGGCATCTCGCGCCGTTCGGGTCCGGTCGAGGCCGCCAAGCGCGGCGCCGTGGCCCTGCTGATCCGCTCGATCTCGACCTCAGACTCGACCGTGCCGCACACCGGCGTGACGGGCTTCGGCCCTGACGTCGTCACCATCCCCGCCGCCGCCATGGGCGTGCCGGAAGCCGAGCAGCTGGAGCGCCTGGCCAAGAAGGGCCCGCTGCGCATCAAGCTGAAGCTGGCCTCGACCATCGATCCCAACGACGTCGCCTGGAACATCTCGGGCGAGATCAAGGGCTCGGAGAAGCCGGACGAGATCATCGTCATCGGCGGCCACCTGGACAGCTGGGACGTCGGCACCGGCGCCCTGGACGACGCCACGGGCATCGGCATCACCACGGCTGCCGCCAAGCTGATCGGCGAGCTGCCCAAGCGTCCCAAGCGCACCATCCGCGTCGTGATGTGGGGCTCGGAAGAGAGCGGCGGTTCGTCGGAAGCCTATCTGGAGGCCCACAAGGCCGAGGTGCCGAAGATCGTCCTGGCCGGCGAAAGCGACGAGGGTGCGGACAACATCTTCTCGCTGAAGCTGCCGGCCGGCGCCCAGGGCACGCCGTTCGCGACCACGGTCGCCAACGTGCTGCTGCCGCTGAAGATCAACGTCGCGCGTGAAGCCGCCCGCAACGGCGGCGCCGACATCACGGGTCTGGAAACCGCCGGCGTGCCGTCGGTCGAGATGCGTCAGGACGCCGGTCGCTACTTCGACTACCACCACACCATGGACGACACCCTGAACAAGGTCCGTCCGAACGAGCTGGCGCAGAACGTCGCCGCCTGGACCAGCTTCATCTACCTGGTGGCCGACACCGACGTCGATTTCCGCGCGCTCAAGGCCGCGGCGCCGGCGGCGAAGTAGGGGGTTACGAGCGCCCCTTCCGTCACGAGGCTTCGCCTCGCGCCACCTCCCCCGTGTCACGGGTGAGGAGGATCTTCTCTTCCCCTGCGAGGGGGGGGGAGGTGGATCGGCGCGAATATGCGACGAGACGGAGGGGCGCTCACCGCGTCTTCCTGTTGGCAGGCGCGCTCAGGCTGACTAGGACTGGCTGACCATCCAGCCCCTCCCAAGAGTCGCCTTCCCATGACCCAGCAGCCCTTGTCTGGCCGCCACATCGCCGTCCTGCTCGGCGGCCCTTCGTCGGAACGCGAGGTCAGCCTGGTGTCGGGCCGCGAGTGCGCCGATGCGCTGGAGCGGCTGGGGGCCAAGGTCACCCGGATCGACGCGGGGCGCGATCTCGCCCAGGTGCTGACCGCCGCCAAGCCGGAGGTCGTGTTCAACGCCTTGCACGGCGAATGGGGCGAGGACGGGTGCGTCCAAGGCATCCTGGAGACCCTGAAGCTTCCCTACACCCACTCGGGCGTTCTGGCCTCGGCGCTGGCCATGGACAAGGCCAAGGCCAAGGCCGTGCTGGCGGCCGCCGGCGTGGTCGTCCCGGGCGGCGGCCTCTACAACCGACACGATGTCGCGCGCGACCATGTGTTGCAGCCGCCTTATGTCGTTAAGCCCAATGCCGAGGGCTCGTCGGTCGGGGTGTTCCTGGTGTTCGAGGGGGCGAACCGTCCGCCGGAAGAACTTGCCTCGCCGGCCTGGACTTTCGGCGAGGAAGTGATGGTCGAACCCTATATCCGGGGGTTGGAATTGGCTGTGGCCGTCATGGGTGAGTCAAATGGTCCCAGGGCCCTGGCGGTGACCGATATCCGTGCATCCACAGGTTTTTACGACTACGAAGCCAAGTACTCCGAGGGTGGTTCGATCCACGTCCTACCGGCCCCAATCCCTGATGGCGTAAGGGATCGCGCGATGCGGATGGCCGAGTTGGCGCACTCGGCTCTTGGTTGCCGAGGTGTGACCCGCTCGGACCTCCGTTATGACGACATTAACGACCTTCTGGTCCTTCTAGAGGTCAACACGCAGCCCGGCATGACACCGACTTCGCTCGCTCCCGAGCAAGCCGATCACGTCGGGATCCCGTTTGACCAGTTAGTTTTGTGGATCGTGGAGGACGCTTATGCCCGCTGTAGTGCGGGGGGGACCGCCTAAGCCTAGGCGACCCCGGGCCGAAGCGCCCGCAAGTCCGAGCAAAGGCAAGCCGGCGCCCCGGGGGGCGCAGCCGGCCGCGAAGTTGCACGCCGCCAAGGGCGTGGGTTTGTCGCCCACGGTGGCCTTGAGCGTAGCGGGCGCGGCCTTGGGTCTTGGTCTTGTGGTGATGCTTGCGACCGGACACCGCGCCGAGCGGATCGGCGCGACGATGGTCCATGGCGTCGACAACAGCTTCGCGTCCGCCGGTTTCAAGTTGAAGACCGTCCACATTCGGGGCGCGTCCGCGACGGCCCAGGCCGACATCCTGCAGGCCTCGGGCCTGTACCTGAACCAGCCGACCTTGGGGATGGACCTGAACGACGTCCGCACCCGCGTGCAGGGCGTGGGCTGGGTGAAGGACGCGAAAGTCGTGCGCATGCTACCCGACACCGTGCTGATCGCGGTGGAGGAGCGACCGGCGCTGGCCGTCTGGCAGAACCAGGGCCGCATGAAGGTAATCGACGGCGAAGGCCAGGTGATCAGCGAGGCCGACCCGGCCCGCTTCCCCGCGCTTCCGCTGGTGGTGGGGCAGGGCGCCGACCAGGCCGCGGGATTGATCCTGCCGGCCGTGGCTTCGCGTCCTCGCCTGCGTGATCGTCTCGAGGCGCTGGTGCGCGTCGACGATCGTCGTTGGGATCTTCGTCTGAAGGACGGCTCGCTAATTCAGCTGCCGGCCATTGACGAAGAATCCGCGCTGATTCAATTGGATCAGCTCGACCAACGGCAGCGAATCTTGGACATGGGATTTGCGCGGATCGATCTGCGCGACCCCGAAATGGTTGCTGTTCGACCCCGCGACGCCGTGCTCCCCGGAGCACCGGCGGCCGATGGGGCGTAAACGACGTGATGGGCTGAGGTGGCAATAGCGATGTCGCGAATGGAAGAACGGAAGCAGGCGCGCGAGGGCCTGAAGGCCACGCTCGTGCGCCAGCCCGCCATCGCGGCCGTCGACCTGGGCGCGTCGAAGGTGACGTGCTTCATCATGAAGGCCGACGGCGTGCACCGCGACAACCGCACCCTGACGACGTCGGGCGTGGGCTACGTCCAGTCGCGCGGCGTGCGTGGCGGCGCCATCGTCAACCTCGACGAGGCCGCTCAAGCCATCGCCCAGGCCGTCGAGCGCGCCGAGACCGTGGCCGGCGTCAACGTCCAGGGCGTCAGCGTCTGCACCGCCGGTGGTCAACTGGCCTCCAACCGCGTCCACACCCAGGTCTCGCTGGGCGCCCGCCCGATCGGCGACGGCGATCTGTCGCGCGCCATCGCTTCGGCCCTGGCCCAGGTTCGTATTCCCGGCCGCAAGCCGATCCACCTGCTGCCCATCGCCTGGTCGGTCGACGGCCAGCGCGGCATTCGCGACCCGCGCGCCATGTTCGGCCGCTCGCTGGGTCTTGAACTCCTCGTGGTCTCGGTCAACGAGAACATCTTCCACACGCTCGCCCATTGCGTCGAACGCGCCCACCTGTCCTTCGAAGGCGTGGTCGCAGCGCCCTTCGCCTCGGCCCTGGCGGCCCTGGAAGAGGACGAGATGGACCTGGGCGCGGTCTGCATCGACATGGGCGGCGGCTCGACCTCGGTGGCCGTGTTCAACAACGGAGCCCTGTGCCACGTCGACAGCCTGGCCGTCGGCGGCGGGCACGTGACCCAAGACATCGCGCGCGGCCTGCAGACCTCGGTGGTCGGCGCCGAGCGCATCAAGACCCTGCATGGTTCGGCGATCGCTTCGGCGAACGAAGACCGCGAGATGATCGAGGCGCCGCCGCGTGGCGACGATCCGGGCGCCGGTCCGGTGATCGCGCCGCGCTCGCTGCTCAAGGGCATCATCCAGCCGCGCGTCGAAGAGACCCTGGAACTGCTGCGCGAGCGCCTGAAGGCCTCGGGCGCGCCGGTCGAGCCGGGCGCGGGCATCGTCCTGACCGGCGGCGCCAGCCAACTGGCCGGCGTCCGCGAAGTCGCCGTTCGTGTGTTCGACCGTCCGGTGCGCCTGGGCCGTCCGCGCCGGGTGCCGCACCTGGCCGACGCCGCCTCGGGGCCGGCCTTCTGCGCCGCCGCCGGCACCCTGCACCGCACCGCCTTCGGGCCCCGCGAAGCCGTTTCCTCGAAGGCTCTGGCTGGCGGCGTCGCCCGTAAACGCCCGCTGGATCCGAACGCCAGCCCGATGGCCAAGGCGGCCGCTTGGCTGCGTGACAACCTCTAGAGTGGGTCTGTAGCCACGCTCCAATCTTCAAGCGTGATTAACTCTACTGCTTAACTTTAAAGGCCCGGTCGAGCTTCTCGGCCGGGCCTTTTGCTGCTCTAAGCGGCCTATATTCGCCAGAATTCCCGCTCAGCGTCGTTCCGTCGCACGCGCCTGTGGATCCCCTGCGGAACCCTTGGTTCGCTTGGAGATTCTGTTGATAGATCACAATTTATCCCATGGCCGCGCTCGACCAGACCACGACTCAGATTATGCAGTTAACTGCCGATTAACGATGGTGGTTGTTCTGTTAACACGATCGTCGAGGCATCCCCGGCGATTGGGTGTCGCCGAGGTCTTTATTTGACGATTTCGGCGTTAGGACGCGAGGGTCCCATGGCTATTTCTCTTTCCGCGCCGCGTACGACCGAGCTGAAGCCGCGTATCGTGGTCTTCGGTGTTGGCGGCGCTGGCGGCAATGCCGTGAACAACATGATCGAGGCTGGCCTCGAAGGTGTTGAGTTCGTGGTGGCCAACACCGACGCACAACAGCTCCAGTTCGCGAAAACGGACCGACGCATCCAGCTCGGCGTGCAGATCACGCAGGGCCTCGGCGCCGGCGCGCACCCCGAAGTGGGCATGAGCGCCGCCGAAGAGTCGTTCCCGGAGATCGGTGAGCACCTCGACGGCGCCCACATGGTCTTCATCACCGCCGGCATGGGCGGCGGCACCGGCACCGGCGCTGCCCCGATCATCGCCAAGTGCGCCCGTGAGCGCGGCATCCTGACCGTCGGCGTCGTGACCAAGCCCTTCCACTTCGAAGGTCGTCACCGCATGCGCCTGGCCGATAGCGGCATCCAGGAACTGCAGCGCTACGTCGACACCCTGATCGTCATTCCGAACCAGAACCTGTTCCGTGTCGCCAACGAACGCACGACCTTCGCCGAAGCGTTCGGCATGGCCGACCAGGTCCTGCACTCGGGCGTTCGTTCGATCACCGACCTGATGGTTCTGCCGGGCCTGATCAACCTCGACTTCGCCGACGTCCGCACGGTCATGACCGAGATGGGCAAGGCGATGATGGGCACCGGCGAGGGCACCGGCGAAGACCGCGCCCTGATGGCCGCTCAGAACGCCATCGCCAACCCGCTGCTGGACGAAGTCTCGCTGAAGGGCGCCAAGGCCGTGCTGGTCAACGTGACCGGCGGCATGGACATGACCCTGCTGGAAGTCGACGAGGCCGCCAACGCGATCTCCGACCAGGTCGATCCGGAAGCCAACATCATCTTCGGTGCGGCCTTCGATCCGTCGCTGGAAGGCGTGATCCGTGTGTCGGTGGTCGCCACCGGCATGGACGGCGCCTCGATCGCCCAGATCGAGCCCAAGCCCGTCACCCGCAACACCACGACCCAGCCGCTGATCGCGGAGACCTCGCGTCCCGCGCCGCAGCCGGAACCGGCCCGTCCGACCGCCCGCTACGAAGCGGCCCGTCCGGCCGAGCGTCCTTCGTCGGCCTTCGCGCCGGAGCCGACCCTGGCTCCCGAGCCGGAGATCGTCATGGCCGCCGCGCCGCAGCCGCAGCCGGAACCGGAAGCCGAGTTGTATTACGACGAGCCGACCGTCGCCGAAGAACCG
Organism: Caulobacter sp. GW821-FHT09H08; assembly: GCF_059415885.1. Taxonomy (NCBI): domain Bacteria; kingdom Pseudomonadati; phylum Pseudomonadota; class Alphaproteobacteria; order Caulobacterales; family Caulobacteraceae; genus Caulobacter; species Caulobacter sp. GW821-FHT09H08. Next base: position 86,473 of record NZ_JBWKOC010000006.1, read on the forward strand.
CGCATCACCGCGGCTCCGGCTCGGACGGTGACCCGCATCGTCGACCCGATGGTCGAGGAAGCCTCGGACGAGCCGCTGTTCCCCGAGAACAATTATTACGAAGAGCGTCGTCCCCAGAAGCAGGGTGGCTGGCTCTCGATGTTCGGTGGCAACCGCCAGCGTTACGAGCAACAGCCGTCGGCGCCGCAGCCGCAGGCCCGCTCGAGCCAAAGCGCCCGTCCGGCCCTGCAGCCGCTCGAGACGCCGCAGACCGACGACGGCGAAGACCTCGAAATCCCGTCCTTCCTGCGCCGACTGGCCAACTGAAAGACGGACCCGAAAGGGAAGCTGAAATGACGAAGCGCCCCGGAGGAGACTCCGGGGCGTTTTGCTTTTCGCGGTCAGTCCGCTTCAGGCGGCTGCCGGTCGGGCGGGTGCAGCCCCTGCAGGCCTCGCCCGTTCAGGTCGCGCCGGACCTCGGCCGAGCGGCGCATGATCTCGCGCGGCGAGTTGAAATACTCGGTCGGCGACATGCCCATGTACTGGCGGAAGTCGCGGTTGAAGTGGGCCTGGTCGAAATAGTCGTCGTCGATCAGGCCGGTCAGCGGGCGGTCAAGCACGCCGCGCACCCGCTCCAGCGTGCGCTGGAAGCGCTTCTGGCGCAGCAGCGCCTTGGGCGGGAAACCGAAGGCGCGCAGGCAGATGCGGTGCAGGGTGCGTTCCGACACCCCGGCGGCTTCGGCGAAGGCGGCGACGTCCTCCGGGCTGGCCAGCAGCGCCTTGTGGGCCGCGGCGATGCGCGGGTCGGGCGCCGGCCGTGACCGCATGCGCGCGGTCAGCCAGGAATCGAGGGCCGCGCCGATGGCCGTGTCGTCCGGCGCTTCGTCGATCGCCAGGGCGATGGTCTCGGCTTCGGCATGGCCGATGACGTCGCCCAGTTCCCAGACCTTGTTGGCGATGTCGGCGGCGTCGATGTCGAACAGCCACGCCCAGCCCACGGGCGTCAGGCCCGCGCCCAGCAGGACGCCGGGGCCGGTGGATTCAAAGACGCCTGAGCGATCCGTGGGGCCGAACAACGCCGCGCGTTGGGCGGCGGGACCGGTCTTGCCGTCCAGGGTCAGCAGCCAGGTCCCGCGCGGCGTGAAGCGGATGTTGCCCGGCCCGGCCAGGTAGTTGTCGGCGAGGGCCTGGCGCGTCTCGACGATGTAGTAGGCGTCGATCAGCCTATCGAGCGCGCGGTCGGGCCGCAGCATCCGCACGGACACCGGGGGAGCAGCGTGATCGGCGGCTGTCGTCATGAGCTGGTCGTCCTCCTCGCGTCATCTTGCGAAGCGCGACGAGAGTAGCCAACCCCTGCGACGGGGGATTTTGAGTTTTCGCTGAAGAATGGGCTGCGATGTGCTCCAGAAGAACTTCCGGTGGCCGCCCGGTGGCGCCGTGATCACTGCGTCGCCTAGCCGACCTAGCGTCGAATTGTTCGAATGCACGCATCAGGGCAGGCGTGTGATCTGCGGGGGCGGACCGCCACCGCCTCCGCAAGTCCACTCGCTGTTCCTGTCCACGAAGCAGTAGTGGCTGTTGACGATCCGCCGGCGCTCGGCCTGGCCCGGCGACTGCTCGCAGACGACGTAGCGGCTCTTGACCAGGTACATGATCGCGTTGGGCGGCGCGGCCGTGTTGACGCGCATGGCGCCGACGCCCGGGACCTGGCTGACCACGTTGCGCACGGGCGGCCCTACCGAAAAGGCCTCGAAGGTGACGCCGTACCAATAGGGCGCGCGGGTCGCCATGGTGTAGCTGTCGGCGATCTTGCGCTGGAAGAGGGCGGCCGAGGCCGGCGTGGCGCCGCTTGCTACGCCTGAATAGGGCGTGTGCGGACATTCGCCGACCAGGGCCGCGCCCGGACCGGTTCTCGGCGGTGGGGCGGCGGCGCCCATGGCCGCATAGCCGGCGCGCGCCTGGGTGGGCGTCAGCATCGGCTGGCCGCGACTGGCCCGCACCCGGTTGACGCCCTTCAGGAGGTCGCCGGCGTCCAGGGTGATCGCTCGGCCAGACGCCACGCCGTTCTCGACCAGTTGGACGTCGCATTCCATCCAGTCGTAGGTCGCGTGCTTGTGGCACGAGACGATCTTGAACACTTCGCGCCCGCCGGTCTCGATGATCGAACCCGCCGGAAAAGAGACGGGGTCGGCCTGCGGCAAGGCCGGCCCCGTCGCAGACGACCAAGCGAGGCTGGCGAGGACGATTGTTCGCAAGGTCGATTTCAAGGCTGCGGACTCCATCGAACGGTTCCATTCGACTTTCGCGGCCGATCGCGCCGAGGCTTGGAAATTCCCGCCAGGCGGTGCGGCGACGGGGCGTCCGATCGGACAATTGTCGCGACGCGGCTCCGGCGCGACCGTTCGCCCACTGTTTACGGGAGACGTCCGATGAAGCTGCTTTCCTTGACGCTGATCGCCACCGCCGCGACCGCTTTCGCCGTTCCCGCCATGGCCGGCCAATGCCGCGATCCGTGGGTGACCCAGGCCGTCCGCCAGGTCCAGGGGCGCGAGCCCAGTGGCCAGGGCGAACTGGGTGAGTGCAACATCATGCTCTACGGCAATGGTCGCTGGAGCAGCTATGCCGACCTGTTGGCCAAGGTGCAGGCCCGCTATCCCCGTATGCAGGGGAGTGGCTATTCCGGCAGCGTGCTGGCGGCTCCGAAGACCAATCCCTCCACCGGCGGCGCGGGCATCGTCGGCGCGGGCGCCGGTAACCTAGTGGGCGCCGGAGCCGGCAACATTGTCGGAGCTGGCGCGGGCAACCTCGTCGGCGCCGGGGCCGGAAATCTGGTCGGCGCGGGCGCCGGCAATCTGCAGCGCCGTAACTGATCCGGGTTCGGGCGCGGCCACGCCGCCGCGCCCGTCTCGAGGGAGACGCCGACGTGCTGAAGACGATCCTGACCCTGGGCGCGACCACCGCCGGCATGGCGCTGATCGCCGTCTCGCCCGCCGCCGCCCAGGAGAAGATGCGCGCCTGCCATGTCGGGCAGAAGGTGCTGATGCCGGGCGGCTATCCCGGCACGGTCTCGGCCGTCTACGGCCAGGGCGGTTGCACGGTGCGCGACGAGAAGGGGCTGGAGAGCGGCTGGGCGGCCTTCATGCTGACCCCGGTCGCCGGTTCGCCGGTGCGCAATCCGCCGCCGGTCGGCAATGCGCCGGCGCCCGGCGACTACCAATGCCATGGCGGCTCGGCGGGGAACATGAAGCTGCGGTTCTTCCCTGGCAACGCCTACGCCAACGAGCAGGGCTCGCGGGGGAGCTACAAGTTCCGGCCCAGCGGGCAGATGGAGTTTTTGTCCGGCCCCTGGGCGGGCTTCTACGCCAAGACGCTCGAGCCCGGAAAAGTCGGCCTCACCTCGCGGGCCGACGGGACCTTCTACCAGATGACCTGCGACAAGCGCTGAGCTGCGTCGTCGTTGGCGGAAATTTCCAAGCCCTCCACCTCGGGGCGTGGAACTCACTCGGAGCGTTCCGGCGGCGCCGGGCCGCGATCGAACGGGGTGACACAATGGCGACGATCATGGGGGCAGTTTGATGGGCGCGCTGGCCTATGCGCGCCCCGCGCTGGCGGCGCTGACCTCTCGCGAAGGCGAATGCCTGACCTGGGCCGCGCGCGGCAAGACCGCGTGGGAGACGAGCCGGATCCTCTCGATCTCGGAATCCGCGGTGAAGAAGCACCTGTGCTCGGCCGCGGCCAAGCTGAACGCCAGCACCGGCGGGCACGCCATCGCCATCGGCCTCAGTCGCGGCCTGATCGCCCTCTAGAACTGTTTGCGCAGGGTCAGTCGGACGGCGCGGCCCACCGGGTCCATGTAGTCGGGCTGATAGGCCTGGGGCGTGCGGCCCAGGGCGTCGCGGACGCGCTGCTTGGTGTTGAAGACGTTGTCGACCGCCAGGTTCAGCCAGACCCCTTTTAGCCCAGGATAGCGCTTGATCAGCACCGGGCGGGCGGACAGGTCGGCGAAGGCTTGCACGCCGACGATCGGCAGGTCGGAGAAGCTGAGATCGTCACCCTTCGGTCCGCCGTCGACCCAGGTCGACGAGCGCCAGGTGGAATAGGTGAAGGCGCCGATCCCGTTCTGGAAAACGTTGGCCTGCAGCGTGACCTCGTGGCGCGGCGTGCCGCCTCGACGACCCAGCGACGCGCCGGCCAGGAGATCCAGCGGCGCCATGCCCTCGCGGATCATGACCCGGTCCTGCAGCTTCCACACGTGGGTGAGCGAGATCGACATCGAGCCTTGTTTGACGGGTCCCTTGCGTGGGGGCGGCGGCGCAGCGGGCTTGCCTGGCGTCGGCGGCTCCGGAAAGCCCCAGCGCCTGGAGAAGTTGACGCCCAGGCGCACGGATTTCTGGTCGGCGTGGGCGAAGTTGGTCGTGCGCAGGTCGACGGTCGTCAGGCGCCCCGAAGCGTCGCGGATGAATCGCTCGGGGAAGGCCGCCTCCAGTTCCGGCGAGATGGCGGGCAGGGGCGCGATCTGGTCGGCGATGCGGGTGGCCGTATAGCTGGCGGACAGCGATAGCTCGCGCTTCTCGAACGGCTTGTAGTTCAGGCTCAGGGTGGATACCCGGCGATTGTCGGCCTTCAGGCCCGGATTGCCGCCGTTGATCTGGGTCACCGCCACCGTCTGGCCGGTGGCGAAGTCGTACATCGCCACGTTCAGCGTCTGGAGGATGGGCGAGTTGATCTGCTGCGGCGACGGCTCGCCGTCCTCGCGGCGATAGTTGGCCGACAGGCTGATCCCTTTCACCGGCGTCCAGGACATGCCGGCTCCGATTGTCATCATGGCGTCGACGTCGGAGAACCGCTCGTACTGGACGTTACCGTTGACCGACACGTCGCCCAGGAAGCCCAGATGCGCGTTGCCGCGCTTGAGCAGCGGCATGTCCAGGCTGGAATAGAGGGTTGCGCGGTCGCGGATGAAGTCGCGTTCGGTCAGCACCCCCGAGCGGACGCTCTCGGAGGCCAGCCGGCGGGTGTCGACCGCGCCCTTGAACGTCGCGCGAAGGCGTCCAGTCGGCAGCTCCGCCAGCGTCCCGGCCAGGACCAGTTCGCCCTTGGCGTTGGTCGTCACCGCGTTGGCGGTGTCCTCCGGCGCGTAGCGTAGCAGCGCCGCCGGGATCGGGCCGAACGGATTGACGGTGGGGTCGCGCGCCGCCACGGCGTTGCGGAAGCCGGCGATGTCGAGACCGCGGCCGGAGCGGGTGTCGCTTTCGCTGCGGTCGAAGGCGCCGGTGAAGGTCCAGCGCCAGCCCGCGACCATGCCCAGCATAACCAGCCCCGCCTCGACCTTGTCCGTCTCGGTGCGCTGGCGCATGGCGTCGCGCGCGTCGAAGGCCCGATAGAGGGTGACGTCCTTGCCGAACGGCGAGAACGGGCTGCCGGCGGGCAGGGTCACGATGCCGGTGGGCAGGCCCTGGAAGCTGATCCGGCTGGCATGGTCGATGCCGCCGCTGAGGGTGGTGGTCACATAGCCGAGGTTGCGGTTGTAGACCGCGTCGAGCTCCAGGCTCTCGGTTCGCGCCATCAGGGTGCGCGAGGCGGTGAGGTCGTCGGTGGCGACCTGACCCGCGCCGGCCGCGAAGTCGGAGAGGCTGGGCGCGCCGGCGACGGCGGAGGCCGGGACTGGCGCCGTGGTGATCGACGCGTTGGCCAGGGCCGAGAGCGCTGCATCGATCTCCGCGCCGGACGGCGATCCGGTGATGTTGCCGGTCAGGTCGTAGGGCAGGCCATTGGCCTCCCGGACGATGTCGCGCTCGGTCTCGTACAGCGGCGAGGCCCGGGCGTAGCGCACGCTCAGGGTCCTGCGGGCTTTTTCGTCGACCTTGAAGAGGCTCACCTGCTGGTCCGTGTTCGCGAAGCCGCCGTCGGTGGAGCGTCGCCCGATGCCGGTGACGGTCTTGGCCTGGAAGTTCTTCTTCAGGACGATGTTGAGGACCTTCTGGTCGGCGCGATAGCCGTAGGCCAGGGCGGCTTCCTCGGGCAGGATCTCGGCCTTCAGCACAGCGCCCATCGGCAGGCCGCGCGAGTCCTGCGGGCCGGCGGTGCGTTGGCCGTTGATCAGGGTGACGGGCGGCTCGTCGCCGCGTCCCTTGTCGCTGCGCAGCTGCGGCTGCAGCTTGACGATCAGTTCGGCGACGGTGTTGGCGCCATAGGCCTTCAGCGTCTCTTCATCCAGCACCAGTTCCGGCTGGATCGGGCCTTCGGTCTTGCCGCGCTTCTGGCCCTCGACCGTGAGTTCGTCGACCGTGTTGGGGCTTTCGGCGCATTTGGCGGCGCGTTTCCTGGACGGCTTCAGCGACGCCTCGCAGCCGGACTTGGCCTCGTCGGCCTTGTCGTCCGGACCATCGGCCGCCTGCACCGCGCCCGCCGCCATCAAGGCTGCGGCGCCATGCAGCAGCGTCGCACCAATCCCCATGAACAGTTCCCCCGAACCTGGCGCTCAACTAGAGATGCGCCACATCCGGAGATTGATTACAAATTCTGTCTGAATGGTGACGCTTTCACGGATGAAAAGCGTCGCCATTGGTGATGATTGCGGCGCGCGTGCTCGTAGGACGCCTAGTCGATTTTCACGAACGGCGTCGAGCCGCCGGTGACCTTGGGCAGCTCGCCGTTCCATTTCTCGATGGCCAGTTGCTGCAGGACCTGCGGGTTGGCCCGCAGGGCCTCGCCCTTGATGCGGATGGACTCGGCCTCGCCGCGCGCACGGGCGATGGCGGCGTTGGCCAGGGCGGTCTCCTTGGCCTCCAGGGCCTTGGCGGCCAGGGCTTCCTGCTCCAGCTGGGTCTTGGCCTGCATCTGCTGGATGATCGCCGCCGGGTAGCGGATCGAGCCGATCCAGTCGAGCTGCGAGACCGTAACCCCGTGGCGCGCCCACTTGTTCGAGACGCGGGCATAGGCGCGCTGGATTACCTGCTGGCGACCACCGCTGTAGAGCGTCTCGACACCGACCTTCTCGGCCTCGGCGGCGACGGCCGAGCGGACGTCGTTGCGGATCGGTCCGTCCAGCAGCTGGTCGAATGACAGGCGGTAGGTCTGGTAGAGGTTCGGCGCCGAGGCTGGATTGACCTGCAGGGTCACCGAGATGTCGGCCGTCATCGGCAGGCCGGTGTTGTCGGAGAAGGTGATCTCCTCGTTCTCGTTGCCGCGCTCGTCCTTCTCGCGGGTGTAGCTGTAGGTGCGCTGGATCACCGGATACTGGATGATCCGCTCGCCGACGCCCCGGAAGTACCAGCGGGCGGGCAGGGGCTCGGGCGCGACGCCGGCCGAGGAGCCCAGGGTGCGGATCTTGACCCCGACATTGCCCGGCTCGACCGTGGTGCTGTGGCCGAGCACGCTGCACGAGCCCAGCAGCAGGATCAGCACGGCGACCACGCCGACCATCACCTGCTGGCCGCGCTTTTGGAACGGGGCTTTGATCGAACCCTTGCGAGGGGGCGTGACGAAGGGGCTGTCGGTCATTCGGGATCCTTGGCTTCGGCCTGGGAAGTCTTGGAGAGGTCGCGCAGGAGAATCTGGGCCAGCTTGGCCAGGGCCACGACGCCCACCGCGAAGGCGGCCGGGGCGGCGACCAGGCCGATGTCCGTGCCCGAGCCCCACAGCGGGCCCACGACCACGCGCATCAGGACCACGGCCAGGAACACCCAGCCCACCAGATAGGCGGCGGCCTTGGCGTAGATCACGGCGGTTCCTCCGGCTGCGTCTCGCTCAATGGTAGAGCCTCAAGCGCAGGCGGGCGCAAGGCTCGTCTCCTCGCGGACCGAGAAATGCGCTATCTCGTCACTTTGTACCAATCATGAGCCTGAACAGGTCACGATGAAGCTCAGCCGTGCCGATCGGAAGATTCTCCAGATCCTGCAGCAGGACGGCAAGATCTCGAACGTCGATCTCGCCGAGCGGGTTGGGCTGTCGCCCAGCCCCTGCCTGCGGCGGGTCAAGCAGCTGGAGGCCTCGGGCCTGATCAGCGGCTATGTCGCGCTGCTCGACCGCCGCAAGGCCAGGCTGGACGTGCTGGCCTATGTCGAAGTCCAGGTCGATCACGTCGAAGGGGCTGCCGAGGCCTTTCAGCAGGCCATCCTGCGTGAACCGGAAGTGGTCAGCTGCCACGTGATGACCGGCAATTTCGACTACCTGCTGAAGGTGGCGGTGCCGAACCTCGACGCCTATGCGGATTTCACCATGAAGCGCCTGCTGAAGATGCCGGCCGTGAAGGACATCCGCTCGTCGTTCGTGCTGGACACGATCAAGGACTCTACGGCCCTGCCGCTGGACTATCTGGAGTGATCACATTCGATCGGTTCTTTGATAAAAGTTGATCGAAAATGACCGTTATGGCTCGATCTATGGTCATCATCGCCACGTTCTGACTTCCAGTCCGCGATATGCTGCCGCTCTCACTTCATTGGAGCGCGGACGGATGCTGGTTCTCGATCGCAAGCCCCTGTCGCCCACCTGGGCCTCGCCGATGCGCCCCGCGCTGGAAGGCGTGCAAGGCTACAAGGCCGGCATGACCCTGGCCGAGGCCGGCCGCCGGACGGGCCTCTCCTCGTTCTCCAAGCTGGCCAGCAACGAGAACTTGCTCGGCCCCAGCCCCAAGGTCGCCGAGGCGGTGATGACCGCCATGACCGAGCCGCACATCTATCCCGATCCGCACAGCGACGTGCTGCGCGCCGCGATCGGCCAGCGCCTGGGCGTCTCGCCAGCGCGCCTGGTGATCTCGCCGGGTTCGGAAGCCCTGATCGACTACGTCTTCCGCGCGGTGCTGCACCCGGGCGACTCGATCCTGCTGTCGAGCCCGACCTTCCCGACCTACGAGATTTTCGGCCGCTGCGCCGAGGCGCGGATCATCGACGTGCCGCGCCTGCCGAACTTCGACATCGACGTTCCGGCCGTATGCGCCGCCGCCGCGCAGGGGCCGAAGCTGCTGGTCCTCTGCACGCCGAACAACCCGACCGGCAACGCCCTGAAGGCCGAGGCCTTCAAGCAGATCCTGGCCGCCACCCCGCGCTCGACCGTGGTCTTCGTCGACGAGGCCTATCGCGAGTATCACGAGGCCTTCGACACCTTCGCCATGCTGGACGCCTGGGGCGGTCCGTGGGTCTCGGCCCGCACCTTCTCCAAGGCCTATGGCCTGGCCGGGCTGCGCATGGGCTACGGCATCGCCTCGTCGGCCGAGCTGGTCGAGTACCTGGATCGCATCCGCCCGCCGTTCAACGTCACCGCCGTCAGCCAGGCCGCCGCCCTTGCCGCCTGGGAGGACCGCGAGCACCTGGACCGCACCGTCGCCCTGACCATCGCTGAACGCGGTCGCGTCGAGGCGGTGCTGGACGACATGGGCGTCGAGCACACCGAGAGCCACGCCAATTTCGTGTTCCTGCGCTCGCCCGCTGGCGCCGAAGCCACCGCCGCGCATTTGTTGCACGAGGGGCTCATCATCCGCCCGACGCCGGTCGCCGGCGGCTGGGTCCGCATCACCATCGGCCGTCCGGCCGACAACGACGCCCTGATCGCCGCGCTGCCGACCGCGCTGGCCCTCTAAGATTTACGGAGACGCCTTCATGACCCTCGTCACCGAGCAGAACCCGCTGGGCCTCGACGGCTTCGAGTTCGTCGAGTTCACCAGCCCCGATCCGGTCGCCATGGTCGCTCTGATCGAACAGCTGGGCTTCGTAGCCGCCAGCAAGCACCCGACCAAGGCGGCGACCCGTTACAAGCAGGGTCGCATCAACCTGATCGTCAACCAGGAAGAGGCCGGCCAGGTCGCCGACTTCCGCGCCGATCACGGCCCGTCGGCCAACGGCATGGCCTTCCGCGTCGAGAACGTCGAGCAGGCCTATGCCGAAGCCCTCAAGCGCGGCGCCAAGGCCGCCGACGCCTCGCGTTCGCTGCTGGGCGCGGACGCCCGGGTGCTGGAAGGCATCGGCGGCAGCCTGCTGTACCTCATCGACCGCTACGGCGACGCCGGCACCATCTATGACGGCTGGGAACAGGTCCCGGGCGCGGCCCTGGCCGAAGCCAAGAACAATGTCGGCCTCGACCTGCTCGACCACCTGACCCACAACGTCAAGCGTGGCCAGATGCGCACCTGGTCGACCTTCTACAACCAGATCTTCGGCTTCGAGGAGCAGAAGTACTTCGACATCAAGGGCCAGGCCACGGGCCTGTTCAGCCAGGCAATGATCGCGCCCGATAAGGCCATCCGCATCCCGCTGAACGAAAGCCAGGACGACAAGAGCCAGATCGAGGAGTTCATCCGCCAGTACAACGGCGAGGGCATCCAGCACTTGGCGATGACGACGGACAATATCTACGACACCGTCGAGAAGCTGCGCGCGCGCGGCGTGAAGCTGCAGGACACGATCGAGACCTACTACGAGCTGATCGACAAGCGCGTCCCGGGCCACGGCGAGGACCTGGAGCGCCTGAAGAAGAACCGCATCCTGCTGGACGGCAATGTCGGCGACGAAGGCCTGCTGCTGCAGATCTTCACCGAGAACCTGTTCGGCCCGATCTTCTTCGAGATCATCCAGCGCAAGGGCAACGAAGGCTTCGGCAACGGCAACTTCCAGGCCCTGTTCGAAAGCATCGAGCTGGACCAGATCCGCCGGGGCGTGATCACGGTCGAGGCCTGAGGGCCCACACCTCGTCCTTCGACAAGCTCAGGATGAGGTGTTTACTGCGAGCGTTGAGTAGCCCTCACCCTGAGCTTGTCGAAGGGCGAGGGCGGCTCCTCTGTCGTTGAACGATCCAAGGACCCAACCATGGACCTCCGCTACCAAACCGGCTTCGGCGCTCACTTCGCCACCGAGGCCGTGGCGGGCGCTCTGCCCGTCGGCCAGAACTCGCCGCAGCGGGTTCCGTTTGGGCTCTATGCCGAGCAGCTGTCGGGCACGGCCTTCACCGCCCCGCGTCACGAGAACAAGCGCAGCTGGCTCTACCGCCTGCGGCCCAGCGCCGGGCATGGCGCCTACCAGCCCTATGCCCAAGCCAGGCTAGCCAGCGGCCCGTTCGAAGGCCCGGTGACGCCCAACCGCCTGCGTTGGGACCCGCTGGCGATCCCGGCCGAGCCGACCGACTTCGTCGACGGCCTGGTCACCCTGGCCGGCAACGGCGACGTGGCGACTCAGGCCGGCATCGGTATCCATCTCTATCTGGCCAACGCGTCGATGAAGAACCGGGTATTCTACAATGCCGACGGCGAGCTGCTGCTGGTCCCGCAGCAGGGCGTGCTGACCCTGGTCACTGAGTTCGGTGTTCTAAAGGCCGGCCCCGGCCACATCGCGGTGATCCCGCGCGGCGTGCGCTTCCGCGTCGAGGTCGACGGTCCCTCGCGCGGCTATGTCTGCGAGAACTACGGCGCGGCGTTCAAGCTGCCGGACCTGGGCCCCATCGGCTCGAACGGCCTGGCCAATCCGCGCGACTTCGAGACGCCCGTGGCGGCGTTCGAGGACGTCGATGCGCCGACCCTGGTCATCCAGAAGTTCCAGGGCGCCCTGTGGGCCGCCGAGTGGGACCACAGTCCGCTGGACGTCGTGGCCTGGCACGGCAATCTCGCGCCGTACCGCTATGACCTGTCGCGCTTCAACACGATCAACACGGTCAGCTTCGACCACCCCGATCCGTCGATCTTCACGGTCCTGACCTCGCCCAGCGAGATCCCGGGCACGGCCAACTGTGACTTCGTGATCTTCCCGCCGCGCTGGATGGTGGCCGAGCACACGTTCCGCCCGCCGTGGTTCCACCGCAACGTGATGAGCGAGTTCATGGGCCTGATCCACGGCGCCTACGACGCCAAGGAGGGGGGCTTCGTCCCCGGCGGCTCCAGCCTGCACAACTGCATGAGCGATCACGGCCCCGACGTGGCCAGTCACCACAAGGCCACCGAGGCCGAACTGGGCCCGCACAAGATCGACGGGACCATGGCCTTCATGTTCGAAAGTCGCTGGGTGATCCGCCCGACGAAGTTCGCACTGGAGACTTCCGCGCTTCAGGGTGACTATGACTCGTGTTGGACGGGCTTCTCCAAAGCGCGTCTGCCTTAACCAGAACAAATACAAGAGGAAGCGCTGATGAAGCTCGCGTCTCTCAAGGGCGGTCGTGACGGCCGGCTGGTGGTGGTCTCCAACGACCTGGCCTGGTTTACAGACGCCGGGACCATCGCGCCGACCTTGCAGGCCGCGCTGGACAATTGGGAGCGCTGCGGGCCGATGCTGGCGGGCCTGGCCGAGAGCCTCGAGCACGGCGCGGTCCCCAAGGAACGCTTCCACGAGCACGACGCGCTCAGCCCGCTGCCGCGCGCCTACCAATGGCTCGACGGTTCGGCCTATGTGAATCACGTGCAACTGGTCCGCAAGGCGCGCGGCGTCGAGATGCCCGAGACCTTCTGGACCGATCCGCTGATGTACCAGGGCGCCTCGGACGGCTTTCTGGCCCCGCGCGATCCGATCCCGTTGGCCGACGCCAGCTGGGGCTGCGACCTGGAAGGCGAGATCGCCGTGATCGTCGACGACGTGCCGCTGGGCGCGACCCGCGAGGAGGCCCTGGCGGCCATCCGCCTGGTCATGCTCTGCAACGACGTGTCCCTGCGCAACCTGATCCCGGCCGAGCTGACCAAGGGCTTCGGCTTCGTGCAGTCCAAGCCCGCCAGCGCCTTCTCGCCGGTGGCGGTGTCGCCCGACGCGCTCGGTGACGCCTGGAGGGACGGCAAGCTGCACGGCGCCCTGCTGGTCGAGCTGGACGGCAAGGACTTCGGCAAGGCCGACGCCGGCGTCGACATGACCTTCGATTTCGGGACCCTAGTCGCTCACGCGGCCAAGACCCGCAACCTCTGCGCCGGCACCATCGTCGGCTCGGGTACGGTCAGCAACCGCGGCGCCGACGAAGGCCCGGGCAAGACGATCGCCGAAGGCGGCGTCGGCTATTCGTGCCTGGCCGAACTGCGCACGGTCGAGACGATCCTGACCGGTGCGGCCAAGACGCCGTTCCTGCTGGGCGACGACACCATCCGCATCGAGATGAAGGACGCCAAGGGCCACTCGATCTTCGGCGCCATCGAGCAGACGGTCGAGCGGGTTTGACGGAAGAAGCCGCCGCGCCGGTCGGCCGGATTTGGGAAACGCGGGCGGGGATCAATCTCGGCCCGCTGGACCTGATCGCCGACGGCGCGGCGCGGAACTACGTCCTGCAGATCGGCGACAAGCGCTTCCACGGCTTTGTGGTCCGCAAGGGTGAGGCGGTGTTCGGCTATGTCGACCGCTGCCCGCACCAGGGTCTGCCTCTGGCCCAGCAGTTGGATCAGTACCTGACGCCCGACGGCGGCCTGATCCAGTGCTCCTGGCACGGGGCGATGTTCACGGTGGACGAGGGGACCTGCGTCGGCGGTCCCTGTATGGGCGCGAAGCTTTCGCCCTGGCCGGTGACGACGCACGAGGGGCGCGTCGTCACCGCCTAGGCATCTAGGGCTGTTGCGCCCCCTCCGTCACGTCGCCTATCGGCGCCGCGCCACCTCCCCCGCAAGCGGGGCAGGAAAGAGGCGGCATCCTCCTCACCCGTGAAACGGGGGAGGTGGCGCGCTGCGGATACGCAGCGTGACGGAGGGCGCGCTCCACGCTCACACCAAATTGGTCACGACCTCGATATTGCCGTGCGTCGCCTTCGAGTACGGGCAGATCGTGTGGGCGGCGTCGATCAGGTCCTGGGCCAGGTCGCGATCCAGGCCGGGCAGGGCGACGTCGAACTTGGCGCGCAGGAAGAAGGAACCGGCGTCGGCGAGCAGGTCGATGGTGGCGTCGACCGACAGGTCGGCCGGCAGCTTCACCTTGCGCTGGGCGGCGACGAGGCCGAGAGCGCCCATGTAGCAGGCCGACCAGGCCGCGCCGAACAGGTTCTCGGCGGCGGGGTGGGGCTCGGCGAACTTCAGATCCAGGAAGCCGTCGGCGCTGCGCGCGCCGCCGTTCGGGCCGGTGGTGTTGTGGGTTGTGCCGGAGAAATAGAGCTTGGCGGTCATGGGAGCACCTGTCGTTTCGTGTTGTTGATCATATCCGATCTAATCGGATGCGATGTAATTTGGTGCGACGTTCGACGGGTTCAAGGGCGTTCAATAGATCGGATGCGATTTATTTTCCGGGGCAGCCGAGACGGCGGTGCGCCTGACAAAAGAACGGCCGCCTTCCAGGAGAAGAAGGCGGCCGAGTCATTGGGAGGAAACGCCCGAAAGGGCTGATTTCCATATAGCTGTTTGAATTTGATCTGACAACGTTGTCACGAAACTAATTTTGCGTAACGATGAAATTGAAGCGTCGGCGCGGGTTCGGCGTTGCCGCCCCTAAGGCTTCTTGGCCGCCTGGACCTCGATCTCGACCAGCATGCCGTCGGCCACCAGGGCGGTGATCTGGCTGGTGATGCGCGAGGGCTTGTTGGGCTGGGTCGCGGTGCCGAAGTAGGTCTTGTAGCCCTCCATCATGCCGGCGAAGTCCATCTTGCCGTCCTTGGCCGGGTCGCCGACCAGCAGCACGCGCATCATGACGACGTCGGCCATGGTCGCGCCCTGGCTCTTCAGCGCCGCCTCGATGCGGCCCAGCACGCCCAGGGTCTGGGTCTTGGTGTCACCGAACTTGGCGACGCCGGTGGCTTTTTCGTCGATCACCGGCGGGGTCATGCCGCTGACATAGATGGTGCTGTAGCCGGCCGGCACGGTGACCACGCTGGCGATGGCCGACTTGGGATCGCCGCCACGGACGATCTCCTGAGCTTGAGCGACGGAGGCAAGAGCGCAGAGCCCGACGGCGAGGGCGGCGAGGCGTTTCATGGAGTTCTCCCTGGGTGAGCGGATCGATCAGTGGGCCTGCAGGCCGCGCGCCTTGGCCCCGGCCTTGGCGGCGACGCGGGCGGCGGCGACATCCTTGGGCGCGACGGCCGAGGCCTTGTTGCCCCACGACGAGCGGACATAGGTCAGGATGGCCGAGAGGTCGGCGTCGGTGAGGTCGTCCTTGAAGGCCGGCATGCCGGCGCGGCCGTTCAGCACCGTGGTCGTCACCAGCTTGGCGTCGCCCTGCGCGAACGGCGAGCCGGCCAGGGCCGGGAAGGCGCCCTTGACGCCCTTGCCGGTGGCCTGGTGGCAGGCCGAGCAGTTGTCCATGTAGCTCGACTTGCCGTCGGCGGAGGCGATGGCGGGAACAGCCATGGCCACGACAAGGCTCAGGGCGGCGAGACGATAGGCGAAGGTCATGCGTTTCCTCGGACTTTCCTTAACGCGTGGCGACCACCGGAACCGGCTTCCACTTCCGGCTGCCACGCTCGTGTTCTCAGGCCTGCTGAACGCGGGCGTGGATCCTGGCGATCTGCTGCCAGGCCGACTCGATGGCGCCGGCCTGCCAGCCGCCTAGGTAGCTCAAGTGTTCGCCGGCCAGATAGAGGCGGCCATCGGGCTGGCAGAGGACCGGATAGCTGTCCTTGCGCCCGGTCTCGCCCCACTCGGCCCAGCCCCCGAGATTGTACTCGGCCAGGTGCCAGCTGAAGGAGAAGGCGTTGTCGAAGTTGGCGGCGTATTCCGGGAAGATTTTCTGGCCCGCCGCCACGGCGAAGGCCGCGCGCTCGGCCGGGGTCTTGGCGCTGATCTTGGCCGCCTCGCCGCCGAACGCGTAGTAGCCCAGCAGCACGCCCTTCTGCCCCTGCCAGCCATAGGAGGGCAGGGTGATCGTGTTGATCCCCGGCAGGTCGTTGTAGATGTGGCCGCCGTAGATGTGGTGGTTGTCCTCCCAGAAGCGGGATTTCATCTGCAGGCCGATCTTGTTGACCGGGGCGTAGGCCACGCCGCTCATCGCCGCCTTGAACGGGGCGGAGGCGTCCAGATCGATCTGCTTCAGCACGCTGAGCGGGATGGTGCAGATGCAGTAATCGGCCGTGACCTCGGCGGCCTTGCCGTCGGCGCCCTTGTACGAGACCGTGACGCCGGTGGGGGACTGCTTGATCTTCTCGACGACCGCGCCGTAGCGGATCATCGGCCCGACCTGTTTCTCGAAGGCCTTGGCGATCTGGTCCATGCCGCCGATCGGCTGCAGCATGGTGCGCTGCTGCTCGTAGCCGGTGACCGAGCTCAGGACGCGCCAGGCGTTGCTGTCCAGCACGTCCTTGAAGGCGAAGGGCGGCAGCTCCTTGCCGGGGCCGGGACTGACGCCCGCGCCGGGATGGACGGAGAAGCCGCGACCCTCGGTGCCCTTGTAGGCGAGGTCCTTGGACAGCCGCCCCTCGTTGACCAGGTAGGCGACGAAGCGCTCCTTGTCGACGCCCGACAGCGGGGCGTCGAGCTGGCCCTGGCTGGCGGCCTTGGCGACTAGTTCGGCGGTGTAGCCCCGGATGTCGGCGGCGACCTCGCCCTTGCGCACCGGCTTGCCGGTCAGCGGACCCTTGCCCTTCTCGAAATAGATGTAAGCCGCGTCGTTGTCGTTGACGAAGCTCTCCAGCGGCACGCCGAATGTCTTGGTGTAGTGCAGCGTCGAGCGGTGGTGGTACGGGATCCGCCAGGGGCCGTGGTTGATGTACTGGCCCTCGTCGAACTCGCAGGTCTGTTCGTGGCCGATCAGGTCGGTGTGCTTGAAGCCCTTACGCGCCGTCTGGCAGCGACCGCCGGCATAGGAACGCGCCTCCAGCACCTGGACCTGATAGCCGGCCTTGCCGAGTTCATAGGCGGCGGTCATGCCCGCCAGGCCCGCGCCCAGGATGACGATCTTGGTGTTCTTGGCCCCGCCGCTCAGTTCGGGCGGCAGCTCCGTGGCCGAGGCCATGCCGTAGCCAAGGGCCTCCATGCCCGACAGCACCAGTGACATGCCGCCGACCGCGGCCAGGCTTTCGAAGAACCGACGGCGCGTGAGAACACCACCCGCCGAAGACGCGTCCAGTCCACTCATAAGATCCCCGCCCTTGTTTGCGGACCGGCGCGTGAAGATCGCGCCTGGCCACGAAGCCGACGGGCCTTGCCGCGCCGGACAGGGGCATCTCGAAACCCCGGCCTTCGCGGCGCAACGCAATTCGGGTTCGTCCTCGTTCTGACATGTTAGAAGCCTCGCCATTGGGCGCCGCGCGCGGCCTTTGAGCGATCCATGAGCGGGGGCGAGCGATCCGTCTTCGCAATGCGGAATCGCTCTTTCGCCGCGCCGTCCCGCGTCCCGAAGGAGTAGCCATGAGTTCGACCGCCCCGACCCTTCGCCTGCGCCTGGCGCGCCCCGAGGACATGCCCGTCCTGTCGGCCCTGATGGACCGCGCGATCGGCGAGCTGCTCCAGGCGTTCCTGCCGCCGGAAGGAGTGAAGGCCTCGTACGAGATCATGGGCCTGGACACCCAGCTGATCGCCGACGGCACCTATTTCGTGGTGGAAGACGGAGAAGCGATCGCCGGCTGCGGCGGCTGGAGCCGGCGCGCCACCCTGTTCGGCGGCGATCACTCGGCCGGGCGCGACGCGGCGCTGCTCGACCCCAAGGTTGACGCGGCGCGGGTGCGGGCGATGTACACCCACCCCGACCACACCCGCAAAGGCGTCGGCCGGATCGTCCTGGACGCCTGCGAGGCGGCCGCGCGGGCCGAAGGGTTCTCCAGCGTCGAGATGGCCGCGACCATGGGCGGCGTGCCGCTGTATCGCGCCTGCGGCTACCACGACATCGAGCCGTTCGAGGCTGTGACGTCGAACGGCTACCGGGTGCCGCTGATCCGGATGGGCAAGGCGCTCTAAAACAGAAGGGGCGGACCGTTCGGCCCGCCCCTTCGTCCTAGGCGTCGGCGGGCTTTGGCATCACACCGGCCGCGATGGCTGCGCCATAGGCTTGGGTGACGAAGTCCATCATGGCGTTGGACGAGGTCGACGCGGCGGCGAAGGCGGGTTGTTCCAAGGTCTCGCGCGCGACGGCCTTCATCTTGCGGGTGAGGGCGGGGTCGCCGCCCGTCGCCTCGAACACCTTGCCCATCCATCGGCGGGCAAGATCCATCGCGGCAGGCGATGTGGGATCGCCGATCCGCATCAGGCGGTCGGCTTCGGCGTGCAGAGCGCCCCAGTCCTGGTCGGGCTTGGCCATGCCTTCATAACCGTTGGCTTTCAGCGTTGCCTGGTCGGCCGGGGAGAAGCGCCTGGCGGCGATCGTTTCGTAGGCGGCGGCCAGGTCGTCGACGTTTTTCTCGGTCATCACGGTTTCCTTGGTGAGATCCATCAAATCGTCCGAGGAAAGCGTGCCGCGTTCGGCGAGCTTGGTGCGCGCCACCGCCAGCAGGCGGAGCGCGCGGTCGACCCGTTCGGCTTCCTGGCGCAGCACATGCTCGTGCAGGTCCAGGAAGGCCGTGAGGTCGGGAGGGCCACCGGACAAGAGTTGGGCGATCCGCGTGAGCGGAAAGCCGAAGCTCTTGAGGGCGAGCACCTGATGCAGGCGGGCGATCTGGTCGGGCCCGTAGACCCGCCAACCCGCCGCCGTCCGTTCGGTCCGGATCAGGCCCTGCGCTTCGTACACGCGCAAAGCCTTCCCGCTGACGCCCAGGCGACGGGCGGCCTCGGCGGGCAGCAGGTGGGGACCGGAACTTGCCAACGCATCATCCTCCTCGAACGAGTCGTCTTATCCGGCCGGCCCTTGGGTCCGGCGCAAGCGCCAATTCGACATGCGTCGCCGGAAAAGCAAAAGAGGCGGACCTCGCGGCCCGCCCCTTCGCAGTTCAGCCTGTCTTCCCGCCTCAGAAGGCGAAGGTCAGTCGGCCGTAGTAGTAGCCGCCGTTGATGCCGTACGGCGAGAAGCTCGGGTACTGAGTTACACAGCCGCCGCCTGAGGCGATACAGGCGGTCTGGAACGCGGCCGTGAACTTGTCCGGATACTTGTTGAACAGGTTGTTGGCCCCGATCGCGGCCGTAACGCCGACCGGGAACTTGTAGGAGAGCTCGGCGTCGGTGATCGCCGTGGCGCTGGCCACGGTGTTGAGTAGCGGGCCGGTGCCGGGATCCGACAGGGCCTCGGCCTTGCCGTAGAAGGTCTCGGTCAGCGAAAGCGAGATCTTGCCGAAGGTGTAGAGGCCGTTCAGCCCGATCTTGTACTTCGGCGCGGCCTTTTCCAGCAACGAGGCGGCGTTGCCCGCGAACAGGACCTGACCCGTCGGGAAGGCGGCGCTGGTCGTGGCCAGGGCCGTCGGCGCGGCCTTCACCTTGGTGATCTTGGTCTTGTTGAAGTTGCCGCTCAGCGTCCAGTCGATGCGGCCCATCTCGCCCAGATCGGTCGGATACGCGACGACGAAGTCCAGGCCGCGTGTGCGGGTGTCTAGGCCGTTCGAGAAGATGTTGATGCCGGTGCTGGCCACCGTGCTGTCCAGCACGTTGCCGTTGGCGGCGATCGCGGCGTTGACGTTGCTGTTGACCACGACGCCGTTGCGCAGGCCATAGACCGAGCTGGAACCGAAGATGCGGTCCTTCAGGGTGATCTGATAGGCGTCGATCGTCGCCGTCATCTTCGGGATCGGGTGAGCCACGATGCCGAGGCTGTAGTTCTTCGACTTCTCCGGCTTCAGCGGGGAGATGCCCAGCAGGCGCGCGGCGTTCGAGTTCGGGGCCAGCTGCACGAAGGCGCTGGTCGGCGAGACGTTGGTGGCCGAGTAGAACGATTCCGCCAGGGTCGGGGCGCGGAACCCGGTCGAGGCCGTGCCGCGGATGGCGAACATCTCGCTGAAGTCGTAGCGGCTGGTCAGCTTGACGACGGTCGTGTCGCCGAAGTCGCTGAACTTCTCGTAGCGGACCGCCGCGTCGATCTTCCAGGCCGCGACGGGGGTGGCGGCGACGTCGCCATAGAGCGCCCAGCTGGTGCGCGCGTGGCCGCCGGCGTCCGTCTTCTGGAAGCCCGGATACGACTGCGAGCCTTCCTTGTAGGTCGAGGCCGCGTCGCCCTGGCCGATGCGATAGTAGTCGCGGCGCTGCTCGTAACCGACGGCGACGTCCAGCGCCTCCGCGAAGCCGACGTCGAAGCCGCGACGCAGGTCGACGTTGTTGGTCCACTGGGTCGTGCGCCAGCTGCCGGCGTGGAACGAGGTGGGGGAAAAGCCCTTAGTCGTGGTGGTCGAGGTGTCGACATAGAGGCTGGCGTTGGCCGAGTCCTCGACGCGGACCTCGATGTCGTCCTTGCCGTAGGTCGACGAGACGTCGAGATCCCAGCCGGCCACCTTGCCCGACACGCCCAGGGTCATGGCGTAGTCGTCCTCGATGATGCGTTCACGCGGGCTGAAGCCCAGCGGGAACGGCCGGTCGGTCGCGCCCATCTTGCCCTGGATGCGGTTGTAGCGGCGGTAGTTCTCGTAGGCCGAGGCGTCCTTGTGACCCAGGGTGCCGAACGAATAGACCTCGAAGTCACCGGGCAGCTCGATCCCGGCGTTGTAGACGAGGTTGTTCAGGCGGTACTCGGCGTCGCCCGAGATCAGGTTCAGGTTCGGATAGCCCTTGATCAGGCTCTCGACGGCGTTGTTGGCGGCCGAATAGCCGGGGCTGGTCGGGTTGAAGACCCGCTGGTCGGGCAGGCCACGGTTGGAGAAGCCGTGGTATTTGCTCTCGACCGTGATGTTCAGATAGCTGTTCTCGGTCGGCGACATGCCGATGTTGATCGCGCCGCCGGCCGTCTTGCCGCCGCCGTCGAAGTATTCGCCGCCGGTGGCCGAGATCGAGCCGCCCGAAACGTTCTTCTTCAGGATGATGTTGACGACGCCGGCGATGGCGTCCGTGCCGTACTGGGCGGCGGCGCCGTCGGTCAGCACCTCGATACGGCCGATGCCGGCCATCGGGATGAAGCCAAGGTCCGCGGCGGCGGCGCCCTGATAGACGCCCGACAGGACGGCGAGGTTGCCGGTGGTGTGGCGGCGCTTGCCGTTGACCAGCACCAGGGCCTGGTTGGGCGAAAGACCGCGCAGGCGGGCCGAAAGGGTCAGGTTGGCGGTGTCGCCGCCAAAGGCCTGGGCGTTGAACGACGGCACCAGGTTGGCGAGGCCGAGGCGCAGGTCCACCGCGCCGGTGCGCTCGAGCGTGCTGGTGTCGACCACCTGGACGGGGGCGGGGCTGTCGATGACACGCAGGCCCGTCTGGCGCGTGCCGGTGACGATGATGGTGTCGACCTCGGTCTGGTCGGGCGGTGTCGCTGCGGTGTCGGCGGCGAAAGCGGGGGCAGAATATCCAATAGTAATGGATAGCGCCGAAATGCCCGCCAGGAGTGCGGGTTTAAAACGTCGAGTCATCAGTAACCCCCTCATTGTGTTTATTGACGCATGTCGAATTCTCCATCCATGGCGTTTTTCTCTCCCCGATTATGATTTTTGACGCGGGCACTAAAAATCTATCGGGATCATCCCGATGTATTCATGGGGATCCACGTTTCGGCGTTCGGCAATGAGAGGCTGTCAGGAAAACGCCACAACCGCGCAAGCGCCCGGCGGGCGCCGTTTTGCGCGGCGGCTGTTCTCGGATTTTAGGCAGAACGGCGCGGGCGATCCACGCGCGGAGGTCGCGAAGGGCGCCTCAACTCACGCGCAGAGGCGCATCGGCTCGGCCGCTTCGTCGGTCTCTTCGGTCTCGAACAGGTCGAAGGCTTCTTCCCAGGCGCTCATCCGGGAATCACGCAGTTCGGCGTCGTCGGTGACGCGGACGATCTGGTCCTCACGGTCGTTCCAGACGAGGCCGATGTCGGTGACGCGCTCGACGTCGCGGCCGAGCAGCAGGAACATGTCGGCCTTGGCCGCCCGCTCATGGCTGATCCGACGCAGGGTGCGTCCGCCGCCCATGTCGCGGTGGATGTCGGCGAAATCCAGCACGGCCGAGATCAGGGCCTGATTCACAGGCGCGACGGTCCAGGGGGAGCAGGCGAAGCGCGACATTAGTTTCTCCAATCTCGACATCCGCAGAATGTGCGGGCATTGCGACAGAAACGGTCGTAAGCTACTCGTCTGCCTGGGGAACGCATGAGACACGAAAAAGCTACGCGCCTTCTGCATCTGGCCCGGATGCTGGCCGGCTCGGCCGAGGGGCTGACCCTGGACGAGATGGCCCAGAACCTGGATGTCGGTCGTCGTACCGCCGAGCGGATGCGCGACGCCGTCTGGGCGGCCTTTCCGCAGATGGAGGCGATCGACGATCCGCCGACCAAGCGCTTCCGCATCCCGTCCGGCCTGGATGGCGTCTTCCAGACCCCGACCGCCGAGGAGCTGGCGGCCCTGCGGACGGCGGCCGATTCCTACAAGGCGTCCGGCGCCGACACGCGGGCGGCCTCGCTCTACGCGCTGGAGGCCAAGCTGCTGTCGGCCCTGCGCGGCTCGGCCCGTCGCCGGGTGGCGCCCGACGTCGAGGCCCTGGTTCAGGCCGAGACCATCGCAGTCCACGCTGGCCCTCGTCCGTTCGAGGATCAGGCGCTGCTCGCCGCCATCCGCACGGCGATCAAGGGGCTGTCGGGCCTGTCGTTCCGCTACGAGGGCGGCAGCACGCCGGGCCGCACGCGGGAAGTGACGCCGCTGGGCGTTTTGTTCGGGCGCAGCAACTATCTGGTGGCGTCGGAGGGCAAGAGCGGCAAGCCGCGCTCCTGGCGCCTGGACCGCATGAGCGACCTGAAGGTGCTCGACACCCCAGCGCCGCCACCTGAGGACTTCTCGCTGCAGGCCTTCGCCGACGAGAGCTTCGGCATCTATCACGACGAGATCCAGGACGTGGTGCTGCGCATCGACAAGCGCCGCGCCGAGGACGCCCTGCGCTGGCGCTTTCACGCGACCCAGCAGGTGACCCAGGAAGACGACGGCTCGGTGACGGTCACGTTCCGCGCCGGCGGCATGCGCGAGCTGTCCTGGCACCTGTTCACCTGGGGCGGCGATATCCAGATCGTCCAGCCCCAGGCGCTGAAGGACATGATGGTCGCCGAACTGCGCGAGGCTGCTCGCGCGCACGGGGCGTGGCCAAAAGACGTGGTATGAGCGGGGATGAACTACCGCCACGCCTTCCACGCCGGCAACTTCGCCGACCTGCACAAGCACGCGATCCTGCTGGCCATGCTGTCGGCCCTGCAGCGCGAGAGCGACGCCGTGTCGGTGATCGACACCCATGCGGGGGCGGGGGGGTACGATCTTTCTGGCGAGATGGCGCGGCGTTCGGGCGAGGCCCAGGCGGGCATCTTCCGGCTGAAGGCGGCGACCGATGCGCCGGCGGTGTTCGGGTCGCTGCTGAAGGCCGTTGACGCCATGAACGGCGGCAAGTCGGGCGATCTCTATCCAGGCTCGCCGCTGCTGATGGCGCGGGCGCTGCGCAAGGCCGACCGCTATGCCGGCTGCGAACTCCGTCCCGACGACGCCCAGCTGCTGCGCAAGACCCTGGCGCCCTATGCCAGCGCCCAGGCCTTGGAAGCCGACGGTTACGCGACCGCCGCCAGCCAGGCCGGCAAGGGCGGCCGCGCCTTCGTGGTCATCGACCCGCCGTTCGAGCGGCCGGACGACTACCGGCAGATCGCGGCCACGACCCGCGCCGTCCTGGTCCGCGCCAAGGACGCCGCCCTGGCCATCTGGCTGCCGATCAAGGACCTGGAGACCTTCGACGCCTTCCTGCGCGCGATGGAAACCGTCACGGATGACCTGCTAGTCGCCGAGCTTCGTCTCCGCCCCCTGACGGATCCCATGAAGATGAACGGCTGCGCGATGGTGATGATCGGGGCTCCGGCCTCGGTCGACGGGGCCGCCGTGGAGGCTGGCGACTGGATCGCCGCGCGCCTGGGCGAGACCGGCGGCCGCTCGCGCGTCTGGCGGACGTGACCAAGGTCCCGCCGACCTTCTCGGAAGCGCTGCCTGTCTGGCTGAAGATCGGCGTGCTGGGCTTTGGCGGCCCGGCCGGACAGATCGCGCTGCTGCATCGCGAGGTGGTCGAGACCCGCGCCTGGGTCGATGACGACGAGTTCGCCCGCGCCCTGAGCTTCTGCATGCTGCTGCCCGGCCCCGAGGCCCAGCAGTTGGCCACCTGGCTGGGTTGGCGACTGCATGGCGTCCGAGGCGGCGTCGCGGCGGGCTTGCTGTTCGTCCTGCCGGGCCTGGCGGTGATGTTGGGCCTGTCGGCGCTCTATGTCGTCCACGGCCGTTCGGACTGGGCCGCGCCGGTGCTGCTGGGGCTGAAGGCGGCGGTGGTCGCGCTCGTGCTGCAGGCCCTGCTGAAGATCGGCCAGCGGACGATCAAGGACCGCATGGCGGCTTTCGTCTGCGGCGCGGGCTTTGCCTTGCTGGCTTTTACGACCGTGCCGTTCCCGCTGGTGATCCTGGCGGCGGGCGCCCTGGGCTGGGCGACCGCCAAGGGCGGGGAGGGCGCGCCGTCGCCAAGGGTTCCGCCGCCGGCCGGCCAGGTGCGCACGGCCGTGGCGTGCTTGGCCCTATGGCTCGCGCCAATCGCCCTGGCTTGGCTGATCGCGCCTCGTTCGCCGATCGCCTGGATGGGCATGAGCTTCGGCGGACTGGCGGCGATCAGCTTCGGCGGCGCCTATGCGGCCCTGGCCTATCTGGGGCAGACCGCCTCGAGCTTCGGCTGGCTGTCGGCGACCCAGATGCTGGATGGTCTGGGCCTGGCCGAGACCACGCCGGGGCCGCTGATCCTGGTCTTCGTCTTCGTCGGTTTCGTCGGCGCCTTCCAGACCGCGCCGCCGGAATGGGCTTGGGCCCTGGGCGTGGCGGGGGGGCTGATGGCCGCCTGGACCACCTTCGCGCCGTCGTTCCTGTGGATCTTCGCCGGCGGTCCGCTGTTCGAGCGCTGGGGCCGTCAGCCCAGGCCCTCGCGGGCCCTGGCCCTGATCTCGGCGGCGGCGGTGGGCGTGATCGGCCAGCTGGCCCTGTGGTTCGCCATCCACCTGCTGTTCCGCAGCGGCCAGACGATGGAGGTCCTGGGCGTCGTGAAGGTGATGCTGCCCGATCTCGCCAGCCTGGACTACGCGGCGTTGGGGCTGACCGTGCTGGCCCTGATGCTGACCTTCGCCACCCGTCTGCCGATGTTGGCCATGATCGCCGTGGTCGTGGCCGCCGGCGCGCTTCTGAAGGCGTTTGGCTTGAGTTGACCTAAGGGCAGCATTTTTGCACTTGCGAACGCAATTTCCATGTTATGTTGCGGTGCAATAGATCGCCTTCGCCCACATGCCTCGGTCTTGGGAGCGCCCCCATGGTTTCGATCTTCTCCTACTTTCCCGAATTCCAAGCCGACAAGGTCGAGCCCGAAACCGCGCCGCGCGTGGTGGTCGGGGCCGTGTCGCCGCTGTGGCTGATGTTCGGCGGCGCAGCCGCCGCCGGCGCCACCTACTGGTGGTGGGCTTCGCGCTGGCGCGAGGCTGTGAACCTCGAGGCGCTGATGGCGCTCGCGCCGGAACCGGTCGCGCCGCCGGCTGAGACCATCGCCGTGCTCGAAGCCGCGCCCGAGCCCGTGATCGAAGAGGCCGCCGCGCCGGTCGTCGAGGCTGTCGCCGCTATGGCCGAGACCACCGAAGCGACCCTGGACGCCGTCGAGGAGATCGCCGAAGCCGCCGCCGAACCGGTGGTCGAGGTCGTCGCCGCCGCCAACGAGGACATCGCCGAAGCGGTCGTCGAGACCGTGATCGAGCCCGTCGTCGAGGCTGAAGCTGTCGTGCTCGAAGCCGTCGAGGTCGTGGCCGAAGCGCCGGTCGAGATCGTCGAGGAGGCCGCGCCGGTCGAGGCCGTCGCCGAACTCGCCGCCGCGCCCGTGGAAGCTGCCGAAGCCGCCAGCGACGACCTGACCCGCATCGTCGGCGTCGGCCCCAAACTGGCCGCTTCGCTGACCGAGCTGGGCGTGACCACCTTCAGCCAGATCGCGGCCTGGACGCCGGACGAACTGGCCTCGTTCGACGAGCTTCTGAGCCTGAAGGGCCGCGCCGAGCGCGACGCCTGGATCGCCCAGGCCAAGCGCTTCGCCGCGCCGGTCGAAGCCTAGGACGATCAACACCTGAACGAAGAGCTGTCGGGCCTGGCCCGGCGGCTTTTTCGTATCGGCGCTACAGCCCGAACGCCCCTAGCAGTCGATCCGCCGCCGCCGAGGCCGGAATCTCGCCCGCGCGCACCGCCGTTTCCAGCTCCGGAACCAAGGCCGCCACCGCTGGCGCGGTCTTGAAGGCGTCCTCCAGTCGGTCGCGGACCATGGCCCACATCCAGCGGGCGTCCTGGTCGGCGCGGCGGGCGGCCCAGGCGCCGTTGGCGCTCATCACCTCGCGGTGCCGCTGGATCTGCCGCCACAGCACGTCGAGGCCCAGTCCTGTCAGGCCCGAGGCGGTCAGCACCGGCGGTGTCCAGTCCGGATGGGTGGGGCTCAGGATATGCAAGGCGTTGCGGTAGTCGCGGGCCGAGCGCTCGGCCTTGGCCGGATCGGCGTCGGCCTTGTTGATCACCAGCAGGTCGGCCAGCTCGATCAGGCCCTTCTTGATGCCCTGCAGTTCGTCGCCGCCGCCGGGGATCAGCAGGGCCAGGAAGATGTCGACCATGTCGGCGACGACGGTCTCGGACTGGCCGACGCCGACGGTCTCGACGATCACGACGTCGAAGCCGGCCGCCTCGCACAGCAGCATGGCCTCGCGGGTCTTGCGCGCCACCCCGCCGAGGGCGCCGCCGGACGGGGACGGGCGGATATAGGCGTTCGGCTGGACGCTGAGCTGCTCCATCCGGGTCTTGTCGCCCAGGATCGATCCGCCGTGCCGGCCTGAGGACGGATCGACCGCCAGCACAGCCACCTTGTGGCCGGCCTCCACGAGGTCGCAGCCGAAGCGTTCGATGGTCGTCGACTTGCCCGCGCCCGGCACGCCGGTAATGCCGATCCGCTGGGCGCGACCGGTCAGGGGCATCAGGCGCGAGAGCAGGGTACGCGCGGCGGCCTGGTGGTCGGTCCGGCGACTCTCGACCAGGGTGATGGCGCGCGCCAGGGCGGCGCGGTCGCCGGCGACCAGGCGCTGTTCCAGGACGTCGATGTTGAGGCTGGGAGTCACGGTCCCCGCTTAGAGGACGACGGCGGTCCCGGAAACCGAAACCATCATCATCGAGCCGTTCGGGCCGACGGTGTTGTAGTCGAGATCGACCGCCAGGATGGCGTTGGCGCCGACCTTCTGGGCTTCCTTCATCAGGGCGTTCATCGCGTCCTCGCGGGCGCGGGCCAGGACGCGTTCGTATGACTTGGAGTGGCCGCCGATGAAGTCGCGGATCGAAGCCATCAGGTCCAGGACGACGTTGGCCCCCAGGATGGACTGGGCGTAGATCGCGCCCTTGTACTCCTGGACCGGGTGGCCTTCGACGAACGGCGTGGTGGTGATCAGCATCCGAAATTCCTGGCTGTGTCCGCAAGGCAGCTTAAGCGCAAACGCCACCGCTCGCGAGAGGCTGACACGGAAAGGCGATGCTTCGTATGACATTGTTCGCCCAGGGCGTGAATCTGGGGTCCCGGGCCTTCCTGCTTCGGCGGGCTTGCTGCAGATTGGCCGCGTTAACCATTGCCGGGGGGCGTCCGTTGATCTTCGCCAAGTCGCACGTCGAGCTGCACAACATCCGCAACAACGTCGAGCGGGTGAAGAAGCTCTCCGACAACGTGGTCGGGATCGGGCCGATGGGCATCGGTCTGGACGGTCTGCTGACCTGGATCCCGGGCGCTGGCGAACTCTACAGCCTCGGGGCCGGCAGTCTGATCATCCTCGACGCCGTACGGGCCCGCGCCGCGCCGATGATCGTGGTCCAGATCGTCGCCATCATCGTGATCGACACCGTTTCGGGCTCGATCCCGGTGGCGGGCAAGGTGGCCGACATGCTGTTCACGGGTCACAAGTGGTCGGCGGACATGTTGCTGCGGCACATGGACGACACCATCTATTTCGAAGGTTCGCGCCGTGACGTGAAGGACTCGCCGGAATACCGCGCCCTGATCGCGCGCATCCAGGCCGGCCAGGAGAAGCGCCGGGTGGTGTTCCTGGGCTAACGGGCAACGCGGCGTGGGGCAGGGCGTTCAACAAGCATGACCGACGACCTTTCGATGTCTCCCGGCTACGCCGACGGCCAGGCCGACCGTCGCGCCAAGGCCCATCGCGCCTGGCGCTCGGCCGAGACGATCAAGCGCCTCTCCGACCGGTTGATCGGCATCGGACCCCTGGGCATCGGCCTGGATGGCGTCCTGGCCTGGGTGCCGGGCGCGGGCCTGGCCTATGGCCTGGGCGCGGGCGGACTGTTGCTGGTCCATGCCTTCCAGGCGGGCGCTTCGCCGGCCACCCTGGCGCGGATGACGGCCTATCTGGCCGCCGACAACCTGTCAGACACCGTGCCGGTGCTGGGCTGGGCCGTCGACACGATCTTCCCGGGTCACCTGATGGCCGCCAAGGCTCTGCAGAAGGACATCGAGGCCCGCCACGGCCTGCCGGAGGAGGTGGCCCTGGAACGGTCCCAGAAGAAGCGCGGCCTGTTCCGCCGGAAGGCCTAGGCCCGGTTTGTCTGGGCGGCGACCAGTTCCGCCAGCGCTCGCCGCATCGGACCTTCGTCGCCGATCGTCGCCAGCCACAGAGTAGCGCCCTCCAGCCGCGCCATGGCGTCGGCCGCCGTCGCATCGGCTTCTGTGGCGGACATGCCCTTGGCCAGGATCGCGGCGATGGCCTCGCGCTGACCGACGAAGAAATTCCGTACCGCCGCCTGGGCCACCGGCGTGTCGTCCGACACGCCATAGGCCAGGTGCAGGCCCACGCACCGCCGCCCCTCGATCAAGGTCTCGGCGAACCGGGTGAGCACGGCCGCATACTGGGCGCGCCAGTCGTCGCCATGGTCGGGCAGACCCACCTGACTCTCGGCCAGGGTCAGGCTCAGCACCTCCGGCGCCAGCGCCTCCTTGTTGGGGAAGCGGGTGTAGAGGCTGGCCTTCTTCAGCCCCACCCGTTCGGCCAGGTCCTGCATCGACGCGCCGTCATAGCCGTGGCGGCGGAACAACTCGCGCGCCTCGACGACGATATCTTTCAGGGTCGCTTTCATCTCAGCCTCTTTATATCCGACCGATCGGTAGTATTTACGACCGGTCGGTCGGTTTTATGTGAGCCCGAACGACGCCAACGTCAACTCGGAGCCCGCCATGTCCGCTACCCCCGTCCAACTGACGCGCCGCCTGGCGCTGTTCGCTCCCGCCGCCGGCGCCCTGGCCGTCGCCGCGCCCAAGGCCCTGGCCGCCACGCCCGCCGTGAAGGCCGCCTCGACCAAGGTCAGCTATCACCGCCAGATCGTCGGCGAGGTCGACGTCTTCTATCGCCAGGCCGGTCCGGTCGACGCGCCGGTGATCCTGCTGCTGCACGGCTTTCCCAGCTCCAGCCACATGTTCCGGGACCTGATCCCGCAGCTGGCCCAGCGTTACCGCGTCATCGCCCCCGACCTGCCGGGTTTCGGCCAGACCAAGGCCCCGCCGCGCGGCCAGTACGCCTACACCTTCGACAACCTGGCCAAGACGATTGGCGGCTTCACCGAGGCCCTGGGGCTGAAGCGCTACGCGATCTACGTCTTCGACTACGGCGCCCCTACCGGCTTCCGCCTGGCCGCCGCCCATCCCGAGCGGGTCACGGCGATCATCAGCCAGAACGGCAACGCCTATCTCGATGGGCTGGGCGAGGCCTGGGCGCCGATCAAGGCCTATTGGGCCGACGGCTCGGCCGAGCATCGCGAGGCGTTGCGGAATTTCCTGACGCTGGACGCCACCCGCTGGCAGTACGTGACCGGCGCCGACGCCTCGAAGGTCGGCCCGGACGGCTATGAGCTGGACTTCGCCTATCTGTCGCGGCCCGGCCAGACCGACATCCAGCTGGACCTGTTCTACGACTATCGGAACAACCTGGCGGTCTATCCGGACTGGCAGGCCTATTTCCGCAAGCACCGCCCACCGATCCTGGCGGCCTGGGGCAAGAACGACCTGTTCTTCATCCCGCCGGGCGCGGCCGCCTACAAGCGCGACCAGCCGCAGGCCGAGGTCCACCTGTTGGACACCGGCCACTTCGCGCTGGAGACCCACGCGCAGGAGATCGGCGCACTGATCGTCGACTTCCTGGGACGGACGGTGAAGGGCTAGGTGGCGGCGGCGTCGCCGAGTTTTGGCTCGGCGACGTCAGCGGATTGGCGGAAGGTCGGCCAGGCAGAGCGAAAGGTGCGGGAAGATCAACGAGATCACCGTCTCCCGCTCAGTATGGAGGACGACGTCGCGGTAGGCGCCGCTGACTACGTCCCGATGGGTGATGATCGTGTCGTTGTTGACGTCGACGACCCAGTATTCCCGCACGCCATGCTGGGCGTAGAGCTCAGCCTTGAAGGCGAGATCGTTTCTGATCGTGGACTGGGCGACTTCGATAACTAGGCCGACATTGACGCCGCTCACCTCGTCCAGCCGGATGGAGGCGTCGTAGAGGTAGAGGTCCGGATCCGGCGCATAGGTCGGGGCCAAGCGCAGCGTCGAATCGACGATTACCTGCACATTCTCGCCGGCGAGCGCCATGAAGCGCCCGGCGATCTGCATCTTCACCCGGGTGTGCGGCGCGCCCTCAGGGGCCATTTCGACTAAGACTCCATCGATCAGCTCGACCCGTGCGCCTTCGTCGAGAATGCCAGCTTCCTGCATGCGCAGAACGTCGTCCAGCGTGAAGCGGTGCTGTTGCGACGTTTCCAGCGCTCGGACGAGGGCGTTCATAGCAATATGCTACCACGCGGGTAGTTACCCGCACAGTCGATCGCGCCCTACGCTGCTTCCTGCGTATACCCCAACTGCCGGTTCAGCTGATCCAGCAGCTCGATCGCCGCCTCGGCGATGACGGTGCCGGGCGGGAAGATCGCCGCGGCGCCGGCGTCGCGCAGGGCCTGGAAGTCCTGGGGCGGGATGACGCCGCCCACGACCATCAGGATGTCGTCGCGGCCTTGCTTGGCGAGCTCGGCCTTCAGCTCCGGCGCCAGGGTCAGGTGGCCGGCGGCGAGTGAGGAGGCGCCTACCACGTGGACGTCGTTCTCCACCGCCTGGCGGGCGGCCTCGGCCGGGGTCTGGAACAGCGGGCCGATATCGACGTCGAAGCCCAGGTCGGCGAAGGCCGTGGCGATCACCTTCTGGCCCCGGTCGTGGCCGTCCTGGCCCATCTTGGCGATCAGGATACGCGGGCGGCGACCGTCAGCCTGCTCGAACGCCTCGACCATCGCCTTGGCGCGGGCGGCCATCGGATCGCTGCCGGCCTCCTTCATATAGACCCCCTGGATCGACTTGATCTCGGCGCGATGGCGGCCGAACACCTTTTCCATGGCCAGGCTGATCTCGCCGACCGTGGCCTTGGCGCGGGCGGCGTCGACGGCCAGGGCCAGCAGGTTGCCGGTTCCACGCGCGCCGTCTTCCAGCGCCTTCAGCGCCGCCTCGGTCGCGGCCGGATCGCGCTCGGCCTTCAGGCGGGCCAGCTTTTCCAGCTGCTGGGCGCGGACCGACCCATTGTCGACCTTCAGCATCGGGATGTCGTCGGCGACCTCGGGCTTATAGCGGTTGACGCCCACCACGCTCTGGCGATTGGCGTCGATGCGGGCCTGGGTCTTGGCGGCGGCTTCCTCGATGCGGAGCTTTGGGATGCCCTGCTCGATGGCCTTGGCCATGCCGCCGGCGGCCTCGACCTCTTCGATGTGATCCAGCGCCTTGCGGGCCAGGTCGTGGGTCAGGCGCTCGACATAGTAACTGCCGCCCCACGGGTCGGCGACGCGGGTCGTGCCGCTCTCCATCTGCAGGAACAGCTGGGTGTTGCGGGCGATGCGGGCCGAGAAGTCGGTCGGCAGGGCCAGGGCTTCGTCCAGGGCGTTGGTGTGCAGGCTCTGGGTCTGGCCGTTCACGGCGGCCATGGCCTCGACGCAGGTGCGCGAGACGTTGTTGAAGACGTCCTGCGCCGCCAGCGACCAGCCCGAGGTCTGGCTGTGGGTGCGCAAGGAGAGCGAGCGGTCGTCCTTGGGCTCGAACTCGCGCTTCATCAGGCGGGCCCAAAGCAGGCGGGCCGCGCGCATCTTCGCGACCTCCATGAAATAGTTCATGCCGATCGCCCAGAAGAACGACAGGCGCGGGGCGAAGACGTCGATGCTCATGCCGGCCGCGACACCGGCCCGGGCGTATTCGATGCCGTCGGCCAGGGTGTAGGCCAGCTCC
Organism: Caulobacter sp. GW821-FHT09H08; assembly: GCF_059415885.1. Taxonomy (NCBI): domain Bacteria; kingdom Pseudomonadati; phylum Pseudomonadota; class Alphaproteobacteria; order Caulobacterales; family Caulobacteraceae; genus Caulobacter; species Caulobacter sp. GW821-FHT09H08. The sequence continues at coordinate 118,652 of NZ_JBWKOC010000006.1, forward strand.
AGGTCGGCCGTCGCCCCGGCCTCCTGCATGTGATAGCCGCTGATCGAGATCGAGTTGAACTTGGGCATGTTCGCCGAGGTGAAGGCGAAGATGTCCGAGATGATCCGCATCGAGGGCGCGGGCGGATAGATGTAGGTGTTCCGCACCATGAACTCTTTGAGGATGTCGTTCTGGATCGTCCCCGACAGCTTGTCGGGCGAGACGCCCTGTTCCTCGGCCGCGACGATGTAGAGCGCCAGGATCGGCAGCACCGCGCCGTTCATGGTCATCGAGACGCTCATCTTGTCGAGCGGGATGCCGCTGAAGAGCGTGCGCATGTCCAGGATCGAGTCGATGGCGACGCCCGCCATGCCGACATCGCCCTTCACCCGCTCGTGGTCAGAGTCGTAGCCGCGGTGGGTGGCCAGGTCGAAGGCCACCGACAGGCCCATCTGACCGGCCGCGAGGTTGCGGCGGTAGAAGGCGTTGCTGTCCTCGGCCGTCGAGAAGCCGGCGTACTGCCGCACCGTCCACGGGTTGGTCACGTACATGGTCGGGTAGGGGCCGCGCACGAACGGCGCGACGCCCGGATAGCCGCCGGTGAAGTCCAGGCCGGCGACGTCGTCGGCGTCGAACGCAGGCGCGACGGCGATGCCTTCAGGCGTGTTCCAGGCCTCGCCTTCGGGAGCCGGCGCGGAAGCGACCTCGGCGAAGTCGACGGTGGTGAAGTCGGGGAACTTGCTCATGGCTTTAAGCGCCCTCGAAGGCGGCGGCGAAGCGCACCGGCGTCAGGGCCGGGCAGTGGCTGTCGGGGCCGGGCAGGCGGACGTCGGGACCGGCAACAGCGAAGGCGGCCGCATCGGGCGCCTCGACCTCCGGGGTCTTGTCGTCGGCGTTGGGGAAGGCCGTGACGCCGAGGATCTTGCGGCTTTTGTCGGCGAAGGCGGCCTCTTGCGCCGCGCGGGTCTTGGCGACGGCGTCGGCGACCAGGCCGCTCTCCAACGCCTTGACGATGCCGCCGGCGGCTTCGATGGCCTGGAACCCGCCCCAGGCGGCGCGGGCTATCTGGTCGGTCAGGCTGTCGAGGTACCAGGCCCCGCCGGCCGGGTCGGCGACGCGGCCCAGATTGCTCTCTTCCATCAGGACGAGCTGGGTATTGCGGGCCTGGCGGCGGGCGAAGGCGGTGGGCAGGCCGAGGGCGTCGGTGAAGGCGTCCAGCAGGATCGTGTCCGCCCCGCCGACCGCGCCGGCGAACCCGGCCGAGGTCAGGCGCAGCAGGTTCGTCCAGGCGTCGGCCTTGGCCAGCATCCGGCGCGAGGAGCGGACCTCGATCGTCGGGGCGACTGTGACGCCGCAGGCTTGCGTCAGCCGAGCCCACATCGCCTTGGCCGCGCGGACCTTGGCGACGCCGGTGAAGTATTCGCCGTCCAGGCTGACGCCCAGCACGATGCGGCCGAAGGCGTCTTCAATGGTGAGGCCCGAGCGCACCAGAGCCTTGGCATAGGCCAGGGCGCTGGCCGTCATCACGGCCAGTTCCTCGGTGTTCGACCCGCCTGCTTCGTGGGCAGCGCGGCCGGTGGCCAGGAACAGGCTGGCCTTGGCGTAGGTCGCGGCGAGGCGCGAGCCGACCGTGGCGGCGTTGAAGAGGTGGCTCTCGATCGGGCCGGGGCTGGCGCCGGTCGTCGCGAAGGCCGTCAGCGGATCCATGTGGAAGGCCAGCGGGGCGTTCGGTGCAGCCTTGGCCAGGGCGCCGAGCCAGTCGGCGGCCTTGGGGCCCAGGAAGCCGGCGTCCAGGGCGACGGGGGCGAGGTCGAGCAACACGCCCGACAGCGCCTTGGCCAGGTCGTCGGCCGAGCCCACCGCGACGCCGTTCGCGCCGGTCGGATCGATCTGCAGCAGCACCGAAGCGCCGCCGCCTTCCAGGTCGGTCAGGATGTCCTTGGCCACGCGGGCCGGATCGGGGTGGGCTGCGCGGGTGCGCAGGTCCCAGGGACGGTCAGGATCGCGGGCGCGCAGGTCGCGAGCCACGGCGACGCCGTCTGCGGCGGTATAGAGCGGTTGGATCGTCAGGCCGTCGGGCGTGGCGACGGTCAGGGCTTCGTCGAAGCTCTGGCCCTTCAGGGTCTTCTCGACCAGGGCCATCCAGCGGGCGCGCGTCGCGTCGTCGCCTTGGGCGCCAAAGTCCTCGGCCAGGGGCGTCATCGCCTCGGTCAAAGCGTCTCTCTCCTGCAGTGCAGCATTTTTATCTTTTCGACCGTGATGCGCCCCTGCCGCTAGGGCCGTCAAGCCTTGCGTCGGAGCCAAACAGTCGTTTAATCTGATCAGTGATCACATATTCGGCGTCTCAAGCCGAACTCCAAAGGGGAGCACCTCCATGGCTTTGCCGCCCGTCCTGCGCGACCGCCTGCGCCTTCCGGTCATCGCCTCGCCGCTGTTCATCATCAGCAATCCGGACCTGGTCATCGCCCAGTGCAAGGCCGGCATCGTCGGCTCGTTCCCGTCGCTGAACGCCCGCCCGCTGTCGCAGCTGGACGAATGGCTGGCCCGGATCACCGAAGAGCTGGCCGCCTACGACCGCGCCAATCCCGACGCGCCGTCGGCCCCGTTCGCGGTCAACCAGATCGTCCACAAGACCAACAACCGCCTCGAAGACGACATCGCGATGTGCGTCAAATACAAGGTTCCGGTGGTCATCACCTCGCTGGGCGCCCGGGAGGACCTGAACCAGGCGATCCACTCGTACGGCGGGATCACCCTGCACGACGTCATCACCGATCGCTTCGCCCGCAAGGCCATCGAGAAGGGCGCCGACGGCCTGATCCCGGTCGCGGCCGGCGCGGGCGGCCACGCTGGCACCCTGTCGCCGTTCGCCCTAATCCAGGAGATCCGCCAGTGGTTCGACGGGCCGGTGGCGCTGTCGGGCTCGATCGCCTCGGGCCGCTCGATCCTGGCCGCCCAGGCCATGGGCGCGGACTTGGCCTATGTCGGCTCGGCCTTCATCGCGACCCAGGAAGCCAATGCGGTGCAGGGCTACAAGGACATGATCGTCGACAGCAAGGCCGACGACATCCTGTACTCGAACCTCTTCACGGGGGTGCACGGCAACTATCTGCGGCCGTCGGTGATCAAGGCGGGCCTCGATCCCGAGAACCTGCCGGTCAGCGATCCGTCGAAGATGAACTTCGGCTCGGGCGGCAACCAGGACGCCAAGGCCTGGCGCGACATCTGGGGCTGCGGCCAGGGCATCGGCGCGATCGAAAACGTGCTGACCGCCGGGGAACTCATCGCCAAGTTCTCGGCGGAGTACGAGCAAGCCAAGGCCGAACTGGCGGCCAAGACGGCGCTTACGTCCGGAAATCACTTGGCTTTCGCCGCCGAGTAGGTGGGCGAGGCACGGGGATGGAGCCTGCTCCATCCCCGGTCCTGGCGGCGCCGTGATGCTGGGGGCGACTTCAACTCGCTCCCGGAGCCGCCTCAATGTTCGACGACGTCACGCCCCGCCTCGGCCTGCCCTATGTGGTGGCCGCCCAGGCGCAGAAGCATATTCCCATCAATGAAAGCCTCGCCCGGCTGGACGGCCTCGTGCAGTTGGCGGTCGAGAGCCGTTCGGTCTCGGCCCAGCCGGCCAGTCCTGCCACCGGCGGCGTCTGGATCCTGCCCGCCAGCGCCACCGGCGCGGCCTGGGCCGGACAGCCCACCGGAACCCTGATGCGCTTCGAAGCCGGCGCCTGGGAGTCGCTCGTCCCCGCCGAGGGCGTGCTGGCCTGGGTCAAGGACGAGAACCAGATGGTCGCCTTCGATGGCGCGGCCTGGACGCCGCTGTCGGCGACCTTCCGCAGCACTGTTGCGGCCGCCTCGCCGGGCCTGGCCAACACGCGGCTGGAGATCCTGGAGCAGGAGGTGACCGTCTCGGGCGCTTCGACGGCGACCAGCATCGCCGTCCCCAGCCGCGGCATCGTGCTGGCCGTCTCGACCCGGACCACGGTCGCGGTGACCGGCGCGGCCTCGTACAACTGCGGGGTGTCGGGCGACGCCAGCAAGTTCGGCGGCTCGCTGGGCGTGGCCAAGAATTCCAGCAATGTCGGGGTGATAGGCCCGACGGCGTTCTACGCCGACACGCCGGTGTTGCTGACGGCGGTGGGTGGGAACTTCGTGGCCGGCAAGGTACGGGTCGCGATCCACGTGCTGCGCTTCGACGCGCCGGCGGCTGTCGCCTGATGCGTTGACGGCGTGGGCTTCAGCGGCTAAACGCGCCTCACCTTTGGGGAGTAGCCGCCCGCATCTATCAGCGGGCCCCGCCGTCAACACACTTGCTTCTTCGGGGGCATGGCGCGGGGAAGGGAAGCGACTAGAGCTTCCTTGGCGAGACCAATGGCGCCGATTTCCATCCGGGCCGGGTGGACGTCGACGCTATTGGCATGCGCCCGGCCCGGAGGACTATTTCAGTGGAAAGCCTGCTCGTCTCGACCCTGGTCGTGGCCATCGCCGAAATCGGCGACAAGACCCAGCTCCTGGCCATCATCCTGGCCACGCGCTTCAAGAAGCCGATCCCGATCATCTTGGGGATTCTGGTCGCCACTCTGGCCAACCACGCCCTAGCCGCCACGGCCGGCTACTGGGTCGCCGACTTCCTGAGCGGCGCCTGGTTCAAGTGGGCTATCGCCATCTCGTTCATCGCCATGGCCGCCTGGGCGCTGATCCCGGACAAGGCCGATGACGAAGAGGGCGACAAGGCTGGCCGCTACGGCGTGTTCCTGACCACCACCATCGCCTTCTTCCTGGTCGAGATGGGCGACAAGACCCAGATCGCCACCGTCGCCCTGGGCGCCAAGTTCCACTCGATCTTCTGGGTCGCGGCGGGCACGACCTTGGGCATGATGCTGGCCAACGTCCCGGCCGTGTACCTGGGCGAGGCCGCCACCAAGATCGTGCCGCTGAAGTACGTGCGGATCGGGGCGGCGGTGATCTTCCTGGCTCTGGGCCTGTGGCAGGTGGCGGAGCTGACGGGGCTGTTGAAGTAGGCGTCCCAGCGGCTATGAGGGGCGGAGCAAGGAGTTCCGCCCCTCATGACTCAAGATCCGCGCGGCTGGGAGTTCTGGATCGATCGGGGCGGCACGTTCACGGACATCGTCGCGCGGCGGCCGGACGGCTCGCTGGTCACCCACAAGCTGCTGTCTGAAAATCCCGAGCACTATGCCGACGCTGCGGTGGCGGGTGTTCGAGCCCTGCTGCCGGACGGCGCGGTTATCGACGCGGTGAAGATGGGCACGACCGTCGCCACCAACGCCCTGCTCGAGCGCAAGGGCGAGCCCACGGTCCTGGCGATCACGGGCGGTCACGCCGACGCCCTGCGGATCGGCTACCAGGCGCGGCCCAAGCTGTTCGAGCGTCACATCGTCAAGCCCGAAGCCCTCTACGACCGCGTCGTCGAGATCGACGAGCGGATGAGTGTCGAGGGCCAGGTGCTGCGGCCGCTGGACGAGGCCGCCGCGCGCACCGGTTTGCAGGCCGCCTTCGACGAAGGCTTCCGCGCCATCGCCATCGTGCTGCTGCACGGCTTCCGCTTCACCGACCACGAGGCGCGGGTCGCGACGATCGCGCGCGAGATCGGCTTCACCCAGGTCTCGGTCAGCCACGAGGTCAGCCCGCTGATGAAGCTGGTCGGTCGCGGCGACACGACGGTGGTCGACGCCTACCTGTCGCCAATCCTGCGGCGCTATGTGGATCAGGTCGCAACGGCGCTCGGTCACGACACCCGGCTCCTCTTCATGCAGTCGAATGGCGGCCTGACCGACGCGCGGGCATTCCGGGGCAAGGACGCCATCCTGTCCGGTCCGGCCGGCGGCGTGGTCGGCATGGCGCGGACGGCGGGCGAGGCCGGGTTCGAGCGCGTGATCGGCTTCGACATGGGCGGCACCTCCACCGACGTCTGCCACTATGCCGGCGAGTACGAGCGGGCCTTCGAGACGGTGGTGGCGGGCGTGCGGATGCGCGCGCCGATGATGAATATCCACACAGTGGCGGCCGGCGGCGGCTCGATCTGTTCGTTCGACGGCGCGCGCCTGCGGGTCGGTCCGGCCTCGGCCGGCGCGGTGCCTGGACCGGCAGCTTATCGTCGGGGGGGGGCGCTGACGGTCACCGACTGCAACGTCATGCTGGGCAAGTTGCGGCCGGAGTTTTTCCCGAAGGTGTTCGGTCCGAACGCCGACCAGCCGCTGGACGCCGAGGCGGTTGCGCGCGGCTTCGAGGCGGTGTCGGCGCAGATCGAAGCGGCGACCGGCAAGGCCATGACCCCACAGGAGGTCGCCGAGGGCTTCGTCACCATCGCCGTCGAAAACATGGCCAAGGCCGTGCGGCAGATCTCGATCCAGCGTGGCTACGACGTCACCCGCTATGTGCTGGCCTGTTTCGGCGGCGCGGGCGGGCAGCATGCCTGCCTGGTGGCCGACGCGCTGAGCATGACCAAGGTCATGATCCACCCGTTCGCCGGGGTGCTCAGCGCCTACGGCATGGGCCTGGCCGACCTGCGCCTGATTCGTGAAGAGACGGTGGAACGGCCGCTGGATGCTGCGGGCGATCTGGCCGAACGGGCGAAGGTGCTGGCCGTTGAGGCCGAGGCGGCTCTGCGCGCGCAGGACGTGCCGATGGTCTCGGTCGAGACCGTCGCCAGCCTGCGCGTGAAGTACGCTGGCACCGACACGCCGCTGGTCGTGCCGTTTGGCGATGTCGGCGAAGTGCGCGCGGCGTTCGAGGAACTACATCGGCGGCGCTTTGGCTTCACCTCGCCGACGACGCCGCTGGTGGTCGAGACTCTGTCGGTCGAGGCGATCGGTCATTCGGACGCTGGACACGCGGATTTTCAATCCGCTGCTCAGACGAGCGCTGAGCTGCTCGCTATCTTCGACGTTCGTATGGCGGGTTCAATCCACACGACGCCTGCCTTTGACCGCGAAACCCTGGCCATCGGCGTCGAGATCCGCGGTCCCGCCATCATCCGCGAAGCCACCGGCGCCACCGTCGTCGAACCCGGCTGGCGCGCCACGGTCGACGCCCGCCTGAACCTCATCCTGGACCGCGTCGTCGCTCTCCCGACCCGCAAGGCCATCGGCACCGAAGCCGACCCGGTCATGCTGGAGGTGTTCAACAACCTCTTCATGGCCGTGGCCGAGGAGATGGGGTTCGCCCTCCAGAACACGGCCTATTCGGTCAATATCAAGGAGCGGCTGGACTTCTCCTGCGCCCTGTTCAGCCGCGACGGCGACCTGATCGCCAACGCGCCGCACATGCCGGTGCACCTGGGCTCGATGGGCGACAGCGTGCGGGCCATTCGCGACGGGCGCGAGGGCGATGGCCGGGGCATGAAGCCGGGCGACGTCTACATGCTGAACGCTCCGTACAATGGCGGCACCCACCTGCCGGACGTCACCGTGGTCATGCCGGTGTTCGATGCGGCCGGCGCCCTGCTGTTCTACGTCGCCGCGCGCGGTCACCAGGGCGACATCGGCGGCATCACGCCGGGCTCGATGCCGCCGACCAGCAAGACGGTCGAGGAGGAAGGGGTCCTGATCGAGAACTTCCTGCTGGTCGAGGGCGGGCGGTTCCTGGAAGCCGAGACCCGCGCCCTGCTGGCCTCGGGCAAGTGGCCGGCGCGCAATCCCGACCAGAACATCGGCGACCTCAAGGCCCAGATCGCCGCCTGCGCGCGTGGGGCCGAGGCCCTGACCAGCATGGTCGCCGAGTTCGGCCAGGATGTCGTCGAGGCCTACATGGCCCACGTCCAGGACAATGCCGAGGAGGCCGTCCGCCGCGTGCTGGCGACAATGGAGAGCGGCTCGTTCGTCTACGAGCTGGACGATGGTTCGGTCGTGAAGGTCGCCATCACGGTCGACCAGCAGGCCCGTACCGCCCGTGTCGATTTCACCGGCACCAGCGATCAGGTCCCGACCAACTTCAACGCTCCGGCCTCGATCTGCCGGGCGGCGGCGCTGTATGTGTTCCGCACCCTGGTCGATGACGAGATCCCGATGAACGACGGCTGCCTGCGGCCGGTCGAGCTGGTCATTCCCGAGGGCTCGATGCTGCGGCCGCGCTATCCGGCGGCGGTGGTGGCGGGCAATGTCGAGACCAGCCAGGTGGTGGTCGACGCCCTCTACGGCGCGCTCGGCGTGATGGCCGGGGCGCAGGGGACGATGAACAACTTCACCTTTGGCGACGAGCGGCGGCAGTACTACGAGACCATCTGCGGCGGCTCGGGCGCGGGGCCGGATTTCGCCGGGACCGACGCGGTCCAGACCCACATGACCAACAGCCGCCTGACCGATCCCGAGGTGCTGGAGACCCGCTATCCGGTGCTGGTCGAGGCCTTCTCGATCCGGCGCGGTTCGGGTGGGGCGGGGAGCAATCGCGGCGGCGACGGCGTGGTGCGCAGGATCGGCTTCCGCGAGCCGATGACCGCCACCTTGCTCTCCAACCGCCGGCGTGTGCCGCCTTTCGGGCTGGAAGGCGGTGGTTCCGGCGAACTCGGCAGGGCGCGGATCGAACGCGCCGGCGGAACGGTCCAGACTATGGCCGCGACGGATCTGGTCGAGGTCGGCGCGGGCGACGCCATCGTCATCGAGACGCCGGGCGGCGGCGGCTGGGGGAAGGCGTGATGGCCAGGGTTTCGGTGCTCTTCGTTTGCCTTGGCAACATCTGTCGCTCACCGCTGGCCGAGGGTGCGTTCCGGGCCGAGGCCCAGCGGCTGGGCCTGGACGTCCTGGTCGATTCTGCCGGCACGGGTGGCTGGCACGCCGGAGAGTCTTCGGATCCTCGCTCTGTGGCCGTGGCGCGTCGCAACGGCGTCGACATCGGCGATCAGCGGGCGCGGAAGGTGGCCAAGGACGACTTCCGGACCTTCACCCACATCTACGCCCTCGATCACGACAACCTTGAGGGCTTGCGGGCGGCCATGCCGCGCGACGCGACGGCGGAGGTCGGGTTGCTGCTGGACCTTGTGCCCGGCCATGAGGGCAGGGCGGTGGCCGATCCCTACTACGGCGACGACGCGGGCTTCGACGTCACCTGGCGCGACGTGGCGATGGCGGCGCAGATCCTGGCGCGCCGGCTCGTGGAGGAAGGTTGGCGATAGCGATGGGCCGAAACCCCGCCCTTCGACAGGCTCAGGGTGAGGTTTCTACTGAAGCGCTGGCAATAGTCCTCACCCTGAGCTTGTCGAAGGGCGAGGACGGGCCCTCAGTGCAGCGTCGGTCGGGCCTGCGCGCTCACCACCGGCTCGGGCTCATCGAGCCGCATCGGCAAGGCCATGCCGTCGTTGGCGAGCGCCGTGTTCAGGAAGCGCGCCATCACCGTCACGGCCTCGGGCGTGATGACCAGGCTCTCCAGCAGGCGGTCGGCGATCTCCGGCGAGGCGGGGCAGACGCCGCAGGCCGTGATCAGGCGCTGCTCGTCATTGGCGTAGCCCGCCGAGCAGGGCGCGGAGACGCACAGAGGGCGGCGAACCTGGCCCTCGATGGCGGACATCATCAGGATGAAGGCGGTGGCCACGCGTGGCGACACCAGGCCGCCGGCTTTCTGTGAAAGCCGCGCGCCGGGCTCTTCGCCCAGCACTCGGGCGGTCACCCATTGACGGAGCATCCACAGCAGGACGCGCTCGCCTTGGGCCAGGCCGATGGGGCCGCAGTGGCTGATATGGGTCTCGGAGAAAGGGTCGGGCCGCACGCCGTAAATCTCCTCGCCAAGCAGGGGGCCGACACCCGCCGTGGCGAACCGATCTCGGTGAGCGGCCCGACGCGTTCTTGCGAACGCTTCTCAACTAGATGGGATGGTCAGTTGAGAGTCAATCTCAAAAAGAGATGGGCGCAAAAATGTCGAGCGCGGCTTAGCCGCCGAAACCGCCCCGGAAGCCGCCGCTGTGGGCGTAGCTGCGGCCGCCGCCGAAGCCGCCGCGTGAGACGACCGAGGTGCGGGTCTGGATCCTGGGTGGCGCGCTGCGGATGGCGTCCGGCGGGTCGATGCTGGTCTTGGTGATGACCGAGCGACCCGTGCTGTAGTCGCGGCCGAGGCGTCCGCCCCAGGTCGAGTAGTAGCCGCCGCCATACGCGTCATCGCGGCGATACATCCCTGTCCCGCGATAGTAGGGCAGGCCGGGACCATCCAGCATCTTGCCGATCACGAAGCCGGCCAACAGCGGCGTGAAGACGTCATGGCCGCCATAGCTGCGCGGCACGCAGTTGCCGGCGCCGTAGACGTCCTCGCAGGTCGAGCGGGCGTTGTAGCGCGGAGCCTGCGCGGCGTCGTCCTTCTGGGCGGCGGCGTAGGCGGTGTCGCACTGCTGGTCGTTGACCTCGTTGGCGTCCTTGCATTCCTGCAGGGTCTTATAGCTGAAGGCCTCGACCTGCTCGCCGCGGTTGGGGTCGAAATTGACCTGCGAGCCGGGGTCGTCGCAGCCGGCCAGGGTCAGCGCGGTCGCGCCGGCCAGCATGGTCGTCAGCTTCAGCGAACTCGAACGTTTGCGGGTTGTCATGGCTCGTGTCCTTACGAGGTCATGCAGGCGGCGTTCAGCAGGCCGACGGAGATCGACACGCCGGCCATGTAGACGCCGATCGAGGTCTCGCCGTTCTCGATCCGCGTCTTGACGTCGGGCAGGGCGATCATCCGCACCACGGTGAACGCCAGGATCTGGATGACGCCGGCCAGGGCGGCCCAGGCGGCGAATTCGGGCAGGCTGACCGTGTGGCTCAGCGCCGAAGCCAGCGGCAGGACGTAGCCGATCAGGGCGCCCGCCAGGGCGATGGCGGCGGCGTTGTTGCCCTGCCGGATCAGCGCCTTCTCATTGTAGGGCGTGATCCACTGGTAGATGTACTTGAAGGCGATGGTGAACAGGCCCGCCACCACGAAGGCCAGCAGGAACGCCACCGCGCCTTCCTTGAAACCGATGAAGTCGAACATCGTAGGTAGCCCCTCCAGGCTCTTAGGCTCTGAACTCGCCCACCGAAAGCGGCAGGCCGATCATCATTTCGTGGCTCACGTCCTTGCTGTCTTCCGGCTCCAGGGTCAGGGCCAGGAGCAGCTCGCGCCCGTCGCCGCCGGCGAGGTCGCGGTGAAACAGCATGGTGGTCTGGAACAGGCGGCGGTCGGGGCGCGTGGCCTCGCGGCTGTAGTAGACGTCCTCCCACAGCGTCACCGGATCCTGCTGCTCGGCCTCCTCGCCGAACCATAGACGGGTGAAGGCGGGCAGGCCCTCGGGCTGGAACGTGCGGGCGCGCAGGCGCTGGCTCCAGAGCTCGCGGTCGGCGCGGTCGCTGGGATATTCGCTGGCCCAGGGCACGAAGACCGTGAAATCGTTGGCCTTCTGGCCCTCGCGGTCGTCGGACACGACCTGGAACAGGATTTCGTCGTCGGTGTAGAACCGATGCACGTATGCGCCGTCGTTCAGCTGGATCAGGCCCTGGGCGGTGATCTCCAGCGTGTCGCGGTCCAAGGCGAACTTGGTCTCCGCGCCGAAGCGTCGCCAGGTCAGCGGGTCCAGCACCACGGTGCGGCCGATGGTGACATTGCGGATGACGGGCAGGGCCGGCTGCGCCGTCTCGCCCTTGCCGCCGAAAAGCTTTCCGAACATCGCGGTTCGCGAGCCCTCAAAAATCCCACGGCGCCGCTTATCTAGGGTTGACGCCGATCGCGCCCGCGAGCGTTCTTGCCCTCGGGTGAAGTCAGTCGCAGGATGACGTCGAACGGTGTCTTGTCAAGCGTACATGTTACGCATACATGTAACGCATGCCCGCCAAGATGACGAGAGGCGCTCAGGCCGCAGAAAGGACCCGCGCGTGGCGCGAGGCCCGCCGGAACGCCGGCTTCGTGAAGATCGAAGTCTGGGCGCCGGCGGCGTGCAAGCCCGACATCCTTTCGGCTGTCCAGGCCATCGTCGTCGAGTCGGTTCGTGGGCCGAACCTGAAGACAAACCCCCATCCCCCCAAGGGCGTCAGACACATGGACTCCGTTATCGACACCGCCTGGACGATTCACAGCCTGCGCGACGCGCTGGCCGAGAGCGCCCTCGTGCGCCAGGACGAACTGACCGCCACCGTGATCGAGGGCGTCGAGCCGGTGCTGCTGGTCACCATGCACGAGTTCGGCGACCTGCCGGTCTATGTCAGCGGCGGCGCGCTGCAGATGGTCGTCTCGACCCTTCTGTGGGCCTGCGACGAGCAGAACGACCGCGCGGCCTTCAACGAGTTCCTGCTCAAGGCCCAGAAGATCGTGCCGCTGTCGAACTTCGGCATCACGGCTGTCGACGGCCGCGACTATTACGAACTGATGGGCGAAATCTCGTCCAAGACCACCCTGCAGACGCTGATCATCGAGCTGCGCACCCTGGCCGACAACGCCATCGCCGCCGCCAGCGACTTGCGCGATTCCTTCGAAAAGAGCCGCGTCGCGGCCGCTTAAGAACTAGAGACCTGGAGACGTTCGAATGTCGATCTGGAGCAAACTCTCGGCTCTGTTCCGCGGGACCGCGCATGACGGCGCGCAAACCATCGTGGACGCCAATGCGCTGAGGATCCTCGACCAGGAGATCCGCGACGCCGACAACGCGCAGGGCAAGGCCCGGGACGAGCTGGCCAAGCTGGTCGCCCGTCGTCGTTCGCTGGAGACCGAGGTCGGCCAGCTGACCGACCAGTCGCGCAAGTACGAGTCGTCGGCGCGCGCGGCGATGAACAAGGGCGACCAGGCCCTGGCCCTGGAAGTGGCCCAGCGCATCGCCGACCTCGAAAAGGACGCCGGCCAGAAGTCGACGCAGATGAACGAGCTGCGCTCCGCCGAGGAGAAGCTGCGCACGATCATCGCCCAGACCGACACCAAGGTCGAAGCGCTGCGCCGCGAAATCGAGATCGTGAAGGTCAACGAGAGCGTCCAGAAGGCCCAGGCGGCCGTCATCTCGCGCTCGGGCTCGGCCAGCGGCGTCGTCGGCTCGGCCGCCGATAGCCTCAAGCGCATCAAGGAACGCCAGTCGGTCCGCGAAGAGCAGTTCCGTCTGCACAGCGAGTCCGAAGACCGCAAGACCGGCGCCGATCTCGACGCCAAGCTCGCGGCCGCCGGCATCTTGCCGGGCGGTGGCGGCGCCGAGGACGTGCTGGCCCGCCTGATGGCGCCGAAGGACGACGCTCTGCCCGCCCCGATGCTGGCCATCGAGGACAAGGCCAAGGTCGCCCGGGACGGCTCGGACGCCTGATGCGCCGTCTCACCCTGACGCCTCGGTCGGACTGGAAGTCCAAGGCCGAGGCGGTCGGCTTCACCTGGCACCACGCCGACGGCCGTCGCTACTGGGACGAGCGGGCGGCCTACGCCTTCACGCTCGAAGAGGTCGAGGGTCATCTGGAGCCCGCGACCGAGGCGCTGCACAAGCTGTGTCTCGACCTCGTCGACGATGCGGTGAAGAGCGACGCCCTGATGGCGCGTCTGCAGATCCCCGAGACCGCGCGCGACGTCGTCGCGGCCTCGTGGAAGGCGCGCGATCCGTCGCTCTATGGCCGGTTCGACTTCTTCTATGACGGGGCCGGGCCGCCTAAGCTCTACGAATACAACGCCGACACGCCGACCAGCATCTACGAGGCGGGCGTGTTCCAGTGGCTGTGGCTGGAGGACTTGATCCAGCAGGGCGCGCTGCCGGAGAGCACCGATCAGTTCAACAGCCTGCACGACCAGCTGGCCGAGCGCTTCAAGACGATCTTCCCGAACGGCGGCTTCGTCCACTTCGCCAGCGATCCCGACTTCGTCGAGGACCGCCAGACCGTGCGGTTCCTGGAGGACATGGGCCGGCTGGCGGGGCTGGAGCCGAAGTTCGTGCCGACGACGGAGATCGGTCTCGACGCCGACGGTCGTTTCATCGACCAGGACAACTACATCATCGGCGCGATCTTCAAGCTGTACCCCTGGGAGGACATGCTGCGCGAGCCGTACGCGGCCAATATCGCCGCGTCCAAGACCCTGTTCCTGGAGCCGCCGTGGAAGGCGGTGCTGTCGAACAAGGCTCTGCTGCCGCTCTTGTGGGAGCGCAATCCGGGTCACTCGAACCTGCTGGAGACCTATTTCGACGATGACCCCAAGGTCGAGCGCCTGGGGTCGAGCTTCGCCCGCAAGCCGCTGTTCAGCCGCGAGGGCGCCAATGTCGAGCTCTGGAAGGACGGCCGCAAGGGCCGGGTGCTGGACCAGGGCTATGGCGGCGAGGGCTGGATCCGCCAGGAACTGAAGCCGCCGCCGAAGTTCGGCGTGAACTATCCGGTGGTGGGTTCGTGGGTGATCGGAGACCAGGCGGCCGGGATCGGCGTGCGCGAGGACCGGGGCCGCGTGACGCGGGATCGCTCGCGGTTCATTCCGCACATCATCGAAGGGTAGGGTGGCGCGACCAAGCGCCACAAGAACGCCCCGTTTCTTCCGAATAGGAAACCGGTATCATTCCTGTGAGAACAGGGCGTCCGGGATGTCGCGGATGCTACCGGGGAGACGACCAAGATGACCCGCCGCGCCGCCGCGATCGGCCTTTTCCTGTCCGCCAATTTCCTTTCGGCAAGCCTGCTGGCCGCGCCGGCTTTGGCGAGCACGATCGGGACCAATGTCCCGGCCCAGCCGATCACCGCCGAGCGGATCGCCAAGCTGCCGGCCGCCCAGCAGGCCGCCTGGAAGGCCTATCTCGACCGCTCGACCGCCCAGGAGAAGGCCGACCGCGCCGCCCTGGCCGCCGAGCTGAAGCCGGGCGAGGTCGGTCCTCCGCCGCCGCCTTCGGGCCACGGCGACGGCGGCATGGCGCTGAACAAGGACGCGGCCTGGTACGGCTCGACCGAAGCCCGCCACATAGCCGACGTGATCGTCAGCTTCCAGACCCCGGCCGGTGGCTGGAGCAAGAACCAGGACCGCGAGGGCGCGCTGCGCCTGCCGGGTCAGCCCTGGGCTTCTGACAACAATTCCAAGTATCTCAGCGAGGCCGATTTCGACGCCGCCCGCGACCCCAAGTGGGGCTATGTCGGCACGCTCGACAATGGCGCGACCATCACCGAGATGCGTTTCCTGGCCAAGGTGGCGGCGCAGGCGCCCGGCAAGGACGGGGAGGCCTATCGCGGCAGCTTCCTGAAGGGCGTGCGCTACCTGCTGGCCGCCCAGTTCCCGAACGGCGGCTGGCCGCAGGTCTGGCCGCTGGAAGGCGGCTACCACGACGCCGTCACCTTCAACGACAACGCCGTCTCGGAGGCCGCCAGCCTGCTGACCGAGGTGTTCGAGGCCAAGCCGGAGTTCGCCTTCGTGCCCGCCGACCTGCGCGCCAAGGCCGGTGTCGCCGCCAAGCACGGCCGCGAGGTCATCGTCGCCGCCCAGATCAAGGTGGACGGCAAGCCGGCCATCTGGGGCCAGCAGGCCGACGCCCTGACCCTGGAGCCGGTCGCCGGCCGCAACTTCGAGCCGCCGGCCCTGTCGACGGGCGAGAGCGCCGACCTCCTGATGTACCTGATGAGCCTGCCCGACCCGACGCCGGCAGAGGTCGCCGCCGTCCATGCGGGCGTCGCCTGGATGAAGAGCACGGCGATCATGGGCAAGGCCTGGACCGGCGGGAAGGCCAATCCGGAAGGCCGCCGCCTGGTCGACGAGCCCGGCGCCGGGCCGATCTGGTCGCGTTACTACAGCACGGCCGGTAAGCCGGTCTTCGGCGAGCGCGACAAGACCCTGCGCGACGACGTCAACGAGCTCTCGCTGGAACGCCGCAACGGCTATTCGTGGTTCGGGGCGCAGCCGGCCAAGGCGATCAAGGCGTATGAGGGGTGGGCGAAGAGCCACCCGGCGAAGTAGGCTCACCACAACCCGTGTCATCCCGGACAGCCTCTGCGAAGCTTACGGGATGACAGGATGTTGGGGTGTTTAGAGCCCGCGCAGAATCCGCACCGCCTCGGCCACCGCCGCCTGATCCGTATCCCGCAGCTCCGGCGGCACGAAGCCCATGGCGCCCAGCTTCGAGGCCGGATCGGCGCCCGGGATCGGGCCGCTGAACGAGCCGTGGACCTCGCGGACGCCGGTGCGCTGAACGAGCTCGGCGACATTGCCCGGCTTCACCCCCGCGCCCGCCAGGATGCCGATGCGGCCGGCGGCCTGTTCGACCAGAGCCGCGATCTGCTCAGCGCCCGCCTGCGCCGTCAGGGCGCCGCCCGAGGTCAGGACGCGCTCGAAGCCCATCTCGACGGCGATCTCCAGCGCCTTGGCCTGGTCCGGGACCAGATCGAACGAGCGGTGCAGGCTCATGCCCAGGCCCTTGGAATGCTCGACCAGCCGACCCAGCACCTCGAGATCGAGCTCGCCGTCGGCCCGGTTCGCGCCGATCACCACGCCCACCAGGCCGTAGTCGCGCACCGCGTCGATATCGCGGCGCATGGCGTCCAGGTCGCCGGCGTCATAGGTGAAGTCGCCGTTCCGCGGCCGGATCATCGGATAGATCGGGACCGGCGCGCTCGCCGCCTGGGCCATCAGGCCGGGGGCGGGGGTCAGGCCTTGCAGCGCAAGGGCCGCGCAAAGTTCGATCCGATCCGCGCCACCGGCGATCGCCGCCGCCAGTCCAGCGGGCGTATCGACACAGACTTCCAGAAGAATGCGGTCGGCGGTCATGCTCTGCTCTGCCTCGTGATACGGATTCGGCGCGGCCTTGTTGGAGCACATGGATGTTGAATCGTAGAGGCCTGATCGGCGCTTCGCTCGTCGGATCGGCAATGTTGAGCGGCAAGGCGTCGGCGGCCCGAGAGGCTGGCGAGACAATCACCAAGCTGGAAGGTCCGTGCGTCATCTCCACCTGGGACTTCGGCGTCGCCGCCAACCAGGCCGCCTGGGCGGTGCTGTCCAAGGGCGGCCGGGCCTTGGACGCGGTCGAGGCCGGCGCGCGCATCCCCGAGCAGGACCTGAAGAACCACAGCGTCGGCCGCGCCGGCTATCCCGACCGCGACGGCCATGTCTCGCTGGACGCCTGCATTATGGACGAGTTGGGCAACTGCGGCTCCGTTGCGGCCCTGGAGCACATCGCCCATCCGATCTCAGTGGCCCGCAAAGTCATGGAGAAGACTCCCCACGTGATGCTGGTGGGGGCCGGGGCCCTGCAGTTCGCACTCGAACAGGGCTTCCCGCGCGAGGAGCTGCTGACCCCCGAATCCAAGGCCGCCTGGGAGGCCTGGAAGAAGGACGCCAAGTACCAGCCCAAGGCCAACAGCGAGGTCGGCGACTACGGCAAGACCACCGGTCAGCTGGGCACGCCGGGCGGGGCGGGCAACCACGACACCATCGGCATGCTGGCCATCGACGCCAAGGGCGATATCGCGGGCGCCTGCACCACCAGCGGCATGGCCTGGAAGATGCGCGGCCGGGTGGGCGACAGCCCGATCATCGGCGCGGGCCTCTATGTCGACAACGAGGTCGGCGGCGCCACCTCGACCGGCGTCGGCGAGGAGGTGATCCGCAATGTCGGCAGCTTCCTGGTGGTCGAACTGATGCGCCAGGGCCGCTCGCCCGAGGCC
Organism: Caulobacter sp. GW821-FHT09H08; assembly: GCF_059415885.1. Taxonomy (NCBI): domain Bacteria; kingdom Pseudomonadati; phylum Pseudomonadota; class Alphaproteobacteria; order Caulobacterales; family Caulobacteraceae; genus Caulobacter; species Caulobacter sp. GW821-FHT09H08. Next base: position 136,165 of record NZ_JBWKOC010000006.1, read on the forward strand.
GCCTGTCGCGAGGCCGTCGAGCGGATTCTCAAGAAGAAGCCCCAGGCCAAGGACATCCAGGTCGGCTTCCTGGCCGTCAACAAGAGGGGCGAGGTCGGGGCCTGGGCGATCCAGTCGGGTTTCAGCTACGCGCTTTGCGATGGCCGTAAGCAGGATCTGCTGCTGCCCGGCAAGGCGACCTATCAGGTCGCGTCGTAGTCCGGCCTCGTCGTAAAATGGGTGGGCGGACAGATAACGCGGTTATAGCGTGCGCGCCCAAGCGTTAGATGGAGACCGCCATGTGCGATGACGATATCCACCCAGGCCTCATTCACGATCCCACGGTGTCGCGCCGCACCTTCGGCCTGATGACCGCCGCCTTGACCGGCGTCGCCACAGTCGCCCGCGCCGACGACACGGTCGAGGAGAAGGACGTCGAGATCAAGACGCCGGACGGCGTCGCCGACGCGGCCCTGTTCTATCCCAAGGGGAAGGGCAAGTGGCCGGCCGTGGTGGTGTGGCCCGATGTCGTCAGCCTGCGCCCGGTGTTCCGCGAGATGGGCCGCCGCCTGGCGTCCGCGGGCTACGTGGTGCTGGTCCCCAACCTCTATTACCGGGTCAAGAAGGCCCCCGTGGTCGAGAGCACCTTCAACTTCGCCGTTCCCGAGGACCGCGCCAAGCTGACGTCGTTGCGCGCTTCGGTGACGCCGGAGGGCACGTTCAAGGACGCCGTGGCTTATCTGGCCTTCCTCGACGCCCAGCCGCAGACTAACAAGGCCAAGAAGGCCGGCGTGCAAGGCTATTGCATGGGCGGCCCGCTGTCGTTCCGCACCGCCGGCGCGGTCCCGAACCGGATCGGCGCGGTGGCCAGCTTCCACGGCGGCGGCCTGTTCACCGACAAGGAAGACAGCCCGCACCTGCAGGTCCCCAAGTCGCACGCCGACTACCTGATCGAGATCGCCGACAACGACGACAAGCAAGACCCGACCATCAAGGACAAGCTGAAGGCCTATTTCGCCGAGCAGAAGCGTTCGGCCCAGGTCGAGGTCTTCGCCGGCTGCGCCCACGGTTGGACCGTCAAGGGCAGCCAGGTCTACAATGAGGAAGGGGCCGAGCGGGCCTGGAGCAACCTGCTGGCGCTGTACAAGAAGGCGCTGGTGTAGACGCAAATTCCCTCTCCCCATGCGGGAGAGGGTGGCCCACGCAGTGGGTCGGGTGAGGGGTTGAAAGACCTGACCGCCGCGATGGGCTTCACCGCCTGTCGCGGCGGTTTTCGTTTGCGTGACCCCTCATCCGTCGGCTTCGCCGACACCTTCTCCCGCAGCGGGAGAAGGAAGAAAGCCAAGGCCCCGCTCTTGCGACGAAATAGATAGGATGCTATCTAAAAAAGATAGGAAGCTACCTATTTAAAAGATCGCCGTTCCATGACCTCGCCCCGCATCCTCGACGAACGCGCCTTCACCGGCTCGCTGCTGCGCCTGGCGCGCATCTATCGGCGGGAGGTCAACCGGGCGCTCGCGGCCCATGGGCTGTCGGACGCCAAGGCGCTGCCGGTGCTGCACATCGCCCGCGCGGGCGGCGGTCTGCGTCAGGGCGTGTTGGCCGAGGAACTGGGCGTAGAGGGGCCGTCGCTGGTCCGCATTCTGGACCAGCTGTGCCAGGCCAATCTGGTCGAGCGTCGCGACGATCCCACCGACAAGCGCGCCAAGACCCTGCACTTGACCGCCGAGGGTCAGGCCCTGGCCGTCGAGGTCGAGAACGCCGTGCAGGGCGTGCGCCGCAAGGTGCTGGCCCAGGTCAGCGACCTCAATCTTTCGACCACCCTGCGCACCTTCACGGCCTTCGAGACCGCGCTTGAGGCGATGGCCGGACAGGGGGACTAGGCTCCCATGTTTCCCAAGCTCGATCGGTTCACGCTGCTGTTCTCGGTGAACAGTTTCGCGGCGGCGATGCTGGCCCTCTATATCGGTTTCGCCCTGGGCCTGCCGCGCCCGTATTGGGCCATGACCACCGCCTATATCGTCAGCCAGCCGCTGGCGGGCGCGGTGCGGTCCAAGGCCGTCTACCGCGTGCTCGGCACCATCCTGGGCGCGGCGGCGGCCGTCGCCCTGGTCCCCAACCTCGTCAACGCGCCGCTGCTGCTGTCACTGGCCCTGGCCCTGTGGGTCGGCGGCTGTCTGACCGTCTCGCTGCTGGACCGCACGCCGCGCAGCTACTTGCTGATGCTGGCCGGCTACACGGCCGCGATCATCGGCTTTCCCAGCGTCGGCCAGCCCGGCGCGATCTTCGACGTCGCCGTCTCGCGGGTCGTGGAGATCGGCCTGGGCATCGTCTGCGCCACTCTGGTCCATAGCCTGATCTTCCCGCGCCCGGTCGGGACGGTGCTGAAGCAGCGCCTGTCGATCTGGCTGGGTGAGGCCGACCGCTGGGCGCTGGACGTCCTGCGCGGTCAGGACGCCGACGCCATCGCCCGCGATCGCCGCCATCTGGCCGCCGCCGCCAGCGAGATCCAGATGCTGGCCGTCCACCTGCCGTTCGACACCTCGCGCCTGCGCGAGACCACCGGCGTCGTCCGGGCGCTGCACGAGCGGATGCTGCTGCTGATCCCGCTGCTGTCGGGCCTGGCCGATCGCATGGAGGCCCTGCGCGAGGTCCGCGACGCCCGCGTCCGCGCCGCCCTCGACAGCGTGGTCGCCTGGATCGAGGCTGGCTCGGCCCGCGACGAGGGCCTCGACCTGATCGAGCGCCTGGACGACCTGGCCGCCCGTCGTCGCGGCGCGGCCTGGGAGAGCCTGCTGATCGAAAGCCTGCTGGTGCGCCTGTCCGAAGCCGTCCGCGCGCTCGCCGAAAGCCATGCCCTGCTGGCCCGCCTCTATGCGCCGGATGCGCCGCTGTCGCCCGAGCTGGACGCCTCCACGCGGGCCAAGGGCCAACGCCCCATGCACGCCGACCTGCCGCTGGCCCTGCTGTCGGGCGGAGCCGCCGCCATCGCCATCCTGCTGTCCTGCGCGACCTGGATCCTGGCCGGCTGGGGTGACGGCGCGGCCGCGCCGGTGATGGCCGCCGTGTTCTGCTGTTTCTTCGCGGCGATGGACGACCCCGTCCCAGCCATCAAGAACTTCGGTCTGTTCTCGCTGGTCTCCCTGCCGCTGGCGGCGCTCTACATGTTCGCCATCCTGCCCAGCATCGACGGCTTCCCGATGCTGCTGCTGGTCATGGCGCCGCCGCTGCTGTTTCTCGGCCTCTACATCCCCAACCCGGCGACCATGGGGGCGGCGCTGGCCGTACTGATGGGCTTCTGCAACGCCCTGGCCTTGCAGGAGACCTTCAGCGCCGACTTCGCCGGGTTCCTGAATGGCAATCTGGGCCAGTTCGTCGGCCTGCTCTTCGCGATCGTGGTCACGGCCGGCCTGCGCTCGATGGGCGTGGACGCCAGCGCTCGACGCCTGCTGGTTCGCACCTGGAAGGGCCTGGCGCGCCTCGCCCGCGCCCGCCAGGCGCCAGAGAAAGCCGCCTTCGCCGCCCTCCTGGTCGACCGCCTGGGCATGCTGACACCCAAGCTAGCCCAGGCCGGCGAGCGCCACGACTTCGTCGGCGTCGACGCCCTGCGCGACCTGCGTGTGGGCATGAACCTGGTCTCCGTCCAGGTCGCGCGTCCGGACCTGCCGCCGGAGGGCAAGGCGCAACTGGACGCCGCGCTCGACGGTGTCAGCGATCATTTCGCCGTCCTGGCCGCTGGTCGTCGTCAGGCTCCGGGCGTGGACCTGCTGGCGCGCATCGACGCCGCCTTGCGGGACGTCTCCATCGCGCCGGCGACGTCGGCGATCCAAGGCGTCTCGGGCCTGGTCGGCCTGCGCCGCAACCTGTTCCCCGAAGCCCCCGCCTTCGTTCCGGAGATCGCCCGATGACCGGTGAGCTCAATATCGACGGGGTCTTCCTGTCGTCCGTCCTGGTCTCGGCGGTGATCGCCTTGGCCGCCTCGTTCCTGCTGCGCCGGGTTCTGTCGAAGGTCGGCGCCTACCGCCTCGTCTGGCATCCGGCGCTGTTCGACACCGCCCTGTTCGTCATCCTCTGGGCCGCCGTCGTGACGGTCCCTTCTCCCTTGAAGTTCTGACCCTCATGCTCCCGCTGAAATCCACTCTGATGCTCACCGCCCGCGTCGCCGTCACCGGCGCCGTCGTCATCGCCGCCCTGGTCGGCGGCAAGGCGCTGTGGACCCACTATCAGGTCGATCCCTGGACCCGCGACGGCCGCGTCCGCGCCGATGTCGTGCAGGTGGCCCCCGACGTCTCGGGCCTGGTCACGCGCGTCGAGGCGACCAACGACCAGACGGTCAAGGCCGGCCAGCCGCTGTTCTATGTCGACCGCGAACGCTACGCTCTGGCCCTGCGCCAGGCCGACGCCGCCGTCGCCGCTCAGCAGGCGGCGCTCAGCCAGGCTCGCCGGGAGTTCTCCCGTAACCGTACTCTGGGCGAACTGGTCGCCGGCGAGGTGACCGAGCAAAGCCAGTCCAAGGTCGAACTGAGTCAGGCGTCCCTGGCCCAAGCCGTTGCCGCCCGCGACGTCGCCGCCCTGAACCTGAAGCGCACCGTGGTGCTGGCGCCAACCGACGGCTTCCTGTCGGACCTGACCCTGCGCACCGGCGACTACGTCACGGCCGGCAAGCCGGTGCTGGCGCTGATCGACAGCCGCTCGTTCCGGGTCGAGGGCTATTTCGAGGAGACCAAGCTGTCGGGTCTGCGCATCGGCCAGCCGGTGACCGTCAAGGTGATGGGCGAGGATCGGCCGCTGAAGGGCCACATCCAGTCGATCGCCGCCGGTATCGAGGACCGCGACCGCGCGGCCAGCGGCAACCTGCTGCCCAACGTCAATCCGACCTTCAGCTGGGTGCGCCTGGCCCAGCGTGTGCCGGTGCGGGTGGCCCTGGATCAGACACCGCGCGACCTGCGCCTGATCGCCGGCCGCACCGCGACGGTCGCCGTCGTGGGAGCCGGTCGATGAGCCCGCTTAGAGCCCTCGCGCTCGCCGGCTCGCTGCTGGCCCTGACCGCCTGCTCGACCGTCGGGCCGAACTACAAGCTGCCGGAACAGGCCAAGATCAACGGCCCGACCGTGCAGGGGCCGTTCTTGGGCGCGAGCTCCAAGGCCGTTAGCCAGGACCCGGTCCCGGCCGGATGGTGGAAGCTCTATGACGACCCCGTCCTGAACGGCCTGGTCGAGGAGGCCCTGGCCGCCAGTACCGACCTGCGCGTCGCCGCCGCCAACCTGGCCCGGGCCCGCGCCATCGCTGGAGAGGCCGACGACGCCGGCGGGTTCAAGACGGGCGTCTCGGCCGCCGCCATGCACTCCCGGGAGTCCGGCGAGCAGTTCCTCAAGGCCGAACAGCTACCGGTCGAGAACCTGGCTGATGTCAGTGTGAAGGTCAGCTACCAGGTCGACCTGGTCGGTCGCCTCAAGCGCGCCGCCGAGGCCGCCCATGCCGACGCCGAGGCTTCGCAGGCCGCCCTGGACCTGGCCCGCGTCAGCGTCGCCGCAGACGTCGCCCGCGCCTATGTCGAGGCCTGCGCCAACGGTCATGAACTGGCCGTCGCCCAAGGGACTTTGGACCTTCAGATTCGCAGTCTGAGTGTCACCCAGAAGCTGGTGCAAGCCGGTCGCGGCACGGCCGTCGACGTCACGCGCGCCCAGGCCCAGCTGGACCTGTCGCGCGCCAGCCTGCCGACCTTCCAGAGTCGCCGTCGCGCGGCGCTCTACAAGCTGGCGACCCTGACCGGCAAGCCGCCGGCCGAGTTCCCCACGGCGGTCGAGGCCTGCGCGGCCCCGCCGACCTTGAAGCAGCCGATCCCTGTCGGCGATGGCGCGGCCTTGCTGAAGCGCCGCCCCGACGTGCGCCAGGCCGAGCGGACACTTGCGGGCGCGACGGCGCGGATCGGCGTCGCCACCGCCGCTCTCTATCCGAACGTGACCCTGGGCTTCGGCGCGGGCTCGACCGGATTGCTCGCCGACATCGGCCAGCCCGCCGCCAACCGCTGGGGCCTGAGCTCGCTGATCAGTTGGACGATCCCGGGCGAGGGCGAACGGGCCCGCATCCGCCAGACCGAGGCGGGCGCCGACGCGGCCCTAGCGCGGTTCGACGGCGTCGTGCTGACCGCCCTGCGCGAGACCGAGACGAGCCTGGACGCCTACGCCCACGACCTGGACCGCAACGCCGCCCTCAAAGCCGCGCGCGACTCCGCCGCCAAGGCCGAGAGCCAGGCCCAGACGCTGTATCGCGCTGGCCGCAGTCCCTACCTCGCCGGTCTCGACGCCCAGCGCGCCCTGGCCGGAGCCGAGGCGGCGTTGGCGGCGTCCGACAGCCAGGTGGCGGCCGACCAGGTGAACCTCTTCCTGGCGCTTGGCGGCGGCTGGGAAACGGCCTCGCGATAATTGTCCTACAATAACATTGATAGCGCTATCATCGCCGTGTAGCCCTGTCGGCATCGATAGGGAGGACGCCGATGCCGCTGTCACGCCGAGCCATCCTGGCCGCGCTGTCCAGCCTGCCCGCCGTGGCCAATGCCGCGCCAGGGAAGCCGCGTGTCGTGGCGCTGGACGCGGCCAGGACGATGGGCCCCGTGGACCGGTTCTTCGACCTGTCGATCGGCTCGGACTATCCCGGCACCCTGATCCGCGACGACAGCCAGGCCCAGCTGAAGACCACCGTCGATGAGCTGGGTTTCCGCTACATCCGCTTCCACGCCATCTTCCACGACGTGCTGGGCACGGTGCGCGAGCAGGGCGGCAAGATCGTCTACGACTGGACGAAGCTGGATCAGCTACACGACGCCCTGCTGGCCAAGGGGATCCGGCCGTTCGTCGAGCTGGGCTTCACGCCGGAGGCGATGAAGACCTCGGACCTGACAATCTTCTACTGGAAGGGCAACACCTCCCACCCGAAGCTGGAACCGTGGCGCGACCTGATCGACGCCTTTATCCGCCACGTCCGCCAGCGCTATGGCGTCGAGGAGGTGCGCAAGTGGTTCTTCGAGGTCTGGAACGAGCCCAATCTCGACGGCTTCTGGGAGAAGGCCGACCAGGCCGCCTATTTCGAGCTCTATGACGTCACCGCGCGGGCCATCAAGGCGATCGATCCGGGCTTGCGGGTCGGCGGCCCCTCGACGGCCGGCGCGGCCTGGGTTCCGGAGTTCCTTGTCCACGTGAAGAAGACGGGCTCGGCGATCGATTTCGTCACCACCCACACCTACGGCGTCGACGGCGGCTTCCTCGACGAGAAGGGCGTGCAGGACACCAAGCTGTCGCCTTCGCCAGACGCCGTCGTCGGCGACGTGAGGCGGGTGCGCGAGCAGATCCAGGCCTCGGCCTTCCCCGGCCTGCCGCTCTATTTCACCGAATGGAGCACCAGCTACACGCCGCGCGACAGCGTCCACGACAGCTATGTCAGCGCCGCCTACATCGTCGAGAAGCTGAGGCGTACCCAGGGGCTGGTCCAGGGCATGAGCTACTGGACCTATACCGACCTCTTCGAGGAGCCCGGCCCGCCGACCAAGCCGTTCGAGGGCGGCTTCGGGCTGATGAACCCGCAGGGGATCCGCAAGCCGGCCTGGTTCGCCTACAAGTACCTCAACGCCGTGAAGGGCCAGGCTCTGGCCTGCGCCGACGACCAGGTCTTCGCCGCGCGTGACGGCGGCAAGGTGACTGTGCTGGCCTATGCCTGGCGCCAGCCGGACCAGAAGGTCAGCAACCGCCCCTTCTACACGCGCCTGCATCCGACCTTCGACGTCGCGCCGCTGAAAATCCTGGTGAAGGGCTTGAAGCCAGGCAGCTATCGCCAGCGCGTCCGCCGCGTCGGCTATCGCGCCAACGACGCCTACAGCGCCTATATCGACATGGGCGCGCCAAAGACGTTGACCGCCGAACAGCAAGGGCAGTTGGAAGCCCTGACGCGAGACAAGCCTGAGATCGAGAAGCTGATCCAGGTGAAACGCGACGCCGTCGTCGACCTGCCGATGCGCGCCAACGATGTCGTACTGATCGAGTTGGAGCCCGCCTGAAGATTTTTGTTCAGGGTTTTTGCTCGACGATTGTCTACACCTCATCCAGGACGATCCTGGAGCGGGCGGCCAGGGCGTGATGATCGACGACACGACATTGAAGGCGTGGTTCTTCCGGGAGGTCTTTCCCCTGGAGCCCGCGCTGACGCGCTACCTCCGACGCAACTGGCGCAACGAGGCGGACGTCGCCGACCTGCGCCAGGAGGTCTACGCCAAGGTCTACAACGCCGCGCGGGAGCGGCTGCCGCTGCAAGCCAAGGCCTTCGTGTTCACCACCGCCCGCAATCATCTGATCAACACCGCCAAGCGCGCCCAGATCGTCTCGTTCGAGCATGTCGCCGATCTGGAAACCTCGCCGATGGCCATCGACCTGATGACCCCCGATCGTCACCTGTCGGCCCGCGAGGAACTGCGCCGCGTGAGCGAGGGCCTTGAGCGCCTGCCGCCGCGCTGCCGCCAGGTGGTGACCCTGCGCAAGATCGAGGGGCTGTCGACCAAGGAAGTGGCGGCGCGCCTGAACGTCGGGATCGACACGGTCGAGCAGCAGATGGTCCACGGCATGCGGGCCCTGGTCGATTTCATGATGGGCGGCAGCGGCCGCATCAAGCGCGGCGCCGAGGCGCGTCGCGCGACCGGACGCGGGCGAGGGGAGGTGCGCTCATGAGCAACGCCGCCCATATCGAGGAGGTCGCCGCCCGCTGGCTGCTGCGCCGCGAGGCCGAAGAATGGTCGTCGGACGATCAAGCAGCGCTTGACGCCTGGATCGAGGCCGATCCGTTGCACCGCATGGCCTATTGGCGGCTAGAGCACGGCTGGTCGCAGGCCGATCGGCTGTCGGCCCTGCGCACGCCGCACGAGCCCCGCGTTTCGACCCGCGCCGTCGCGCTCTGGCGGCGGCCCGCCGTGCTCGGCGCCCTGGCGGCCTGCCTGGTCGCGGCCGTCGTGGCCCCCTTCGTCGGGCAGCTGGGCCGCGCGACCTACGCCACGGAGATCGGCGGCCATGAGGCCGTGCCGCTGGCCGACGGCACGCGGGTCGAGCTGAACACTCAGACCCGCCTGCGGGCCGCCGTCTCGGACAAGGCGCGCGACGTCTGGCTGGATCGCGGCGAAGCCTATTTCGAGGTCGCCCACGACGCCGGACGCCCCTTCGTGGTTCATGCCGGCCAGCGCCAGGTGACGGTGCTGGGCACCAAGTTCTCGGTGCGTCGCGAGGGCGACCGGATCGAGGTCGACGTGGTCGAGGGCCGGGTGCGGGTCAATACGGGCGGCGCGACGCCGCCGCCGGTGCTGACGCGCGGCGACCGCCTGATCGCTGAGGGCCGTTCGACCCTGGTCACCAAGGATGCCGATCGCGTGACCAACGCCCTGGTCTGGCGTCAGGGCCTGCTGTCGTTCGACCAATCCACGCTGTCTGCCGCCGCCGCCGAGTTCAATCGCTACAATCGCAAGAAGCTGGTGGTCGAGGCCTCCGCCGCGGCCATGCGCATCGGCGGCAGCTTCGAGGCGGAGAATGTCGAGGCCTTCGCCCGCCTTCTGCAGGAAGCCTACGGCCTGAAGGTCGAGGACGACGGCGACACGGTGAAGATTTCCAGCTGACGACGTTACGGGATTTCTCGCGCGGCTTGTCTCAGGCCTCGGGGGCCGACAAAGAGCCCCGTGAGGGGTGTACAAGATCATGGTTCGGACGAAGTTCTTGAAGGCGGCGCTCGCGGGCGGCGTCTGTGCTCTGGTGATGGCCGGCGTCGCGACGGCGCAGGTGCGAGCCTATGACATCCCCAAGGGGGACCTGAAGGCGGCGCTGGACGCCTTCACGCGCCAGACCGGCGTGCAGCTGGTCTACCGCGTCGACGACGTGAAGGGCGCGGCCTCGGCCGGCGCGCACGGCGCGCTGGAGCGCGATGAGGCCCTGCGCCGCATCCTGGCCGGCACCGGTCTGTCGGTGCGCCGCGACCGCTCGGGCGCCATCGCCATCGTCAAGGGATCGCCGGGTCCGTCCGCCGAAGCCGACGTCCCGGTGGAGCACGCCGCGCTGGTCGAAGAGGTCGTCGTCACGGGCACGCGCCTGAAGGCCTCGACCTTCGACGCCCCGACGCCGGTGATCGCCGTCGATCGCGACGACATCCTCGAGCAGGGCTACATGGACCTGGCCGAGGCGCTGGAGGACATGCCTGGCGTCGACCAGGCCGTGGCCCTGACCAACAGCCAGACCGCGACCCAGGCCAACGGCCTGTCGACCGTCAGCCTGCGCAACCTCGGTGAAAACCGCACCCTGACCCTGATCGACGGCCACCGCACGGTGTCGAACGCCGGCAACAAGAACGCGGTCAGCCTCAGCTCCATCCCCGAGTTCTTCGTCGACCGGGTGGAAGTCACCACCGGCGGCGCCTCGGCCGTCTACGGCTCGGACGCCATCGCCGGCGTCGTCAACATCATCACCGAGCGCAAGCTGGACGGCCTGCGCCTGCGCGTCGTCGGCGGCACGACCGATCACGGCGGCGGGGAGTCGCTGGAGTACTCGGTCGGCGCGGGCAAGCGCCTGCTGAACGACCGTCTCTACGTGATGGGCGGGCTGACCTTCGATCGCCAATTTCGGCTGATGGCCACCCAGCGCGACTTCGCCACCCAGTCGCTGATCTACTCGCAGTCGACCAATACGGTCACGGCGCCGGACCTGTCGACCAACACCCCGGGCGGGCGCTTCATCAGCGGTCGCTGGTTCTACGACCAGACCGGCCTGCGTCCGAACTTCGTCACCGCGACGGACGGCTTCGAGAACCGGACACGCGGCGTGCTGATCACCCCGCGCGACACGCTGAACGGCGCGGTGAAGGTCAGCTACGACGTCACCGACAACATCAAGCTGTGGAGCCAGTTCCTCTATTCGAAGGTGACGACGGATAGCTCGCGCGAGCCCTATTCGTTCAGCAACTCGACGACCTTCGGGGTCAATGACGAGTTCACCGTCGGCCGGATGTCGCGCACCCTGAACCCGTTCGCCCCGGCCGAGATCAAGGCCGCCGCCTCCAGCTCCGGCATCGACTTCCGCCGTCGCCTGGTCGAGGTCGGCGACAACCTGATCCACAACGAGCGCAAGACCCTTCGCGGGTGGCTAGGCCTGGAAGGCCATGCCTTCGCCGATTGGGACTGGAAGCTGACCTACGGCTACGGCGAGTTCGACGGCCTGCAGATCCGGGGCAACACCGTCAACCTGCAGCGCGTCTCGTGGGCCCTGGACAGCGAGCGCACCTCGACGGGCGTCATCCAGTGCCGCAGCGCCGCCGCCCGCGCCGATGGCTGCGTGCCGCTGAACATCCTCGGGGTCAATTCGATCACGCCGGAGATGGCCAACTACATCCGGGCCAACACCTGGTACCACCCGCAAAACCGCCAGGACACGGTGGAAGGCTACATGGCGGGTACGGCGTTCAACCTGCCGGCCGGTCCGGTCGAGGCTGCCTTCGGCTTCGAGAGCCGTCGCGACAAGACCCGCACGACGACCGATCCGCTCGTCCAGAACGGCCTGGGCAGCTCGTCCTACATCCCGGAGTACAGCGGGGTCATCAAGGCCAACGAGCTCTTCGCCGAAGCCTCGTTTCCGATCCTGCGCGACCTGCCGGGCGCCTACCGCCTGAGCGTCAACGCCGCCGCGCGGGTGGCCAAGTACAATCTCGACGCCGTCGACACGACCGCCAGCTATCGCGCCGGCGTGCAGTGGTCGCCGTTCAAGGACCTGCGCGTCCGCTCGGAGTGGGCAAGGGCGCAGCGCGCGCCGGACACCAGCGAGCTCTACTCGCCGCCGCGCGACGACGCCGACACCGTGGTCGACGTCTGCTCGGGCGTAACGGCCGCGACGACCGGCGTGATCGCCACCAACTGCCGGGCCAACACGGCCATCGCCGCGGCGATCACGGCCAATGCCGACCACACGTTCCGGCAGGTCTCGACCTCGATCAAGGCGCCCAACGGCGGCAACGCCAACCTGCACGAGGAGACGGCTGACACGATCACGGTCGGTCTCGTCTACACGCCGTCGTTCCTGCCGGGCCTGCAGGCCAGCGTCGACTACTACGACATCAAGGTCAGCGACGTGATCGCCTCGCTCAGCAACGCCAGCCTGCTGCTGGGCTGCTATTCGGACCCGGCGGGCGTCAACAACGCCTTCTGCGCCACGATCACGCGCGACAGCTCGGGCCAGCTGGTCCGCATCCTGAACCAGGAGCAGAACCTCAACGAGATGCGGGCGCGCGGCGTCGACGTCTCGGCCCTGTGGCGCTTCGACCTGGACCGCTGGGGCGTGCCGGGCAAGTTCACCGCCAAGATCAACTACAGCCGCCGCCTGGAGCTCTCGACCGAGTTCAACGGCATCACCAGCGTCGAACGCTCCGAGGACATCGGCGAGATCGGCACGGCCAAGAACGAGGCAAAGGCCAGCATCGCCTGGCGCAACAGCCGCTGGAACCTGCAGTGGTCGACCCGCTACATCGGCAAGGTCGTCGACAGCAACGAACGCGTCGCGCTGGCCAAGCAGTCGGGCTTCACCGATCCGCTGTACCTGAACGTCGACGCCTACTGGCGTCACGATGTCAGCTTCAAGTTCTCGCCGGACGTGAAGAACCCGCGCTTCCGCGTGTTTGGCACGGTCAGCAACGTGTTCGACAAGTACGGGCCGTTCCTGCCGGACGGCACCGACAGTGGTAACGCCTACAACTACAGCTCGGTCTACGGCGTGGCGGGACGGGCGTTCACGCTCGGCCTACAGTTCGACTACTGACGCGCCGTCGCGGCCGGGGCCTGCCCCCCTCGCTCCGGCCGCCCCCCTTTTCTGATCCGGGAGACGCCGATGGCTCGACCCACCGTTTCGCTCGTCCTGGCCCTGGCTCTCGTCGCCGGCTCGGCCATGGCCGGCTCTCCCGAATGGGAGACGCCCGAGGCCAAGGATCGCAAGAGCTTCACGCCTTATCTCAAGGACGAGGCGCTGGTGTTCAACGTGCTGGCCGGTCCGCCGAAGGATGGCGAAACCATCGCCTTCGACGACGCCATGGCCGTGCTGAAGCGCCAGAAGGAGACCACGCCGGAACGCTGGCGCGAGGCGGAAGCCGACGCCGACCGGCTGTACGACCGCTTCTCCGAAGCCTTCGGGGCCAAGCTGGAGCGCGCCAGCCTGCCGTTCACGATCCGGCTGTTGAACCGGCTGGAGCGCACGGTGAGCCGGCCGATCTTCGCGGCCAAGGACGTCTATCAGCGCGCTCGCCCGTATCAGGTGATGAAGCTGACCCGTGTCTGCGGCAAGTCCGCGCCGGACCCCGATCCCGACCTGACCAAGCGCACCTCCTATCCGTCGGGCCACACGGCCTACGGCTGGACGGCGGCCTTAGCTCTGGCCGATCTCGCGCCCGAGCGGGCGGGGCAAATCCTGCAACGCGGCGTGGCCTATGGCGACAGCCGGGTGATCTGCGGCGCGCACTTCCCCTCAGACGTCCAGGCCGGTCAGTTGATGGCCACGGCCGTCTACGAGCGGGTGAAGGCGTCGCCGGAGTTCCAGGAGGACTTCGCCTGCGCTCGGGCCGAGCGCACCGGCGACGCGACGCGGCTGGCCGCGTGTCGAGCGCGCCCAACGCCGCCGACGCCCTAGCGAAGGCGTCATTACTCAGACATAAGAGGCGCAAGTTCATCGGAGTGTGGGCATGCGTCGGGTTCTGAACGTCGGGAGACAACGCGGGACGGTCCTTGCCGTGTTGGCCGCCATCGGCCTGGCGCTGCTGATCCCCGCGCTCGGCTGGGCCGCCGATCAACCCCTCGTCATCGAGGGCAAGGTTTGGGGCGGCTTCGTCCTCGCCAACGGCGGGCGCGCCGCGACGATCTACTACGACCCCGCCGACGCCAAGGTCGTGGCCCATGCCGCAACGATGCTGGCCGACGACGTCGCGGCGGTGACCGGCGCCAAGCCGCGCGTCGTGGCCGCCAAGACGGTCGAGAACGGCGGCTCCGCGATCATCCTCGGAACCCTGGGCAAGAGCCGGCTAGTCGATGACCTAGCCGCACGCGGCAAGCTGAAGGTCGCGGAGCTGCGCGGGACCTGGGAGAGCTTCGTCATCGCGCCGGTCGGCGGCGCCTTGGTGATCGCCGGGAGCGACCGTCGCGGGACCGCCTACGGCGCCTTCGAGCTGAGTGAAGCGATCGGCGTCTCGCCTTGGACTTGGTGGGCGGACGTAACGCCGGCCAGGAAGACCGAGCTGACCGTTCCGCCGGGCATGCGCCGCTTCGGGCCGCCGTCGGTGCGCTATCGCGGGATCTTCATCAACGACGAGGACTGGGGCCTCTTCCCGTGGGCGGCGCGGACCCATGATCCTGCGCGCGGCAATATCGGACCCAAGACTTATGAGCAGGTGTTCGAGCTGCTGCTGCGCCTGAAGGCCAACACCCTGTGGCCGGCGATGCACAAGACCAGCGCGGCGTTCAACAGCGATCCGGCCAATGCGCGCCTAGCCGACGAGTACGGGATCGTCATGGGCTCGTCCCACGCCGAGCCGATGCTGCGCAACAATGTCGGCGAATGGACAGCGCCGGCCGACCAGTTCAACTACGCGATCAATCCGAAGGGCGTCGGCGCCTATTGGGAGGAGCGGGTCCAGGCCAACGGGCCTTACGAGTCCCTGTGGACCCTGGGCATGCGCGGCATCCACGACTCCGGCATCGTCGGCGCCAAGACGACGCCTGAGCGCGTCGCCCTGCTGGATAGGATCATTGCCGACCAGCGCGCCTTGCTGCGGAAGCACGTTGACCCGACCCTGACCCGCGCCCCGCAGATGTTCGTGCCGTACAAGGAGGTGCTGGACATCTATCGCGGCGGTTTGGACGTGCCGGACGACGTCACCATTGTCTGGCCGGACGACAATTTCGGCTACATCCGCCAGTTCCCCAAGGCGGCCGAGCGCAAGCGCGCGGGCGGGGCGGGGGTCTACTATCACCTGTCCTATCTGGGTGCGCCGCTGGCCTATCTGTGGCTGTCGACCACCCCGCCGGCATTGGTTCAGACCGAGATGACCCGCGCCTACGACCAGGGCGCCCGCACCATCTGGATCGCCAATGTCGGCGACATCAAGCCGGCTGAGATCGGGACCAGCCTGTTCCTGGAGATGGCCTGGGACATCGACCGCTGGCGAGGCAAGAGCCAGCGCGCCTTCCTCGACGACTGGTCGGGGCGGACGTTTGGCCGCGACGCGGCTGGCGCCGTGGGCGGGGTGCTCGAGGACTACTACCGCCTGAACTTCGAACTGCGGCCGGAATTCTTGCAGAGCGCGGGTCTGGACGAACGGGGCCGGGCCAATGGCGGCCCGGCGTGGGTCGATGGGCGGCTCAAGCGCTTCGCCGGCCTCGTCGCGGTCACCGATAATGTGCGGGCCAAGGTCCGACCCGAGCTTTCCGACGCCTTCTTCGAACTGGTTGACTACCCGGTGCGCGCCTCCGCCGCCGCTAACCGTCGCTTCTTCGCCGCCGAGCGCTATCGGCAACTGATCGATAGCGATCCCCTCCTGGCCCGCTCGGCCGGTGCGGTCGCCGTGGCGGCCGATGACGAGATCAAGGGCCTGACCCGGCGCTTCAACGACGAGATCGCCGGCGGCAAGTGGCGCTGGATCATGAGCGAGGAACCCGCCGACGGTCAGTGGCGCAGCTTCCGGACGCCGCTCGTGGTGCTGCCGGCGCGGGGGCTGGTGAGCGATCCCGGGCCCTTCCTCGCCAAGATCTCCGCCGCATCAATAGCGTCGCCCGCTGGTGTCTTCGAGGCTGAAGCCGGCCGAGCCAGCGGCAGTTGGATAAAGATCGAGGGGCTGGGCCGAGGCGATGGGAGCCTCGTGGCCGGGGCCGCTGGCGACAGCCTCGCCATGACGCTGGACGTGCCCGAGGGGGGAGCGCGCCGGCTTGAGCTGGGCCTGCTGCCGCTGTTCCCGAACGCCGGCGACACGGCGCTCAACCTGGATGTCGCGATCGACGGCGGCGCGCCGCGCGCGATCTCGGCGCCGCGTGTCACGGGCGACAAGAGCTGGTCGGCGGGCGTGCTCGACAACCTGCTGCGCGTCGACGCCGGTGTCGCGCTGGCCCCCGGGCCGCACGAGGTCGTGGTGACCGCGCGCGGCTCTGGCGTGGCGGTCGATCGCCTGATGCTGTCGCCGCCCGAGGTCGCCGGCCACTAGCCCATGCGCATTTCGGACTTGCTTTCCGACCCTTTCCCCGCGATGGGCGAAGCATGAGCCGTGCGCCGGAAAAGCCGCAGCGTCGCCGCCTGCAGGGCGTGACCATCGCCGACGTGGCCGCGCGGGCGGGCGTGTCTATCATGACCGTCTCGCGCGTCATCAATGGCGAGGGGCGGGTCAGCGAGGACACGCGGGCGCGGATCAGCGAGATCATCCGCGAGATGAACTACGCGCCCAGTCCCGCCGCGCGGGGCCTGGCCTCGGCCGGCGTGACGCGGATCGGCCTGCTCTACACCAACCCGTCGGGCGCCTATCTCAGCGAGTTCCTGATCGGCGTGATGGACGAGATCAGCCGCACCGGCGACCACCTGCTGCTGCATCGCTGCGACAGCCCCGAAGCCATCGCCGCCGCCGTCGCCAAGCTGGTGGAGGAGGGCGTCGACGGCGTCGTCCTGCCGCCGCCGCTGTGCGACTCGGATCAGGCGCTGGACCTCCTGGGCAAGGCCGGCAAGCCGGTGGTGGCCGTCGCCTCGGCCCGCGAGGACGAGGGCGTGCTGGCCGTGCGCCTGGACGACTACGCCGCCGCCCGGGCCATGACCGAGCACCTGCTGAGCCTGGGTCATCGCAAGGTGGCCTTCATCACGGGCGACGACGCGCAGTTGGCGGCGCAGCGCCGCCTGCAGGGCTTCCGCGACGCCCTTGGCGCGGTCGACCTCCAGCCGCACGCGGTGGCGGCGGGCGACTATTCCTACCGGTCCGGGATCGACGCGGCGATCGCGCTGCTGGACGCGCCCGATCGCCCGACGGCGATCTTCGCCGCCAATGACGACATGGCCTCGGCCGCCATGTCGATCGCTCACCGGCGAGGCCTGGATGTGCCCGGCGACCTGTCGATCGTCGGCTTCGACGACAGCCTGCTGGCCACCACCAGTTGGCCCGAGCTGACGACGATCCACCAGCCGATCGGCGAGATGGCGCGCGGGGCCATCGAGCTGCTCCTGCGCCATGTCCGGGCCCGCCGCACGGGCGCGGAGCCGGGCCCGACTGGCGTCCAGGCCGATTTCCGCCTGGTCGTCCGCGAGTCCGCCGCCAGCCTCTGATCCCCGATCCCTGAACTTTTCGGACGCGCCGGAAAGAATCCTCTTGCGTTAGCGCTAACGCATCGACATGAATGTTAGCGCTAACGCAACGCGCCGCAGAGCGCACAGGGGAGTGCGGGCCAGTCCGCGCGGGAGAGGAAACATGATCCGGTTCACCGGGCGCGCTCGGGGCGCGCTGATGATGGGCGTCTCGGCCATCGCCACCTTCACAGCCATGGGCGTCGCGACCAGCGCCTCCGCTCAACAGGCCGCCGCCGACCAGGGCCCGGCCCTGGAAGAGGTCGTGGTCACCGCCACCAAGCGCGAGACCCAGCTGATGACGACCCCGGTGGCGATCACCGCCGTCACCGCCGCGACGCTGGAGAAGCAGGGCATCACCAACGCCCTGCAACTGGACAAGCTGGTGCCCAACCTGAAGGTCTCGGACCAGTCGACCCTGGGCATGGGCGCGTTGCAGATGAGCATGCGCGGCATCGGCAATTCGAACTTCACCGAGCAGGGCGACCCGAACGTCGGCTTCCACGTCGACGGCGTCTACATGTCCCGCCCGCAGGCGGCATGGAACCTGCTGTTCGACGTCGACCGGGTGGAAGTGCTGCGCGGCCCGCAGGGCACGCTGTTCGGCCGCAACTCGACTGTCGGCGCGATCAACGTCATCGCCACCCGTCCGAAGCTGGGCGAGTTCAGCGGCAAGCTGGAAGGCCAGTACGGCAACTATGACGACCGCATGGTGCGCGGCGCCATCAACGTGCCGATCGGCGACAAGATCGCTCTGCGCGCCACGGCCTTCGCCCAGAAGCGCGACACCTATTACGACCTGCACCTGGACACGCGGAACGGCGCCACGCCGGCCGCCAACCCGTATCTGAACCTCGGCGACCCGACCTCGAAGTCGAAGGGCGCGGGCAGCCTGGACCACCAGGCCGTGCGCCTGTCGGCCCTGTTCAAGCCGGTCCCGGAAGGCTCGATCCTGCTGACCTACGAGAAGTACCAGTCCAAGTCGCCGGCCGCCCCGCTGACCGTGCGCGGCCACGAGTACGAGGCCTGGATGTCGGTGGCCAACAAGACCGACATGGACATCGAGTCCCTGCGCGCCGAGGTGAAGTACGAGTTCGCAGGCGCCGTCGAGGCCAAGTACACGTACGGGCATACGGACTACGAACACGAGATGATCATCGACCTGGACTCGGGCGTCTCGCGCTACCGTCCGTCGACGGCGCCGGGCACCGACCAGCAGTACTTCTGGGACCGCCCGTTCCACACCAAGTCGCGCAGCCACGAACTGCAGCTGACCTCGACCTATGACAGCCCGGTCAAATGGGTGGCCGGCTACTTCAACTTCAAGGAAGACACCGAGCGGAACCTCTGGATCGACCTGCCGCTGATCGCCGACGGCCTGATCGACTTCTGGCAGCCCAGCCGGGTGGCCAAGTCCGAGGCCTATTACGGCACGGTGGACTGGGACATCTCCGACCAACTGGCGGCGAAGTTCGGCGTGCGCCACTCCAAGGACCGCAAGACCGACCACGACGGCAGCCGCTACGACGCCTTCCCCGGCGACGGCGCCCAGGCCCGTTTCGGCGTGCCGTACTACCTGATGGCCAAGGGCATCTCGGACGCCGACTATCGTTCGGGCAAGAACACGGTCTATCAGGGCATCTCGCGCGTCACCGGCTTCCCGGCCGCGCCCGGCACTGCTGGCGCCCTGATCGCCGCCCAGAGCGGCGGTGTGGCTGCGCCGTTCGACCGCCTGTTCAACAACGACCACAGCTGGTCGAACACCGACTACAGCCTGACCCTGTCGTACAAGCCCAATGACGACACCTACCTCTATGGAACGGTGGCGACGGGCTACAAGTCGGGGACCTTCCAGGACACCTACTTCCAGGCCCGGTCCTACAAGGTCTACACGCCCGTCCTCGATCCCGAGAAGCTGACCAGCTACGAGGTCGGCTGGAAGCAGCGCTTCGAGCTGGGCGGCGGCCCGGCCCAGATCGCCGCGACGGCCTTCTACATGGACTACAAGGACAAGCAGGAAGCCATCCTGGTCGACTTCGGCGACCAGTTCTGCCCCTACACCTTCGGCGATTTCGACGGGAACGGCTTCGTCGAGGACTTCGTGCCCGGCCTGACCGGCATCCCGATCTTCAGCCAGGTCCAGTTCGATCCGAAGACCCTGAGGAACAACCTCTCGGCCACGCAGATCTCCAACTGCGCCAAGGAGCTGTTCGACACCCCGGCCATGCAGAACATGACCGAGCTGGTGCCGATCAACCTGGCCTCGGCGGCGATCGGCGGGCTGGAGCTGGAGTTCAGCTGGGCTCCGACCGCCAACGATCGCATCGGCGGCTTCGTGACGGCCATGGCCGAGAACAAGATCAAGAACATCGACACGACGCGCCTGCCGTTCATCCTGACCGACGCCCTGGCCTGCGGCGACCGCAAGGGCGGCTGCCCGCCGATCACCGCCATCGCCGGCAACAAGCTGCCGTTCGCGCCGAAGCTCACGGCCAACGTCAACTACGGCCACGACTTCCACCTCGGCAACGGTGGCGTCGTCACGGCCTGGGGGCAGGTGAACTACTCCAGCAGCTACTTCCTCTCGCTGTGGAACGTCGGGTGCTACACCTCGATCGCGACCGGCAAGGACGTCTGCAACAACGGCGACAAGCAGAAGGCCTACGCCACGGTCGACCTGTCGCTGCGTTACGCCCCCGACGACAAGAAGTGGTACGCCGAGGCCTACGGCACGAACGTGACCGGCGAGAGCTACGCGACGTTCAACCGCCGCAACGGCAACGACTTCGTCACCGGCTACGCCTTCAGTCCGCCGGCCTTCTACGGCCTGCGCGCGGGCGTCTACTTCTGATCCGAGGACCTTCCGCCGTCTCGTCCTGACGTCGGGCCGCCGGTCCAACACTTCCCCGGACCGGCGGACTTTCGGGCGGTCGCGCGAGCCTGTCGCGACCGCCCTCATTTTCTCCAAAATCCGAAAGCCTGATGACCAGCCAGCTTGCCCTGCGCGGCTTCAATCCGGATCCCAGCCTGGTGCGGGTAGGCGACGACTACTACGTCGCCACCTCGACCTTCGAGTGGTTCCCGGGCGTGCAGATCTTCCATTCGCGGGACCTCCTGACCTGGACCCTGGTCGCCCGTCCCCTGAACCGGCCCGACCTCCTGGACATGCGCGGCGTTCCCGACAGCTGTGGCGTGTGGGCGCCGTGCCTGTCCTACACGGATGGCAAGTTCTGGCTGGTCTACACGGTCGTCACGCGGTTCGACGGGGTGTTCAAGGACACCCAGAACTACGTCACCACCTGCGAGACCATCGACGGCGACTGGAGCCCGCGCGTCCACCTGAACAGCAGCGGCTTCGACCCCTCGCTGTTCCACGACGAGGACGGCCGCAAGTGGCTGGTCAACATGGTCTGGGACCATCGGCCGGACCGGAGCTCGTTCGGCGGTGTGCTGCTGCAGGAGTATGACCCGATCGGGAAGCGGTTGTTCGGCCCGATCCGCAACATCTTCGCCGGCAGCCCCGTGGGTCTCACCGAAGGCCCGCACCTCTACCGTCGTGACGGCTGGTACCACCTGATGGTCGCCGAAGGCGGCACCGGCTACGACCACGCCGTCACCACCGCGCGCAGTCGCGCGATCGAGGGCCCCTATGAAGCCGACCCGGCCGGTCCCCTGATCACCGCCAAGCCGACGCCCGAGGCGCCGCTGCAGCGCCTGGGCCATGGCAGCCTGGCGACGGCGCCCGATGGCGCGCCGGTCGTCATGCATCTGTGCAGCCGTCCGATCCCCGGCCTGCGCCGCAGCCCCATGGGCCGTGAGAGCGCCATCACCCGCTGCGCCTGGAGCCTGGACGGTTGGCTGCGCGCGATCCCGGGCGAGGCGGCGCCTCCACCAGCGCCCGTCGCGGAGGAGCGCCTGTACCGGTTTTCGCCGCAAGGCCTGGATCCGGACTTCCAGTGGCTGCGCACGCCGGACCCGACCGAGGTCTTCTCCCTGGCTGAGAAGCCCGGCTCCCTGCGCCTGCGGGGACGCGAGGCCTTGGGCGGGCTCTTCAGCCAGGCGCTGGTGGCGCGCCGCCAGACCGAGTTCGTCTATGAAGCCGAGACCGAGCTGACCTTCGAGCCCGACAGCTTCCAGCAGATGGCCGGGCTCGTCGCCTACTACAACGGCCACAAGCACCACTACCTGTACGTCTCGTGGGACGAGGTGGCCGGCAAGCACCTCGGGCTGATGTCCTGCAACGGCGACCTGTCGCTGGCCAACACCTTCCCGCTGAACGGCGCCCGCATTCCGCTGCCCAAGGGGCGGCCGGTGCGGCTGCGTGTCGAGGTCGATCACGAGCGCCTGGTCTTCAGCTGGTCGCTGGACGGCGAGGCCTGGGCCCGAGTCGGACCCGAGCTCGACGCCTCGGTGCTGTCCGACGAGGCTGGCAAGGGCGAGGGCGCCAACTTCACCGGCGCCTTCATCGGCCTGTGCGCCCAGGACCTGACCGGGCGTCGCCAGCCGGCGGACTTCACCTGGTTCCGCTACGTGACGCCAGGGACGACTTGAGCTTCGGCGCGGCCTTGCGCCATAGGCAACTGAACCGGCCGCAGACGCCGGGCGGGGAGTAACGATGAGCCAGCGTGACACGGCCGGCCGGCTGTCGATGGTCGAGAAGCTGGGCTACGGCCTGGGCGATGCGGCCAGCAACCTCGTCTTCCAGACGATCGTCAACTTCATCGCCTTCTACTACACCGACGTGGTCGGCCTGGCGCCGGCCCTGGTCGGGACGCTGTTCCTGGTCGTGCGGGTGTTCGACGCCGTGATCGATCCGGTGATGGGCGCGGTCGCCGATCGAACCCGCACCCGTTGGGGGCAGTTTCGGCCCTGGCTGGTCTGGCTGGCCCTGCCGTTCGGGGCCTCGGCGGTCCTGACCTTCGCGACGCCGCAGCTGCCGGGCCACGGCACGGCGATCTACTGCTTCATCGCCTACACGGTGCTGATGATCTTCTACACGGGGGTCAACATCCCCTACGGCGCCATGGCGGCGGCCATGACCACCGATCCCCAGGAGCGGACCTCGCTGCAGTCATGGCGGTTCGCCCTGGCCATGGTCGGCAACATGATCGTGTCGGGCGCGACCCTGCCGCTGATCGAGCTGTTCGGCCACGGCGACCGGGCCAAGGGTTACCTCTGGACCATGGTGGTCTTCGCGGTCCTGGCGGTCGTCATGCTGCTGGGCTGCTTCGCCGCCGTCCGCGAGCGGGTGGTCCCGGAGCAGCGTGAGGCGGGCGAGACCGGCTCGATCCTGGCCGACGCCAGGGCGCTGTGGGCCAACGACCAATGGCGGGTGCTGGCCGGGATCAATTTCGCGCTGCTGATCTCGGTCGTCATGCGCGGCACGGCGGCGCTGTATTTCGTTCGCTACGTCCTGCGCGAGCCGGATCGGGCGACGGCGTACCTGACCCTGGGCACGCTGGGTGGCGTGATCGGCAGTGTGTTCGCGGGCAACCTGCACAAGGGGCCGAACGCCCGGGAGCTCGGCGTGATCACCGCCGCCCATGGAGGGCTCCTGGCGATCCTGGTCGCCGCCGGCCTCGTCACGCCTGACCTGCTGATCCCGGCCACGGGAGCCGTCGTGGTGGGCTATGGCCTCGCCAAGCTGTCCGGCGCCTGGCTCGACCGGGTTCGCGCCTTCGGGGTCCTGATGGTCCTGCAGGCCCTGGGGCAGGTCGGGCTGTTCTTCACCGCCCACGCCAGCCTGGAGGTCAGCGCGGCGGTGTTCGTGCTGGTCATGCTGCTGAACCAGGTCGCCGTGCCTGTCCTCTGGGCGCTGATGGCCGACAGCGTCGACTACGGCCAGTGGAAGACCGGGCGGCGGATCACCGGTCTCAACTTCTCGACCATGCTGTTCGCCCTGAAGATGGGCGTGGCGGTCGGCGGTGCGCTCGCGGCGTGGCTACTGGGTTGGTACGGCTATGTGGCCAACGCCGCCCAGAGCGACCGCGCCATGCACGGCATCGCGGTGGTGTTCGGCCTGGGGCCCGCCGTGGCCTGTCTCGGCGTCGCCGCGATCAGCCTGGCGATCCGGCTGACGATGAAACAGATGCGCCAGGTGCACGTCGAGCTGGCCCGATAGGGCGGCGCCTCGGCACATTTCAAGCAGGCTGGCCTGAACCCGGGCGCGCGGCATGGACGCCGCGCGTCCGCGCTCATGCGTGGTCAAACACGCTCGCCGCGCCTTGCGGCGTGGTGCTCGATAGCGATGTCTGGAAATGGTGAGGGCCCAAACGCCTAAGCGTTTGGGCCCTCATGGTGCCACGACAGGGACTCGAACCCTGGACCTCAGCCTTACCAAGGATGCGCTCTACCACTGAGCTACCGCGGCGAAGAGGAGGGGCGTATAGCGAGGAGAATCGCAGATGCAAAGCCCAAAATCGTCTTGACCGGCGATCTTTGTCGCCGCACCCCCGACACATGCCGATCAGCGACGACAAATCGACCCGCGAGGCCAAGCTGGCCGAAGCCCTCAGAACCAACCTGCGCAAGCGAAAAGCCGCGTTTCGCAGGGATTCTGGCGATTTAGACCCGGCGATCGCCGCCGCCGAAGCGGCGCCGCAGCCGTATAACGCCGTTCGCAAACTGCTGGGGATAAGTCACCGCGATGGCACGCGGGTCGAGATCGTGGTCGAGCTCTCCGCGCCGTTTCCGAATCCGGACGGCGATGATTGGGCCGTCGCGGTGCGGCTCGCCGGCGCGGGCGGGCAGTTCGACACCGAGGTCGGCAAGGCCGCGTTCGGGCGCGACGGGCTGGCGGCGACCCGCAAGGCGGTCGACCTGGCGCAGGTCGCCCTGGACCTGGCCAGCACGACCCACGACCTGCGTTGGCCGGACGACGAGCGGCCCTACGATCTATCCTCTCCAGCATAGGGGCCGATCCAGCGCCAATTTAGTGGGGGAGGGCCTTGCAACCCCTCTTGCAACGGATAGAACCCGCCCCTCACATGTGAGCCGCGCGGCGACCCTCCGTCCGCGCGTTCGAGGGACCTAATGGATCGCATCGCCATCACCGGCGGCGCGCGGCTGAACGGGACGATCCCGGTCAGCGGCGCCAAGAACTCGGCCATCAAGCTGATGGCGGCCAGCCTGCTCACCGACGAGCCGCTGCGCCTGACCAACATGCCGCGCCTGGCGGACACCCGGTTCCTGGGCAAGCTGCTGACGCGCCTGGGCGTCAGCGTCACCGAGAGCGATGGTCCCGACGGCCAGCAGACCCTCCTGCACGCGCCCGAGATCACCAGCGGCTTCGCGCCCTACGACCTGGTCCGCCAGATGCGCGCCTCGTTCAACGTGCTGGGCCCGCTGGTCGCCCGTTCGGGCCAGGCCAAGGTCTCGCTGCCGGGCGGCTGCACCATCGGCGCGCGTCCTGTCGATCTGCACCTTCAGGCCATCGAAGCCCTGGGCGCCAAGATCGACCTGCACGAGGGCTATGTCTACGCCCAGGCCCCGCGCGGCCTGAAGGGGGCGGAGATCACCTTCCCGATCGTGTCGGTGGGCGCCACCGAGCACGCCATGCTGGCTGCTGTGCTGGCCAATGGCACGACGGTGATCCACAACGCCGCCTGCGAGCCCGAGCTGGTCGACCTGCAGGAATGCCTGAACGCCATGGGCGCCAAGGTCTCGGGCGCGGGCACCTCGACGGTCACCATCACCGGCGTCGCTCGCCTGCACGGCGCGACCCACGCGGTGATCCCGGATCGTATCGAGATGGGCACCTACGCCGTCGCCGCCGCCATGGCGGGCGACGAGGTCCGCCTGACCAAGGCGCGTCCGCACCTGATCGACAGCCTGCTGGAGAAGCTCGAAGAGGCCGGCTGCGGCGTCGAGCCGACCGACGACGGCGTCATCATCCGCCGCAAGGCCGAGCGCCTGAAGGCGGTCGATATCGAGACGGCGGCCTTCCCGGGCTTCGCCACCGACCTGCAGGCCCAGTTCATGGCCCTGATGACCGTGGCCGACGGCGAGAGCCGCATTCGCGAGACCATCTTCGAGAACCGCTTCATGCACGCCCCCGAGCTGATGCGCCTGGGCGCCGACATTTCGGTCTCCGGCGGCGAAGCCCGCGTGCGCGGCGTCGCCCAGCTGGAAGGCGCCGAGGTGATGGCCACCGACCTGCGCGCCTCGGTCAGCCTGGTGATCGCTGGCCTGGTCGCGCGCGGCGACACCACGGTCAGCCGCATCTACCACCTGGATCGCGGCTTCGAGCGCCTGGAAGAGAAGCTGGGCGCCTGCGGGGCCCAAGTCCGTCGCATCGCCGGCGACGGCGAGCCGGAGCTCTAGGATGGCCGAGACGGCAAAGCCGCTACGCCTGCTGGCCCAGGACGCCGACGACCTCGGCGTGCTGTCGGCCGCCCTGCAGGACGCCGTGGCCAAGATCGGCGACATCCGTTGGGACGCGCAGGCGCGGACCCTGACCCTGGCCTGCAACCGCTTCCGCTGGGAAGCCGCGAAAGCCAAGCAAGGCGAGCGCGTGCGTTCCGCCCTGCAGTTCGGCGACGTCTCGGGCGTGCAGGCGCGCAACCTGCGCCGCGACGCCAAGGGGGCGGTGGTCGAGCTGCTGTCGATCGGCTTCGAGCCGGGTGAGGAAGCCCCGGCCGGCGTCGTCACCCTGGTCTTCGCGGGCGGCGGCGACATGCGGGTTTCGGTGGACTGCCTGGACGTGGCCCTGGCCGACGTCTCCGATCCGTGGGCGACGCCCCGGACGCCGGGTCACGCGGACTAAGCGGAGCCGAAACCTCGCCTTCGACAGGCTCAGGGTGAGGTTTCTACTGGAGCGCCGAGCGTAGTCCTCACCCTGAGCTCGTCGAAGGGCGGGGACGCACCCTCGGCGTCCCGGAGCTGATTTGCCGAACGCTGTTCCGTCGATTGCCTCGAACGACGAAGCGCGCCTAAGCTTCGCCGCATGAGCACTCCCGACAGCGATCTGTGGAACGAGGACCTGGCGCCGACCAGCGAGGCCCAGCGCACCTGGCGCTGGCGGCACTTCGCGGCGCTGTGGTTGGGCATGGTCATCTGCGTGCCGGCCTACATGCTGGCCTCGGGCCTGATCGAGCAGGGCATGTCGGCCGGGCAGGCGGTGCTGACCGTGCTGGCGGGTAATGTCGTCGTCCTGGTCCCCATGCTGCTGATCGGCCACGCCGGCGCGCGCTGGGGCGTGCCTTACGCCGTGCTGGCCCGTTCGTCGTTCGGCTGGAAGGGCGCACGGATCCCGGCCGTGGCGCGGGCGATCGTCGCCTGCGGCTGGTATGGCATCCAGACCTGGATCGGCGGCGGGGCGCTCTTGACCCTGCTGGGCGTCATTGTCGGCAAGAAGCTGGAAGGCGCGCCGTTGCCGCTGCTGGGCATCGGTCTCGGCCAACTGCTGGCCTTCTTCGCCTTCTGGGCCATTCAGCTGCTGTTCGTCACCAAGGGCCTGACGGCGGTGCGCAAGCTGGAGACCTGGACCGCGCCGATCAAGATCCTGATCTGCGGCCTGATGGTCTGGTGGGCGGTGTCCAAGGCCGGCGGCCTGGGGCCGATCTTCCACCAACCCTCGGCCTTCGTCGAAGGCGGGCCCAAGGCCGGCCAGTTCTGGAGCGTCTTCGCGCCGGCCCTCACGGCCATGGTCGGTTTCTGGGCGACCCTGGCCCTGAACATCCCCGACTTCACCCGTTTCGCTCGTGCTCAGTCGGACCAGATCATCGGCCAGGCCGTGGGCCTGCCGGCGCCGATGGGCCTGCTGGCCCTGGTCAGCGTGGTGACGACCTCGGCGACGGTCATCGTGTTCGGCAAGGCGATCTGGGACCCGGTGCAGCTGGCCGGCGATATCGGCGGCATCGCGGTGGTCGTGGGCCTGCTGATCATCAGCCTGGACACGGTGTGCTGCAACATCGCCGCCAACCTGGTCGGGCCGGCCTATGACTTCTCGGCCCTGTGGCCCAGCAAGATCAGCTATCGCATCGGCGGCTGGATCACGGCCGTCATCGGCGTGCTGATCATGCCCTGGAAGCTGCTGGAGACGACCCAGGGCTACATCTTCACCTGGCTGGTCGGCTATGGCGCGCTGCTGGGGCCCATCGCGGGCATCCTGATCGTCGACTACTGGATCGTGCGGAAGGCCCAGCTGGCGGTGGACGACCTCTACGCCAAGGATGGGGCCTATGCGTATCGCGGCGGCTGGAATCTGGCGGCGATGGTGGCGCTGATGCTGGGCGTGCTGCCCAACCTGCCGGGCTTTCTGGCGGCGGCCGCGCCGCATCTGTTCGGGAGCGTCGGCGCGTTCTGGACAGGGCTCTACACCTACGCCTGGTTCGTGGGGCTGGCGATCGCGGCGACGGTGTACGGCGTGCTGATGCGGGGCAAGGCGTAAGGCCGCTTGCAGCTTTCTCACTTGCTTGCCGCCGCAAAAGCCGCATTTAAGCGGCCATGCGCCGTTTCTCCTTCACCGACCCCGGTTTCGCCGCCGCCTTCAAGGCCTTCCTCGATGAGCGTCGCGGCTCGCCGGCCGATGTCGACGCCGCCGCCGCCGAAGTGCTGGAGGCCGTGCGCACCAAGGGCCTGGACGCGCTGCTCGACTACAGCCGCAAGTTCGACAAGGTCGAGCTGACCGCCGAGACCATCCGCGTCACCGCCGAGGAGATCGAGCAGGGCGCGGCCGACACCCCCGCCGACGTGCGCGAGGCCATCGCCTTCGCCGCCGCTCGCATCCGC
This sequence comes from Caulobacter sp. GW821-FHT09H08, assembly GCF_059415885.1. Lineage (NCBI taxonomy): Bacteria > Pseudomonadati > Pseudomonadota > Alphaproteobacteria > Caulobacterales > Caulobacteraceae > Caulobacter > Caulobacter sp. GW821-FHT09H08. The sequence continues at coordinate 164,235 of NZ_JBWKOC010000006.1, forward strand.
GCCTATCACAGCCGTCAGCGCCCGGCCGACCAGGCCTGGACCGACGAGGCCGGCGTCGAACTGGGCTGGCGCTGGACGCCGTTGGAAGCGGTGGGCGTCTATGTCCCCGGCGGCCGCGCGGCCTATCCCTCGACCGTGCTGATGAACGCCGTGCCCGCCCAGGTGGCCGGCGTCGACCGCATCGCCATGGTCACGCCGCCCGGCAAGCTGCAGCCCGCCGTGCTGGCCGCCGCCAAGGAAGCCGGCGTCACCGAGATCTGGCGCGTGGGCGGGGCCCAGGCCGTGGCCGCGCTCGCCTACGGCGCGGGTCCGATCCAGCCGGTCGACAAGATCGTCGGCCCCGGCAACGCCTATGTCACCGCCGCCAAGCGCCGTTTGTACGGGGTGGTTGGGATCGATGCTCTCGCGGGCCCCTCCGAGATCGTGGTCGTCGCCGACGGCCAGAACAATCCCGACTGGATCGCCGCCGACCTGCTGAGCCAGGCCGAGCACGACCCGGCCGCCCAATCGATCCTGATCACCGACGATGAAGCCTTCGCCGCCGCCGTCGAGGCCGCCGTCATCGAGCGCCTGAAGACCCTGGCCACCGGCGAGGATGCCGCCGCCTCGTGGCGCGACCACGGCGCGGTGATCATCGCTCCGCTGGAGGAGAGCCCGGCCCTGGTCGACGCCATCGCTCCGGAGCACGTCGAGTTCGCGATGGAGAACCCCGAGCGCCTGTCGGACCGTGTCCGCCACGCCGGCGCGATCTTCCTGGGCCGCGTCACGCCGGAAGCGATCGGCGACTATGTGGCCGGCTCGAACCACGTGCTGCCGACCAGCCGCGCGGCCCGCTTCCAGTCGGGCCTGTCGCTCTACGACTTCATCAAGCGCACCTCGATCGTGAAGTGCGACGCGGCCTCGTTCGGCATCCTGGGACCGCACACCGTGGCCCTGGCCAAGGCCGAAGGTCTGCCCGCCCACGCGCTCTCGGCTTCGATAAGGTTGCCAACCGCCGACTGACGCGCGAACCTCCCGCGTCAGATGAGCACCGACGACCGCGCCAGCCACAAGATCAAGTCGATCGAGATCGACGAGGACAGCCTCGCGGCCGCTTCGCGCGACCAGGAGCAGGAGCGCCAGGTCGCGATCTTCGATCTTCTCGAAGGCAACTACTTCGAACCGGCGGAAGCCGCGGGCGGTCCGTACGACATCCGGCTGTCGCTGCTGGAGAACCGCCTGGCCTTCGACATCCGGGGCGGGGAATACGAACGCCGGCACCTGTTGTCGCTGTCGCCGTTCCGGGGCGTGATCAAGGACTACTTCCTGATCTGCGACAGCTACTACTCGGCGATCCGCAACTCGACGCCGCAGCAGATCGAGGCCTTGGACATGGGCCGGCGCGGCCTGCACAACGAGGGCTCGAACCTTCTGCGCGAGCGCCTGGACGGCAAGGTCAAGACCGACCTCGACACCGCCCGGCGCCTGTTCACCCTGATCTGCGCGCTGCACTGGCGGGGCTGAGGCTCGTGTCGGATCTTCCGGATGCAGTGCTCTTCACCTGCAACTACAACCGCGTGCGCTCGCCGATGGCCGAGGGGCTGTTCAAACGCTTCTACGGCACGCGGGCGTTCGTGGACTCCTGCGGGCTGAAGCCGGACCCGGCGGGGGAGGGGATCGACCCCTTCGTCGTGGTGGTGATGGACGAGCTGGGTCTGGACGTCTCGGACCACAAGCCCAAGACCTTCGCCCACCTAGAGGACGACAGCTTCGATGTCGTCGTCTCGCTGACGCCGGAAGCCCAGCACCGGGCCGTGGAGCTCTCGCGCGATCGGTCCGTCGAGATCCAGTACTGGCCGACCCATGATCCCACCCTGGTGGACGGCTCGCGCGAGGCGCGGCTGGAGGCCTATCGCGAGGTTCGCGACACCCTCGCCGAGCAAATTAAGCTACGTTTCGGGGCGCCATCGACGTTTGGGGGGTGAATGCGTTATAGAGGCGCCTCGCCGCGAAGGGCCTCGTCCTGACTCACCCGTCAGGCGTACCCTCGCGGCTATCCGATTCGCTCGTTTTGAGAGGCCTGATGGCTAAGGAAGAACTGCTCGAGTTTCCCGGTACGGTCAGTGAACTGCTGCCGAACGCCACCTTCCGGGTGACGCTTGAGAACGCACACGAGATCATCGCCCACACGGCCGGCAAGATGCGCAAGAACCGCATCCGCGTGCTGGCTGGCGACAAGGTCCTGGTCGAAATGACCCCCTACGACCTGACCAAGGGCCGTATCACCTACCGCTTCAAGTAAGCGCCAATGGCTACGTTGACGGCCGCCCAGCCGGCGCTGGTGCTGGCCAGCGCGAGCCCGCGGCGTCTCGATCTCTTGGCCCAGGTCGGCGTCACGCCCGACCGGGTCGATCCCGCCGACATCGATGAGACACCCCTGCGCGACGAAACCCCGCGCAGGCACGCCCTGCGCCTGGCGCAGGAGAAGGCGCGCGCGGTTGCGGCCCGCGCGCCGGGCGACTTCGTGCTGGCCGCCGATACGGTGGTGGCTGTCGGCCGGCGCATCCTGCCCAAGGCCGAGACCGAGGCGGATGTCCTCTATTGCCTGAAGCTGCTGTCCGGCCGGAACCACAAGGTCCTGACCGGCGTCGCCCTGATCGCCCCGGACGGCCGCGAGGCCACGCGCCTGGTCGAGACCAAGGTCGGCTTCAAGCGCCTGTCCGACGCCGAGCGTAACGGTTACATCCAGAGCGGTCAGTGGAAGGGCAAGGCGGGCGGCTACGGCGTCCAGGGCCTAGCCGGTGGCTTCATCACCGACCTGCAGGGCTCCTATCCCAGCGTGGTTGGTCTGCCGCTCTACGAAACCCTGAACATGCTCACCGGCCTGGGGTATCGGCCATGAACGCCAAGACTGGACACGACCGAGCCGCCGCCAAGGTTCCCATCGAGCGCCGCGCCTATCTCTACAAAGGCGTCGGCGAGACCGCCGGCGTCGTGACCCTGGACGGCCGCCCCGAGCGATTGTTCGTGTCCTGGCCCGGGGACGACCCGCTGGACGCCGAAGGCGTGCGCGGCGTCGCCCGCATCAAGAAGATCGAAAAGGCCTTCGCCTCGGCCTTCGTGGCCCTTCCGGGCGGTCAGGATGTGATCCTGCCGCTGCGGCCCGACATGCCGGCCCTGGTCGAGGGCGGCGTGGTCGAGATCGAGATCAAGACCGCCTCGCGCGCCGGCAAGGCCGCCGTGGCGCGCTTCGTCGCCGAAGGGCAGGGGGAGCCGCGCGTGCTCGCCGAGGCCTCGACCATCGAGGAGCGCCTGAGGCAGCACGTGAAGGCCGGCTCGCCCTCGACGGGCGACAAGGCCCTGGCCGCCGTCGAGGAGGCCGAGAGCGACGCCCTGGCCGTGATCTTCGACCTGCCCGGCGGCGGCGACATCGCCGTGGAGCCCACCCGAGCCCTGACGTCCGTCGACGTCGACCTGGGCGCGCGGGAAGCCACCGATTCGAAGCGCGCCGCTCGCCAGGCCAATATGGCCGCCCTCAGCGTCGCGGCGCGTGTCCTGCGCCTGAAGGGACTGGGCGGCATCATCGTCTTCGATCTCGTCGGGCGCGGCCATGACGGCCAGGCCCTGACGACGGCCGCCCGCAACGCCTTCGCCCTGGATAACCCCGGTGTGGGAATCGGGGGGATCAGCAAGTTCGGCACGATGGAAATGATCGTCCCGCGCCGGTCGGCGCCGATTCTCGACCGTCTCCTTACCCAGAACGGGTCGCCTAATCCGCGTCACGTCGCTCGCCGCCTGGCGAGGGCGCTCGAGCGCGAGGGGCGGGCGGATCCCGGTGGTCGCCTGACGGCGCGTTGCGCGTCCGCCGTCGCCGAAGCCTTCCTGGCCGAGCTCGACGCCGGCGTGGCCGAGCGCCTGGGTCGCAGATTCGCGGTCGAGGCTCAGGCCGGCTGGCCGGTTGATCGCCTGGAGGTGTCCGCCGCATGAGCAGCAAGTGCCCTATCTGCGCCAAACCCGCCGAAACCGGCTTCAGGCCTTTCTGCTCGAAGCGCTGCGCGGACGTCGACCTTCAGCGCTGGCTGAGCGACCGCTACGTCGTCCCCGGTGGCGAAAGCGACGACGAAAACCCCCCAGGGAATCTGTCTTCCGAAGACATCCACAGGGAATGAAAAACGAGGCTGGACATCCATTCCGGCCTCCCCTATAGACCCGGCTCCTCGCTGCACGGCGAGGTCGCCGAGGCGGTTTCGATCGCTGAACGCAAGATGCCTGAGTAGCTCAGTTGGTAGAGCAGCGGATTGAAAATCCGCGTGTCACTGGTTCGAATCCGGTCTCAGGCACCACCTTTCCTCTTCCTCTTGGAAGCTTAAGCGCCTTGTCGGGCCGCCCTGGAAGCCAGGTCGGCCACATCGTCGTTTCCGACGGCTTCGCCGTTGACGCCCCGGAGTGGGTTTCCCATCTGCCAAGTCGGCGGGCGCCTTTCTTCATCGACCGGCGTTTTGTTGCCTTGCTGCAGTGCAGCATGGTTTTTCTCGTTATCAGGGAAAAACCGCCCCTATTTCCGGAAAACCCTTTTGTGCGGCGCGGCAAAGCCCGGTGGCTAAGGCCGTCGGCGATGAGTTTGTGCCCAAATGATCCCCTTGACGGTGCGAAAAGGGGTTGCCAAAGGACCACAGCCGCAATTCTAACATTGCGGTAAGACCGGAGCCTCGAGAGGGGCCTCGGTTGCCCGCGCTTCGAAACGATCCTTCTGGAGGCCTGGTCCTCGTGAGGGGCGTAACGGGTCGAGCGCAGCGAAGCGGGTCCGCCAGGTTTGGGAGAGCAATCGACCTCCAGGCGGGCTATTCAGAGTTAGGGTGGAGACGCTCTCGCGCGACGACCCTCGGTCCAAACGTGCTAGACCAATCAGGAACTGGCGAAAGATGCTCGACATTAAACGGAAGACCCCCCTCATCGCTCTCGTCGGCGCGCTCGCGCTGATGGCGAGCGCCCCGGCTTTCGCCCAGGACGCCTCGGCTCCCGCCGCCGCCTCCTCGGAAGCTAAGCCCGCCGACGCCGCCGCCGCTCCGGCCGCCGCTCCGGCTCCGGAAGCTCCGGCCGAAGACGTGGCCGCCGCCGAAGGCGAAAAGAAAGGCCACTCGCTGACTCCGGTCGGCATGTTCCTCGCCGCCGGCGCCGTCGTTAAGGTCGTCATGATCGGCCTGCTGCTGGCCTCGGTCTTCTCGTGGGTGCTGCTGCTCACCAAGATTTTCGAGTTCGCCGCCCTGAACAAGCAATCGGACAAGTTCCTGGAAGCCTTCCGCGGCGCCCGCTCGGTCGCCGACATCGCGCGCATCAGCTCGTCGGAAGAATTCGAAGGCAACCCGATGGCCGACATGGCCGCCGCCGCCTCGCAGGAAGTCGAACTGTCGCGTCAAGCTGGCCTGCAAGTGGCTGGTGAGCATCGTGACTCGACGCTGGCTCGCGCCACCTACGCCATCAACGCGGTGCAAGCCTCGCTGGCCAAGCGCCTGTCGGGCGGCATGGTGTTCCTGGCCTCGGTCGGTTCGGCTGGTCCGTTCATCGGTCTGTTCGGCACGGTTTACGGCATCATGACGTCGTTCATCGGCATCGCGAACACCAACACGACCAACCTGGCCGTCGTCGCGCCGGGTATCGCTGAAGCCCTGCTGGCCACCGGTATCGGCCTCTTCGCCGCTATCCCGGCCGTTATCTTCTACAACTACTTCCAGACCCGCATCTCGGGTTACGGCACCCGCTCGGAAGGTTTCGTTGCTGAACTGATGAACGCCATCTCGCGTCAGCTCGACAAGGGGGCGTAATATCCATGGCCGCCAAACTCTCAGGCGGTGGGGGCGACAGGTTCAACGTCGAACAGAACAGCGACATCAACGTTACGCCCTTCGTGGACGTTATGCTGGTGCTCCTGATCATCTTCATGGTGGCCGCTCCGCTGGCCTCCGTGTCGATCGAAGTGAACCTGCCCGCGGCGGTGGCGAAAGCATCTCCTAACCCGCCGAAGCCGGTTTACATCTCGATCCAGGAGTCGGGCAAAGTCTACATCGGGGACTTCGAGACCTCGGTAGACTCCATGGGACAGGACATTGCCAAGAACATTGGCAAACGTGACCCGTCCAAGGAGCGCATCTTCATCCGGGCCGACGAAAAGGTTCGCTACGGGGCTTTCATGGAAGTGATGAACACTCTCCAGGATAACGGCTTCTACAGCGTGGCGCTCGTCGGTCGGGATGATAGCCAGTAGGGGTGATGCATGGCTGAACAACAACCGCCCGAGCATCGCCACTACGATCCGCTCACTTCGGAAGGTCCGCGTCGCAAAAAAGGTCTGGGGCCGTTCGGCGTCGCCTTGGTTGTGGTCTGCGGTCTGCACGGACTGCTCTTCGCTTACCTAGCGAAGCAGAAGTTCGAGGCCGTGTTCCAGGAGTACTCGGACGACGCCGTCGACGTGGAGCTGCCTCCGCCGCCCCCGCCGCCGCCGCCGCCGCCTCCGCCGCCGCCGCCGACCAACGAACCGCCGCCGCCTCCGGCCGTGGTGCAGCCCCGTCCTCCGGTGGCTCCGCCCCCGGACGTGACGCCGCCTCCGCCGCTGCCGATCCCGCCCGTTGAAAAGCGGGTGGAACAGACGGCTCCGCCGGTGATCTCCGCCGTGCCGCCGGTTCCTTCGAACCCGCCGGCCCGCGCTTCGGTCATCACGCGTCCGGACTGGGCCCGCAAGCCTTCCGGCGACGACATGGCCCGGTATTATCCGGACCGTGCCCAACGGATGGAAGTCAGCGGTCGCGCGACGATCTCGTGCACCGTGACGGCCAAGGGGACTCTCGAGAGCTGCTCGGTTGTTTCCGAGTCGCCCGCGGACATGGGTTTCGGCGACGCTGCCCTGCGTCTGTCGCGCCTGTTCCGGATGAAGCCCAAGACCCTCGACGGCGCGCCCGTCGATGGTGGCCAGGTGACCGTCCCGCTGGTGTTCCAAGTCCCGCAATAGGACCTGGATCCAGGCGAAAGCTAAGAAGCGCCCCGGAGTTTCGGCTCCGGGGCGTTTTCCTTTGCGGGGAGTTCTTTCGGGCCCCACGTTTTCGTCCGGAGAACGACGGTCCCGATTTCTCGTGATTTCCTGTTGAAATCGATGGGATCGGCGCTTGATCCCAAGGGCTGATCCGACTAAAGACGACGCCTCGCGATGAGCCGGCTTAGCTCAGTTGGTTAGAGCGCTAGATTGTGGATCTAGAGGTCCTCGGTTCGAGCCCGAGAGCTGGTACCATCGCAAGTCGTTGAAAAGCCCGGGGTTCGCCCCGGGCTTTTTCGTTTTCAGTGCCGTACTGGCGGATACCCGACAAAAAGTTCGCCATGGCGGGATCGAATGGTCCCGCTTGAACGTTCCCCTCGCGTGCAAGGGGAACGGCGTATGCGGGTCGGGTGGTCGGCGTCTGGTCCTGGGGAGGGCGCGGCGTATTGTCCGCACCCCTCGCGACCCGCTGCGACGGCGCATTCCCACCACAATCATTCGGCCATTTCCGGAGCGGGAGCTTCCGGATTGATCAGCAGACTTCAGACCCTTCGGCGCACCGTTGCCGCCCTGGCCGTCGGTTTCAGCCTCGCAGGCCTCGCCCATGCCGGCGAGCGGACGCATGACGACGCGGTCAAGGCCAACTACCTCTACAAGTTCACGCCGTTCGTAGGCTGGCCCAGCCAGGCCTTCGTCGGTCCGTTGAGCCCCTTCAATCTTTGCGTCACCGGCGAAGAGCGCTTTGGCGCGGCCGTCGACAAGATGGTGCGCGGACGCCGTGTGGGCGAGCATCCCGTCGCGGTGATCCACCTGCGGAACGTGACCAAGGGCGCGGGGTGCCATCTGTTGTTCATAGGGCGCTCACGCGTCCAGAGCCCCCAGGACATGCTGGAAGCGGTGGCTGGGCAGCCGGTGCTGACCGTGGCTGACCAGGGCCTGTTCGCCCGCAACGCCATGGTCCAGTTCGTCACGATCTCTGGGCGGACTCGGTTCGAGATCCGTCCCAACCTGGCCGAGGCCGGCGGTCTGACGCTCAGTTCCAAGCTGTTGGCGCTGTCGGCTCAGCCGGGGGATCGGCGGTGAGGTGGCTGGCGGTCCTGCAAGGGCGCCCGCGGCCGGTGCTGACCGTGGCCATCGCCGTGAGCGTGGCCGTCGCCATCGTCGCCGCCGCGCTCGGCCTGGCGATCTACAACGAGCATTTGAGCCAACAGGAGCGCAGCCGCCAGGCCGAGGTTCAATTGCGTATCCTGGCCGGCAGCATGGCTGCGCCCCTGGCCTTCGACGACCGCTCGGCCGCCCGAGAGTATGTCGGGGCCCAGAGCTCGAACCCCGACGTGGAGGTCGTGGCCGCCTACGACATGCAGGGCGGGCTGGCGGCCAGCTATGTCAGGCCCGGCGCGCCGCCGCCACCGGTTCGCAATACCCTGGGTCCGCCCCGCATGGATGGCTCTCGTCTCACCTTGACCTCGCCGGTGACGGAGGGCGAGACGGTGCTGGGCTCGGTCTATCTGCGCACCGTGCTGGAATCGCCGTCGCGGCGGGCCATGCGCTATGCCGGCTTCGCCCTGCTGATCGTCATGGCGGCGCTGCTGGTGGCGGTGCTCGGCGCGGCCAACGCCCGCGAAGCCGAGGCCTATGGCAAGCTGCAGGCCGAGATCCGCGAGCGCGAGAAGGCCGAGGACGCGCTGCGCCAGTCGCAGAAGATGGAGGCCATGGGCCAACTGACGGGTGGCGTGGCCCACGACTTCAACAACCTGCTGATGGTCGCTTCCAGCGGCCTGGACCTGCTGGAGCGGACGACCGATCCCACCCGGCGCGATCGCCTGCGGCTGGGGATCCGCCAGGCGATCGACCGCGGCGCCAGCCTGACCCAGCAACTGCTGGCCTTCTCGCGCCGTTCGCCGCTGAAGCCGGAAGTGGTCGACATCAACCAGCGCATGGCCGGCCTGCACGCCCTGCTGGACCGCTCCCTGCGCGAGGACGTCACGGTCGAGACCAAGCTGGCTCCCGACCTGTGGCGCGTCGAGGTCGACGCCTCCCAACTGGAGGTGGCGGTCCTCAACATCGCCATCAATGCCCGTGACGCCATGCCCGACGGCGGCAGGATCACGATCGAGGGTCGCAACGAGCCGTCCGGGCGCGCCGATGGCGTCGGCGACCATGTCCGCCTGTCGATCCGCGACACCGGCGTCGGCGTGGCGCCGGAGATGATCGGTCGCCTGTTCGAGCCGTTCTTCACGACGAAGGCCGTGGGGAAGGGCACCGGGCTCGGTCTGTCGCAAGTCTACGGTTTCGCGCGCGCCTCGGGCGGCGAGGTGGGCGTGGACAGCAAGGTGGGCGAAGGCACGACGATCTGGCTCCGTATCCCGCGCTCGCTGAAGGCCGCCACGGTCGAGGCCGCCATCGCTGCGCCCCAGGGCCGGAAGGGGGGGCGCCGCCACCGCATCCTCATGGTCGAGGACGACGACAGCGTCGCCCAACTGGTCGAGGAGATGCTGCGCGAGCTCGGCTACGAGGTTCGCCGGGTCGGCGAAGCGCTGTCGGCCCTGGAAGCCCTGCGCGCCGATGGCGTCTTCGACCTGGTGTTCAGCGACATGGTGATGCCGGGCGACATCGGCGGCCTGGACCTTGCGCGGGACATCTCCCGTCTTCGGCCGGACCTGCCGGTGATCCTGACCACCGGCTACAGCGCCGCCGCCGCCGCCGCCAGCAACGAGGGGCGGCGCGTCCTGATCAAGCCCTACCGCATCGAAGCGCTGGCCAGCGAGCTGGACTCGGTGCTGTCCGGCGCTCGGCGAGCGAGCTAGGGCGTAGGAACCGGCCCCGACGGGAGCGGTTGAACAGGGACACTCCAGAAGGAAGCCGAAGGAGGCCCCCATGTCCAAAGCGCCCCCCATCCCGCCCGAACAACGCGCCTTCAAGGGCGAAAAGCCCGACATCGAAGGCAAGGGCGGCCGCCATGCCGACTTCCAGTCCAGCGAGGTCGGCAACGCCGACGTGAACCTGGAAGAGCAGGGACGTCACGGCAATCTGCGCCAGAACACCAGCCACTCGGGCAACGTCCAGGATCGCTGAGGCGGCTCACAGGCCGGCCAGCCGGCCGGCCTGCTTCAGGTCGTCGACGAACTCGGCATGGGCCCGGGCGCGGGCAGCCTCGTCCGGAATGCGCAGCAGGAAGGACGGGTGGTAGGTCACGAGGCCCTGCGCCTGGTCCGCCAGTTGCACTGGTTTGCCGCGATTGGCTCCGATCGGCGTGGCCTTGCCGACCACCGCCAGGGCGGCCGTGGCTCCCAGCATCACGATCACGCGCGGCCGCACCAGCCGACGCTCGGCGTCCAGCCACCAGCGGCAGGCGGTGACCTCGCCCCGGTCCGGCGTCTTGTGGATGCGCCGCTTGCCGCGCAGCTCGTGCTTGAAGTGTTTCACGGCGTTGGTGACGAAGGTCCGGTCGCGCGGCACGCCGGCCTCGGCCAGGGCCTTGTCGAACACCTGGCCGGCGGGGCCGATGAACGGCCGGCCGGCGAGGTCTTCCTGATCGCCCGGTTGCTCGCCCACGAACATCAGCGGCGCATGGGATGCGCCTTCGCCCAGGACGCCCTGGGTGGCGTCACGCCAGAGGTCGCAGCGGCGACAGACCTGCACGCCGGCCGCGACCTCTTCCAGCGTGGTCGGCGCGCCGCCGCCATACGAGGCGTCGCGTGAATGGCGCAGAGCGGCCTTGAGGACGCGATCCGAGGGCTGGCGTGGCGTCGAGGCGACCATGGCGGCGGCGCGGTCCTGGGCGGTTTCGATCAGCTCCGGAATGAGCGCCGCCTCGGGGAGGTTCAGCCAGTAGCGCTTCGGCATCTCCTGGCGCATCTGTTTGGGGTTCAGCCGGGCCGGATTGAAGATGGAGGCGTAGTAGGTCCGCCAGAGCTCTTCCTGGGCGTCCTCGGAGGGCGCGTCGGCAGGATCGGCGCCTTCGGACACCATCAGCCGTTCGCGGTCCCAGGCGACGCAGGCGTCGGGCGTCAGGATGGTCCAGTCCATATTGGTGAAGCGGCGCACGAAGAAGCCGGCCGTGGCCTCGGTGACCCGATGCGCCGGCTCGAACCAGGCGGCGTACGTCTCGGTCGCCGCCCCTTCGATCAGGCGGAAGCGGACGAAGGCTTTCATCTTGTGAGAGGCACGGCTGACGGCCTTGGCCATGTCGCGGGCGCGGGCCATGTCGGGATCGGCCGGGTTGTCGATCAGGCGGGGTTCCCGCTCCAAGCGCCAGAGGATGCGGTAGAGCAGGGCTAGGCGGTCGGCGCTGCGGTTCTGGATCACCTGCTCGGCCAGCTCGACGAAGGCGGCGGGGACGGTGAAGGCGCCTCTCGTGGTCGGCGCGGGCTGGGCGTCGAAGTCGAACAGCTCCCGCTCGACCGTCCACACCACCGCTTCAGGCGCCACGCCTTCGGCCCGCAGCGCCCTGGCGGCGGTCCGCCAGCCGACGAAGTCGATCTCCGACGTCAGACGCACTACCCGCATCAGAACAGGCTCAACTGCTGAGGCTGGACCAGGGTTGCCTTCAGGCCCTCGCGGTCGGTCAGGGCCCCGGGCGTCCAGTCGGCGGTCACCAGAAAGGCCCTGGCGCGCTTCAGGACGGCCCCGACGCGCTTGAGGTCGCCCAGGGTCAGCCGGGTGACCTTGCGGGCGGCCAGGATGCGCTCCACGGCCTTGGCGCCGAGACCCGGCACGCGCAGCAGCGTCTCCTTGTCTGCGGTCTGGACGTCGACTGGGAACTTGGCCCGGTTGCGTAGCGCCCAGCTGGTCTTGGGATCGACCGTGAGATCCAGGTCCTCGCCCTCGGCCACGATCTCGGGCCGCTCGAAGCCATAGAAGCGCATCAGCCAGTCGGCCTGGTACAGGCGGTGCTCGCGCAGCAGGGGCGGACGGGCCAGGGGCAGGCGGTGACTGGCGTCCGGGATCGGGCTGAAGGCCGAGTAGAACACCCGCCCCAGCCGGTAGGCGCCGTAGAGGCTGGCGCTGCGGGCCAGGATGTCGCCGTCCTTGGCCTCGTCGGCGCCGACGATCAGCTGGGTGGATTGGCTGCGGGCGAAGGATCGCTTGCCCGCCTTCCGCGCTGGCTCTGCGTGGTCGTCGATGGCCAGGCGCATGCGGCCCATGGCGCGCTTGATGTCGGTGGGGCTCTTCTCGGGCGCCAGGGTCGCCAGGCTGTCGTCGCGCGGCAGCTCGATGTTGATCGACACCCGGTCGGCATAGAGCCCGGCCTCGGCTGCCAGTTCCGGTGAGGCCTCGGGGATCAGTTTGAGGTGGATGTAGCCCCGGAAGTCGTGGTCCAGCCGCAGCGACTTCGCCACCCGGACCATCTCCTCCATCGTATAGTCGCCTGTCCGGATGACGCCCGAGGAGAGGAACAGGCCCTCGATATAGTTGCGCTTGTAGAAGTTCAGGGTGAGGTCGACGACCTCCTTCACCGTGAACCGCGCCCGGGGCGTGTTCGACGACACGCGGTTGATGCAGTAGGCGCAGTCGTAGATGCAGAAGTTGGTCAGCAGGATCTTCAGCAGGCTGATGCACCGACCGTCGGGCGCATAGGCGTGACAGATGCCCATGCCCTCGGTCGAGCCCACGCCCTGGCCGCCAACGGAGGTCCGTTTCTCGGCCCCGGAAGAGGCGCACGACGCGTCGTACTTGGCGGCGTCGGAAAGGATAGCGAGCTTACGTCTGAGATCGAGAACGGCCATGCGCGGCACGTTATCGTTCTTCTTTTGTTCTAGATAGTCTTCACGCGCAACACTGGCACGAGGCGCAATGTCGCGCGTGAATAGAAGCGTCGGGAGGCTGACACTTGCGCGCCAGCCTCCTCGCCGAAGTTAGCCGTTGACGGCGTCCTTCAGTTGCTTGGCCGGCGTGAAGGCGACCTTCTTGCTGGCGGCGATTTCGATGGTCGCGCCCGTGGCGGGGTTGCGACCGGTGCGGGCCGGCTTGGCCTGAACCTTGAACTTGCCGAAGCCCGGGATCGAGACTTCTTCACCCTTCACGGCGGCGTCGGAGATCGACTTGAAGACGCCGTCGATGATGGCCTTGGCTTGGGTCTTGGTCAGCTTGTCGTCGGCGGCGACAGCGGCGTCGACCAGATCGGAAACGTTCGTCATCTCTAAGCTCATTCCTGTGAATCAGGGAAGTTCGAGCCTGCCGAGACCGATCGCGTTTGTCACCCGTTAGGGAAGGTTAAAACGCCGATTCACGGGGACAAAACGCCCGTGGGCCGGGGATTTTCTCGAATTCGTCGCCCGGTGAATGGTCAAGTCGGCATCAAAAACCATGATGACCGTCCCTAAAGCGTACTTTTGCTCGACTCCGAGTCGGGTGATTCCCGGACTGAGTCGGGGTCCGGCGGGCACGAAAAGGGCCCGCGACGCGAACGCCGCGGCCCCGATCGTCGTCGCTTAGAGGTCGGCTAGAACTCGTAGCGGAGCGAGATCTGCATGTACGAGAGCGACAGACCCGTGTTGCGGGTCTTGCTCACCGGGGTCGGCGCGCTGGAATAGCGGTCGCGGGCGCAGGCGGATTCGCTGGTCGTAGCCAGCGCCCCAGTCGCAGTTGACCAGGTTCAGGAGGTTACGGGGTGCGCTGTCGTGTGGCCGATTCGAAGTAACTTTTTACTTCGTAGGCGGAGAGGTTCGAGGCGGTGAGTCGGCAACGAAAAGGCCCGCGTCGCTGGCGCGGCGCGGGCCTCTTGGTTCGGTCTTCGGGTCGGAAGTCCGGTTAGGGCGCTTCGTCGTCCACCATGGCGCGGACCAGGTCGACGACCCGGCGACGCAGCCGGCGGTCGGCCAGGCGGGGGAACAGGCTGGCCAGTTCCAGGCCTTCCGGCGTCGAGACGAACTCGGTCATGCGCTGCGAGAAGCCGTCGTCGAGGCCGCCATCGGTCTCGCTAAGGCCTTCAAAGAAATAGGAAACCGGGGCCTGCAGCAGCTTGGCCGCGTCGTACAGCTTGCTGGCGCTGATGCGGTTGGCGCCGCGCTCGTACTTCTGGATCTGCTGGAAGGTGATGCCGAGGGCGTCGGCGACTTGAGTCTGGGAAAGGCCCATCATCTTGCGGCGAATTCTCAACCGGGCGCCCACGTACAGGTCAACGGGGTGGGCCGGCTCGGCTGCGGGTCGATCGTTCATCCGCTTGAATTCCCTCCAACGCCGCTCGGCGGCATCCTTCAAGTATTAACCGATATAGACCGAGCTTGGCTGCGCCGTCACGTCCGGGCGTACACGGAACGGGTGTTCGCGCCAAACTGTCGCGGTTTGACCCCATCCTGGGCTTGACGTTCGCCCCCGCGAGAGGTGTGTGGCGCGCCATGACAGTTCGATCGGGCGCGCGTATCGCCGTGGCGGGAGCCGGGGCCTTGGGATCTTCGGTCGCGTTGCGTCTGGCGCGCTCGGGCCACGCGGTCACTGTCTTCGATCCCGCACCGCCGGGCGCCAACGCCTCGGGCGTAGCGGCGGGCATGCTGGCCCCGGTCAGCGAGGCGCTGTTTGATCCGGCCTCGCGCGATCATCTCGACATCATGCGTCGCGCCCGGGACCTTTGGCCGGCCTTCGCGGAAGACCTCGGGATCGAATTGGTTCGGGCCGGCGTGCGGATCGAGGGCTCCGAGGCCTGGCGTGAGCAGGTGGGGCAACGCATGCGGACCCTGGGCCTGTCGCCCGATCCCTCCATCGCCGAGGACTGGCGTATCGAGGCCTCGTCCGCGTTGGCGATTCTGAGGGCGGCGGCCGAGGCGGCCGGCGTCCTGTTCGAGCCGGCCGCCGTCGAGACTTTCCACCCCGGCGCCCTGCGCCTGGCCGACGGCCAGGTCCTCGCCTTCGACGTCCTGGTCCTGGCGACCGGTCCGGGTGTTCGCGGCGGCGACCTCGCGCCCGAGACGCGCGCCCTGGCGCCGATCAAGGGCCAGATCCTGCGCGTGCAGGTCGCCGACGACGATCCGACCGTGGTGCGGGGCGAGGGCGTCTATCTGGCTCCCGGCGAGACCCTGGCCATCGGCGCCACCATGGAGGCCGGTCGCGACGATCTCGCACCCGACGCCTCGGCGACTCAGGGCTTGCGCGCGGCCGCCTGGGCTCTGCGTCCGGACCTCGACCTGGACGGGGCCGAGGTCGAGGTGGGCGTGCGGGTCACGACCTCGGACGGCCTGCCGCTGGTGGGCTGGAGCGCCGCGCCCGGCGTGCTGCTGGCGGTCGGCGCGCGGCGCAACGGCTGGCTGCTGGCGCCGCTTGTGGCCGACATGGTCGCGGCGTATCTGAATGACGATAACCCGGGCCCGGACGCCGCCGCCATGGACGCGCGCCGTTTCGAGAAGCTCGAGGAGTAGCAACGCAGGGGAGTAGGGCCGGATGTCCGGATTCTGGTTGACCGAGGAACAGGAAGCCATCCGCGAGGGCGTGGCCAAGGTATGCGCCGCCTTCGACGACGAGTACTGGCGCCGCACCGACGAGACCGGAATCTTCCCCGAGGAATTCGTGGCCGCCATTGCTCAAGGCGGATGGCTGGGCGTGGCGATGCCGGAGAGCGTCGGCGGTGCGGGCCTCGGCCTGACCGAGGCCGCCGTGATGATGCAGACCGTGGCTCAGTCGGGCGCGGGCTTCTCGGGCGCTTCGGCCATCCACCTCAACATCTTCGGCCCGATGCCGCTGGTGAAGTTTGGCACCGACGAGCAGCGCGAGCGTCTGCTGCCCCGGATCATCTCCGGCGAGGACAAGATGTGCTTCGCCGTCACCGAGCCGAACTCGGGCCTGGACACCTCCAGCCTGGAGACGCGGGCGGAGAAGGTCGATGGCGGCTACCGCCTGAACGGCCGGAAGATCTGGACCACCGGCGCCCAGCGCGCCAACAAGATCCTGATCATCGCCCGCACGACGCCTAAGGATCAGTGCGCCAAGCCGCACCAGGGCCTGTCGCTGTTCTATACCGACGCCGAGAAGATCGAGGCCAAGCCGATCCCGAAGATGGGGCGCAAGGCCGTCGAATGTAACATGCTCTTCATCGAGGACCTGTTCGTCCCGGCCGAGGATCTGGTCGGCGAGGAGGGCAAGGGCTTCGCCTACCTGCTGCACGGCCTGAACCCCGAGCGGGTGCTGTTCGCCGTCGAGGCCATCGGCCTGGGTCGCGCGGCCCTGGCCAAGGCGACCACCTACGCCAATGAGCGGATCGTGTTCGGCCGGCCGATCGGCAAGAACCAGGGCGTGGCCCATCCGTTGGCCAAGTCGTGGGCCGAGCTGGAGGCCGCCAACCTGCTCGCCTTCAAGGCCGCCGCGCTCTACGACCAGGGCAAGGACTGTGGGGCCGAGGCTAACGCGGCGAAGTATCTGGGCGCGGAAGCCGGCTTCCATGCCTGCGAGAACGCGGTCCTGGCCCATGGCGGCATGGGCTACGCCAAGGAGTACGACGTCGAGCGCTACTTCCGCGAGGCAATGATCGCCCGCATCGCGCCGGTCAGCCGCGAGATGATCCTGAACTTCATTGCCGAGCGCGTGCTGGGTCTGCCCAAGAGCTATTAGCGACGAGAAGAAATGGCCGGGTCGCTGAAGGCTGTGCGACCCGGCCGCCGTTTCAACGCTGGAGGAGGGCCTTAAACGCCCGCGTTGAACCGGATGGGGATACGAACCGTCGCGCCGTCGACGGCCTCGCCGTTCTCCAGTTGCGGCTTCATCTTGAAGAAGCGCGAGACCTTGATGGCCGCGTTGCCGAAGCCTTCCTCGACCGGGGTTTCCGAGACCACCGAGCAGTCGCGGACCGTGCCGTTGATAGCGACCACGCAGTTCAGCGTCGCCGAGCCCGACAGGCCGCGCCGCTGGGCGCTCTCCGGATAGTACCGCGCCATGTCGTCGGCCGAGGGCAGTCGCAGCCAGTTGGCGCGGGTGACCACCTTGGGCTGCGGAGGCGTCGGGATGGCCGGCGGCGTGGCCGGAACGCTCGGCAGGACGATTGGTCCGGGCGTCGGTGGGCTCTCGGGGATGTCCAAGGGCTTGATCGGCAGCGGATCCGGCGTCGGCAGGGGCGTCGGAACCGGCGTATGGAGCTTCATCTGGTTCGGCGGCGGTTTGGTCGACGGAGGCGGCGGGGGAGGCGGCTTCGGCGTGGGTGTGATGGTTTCGATCCGATACACGGGATCATCGACCATGGCCGGCATCGGCTGCACCCACTTTTGATAGGCGAGGTAGCCGATCAGGGCGGCGTGCAGGGCCGCCGAGACACCCAGGCCGATCAGCAGCACCTTCGAGGGTTTGCGCGGCGTGTCGTCCAGGCCCGGAATGCCGGAGCCGTGAGGGTGGAGAGCCAGGTTCATAACGACCTCCTAAGCAAAACTACATTTGTGATATGAGGTCAGCACGAACCTGGCGAGCTGTAAATTGACAATCGTAATCTGCGTGACGATTTGTCTTACGCTTGTAAGAGCGGGTGCGACATGTCGCCTCCGGACGGGGCGCGGAGAACGTGGTTAATCGCGAATTAACCATAGTCCGCGAGACATGAGGCCCATGCCCGCCGTCAGTTCCATCCGCAGCGTCGTCGAGTCGGCGATCCAGCGCGCTTCCAGCGCGACCGGGGTCGACTTCACGTTCCTGATGGGCGCGGCCAAGCGGGAGAGCGGCTTCAACCCCGCCGCCAAGGCCCGGACGTCGTCGGCCTCGGGCCTGTTCCAGTTCGTCGACCAGACCTGGCTGTCCACGCTGAAGAAGCATGGCTCCAAGTACGGCTATGCCCGCTACGCCGACCTGATCAGCCAGGGCTCGGACGGCCGCTACCGGGTCGACGGCGACGAGGCCCGCAAGGCGGTGCTGGGCCTGAAAATGGATCCGCACGCGGCCTCGCTGATGGCCGGCGAGCTGACCTCGGACCATGCCTCGTACCTGCGTGGCCGGGTGGGACGCACGCCGACCGCCGGCGAGCTCTACGCCGCACACTTCCTGGGGCCGTCGGGTTCGGCCAAGCTGATCGAGGCGGCCACCGCCTCGCCGGGCGCCAGCGCCGCGGCCATGTTCCCGGACGCCGCCCAGGCCAACAAGTCGATCTTCTATCGTGAAGGCCGCGCCGCCACGGTGGGCGAGGTCTACGCCAACCTGACCAAGACCGGCGGCGCCACGCGCGTCACCGATCCGGCGCCCGCCCGCCAGATCGAGAACGCCGACCAGGGCTTCATGCAATATGCCAGCGGCCGTCGCCTGGAGCGCATCCGCCAGCAGGAAGCCATGGTCGACCTGATCCTGCGCGGCTCGCAGGACGCCGGCAGCCCGTTCAGCGGCTCGAGCAGCAGTGGCGGCGTCAATGTCGGCTCGGGCCAGCGCCTGGCCAGCTCGATGTTCTCGGCCGAGATGCTGCGTGTGCTGGCCGACGCCAACGACAAGGTCAAGCAGCGCTGACGCTTGTCAGCTCAGCCACCTGATCCTCCGACCACCCCAATTCCCTGAACACCGCCGCCGTGTCCGCGCCCAGTTTCGGCGCGGGACCGCGCGGCCCATCCTCCGATCCTGGGAAGCGAGCCGGGGCGGCGGGCGCCTTGAAGGTTCCGCCTACGCCATCCGGCGTGTCCACGAAACAGCCGGCCGCCTCGGCTTGGGCGTCGACCGCCAGTTCGCGCGGGGTCTGATAGGGCGCCCAGGTGATGTCGCCGGCGTCCAGCGCCTCGGCGGCGTCCGCGTAGGCCATGGACCCGAACGCCTCGTCCAGGATGTCGACCAGGGCCTGGCCGTTCTCGCGGCGAGCCTTGGCGCCGGCGAAGCGTGGGTCGTCGACCAGTTCCGGGCGTCCGGCGGCCGCGGCGATGCGCGGCCAGTCGACGCTGCCCTGGCGCGGCAGCAGGCAGATCCAACGACCGTCGGCGGTCTTGTAGAAGTTGGCCAGCGGTTGCACCGCCTCGCGCCGACCACGCGTGGACGCCAGCTTCCCGAAGCGTAGCTGGATCGCCATGTCCGAGCCGATCGCGTAGACGCCGGTGCGCAGCAGGGAGGTCTCGACCAGGCGACCGACGCCGGTGTTCGTGCGCTCATGCACCGCCGCGAGGATCGCGGACACCGTCGCCAGGGACGTGACGTGGTCGCCCATGCCGGTGCGGATCGGGAAGGGCTCCTGGCCCTTGGGCGCGGTGATCGCCCCCACGCCGGCGCGCGACCAGAACGCCGCCACGTCCATGCCCGGCTTGTCGGCGTCAGGGCCGGTGAGGCCATAACCCGTCAGGCTACAGTAGATCAGGCGCGGATTGATCGCCTTCAGCGCCTCGTAGTCGACCCCGGCGCGGGCCAGGGCGGCGGGGCGGACATTGGTCAGGAAGATGTCGGCGGTCGCCGCCAGGGCCTTCAGCGCTTCGCGACCCAGGTCCGAACGGATGTCCAGCACCACCGCCTTCTTCCCCCGATTGTCGAGCTCGAAGATCGGGTTGGCGTCCTGGTCCGAGCCGATGGTGTCGAAGAAGCGCCGCATCGGGTCGCCCTCGGGCGACTCGACCTTGATCACCTCGGCGCCCCAGTCGGCCATGATCCCGGCCGCGCCTGGCGCGGCGATATAGGTCGCCAGTTCGACGACGCGCAGTCCTTCCAGCATCGCACCCTCCCAACCTTTTCTCGTTAGAAGGAGTGTGCGGACCAGGGCGAGGATTGGAAAGGCTTACCCAGCGGCAAGCCTTCCATTCACCCGAGGGGGTCTTCAGAAGAGGGGAGGGCTGGGCGGCTCGACCTTGAGGATGCGCAGCGCCCGCTCGTGACCGTCGCGGTCGGGCCACTGGATCGTCTGGCCGGCTGAGAGGCCGATCAGACCCGCCCCGACCAGGGACAGCACCGAGATCTTGCCGGCCTCGATGTCGGCCTCCTTCGGATAGACCAGCAGCACCGAGCGGGCCGCGCCGTGGGCGTCGTCCTCGAACCGGACGGTGGAGCGCATGCGGACGACATGGTCGGGCATCTGGGCGTCGGGGCGCACCTCGGCGCGGTCGATCTCCTGCAACAGCATGTCGGCCGCCAGCGGCGCGGCCTGCTCCATCTGCAGGGCCAGGGTGGACAGGCGTTCGACCTCGGTCTCGGCCATGATGATACGGGGACGCGCGGCGGCGTCCGCTTGAGCGAGCATGGAAGGCTCCAGGCAATGATGTGAAGGCGCGACGACGCGCCCTCGACAGGGGCGATCGTCAGATGACGGGATGATGTGTGTTCGCCCCGAACGCCCGCGACAGGCGCGCGGACGGTTCGGGGCTAGGAGCCTGCGAGCAGGCTACCGCCGTGATGGCGAAAACGCCGGAACGTCGGGCGCGAGAACATGCGCCATTCTCCACCCCGGGCTCGGCTTGTCAAACCGGGAGCGGGCGGTGCTCAGGCGGCGTTGGCGGGCGCGTTGCGGACCAGGGCGGCGGCGTCGGCCAGGGCGCGGGCCACGCCGGCCACGCTGACGGGTTTGCGCAGGATGATGTCGGCGCCGGCTTCCAGGAATTCCGAAGCCTCCTCGCCATCGCCGTCGATGACCGCCACGATCGGCGTGAGGCGGTTGGGGCCGTCGACCGCGCGCAACGCGGCGGCGGCGGCCGGGCCGTCCATCATCGGCATGCGGTGGTCGAACATCAGCAGGTCGAACTCGGCGATCTTGGCCAGGTCTGCGGCGCGACGGCCGTTCTGGGCGTGGACCACCTGATGGCCCAGCTGTTCCAGGATGGCGCGCAGCATGGCCGCATGCAGGGCGTCGTCCTCGGCGATCAGCACGCGAAGGGTGCGCGGCGCGCCCGGCGCTTCAGCGACGAAGGCGTCCATCTCCCGCTCGTCCAGATCGCAGCCGGCGGCGGCGTCGAAGGGCAGGGTCAGAGTGAAGCAGCTGCCGACGCCGACGGCGCTGCGCGCCTCCAGGGCGCCGCCCATCAGGCGAGCCAGTTGCCGCGACAGCGAAAGGCCAAGACCCGCGCCCGTCACGCCCGCGCCGGTGCGCTCGACGCGGCGGAAGGGTTCGAAGGCCTGCTCCATCTCCTCGACCGACAGGCCAGGACCGGTGTCGGCGACCTCGACGGCGACCTGGTCGCCGCGCAGCTCGACGCGGACCTCGATGCGGCCGCGCACGGTGTACTTCACCGCGTTGCCCAGCAGGTTGGCGACGATCTGGCGGGTGCGCAGGGCGTCGGCGACCACCGCGCCCTTGTCGCGATTGCGCAGCAGCGGGTCGATGTGGACGCTGAGCTCCAGGCTCTTGGTCGCCGCGTTCGGCTTGTCCAACAGAGCCAGGTCCTGGACCAGGCGTACGGGGTCGAAGGGCTGGGCCTCGACGCTCAGGCGGCCGGACTCGGCCGTCTCGGAGTCGAGCGTGGCGTTCAGGACGGAGATCAGGTCCTGGGCGGCGTCGAGGGCGGCGTTCAGCTGCTCGCGCGACGGCGCGGCGCGGCCGCCCTTGCCGGCGGCGGCGGCCAGCACGTGGGTGACGCCGGTCAGGCCGTTGCGGATCTCGTGGCTCAGGGTGGCGACGATATCGGACTTGCTGCGAGCCGTGCGCTCGGCCGCCTCCAGCACGCGCAGGCGCTCGTCGACCATGCGCTCGTGGGCCACGGTCAGGTCGTGCTGGCGGCGGAACATGCGGTTCAGGATCAGGGCCAGCGTCAGGGCCAGGGCGGTTGCGCCCCAGGTCAGCTCGCCGCCTTCGCGCTGCGGGTGAGAGAACCGGGCGATCAGCGGACCGGCGGCCGCGACCGGGGCGATGATCAGCAGGGCCGGCAGATAGGGCGCGGCGAAGAAGGCGCAGAGCACCGCGCCGCCCGTAGCCAGCAGCAGCAGCGTGTCGCGCGCCGGACCCGCGCCCTCCGCGAAGGCCGAAATCTGGGCGACCGACAGAGCCCAAAGGAGGCCGCACAGGATGTGGACCCGGGCCCTACGGTTAAGATCTTGCGACGCTTCGTCGCGCAACCAGTTCACGGCGGCGTAGAAGGCGCCCCAGTTGATCGCGAACACGGCGAAGCTGGCGGTCATCCAGACGCGGTTCGTGGCGAAGGATCCGACCCAGACGAAGAGGGGCAGGCTGACCGCGAAAACCCCAAGCGCATAAGGCAAAAGCGCAGCTTGGGCCTCCAGCGCCTTGGTTAGGTGGGCGCCGTCCGTCGGGCTGTCTTTCTGGCGGCGCTCAGCGAGCAAGGGCGCGCTCCTCTCGGTTGAGCGCACACCGTAGTCGAGCGTGGTTTGTGCCCGGTTACGGCTTATCGTTAATCCACAGCTTCGGAACTCAAACAATCATTAAGCCTAACCGTCCAGGATGCGACTCCTCGCATAGGTTCAGGCGGGCGGACCAATGGCCACGACACGCGCAGCACTCACCGACTCCGACATCCGCATGCTCGTGAAGGGCGCGACGCCTGACGAGCGCGCCCTGGCGGCGCACAAGCTGTGTCGAAACATCGACCGTTCGCAGCTCACCGAGGAAGAGCGGGCTGTCGCGCACGATATCCTGCGTGTCATGGCCGCCGACGCCGCCGAGCTGGTGCGTCGGGCCATGGCCGTCACGCTCAAGAATTCCGTGGCCCTGCCGCCGGACGTCGCCAACCGCCTGGCGCGTGACGTCGAGAGCGTCAGCCTGCCGATCATCAGCTTCTCGCCGGTGTTCACCGACACCGACCTGGCCGAGATCGTCCGCGTCGGCGGTCCGGTGCGCCAGATGGCGGTGGCCAAGCGTCCGAAGCTCTCCAGCCGCATCACCACCATGCTGGTCGAGCAGGGCGACGAGGACGTGGTCGCCGTGGCCTGCGCCAACGACAACGCCCGCTTCTCCGAAGTTGCGCTGCAGAAGGCGCTGGACCGCTTCGCCAAGTCCGAGCACGTGCTGCAAGCCGTCGCCTATCGCGCGGCCCTGCCGCTGGCGGTCAGCGAGCGCCTGATCGACATGGTCGGAGAGCAGCTTCGCGACCACATCCTGACCAATCACGCCCTCTCGGCCGAGCGCGCCCTGGAGCTGATCATCGGCGCCAAGGAACGGGCGACGATCGACCTGGTGGATCAGGCCGGCCGCGCCGCCGATCCCAAGGGCTTCGTGGCGCACCTGAACAAGATGGGCCGCCTGTCGCCGTCGCTGGTCCTGCGCGCCCTGGCCCATGGCCACATGACGTTCTTCGAGTGGGCCGTGGCCGAGCTGGCCGGCGTTCCGCACCACCGCACCTGGCTGATGATCCACGACGCTGGGCCGCTGGGCCTGAAGGCGATCTGCGAGCGCGCGGGCCTGCCGCCGCGCCTCTATTCGGCGTTCCGCGCCGGCGTCGACGCCTATCACGGGCTTGAGTTCGACGGCGGGGCGAACGATCGCCAGCGCTTCCAGGAGCACATGATCCAGCGCTTCCTGACCTCGTCGCACATCGCCTCGCGCGAGGACAACGAGTACCTGCTCGAGCGCATGGACCGCAGCGCCAACAAGCGCCGGGCTCAATCCGCCTAGAGGCGGCGCCTGGAAACCTAACGCTTGTTCGAAAGAAGTCTGGGCAAGGTCCTGCGCCGGCGCCAGACTTCCTTCCATGTCTGACTCATCGCCGGGCGCGATCCGCCTCGCCGCCACCGTACTGCTGCTTCGGGATGCGCCTTCGTTCGAGGTGCTGATGGTCAAGCGGCATCACCAGATCGACTTCGCGGCCGGGGCTTTGGTGTTCCCGGGCGGCAAGAGCCATCAGGGCGACAGCGACCCGCGCTGGCGCGAGCTGGCGATTGGTTTCGACGAGGTCGGGCACGACGGCGTGGCCCTGCGCATCGCCGCCATCCGCGAGGCCTATGAGGAAGCCGGCGTCCTGCTGGCGCGTGACAAGGACGGCGCCTTCTATGCCGGCGAGGCCGCCAAGGACGTTCGAGCGGCGGTGGCCGAGGACAAGGTGGCCTTCCTGGAGGTGGTCGAGGACCTGGGCCTGAAGCTCGATCTCTCGGCCCTGACCGTCTTCGCCCGCTGGATCACGCCCAAGCTGATGCCCAAGCGGTTCGACACCTGGTTCTACGTCGCCCATGCGCCCCTGGCCCAGCAGGCGATCTGCGACGGCCACGAGGCGGTCGACGCCGAGTGGATCGCGCCGGGCAGGGCGCTGGAGCTGGCGGCCTCGGGCGAGCGCAAGGTGATCTTCCCCACGCGCATGAACCTGCAGCTGCTGGCCGAAAGCGCCGATCCCGCCGATGCGGTGGCGCGGGCGGAAATGCGAGAACTGGTCACGGTCGAACCGTGGGTCGACGGCCGCGTACTGCGGATCCAGGAGGACGCCGGTTACGGCCCCGTGACGGAGCCGCTTGAGGCGCTCTGAGTGTGATCCTCGCCCTTCGACAAGCTCAGGGTGAGGATCAAGGTCGGCTCAGTAGAAACCTCATCCTGAGCTTGTCGAAGGACGAGGTTTCGGCCCCTCAGCTCTTGAGGCCAGGCCCTGCGGCGTTGACCCAAGCCACCACCTCGCCCAGCACCTGCGCCACCGCCTGGTCATAGGCCGGGACGATCGCGCCCACGCGGTTGTCGGCGGCCTTCACGCGCGCTTCGAAGATCTGGTCGCCGACCAGGGCGCGGTCCTGGCTGCGGTTCAGCACTCCGCGCACCCGCACGACCACTTCCGGCGCAGCCTTGGGGCCGTTGACGTAGTCGGCCTCGAAGGTCCGCACCTCCAGACGCAGCATCAGGTCGGCCTTGGCGACCTCGCCGCGACCGATCAGGCGGGCGCGGCCGGGATCGTTCTCGAAGGCGCGGGCGGTGGCTTCCTCGAACAGCACGAAGGCTGGCGAGACCCACCGCGCGCCGGCCACATAGGCCACCTCGCCATTGGTGCTGGTCAGGATGCGGTCGCCGGCGGCGGCGCGGGTGAAGACCGTCGGTGTCTTCAGCACGCCGAACATCGTCCCCGGCGGTCCCTTGGCCACGCTGACCTGCGCCTCGCCGAAGCGGTAGAGGCCCACCGGCTTGGTCTTGGGCAGCAGGGTGATGCAGCCCGACAGGCTGACGGCCAGGGCCGCGACGGCCAGGGACCGCCCAAGGGTCTTGGCGACGGTACGGATCATCGGGCTCACGGCTTGACCTCCACTTCCTTGGCTGGGGCCTTGCCGACCACGCCGCGGGGGTTCTGTTCGACGTCGGCGACCAGCCGGTCCAGCGACTCGGCGGCCGACTGCAGGGTGACGATGGCGGCCGACAGCTGGGGCAGGCCGGTCGTCGCGAAGTCTGTGGTTGGGCCTTCCAGCTTGCTGACCATGCCGCGTGCGTCCTTGGCGGCGGCCTTCAGCTCGCCGGCGGCGTCGCCCAGCTCTTTCAGGGTGCGCTTGGCGTCGCCGTCGACCAGGCCGTTGGCGCTCTTGGTGAGCTCGGTGATCGACTGGGCGGTCTGGTCGATGCTCTGCAGCGCCTTCTGGGCGTCGGCGATGATCTCCTTGCGCTCGCGCAGTTCGGCGGTGACCGCCTGGACGTCGCTGAGCGAGGCGCTGAAGGTCTTGATGTTCTTGTCGGACAGCACGCGGTTGACGCGGTCCAGGGCCTCGATGGTGCGGGTCAGCACCGTGCCGCCGCCTTCCAGCAGGTCAGAGAGGGCGCTGCGCTGGCTGCGGAGCACGGGGACCTTGCCGTTCTTGACGGTGTCCTTCAGCAGCTCCTTGTCCGGCGAACCGGCGGTGATCTGGACGTAGTTGACGCCCGTGATGCCCTGCGGCTCCAGCGTGGCGTAGCTGTCGACCTTGATCGGCACGTCCGAGGTGACGCGGGCGCGGGCGATGACGCGGTTGGGATCGGTCTTGTCCAGCTCGATGCGCGCGACCTCGCCGACCTTGATACCGTTGAAGTGGACTTCGCCGCCTTCGGACAGGCCGCGAACCGGACCCACGAACAGGATGTCGTAGAGGTCGTAGTCGCGCGTGAAGCTGAGCTTGGCCAGCCAGACGACGAAGATCACCAGGCCCATGAAGAGCGCCAGCGATATGGCCCCCACGAGGGCGTAGTTGGCGTTTCTTTCCATCAGTAGTCGGTCCTCGCCTCGGCCGGATCCTCGGCAGTCGCGGCGGCGCGACCCCGGGGGCCCAGGAAGTACTGTTTGATCCAGGGATGATCCGAACGCTCGAGTTCGCGCACGGGCGCCACCGCCACGACCTTCTTGTCGGCCAGGACGGCGACACGGTCGGTGATGGCGTAGAGGCTGTCCAGATCGTGGGTGATCATGAAGACGGTCAGGTCCAGGCTGTCCGAGAGGTCCTTGATCAACGCGTCGAACGCCTCGGCGGCGATCGGGTCGAGACCGGCGGTCGGTTCGTCCAGGAACAGCAGTTCGGGATCCATGGCCAGCGCGCGGGCCAGGCCGGCGCGCTTGCGCATGCCTCCCGACAGTTCGGCCGGCTTCAGGAGCGCGGCGCGGGCGGGCAGGCCGACCATGGCGATCTTCAGGTCGGCGATCTCCTCGACCTCGCGCTTGGGCAGGCGGGTGTGCTCGTAGAGCGGGGCGGCGACGTTCTCGCGGACGGTGAGGTTCGAGAACAGCGCGCCCTGCTGGAACAGCACGCCCCAGCGCCGCTCGACCGACGACCACCGCCGGCGCGAGGCCGTGCGCATGTCGCCGCCGAACAGGCGCACCTGGCCGCCGTCGGGCTCCTTGAGGCCGATTATGGTGTTCAGCAGCACCGACTTGCCGGTGCCCGAACCGCCGACCACGCCCAGGACCTCGCCGCGCTCGACCTTGAGGTCCAGGCCGTCATGAATGGTGTTGTCGCCGAAACAGGAGACCAGATCGCGCACGTCGATCGGATGCTTCTCGGCCTCGGCCGTTTCAACGGAAGGCGCTAGCTCTGCGGGGCCGGTCATATGTCCAGCTCCATGTAGACGAGGGCGAAGACCGCATCGATCAGGATGATGGCGAAGATGGCGTGCACCACTGCGGCGGTCACACGCCGGCCCAGGGACTCGACGTCATTGCCGACTTCCATGCCCTGGCGGCAGCCGATCGCGGCGATCACCGTGGCCATCACCGGGGCCTTCGAGAGGCCGATCCAGAAGTGGGTGGCTCCCACGAAGTCGATGATCCGCTGCAGGAAGAAGGTCGGCGACAGGTCCAGCACGATCCAGACCACCAGCATGCCGCCCGCCAGGCCCGCGATGGTGGCCACGAAGGTCAGCAGCGGGATCGTGAACAGCAGGGCGGCGAAGCGGGGCAGGACCAGCGCCTCGTAGGGATCTACGCCCATGACCTGCATGGCGTCGATTTCCTGGTTCATCTTCATCGAGCCGATCTCGGCCGCGAAGCTGGAGGCCGAGCGGCCGGCCAGCAGGATGGCGGTGATCAGGATGTTGAACTCGCGCATCACCGAGATGCCGATCAGCTCGACCGAATAGACCTGCGCCCCGAACTCGGTGAGCATGTTGGCGCCCAGCAGGGCCACCACCGCGCCGATGAAGAAGGTCGTGGTCGCCACGATCGGCATGGCGTCCAGGCCCGCGCGCTCGCACTGGGCGACGATCGGGGCCCAGCGGATGCGGCGCGGATCGACGATGCTGCGTCCCAGGGCGACCAGCAGGTGTCCCAGGAACACCATGGTGCTGTAGCCGTCGGAGAACAGGCCGAAGACGCCGCGCCCCAGGCGATCAAGCAGGGCGTGGAAGCCGCCGGGGCGGACGGTAGGCTCCGGCTCGACCTGGATCGCGGCGGCGACCAACTCCAGCAGACGCAGCACTTCCCGGCGGGCCTGGACATGCTCCTGCTGCAAGCGATCGCCGGCGGCGCGGAGGATGGCGTAAGCGCCGGCCGTGTCGCAGCGATTGACGCCAGTGAGGTCCAGGGTGAGGGCGCTGGCCCCCGACAGGGCCTGGTCCAGGCGAAGGCCGGCGTCGAACAGACCCCGGGCGGTCCAATCCCCCGACAGGACCGCCAGCGTGCGGCCGTCCTGTTCGGTCAAGGTGAAGTCCGCCGGAAGCGCCATGAAGTCCTTGGGGGTTCTTGCCCGGTTATATCCAAGCCCCGCCGTGGACCTGACAAGTCCAAAACGCGCCAAGGCGCAGCTTGTTTCTATCGTAAGTCGAGAGCGTGGCCGAACGCCTGAAAAGCTCGGCCGTTCCGGTGCGTCCCCAAGACCGGTGCGTCCACGGGGCGCATCGCCTCGAACTTCAATCTTGGTTAACAGATTCCCGTCACGAACGTGGTCAACCAATCCTTACCATCGAGTCGGAGTACCGAACGCATGAGCGCGCACGCCAAGCTGGACAAGCGGATGGCCTTCATGCGCTTCGACGAGCGTTCGCGCTCGGCGCTGCGCGCGATCAAGCCGGTCATCGATGCCGAAATCTCGGGGGCTCTGGGCAAGTTCTACAGCCAGGTCCGCGTCTTCCCGGAAACGCGCGGCAAGTTCCGCGACGAGAGCCACATGGCCGGCGCCCAGCGCGCCCAGGCCGCCCACTGGCGCCGGATCGCGCAGGCCGACTACGGCGACACCTATGTCCGCGACGTCGAGCGCATCGGTCGCGCCCACGTCGAGGCCGACCTGGAGCCGCAGTGGTACATCGGCGGCTACGCCCTGGTGGCCGAAGAGCTGATCCGCGCGGTCATCGCCAAGCGCGCCAAAGGCATGTTCGCCAACGCCGCCAAGTCGGACGGCGAGCTGGCCGACGGCCTCTCGGCCCTGACCAAGGCCGTGTTCCTGGACATGGAACTGGCCATCTCCTGCTATCTGGAGCTTCTCCAGGAAGAGCGCGACGCCCTGGAGGCCGAGCGTGAAGCCGCCGAGCACCGCCAGGCCGTGGCCGTGAAGGCGATCGGCGAGGCGCTGTCGCGTCTGGCCGCCGGCGACCTGTCGGCTCGCGTCGAGGGTGACCTGGCTCCCGAATTCCAAGGCCTGAAGAGCGACTTCGAGCAGGCCGCCAGCGGTCTGGCCGAGGCCATGCGCGCGGTCGAGCATTCGGCCGGTGGCATCCGCGCCGGGGCCGACGACATCGCCCGCAGCGCGATCGACCTGTCGCAGCGCACCGAACAGCAGGCCGCGACCCTGGAAGAGACCGCCGCCGCCGTCGAGCAACTGACCAGCGCCGTCGGCAAGACCGCCAAGAGCGCCCGCGAGGTCTCCTCGCGCGTCGGCGAAGCCTCGGCCGAAGCCGAGCGCTCGGGCCAAATCGTCACCCGCGCCGCCGAGGCCATGACCAAGATCGAGGCCCAGTCGCAGCAGGTGAACCAGATCCTGGGCATGATCGACGAGATCGCCTTCCAGACCAATCTGCTGGCCCTGAACGCCGGCGTCGAAGCGGCCCGCGCCGGGGACTCCGGCAAGGGCTTCGCCGTCGTGGCGCAGGAAGTGCGGGCCCTGGCCCAGCGCTCGTCCCAGGCGGCCAGCGAGATCAAGTCGCTGATCACCGAGAGCAGCCGCCAGGTCAGCGAAGGCGTCGACCTCGTCGGCCAGACGGGCGAGGCCCTGCGCGGCATCCACGAAAAGGTCGGCGGCATCGACGAGTTGGTCAACGCCATCGCCGCCTCGGCCAGCGAGCAGGCCACGGCCCTGGGTCAGGTCAATTCGGCCGTGAACCAGCTGGACCAGGTGACCCAGCGCAACGCCGCCATGGTCTCGCAGTCGACCGAAGCCACCCACGCCCTGCGCGTCGAGGCCGCCGACCTGTCGAACCGCGTCAGCGCCTTCCGCCTTGGCTCGCGTCCGCAGACCCAGAGCTTCCAGTCGACCTATCAGGAACGTCCGGCCGACAATCCGGTGCACGCCGCCCGCGCTCGCGTGGCCGCGTTCGCGCGTCCGGGGCGGTAAGATTTAGATCTCCTCCCTCGCAAAGCGGGGGAGGAGGATCAGCGCGGCGGCGGGGCCGTCGAGGCGCGATGGATCAGTTCGAACGGCAGCAGTTCATCCACCGGCCGCTCGGGCGCTTCGTTGCTCTTGGCCCGCGCGATCAGCAGCTTGGCCGCCACCGAGGACATCTCCGCCACCGGCTGACGCACCGTCGTCAGCTGCGGCCGGCTGAAGCGTGAGCTGGGGCTGTCGTCGAAGCCCGCCACCGAAATATCGCCCGGCGTCATCAGCCCGGCTTCCGCGATCGCCGCGATGCAGCCCAGGGCCATGTCGTCGTTCGAGGCGAAGATCGCCGTCGGCCGGTCGGGCAAGGCCAGCAGCGCCTTGGCCTGGTCCAGGCCCGACTGGAAGGTGAAGTCGCCCTGGCGCACCCAGCTGTCGGTTACGGGCAAGCCGCGCGCCTTCATGGCGGCCAGATAGCCCTCGCGCCGCGCCTGGCTGGCGCCGTAGCGCGGCTCGCCGACGATGAAGCCGATGCGCTTGTGGCCCAGATTGGCCAGGTGCTCGGTCATCTCGCGAGCGGCGGCGACGTCGTCCATGTGGACGCGTGGGCCAGCGCCATCGGCGCGTTCAGGGCCGACGCGGACGTAGGGCGTGCCGGCCTTCTCGAGCAGTTCAAGCACAACTTCGTTGTCGCAGGACGGTGGCGTCAGGATCACGCCGTCGGGCTTCAGCGCCGCGAGGAAAGCGGCGACGTCCTGGCGGACCTGCGGGCCCTCGTGGTCGATCAGCTCGATCAGCAGGTGATAGCCGGCGTCGCGGCACTCCAGCGTCGCGCCCAGCTGGATGCGGCTGAGATAGTCCGCGCCGCGCTCGCTGCGCCAGTGGTCGATGGTCAGGGCCGCGTCGACGAAGACCGCGATGACGAACGAGCGCGACCCGGCCAGGCTGCGCGCCGACAGGTTCGGGCTGTAGCCGAGCTCGCCGGCCGCCTCGAGCACACGATCGCGCATGGCGGGCCGAACATTCGGCTCCTTGTTCATCACCCGCGAAACGGTCTTGATCGAGACGCCCGCCTTCGCGGCGACGTCGTAGATCGTCACCGAAGCCATCAGTTCGCCCCGACTTTCTTCAGACTCACGCCCATTGGGCTCAACCTAGAGCCTGTCGGCGTCAGATGGAAACTCCCTGCTTCACCCTACGGGAGGCCTTGTGTCGTCGAGAAGGGGCGGCCACTGTGATCCCAACGCGGCAAAGACCGTGCAAAGGGGAGGTGAGATGCGGCCTGACGACGGGGCGCGGCCCAAGGAGCCGGTGCGCGCGAGTTTCATCGCCGCCTATACCCTGGCCCAGATCGGGGCCTTCGTTTCATTCCAGCCCCTGCTGCAGGTGTTGCTGCCCTTGAAGGCGGCGGCGATCGACCCTGGCTCGAAGGCGGTGGTGCTGAGCCAGGTCGCCTTCTACGGCGCCATCGTCGCCAGCGTGGCCAACCTGCTGGCCGGGGCGATCAGCGATCGGACGACCTCGCGCTTCGGTCGTCGGCGGCCCTGGATGGTGGTCGGCGGCATCGGCGCCGCCCTGGCCTATCTGGCCATCATGCACGCCAAGACCCCGATGGCCCTGATCGGCGGGGTGATCCTGTTCCAGCTGACCTTCAACCTGTGCTTTTCGGCCCTGGTGGCCGTGATGCCCGACCGGGTGCCCGACAATCAGAAAGGCATGGTCGCGGCCTTCCAGAGCCTGGGGAATCCCATCGGCACCGCCGCCGGCGCGATCATCATCGGCGGTTTCCTGGTGGTCGAATGGCAGCGTTACGCCACCATCTCGGCCGCCCTGCTGCTGGGCCTCGCGCCTTTCGTCCTGAGCCTGCGCGATCCGCCCCTGTCCAAGGAGGAGGTGCCGCCGTTCAAGCTGCGCGAGTTCATCGCCGGCCTCTGGGTCAGTCCGCGCAAGCATCCGGACTTCGCCTTCGCCTGGGCCGGGCGGTTCATGGTGCTGGTCGCCCTGAGCCTGGTGCAGTGCTATATGCTCTACTTCCTCCAGGACGTGATGGACTATCCCAAGCTGTTCCCCGGCCGCCGCGCCGAGGAAGGGCTGGCGATCCTGACGACGGTCTCCACCATCTCCAACGTCGCCCTGGCCATGCTGGGCGGCATGCTGTCCGACCGCCTGAAGCGGCGGAAGTTGTTCGCGTTCGGCGCGGCCTCGGTGATCGCCGCCTCGATGGTGGTGTTCTCGCTGTCGCCCAGTTGGCCGGTGCTGGTGGCGGCCTATGTCGTGTTCGGCTGCGGCGCGGGCTGCTTCTGCGCCGTCGACATCGCCCTGGTCACCCAGGTGCTGCCGTCGCAGCGCGACGCGGGCAAGGACCTGGGCGTGATCAACTTGGCCAACACCCTGCCTCAGGCCCTGGCGCCGGCCCTGGCCGTCTGGAGCCTGGGCCCGACGCACGAGAACTTCCAGGTATTCTTCCTGATGGCCGCGGGCCTGGCCCTGGCTGGCGGTATGGCGATCCTGCCGATACGAGGGGTGCGCTAAGCCCCGAGGTTCGCGTTGCCCCAGTTCCACGTCGTCACCGATCCCGACGATCCCGCCGTCGCGCCCTTCCGGTCGATCAAGGAGCGTGACTTGGTGGGCCGCGAGGGTCTGTTCATCGCCGAGGGCGAGACCGTGCTGCGGGCCTTCGTCCGCGATGCGCCCGAGCGGATGGTCTCGCTGCTGATCGACCCGAAGCGCCAGGACAAGCTAGCCGATGTCTTCGCTGGCCTCCCGGACGAGATGCCGGTCCATCTGGCCCACCAGGCGGTGGTCGACGCCATCGCCGGCTTCCACCTGCATCGCGGCGTTCTGGCGATTGGAAGGAAGCCCGAACCCATTTCCGCCCGCGACCTGCTGGCCAGTCTGCCGGCCCGAGCGGTCGTGCTGGTGCTGTGCGGCATCGCCAACCACGACAACATCGGCGGCATCTATCGAAACGCCGCGGCGTTCGGGGCGGACGCGGTGATCCTCGACGCCGACTGCTGCGATCCGCTTTACCGCAAGGCCATCCGTGTCTCGGTGGGCGCGGCGCTATCCGTCCCCACGGCGCGACTGGAGCGGGGCGAGGACATCGCCGAGCTGTTGGCCGCGACTGGTTTCGAGGGCCTGGCGCTCAGCCCCTCGGCGACCGAGATCCTGGCCCGCCTCACGCCCGCTCCGCGTACGGCGGTGCTGCTGGGCGCCGAGGGGCCGGGCCTGACCTCCGAGGTTATGGCCAGGGCGCGAACCATCGGCATCCCGATGGCGAACGGCTTCGACTCCCTGAACGTGGCCACGACCAGCGGGATCGTGCTGCACCACTTGCGGTTCGCTGAAGGTTAGGAAACCGGTTTCCAAATCGCCCGAAGCGGCATTAGGGTCCCGCGACCACAACCCGTCAGAAGGCTTGGATCCCATGTTGAACCGTCGCGGCGCGATGACCGCCTTCGTCACTGGCGTCCTGGGATCGCTGGCCGCCCGCAACGCCGAGGCCGCCGTGGACAAGCCCGTGAAGGCTCCCAAGCCGCTCCCCGATCCCACCGAAGTCATCACCCTCTGGCCGAACGGCGCGCCGGGCGGGGAAGGCGTGACGGCCGAGGAGAAGATCGTCGACCGCACCGTGGCCGGCGGTCCCCAGGACCGCGCCCAGGTCCACACCCGCAAGCCGACCCTGGTCGTATTCCGCCCCAAGAAGCCGAACGGCGCGGCGGTGATGCTGATCCCGGGCGGCGGCTACGAGCGCGTGGTGGTCGACAAGGAAGGCTTCGAGATGGGCCGGTGGCTGTCGGATCGCGGCTACACCTGCTTCGTCCTGTTCTATCGCATGCCCGGCGACGGCTGGGCCGCCGGTGGCGATGCGCCCCTGCAGGACGCCCAGCGCGGCATCCGGGTCATTCGCTCCAAGGCCAAGGCGATGGGCTTCTCGCCCGATCGCGTGGCGATCATGGGCTTCTCGGCCGGTGGTCACCTGGCGGCCAACCTGACGGTGCGCTTTGACGCCGTGACCTACGCGCCGATCGACGACGCCGACCAGCTGCCGGCCAAGCCGAACCTGTCGGCTCTGGTCTATCCGGTCGTCACCCTGGATCCGGCGTTCGCCCATGGCGGCTCGCGCAAGCAACTGCTGACCAACATCAACACGCCCGAGCGCGCCCTGGAGCTGTCGCCCGAGCGGCAGGTGAGGGCGGGGTTGTCGCCTGTGTTCCAGGTCCATGCGGTCGACGACAAGACCGTGCCCGTCGAGAACACCATCGCCATGTTCGCGGCCCTGAAGGCCAAGGCGGTGCCGGTCGAAATGCACGTCTTCGAGGAAGGCGGCCACGGCTTTGGCCTGCGCTTCACGACCGACAAGCCCGTGGCGGCCTGGCCCAGCCTGTTCGAGACCTTCGCCAAGCGGCACGGGCTCTAAACGCAGCCTGCCTTCTCCTTGAGCTTCCAGGCGGCGATCTCGGCGTCGCGGAACTTGATCCATTCGCCGCGCAGCACCGCCGGCCGCTTGCCGTGGCGCTCTTCCAGGAACTCGGCGCCGACCACACGGTCGGTGCGGAAGCTGCGGAAGGCCTGACGCAGCTCGCACCAGGCGATGATCATGCGGATGGTCTCGCGATAGCCGACGGTCACCGGCCAGATCACGCGCGCGCTGACCGCGCCGGCTCCGTCGCTGTAATCCAGGCGGATCTTGCGGCCGGCGTGGATCCAGGCGCGGACCTGGGCGACGTCGATGCGGTCGGTCTCGGGCCGCCAGGCGGGCGAGGCGCCGATGGCCGGCTCCAGCACATACGGACGCAGGCGATCCGGCACGGCGGCGGCGATCTTGCTGATCAGGTCGTTGGCGGCCTTGGCCAGCACCGGGTCGCCACGCCCCGCCACCCACTGGGCGCCCAGCACCGCCGCCTCGATCTCGTCGGGGGTCAGCATCAGGGGCGGCATGTCGAAGCCGGCCTCCAGCACATAGCCGATCCCAGCCTCGCCCCGGATCGGCGCGCGCTGGCCGACCAGGGCGGCGATGTCGCGATAGACGCTGCGTTTCGAGGTCTCGAGCTCGGCGGCGATGGCGTCGGCGGTCACCGGCGCGCGACTGCGGCGCAGGATCTGAATGATCTGGAAAAGGCGTTCGGCGCGTCTCATGAGCTCGAATATCAGCGATCGCTACTGACAGCATGCTGGCAGTAGCCTGGCGGTAGCAAGTCGTCACCACGACATTCGAGATCGGAGAGGGACGATGATCACGCTGTTCGCCGCCGGAGCCGGGTTCGGGCTGCCCGAGATCAGCCCCTATGTGACCAAGACCGAGGTCCAGCTGATGATGGCCGGTCTGCGCTACAAGAAGACCAAGGGCAGCCGCGAGACCGCGCCCAAGGGTCAGCTGCCGTGGATCGAGGACGCCGCCCAGGCGATCGGCGACTCCACCTTCATCCGCGCTCACATCGAGCAGAAGTACGACGTCGATCTGGACATGGACCTCTCCGGCAAGGAGCGCGCCCAGGCCTGGGCCATCGAGCGGATGATCGAGAACCAGCTGGGCTGGGTGTCGACCTATTTCCGCTTCCTGGACGCCTCGAACTTCGCGCGTGGGCCCGGCCGCTGGTTCGACCAGGCGCCGGAGCATCTGCGCGACGATCTCCGCAAGGGTCTGCTGGAGGCGGTGGCGACCAATGTCCGCGCCGTCGGGGTGGGGCGTCACCTGCGCGAGGAGGTGGTCTGGCTGGGCAGCCTGTCGCTGCGTTCGCTGGACGAGCTGCTGGAGGACAAGGCCTATCTGATGCGCGACAGCCATCCGGTCGGCGTCGACGCCACGGCCTTCGCCATGCTGGCGGCGATCATGACGCCCTTCTTCGACTCGCCCCTGCGCCGGGAGGCCGAAAGCTATCCGCGCCTGGTCGACTATGTCGGCCGGATGATGGCCCAGTTCTATCCCGCTCACCCCTGGGGCCTGCGGCAAGCGGCGTAAGGATCGATAGCGCTACCAAATTGGTCGTACAAATCCGCTCAAAAATGAGATGATTGGTCAGGCCATTTTTCGTTGCATGCTTAGCCAATTTCGCTAGGTTGCGAGGGCGCGACGGAATGGAGCTCCACCTCCGTTCAATCGCTTGCTCGTCGACCACAGGCGCTGCGTAACTTGCGCCAACCTCCTCCCGGGGCGGACGACGATGGCGGCCGGAGTCCTTACCCTCCGGCCGCACCGCGCCTTGGTAAGGCCACTTCGTTCGCGGCGCCTTGTGACGCGGCGGGACGCGCGCTAGTCCTTTGGGACGCGCCGACCGTTGGCGCCTGTCTGTGGCCCGTAAGATGTCGACCCCTTCGCAGGACACCCCGTCCACGGACTCCGCCCGCCTGTACCAACAGGTGGCCGCGTCGATCAGTGGCGCGATCGCCGACGGGACCTATCAGCCGGGCCAGCGCCTGCCGTCCGAGCGTGACCTGGCCGACGAGTTCGGGGTCAGCCGCCCCACGGTCCGCCGCGCCGTCATCGCGCTGGAGATGCGCGGCCTGCTGGAGGCCAAGCAGGGCTCTGGCGTCTATGTCCGCCTCGACCAGCCGCCGGCGCCTGTGAAGGACCTCGATATCGGGGCCTTCGAGCAGGCCGAGGCTCGCCGCCTGTTCGAAGGCGAGGCCGCTGCCCTGGCCGCCACCCTGATCACCGACGAGGAGCTGGCCTATCTCGAGACCCTGGTCACCGAGATGAACAGCGACGCCTCGACCAAGGAGCAGTCCGAGCTGGCTGATCGTCAATTCCACATCTCCATCGCGGCCGCCACGCGCAACAACGCGGTGGTCCGGATCGTCGAGAACACCTGGGACCTGCGCTATCGCTCGCGGCTCTGCATGCAGATGCTGGAAAAGGCCCGGCACGTGCGCAAGCGGCCGCTGAAGGACGAGCACCAGGAGATCATCGAGGCCCTGCGCACCCGCGACCCCAAGGCCGCGCGCGGCGCCATGCAGGCCCACCTCGGCGGGCTGATCGAGAACCTGCTGCTGACCGCCGAACTGGAAGCCATCGAGCGCACCCGTGAAAGCCTGGCGGCCAAGCGCGAAGAGATCGCCCTCCGCGCCGCGAGCGCGGCGAAATAGGAAGAGCGCCGCGAGCGCGGCGAAGTAGGGCTCCCCACAAAAAAGGGGCCGGATCCACGAAGGGACCCGGCCGCAGGAGGGGGACCGAAAAGGGGGAGGAAGTCCGCCTTGAACTAGAAATTCACGTCCAGGCGGGCGCCGAAGTAGCGGAAGGCGTCGCGGCCCGGGAACCAGGTCTTGCCCAGCGCCGTCGGGATGGCCGGGTTGCTGTAGCCCGAGGTGCCGTTGCCCACGCCTTGGGCGTAGCGCTTGTCGAACAGGTTGTTGGCGAAGACCGAGACCTTGTAACGGTCCTTCAGGTCGTTGATGCCCAGCTTCAGGTCGACGATGCCGTAGGCCTTCTGGATCGTGCGCGGATCCTGGCTGAGCGAGAAATTGACGTCGTCCTGCCAGCGATAGGTGGCGCCGACGAAGCCCTTGAAGGGCATGCCGGGCAGGTCGATGTCGTACTGGCCGCCGATGTTGAACTTGAACTTCGGCACATTGTTCAGGCGCTTGCCGTGCAGGTTCTGCACGCGGCCGTTGGTGGTCGTCGTGCGGTAGCACTCGCCCGGCGCGCCGACATAGCCGGCGGGCTGCAGCGGCAGGTCGTTGGTGGCCGGCTGGGCGTTGTTGCAGGGGCCGTTCTTGAAGTCGATGACCGTCGCGTCGGTATAGGCGAAGGCGCCGTTGATGCGCAGGTTCGGCGTCAGCTTGGCCACGCCGTCCAGCTCGAGGCCTTGCGTGCGCAGCTGGCCGACGCTGTTCAGGAAGGTCAGGAACGTGCCGTCCGGCAGGAACGACGTCACCGAGGTCTGGAAGCCCTTGTAGTCGGCTCGGAAGACGGTGGCGTTGAAGTAGGCGCGACGGTCGAACAGGCTGCTCTTGAAGCCGACCTCGTAGTTCTTGGCCGTCTCGGGCGGCACCGGCATCTGGGCCGCGATCCGTGCGTCGAAGGTGCTCACCAGGTCGTAGGCCTGGCCCTTGTAGCCCGTCGAGAAGGTCACGAACGTCATGATGTCCGGCGTGACCTTGTACTGCGCGCCGATCTTGCCGGTGAAGGCGTCGTCCTGGTCGGCCTTGCCGAAGACCTGATGCGTGGTCGCCGCGCCGATGGCGGTGCTGGCGAAGATCGTCTTGTCGAAGTGGTAGCTGATCTTCTGCCGGTTCAGGCGACCGCCGCCGGTCACGCTGAGCCTGTCGGTCAGGTCCCAGGTGGCGTTGGCGTAGGCCGAGTAGTTCTTGTTGGTGCTCTCGGCCAGGTAACGGGCCAGCTGCAGCACCGGGCCGCGATCCAGGAAGCGGTCCAGCTGGTTCTGGGCGAACCAGAGGCCGGTCACGTAGCGGAAGCGCTTGTCGCCCGGCGAGGTCAGGCGGAACTCGTGGGTCCACGAGTCGGCGTGGAAATAGCCGTTGATATGCGCGCCGCTGTTGATGCCCGAGGGGCTGGCGACCGGGAAGCCCAGCAGGAACGGCACGTCGGTGCCGTCGATGTCCTGGAAGTCGACCATCTTCCAACGGTCGTGCGAGGTGATCGACGAGAAGGTGTAGCCCCGCATCCCCGAGCCTTCGCCGAAGTCGTAGTCGAGGCGGGCGGTCGTGCCGAACACATCCGAATTGCCACCGCCGATGCGATCGTCGGCGCGGATGAAGTGGTTGTTCTTGTCGATGGTGATGCCGCGCAGCGTCAGCGTGGTCGGGAAGCCAGGTTCGCCCTGGTACAGCAGGCCCGGCGTCAGCTCGGTGATCGGGCTGGTGCAGCAGGTCGAGACATTGTGGTTGTAGCGCGGGGCGACGCTGATCGTCAGGTTGTCGGTCGGCGTCCAGACGAACTTGGCCGTGGCGGTGAAGCCCGAGCTGCCGTTGACGTTCTTGCCGGTGGTCAGGTTCTTGACGTTGCCGTCGTAGTCGCTCTTCGAGACCGTCAGGCGCACCAGCAGGTCGTCGCGGATCGGTCCTGACACCGTGAAGCCGATGCGCTTTTCAGCGTCGTCGGTAGCCAGGACCATGGCCTTGCCCGAGAACTCGCGGGTGGGGGCGGCGGTGGCGATGTTCAGCACGCCGGCGATGGCGCTCTTGCCGAACAGGGTGCTCTGCGGACCGCGCAGGACCTCGACGCGCTCGACGTCGATCAGATCCTTGAAGGCGGCGGCCTGGAAGCCGACCGGTACGTCGTCGATGACCACCGCCACGTCCGACTCCACGGCGATGCCGTTCGAGAAGGTGCCGATGCCGCGCATGTTGATGCTGAAATTGCCCGGCTGGCTGCCGTAGTTGATCACCAGGCCCGGCGACAGCTTCACCAGGTCGCCCAGCTCGCGGACGTTGTTGCGCTCCAGAACGTCGGCCGTGACGGCGGTCACCGAGACCGGAACGTCCTGCAGGCGCTCGGCCCGCTTGGTCGAGGTGACGATGATTTCCTCCAACTGGGCGCTGTCGGTGTTGGAGGCCTGAGCCTGGGCCAACGCCGCCCCTGGGGCGGCCGCCAGCACCGCCGCCGCCGAGGAGGCAAGCAGCCAGAATCGCATGGTGTGCATGTCGTGGTCGTTTCCTGCTGTGCCCGTCGGTTCGTTGCCGGCGGTGAATTGGTATGCCCAACTGATGGCGCCTGGTCAGGCCACTTGTCAAGTAGCGTCGTTATCTCCGGTCATTTGGTCTGGGTGATTGAAATCATTGTCCAATCGGACAAAGGGCTAGCAAAACCGGGCTTGGTGACAACGTTGGACATGCGATGCCGACGTGTTCGGCCTTTACGGCGTGGCGTTCAGATTGGTAATGTCACTTCAGCAACCACAAACGAAACGGGGGGATGGATGCGCATCACGGAGCGACCGCCGATGGCGGCTGCCGGCGCCCGATCACCCCGAATCGGGATCAGTCGATGAGCGTTCAAATGGATTATCGCGAGAGCACCGACCGCGCCGGCATGAGCCGGATGACGGTGCGCGAGCTGCGCGACACCTTCGTCATCGACAGCCTGTTCCAGCCCGGCGTCCTGGGGCTCAGCTATCTCGAGATCGAGCGCGCGGTGGTCGGTTCGGCCGTGCCCGTCGGCGCGGCCCTGACCCTGCCCACCCACAAGGAGCTGGCCTCGCGGTTCTTCTGCGAGCGGCGCGAGGTCGGCGTGATCAATATCGGCGGGACGGGCTCGGTCACGCTGGACGGCGAGCGCTTCGACCTGGCGCGCCACGACAGCCTGTACATTGGTCGCGGCGTCGAGGTGGTGAGCTTCGAGAGCGACGATGCGGCGACGCCCGCCAAGTTCTATTTCGTCAGCTATCCGGCCCACGCCAGCCACCCCAGCAAGCGGGTCCGGCGCGAGGAGGCCCGCACGATCCAGGCCGGCGAGCTGACCACCGCCAACCGCCGGGTGATCCGCCAGGCGATCCGTCCCGGCATCGTCGAGACCTGCCAGCTAGTGATGGGCTTCACCGAGCTGGAGGACGGCAATGTGTGGAACACCATGCCGCCGCACACCCATCGTCGGCGCAGCGAGATCTACATGTACTTCGACGCTGCCCCTGGGCGCGTCATGCACCTGATGGGCGATCCGTCCGAGCCGCGCGCGGTGTTCATGGACGAGGGCGAGGCGGTGTTCTCGCCCAGCTGGTCGATCCACAGCGGCGTCGGCACCGCCAACTACAGCTTCGTATGGTCCATGGGCGGCGAGAACCTCGAGTTCGACGACATGGACGTCCTGGCCGTCTCCGATCTCGGACCGGGCGCGTAATCGAGGAGAGCCTTTCGATGACCTTCAAGACCCTCCTGAAGGCGGCCGCCGCCGTCGCCATCCTGACCGGCTCGGCCGCGCCCGTGGTGGCCGCGCCGAAAGCGGCTGTCGTCAGTGTCCCGGCCTCGGCGGTCGACGCCGCGGGCCGCAAGGTCGCGGCCTGGCAGCTGGGCCACATGGACAATTTCGACTACATCCCGGTGAACCAGTTCCGGAAGGACACTGCGGCCCCGCGCGACTGGGTCCAGGCGGCGTTCTATGTCGGCCTCTACACCTTCGCCGACGCGACCCAGGACCCGTACCTGACCACCGCGATCCTCAAGCACGGCGAGGCCGAGCAGTGGGGCTTCGACCACCGTCCGCGCCACGCAGACGCCGACGCCACGGGCGCGGTCTGGGTCTGGGCGGCGCAGCGCACCAAGGATCCCAGCAAGCTGACGCCGATCCGCGCCCGCTTCGACGCGGTGCTGGCCGATCCCTCGAAGGTCTCGCTGGACTTCACGCCCAAGCCGGCCAAGGGCGACCCTTACTGCCAGGTCCGCTGGTGCTGGAGCGACGCCATCTTCATGGCGCCCCCGACCTGGAACGCCTTGACCAAGGCGACGGGCGACAAGCGCTATCTGGCCCATTCGGACAGCGAGTTCTGGGCGACCCACGACTACCTGTTCGACAAGACCGACCACCTCTACTATCGCGACAGCCGCTTCATCACGCGCCGCAGCGACGCCGGTGCGAAGATCTTCTGGGGCCGTGGCAACGGCTGGGCCTTTGCCGGCATCGCGCGGATCCTGCAGGACCTGCCGGCCAACCATCCCAGCCGTCCGAAGTACGAGAAGGCCTTCAAGCAGATGGCCGCCAAGATCGTGACCCTGCAGGGCGCGGAAGGCTACTGGCCCGTCTCGCTGCTGGAACCGCAGAAGACGCCGGAGACCAGCGGCACGGGCTTCTTCGTCTACGGCCTGGCCTGGGGCGTGAACCACGGCTTGCTGTCGCGCGCCCAGTACGGGCCGGCGATCGACAAGGGCTGGAAGGCCCTGGAAGCGGCGATCGAGCCGGACGGCAGGCTGGGTTGGGTGCAGCGCGTCGGCGCGGCGCCGGACCAGGTTGGCCCGGACGACACCCAGCTGTACGGCGTCGGCGCGTTCCTGCTGGCCGCCAGCGAAGTGCGCAATCTGGCTCAAGCTTCCCAAGGTCAGACCAAGCGTTAAGATGGATTCTCAGAATCCAAAGCGAGCATCGATGCGCGGCGCGCCAGATCCCCAGAAGCTCTACCAGCAGGTGGCCCGTTCGATCGCGGCCTCGATCGCCGAGGGGCGCTACGTCCCCGGCGACCGCTTGCCGTCCGAGCGGGGGCTGGCGGACTCGTTCGGCGTCAGCCGACCGACCATCCGCGACGCGATGATCGCTCTGGAGTTCCAGGGTCTGGTCGAGGCCCGCCAGGGCTCGGGTGTCTATGTGACCGCGCGCGGCAAGGCCGAGGACGATGCGTCCGACGCCGAGGTCAGCGCGCTGGAGCTGACCGAGGCTCGCCGCCTGTTCGAGGGCGAGGCCTGCGCCCTGGCCGCCGCGGCCGTCAGTGACGAGCAGGTCGCCGCCCTGGAGCGCATGGCCCGCGAGCTGGCCTCGCTGGCCAGCGCGGAGGAGGCCGAGCGTCTCGAACACGACTTTCACCTCGCCGTGGCCCACGCCACGCGCAATGCGGCCATCGTGGCGGCGGTGGAAGAGATCTGGACCCTGCGTCGGCAGTTCTCCGATTGCGGCAACCAGCTGCGCCGCGTGCGGCTGGCCGATCCGCAGGTCTTCGCCGACGACCACCACCGCATCGTGGCCACCCTGCGCGACCGCGATCCGAAGGAGGCGCGGCGGGTGATTCACGAGCATCTGAACCGCACCGTCGAGGCCCTGCTGTCGATGGCCGAGCGCGACGCGCTGGAGCGGACGCGCCAGGAAATGGCCGATCGCCGCGACGAACTTCTGCGTCGCACCGCCATCTGACGTTGTCTTTCGCGCGCTCTCGTCCCGAAGCGCGATAATTCGCCGCACAAATCAAGGCCTTGCCGTCGTGGCGCGGCGCGTGTTGACCTTCGTCTCTGGAATCAGGGGGAAGTGATGTCGGAGAAGTTGGCGCCCGCGAGCGTTGAGACGGTGCTGAAGGCGATCTCTTCGGAGATGTCGATCGCGGCGGTGGCGTGCGGACATCTGGACGTGGCGCTGGGCAAGATGCTGGACATCGTGCCCGCCGAGCACCGCCTGTCGGTGCTGCAGGAACTGCATACGGTCGACCTGTTGGCCCAGCACATCACGGCGCTGACCGACTTCACCGGCAACCTGTCGCAGCAGCATGGCCAAGGCGTGCTGGAGGTCAACGACTCCCTCGGGGCCATCACCCTGGGCGACGTCGCCGCCCGTCTCCGGACGGCGATCGCGCCTGAATAGTCGGTCCGCCTAGCTGAACAGCGGCACGGGTCCGCGCCCGCCGCCGTTCCAGGTCGACCAGTTCGGGAACATGTAGGGCAGGTCCGCGGCGCTGACGCCGTACCACTGCGCGACGGCGCCGATGTACTCCTCGGTGGCGATCCCGGGGATCCAGCGGCCGTCGTTGGACGAGTCGTCCGCGCCGCCGAAGGTCAGGTCGGGATAGCGGCCGTGCACTTTGCCGGCCGTCACCGCGCCGCCGATCACCAGGTGGTTCGAGCCCCAGGCGTGGTCGGTGCCGTTCTGGCTGTTGCCTTTGAACACCCGGCCGAAGTCCGACATCGTAAAGGCCGTGACGTTGTCCTGCAGGCCCAGCGCCTTCATGGCGTTGTAGAAGCCGGCCAGGGCCAGCGACAGGTCCGCGTAGCTGGTGTTGTGCGACGCCAGCTGGCCCGTGTGGGTGTCGTAGCCGCCCTGGCTGACGAAGAAGGTCTGCTTGGCGTGGCCCAGGCTGCTGCGGGCCTCGATCATCCGCGCGGCGCGTAGCAGCTGGCGCGAGATGTCCGAGGTCAGGGTCGCGTTGTTGGCCGGGTTCACGA
Source organism: Caulobacter sp. GW821-FHT09H08 (assembly GCF_059415885.1). Taxonomy (NCBI): domain Bacteria; kingdom Pseudomonadati; phylum Pseudomonadota; class Alphaproteobacteria; order Caulobacterales; family Caulobacteraceae; genus Caulobacter; species Caulobacter sp. GW821-FHT09H08. Next base: position 207,742 of record NZ_JBWKOC010000006.1, read on the forward strand.
AGTACTTGTCGACGACCGAGGTGGTCGCCGAGACGACCGTATTGGCCGCCACCGCCTGGGCGTAGGCAGAAGAGATGCCCTTGCCGGTCTGCTCGGTCAGCGTCCCGTACGAAGCGCCATCGGCAAAGATGTTGAGCGCCGCCTGGCGCGCCTTGACCGCCGCGTCGGTGCTGGCGGCGTTGTAGCCGCTGCGGACGATGGTGCCGGTCGAGGGCAGGATCAGCGGAGCCGAGCGGTCGCCGATCAGGCACAGCTGCGAGCCGGCGATCGAGATCAGCGACGGCAGGCCAGTGGCGACGCCCGTGCGGTCGTTCAGGCGGCCCAGGAAGCCGTCCTTGTTCTGGGCGCGCATGCGCATGCCCTGCCACTGATTCTGCTGGTCCTCGTGGGACATCAGGCTCAGCGGCCGCAGGTCGGGACGGCTGGTGTAAAGCGCCTTGGTCAGCGGCTGCACCAGGGTGCCGGTGTTCAGCACCACGTTCAGCGCGCCTTCGTCCCACGCCGTCTTCAGCGAAGCGAAGGAGGCGTGCAGGCCGAAGGGCGTGCCGGTCAGCGGCACCAGGCTGCTCTGGGCCAGGGCGATGCCCGAGCCGCGCTGCTTGGCGTAGTCGGCGTAGCGGCTGTCGGTGGGCACCACCATGTTCCAGGCGTCGTTGCCGCCGAACAGGAAGACCCCGACCATGGCGCGATAGCTGCCGGTGTCGGCGGCCAGGGCGCTGGAGGCGCCGAGCTGGCCCAGGGCCGCCGCGGCCGAGCCGCCGGCGACCAGCTGCATGAGTTCACGTCGTGAGATGGCCATGGGACGCTTACCGATCGACTTGGAAGTGGGGGGACGAGGCGACGATGTAGAGCGCCGTCTGGGCGCGCTTGCGGGCCTGTAGAGCGGGGTCGTTGTTCTTGATGGCGGCCATGGCCGTCACCAGCGCCTGGCGCTGGGCCGGCGTCATCGCGCCGTTCAGCATCACCAGGTTGATCCGGTCGATGGTCTTGGCGTCGTCGGTTCCGTTGGCCTCCCAGCTGGCCCAGTTGGGGATCGAGCCGGTGGACCAGGCGATGACGGTCTGGGCCTTGTACTCGGTGCGCGTGGCGTCGCCGGAGATGGTCCAGTCGTAGATGAAGTTGTGACGATTGATCATCGTCGAGGTGGTCATCAGCTTGCTGACCGGGCTGAGCAGGCCGTCGCCTTGAGCCAGCGGGAATTCGTACGGATAGAAGTTGAACACGGACGGCGCGCGGAACGGCGCCTGGCCCAAGGCCGCATCGCGCGTGGTGAAGGCGTAGCCGTCGGTGGTGAAACCGATGGCGCGGGCCAGGGAGGTGGCCAGCAGCACCGGCTCCTTGACCTTGCCCGGCAGCTGCGAAACGACGCGCGCCTCGCTGTCGGTGTAGATCGCCTTGATCACGGCCTTCATGTCGCCGCGCACGCCCGAACCGTTGTTGGCGAACGCCGCCGCCACCCGCTCGACATAGGCCGGCGTCGGGTTGGCCACGGTGAGCTGCTGGATCAGCCGCTTGCAGATGTAGGGGCCGGTGTTGGGGTGGTTGAACATCGTGTCGACCACCGCGTCGACATTGACCTGTTGGGTGGCGTTGTTGGCGATCGACTTGCCCAGGAAGCTCTTGGCGCCGGTGTCGAAGCGCGCCGGGACCATGATCATCGGCTTGGACCAGTCACGGGCGTTGTTGTCCGTGATGGCGGCGTTGTTCAGGCGCGCATAGGTCCAGCCCGACAGGGCTCGAGCCACTTCTTTGACGTCGTTGTTGCTGTAGCTGGCGATGGCCGCGCCGGCGTTGTCGGTCTGGGGCGTGCCGTCCGGATTCAGCATCACCGTGCCGATGGCGAACAGCTGCATCAGCTCGCGAGCATAGTTCTCGTTGGGCTGGGTCTTGTTGCTGTCCGCCATGTCGAGATACTCGCCCATGTACGGGTTCACGGTGACCGCCGCGAGGATGTCCCGGTAGTTGCCGAAGGCGTTCGACATCAGGATTTCGTTGAACGTCGCCAGGCCCGAGGTGTTGTGCACGTCGATCTCGGACGCGACGATGATCTGGGACAGGGCGAAGGCCACCCGCTGGCGCAGCTGGTCCTGGCCGCCGATGGCGTTGGCGTAGAACCGCATCTGCATCGGCGTGGCCGTGAAGTTGTCGCGGTTGCAGTTGGTGGCGTCCTGGCCGGTCAGGCCCGAACAGAAGTTGGCCACCACCGCCTTGGAGCCCAGGTCGGCATAGGTGCTGCGCGGCGCGGCGAACTGGCTGTCCAGCCAGGCGTCGGCGGTCTTCATCGACACCATGCTGTTGATCAGCTCTGGGGTCGGACCAAACGAGGCCTGCTTGGCCAGGCGTCCGGCCTCGTCGGTGGTCATGCCGGTCTGCTCGACCGGAATCCCGAAGAAGCCGCCGCCCTTGTTCGAACTGGCGCTCGAACCGCTGGTGTTGTCGCCGCCGCTGCAGGCGGCGAGGAGGATCGAAAGGCTGAGCGCCGCCGAGCCTAGGAGTTTGGTACGCATGACAAGATCCCCGACGCGGAGCGAAGGGCCGCGCGCCTGAAGCTGGAAGACCAGGAAGTCCGGAAGGGGGTGTTTTCAGCGATCATGGAACGCCACCTCCCGGACGGTTCGGACGCCGTTCTGGCGATGCAATTGGACAAAGACGTCGACCACCCGCTCGACATGCTCGACCACGTCGGCGCGGCGAAGGTTGGCGCCGGCCTGCAGGGCCATCAGGGCCAGCTGGTCGACCGCGGCGGCCGGATCGTCGGCATGGACGGTGGTCATGGAGCCGGGGTGGCCGCTGGACACCGCGCGCAGGAAGCTGAAGGCCTCCGCGCCGCGCAGTTCGCCCAGGATGATGCGGTCGGGCCGCAGGCGCAGGGAGGCCTGCAGCAGGTCCTCGGTGGTGACGCGCGCCTCGCCCTGTTCGCCCCGCGCGGCCACCAGGCCGACGGCGTTGGGGTGCGAGAGGCGGATCTCGGGCGCGTCCTCGATCAGCACCAGGCGCTGGTCGAGCGGGACCTCCTTGAGGAGGGCGTTGAGGAAGGTGGTCTTGCCGGTCGACGTGCCGCCGCTGACCACGATGTTCTTGCCGGCCCGGACGGCGGCGGACAGGAAGCCACCGACATCGCCGGCGTCGAGCAGGGCGCGCAGGGCCGCATCCGGGCTGACAGCCGGCTTCAGGGTCTCGGCGAAGGCGCCGGCCTTTGCGTAGTCCGACAGCGACAGGTCGCTGACCACATGCTTGCGGATCGCCAGGGCCAGGCCGCCGCGCGTCGCCGGCGGAGCCACGACCTGCACCCGCGCGCCGTCGGGCAGCACGGCCGAGAGCAGGGGATGCTCGCGGCTGACGCCTTGGCTGGCCAGGCTGGCGACCTGACGGGCCAGACGCCACAGGTTGGTCTCGTCCAGGGCCGGGACCTCGACCCGCTCGGCCACACCGCCCAGTCGCTCGACCCACAGCTCGCCGGGACGATTGACGTAGAGGTCCGTCACCGCCGGATCGGCCAGCCACGGGGCCAGCGGGGCCAGATAGGCCTCGAGATAGACGCCGAGCTTCGGGGCGGGGGCGGTCAATTGCGCACCCCCGAGAAGTCCAGGTCGCGGGCGACGAAGATCGTCACCGGCGCGCCCTGGGTGGTCTTGATGGTCGGGGCGATGTTCTGGTCGCTCTGGGCGACGTTGCCGGCCAGGTTCGCGGCCTCGACCGCCGAGCCGATATAGATCTGCGAGCTGTTGCGAGCGTTGCCGACCGAGGCCACGCCGGCGTTCAGCACCGACATTAGGATCGAGCCGCCAAAGCGGTTGAAGAAGTGGCGGTCGACCTTGCCCTCCAGGCCGCCGCGACCCAGCGGGTCGGCGGCCGGAGACGCGATCTGGATCGAGACGCCGTCCGGACGGATCACCCGGGTCCAGATCACGAAGACGCGCGAGGCGCCCATGGCGACGCCGGACTTGTACTGGCCGATCACGCGGCTGCCGCGCGGGATCAGCACGGTCGAGCCGTCGAAGCTCTTGATGTCGCGGGTGACCATGGCCCGGGCCAGGCCCGGCAGGTCGGAATTGATCGCCGTCTCCATCACCGCCGGGATCACCGCGCCTTGCGGGATCAGGGCGTCGAGGTGGCGCAGCGTCGTGGCCTTGGCCGGCTCGGCGTCGCCGGCGCCGATGCGGTCGGCGAAGCGCTCGTCGGGGTTCAGGCCGCTGTCGGTGGCCGGCGCGGTCTTGGCCATCGGATTGGGGGGCTCGACCTGGGCGCTGGCCTTGATCAGGGCAGGCGCGCCGCCGAAGTCGACCACCAGGGTCGGGGCGCGGCGGCGCTGGTCCGGATCGACGCCGGGCGTTGGCGCGGGAGCCGGCGCGGCCATGGCCGCCAACTGGGCGGCGGTCGGTGGCGGCAGGCTGTTGTTCTCGGTGAACTGCGGGCCGGGGATGACGGCCACGGGCGCCGGGGGCGCAAGGGCGGCGGTCTGCGGAGCCGTGGCCACGACTTGAGGCGCGGGCGCCCTGGGCGCGGTGCGCTGGCTGGTCATCCACAGGAACACGGCCACGCCCAGCGCGCCGAAGCCGGCGAAGATCGCCCAGGTCGGCAGGCCGGCATGGGCGCGCGCGACCATGGGCTGGGCCTGGGCGTCGGCGGCGGCGAGGTCGTCGGCGACCTGGCGGGTCTGGCGGGGATCCAGGCGGGGATCGCTCATCGCGCGGCCTCCCCGCCGGCCGAGTAGGCGGCGTTGGTGACGATCAGGCTGGCCTTGCCCGAGCGGATGACGAAGCGCGGCGCCAGCTGGTCGACGACCAGGAAGCCGTCACGGACCACCGCATTGGCCAGGCCCTCGACGCCATCGGCGCCGACCACGAACACGGCCGGCAGGTCGGCCTGCTGCGGCCAGGCGAAATAGGTCGCCACGCCGTCGTCGAAGATCTTGGTCGGCTGGATGCCGGCGTCGCCCTTGGTGGTGTAGGCGACGTTGCGCTCGACCGGCGGGGCGGGTGGCGGGGGAGGCGGCGGCGGAACCGCCGTCACCAGCACCGGCTGCGGAACCAGGAAGCGCACGACGTAGGCCAGGTCCTTGTTCGAGGCCTTGGCCGGCGCGATGGCCAGTTCGAAGACGTAGCGGCGACGGTCGGTCACCACGGTCATGTTGGTGGCGGCCGTGCGGTCCAGCGGCTTGAGGAACAGCAGGTTGGCCTTCTTGTTCGGCGTCACCTGCCAGCCGAGGGAGTCGCCGATCGAGACGTTCTCGATGCGCTCGTCGGCGGCGAACTCCAGCATGGTCTGGATGCCGAAATAGCCAGTCAGGCGCACGACCTGGTCCGGGTCATAGACCACGGTGCGTATGCGCGGATCGACGGCGCCCGGGCGCGGGGTCTGGGTCGCCAAGGCCGGGGCGCCGACGAGGGCGGTTCCCAGGGCCAGGGCGGCGATCAGCGCGCGGGTGCGGGTGTAAGCGAAGGTCACTGGTCTCTCCGGGCGCCGGTGGCGGCGCGGCGAGGGGAGGGCGTGCGTCGGTGGCTGTGGCCCAGCGGGGCGCTCGATGCGGTGTAGGTGGCCTGGATGGTGTCGCCCCGGTCCGAGACGACGGTCAGCATGCGCGGCGAGATCGGGTCCGAGGAAGATGACATCGGGTCGCGGCGGTCCATGGCGATGGCGGCCGCGGCGATGGTGGCGGCGCGGCTCATCGGCTCGACCTGGGCCGAGGCGTAGCGCGGGGCCTCGGCGGAGGCGTTGCGACCGGCCCAGGCGGCGCCGGCCAGGCCGCGCGGCAGGCGCAGGCCGCCGGCGATGACGCCCAGGGCGATGACGGCCAGCACGACGACCAGGGCGAAGACCAGGCTCAGCACCAGCACCATCACCGCCGGGCTGGCGTCGAAGGCGGCGAACTGTTGGCCGGCCCTTGCCTCGGCCAGGGCGCGCAGGGCTGGGATCATCATCGCCAGTTCCAGCGACAGGGCCAGGGTGACCATCAGCGGCGTCAGGGCCAGGGCGATCATCGCCTTCAGCCAGCCTTCGACCAGGCCGCGGGTGGCCTCGAACAGAGCCAGACCGGCGATCAGCGGCGCCAGGGCCAGCAGGATCGCCAGCACCACCTTGCTGGCCAGCAGCACCCCCAGGGTCGACAGCATCAGTGTCATGGCCCCGGTATTCAGGGCGAAGGCCCCGAAGCCGGGCCCGCTCTGCATGGCGGCCGCGCCGGGACCGGCCCGGCTGGCCATCAGGGCGGCGGACTTCTGCAGGCCGTCGAAGGCGTCCTGGAGAACAGCGAACGGGTTGGACGGTTGGCCTTGCAGGCCGCCCAGCAACAGGCCGCCGACCTCGGCCGGGGCCTTGGTCAGGAGGTCGTAGACCAGGGTTTGGAACAGGCCCCAGTTGGTGGCCAGGGCCAGCACCACGCCGATCTTGATCACCGACAGGGTGGCGTCGCCGACGCGCAGGCCGCCTCGGCCCAGCAGCAGGCGATAGCCGATGAAGACCACGTACAGCGTCAGGAAGCCCGTCAGCAGCAGACCGACCGGCGAGCCCGGCGCCGACAGCACGCCATAGCCGGTCTCCGCCAGGTCATGCACCCGGCAGTCGACCGAGCCCAGCAGGCCCTCGACCAGCGAGGCGTCGACGGGAAGTTGCGCGCAGGCGGCCATGGTCACGCGGCCTCCAGCAGGCGGGCCATCCAGGCCTGCGGATCGTCACCCAGCTCTTCGCGCAGGGCGTCCAGCTTGCGAACCGTGCTCTCGCGACCCGACAGGACCAGCAGCAGTTCGGGCGAGCCGGCCAGGTTCAGGCGGGCCACGACGCTGTCGGTCCCGTGCTTGATCAGGAAGCAGCGGGCGGTGTCGGGTAGGCTCTTGACCAGCTCGAACTCGTGCTGGGTCAGGCCGAAGCCGTCACAGTAATCCTTCGCCTGGGCCTTCGGATTGGCCATGAAGATCTGGGTCGCGGCCTGCTCGATGATGGCGCTGGCGATCCGGCTCTCGAGGGCGTCCTGGGCGCTCTGGGTGGCGAAGCCGACCACGCCGTTGCGCTTGCGCAGGGTCTTTTCCCAGTCGCGGATGCGGGCGACGAAGACGTCGTCGTCCAGGGCCTTCCAGCCCTCGTCGATGACGATCAGGGTCGGGTGGCCGTCCAGGCGCTGCTCCACGCGGTGGAACAGGTACATCATGGCCGGCGTCCGCAGGGTCGGATCGTCCAGCAGCTGGGTCATGTCGAAGCCCAGCGTGGCGGCGTCGAGATCCAGGCCGTCGGCCTCGTTGTCGAACAGCCAGGCGTGCTCGCCCGTCCCGTGCCAGGGCGCCAGGCGCGCGGCCAGGTCGGCGGCGTCCGGACGGCGCGAACCCCGGAACAGCTCGGCGAAGAAGCGCAGGCGGCGCAGGGCTGGAGCCTGGTCGAAATTGGCGTCGACCGCGTCCTTGATCCGCGCGGCGTCGTCGGCCGACAGGGTCTCGCCCTGAACGGCGACCAGGCGGGCGACCCAGTCGGTGAGGAAGCGGCGGTTGTTGGCGTTGTCGGGCAGGGCCAGCGGGTTGAAGCCGGTCGGCTGGCCCGGGCGCAGGGTTTCATAGCGGCCACCGATGGCGCGCAGGAAGATCTCCGCACCGCGATCCTTGTCGAAGAAGACGATGCGCGGGGCGTACTTGCGGGCCTGGGCCAGCAGGAAGTTCAGCACCACGGTCTTGCCCGAACCCGACGGGCCGATGACGGTGAAGTTGCCCAGGTCGCCCTTGTGGAAGTTGAAGTGGTAGGGCCCCGCCGAGGTCGTTTCCAGCAGCGTCACCGCCGGACCCCAGTGGTTGTTGTCGGCCTGGCCGACCGGGAAGTTGTGGCCGCTGGCGAAGCCGGCGAAATTGGCGGTCGAGATCATCGCCTTGCGGGCGATATCCTTGAAGTTGCCCGGGAACTGGGCCCAGAAGGCGGGCTCCAGATTGATATCCTCGCGCACCGCGATGGCGCCCATCTCGGTGAAGGCCGACAGCACCTCGGCGGTGGCGCGGTCCAGGCCCGCCAGGGTCTCGTCGCGGACCAGCACGGTCAGGTGATGCTCGCCGAACGCAGCGCGGCCCGAGACGACGTCGTCCTTGGCGCGGGTCAGGTCGGCGCGCAGCGAGATGCCGTCGTCATCGGCGGCCTTCATGCGGCGCAGGGCCAGGTTCATGCGCTCCAGGGTCGGCTGGCGGTCGACGAAGCCGAAGCTCTGGGTGACGACCATCTCGCACGGGAGGCGCAGCAGGTCGTCCAGCATCCCGGGCGTGGTCTGGGCCGGGTAGTCCTTGACCGAGACCATCGATCCGAAGCCGCGCGGCAGGGCGCCGGCGCGGGAAAGCTCCAGCGTCTCCAGGCCGAAGCTGGCGCGGCGATAGGGCAGGTACTCGCCGGCGTCGCCCTGCGGGACCAGCACCGGACGCATCTCGCCGTTGTAGAGGCAGGACAGGAATTCCAGCGGTTCGGAGCAGCGGCCGGCCGCACCGTCATAGATCCCGAGCACCCGCGCGCCATAGGGGGCGAGGGCCGAGATCAGGCTGTCGCGGGCGGTGTCCAGCTCGCGGCGATCGGCGGCCAGGACGGCGGCGGCCTCGGCCTTGCCGGTCCCCTTGAGCATCCGCAGGAAGCCGTCGATCACGCCGCCATGGCCTTGCAGCGGGCGGCGGACAATCGTCAGGAACAGGTCGTTGACGTAGAGCTTGCGGGCCGAAAGACGCTCGCTCCAGGTGGCGTCGAGGCCGGCGCTAAAGGCGTCCGGGAAGGCGCCCTGGGTGTGGGCGTCGACCTGGCGGCGGACCACGTGGTGGTAGATGGCGAAGCGCGAGGTCGCCAGGCCGCGCAGCATCACGTCGCGCACGGCCTTGCGGTAGTTCAGCTCTTCGCTGTCGGCCGTCTCGAAGGGCAGACCGGCCAGGTGGATGACCTGCATCAGCAGGCCGTCGCGGGTCTCCAGCGTGACGTCGTCCAGGTGACGGGCGTACGGCAGGCGCTTGCCGGCCGTCACTTCCTTCTTGGGATTTACGCGCTGTAGCTGTTGCATCGCCAGGCTCGGAAGTTGGGGACGCGGGGGCAGCGGCTGACCTTGGTCAGCCACAGGTCGAAGATGCGGGGTTCGCGCAGGCAGGCCGCGTAGCCGATCGCGTGGATCACCAGCGCGGCCGCGATGGCCCAGAACGACTTGGTGATCAGGAAGAGTTCGGCGGTCACTACCCCGTTGATGACGAAGTAGTTGTAGGTCACGCCCGCGAACATCTGCGGGCGCGTCAGGGCGCCGAACACCACGTCGCGATCCAGCGGCGCGGCCATGGCTCAGGCGCCCCCGGCGGCGGCGCGGATGCCGCCGACGATGGTGGCGGCGCCGAACAGGATGAAGCAGCCCAGGATCACCGTCGCGCCGTAGCGCCAGTTCAGGCGGCCGGTCAGCATCATGAAGCCGACGGCGGCCACGGCCATGACGGCCACGGCGGTGGCGACATTGCCCATCAGCGTGCCCTGCAGCCACTGCACCCCGGCCAGGAGCGCGCTGGAGCCCTGCGGATCGGTCTGGACGGCCTGGGCGTGCGCCTGGGCGGCCGCCGAGGAGAGGGCGGCCGCGAGGGCGAGCGCTTTGGTGTTCAGGGTCTTGCGCATCAGCGGGAAGCTCCGAGGACTGGAACGGCGAGGACGGCGCCCGAGGCGGCCATCCGACCGAGGATAGAGGTCACGTAGGCTTGGGTTTCGGCGTAGGGCGGCACCCCGCCGTGCTTGCGGACGGCGGCCGGGCCGGCGTTGTAGGCGGCTAGCGCCAGGCTCACATCGCCGCCGAACTCGGTCATCATGCGGCGCAGGTAGAGCGCGCCGCCGCGAATGTTCTGACCGAGGTCGAACGGATCGACGCCCAGGTCGCGGGCGGTGCCGGGCATCAACTGCATGACGCCGACGGCGCCCTTGGGCGAGACGGCGTTGGCGCGGAAGCGGCTCTCATGCCAGGCCACGGCCTCGACCAGCTTCGGGTCCAGGGCGTAGGCGTCGGCGGCGGTCGAGAGTTGCTGGCGCACGACCTCGGTGTCGGCCGAAGGCGGCGCGATCGGAGCGGCCGGCGGCGCGATCGGCTGCGCGCCGTCCTGCGTGAACACGGACGGGCGATCGAAACGCGTCACGGCGCCGTCGGCGCCGATCTCCAGGACCTGTGCCGCGACGGGACCAGCCAGGAGGCAGCAGCTAACAGCCGCCACCAGAAGCATCGCCCGGCGCGCGATTTCGAACGTCAAGGACGCCCCCATCCGCGGTTAGATAACGTGGTTAACTGTGTATCGGGACACGTCGAAGATGTAATGCGGCATGTCACCGCATTTCATTTTGTTCTCAGTGTCAAAACTGCTGATAAACAACAATAACTCGCGCTTAAGCTTGTTTTGGCGCGGTGTTCTCGAATGCAGCGGTGATTAACGCCAAGCTTTCATTGCTGCTTAAGCTTGGCGAACCAAATGCTGTCGAGCTTCCGCCGCCGAGCAAGCTCAGCCACGCGTTGATCTCCCGTCAGGAGAATCGCGCGGATCGACGATTCTAGGAAGCCGGAAGGTCGACCCAAGCTCAGGCCAGGGCCGCGCGCTCTGGCCTAGCGGTTCAGGCGCTCGGCGTGACGCTGCAGGCTGTTGGTCATGTGGCGACGGGCGGCGGCGGCGGCGGCCTTGGGGTCGCCCTTCTCGACGGCGGCGTAGATCGCCTCGTGTTCCTTCCAGATGCCCCGCAGGTAGTCGTGGTGAGCGGTCTCGTCGCGACCGGCCAAAACAACCTCCCGCGGCGGCACCAGGCGCACGCCCAGAAAGTCGACGAAGCGTTCGAAATACTGGTTGCCGGTCGCGCGCGCCAAGGACCGGTGGAAGGCGACGTCGGCGTCGACGGCCTGGTCGTCGGCCGCGTTCTCCGGCGTCATGGCCATCAGGTAGCCGTACAACGCTTCGAGGTCCGCCGGCGCGCGCCGCTCGGCGGCCAGGGCCGCCATCTCGGCCTCGATCGCCACGCGCATCTCCAGCAGCTTCATGACGTCCTCAAGCGCCGACAGCTCCTCGGGCGTGACCTGGAAGGCCTCGTAGCGCGGACCCTCGGCGACGAAGACGCCCGAGCCTTGCTTGGGCACGGTCAGGCCATGGGCGGTGAGGCGGGCGACGGCCTCGCGCACGACGGTGCGGCTGACGGCCAGATCGGCGGACAGGACCTTCTCGGTCGGCAGGCGTTCGCCAGGGGACAACCGGCCGCTGCGGATGCGGTCGGCGAAGTCATCGAAGATCTCGTCGACGAGCGAACGTCGCCGGGCGAGGGCCATGGGAACTCCTAACTGCTCAGGTGACCCTAGAGCGTGGTCTGACCACGTTCAATCCGCTGAAACCCCTGACAGCGCGAACAGGGCTCGACGTTCGCAAAAATTCATCATATGACCGGGTCACATAATAAAAGAACGGCGATAGCCGAGGGAGGGAGGCCTATTGATCGGACGCCACAGGTGCGTCCGCGGCGCTGCGAGGTAAGGACCGCCGCGCCCCAAAAAATCACAGTGAGAACTCACCAGAACAGTCTGGCGTCCCAGCCAGCACGACACCCCGCGCAGGGGCCGCGAGTGGAGCGGTTTGTCGAAGTTTCGGAGCGGTAAGGGCTCCGCACCTGGGAGGAATACCATCGTGAACTATCAGCAACGCCCGTTCGGGCGATCGCCTCGTCATGCCCTTTTGTCGGCCAGCGCCATGTGTGTCGCGGTCGGTCTGGCCGTCCCGGCCATGGCCCAGACGACGTCGGGCAAGGCCGACTCGACCGAGGTCGGCGAGGTCGTCGTGACCGGCTTCCGCAGCAGCCTGGCCAAGGCCCTCAACACCAAGCGCGAAAGCTCGGTGGCCGTGGACGCCATCCTGGCCGAGGACATCGGCAAGTTCCCCGACCTCAACCTGTCGGAGTCGATCCAGCGCATCCCCGGCGTCGCCCTGGCGCGCGACGGCGGCGAGGGCCGCCAGATCGCCGTGCGCGGTCTCGGCGCCACATTCACCCGCGTCCGCATCAACGGCATGGAAGCCCTGGCCAGCACCGGCGGGGCCGACAGTTCGGGCGGCGCCAACCGCAGCCGCTCGTTCGACTTCAACGTCTTCGCCTCGGACCTCTTCAGTTCGATCAAGGTGGCCAAGACCGCCGAGGCCGCGCAGGAAGAGGGCTCGCTGGGCGCCACGGTAGATCTGCAGGCGGGCCGTCCCTTCGACAGCAGTTCGGACTTCCGTTTCGCCGCCTCGGCCCAGGCCTCCTACAACGACCTTTCGAAGAAAACCGGCCCGCGCCTGGCCGGCCTGGTCTCGAAGACCTTCGCCGACGGCAAGTTCGGGGTGCTGTTGTCCGGCGCCTATTCGCAGCGCGACACCATCGAGGAAGGCTCCAGCACGGTCCGCTGGGGCAGCAATATCGGCAACTTCAATCCGGGCTTCGAGTCCGCGCCGGCCAACGGTCCGACCCTGGCGCAGCTGAACAACGCCTTCCATCCGCGCTTCCCGCGCTACGATCACTTCGACAATCACGGGGAGCGGATCGGCCTGACCGCCTCGATCCAGTGGAAGCCCAGCGACAAGACGCTGGTGACGCTGGACGGCCTCTATGCCGACTTCAAGGCCACGCGCCGCGAGTACTATCTGGAGGCGCCGTCCTTCAGCACCGGCGGGGCGTGCACGACTGCCAACAAGCCGACCAACTGCGGCGTGGCGGATTTCAACGTCGTCTCGGCCACGATCGACAGCAACAACGTGCTGGTCAAAGGCGTCTTCAACGACGTCGACCTACGGATGGAGCACCGCTTCGATCGACTGGACACCAAGTTCAAGCAGGTGACCCTGCTGGTCGATCACGAGTTCAGCGACAAGCTGAGCGCGGAGCTGCATCTGGGCCACTCGGAGTCGTTCCACGACAACCCGTTCCAGTCGACCCTGACCTTCGACAAGTTCAACATCCAGGGCTACGGCTACGACTACACCGACAGCCGCCATCCGGCCCTGACCTACGGAACGCTGGACCTGACCGATCCGTCGGGCTGGGTGATGCGCGAGCTGCGGGCCCGCCAGCTCACGGCTGGCAACGACTATGACAGCGCCAAGCTGTCGGCGAAGTACGCCTGGTCGGACGGGCTGAAGTTCAGCGCCGGCCTGGACTTCAAGAAGTACAAGTTCGTCACCACCGAACGCCGCCGCATCGACGCGGCCGGCTCCACGGCCAATGTCGAGGTGTTCACCGCCGCCCAGGTGGCGCAGTTGAACGCGATCGCGCCGCTGTCCTCGTACAGCATGATCGCCAAGCTGAACGGCAAGGGCCTGGGCATCCCGGTCGGCACGCCGACGGCCTGGGTGATCCCGGATCTGATGAAGGCCTACGAGATCTTCCACATGGACGACGAGACCGCCCTGGGCGGCCTCTTCAAGATGGGTACCGCGCCGGCCCTGACGAACAACAAGGGCGTGGTCGAGACGGACAGCGGCGCCTTCTTCCAGGCCGATTTCCGCACCGACGCTCTGGGCATTCCGGTGCGGGGCAATGTCGGCGTCCGCTATGTCCAGACCGAGCAGGAGTCTTCGGGCTACACCTTCGTGGCAGGCCAGGTGACGCCGCTGGTCTCCAAGCGGAAGTACTCCGACACCCTGCCCAGCCTGAACCTGGTGGCCGAGCCGCGCGAGGACCTCTTGATCCGCTTCGGCGCTAGCAAGGTGATGGCGCGGCCCGAGCTGGTGAACATCTCGCCGGGCGCCAGCTTCAACGTCGCGGGCTCGACCCGCTCGGTGACGGCCGGCAATCCCAGCCTCGATCCGATCCGGGCGACGAACTACGACCTGGCGGCCGAGTGGTACTTCCAGCCCGGCTCGCTGCTGTCAGTGGCGCTGTTCAAGAAGAAGATCTCAAGCTTCGTGCAGGTGGTGACCAGCAACCAGACCTATCAGGGCAACCCGTTCGGCCTGCCCGACAGCGCGGCTTTGGCGGCCTGCGGCAACCAGACGACGGACTGCAATGTCACCACCACGACCTGGGCGTTCTCGGCGCCGATGTCGACGCCGGGCGGCGACCTGAAGGGCTTCGAGGTCAATTACCAGCAGGCCTTCAAGTTCTTGCCGGGCCTGCTCAGTCACACCGGCGTGCTGCTGAACTACACCAGCGTGCTGGCCAAGGTGAACTATGTGAACGGGGCAGGGGTGACCATCGCCCGCCAGAACCTGACCAACCTGTCGCCGCACTCGTACAACGCCACGCTCTACTACGAGGACAGCAAGATCAGCACCCGCGTCTCGGCCGCCTGGCGTAGCCGTTACCTGACCGCGGTGCCCGGCGCCGACAACACGGCCGTCACGCCGATCCCGTTCCAGGGGACCAACGAGACGCTGAATATCGACGCCTCGCTGCAGTACACGATCAACCCGCGCCTGAAGTTCTCGATCGAGGGCATCAACCTCACCGATCAGTTCCAGGACCAGTTCATCGGGCCGCAGGACATGGAGTCCGTCTACCACCACACCGGCCGCGAGTTCGTGGTGGGGCTCCGGTACACGTTCTAATTCACGGGTCCTTTTGGGGCGCCGTGGTCCTCCCCTCGGCGCCCCACTTTTTCGCCAAACACGGGTCTTCGACTTGATGATGACACCGGTTTCCTAGTAGCTGTCCCGACGCGGTCCAAAGAATGCCGCTTCGAAGAACATCCGGGTCATTCCGGGGAGGAAAGAGACATGACGACGCTTGAGGGCGCGCCGCCGAGTCCGCGCGCCAGCCGTTTCCGCTGGGTGGTCTGCGGACTGCTGGTGACGGCCATGGTGTTCAACTACATCGACCGCCAGACGCTGGGCCTGCTGAAGACCGATCTCGACAAGGCCTTCGGCTGGCGCGAGCGCGACTTCGCCACCATGGTCAGCTTCTTCAGCGCCGCCTATGCGGTGGCCTATCTGTTCTGGGGTCGCATCGTCGACCGGCTGGGGGCCAAGATCGGCTTCGCCGTCGCCTTCAGCATCTGGACCGTCGGCCACATCGCCCACGGCCTGGCCGGCACGGTGACCGGCTTCATCGCCGCACGGTCGGTGCTCGGCGTCGGGGAGGGCGGCGCTTTCCCCGCCGGGACCAAGGCCATCGCCGAGTGGTTCCCCAAGAAGGAGCGGGCCCTGGCCACCGGCATCTTCAACTCCGGCGGCAACATCGGGGCGATCGTCACCCCGATCCTGGTGCCGGCCATCGTGCTGTGGCTGGACTGGCGCTGGGCCTTCATCATCACGGGGGCGATGGGTCTCGTCTGGCTCCCACTGTGGCTGGCGCTCTATCGCAAGCCTCAGCAGCATCCGCGCGTCAACGCGGCCGAGCTGGCGATCATCACCCACGATCCGCCGGACGTGGTCGACAAGGTCGCCTGGGGCAAGCTGCTGACGATCAAGGAGACCTGGGCCTACGCCCTGGGCAAGCTGGCGATCGATCCGATCTGGTGGATCTATCTCTACTGGCTGCCGGACTTCCTGCACAAACGCCACGGCCTGGACCTGAAGACCTTCGGCCCGCCGCTGGTGGTGATCTACCTGATGTCGGACTTCGGCAGCGTCGCTGGTGGCTGGCTGTCGTCCTCGCTGCTGCGTCGGGGCTTGAGCCTGAACGCCGCGCGCAAGGTCTCGCTTCTGATCTGCGCCCTGCTGGTGACTCCGATCGCCTTCGCTTCGCAGATCGACAGCCTGTGGGGCGCGGTGGCGGTCATCGGCCTGGCGACCGCCGCCCACCAGGGCTTCTCGACCAACCTGCTGACCTTGCCGTCCGACGTCTTCCCGCGTTCGGCCGTGGGCTCGGTGATCGGCATCGGCGGCGCGCTGGGCGCACTCGGAGCCATGGTCATGTCGCAGTATGTCGGCTTCGTGCTCGAGAAGGTCGGCAGCTACCAGCCGATCTTCTGGATCGCGGCGTCGGTCTATTTGATCGGCCTGCTGGCCATCCAGCTGCTGACGCCGAAGATGGCGCCGGCGAAGGTCTAGGCGGGACGACGCCACACCCAGCCGCCGTCGGGGGAGTACTCCGGCCCCGGCGGCGGGATCGGGCCCTGGTTGGCGTTGAGGCCGAAGCTGTTGGTCGCGCCGACCACCTCCACCGGCCGGATCGAGAGGTCCGGCTTGTGGCCTCGGGCGTGGATCAGGATCTGTTCGCCGGCGGCCAGCTTGGCGCGGTAGCGGCCGTGTCCGACGGCTTCGAGTTTCCGGGCCTGGCCGTTCACGCTGGCCACCGGATCGGCGATCTCGGTTTCGATGACGAACGGCTCGCCGGCCTTGCTCTTCACGCGGACCCACTGGGTGGCGCCGGCCTGCCGCTTGGCGCTGACCAGGAAACCACCCTCGGCGCTGAGGTCCGAGAACGTCACGTCGGCCCAGGCGCTGGGGACGGCCGGGAAGGGGCGCACGACGCCGCCCCAGCTCTGCAGCAGCATGTCGTGCACCGACTGCGCGCCCGACAGCGGCGTCTCGATGACCGGCCACGTCTCCTTGTAGAGCGTGTTGCGGCGCAGATGCTCGGTGAACAGGCTCTGCAGGTAGGTCAGGGCCTCGTCGCCCTTGCCCAGGGCCGAGGCGATCGACGAGCCGCCGGTCGAAGAATAGCCGCGCAGGGCTGCCCGCATCGACTGCCAGTGCTTCAGGGACCGCTCGATCACCTCCGCGCCGCCCGGTTGGTCGCGGTTCACCAGGTAGAACGGGTAAGCCATCAGCAGATGCGAATAGTGCCGGTGCGAGGCGCTCAGCGGCTGGCCAGCGCCGATCATGAAGCCGGTCTCGTCCCGCGGATAATCGACCAGCTCGGCCAGGATCCGCTTCCATTCCGGGATCAGTGGATCGGCGATCTTCAGGCGCTCGACCGCTTCCAGCAGGGCCGTGCAGCTCCAGCGCAGGGCGGCCAGATCGTAGTTGAGGTCCGGCGCATAGCCGAACTCCGGCGAATAGGTCGAGGGCAGGTGCAGGCGGCCATCCTCGCCACGCTCCAGGAAGTGCCGGTAGTAGTTCGTCGTGCGGCGCAGCACCGGGTAGAGCGTGTCGCGCAGCACCGAGATGTCCATGGTGTGGCGCCAAACCAGCCAGACATTGTGCAGCGCCCAGGGCAGGTTGCCGACCTCGGGCGGATCGCCGGACACCCGCTGTCCGACCTTGGTGCGGCGGTCTCCCGGCTTCGGAGCCGGCGGCTGCGACAGCAGGTTCCGCCCCGCCGACCGGCCCATGATCGAGGAGTCGTGGCGGTAGGGCGCTTCGACATTGTCGATCAGCTGCTGCTGGTTGTCGTGGATCGTCCGGACCAGGGAGTAGGCCAGCGACGCGCGGTTCGACGTCAGCGGGGCCCAGTAGTTCAGCTGGACGTTCAGGTTCCAGGTCGCATAGGGCCAGCTGGACGGCTGCAGCCAGGGACCCTGGTTGTCGATATAGGGCCGGTCGGCGCGCGTCGCCGAGGCCAGCTTGTACATCTGGATCCAGTAGAAGCTTTCGACCCGCGCGTCCGGAATGCTGAGGAAGCTGGCCGGATAGTAGGCGCGCCACCAGGCCTGGTGGCGCTTGAGCAGCGATGGATCGGCGAACGCCGTGCGCACGGAGGCCAGGGCCGAGGCACGCGCGGTCGTGAGGCTGTCCTTGTCGAAACCGGCGCTGACGATCAGTCGGCCGGCGTCCCGACGCCAGGCGGTGGCGGCGCCGCCCTGGCTGACCAGCAGGGGTTGGAGCCAGAGGCTTTCCCGGCCATCTTGAGCGGTGTGTCCCGCCGGGTTGTTCTGATAGTCGGCGACGACGAAGCGGGGAACGTTGTGTTCGAGGCCCCAGGTCTGGCGCGGGCTGATCGCCTCCTCGCCGACCCATTCCCAGTGTGCGTCGACCTCGCCCGACCGGCCCGTGGTCTCGACCACGATCGCCATGTCGTCGGCATGGACGTAGAGGCGCAGGTCGATCTGGCCAAGGTCGGTGGCGACGCTGGCCGCCAGGATCGCGTCGTGCAGGACCAGACGCATCTGGACGTCGTCGGCGAGCTTGCCTTTGGTCCGCAGCAGGAAGTGGCCGATCGGCAGGCGCGGGGTGCGGATGCCGGTCTGGTCGGGGAGGGCGCGGTAGTCCTGGAAATCGGAGCGCTGCACGTCCAGGCGCAGCGCGCTGGCGGCTTCGTCAAAATAGAGCTGGGCGCCCATCATGCCATTGCCCAGGAACGGCCCTTCGTCCCAGGCCTTGGGCAACTTCGTCCAGACCATGTCGTGGCGGGCCAGGAACTTCGCCCAGTCGATCGGACCTGACTGGGCGTTCGCCGCCAACGGCGCCCCAAGCGCGCCCAGGGCCGCGGCTGAGACGCAGAGCTTCAGGGCCGTGCGACGGGTGATGGTCATGGGGCGGCTCTCACGCGAAAGGGTATGTGGGCGACCCACGGGGGGACGAGGTCGCCCACGACGGGATGAGGAGACGCCGGAGGTGGAGGTCCATCCGGCGTCGAGCTCTCACCGCGTTTGGCTAGAACTTCGAGTTGAACGCGATGCGGAAGGTGCGGCCGTCATAGTCCTGACGACGCGCCATCGCCTCGATGCCCTGGTACTCCTGACGGACAGCGTTGGTGATGTTGAAGGCGCTGACCGAGATGCTGGTGCCCTTGCGCAGGTTGAACGAGGCCGAGCCATCCAGCTGGCCGCGCGGCTTCACCCGCCGCGCCGCGCCGCCAAAGCCGAAGATAGCGGCGTCCGGCACGTCGTAGTCCGTGCGGTAGTTGTAGGTCAGGCGAACGCCGAACAGGTCGGTCTCGTAGTAGCCGATGACATTGAAGTTGTGCTTCGAGATGCCTGGCAGCGAGACCTTGGCGCCGGTCGGGCCTTTGCCGTCGACGACCGTGTAGGCGTAGTTGAATGCGCCGCCGAAGTTGCTCCAGAAGCCCGGCAGGAAGTCCAGGTTCTGCTGCACGTTGAACTCGGCGCCGCGCAGCGTGTAGGGCGTCGCCGAATTGACGTAGCCGGTCAGGTTGACGGTCTGCAGGTCGCCGCTCGCGTCCGGTCCGGCGCCCGTATAGCAGAGGTCGCCCTGCAGGCTGAGCGGGCCCAGGCCCAAGGTGCCGCCGTCCGTCGGGCACAGCGCTTTCGCGCCGCTGACCTGCTGGATGAAGTTGTGCAGGCGCTTCTGGAACACCGTCAGGGCCACCAGGCCGCCCGGGCGATTGTACCACTCCATCGACACGTCGAACGAGGTGGAGGTGTAGGGCTTCAGTTCGGCGTTGCCGAGCGTCGCCGTGATGACGTTCGTATCGCTGGGCGTGCCCACCAGGGTGACCGGCGAGAACTGGCGCGGGTGCGGGCGCACATAGGTGCGATAGGCCGCGGTGCGGACGATGAAGTCGTCGGTCACGTCGAAGACGGCGATCGCCGACGGCAGCCACTGGCCGTAGCTGTCCTCGTACCGGCGATAGGCGTAGTCCGAGAGACTGCCGAGGTTCGTGGTCGAGGTCTTGATACGGTTCAGCGTATCCATCGTCTTTTCGGTGTGCTCGTAGCGCAGGCCCACCGAGCCGCGCACCGGGACCGAGAACAGCTGGCTGGCGTACTTGCCTTCGACATAGCCGGAGGTGATGTCGGTGATGCTGTTGAAGTTGTAGCGGCCGATGTTCACGTCGTCGTTCAGGGTCTGGTTGAACCCGTTGAACGCCAGCGGCGCGCCTTCATACGGCGTCACCGGCTGCAGGGCCTTGAACAGCGCCCGCACGTCAGTGATGCGCCAGTTGGTGTTCATGCCCGGCAGCGAACCGCCGAAGAAGTCGTCCGCGCTGGGGCTGGTCAGGCGGAAACTGTCCTTGATGTTCTGGGACTGGATGCCGACCGCGTTGATCTTCGAACCGCGCGACGTGTAGTCGTTCCGCTCGAAGCGTCCGCCGAACTGGATCGAGGAGAGGGGACCGAAGTCGAGCTGGCGCTCGATGTCCTGCTGGAACGCCTCGATCTTGCTGTCGGCATAGGCCTGGATGCCGCTGATGTTGAAGCGCAGGCGGTTGGGCGTTCCGGCAACCGAGTTGTACCAGTTGGTGAACTCGGCGCTGCTGGTGGTCGCCGAGCCCTGGATCCAGGTCGGGTTGCCGTCGACATTGAAGATCGGCGCGGTGGTGGTGAAGCTCTGGCGATACTTCGAGAAGTCGCCGCCGCCGCTCGAGAAGCTGCCGTTGATGCCGTTGCCCGTGGCGACCTGCACCCGGTTGAACGTGACGTACTGCTCTTCGGAGGCGTTGCTGGCCTTCGAGATCGTGGCGATCGTCGACAGGCGCCAGAGGTCGTTCTTATACTCCAGGCTCGGGTTGAAGCCCCAGGCCTTCTGGGTTTGCGGGAAGAGGCGCGAGTCCTCGACCAGGTTGATGCCCGAGAAGTCGAAGTCCTGGATGTAGTACGAGCCGTTCGGGCCCTGAGAGAGGTTGCCCGTCGGGGTGATCTTGGCGCCGGTGCCCGAATAGTTCGCCGTGCTGAAGTTCTGGCTCGTATTGCTCTGGGTCCGGCGGGTGAACAGGCCCGTCACGCCGAACTTCAGCTCGTCGTTGATCTTCCACTCGGCGCCGCCGGCGGCCGAGAACTGGTCGCCGACATTGACGCGCGTGTACTGGCGGCTCTGGGCCACGTACTGCACGCCCGTCTGGGACAGCTTGCCCGTGCCGCCGGCCACCGCGACGCAGCCCGAGACCGAGGCGTAGGTGGTCGTGCAGGTTCCGGTCGGCGCGTAGTAGTCGGCGTAGCGGGTGATCAGGTCCGGCGTCAGCGCGGTCGTCAGCGTGCCGTAGCTGTTGAACAGCACGGAGTCGCGGCGGAAGTTCTCGTGCTTGAACGCCGCGATGCCGAAGACCGCGAAGTTGTTCGTGAGGTGCTTGTTGTAGCCGAGCGTGAAGCTGGGTTCGCCGCGCTTGCCCAGCTCGTTGTAGTCGTACGAGGCCTTCACGCGGCCGCCTTCACGGCGCGATAGGGCTCCCTGGATCTGCAGGTCGATATTGCCGCTGACGCCGCCCGCCTGGGCGTGGGCCATGGGCGACTTCTCGATGCGGACCGCGCTGAAAACGTCAGACAAGAAGGCGCCGAGCGGGGTCGAGGACTGCAGGATCGGCTCGGCGAAGGCCACGCCGTTCAGGGTGGTGCGGGCGAATTCGCCGGGCAGGCCGCGCAGGTTGACCGTCGCGTCGCGGCCCTCGGCCTCGCGGTTGATCTGAATGCCGGGCACGCGCTGCAGCGCTTCACCGATGTTGAGGTCCGGGATGCGGCCCAGGTCGTCCGACGAGATGCCGTCGGTGATCTCGATGGCGGTGCGCTTGGTGCGCACTTCGTTGGCGTAGCTCTGCTTGAAGCCCGTCACGACGACTTCGGCGACGGCGGTCGCCGGCTGCTCGGCCGACGCCGGCGTCGCGGTTTGCTGCGCCAATGCCGGCGCTGCAGTGATCAGGCACATCGCGCTGGCCGATGCGAAAAGCACCGTGTTCTTCAAACGCATGTTCCACTCCCCTTGTTTTTATATGTGACCGAATTGGCGCGCTGACCCCTCCTTCGTCAACAAGTTTCTTCACCAGTGAATATGAATTTTGCTGATGAACTTGTCTGAGTATAAACTATCTCGCACACGGCGACGGGGCCGCCGGCCTTGCGGCGGGCGGCTTCGGCAGTGTCGGGATGGGGTCTGAGGTGGGCTAGCGGCCGCCCTTGGCGCGGCAGCCGAACAGCGAGAGATCGACCGCCTTGGCCATGCGCGCATAGCCCTCGTCGTTCGGATGGAGGCGGTCCGGGCGACTCGCGGCGTCTTCCATCGACAGCGGCTTCTTCGGATCGCGGATAGCGGCGTCGAAATCGACGACGCCGGCGAACAGGCCGCCGGTGCGAATGAAGGCGTTCATCGCCTGACGTGTCGCCTCGGACGTCGCGTCGTAGCGGTCGGAACCCTCGAACGGGGTGACCGTGCCGCCGATCACCGTGACGCCGTGATCCTTCAATCGGCCGACGATCTGGCGGTAGGCCGAGATGGTCTCCTTCGCCGTTCGGCCCGGCTTGAAGTTCGGCGCGCCGCTGTGGCGGATGTCGTTGATGCCTTCCAGCAGCACCACATAATCCACGCGCGGCAGGGACAGCACGTCGCGATCCAGCCGCGCCATGGCCGAGGGGCTGCGGCCATGGTCCACGAGCCGATTGCCGCTGATGCCGGCGTTGACGACGACATAGCGCCCTGGGCAGGCGGCGTTCAGGCGCTGGCCCAGCATCGAGGGCCAGTCGCGGTTGGCGCCGACGGTGGCGGTGGAGCCCTCGGTAATGGAGTCACCCAGCGCCACCACGACCTTCGGCGCCTTGTCGACGCGCGCATAGACCGTCGAGACGACGTTTTGGCGCGCCGCCACGGGAAGGCTGTCGCCAACCTCGGCGCGTCCCGGCGCCACGCGAACCGCTGTGCGCCGGACGGCGGGGAAGACGGCTTCCGGGAAGTGGATGGTGACGGCGAGGTCGGTGAGGGCAGGGGCGGTCACGGTCACCTCGTCGCTGACCACGACGCCGCCCGGCGGCAGGGCGACCGCCGCCGCGCCGTCGAACAGCACCGGGACAGCCGCAGCCGCGCCTCGCACGGTCATCGCGTCCAGCGTCAGCGGCTCGGTTCCCAGCTCGTTGCTGATCCGAAAGCGCAGAGCCTTGGCGGCGCCGGCCAGGCGGATGTCCTGGCGCACGCTCTCGTCCTTGAAACCCCGCGATACGCCGCCGGGGCCATCCTTCAGGTCTGGCGTGGGCGAGGCGGTCCAGACCGGAATCCAGTCGGCGGCGGCCACGGGTGAAGCGGCAGCCAACATGGCGAAGGCGGCTGCGCCGAACAGGTTGGCGGCCTGGCTGGAGGGCTGTCTCAGGCGCTTGTTCATGCTTACCGTCCTTCGCAAAAAGCAATTTTGTCACTAATGGATATGAAATTCATCTATGAAACAATCTTGGTCTACGCTAACCCTAGGACGTTGCGGCGGAGATCGCAGCGCCTGGGAGTGAGAGTTTGGCCCGCAAGACCCTGACACGTCGCCAGCTCGGCGCGGCAGCCGCGGCCTTCGGTCTGGATCGGGCCCTGGCCGACACCACCACGCCCACGGGCGGCGCGCACGTCCTTTGGTACCGGCAGCCCGCCAAGGAATGGGTCGAGGCCCTGCCGATCGGCAATGGCCGCCTGGGCGCGATGATCTTCGGCGATGTCTGGGCCGAGCGACTGCAACTGAACGAAGCCACCCTGTGGACCGGCGGCCCCTACGACCCGGTCAACAAGCGCGCCGGCGAAGGCCTTGGCCCCGTGCGCGCCCTGATTGCCGCCGGCCGCTACGCCGAGGCCGAGCAGAGGGCCAACGAGACCCTGGTGGCCACGCCGCCGCGCGAGATGGCCTACCAGCCGTTTGGCGATCTGGGCCTGCGCTTCATCGGCGCTCAAGGAACCGTCAGCGGCTATCGCCGCTCGCTCGACATTGACAACGCCCTGGCCGAGACCGTCTTCGAGATCGACGGCGTCCGTTATCGCCGGCGGATGCTGGCCTCGCCCGTCGATCAGGTCATCGCCATGGAGGTCACGGCCAGCCGGCCGGGCGCTCTGAATTTCGACGTCACCCTGACCTCGGCCCAGACGATCCAGCAGGTCGTGCTGGAGGGCCGCAACACGATCAAGATTGCCGGCCGCAACAACGACGGCGAGGCCGGCACGCCGGGCAAGCTGACCTATTGCGGTCGCGCGCGGGTCCTGGCCCAGGGGGGCTCGACGCGGCCCGTCGACGGCCGGATCGAGGTGCGCGGCGCCAATCGCGTGACCATCCTGGTCGCCATGGCCACCAGCTATCGGCGCTATGACGATGTGAGCGGCGATCCCGACGCGATCACGCGCGGCCAGATCGACAAGGCCGCCGGCAAGACCTTCGACCAATTGGTGCGCGCCGCCACCACCGCGCACCGCGCCCTGTTCGACCGCGTGACCCTGGACCTGGGCGGCCAGGACGACATCGGCCTGCCGACCGACCTGCGCCTGGCCCGCAACGAGACGACCAACGATCCGGGCCTGGCGGAGCTGTACTTCCAGTACGCCCGCTACCTGCTGATCGCCTGCTCGCGGCCGGGCGGCCAGGCAGCCAACCTGCAGGGTCTGTGGAACGACCAGGTCAAGCCGCCCTGGGGTTCGAACTACACGATCAACATCAACACCCAGATGAACTACTGGCCCGCCGAGGCCGGTGGACTGGCCGAGTGCGCCGAACCCTTGTTCGACCTGATCGCCGACATCGCCGAGCGAGGCGCGGTCACGGCCAGGCAGATGTACGGCGCGCGCGGCTGGGTGGCGCACCACAACACAGACCTGTGGCGCGGGACCGCGCCGTTCGACCACGCCAAGGCGGGACTATGGCCGACGGGCGGCGCCTGGCTGTGCCTGCATCTGTGGGAGCGCTACGACTACGGCCGCGACAAGCGGTTCCTGGCCCGCGCCTATCCCATCATGCGCGGCGCGGCGCTGTTCTTCCTCGACACCCTGCAGACCGACGCCACCACCGGCTGGCTGGTCACCAGTCCGACCAACTCGCCGGAGAACCGCCACGGCTTCGGCTCGACCCTGTGCGCGGGGCCGACCATGGACATGCAGATCCTGCGCGACCTGTTCGACAACACCCGCGAAGCCGCCCGCATCCTGGGCCTGGACGCCGACTTCCGTCAGGACCTGGCCAAGACCCGGGAGCGACTGGCCCCCACGCGCATCGGCGCCGGCGGGCAGCTGATGGAGTGGAAGGACGATTGGGACGCGGTCGCGCCAGACCCCAAGCACCGCCACGTCTCGCACCTCTATGGGCTCTATCCCAGCTGGCAGCTCGATCCGGCCGTCCATCCCGACCTGGCCGCCGCCGCCAAACGGACGCTCGAGACGCGGGGCGACAAGACCACCGGCTGGGCCATCGCCTGGCGCATCAACCTCTGGGCCCGCCTGAAGGACGGCGACCACGCCCACGAGGTGCTGCGCCTGCTGCTGGCCCGCGAGCGGACCTATCCGAACCTGTTCGACGCCCACCCGCCGTTCCAGATCGACGGCAACTTCGGCGGCGCGGCGGCGATCATCGAGATGCTGATCCAGAGCAAGGGCGACATCGTCGATCTCCTGCCGGCCCTGCCCATGGCCTGGCCGCAAGGATCGCTGCGCGGCGTCCGGGTGCGCAACACCGGTCTCGCCGACATCTCCTGGCGCGATGGCAAGCTGCAGCGCGTGACCTTGCGCTTCGCCACCGCCGGCAAGCGCACGATCCGATGCGGCGGGGCGAGCCGCGACATCCTCGTGCCCGCTGGCGGGCGCGTGACGCTGGAGGGGCCGTCCCTGACGGGCGCCTGACCCGCGTCGTTACCGAACACCCGCCGACATAGCCTCTACCCATTGGCGGGTATTCCTCGGCCGGGCAGCGCTACAGCGCCGCCCGGCCTTTCTTTTATCGGGGATCCAGCACGCGCCCGTCGACGTCGCGCGCCGCCGAGAGGCCGGCCAGGGCCAGGGTCGTGCGCATCTCGGCCGTCATCATGTCGAGCAGTCGGCCGACGCCAGGACCGCCGGCGGCGGCGAGGGCGTAGACCCAGGCCCGGCCCAGCAGCACGCCCTTGGCCCCCAGCGCCAGCATCCGCACCACGTCCATGCCCGAGCGGACGCCGGAGTCGGCCAGCAGGGTCAGGTCGTCGCCGACAGCCTGCGCGATGCTGGGCAGGGCGCGCGCGGTGGACACAGCGCCGTCCAACTGGCGCCCCCCGTGGTTGGAGACCACCAGGGCGTCGGCCCCCAGGCGCACGGCGTCGCGGGCGTCGTCGGGCTCCAGCACGCCCTTGATGATCAGCGGGCCGTCCCAGGCGTCCCGGATCCATTCCAGGTCGCGCCACTGGATTGTCGGATCGAAATTGGCCCCCAGCCAGCCCATGAAGTCCTCCAGGCCGCTGGTCTTGCCCAGCACCGGCGCGACATTGCCCAGCTGGTGCGGACGGCCCCGCACCCCCACGTCCCAGGCCCAGTCCGGCTTGCCCAGGACCTGGGCGTAGCGCCGGAAGGCCGCCATCGGTCCCGAGAGGCCGCTGTGGGCGTCGCGGCGGCGCGCGCCCGGCACGGGCATGTCGACCGTAAACACCAAGGCGCTGGCGCCCTGGTCCTTGGCCTTGGCGATCAGGTCGCGCATGAAGCTGCGATCGCGGATGACATAGAGCTGGAACCAGATCGGCGCCGGGCTGGCGGCGGCCACCTCGTCCAGGGCGCAGACCGACACCGTCGAGAGGCAGAAGGGCAGGCCGCGCGCGGCCGCCGCTTGAGCAGCCTGGACCTCGCCCCGCCGCGCATACATGCCGCTGAGGCCGACGGGACCGAGCACGATGGGCGCGGCCAGTTGCTGGCCGAACAGGGAGGTCGTCAGGTCGACGCCGCCGACGTCCTTCAGCACCCGCTGGCGCAGCGCCAGGCCGGCCAGGTCGCTGACATTGCCGCGCAGGGTCCGCTCATCGCCCGAGCCGCCGTCGATATAGTCGAACAGGAAGCGCGGCAGCCGGCGGCGCGCGGCCTGCCGGAAATCCTCGGTCGAGGTGGCGATCATGGGGCGTGAGTCCGGAATCGTTTTCTATATGAATGTCTATTTCATATAGAAAACGAAACGCCTAGGCCCGCTTTGGACGCTGTGCGGCTAGACCCGGACGTCCGACGAGGCCAGCTCCGCCGAGATGCGCTTGGCGGCTTCCCGGACCAGCTGCAAGGCGTGACCTTGCTCGACCTTCAAGGGGACCTTGCGGACGAACGGCATGGTCAGGGCGGCGGCGGCGATCTCGCCCCGCAGGACTGGCGCGGCCAGGTCGACGATGCCCGGCACGATGTCGCTGGGATGCTCGTCATAGCCGTTGGCCTGAGCGCGGTCGGCGCGGGTGCGGAAGGCCGCTAGGCGATCGGCCGGCAAGTCGGGGGAGAAAAAGCTCTCCCAGCGCGCCCGGGTCTCGGGGGTCTGGAAGGCGTAGAGCACCGTACCCGACCCGGTCAGGGCCATCGGCTGGCGATAGCCGATCCGCACCGAGAAGCCGAGCAGGCTGGCCGACTCCATACGGGCGGCCACGACGATGTCGCCGTCGGCGCGCAGGGCCAGGTGGCAGCTCTGTTCGGCGGATTCGGCCAGGTCGCGCATGACGGGCAGGGCGACTTCCAGGATCGACTTCACCGGGGCCTGCTGCATGCCCAGCGCGAACAACCGGGTCGTGGGTAGGTAGCCGCTGCCGACCTGCTCGATGAAGCCGCGATACTCCAGCACCTGGATCATGCGGAACAGCTCGCCCGTCGAACGGTCCAGCGCCTGGGTGATCATGCCGATGGTCATGGGCTCGCTGGCCCGCGAGATCAGCTCCAGGATGTCCAGGCCCTTCTCGAGCGCCGGCGCGCGATAGCGCTGCTCTTCGCCGTCAGCCTTGCTCGATACGTCCACTGCCGTCCCCCGCCGTTTCACAGGCGAAAGCCTAGCCGATGGTCGACGGGACGCGAAGTGGTCTTGCGAAACCACGCGCTGTCGCGCTCCCGCGCGGATTCAGGCATCCGCGCGATTGACTTTATTTCAGATACAAATATCAAACTCATATGCAAAATACGAAATCTCCAGTCGTGACCAAGCTCACGCAAGCGCGAGCAAGGGGCGCGACGTCACGCGTCCGTGGGGACAAGCGGAAGGTGCACAAGTAAAACGGAACTTCAAGTATGCTTGCACCGACGGGGTCGTCATGCAAGCTGGTAGCGCTACCTTTTTCGATACGCTCAAGCCGATCTGGCGGGCGAGACGTTCGCGGACCGAGTGGAGACGAGCCTTGAAGAAGACCATCCTGAGCCCGCGCCGATGACCCGGATCACCGGCCTGCGGACCATCGATGTTCGCTTCCCCACCAGCCAGTCGCTGGACGGGTCCGACGCCATGAACCCCGATCCCGACTACTCGGCCGCCTATGTCGTGCTCGACACCGATCAGGCCGGACTGCACGGCCACGGCCTGACCTTCACCATCGGGCGCGGCAACGACCTGTGTGTCACCGCCATCGAGGCCATGCGCCACCTGGTGGTCGGCATCGAGCTGGAGTGGGTCAAGGAAGACCCCGCGCGCTTCTGGCGTCACCTGACGGGCGACAGCCAACTGCGCTGGGTCGGTCCGGACAAGGGCGTCATGCACCTGGCGACCGGCGCCGTCGTCAACGCCGTCTGGGACCTGTGGGCCAAGGCCGAGGGCAAGCCGGTCTGGGCGCTGGTCGCCGACATGTCGCCAGCCGAACTGGTCCGCTGCATCGACTTCCGTTACCTGACCGACTGCATCACGGCCGAAGAGGCCCTGGCGCTGCTGGAGGCGCGCGCCCAAGGCAAGGCCGAGCGCCGCGAGCGCCTGCTGGCGGAAGGCTACCCCTGCTACACCACTTCGGCCGGCTGGCTGGGCTATGACGACGCCAAGCTGCGCCGCCTGGTGCAGGAGGCCGTCGACGCCGGCTTCCGCCATATCAAGCTGAAGGTCGGCCGCGATCTCGAGGACGACATCCGCCGCGTCCGCGTCGCGCGCGAGGTGCTGGGTCCTGACCGCACCCTGATGATCGACGCCAACCAGGTCTGGGATGTCGATCAGGCGATCGACTGGGTCAACGCCCTGGCCTTCGCCAAGCCCTGGTTCATCGAGGAACCGACCAGCCCCGACGACGTCTATGGCCACGCCCGCATCAAGGCGGGCATCGGCGACATCAAGGTCGCTACCGGCGAGATGTGCCAGAACCGCATCCTCTTCAAGCAGTTCATCATGAACCAGGCCATCGACGTCGTGCAGATCGACGCCTGTCGCCTGGGCGGGGTCAACGAGGTGCTCGCCGTCCTGCTGATGGCCGCCAAGTACGAACTGCCGGTCTGTCCGCACGCGGGTGGAGTGGGGCTGTGCGAGTACGTCCAGCATCTGGCGATGATCGACTACCTGTGTTTCGCCGGCACGCATGAGGGCCGCGTGATCGAGTATGTCGATCACCTGCACGAGCACTTCGTCGAGCCGTGCGTAATCCGCGACGCGGCCTATATGCCGCCGCAAGCGCCGGGGTTCTCCATCGAGATGAAGCCGCTTTCCCTGGCCCAGTACGAGTATCGAGCCGAGCGCCAGCCACGGCGCGGCGTTGTGGGCTGAGACGGTCGTGCGGGTCCTCGTTGCCATCGCCCTGCTGGCCAGCGCTCAGCCGGCCCTGGCCCAGCACAGGACGCTGGTCAGGACCCCGGCGCAGTACGAGAAGGCGTTGGCCAGGGCCGCGCCGGGCGACACCATCGTCCTTGCCAACGGCGTCTGGCGCGATGTCGAGCTGGAATTCCGAGGCAAGGGTCGCGCCGGCAAGCCGATCACCCTGACCGCCCAGGCGCCAGGCCGTGTCGTCTTCTCAGGCAAGTCGAGCCTCAAGCTGTCGGGCTCGCACCTAGTCATCTCCAACCTGGTGTTCCGCGACGGCTATGCGCCCGGCGGCGAGTTGATCTCGTTCCGGCGCGCGGCGGGAGATCATGCCGACGACACCCGGGTGACCGGCATCGTCATCGACGGTTTCAACAAGCCCACGCGGGAAGAGGCCGATCATTGGGTGGCCATGTATGGCGAGCGCAACCGCTTCGACCACGGTCACATCGTCGGCAAGACCAACGCCGGCGCGACGCTGGTGGTGGTCCGCGATCCCGTCGACGGGCTGAACAACCACCACCGCATCGATCACAACTTCTTCGGCGCGCGCCCGGACCTCGGCGTCAATGGCGGCGAGACCATTCGCGTCGGCACCAGCCACCAGGCGGACTCCGACTCGCACACCAGCGTCGACCAAAACTGGTTCGAGCACTGCGACGGCGAGGTCGAGATCGTCTCGAACAAGTCGGGCGCGAACGTCATCCGCGGCAATGTCTTCTTCGAGAGCCAGGGTTCGCTGGTCCTGCGGCACGGCGACGGCAACCTCGTCGAGGGCAATGTCTTCCTGGGCAACGGCAAGCCGCGCACGGGCGGGATCCGGGTGATCAATCGCCGCCAGACCGTCCGCGACAACTACATGGAGAACCTGGCCGGGGAGGGGTTCTTCAGCGCCCTCAGCGTCATGTACGGCGTGCCCAACAGCCCGGCCAATCGCTACGTCCAGGTCGACGGCGCGGTCATCGAGCGCAACACGATCGTCAATGCCCGCTCCATCGTGTTCGGCCTGGGCCTGGACAAGGAACGCATCGCGCCGCCGATCAACAGCCGGGTCAGCGCCAACGTCATCGTGAACCTGGACGGTTCCGACCCGATCCGCGTCGTCGGCGACGCCAGCGGGATCGCCGTGAGCGACAATCTCCGCGACCCGAAGGTCAGGCTAAAGCGCGGCGCCAACGGCCTGCTTGAAGTCGATGGCGCACCGGGCGTCGGCGCCGGGCGACTGACGGTGCTCGATCGCGCGTCGACGGGCGTCTCCTGGTACCTCAAGAGCCGATAGCCGCCTTCGGACGCGCGGGCGCGACGCCTGCGGTCGGGTGCTGAATTTCGGGATAGAAGAGAATGGTGGATGCTACAGGGATTGAACCTGTGACCCCCTCGGTGTGAACGAGGTGCTCTCCCGCTGAGCTAAGCATCCGCCTTGTCGGTTCGGGCCGCGAGGGACCGTTCCGCGAGAGGAGGGGGCCTATAGCCCGGTGTTCGGCGCGGGGCAAGAGGTCAAAAGCGTCCGACACGCATCCGGCACATCCAAAAAGCTGTGGATGACCAGATCGGCCCCGAGGGTCTCGACCGGATCCTCGGTGTAGCCGAACGAGACCAGCACGCTGGGGACCCCGGCGTTCTTGGCGCCGAGCGCGTCGTTGATGCTGTCGCCGACCATGACGGCGCGCGCTGGATCGCCACCGACGGCGGCGACGGCGGCGGCGACATGGCGACCGTCGGGCTTTGCGGCCGGCGCGCTGTCTGCGCCGACCACCGCGTCGAAGAACGGCAGCAGGCCCACCGCCTCGAGCAGGGCGTCCGACAGGTTGGTCAGCTTGTTGGTGCAGACCACCAGCCTGGCGCCGGCGGCCTTCAGCTCGGTGAGCACCTCGACCACGCCGGGGAAGGGCGCGCTCTCTTGAGCGATGCGCTCCAGATAGACGGCGATGAAGCGTTGGACGAGCGTCGGGGCGCGTTCGGCGTCCAGCGGCGCGCCGGCGGCGGCGAAGCCGCGCTCTAGCAGGGCCCGGGCGCCGCGACCGACCATCAGCCGCACCTCGCCGAAGGGCAGGGGCGGCAGGCTCTCCTGGGCCAGGATCGTGTTCAGCGCGCCCACCAGGTCGGGGGCCGTGTCGACCAGGGTTCCGTCAAGATCGAAGGCGATTGTCGCCCCGTTCAGGTCATGAAGCTCGCTCATGGGTCTGGCCTTTCGGCCAATTGCACGGCTAATGCAACGCGTAACGCGCTCAAGGGAGTCGCCAGGACCCATGACCGAACCCGCCGCCAAAATCGTCCGTCCGCGCGCCGCCGTGATCCTGGCCGCCGGCCAGGGCACGCGGATGAAGTCGCCGACGCCCAAGGTGCTGCACAAGCTGGCCGGCCGGACCCTGCTGGACCACGCCATCGACGCCGCCGAGGGCCTGGGCTGCGAGCGGATCGTCGTCGTGGTCGGGGCGCACAGCCCGCAGGTCGGCGAGCATGCCCGCAAGCGCCTGGGTCCGAACGCGACCGTGATCCAGGACCCGCCGCTGGGCACCGGCCACGCCGTGCTGGCGGCCAAGGATGCGCTGGCGGACTTCGATGGCGACGTGGTTGTCACCTATGCCGACTGCCCGCTGACGACCGCCCCGGTGATCGCGCCGCTGTTCGACCTGATCACCGCCGGCGCCCATGTCGCGGTGCTGGGCTTCGAGGCGGCCAACCCGACCGGCTACGGCCGCCTGATCCTGGCGCCGGGCCATGTGCTGCTGCGCATCGTCGAGGAGAAGGAAGCCGACAGCGCCACCAAGCAGGTCAAGCACTGCAATTCGGGCGTGCTAGCCGCTGATCGGGCGATCCTGTTCGACATCCTGGCCAGTGTTCGCAACGACAACGCCAAGGGCGAGTACTACCTGACCGACGTCGTCGGCCTGGCGCATGAGCGTCACCTGTCGACCCGCGCGGCCTTCGCGCCGGAAGCCTCGGTGCAGGGCGTCAACGCCCAGGCCGAACTCGCCGCCGCCGAGGCCGTCTGGCAAAAGAACCGCCGCAAGGCCCTGATGGTCGAGGGCGTCACCATGCTAGCGCCCGAGACCGTCCACCTGTCGTGGGACACCAAGATCGCCGGCGGGGCGGTGGTCGAGCAGTTCGTGGTCTTCGGTCCCGGGGTCAGTGTCGCGGCCGAGGCGGTGATCAAGGCCTTCAGCCACCTGGAAGGCGCGAGCGTGGGCGAGGGCGCCCTGATCGGTCCCTATGCTCGCCTGCGTCCCGGCGCCGAGATCGGCCCCGAGGCCCATATCGGCAACTTCGTGGAAGTGAAGAAGGTCAAGGTCGGGGCGGGCGCCAAGGCCAACCACCTCAGCTATCTGGGCGACGGCTCGGTGGGCGAGAAGGCCAATATCGGGGCCGGCACGATCTTCTGCAATTACGACGGCTTCGAGAAGTTCGAGACCCATGTCGGCAAGGGCGCCTTCATCGGCTCCAACAGCGCCCTGGTCGCGCCCGTGCGAGTCGGCGATGGGGCGATGACCGGCTCGGGCTCGGTGATCACCAAGGACGTCGAGGACGGGGCCCTGGCCCTGTCGCGCGCCGAACAGACCGCGAAGTCGGGGTGGGCGACCAAGTTCCGCGCCCTGAAGCAAGCCAAGAAGGACAAGAAGAAATGAGCGCCGACGACCAGAAGCGCATCTCGGGCGAAGCCGCCGCCGAACTCGTCGAGAGCGGCATGGTGGTGGGCCTGGGCACCGGCTCGACGGCCGCCTGGTTCGTCAAGGCGCTGGCCGCGCGCGGCCTCAAGGACATCCGCGGCGTGCCGACTTCGGAGGCCACGGCCACCCTGGCCCGCGACCTGGGCATCCCGCTGGCGGCGCTGGACGACGTCAAGAGCATCGACCTGACCGTCGACGGCGCCGACGAGATCGGCCCGGGCCTTTCCCTGATCAAGGGCGGCGGCGCGGCCCTGCTGCGCGAGAAGCTGGTCTGGGAGGCCTCCAACCGCTGCGTGGTCATCGCCGACGCGGCCAAGAAGGTCGACGCCCTGGGCAAGTTCCCGCTGCCGATCGAGGTGGTCCGCTTCGGCCACGTCCACACCAGCTGGCGACTGGCCGACATCGCCGCCGAGTTCGACCTGCCGCCGCCGCGCCTGCGCCAGGCCGACCGAGGCATGGTGGTCACCGATGGGG
The DNA here is from genome assembly GCF_059415885.1 of Caulobacter sp. GW821-FHT09H08. Classification (NCBI taxonomy): domain Bacteria; kingdom Pseudomonadati; phylum Pseudomonadota; class Alphaproteobacteria; order Caulobacterales; family Caulobacteraceae; genus Caulobacter; species Caulobacter sp. GW821-FHT09H08. Next base: position 241,026 of record NZ_JBWKOC010000006.1, read on the forward strand.
GCAACCTGATCTATGACATGGCCTCGGGGACCATCGCCGAGCCGGCGGCCCTCGCCACGGCCCTGAAGAGCGTGACCGGCGTGGTCGACCATGGCCTGTTCCTCGACCTGGCTGACGAAGCCCTGATCGGCACGGACCAGGGTGTGGTGCGCCTCGTTCCCTGACGTCCTACATAAGCGCCCCCAAGCTCGCGTTTCTTCCGGAGGCCGGTGATGGCTGACTACGACTTCGATCTCTTCGTCATCGGCGCCGGTTCGGGCGGCGTGCGCGCGGCGCGTCTGGCGGCCATGAGCGGCGCCAAGGTCGGCGTGGCCGAGGAGTATCGGGTCGGCGGCACCTGCGTGATCCGCGGCTGCGTGCCCAAGAAGTTCATGGTCTACGCCGCCGAAGTCGCCAGCCAGCTGAAAACCGCCAAGGGCTATGGCTGGACGATCGGCGAGGCCAGCTTCGACTGGAAGGGCTTCATCCACGACAAGGACGTCGAGATCGCCCGCCTGTCGGGCATCTACGTCACCAACCTGCAGAAGGCCGGCGCCAATCTGTTGCACGGCCGGGCCCAGGTCATCGACGCCCACACCGTCGAGGTGCTTCCCAAGGACGGGAGCAAGGACGCCGGGACCTACACCGCCAGGAAGATCCTGATCGCCACGGGCGGCCGTCCGGTAAAGCCGGAATTCCCGGGCGCCGAGTTCGGCTTCACCTCGGACGAGGCGTTCCATCTGCCCAAGCTGCCGAAGAGCATCATGGTCGTCGGCGGCGGCTACATCGCCGTCGAGTTCGCCGGCATCTTCGCCGGCCTGGGCGTGCAGACGACGCTGCTCTATCGCGGGGCCAATATCCTGCGCGGCTTCGACGACGACGTGCGCTCGCACCTGGCCGACGAACTGGGCAAGCGCGGGATCAAGGTGGTGCTGGGCTGCTCGCACACCTCGATCGAGAAGCAGGAAGACGGGACGCTGCTCAGCACGCTGACCAGCGACCTGACCTTCGAGACCGAAGCCGTGATGTTCGCCACCGGCCGTGAGCCCTACGTCCAGGGCCTGGGTCTGGAGAAGGCGGGCGTGAAGTTGAACGAGCGCGGCGCGATCGCGGTCGACAAGCACTCCAAGACCAATGTCGACAGCATCTGGGCCGTCGGCGACGTCACCGACCGGATCAACCTGACGCCGGTGGCGATCCGCGAGGGCGCGGCCTTCGCCCAGACCGAGTTCTACAACAACCCGACCACCTTCGATCACGACATGGTCGCCTCGGCCGTGTTCTCGCAGCCGCCGGTCGGGTCGGTCGGCATGACCGAGGCCGAGGCCCGCCACGCGTTCGGCGGCGTCGACATCTATCGCTCGGTCTTCCGCCCGATGAAGGTCACCTTCTATGGCGGCCAGGAGCGGTGCCTGATCAAGCTGGTGGTCAAGCAGGACGACCAGAAGGTAGTCGGCGTCCACATGGTGGGGCCCGACTCGCCCGAGATCATTCAGATGGCCGCCGTCGCCGTGAAGATGGGCGTCACCAAGGCCCAGTGGGACTCGACCTGCGCGGTCCACCCGACCCTGGCCGAGGAACTGGTCACCATGCGTGAGAAATACGTTCCGGTCGAAGTCGGCGGGGTTGGATGAGCCAGACCGGCGTCGTGGCCGCTGATCTGCAGGAGCGCCGCACGCGCTGGCTGGGCGCGCTCGCCGTCTTCATGGCGGTGATGACGCCGCTGATCGGCTACCTGATCCCGCTCTGGTTCTCGGGGCTGGTCAGCCTGGTCGGCCTGCTGGCCGCGCCGGGCCTGGCCCGCTCGCGACCGCCGCTGCTGCCGATGTTCGCCCTGGTGCTACTGGTGCTGTGGGCGTTGGTTAGCCTCAGCTGGAGCCCCGCGGCGCCGGATCTCGCCAATCTCGTGCGCGACAAGGACGTCGAGAAGTTCACCGCCCTGAAGCTGGTCTTCCAGCTCGGGACCTACGGCGCGGCCGTCGCGGCCCTGGGCGGCCTGTCCCATCGCTCGGCGCGACTGACGGGCAGGGTGCTGCTGGTCGGGGTCGTGATCCTGGCCGTGATCACCTTCCTGGATGGGGCGCTGCAGGCGGCCATCTACCAGGTGCTGCACAACCTGACCGAAGACCCCATCCGACCCGACCAGGCGGTGGTGAAGGTCTCGCAGGCGACCTATCCGCTGATCCTGCTGTTCTGGCCCTGCGCGCGCATGCTGGACGCCTGGCGGTTCCAGGGGCGCAACCTGCTGATCGCCCTGATCGCGCTGTGCACGGTGCTCGGCGCGCACTTCACCGGCGCGGACGCCCCGATCGCGGCCATGCTGCTGGGCGGCCTGACCTGGCTGGGCGTGCGCGTGTTAGGCAAGCCGATCGCCCGCGCTCTGATCCCGATCGTCGTGACGCCTTTCATCTTCGCGCCGATGGCGGTGCTGTGGGGCGTGAGGTCAGGCCTGTTCAACTGGCTGCACGTGATCGCCCCGCCCTCGTGGGATCATCGCCTGAACATCTGGGCCTTCACCGCCAACCAGATCGTGACCCACGCCCTGCGTGGCTGGGGGATCGACGCCAGCCGCACCTTCGGCCCGGCCATCCCGCTGCACACCCATAACGCCGCGCTGCAGCTGTGGCTGGAACTGGGCTCCGCCGGCGCTGCCCTGGCGGCGGCCTTCTTTGCCTGGATCGTCTACCGCATCGTGGCCTGGACCGGCGTCAGTCGCCGCGACGGGGCCATGGCGGCCGCGACCCTGGTCTCCTATCTGGTGATCGGCGGCTTGAGCTTCGGGGTCTGGCAGGAGTGGTGGCTGGCCCTAGGCGCCATCGCCGCCATCGCCTGCAGCGTGGCGCAAAAAACCAGCGCCTCTCGCGGCTAGCGCGACCAGGACTTTCCCGTCTGGGCGGGTCGACGGTATCTTGCCGCACGATTTTGCCTTTTCGTTCCATTCGCGGTATCTACGCCGCCCTTCGCAGTAATCGAGCCTTTGTCATGACCGCCCGTTGGACGCCCGCCGCCTGGAGAGCCAAGCCCGCCAAGCACATGCCCACGGATTATCCGGACATGGGCGCGGTCGAGCGGGTCGAGCAGACGCTGCGCCAGATGCCGCCGCTGGTCTTCGCCGGTGAAGCGCGCCGCCTGAAGAGCCTGCTGGGCGACGTGGCCGAAGGCCGGGCCTTCCTGCTGCAAGGCGGCGACTGCGCCGAGAGCTTCAAGGAATTCCACGCGGACAACATCCGCGACACCTTCCGCCTGATCCTGCAGATGGCTGTGGTGCTGACCTTCGCCGGCGGCAAGCCGGTTGTGAAGGTGGGCCGCATCGCCGGCCAGTTCGCCAAGCCGCGCTCCGAGCCGGTCGAGACGATCGATGGAGAGACCCTGCCGTCGTATCGCGGCGACATCATCAACGGCATGGACTTCACGTCCGAAGAGCGCGTGCCCGATCCGGACCGCCTGCTGAAGGCCTATGGCCAGTCGGCCGCGACCCTGAACCTGCTGCGCGCCTTCGCCAACGGCGGCTATGCCGACCTGCACAACATCCATCGCTGGACCCTGGGCTTCGTCGGCGACAGCCCGCAGGGTGCGCGCTATCGCGAGCTGTCGGACAAGATCACCGAGAGCCTGGCCTTCATGGCCGCGATCGGCGTCACGCCCCAGAGCCACCCGAGCATGCATCAGGTGGAGTTCTTCACCAGCCACGAGGCCCTGCTGCTGGGCTTCGAGGAAGCCATGACCCGCGTCGATAGCACCTCGGGCGACTGGTACGACACCAGCGCCCACCTGCTGTGGATCGGCGAGCGCACCCGTCAGTTGGACGGCGCGCACATCGAGTTCATGAAGGGCGTCAAGAACCCGATCGGCCTGAAGTGCGGCCCGACCATGGAGGGCGACGACCTCCTGCGCCTGATCGACGTGCTGAACCCCAACAACGAACCGGGCCGCCTGACGCTGTATGGCCGCTTCGGTTCGGACAAGATCGCCGACCGCCTGCCGCGCCTGATGAAGGCGACCAAGGCCGCCGGCCGCTCGGTGGTGTGGGCCACGGACCCGATGCACGGCAACACGCTGAAGGCTTCGACCGGCTACAAGACCCGTCCGTTCGACCGCATTCTGAGCGAAGTGAAGAGCTTCGTGGAGATCGCCCAGGCCGAAGGCGTCCATCCGGGCGGCGTTCACCTGGAGATGACCGGCCAGAACGTCACCGAATGCCTGGGCGGCGCCCGCGCGGTCTCGGAGACGGACCTCGCCGACCGCTACCACACGCATTGCGACCCGCGCCTGAATGGCGAGCAGGCGCTGGAGCTGGCCTTCCTGGTGGCCGAGAAGCTTAAGTCGGCCCGCGACGACCAGCGCCGTCTCGCTGCCGGCTAGTTTCGTCGCTCAGTGAACGGCGCTCTCTGGCGCCGTTCCACAGCGCCATATAGCCTCCCCCTTCGGGAGGAATGGCATGGCGGATCAAGGCGTTGAGCGTCGAACGCTCACAAGCCAGGAGATCGAGCGAAGAGCGCTCATGGGACTCGTTGCGGGCGCGACGGTCGTTCCCGGCTTGGCGTTCGCGCTCCAGGACAGCCAGCCGCCGCCCTCGACCACCGATCCGCTCAAATATCTCGACGCCGCCAAGCGCCTGAGCGTGAAGACCCACGTCAACGGGCAAGGGCCTTTCGACTTCCTGGTCGACACCGGCGCCAACAGTTCGGTGATCACGACCGAGTTGGCCAACCAGCTGAACCTGCCGCGCGGCGCGCCCAGTCGGCTGCACAGCATTGCCGGCTCGCAGTCGGTCGAGACGGCCCGGGTCGCCAGCCTGACCGTCGGCAAGCGCTCGAAGAAGGACATGCTGGTCTCGGTCCTGCCGCGCGAGCAGCTCCGGATGGACGGGGTGCTGGGCCTCGAATGGCTGGACCGCGCCAGCCTGCTGCTGGACTTCAAGCAGCGCCGCATGACGGTGGGCGAGGGCCTGCCGGTGCCGGACACCCAGACCGTGATCGTCAAGTCCAAGCTGCTGCGCAGCGGCCTGACCCTGATCGACGCCTTCATGCCGCTGCAGCGTCTGATCGCCTTCGTCGACAGCGGTTCGACCACGACCGTCGGCAATCTGGCCATGCTGGAAGCCGCCCGCGAAAACAACGCCGTGCTGGGCAGTCTGGCGGACACCGAACTGCGCAGCGTGACCGGTCAGGTACTGCCCGGACGGACCGCGATTCTCTCGCGCCTGACGCTGGGCAAAATGACGTTGCGGAATGTGCCGCTGATCGTCGGCGCCATCCATACCTTTGATTATTGGGGCTTTCAGGAGCAGCCGGCCATCGTGATCGGCACCGACATCCTGCAGCGGTTCGACACCGTCTCGATGGACTTCAAGCGCAACGAGGTCCGGTTCCGCGTTCCGGGCTAGCCGCCGAACGCCGTTAGGTTTGCGATGCAACACACGGCGTCTTGACCGGTCGCGCGGCGCTCTCCAATGGTTGTTTGAAGGGAGAGCCGAATGCGTTTGCGTCAGAAGATCAAGCGGGAAATCCGTTTCCTGAAGGGCCTGTCCCGGACGCTGAAGCGCGTGAAGACGATCGCTCCCGACAGCCCGAACCTGATCTGCGACGACCTCGAGGCCGCGGTCGACAAATGGCGCGACCGCCAGGCGATCACCTTCGAAGGCAAGACGATCACCTATGCCGAACTGGACGCGATCGCCAACCGCTACGCCCACTGGGCCAAGGGGCAGAGCATCACGCGCGGCCAGACCGTGGCGCTGTTCATGCCCAATCGGCTGGAATACCTGGCGATCTGGTACGGCCTGTCCAAGGTTGGCGTCGCCACGGCCCTGATCAACAACCAGCTGACCGGCGCGGCGCTGGCGCACTGCCTGAACATCTCCCAGGCCATGCACTGCATCGTCGATCCCGAGACCTCGCCGTGCTTCGAGGCCGTGAAGGGCCAGCTGGAACGCCACATGCAGCAGTGGGTGCTGGGCCCGGTCCATGGCGACCAGCGCGACCTCGTGAAGGCGCTGAAGAGCTGCAGCCAGCTGCGTCCCGACCGCGAGACGGCCCGAGACGGCATCACGGCCAGGGACACGGCGCTCTACATCTTCACCAGCGGCACGACGGGCCTGCCCAAGGCCGCGCGCATCAACCACATGCGCGCCCAGCTCTATATGCGCGGTTTCGCCGGCTCGACCGGAGCCAACCAGAACGACCGCATCTATGTGACCCTGCCGCTGTACCACGCGACGGGCGGCCTCTGCGCCATGGGCGCGGGCCTGCTGAACGGCGGTTCGATCCTGCTGCGCAAGAAGTTCTCGGCGACCCACTTCTGGCCGGACGTCGTGAACGAGAACTGCACGATGTTCGTCTATATCGGCGAGCTGTGCCGCTACCTGGCCAACCAGCCCGAGCACGAGCTGGAGCGCGCCCACAAGATCCGCATGATCTTCGGCAACGGCCTGCGCGCCGATGTCTGGAACGACATGATGGACCGCTTCAGGGTCGGCGACGTGCTGGAGTTCTACGGCGCGACCGAGGGCAACGTCTCGCTGTTCAATTTCGACGGCAAGCGCGGCGCGATCGGCCGGATCCCGAGCTATCTGAAGAAGAAGTTCAACATCCGGATCGTGAAGTTCGACGTCGAGGCCGAGATGCCCGTACGCGGCCCGAACGGCTGCTGCGTCGAGGCCGGCCCCGGCGAGGTCGGCGAGTGCATCGGCCATATCGGCAGCGACGCCCGCTCGAACTACACCGGCTACGCCGACAAGGCCGCCACCGAGAAGAAGGTGCTGCACGACGTCTTCGAGAAGGGCGACGCCTGGTTCCGCACCGGCGACCTGATGAAGGTCGACCACGACGGCTATATCTACTTCGTCGACCGCATCGGCGACACCTTCCGCTGGAAGGGCGAGAACGTCGCCACCAGCGAGGTGTCGGAGCGCGTCGCCGGCTTCGAAGGCGTGCAGGAGGTCAACGTCTACGGCGTCAAGGTCGGCGACCTGGACGGCAAGGCCGGCATGGCTTCGCTGGTCGTCGAAGGTGATTTCGACATCGCCGCCTTCGGCAAGCATGTCGACGAACAGCTGCCCAGCTACGCCCGTCCGATCTTCGTGCGCCTGCAGAAGACGATCGAGACGACCGGCACCTTCAAGTACCGCAAGATCGACCTGGTCAATGACGGCTTCGATCCGGCCAAGACCAAGGACCCGCTGTACTTCCGCGACCCGGCCAAGGGCTATGTGAAGATCACCAAGGCCGTGTTCGCCAAGATCGAGGCCGGGGGCTTCAAGCTGTAGCGCTTTGACGTCGGCGCTTTACGTCGCAAAGTGAGGCGGCTCCCGACGGAGGATTCGCCGTGACCGAAGACGTCAAAGCCATTCGCGACGACCTGGCCTTCCTGCGCGCCCTGGCCGAGGAGGGGCGGCGCACGCCGCTGCTGGGCGGATCGCTGCTGGCGGCGGCCGGCGGCTGCTATGGCCTGGCCAGCTTCGTGCAGTGGCTGATCCTGGCGCGGATCGTCGAGGTTCCGCCGGTGTCGGTGTTCGGCGTCTGGCTGGTGGCCATGGCCGCGCACCTGACGATCCAGACAGTGTTGATCCGTCGTCTGGCCAGGCAGCCCGGCGTGACCTCCTCGACCAATCGCGCCAGCCGCGACGCCTGGACCGCCGTGGGGATCGGCTGCTTCACCCTCATCCTGGCCATCGCCGTGGCCAGCTGGAAGGCGCGGACGGGCCTGCTGATCGGCTTCGCGCCCTCGATCATCCTGGTGCTGTACGGCGCGGCCTGGTGGGTGGCGGCGTCGGTGTCGCGCCTGGCGTGGATCCGCGTGGTGGCCCTGGCCTCGTTCGCGGCGGCGGTGGGGCTGGGCCTGCTGATTGGCTCGACCCTGGTCTGGCTGGCCTATGCCGCCGCCCTGATCCTGCTGGCCGCCGTTCCGGGCCTGGCGCTGATGCGCCAGGAACCCTCGGCGGGCTGAGCGAAGGGCGTGGAAGACTTCGAGATCGACCGTCTGGACGAGGTGATCCACGGCCGCGTGCGGCTGGGGATCATGGCCTATCTGACCAGCGCCGGCGGGGCCGATTTCAACACCTTGAAGGGCAAGCTGTCGCTGACCGACGGCAATCTCTCGGTCCACCTGCGCAAGCTGGAGGAGGCCGGCTACGTCGCCATCGCCAAGAGCTTCGTCGGCCGCAAGCCCCTGACCCAGGTGACCCTGACCGAGGCCGGGCGCGACGCCTTCGCCGCCTATCTCGACGCCATCGCCAAGCTGGTCGAGGGGCGCCCGTGAGCGGCCTTCCGGACCAGACGCTCGTGGCGGTCAAACCTCAAGCGATGGGACGTGCGCGATGGCGGGGAGAACGGTGACGAGACGCGTAGGCCTTGCCGCCCTGGCGGCGACGATGACCTCGGCCTGTTCGCCGCTGACGGTCTTCGCGACGCTGACGCCCAAGGACGCCGCGCGCGTCGAGGGCAGGGGCTCGCGCTATGCCGCCGGCCCGCGCGGCGGAGTGGACATCTATGCGCCGCCCAAGGCCGGCCAGCAGGCGCCCGTCGCGATCTTCTTCTATGGCGGCTCGTGGGACAGCGGCCGGCGTCAGGACTACGGCTGGGTCGGGCGCGCCCTGGCGGCGCAAGGCTTCCTGACCCTGGTGCCCGACTACCGCCTGTATCCGGAAGTGCGCTTTCCCGGCTTTGTCGAGGACTGCGCCCAGGCCGTGCGCTGGGCCGTCGACCACGCAGCGACGCTGGGCGGCGATCCCCGCCGGATCGTCCTGGTCGGCCATTCGGCCGGAGCCTACAACGCGGCCATGCTGGCCCTGGACCCGCGCTACCTGAAAGCTGTCGGCGTCGACCCGTCCGTCATTCAAGCCTTCGCGGGCCTGTCCGGTCCCTACGCCTTCCTGCCGCTGGACGGACCGGTGACGCGGCGGACCTTCGGCGAGACGGCCGACCTGGAGGCCACCCAGCCCACGGCCTTCGCTCGCCCCGACGCGCCGCCCGCCTTCCTGGCTACCGGCGACAAGGACACCACCGTGCGGCCTCGCAACACCCGCAAGCTCGCCGCCGCCCTGCGCGACAAGGGCGTTCGCGTGGATGAGCGCCACTATCCGGGGCTCGACCACGCCGGGACGGTGCTGGCGCTGTCGCGGCCCTTTCGCCGCAAGACGACCCTGCTGGCCGACATGACCGCCTTCCTGAAGGCCGCGATCACCGCCTGACATGCGGGCCGTTCCGCGACGTCATGTTGCAGTGCGATTGAACCCCGCTGGGTTCGTGTCTATATGGCGGGACCTTACCGACGGGCCTTGTGTGTGGCGGCCCTGAAGACCCCATTTAGTTCAAAGGGATAGGCTTCCCCGCCATGCTGCTCACCATGCTGAAGGCCAAGCTGCACCGCGCTACGGTGACCCAGGCCGACCTCGACTACGAAGGCTCGATCGCGATCGACCGCGACCTGCTGGACGCCTCGGGCATCCTGCCGAACGAACAGGTCGACGTTTTGAACATCACCAATGGCGCGCGTTTCACCACCTACGCCATCGAGGCCCCGCGTGGCTCGAAGGTGATCGGCGTCAACGGCGCCGCCGCCCGCCTGGTGCAGAAGAACGACCTCGTGATCGTGGTCACCTACTGCCAGATGGCCGCCGAGGAGGCGCGCAATTACGCTCCGACCGTCGTGCTGCTGGACGAAGGCAACCTGATCAAGAAGGCGGCTTGATGAAGCGCCCCCAGGCGCGGACCTGGGCGCTCGTCGCCCTCGCCGCCACGGGCCTCGCGGCCTGCTCGCCGAAGCTGCCGGCTTCTGTCGATGAAGCCAAACTGACCGAAGCCGTGGGCAAGTCGATCGGCTCGCCCTCGACCTGCGTGGTTGTGGCCGACGCCCAGGGTCATCTGGTCTGGCGAGGCGGGGGCTATATCACCTGTTCGCGCAACCTGCCGACTTGCGATGGCGTGACCACGACGGCCGAGAAGCTGCTGAAGGCCAGCGTCGGCCAGCCGGCGCGGTTCAAGAGCTGCCCGACCGGCGGCGCCAACACCGTGGGCTGGGCCATCGGGCCGATCCCGACGAGCGCGGGCAAACCGGATCTGCATCTGACCTATGTGGCGGTCATGGAGGGCGACCGAGCCTTGCCGGGCCGCGAGGTCCAGGACCGGGTCGAGCGGGCCTTCAGGAAGGCCGGCTTCTAGCCCCGAAGGACATCGCCGCCGCCGGGAGACCGGCGGCGGCGTTTCTCCATCTACTTGGATCTACTTGGCGGCTTCGTAGACGGCGCTGACGTCGATCCGGACCCGCAGTTCCCCGGACGCGATGCCCGTGCCGTCCGACATCTCGCGCTTGGCCATGGCGTACATCGGGACCGGCTGCGGCGCGGGCGTGTAGCCGCCGCCTTCGCTGAAGTTGACCAGGCGCACGGCCTTGTAGCCGGTGGCGCGGCCGTACAGCTCGGCCTTGGCCTGCAGGGCCTTCACGGCCTCCAGGCGGGCGGCGTCTTCCGCAGCCTGCGGGTTGGCCAGGCCGAAGCTGATGCCGTTGACGGTGTTGGCGCCGGCATTGACCGTGGCGTCGACCGCCGCGCCCAGCTTGGTCAGGTCGCGCACCGTGACCGTCACCTGGTTCGAGGCCTGGTAGCCGTTCAGCTTGGGCGGCTGGTTCTGCTCGTACACATACTGGGCGTTCAGGTTCAGGTTCGAGGTCTGGATGTCGCGGTCGGCGATGCCGGCCTTCTTCAGCGCGGCCAGCACCTGGTTCATGCGCGCGCCATTGGCCTTCAGCGCCTCGGCGGCGGTCGGTGCGTCGGTCTGGACGCCCAGATTGATGGTCGCCATGTCCGGCGCCACGCGGGTCTCGCCATAGGCCGACAGATTGAAGGTCGTGGCCTTGAACGCCGCGTCCTGGGCCATGGCCGGAGCGGCGGCGCCCATCAGCAGCGCGCCGCCGATCAGGGCGGGAACAGCGAGAGCAGCCAGGGAGGTGGCGCGGCGGGCGGTGGTGGTCATTGTTCTTTCTCCAGGACTGTCCGGGACATGGGGGAGAGCGTCTCGGACAGTTATGGTTCCCTCGTGGCAGGTCCAACCTGAACCGGAGCTTTAAGCCGCGTTCGGCTCATGCTAATCCGCCGACCTGCCGCACGCACCGCGTGGCCGCGCGGGCCTGTAGCTCAATGGTTAGAGCCGACCGCTCATAACGGTCTGGTTGGGGGTTCGAGTCCCTCCAGGCCTACCAACCTCTTGAAATTATTAGATAATGCCTAGTGGCTGAGGTCCTTGGGCTCGATGATGGGAATCGTGTGACTGTTCACTGCATGCGTCGAGCTGATCTCCTAATTTTGTGCCTCTGCACGCTTTTCGTTGGTGTCATGTTGACCCCGACTGGTGCCTACGTGGGGATTTGGCGGCTCGCTATAGGAAAGGATGCGCCGGCTTGGGTTCAGGCGTTCGGTTCTATTGCAGCGATACTTGCTGCGATCTTCATCGCGCGTGGAGATTTTCGTCGGCAGCGAGCGCAGGCTGCGCAGGCGACGGCCTGAAGCCTTGCGGTTTTTGCCGAACTAGCTTTCAGGGCTTACCTCGCGATCGCAGGGGCAGCCAGAGTCACGACAGGCCCGAGTATCTCCACCCAATTGGGGGTTTTAGGGCACGAGATTCTCGCAATCGCCTCAGTCCGGGAAGCGATAGACCATCTCCCACTCGCGCAACTCGATGTTCCGACGCGAGCCGTGGCATTGCTCCTCCAGACACAACAGCAGGTCATTGCTGTCGAAGGACTTCTGACGAAGGAGCTGCGTCTATCGACTGATCATGGCTTGGTCCTCTTGCATCTGGAATTCGCACAGAAGGTCCACAGCTTCCTGAAAGAGATGAGCGATCTCGCGCAGGCGAGGGTCGAGCGAAGGTACGGCTTCTTCTGACGTAGCTCAGCATCAGCCAAGAAGCCCCGAACGGCGCGTAAGTTCCCCTTTTGTTCTAGTTGGGATCGAGGCCAACATGATCGCGTCGAGTCGGCGTCAGAAGCGGACGCATGTGCTTTCGCGGCCAGTCGACTCTTCCCTCGGGCATAGGCACATTTCTTAACGGCGGGGTTGATCCGAGCGCCTGTCGTGGCCGCGACGCCAAGCTTGGAACGCTCTTGAGCCATCACCCCAAGATCCCGGGCTGGAGGAGGCCTCGATGGACATCGATCCCGACCGCCTGCGCGCGATCGTGGGCGCGCTAGGCGGCGTGGCCGTCTATGGACTGGTGCAGATCGGCGCGCTGAGCGTGACCGAGCGGGCGAACCTGCGTGACCTGACGATCCGGCTGGCCTGCGCCACGGCGTCCGCCGTGATCCTGGCGGCCTTCTTCGTCAAGGCCGCCCTGCCGCTGATCCCGTGGCAGGCCATGCGCGAGGCCTATCTGTTCGGCTTCGTGGTCGGCGCGTTCAGCTGGGAGCTGCTGCCGCTGCTGTTCCGGGTCGTGAAGCGGCGAGCGGCCGAGCGCCTGGAGAAGCCCTAGAAGCGGCTCGGGAAGGCCTTGACCGTCTTGGCGTCGTTATAGGCCGCGCCGGGGCAGTCGACCGCGTAGCTGGTCGCGGTCTCGGCCAGGTAGGGGCCGCGGCCCGCATCGCCGTTCAGGGCGCGGCACGAGACGGCGGTCTTGTAGACGACCGAGCCGTCGCGGCTGAGGTCGTTCATGAAGCTGTCGAACGCCAGGTCCATCAGGCCCCGCGTGGCGGCCAGGCGACGGGCGCGGCCGGTGAAGGCCGAGGTGATCTCGCTGTCGGCGGTGGTGGCGCGCCAAGCGGGCGGCGGGCCGGCTGCAGCGCCCGCGGCGGTGATCACGCCGCCGGCCAGCATGGCTTCCAGGTCCGAGAAGCGGCCCGACGCCGCGCCGGTGGCGACGGCGGTCGAGAAGGCCGCCGCGAAGCCGGGGACGTAGCGGCTGGGACCGCCGATGGCGGCCGCCTGGTCGCCGCCGATCAGGCCGGCGATCGGGGCGTCGGCGATATAGGCGACGAAGTTCTGGTTCACGTAGTAGCCGAGGCCGACGCCCAGCACGGCGCCGCCGGGCGCGGCGATGACGGCGTCCTTGCTGGCCAGGAGCGGACCGCCGAGGGCCGAGCGCGCGACCTCGGGCGTCACGCCGGTCCAGCGGACCGCGTAGCCGGCCTCGATGGTCTTCTCGCGGACGACCTCGCCGGTGCGCCAGCGCACCAGGCGGAAGGTGACGCGCGCCGATGTCAGCTTGTCGGTCCCGAACCAGACGTCGGGGCCGCGAAGCTCTTCGAAGTTCGTATAGAGCTGGTACTCGGCGTCGAGGTTGCTGGGCGCCAGCATATCGGCGCGCAGCAGGTGCTGGCTGAGGCTGTCGACGACCTGGACGCGGGTCGGACGGGTGGTGATCACCGCGCCGCCGTCGAACCAGCGAAATTCGGGCGCGCCCTCGACGGCCTGGACGGCGACGTTGCGATAGAAGGCGCGGGTGGGGGAAGCCTTGGCCACGGCCAGCGGCGGCATGGCCGGCTGGCGCAGGGCCGCGGCGTCTTCACGGGTGGCGCAGGCGCTCAAGACAGCGGCTGTGGTGGCCAGCAGCACGGCCACGCGGATGGATTTGAACGGCATTCTGCGCTCCCCCTGAGCGCGCCAGGGCGCGCTTGAACCCCAAGAAAATAGAGCCTGCTCAGGCAGGCTCTAGTTGGGGCGCACTATCCGGTTCAATCCTAAAGAGAGCTTGAAGGGCGAGGCTTAAGAAAAAGAACCCCTGTCGGGCAGGACCGACAGGGGCGCTACAGGCTTTGGGGAAGGTTGGCCGGGCTAGAACTTGTAGTTCAGGCCCAGCAGATAGGTGCGGCCGAAGCGCTGGTAGTCGATGACCTGGCGCGTATCGCCGTTCTGATAGGTGGTGAACGGCTCGTCGGTCAGGTTGTTGACCTGGGCCAGCACCGACAGGCCGGCCATCGGGCCGTCGTTGAAGGTGTAGCCGACCTGGCTGTCGATGACCGACTCGCCCTTGACCATCCGGAAGGTGCGGCCGTTGCCGAAGCCCGAGACCTCGCCCAGGAACTTGGAGCGGTAGCGGTCGCTGACCCGGAACGAGAAACCGTCCTTCTCGTAGTAGACGGTCAGGTTGGCGACGTTCTTCGACAGGCCCGGGATCGGGGTCGAGAGGTCGGCCGGGTTCGGGTGGATCTTGCTCGCGGTGTGCGAGGCCGAGAACACCGCGCCGAAACCGTCCAGGGCCGGCGTCAGCAGCGCGCCCGGCATCGAGATGGCGAACTCCACGCCCTTGATCGAGCCGCCCTTGCCGTTCTGCGGCGCCGAGACGATGCCCTGGCGCAGCTTGGGCTCGGGGCCGCTGGTGACCGGGAAGCCCGTGAAGTCGAAGACCAGGTTCTGGTCATAGACGTAGGTTTTCAGGTCCTTGTAGAAGCCGGCCAGCGAGATGTAGGCCTGTCGACCGAAGTACTTCTCGTACGACACGTCGAAGGCGTTGGCGCGCCAGGGCTCCAGCTCCGGATTGCCGCCGCTGCCGCTCCAGGGCGACAGGTTGACGTCGGTCGAGTTCACGCGGCCCGCGTCATAGCTGAAGGTCTTGGAGGCGCGCATCTGGTCCATCCGAGGACGGGCCAGGGTGCGGGCGGCGGCCAGGCGGATGACCTGCTCGTTTCCGAGGTGGAACTGCAGGTTCATGCTCGGCAGGACGTCGGTGTACTTCTTGCCGCCGGCCAGGGTGGTGCTCTTCACGCCCGTGCCAGAGCCGGTGGCGCCCAGGGCGGTCGAGCTCTGGTCGGTGTGGACGACCTGGAAGCCGACATTGCCGGTCATGCTGACGTCACCGCCCAGGTCGACGTCGAGGTCGGCCTTCACATAGCCCAGCGTGACCTTCTCCTCGACCGACCAGCTCTTGACCAGCACGTCGGCGTTGGGGTTGCGGATCAGGTCGTAGACGCCCGAATTGACCAGGGCGAACGGGTCGTAGCTGACCATGCCCTTGATGCCCATGAAGGCCAGCGAGGTGGTTCCGACCAGGGCGCTCGACGGGATCGCGACGCTGGCCGGAGCGCCCTTCACGCGCAGGAACCACTCGTCGTTGACCAGGTCCTTGCCGCGTTCGCTGTAGTTCAGGCCCGCGTCGACCGCCTTGATCCAGCTGCCGACCTCATGCTTGGCCGACAGGCGGACGGCCTTCAGCTCGTCCTCGATCTTCGGCTTGTTCAGATAGCCGTCCTGGCCGCCGGGCAGGGTGACCGGGTCCGAGCCCCATCCCTGGGCGCTGGTCAGCTTGATCAGGCTGGCGTCCGCGTAGTTCAGGGTCGAGTTGAACTGGGCGACGCCGTCGCCGTCCATGGTGAAGCCCAGGGTGTCGGTCGCGCCCGTGCCCGAGCGGCCGGTGCCGGCGTAGGTTTCCAGGATCTGGTCGGTGCGGTTGACCTTCGACCACGACAGGTCGGCGGTGATGGTCGTGTTCTCGTCGACGATGAACTTGTTGTTCCAGCCGATGGCCTTGACCGTGTTCTCACGCAGGTTGCCGTCGTTGCGGACGATGCCCTTCACGCCCGAGAACGTGCCCTTGGTGACCAGCTTGTTCTCGCTGGTGTAGCCCGGCGCCAGCGTGGCCGAGGACCAGTACAGCGGCAGCTCGATGCCGCGCAGGAACTGGCGGTTGTTGAACTTCGAATAGAAGACGTCGACCGCGCCGGTGTAGTGCTCGTTCGGCTTGAACTCGAGCACGCCGATGACGCCGTCGCGCTTCAGCTTCGACGACATCACGTATGGCTTAGCGCCGCCGATGACGAGGTTGCCGGCCGCGTCGGCGGTCGGATAGCCCCAGGAATTCCAGCGCTCGGCCTGATAGGGCGAGGTCATGTGGGCGTAGCCCAGGGCCAGGCCGATCTTACCGTCGGCGAACTGGTCGATGTACGAGATCGACAGGCGGTTGCCGTGGGCCGAAGTCCCGGCGTTCAGGGCGCCGATGTCGTTCCACTCATAGCGGGCGCCGATGGCCAGGGCGCGCTTGCCGAAGGTCAGCGGGCGGACGGTCTGCATGTCGGCGGTGCCGGCAAGGCCCTGACCGACCAGGGCCGCGTCCGGGGTCTTGTAGACCACGACGCCGCTCAGCAGTTCCGACGGATACTGGTCGAACTCGACGCCCCGGTTGTCGCCGGTCGAGACCTGTTCGCGGCCGTTCAGCAGGGCGGTGGTGAAGTCCGGCGCCAGGCCTCGGATCGAGATGACCTGCCCGCGGCCGTCGAGGCGCTGTGCGGTCAGGCCGGGCAGGCGGGCGATCGACTCGGCGATCGACATGTCCGGCAGCTTGCCGATGTCTTCGGCCGAGACGGCTTCGACGATCGAGCTGGAGTTCTTCTTCAGCGAGATGGCGCCCTCGATGCCGCGGCGGATGCCGGTGACGACGATCTCTTCGACTTGCGCGTCATCCTTGGCGGCCGGGGCCGCGCCGCCGGTCTGCGCTTGGGCCGAGCCCGCGACGGCGAAAGCGAGCGCCAGGCCGGTGGCCCCGCCGGCCATCAGCCAGGCGCGACGGCGCGAAAATTCAGTGGTCATGAGTCTCACCCTCCCTGTCCGGCTCTGCGCTTTTTTGATCATGCGGCGGGCCGTTGGTGCAAACTACTGCAAATTAACGCGGTGTAATCAACCCAAAAAATTGCAAACCAACGTTCTTGGTTCCTGCCGTCCTGCCGCAAATCCCACTCATGTGGCTTGCTTGCGTCACTTACGTAGCGTCCTCTGGGCCTTGTTGCGTCGCAAATCGCCTCAAGGGAGTGGATTGACAGCTTGCGATTGGTTCTGCAAATTCTTGCAAAGAGTTGCAAAAGCGATCCGATCATCGAGATCGTTGCAGCGGGGAGGGGAGCGATGTCGGCCTTGACGCCCTGGCGACGGACGCTGCTGGCCATGACGGCCGTAAGCGCGCTGGCGACGGCCGTGTCCGCTGCTCCCTCCGAGTCGTATCGGTTGCGCAAACCCCAGGACGAAGTGATCTATTTCGTCCTGCCCGACCGCTTCGAGAATGGCGACGCGACCAATGACCACGGCGGCCCCGCCCCCAAGGGAATGGAAAATGGGGGGGCGCTGGTCGACGGCTTCGACCCGACGCGGGCGGGCTTCTATCATGGCGGCGACATCAAGGGCGTGACCCGGCGGCTGGACTATATCCAGGGCCTGGGCGCGACGGCCGTGTGGCTGGCGCCGATCTTCGTCAATCGCGCGGTGCAGGGCCCGCCCGGCCAAGAGTCGGCCGCGCACCACGGCTACTGGATCACCGACTTCACCGACGTCGATCCGCATCTGGGGACCAAGGCCGACTTCAAGGCCCTGGTCGACGCGGCCCATGCCCGGGGCATGAAGGTCTATATGGACATCGTCGTGAACCACACGGCCGACGTCATCCAGTACCGCGAGTGCCCGGACGGCCGCTGCGCCTATCGCGGGGTCGCCGACTATCCCTACGTCCGCAAGGGTGGCGTGATCGGCGCGCCGATCAATGACGGCTTCGATGGCAAGGACTTCTCCAAGCTCAGGCGGACCGACTGGGCCTATACCCCGTACGTCCCCGCTGGGCAGAAGCACGCCAAGAAGCCGGACTGGCTGAACGATCCGATCTACTACCACAACCGGGGTGACAGCACGTTCGCGGGCGAGAGCTCGCTGCTGGGCGACTTCGCGACCCTGGACGACGTCTTCACCGAGAACCCGCGCGTCGTGCAGGGCTTCATCGAGGTCTATGGCCGCTGGATCGACGACTTCGGCGTCGACGGCTTCCGCATCGACACCGCCCGCCACGTGAACCCCGAGTTCTGGCAAGCCTTCGTCCCGGCCATGCTGGCCCGCGCCAAGGCCAGGGGCATCCCGAACTTCCACATCTTCGGCGAGGTGTTCGATCCCGACGTCGCCGCCCTGGCGCGTCACGTGAAGGTCGACAAGCTGCCGGCGGTGCTGGACTTCGCCTTCCAGTCGGCGGCGACCGACGTCGCGATCGGCCGGACCGGTACGGATCGCCTCGCCACCGTCTTCGCCGCCGATCCGGTCTACGAAGGCGGCGAGGCCACCGCGCGCCAGCTGCCGACCTTCCTGGGCAACCACGACATAGGCCGCATCGGCTGGTTCATGCTGAAGGCCAGGCCCGCGATCTCCGACGACGAACTGCTGGCTCGCGTCACCCTGGCCAACGCCCTGATGCTGACCGCGCGCGGCGTCCCAACCGTCTACTACGGCGACGAGCAGGGCTTCACCGGCGACGGCGACTATGCCGACAGCCGCGAGGACATGTTCGTAAGCCAGGTCGCCAGCTACAACGACAACCGCCTGGTCGGCTCGACCGCCAAGGGGCCGATGTCGGCGTTCAAGGCCGACAGCGTGCTCTACCAACGCATCGCCGCGCTCTCGAAGTTCCGCACGGCCACACCCGCCTTGCGCGATGGTCGCCAGGTCGTCCGCGCCGCCGGCGACAGGCCCGGCCTCTTCGCCTTCTCGCGCCTGATGGCGGGAACCGAGGTGCTGGCCGTCTTCAATACGAGCGACAAGCCGATCACGGCCAATGTCCGGGTCGAGACCGGCTCCGTCGCGTGGAAGGCCCTACACGGCGCATGCGCCGCGACGGCCGGCGCGCCGGGCAGCTATTTCGTCGAGTTGGCGCCGCTCGACTACAAGATTTGCGTTTCCGAGGGACGATAGTGACAGTTGAAGTTCTTGCTCGCCCCGGTGCGGAGACGTCGATGAACGCCGAATGGTGGCGTGGCGCGGTGATCTATCAGGTCTATCCGCGCAGCTACGCCGACTCGAACGGCGATGGCGTCGGCGACCTGCCGGGCGTCACGGCGCATCTGGACCACATCGCCTCGCTGGGCGTGGACGGCGTCTGGCTGTCGCCGTTCTTCACCTCGCCGATGAAGGACTTCGGCTACGACGTTTCGGACTATCGCGGCGTGGACCCGATCTTCGGAACCCTGGCCGACTTCGACGCCCTGATCGCCAAGGCCCACGCGCTGGACCTGAAGATCATCATCGATCTCGTTTTCTCGCACACCTCGGACGAGCACCCCTGGTTCGCCGAGAGCCGCCAGGATCGCACCAACGCCAAGGCCGACTGGTTCGTCTGGGCCGACGCCAAGATCGACGGCAGCCCGCCCAGCAACTGGCAGTCGGTGTTCGGCGGTCCGGCCTGGACCTGGGACGCGCGTCGCGGCCAGTACTACATGCACAACTTCCTCAGCAGCCAGCCGCAGCTGAACCTGCACAATCCGGCGGTGCAGGAAGCCCTGCTGGCGGTCACCCAGTTCTGGGTCGACAAGGGCGTGGACGGTTTCCGCTTCGACGCCATCAACTTCTCGATGCACGACCCGAAGTTCACGGATAACCCGCCGCTGCCGCCAGGTGGCAAGCGCACGCGGCCGTTCGACTTCCAGGACAAGATCCACAACCAGAGCCACGCCGACATCCCGAAGTTCCTCAGCCGCCTGCGGACGCTGACCGACGCGGCGGGCGGGCGGTTCTCCGTCGCGGAAGTCGGCGGCGACCACGCCGATCGCGAGATGAAGCTGTTCACGGCCGGCGAGGATCGGCTGAACAGCGCCTACGGCTTCCTCTATCTCTATGCCGACAAGCTGACCGGCGAGATGATCCCGCGCGGCGCGGCCATGTGGCCGGGCGCGGACGGGGAGGGCTGGCCGTCCTGGACCTTCTCGAACCACGACGCCCCGCGCGCCGTGTCGCGCTGGGCCGAGGGCCGCGACCGCAAGGCCTTCGCCGAGATGTGCCTGCTGCTCTTGATGGGCCTGCGCGGCAACGTCTTCGTCTACCAGGGCGAGGAGCTGGGCCTGCCCCAGGCCAATGTGCCGTTCGAGCGCCTGCAGGATCCCGAAGCCATCGCCAACTGGCCCCAGACCCTGGGACGCGACGGCGCCCGCACGCCGATGCCGTGGGTGTCGGGCGCGGCGAACGCCGGCTTCTCAGGCGTCGAGCCCTGGCTGCCGGTCGATCCGGAACACCTGCCGCTGGCGGTGGACGCCCAGGAGGCCGATCCGACCTCGACCCTGCATGTGGCCCGCCGCCTGATCGGGTTGCGTCGCGCCTACGAGGCCCTGCGCACCGGTGCGATCAGCTTCGTCGACACCAACAGCCCGCTGCTGATCTTCCAGCGCGGGGAAGGCGAGGGCGCGCTGCTGTTGGCGTTCAACCTCGGCTTTGAGGCGGTGGCCTGGTCGCTGCCGGATGGCTGGACGATGGTCGATGGCGTGAACCTGGGCGGCGAAGGCGAGATGCCGCCGTGCGCGGGGCTGATCGCCCAAAGAACCCCTCTCTCATAGAGAGAGGGTTTTCTGGGCGCGACCTCACCCCCCGCAGCTCTCCCGGATGATCAAGTCCGTCGGCACCCGTTCCGATCGGCTGGCGCGCTCGCCGCTGTCCAACAGCTTCGACACCATCAGCCGGCCCGCCTTGGCCGTGTCCTGGGCGATCGTGCTCAGCGCCGGGCTGGCGTAGCGGCTGAACGGGACATTGTCGAAGCCCATGACCGAGACGTCGCTCGGGACCGACAGGCCTGCATGCTTCAGGGCGCGGATGGCGCCCAGCGCGATCAGGTCCGAGGCTGCCACGACCCCGTCGAACGTCACGCCGTGATGAATCAGGCTGTCGACGGCGGCCTCGGCCGACTCGACCTCGAAGTGGGCCGGCACGATCAGCTCGGGATCGACGCCCAGCTTGGCGTGCTCGAGCGCGTCGAGATAACCGCGATGGCGCTGCATGGCTTCCGGCGCCTCGGTGTCGCCGAGGAAGACGATGCGCTTGCGGCCCAGGCGCTGCAGGTGAAGCGTGGCGCGGCGCCCGCCCATCACGTTGTCGGAACCGACCGAGCAGTAGTTCTGGTCCGGCAGCTGCGCGCCCCAGACCACGAAGCGGTTCTCGGTCTCGGCCAGGCGATTGAAGGCCGCGTGCAGCGAGCTTTGCCCCAGGAAGATCACGCCTTCGGCCCGGCTGGTGCTCATGGCCTCCGACAGGTCGTCATAGTTGGTCGGGGCGATGTGGCTGAGGATAACGTCGCATCCCCGTTCCCGAGCGGCCTCGCCGACGCCAGCCAGCAGCTCCAGGAAGAACGGGTCCGACATGCTGCTGCCGCGGCCTTGCGGGCGAGGCGTGACGATGGCGATCGTCGCCTCGGCCCCGATCGGGCCGGCGGGCATGTAGCGGCGGAAGGGGTAGTCCATCTCGCGCGCCAGCTTCCAGATCAGCTGCTTGGTGCGCTTGTTGACGGCCGGGCTGTCGTTGAGGGCCCGCGAGGCGGTCGAGATCGAGACGCCGGCCAGCTTGGCCAGGTCCTCCAGTCGCGTCGCCCCCTTGGTCACTCTACGTCGTCCCCGTCCCTGGTGGTCGTTGCTGCAAAGATTTCTGCAAACTTTTTCAATGGCCCATAAGGCGCCGTTCGAACGGGATGGCAAGCGGGCGGAAGGCGGTTTGCGTTGATTTGCGCTACTGAAAACTAATGCAAACTTTCTCGTATGCCTCCAGCGCCACGAAAGGCGCTGCGCCTCGTGTCTGGTGAGACTCGTGGCTCCAAAATCCAAGTGGATATGGAATTGTCGTTGCGCGCCGTTTCAACGCATGCGCAAATGTCCGCCTCGAAGGTTTATGAAAAAACTTGCGAACCAGCCGGAGCAACCGGCGGTCGGAGCGGGGCGGAGGATCCATGGCCAGGCAGAGGCTGAAGTTCCTGCAGATCTGGAACATGTGCTTTGGCTTCTTCGGAATCCAGATTGGTTTCGGCCTGCAGAACGCCAACACCAGCCGCATCTTCCAGACCCTTGGCGTCGACGTCAGTGACCTGGCGATCCTGTGGATCGCCGCGCCCGCCACGGGCCTCTTGGTCCAGCCGATCATCGGCCATCTCTCCGACAAGACCTGGGGGCGCCTGGGGCGTCGTCGGCCGTACTTCTTCTGGGGCGCGATCCTGACCAGCCTGGCCCTGGTGGTTATGCCGAACTCGCCCACGCTGTGGGTCGCGGCGGCGGCGCTGTGGATCATGGACGCCTCGATCAACATCACCATGGAGCCGTTCCGGGCCTTCGTCGGCGACAACCTTCCCGACGAGCAGCGGGCCACCGGCTACGCCATGCAGAGCTTCTTCATCGGCCTGGGCGCGGTGCTGGCCTCGGCCCTGCCGTGGATGCTGACCAACTGGTTCCAGGTCGCCAACACCGCGCCGGCGGGCCAGATCCCCGACGCGGTGCGGATCGCCTTCTACACCGGCGGCGCGGGACTGCTGCTGGCGGTGCTGTGGACCGTCTTCACGACCAAGGAATACAGCC
This sequence comes from Caulobacter sp. GW821-FHT09H08, assembly GCF_059415885.1. Lineage (NCBI taxonomy): Bacteria > Pseudomonadati > Pseudomonadota > Alphaproteobacteria > Caulobacterales > Caulobacteraceae > Caulobacter > Caulobacter sp. GW821-FHT09H08. Next base: position 263,271 of record NZ_JBWKOC010000006.1, read on the forward strand.
CTGACCAGCTGAAAGCCTTCGAGGCCGCCGAGTTCGACCACGGCGTCCACGAGAACCCCGAGCCCTCGGTCAACGCCTATGTCGGCCTGGCCGCCCTGGGCGTGCTGGGCGGCGCGGCCCTGGCCCTGATCGTCTGGAGCGCCGGGCTGGAGAAGGAGCTCTACGTCCTCTCCGCCCTGCTGGCCGTGTTCGGCGTGGCGGGCGTCGTCGGCGTACGCCTGAAGCGTCGCGGCCAGACCCGCAACGGCTTCTCCGAGGTGCTGGAGGATTTCTTCCGGATGCCCAGGACCATGCGCCAGTTGGCGGTGGTGCAGTTCTTCTCGTGGTTTGGCCTGTTCGCCATGTGGATCTACACGACCCCTGCGGTGGCGGCGGTCCACTTCCATGCCACCGACGCGGCGTCCAAGGCCTATAACGAAGGCGCGGACTGGGTGGGTGTGCTGTTCGCCATCTACAACGGCGTCGCGGCCCTGGCGGCCTTGGTCATCCCGCTGATGATCCGGGCGACCAGCCGCAAGGTCAGCCACGCCGTCTGCCTGATGCTCGGCGCCCTGGGCCTGCTGTCGTTCCTGCTGATCCGCGAGCCGGGGATGCTGTGGATCGGCATGATCGGCGTCGGCTTCGCCTGGAGCTCGATCCTGTCGGCTCCCTATTCGATCCTGGCCGGAGCCCTGCCGGCGCGGAAGATGGGGGTCTACATGGGCATCTTCAATTTCTTCATCGTCATCCCGCAGCTGCTGGCCGCGACGGTGCTGGGCCTGCTGCTGAAGACCTTCTTCGGCGGCCAGCCGATCTTCGCCCTGGTCCTGGGCGCGGGCTCGTTCGCGATCGCCGCCGCCGCGACCTTCCTCGTCCGCGACCGCGTCGCCGGCGACCCCGTTTCCCTTCAAGCCTGACGAGTCCTCGCCATGCGCAGCCTGAAACTTCTCGCCCTGGCCTCGGCCGCCCTGTTCACGATCGGCGCCGCGCAGGCCGCGCCCACGACCTGGGCCTATTCCGCCAAGACCGGCGTCGGTGCGTCCTACGAGGCCTATGTCGACGGCGCCTACAAGGCCGGCGGCAAGACCGGGGCGGTGTCCAAGGTCTGGTTCTCGATCGCCGACGGCGTGCTGACCGAGACCATGTACGGCCTGATCCACGAAGCCCAGATCAAGCAGATGCGCATCGCCGTCCAGACCGCCTCGGGCCTGGCGGTCGAGGGCGCGGACACGACGTCGAAGACCGAATACCTGCATGTCGACAGCGCCGGCCGTCCGCTGTCGCCGGCCTACAAGATCACCACCACCGACAAGCAAGGTCGCTTCGTCATCGAGAAGCGGATCTTCACCGACCCCGACCGCAACAGCCTGTTCGTGCGCGTGACGGTGAAGGCGCTGAAGGGGCCGGTGACCCCGACCCTGGTGCTGGAACCGCACATGGCCAACACCGGCGACGGCGACACGGGCGCGGCTTCGGCCATGGCGCTGACCGCTTCGGAAGGCAAGGTGTTCCTGAGCCTGAAGGGGACCAAGTCCTTCGCCAAGGCCGGCGCCAGCATGCTGAAGGACGGCGATGCGCTTGCCGCCCTCAAGGCGACCACGACGTCGGCCAAGGGCGCGATCGTCCTGACCGGCCAGCTGCCGGCCGTGGCCAAGGAAGCGACCTTCGACTTCGCCATCGGCTTCGGCTCCGACGCCAAGGCCGCCGACGCGACCGCCGCCGCCACGCTGAAGACCGGCTATGCCGAGGTGCTGGCCCGCTACAACGGCGAGGGCGCGCGGTTGGGCTGGGAGGACTATCTCGCCTCGCTCTCCGAACTGCCGCGCCTGCGCGAAGCTTCGGAGGACGCCGGCAAGCTGGTCCAAGCGTCAGCGCTGATGCTCAAGGTCCAGGAAGACCGCACCCACGCCGGCGCCCTGATCGCCTCGTTGTCGAACCCGTGGGGCGACACGGTGGACGCAACCCAATCCTCGACCGGCTACAAGGCCGTCTGGCCACGCGATTTCTACCAATGCGCCATGGCCCTCGCGGCCCTGGGCGACAAGCAGACGCCGCTGGCGGCCTTCCACTACCTGCCGACGGTGCAGGTCGGACCGAAGACGCCCGGCAACAAAGGCGACGGCGGCTGGTTCCTGCAGAAGTCGCACGTGGACGGCACGCCCGAGTGGGTCGGGGTCCAGCTGGACCAGACCGCCATGCCGATCATGCTGGGCTGGAAGCTGTGGAAGCTGGGCTGGCTCTCGCCGGTCGAGCTCAAGGCCTACTACGGCAAGATGCTGAAGCCGGCGGCCGACTTCCTGGTCAAGGGCGGCAAGGTCGACCTGGGCTGGAACCATTCGACCATCACCCCGCCGTTCACCCAGCAGGAGCGCTGGGAAGAGCAGGGCGGCTATTCGCCCTCGACGACCGCCGCCGTGATCGCGGGCCTGGTCACAGCCGGCGACATCGCCGAGGCGGCTGGCGACAAGGCCTCGGCCGAGACCTATCGCAAGACCGCCGACGACTATTCCCGCAAGGTCGAGGCCCGCATGGTCACGACCAAGGGCGCGTTCGGCGACGGCCATTACTACCTGCGCCTCAACAGCGACCAGGACCCGGACAACAAGAGCAAGGTCGAGGAGCGTAACGGCCAGCAGGCCGTGGCCGAGGACCAGATGCTGGACGCCGGCTTCCTGGAGCTGGTCCGCTACGGCGTGCGCCGCGCCGACGATCCGGCCATTGTCGCCAGTCTGCCCAAGCTGGACGACGAGGCGATGGAGGACGTCTATCGCGTTCGCTACAGCTTCAAGTTCCCGGGCGTGGATGGGACCTTCCCCGGCTGGCGGCGCTACGGCGTCGACGGCTATGGCGAGGATGCGAAGACCGGCGCGAACTACGGCGCGGACAACCAGATGCGCCCGGGCCAGCGCGGCCGGGTGTGGCCGATCTTCACCGGCGAACGCGGTCACTACGAACTGGCCGTCGCCGGTCTCAACGGCAAGCCGGACGCGGCGGCGGTCAAGAAGATCCGCGACACCTACGTGAAGGCGATGGAGCTCTTCGCCAACGAGGGTCTGCTGATCCCCGAACAGGTGTGGGACGGCGTCGGGACCGAGAGCGGCCATGGCTACACGCGCGGCGAGGGAACGGATTCCGCCACCCCGCTGGCCTGGAGCCATGCCGAATACGTCAAGCTGCTGCGCTCTGTCAGCGACGGCCAGGTGTGGGACAACTACGCGCCGGTGAAGGCCCGTTTCTCGCGCTAAGGTGGCTCGAAAAAGGTGCGCGGATTGTCGCAGACACCCACACCTACGGCTTAGTTAACGAGGGCTTTAGGATTCGGCCGCGAAGACAGGGTTAATAGCCCCCGCTCGCGGCCGGAGACCTTTAAAATGACAGCGTTCCGTCGATTGACCATCGCCTGGAAATTGATCCTGGTGGCCGGTCTGGCGATTGGCTTCCTGCTGATCGCGGCGGCGGTGGCGGTGTCCTCGCACACCAGCGCGATCGTCTCGGGACTGACGAACCGCTATGCGGGCGCGGTCGCCGATGACGCGATCCAGAGCGTGCAGGCCGACATGGGCCGCGTGCAGTCGACCGTGCGGTCGATGGCCGTTTCGATCGGCGCCGCCCACGAGGCGGGCCTGCATGACCGGGCCACGGTCGTCCAGATGCTGAAGCCGAACGCCGAGTCCTCGGAGATGGTGCTGGGCAGCTGGTTCATGGCCGAGCCGAACGGCTTCGACGGCAAGGACGCCGAGCTCGCCGGTCAGACGGCCCTGGGCTCGAACAAGGCCGGCAACTTCCAGCCCTACTGGGTGCACGACGGCGGCAAGGTGATCTTCCAGCCGCTGGACCAGGGCAACGAGTACGCCGAGCCCTACTACGCCGTGCCCAAGCAGACGGGCAAGTCGACGGTGGTCGAGCCCTATTCCTATGACGTCGCCGGCAAGTCGGTGCTGATGACCTCGGTGGTCTATCCGGTCTTCTCGCACGGCCAGTTCCTGGGCGCGGCGGGTCTCGACATGGCTCTGGACAGCGTCTCCAAGAAGCTTTCGGCCCTGAAGCCGCTGGGCGGCGGCCGCGTGATGCTGCTGTCCTCGACCGGCAAGTGGGTGGCCCACCCCGACGCGGCCAAGCGCATGCAGGCCTATGCCGACCCCGGCGCCGACCAGGTGCAGGGCGTCCTGGCCGGCGGGGCGGCCACCGATATCAAGGGCGTCGTCGAAGGCGACGAGCCGATGCTGCGCATCGTCCGTCCCGTGCCGATGCCGGCCCTGAACACGACTTGGGCCCTGGTCATGGACGTGCCGGTGTCCGCCATCACCGGTCCGGCCGACCGCCTGGCCAAGATCCTGTTCGTCGGCGGCCTGGTTATCACCGCCGCCGTCCTGGCCGCGCTGTTCTTCGCCAGCGCCGCCCTCGTCAAGCAGCCGCTCACGGGCCTGACCCGCAGCGTCGATAAGCTGAGCGCCGGCCGCTACGACGACGCCGTCCCCGGCGTCGACGGCGGCGACGAGATCGGCGCCATTGCCCGCGCCCTGGACGGCTTCCGTCACGACCTGGCCGACGGCCAGCGCCGCCGCGCCGAACAGGAGGCCGAACGGGCCGCCGCCGAGATCGAACGCCAGCGGCACGAACGCGAGGCGCAAGCCTTCGCCGCCGCCCAGGCCAAGGCCGTCTCCAGCCTCGGCGAGGGCATGGAGCGCCTGGCCGACGGCGACCTGATCTGGCGCATGCGCGAAGACGACTTCTCCGGCGACTCCGCCAAGATGCCGCGCGACTTCAACGCCGCCGTCGAGAGCCTGCAGGCGACCATGGCCGGCATTCTCAACGCCGCCCGCAGCATCCGCACCGGCTGCGCCGAGATCAGCGGCGCCGCCGACGATCTATCCCAGCGTACCGAGCGTCAGGCCGCCGGTCTGGAACAGACCGCCGCCGCCCTCGACCAGATCACCGCCACGGTGAAGCGCAGTTCGGAAGGCGCCGAGCGCGCGCGTCAGGTGACGATCAGCGCGAAAGCCGCCGCCGAACGCAGCGGCGCGGTGGTCAAGGAAGCCGTCGAAGCCATGGGCGGCATCGAGAAGTCCTCGCAGTCGATCACCCAGATCATCGGCGTCATCGACGAGATCGCCTTCCAGACCAACCTGCTGGCCCTGAATGCCGGCGTCGAAGCCGCTCGCGCGGGTGAAGCCGGTCGTGGCTTCGCGGTGGTCGCCCAGGAAGTCCGGGCCCTGGCCCAGCGTTCGGCCGATGCGGCCAAGGAGATCAAGGGCCTGATCGGCGCCTCGACCCAGCAGGTCGGCAAGGGCGTCAAGCTGGTCGGCGAGACCGGCGACACCCTGCGCGAGATCCTGGTCCAGGTGGCCGAGATCAACGAGCTGGTCGGCGAGATCGCCTCTTCGTCCAAGGAGCAGGCCGTCGGCCTGGCCGAGGTGAACCAGGCCGTGAACCAGATGGACCAGGTCACCCAGCAGAACGCGGCCATGGTCGAGCAATCGACCGCCGCCAGCCACGCGCTGTCGACCGAGGCGGCCGAGCTGGAACGTCTGATTGGCCGCTTCCAGGTCGGCGCCGAGATCCGCGAGATGCCGGCCCGCGCCGAACGTCCGGCCGCTCCCGCCCCGCGTCCGGCCGCGGCGCCGACGCGCGAGAACTTCCGCCAGCGCTACGTCCAGGGCGCCAACGCCCTGAAGGTCGCGCCGAACTCGCGTCCGGGTGAGTGGGAAGAGTTCTAGGCGTAGGCCGCTCTTAGGCGGCCGCTTCCTGCAGGGCGAAGCGCAGGTCCGACAGGGCGATGGCCTTGTCGGCCGGCTGACCCTCTTTCACGCTGACCAGCAGCTCGTTCATGCCGTTGGCCACGGCCCAGTCCCAGCAGGGATGGCCGGGCGTGGCGACGCGGCTGATGTCGGCCGCGGACTCCAGATGCAGCACCGTGCGGCCGCCGTCGGCGTCGCGGCGACAGAAGGCGAAGGCGCCTTCGCGGCGCACGAAGCGGCCGTCGTGGTGATAGAGGCTCACGAAGCTCACGTCGCGCGCATCCACCGCGCCCATTCCGTCAGCCATGCTCCATCCCCTCATTGATAGTCCGCGCGCACGGCGCGGATGACGCTTCCTGGCAGGGACCGTCGATGGATTCGTCGGCCTTGCGGAAGGGCGATGGCGCGATGATCCACAGCTTGCTCAAAACAGGGCTTGAGCGCATGACCCATGCGGTCGAGTTTGCGCGTGACGGTGGTTCGGGGGAACCGCCGGGGCCATGGGAGCGCGCCAGGGGAGGGCGTTCGTGTACGAGAAGATTGTTCTAGCCTTTGACGGCAGCCACGAGGCCCGCACCGCGCTCCGCGAAGGGGCGCTGCTGGCGCGTCGCTACAACGCCACGGTCTGGCTGCTGTGCGTGCTTCCCGAGAACAAGGCCCTGACCATGGCCGAGGGCGCCCAGCCCGGCGCGGCCGAGCAGTTGCTCGCGGCCAGCCAGGAGCTGGTGGACGACGGTCTGGCCAAGCTGAAGGGCCTGGGCCTTAAGGCCACGGGCCGTGTGGTGCGCGGCGACCCCTCGGCGGTGATCAGCGCCTTCGTGCGCGAGGTCAAGGCTGACTTGGTCGTCCTGGGACACCGCCGTCGCAGCTTCCTGGAGCGGTGGTGGAACGGCCCGTCCGGCGCCTACATCGTCGACAATGTCGAATGCAGCCTGCTGGTCGCCCGCAGGCCGATCAGTGACGCGGAGTTTGCCGCCGAACTGGCTAAGGGCGCGGAGTAGGTGGCGATAGTGCGGGGGTAGTTGGGGCGCTAGGCGGGGTCGGCTTTCGACCCATATGCGACGTTGGCCTACGCGGCGGTCTTCACAATATTGACGAGAGCAAGCCCCCGATCTGCACTGGCGGTTACGCACCACGCGCTCGCAAGTCCGTCCAACGGAACGGGCACGTCCACATCCTCCTGGAAGGCGACGGCGACCTCCTCCGAAACGGCCCCCGCGATAAGGTCCAGACTCAGCCTTTCGAGCCAATTCCGTACCGCAGCCTGTTCGCTTGTTGCTCTGGTTTGCGCCACGTAGGTGCCGCCGGCATAGTCAAGAAGGATCGTATAAAGCTGCATGCCAGGATGCTGGCACAGCTTCGCACAACATCCAAAGCCCGCTACCCGCCCAACCGGTACTTGATGAAGTCTGCTTCCCCCTTATCAGACATCATTAGGAGCCGTCGCGGATTGCGCTTCACGGGCCGAAAGTCGGCCTTAAGTACTCCCGCAGCAGCGCCGGACATAGGAATGGCGATGTAAAAAGTTGGCGACTCCAGGGGAGGCCCCAGAGCTTGGGGTAAACCATCGCTCCCTCTGCGAAATAAGCGGCGGCGAGAAGTCTTTCCCGCGCATCGGCGAATGGCAAGGCGCGAAGCTCGTCTATGTCAGCGATGAGGCTCTTGAGTTCTACAAGCTCGTCGGGCGTTTCGGCGTAGTCGATACCGAAAGCTTCAGCTTCCGCGTACCAATTGGCTCTGTGCAATTCCTCGTCGTCGATTTTGCCTGCCATCCAGCTGTCAGCGGCTCGCAGCCCGTCCCGCAACCCCTGCTGCGGTATGAGGTGTTGATGTTTCCAGCAGCAGGCGATGAGAAACTTGTGGAGCTGAGACACCTGCGTCGCGAGAAATTCGGGATGCGTCTCGCGCAGGCTTTGGAGCATGTCCTGTGCGCTACCGGACGTGACCCATTCTTCTTCTGTCATGAGAGTTGCAGGGATCTAACCTGCTGTGACTGATTTGCGTTTGTACCGGCGGACCCTATGAGGGAGCAAGACAGTGAGATGCAGCTGATGCAGTGAAGCTAGGGAGGCGACGAATTGAGGGCCGCTCCCCACCCATTGCCGACATTCCATGACGACTCCACCACCCCCCTCTGACATCGGCCGCGCGGCGCGCTATATCCGCGCCATGGCCGAAGCGTTCAACGACCTCACCCTCTCCGCCGACAAGGCGACCCGCTATGCCGAGGTCGCCGACGAGATCGCGTCCGTGCTGGACGGCGAGCCCAATGTCACCGCCCGCATGGCGACGGTGGCCTCGATGCTGGCCAACAGCTTCGACCACTATTTCTGGACCGGCTTCTACGTCGTGGACCCCACCAAGGAGCGCGAACTGGTGGTCGGACCCTACCAGGGCACCCTGGGCTGCCTGCGCATCGCTTATGGGCGCGGCGTCTGCGGCGCGGCTGCCGCGACGGGCCAGACCCAGCTTGTCCCGGATGTGCACGCCTTCCCTGGCCACATCGCCTGCGACAGCCGTTCGGAGAGCGAGATCGTCGTCCCGGTCTTTGGCCCGGATGGCCAGCTGATCGCGGTTTTCGACGTGGATTCAGACCGCCCCGCCTCGTTCGACACGGTCGATCAGCAATGGCTGGAGAAAATTCTGGCAGCGACCTTCGGTTGATCACCCGGGTGGCCTGACGATTGCAGGTGGACCTCCATCTTTCCCTAACCCGACAGGAGTAGGACAGGTGGACATGCTGCAAGTCGAGACCCTGCACCCGAACCATTTGAGCGCCGCCAATGCGGCGCTATGGCGGAGTCTGGTCGCTGCCCAGCCGGCCTTGGCCAATCCGCTGCTGGGTCCGGACTTCGCCCAAGCCGTTGGAAAGGTTCGCGAAGACGCGCGCGTCGCGGTGATCCGCAAGGAAGGCGAGATCGCGGGCTTCCTGGCCTATCACCGCCGCCCGGGCGGCGTGGCGCGCCCCATCGGCTCGCCGCTGGCCGACTATCATGGCCTGATCAGCCGTCCCGATGCGGGACTGAAGATCGAGGACGTCCTGCGCGCCGCCGGCATCAGCGTGTTCCGCTACACGGGCCTGGTGGATCCGAATGAGACATTCGCCGGTCCGCACGACGCCGAGCACACGGCCTATCTGATCGACCTGCGCGGCACGACCGCCGAGGACTATCTCGAAGCCGTTCGCGCCGAGAGCCCCAAGAAGATCAAGAACTACCGCCGCCTGGACAACAAGCTGGACCGCGAGGTCGGGCCGGTGCGCCTGGTCGCCGCCGACTTGTCGCGCGACGCCTTCAACCAGCTGATCGACTGGAAACGCGAGCAGCTGAATCGCACGGGCCTGCACGACTTCCTGCGCGCCGACTGGACGCGCGAGCTGCTGGCCGACCTGTTCCAGCGCCGCGACAGCGACTTCCGCGGCCTGATGATCAATCTCTATGCCGGCGACGAACTGGTGGGTGGCCACTTCGGCATCCGCCAGGGCGACGTCTATCACCCGTGGATCGCCTCGACGAACCCGGCGCTGGCGGCCTGGTCGCCGGGCCAGATCTTCTTCCTGCGCGCCATCGGTGCGATGCCGGAGATGGGCCTGACCCGCTACGACCTGGGTCCGGGCCACGACCACTACAAGCGCGCCTATGCCCGCAACACCGTGGCGATCCGGCAGGGCGGGGCGACCCCCTCGACCTTCGGGGGGCGCGTGGCGCACTCGGTGGAGAGCGTTTGGACCCTGGCCGGCGCGCATGGCGCGGGTCCGGTGGGCCAGCTGCGCCGCCGCATGGATGCCATCGCCAGCACGGAACTGAGCATGAGCGGCCGCGTGCGCGACTTCGTCGAAGCCGTCGCCGCGCGCGCCAATCGCCGCCACGGAGAGCATTCGGAGGCCTGATGCCGCGCGTGACGATCATGATTCCGACCCAGCGACGCCCCGACGGCTTGTCCGTCGCGGCGCGTTCGGTGTTCGGCCAGACCGGCGTCGACTTCGCCGATCTGGAGATGGTCATCGTCGACAACGACCAGGTCCCGTCGGCCAAGCCCGTCGCCGACGACCTGGCCAAGGCCGCGCCGTTCCCGGTGATCTATGTCAATGAAAAGCGCCCCGGCGTCGCCAACGCCCGCAACGCCGGCATGGCCCGCGCCTCGGGCGAGCTGATCGCCTTCCTGGACGATGACGAGGAGGCCCCGGCCGGCTGGCTGGCCGCGCTGCTGGCCGCCCAGGCCCGCTACGACGCCGACGTGGTGTGGGGGCCGGTGAAGGGCCGCGCACCGCCGCAGATCGTCGAGCACCGCGACTATCTGGAGCGCTTCTTCTCGCGTGAAGGCCCCGCCAAGGCGGGCGTCATCGAGCAGCACTATGGCTGTGGCGACAGCCTGGTGCGCCGGTCGGCTCTGCCGGACCCCGTCGCGCCGTTCTCGGTCATCCGCAACGAGATCGGCGGCGAGGATGACCTGCTGTTCGGCCACATGGGCGCGGCCGGCAAGCGCTTCGCCTGGGAGCCCGCCGCCTGGGTCTGGGAAGACCCCGTCCCGTCGCGGCTGAACCTCGCCTACACGATCCAGCGCGCCTTCGCTTACGGGCAGGGGCCGACTTCGCACTGCGCCGCCGCCGAGCCCCGCGACAATATCGGCGTGGCCCGCTGGATGGTCATCGGCCTGGGCCAAGTCGCCGTCTTCGGCCTCGTCGCCGGCTTCAAGTGGCTGAGCCGCGCGAAGGACCGCGCCGAATGGCTGGACCGCGCCGCACGCGGCCTGGGCAAGACCTTCTGGTGGGGCCCCTTCAAGATCCAATTCTACGGGAGGACCGCGTGAGCGTGATCACCGACTGGTCGCGGGACAAGGCCAAGGCCTTCGGCCGCGAGAACCTGATGTTCAAGCACGCCCTGCATGAGCGTCCGATGTTCGACGACGAGGGCCTGGCGCGACTGCTGGACCTCTATCCGCGCGACAAGCTTGGCGTCTTCACCATGGGCGAGGACCCCAAGGCCTGGACGACCTGGCGCAAGGGCTCGCCCGGCAACCTGAGCGGCGACCAACTGCTGAACGCCGCCAAGTCGGGCCGCATCTGGCTGAACCTGCGCCAGACCAACGACCACGTGCCGGAATACGCCGCGCTCAGCGACGAGATCTTCGCCGACAAGGAGGCCCACGTTCCCGGCCTGAAGACCTTCAAGCGCGACGTCGGCATGCTGATCAGCAGCGCCAACGCCCAGGTCTTCTATCACCTCGACGTGCCGCTGGTGTCGCTGTGGCAGATCCGCGGCGAGAAGAAGGTCTGGGTCTATCCGGTGGCCGATCCCTATGTGGGCGATCTCGCTCTCGAGAAGATCGTGCTGCGCGAGACCGCCGAGCAGTTCGCCTTCCAGCCCGAATGGGACAAGGGCGCGCAGGAGGTGATCCTCACCCCCGGCAACATGGTCACCTGGAAGCAGAACGCCCCGCACCGGATCGAGAACGGCCCGATGCTGAACGTCTCGATCTCGATCGAATTCATGACCCCGCCGGCCCTGATGCGCGCCAACGTCATCTACGCCAACGGCGTGCTGCGTCGTCGCCTGGGCGCCAATCCGCGCGTCCAGAGCGGTTTCGGGCCCACGGCCCTGACGAAGCTGGCCGTAGCGCGCGGGGCCAAGGCCCTGGGCCTGCAGACGCCGCACGTGCGCCACCTGCCGGTGACCTTCGGTCTGGACGCCGCCCGCCCGGGCGTGATCGTCGAGGGGTCTAGCGCCTAAGGCCCGAGCGCCTAAAGTTGGGGCATAAGTAATAATCTTATTCATTGAGGCGCGAGCGTTCCACCGCGCTCTTGCCGACCGTCCCGGTTTGCCGCACTGCTTAGGCGATGAGTAAAGCGGTCACGATCGAACTGGGGGAGGGCGCCGAGCACGACGCCCGGGCTCTGCGCAATGCTTTCGGGTGCTTCACGACCGGGGTGACCGTGGTCACGACCGTCTGCGAGGACGGCCGCAAGGTCGGGCTGACCGCCAATTCCTTCACCTCGGTGTCGCTGGACCCGCCGTTGGCCCTGGTCTGCGTCGACCTGAAGTCTTCCAGCCTGCCGTCGCTCGACGCCGCCGGCCGCTGGGCCGTCAACGTCCTGCACGCCGAGCACCAGGCCCTGGCCCGCCAGTTCGTGCAGAAGGACACCGACCGCTTCGCCGGCATCGAGACCGAGACCTGGGTCACCGGCGTGCCGATCCTGCCCAACTGCATGGCCAATTTCGAGTGCGAGGCCCACCACGTCTTCGACGCCGGCGACCACCGGGTCTATGTCGGGCGGGTGGTGAAGCTGCGCTACGATCCGGACCACGAGCCGCTGGTCTATCTGCAGGGCCGGTTCCGGCGGGTTCACGTCGAGACCGACTGAGCCTGGCATAACTTCGCGCGATACGGCGCGAACCTTGGATGCTATTGACGCGCAAAACAGCGTTAGGGAGCGCATCATGCGAGACATCGCCCATTTCGTGAACGGCCAGACCCTGGCTGGTTCCCCAATCGAGAAGGGCGGCCGCTTCGGCGACGTCTTCAATCCCAACACCGGCGAGGTCCAGGCCCGCGTACCGCTGGCCACCGACGCCGAGCTCGACGCCGCCGTCCAGGCCGCCGCCAAGGCGCAGATCGGCTGGGCCGCGACCAACCCGCAGCGCCGCGCCCGGGTGATGTTCGAGTTCAAGCGCCTGATCGAGCGCGACATGAACAGCCTGGCCGAGATCCTGTCGTCCGAGCACGGCAAGGTCATCGCCGACAGCAAGGGCGACATCCAGCGCGGTCTGGAGGTCATCGAGTTCGCCTGCGGTATCCCCCACATCCTGAAGGGTGAGTACACGGAAGGCGCCGGTCCCGGCATCGACGTCTATTCGATGCGCCAGCCGCTGGGCGTCTGCGCGGGCATCACCCCGTTCAACTTCCCGGCCATGATCCCGATGTGGATGTTCGGCATCAGCATCGCGGTGGGCAACACCTTCATCCTCAAGCCGTCGGAGAAGGATCCGACCGTGCCGGTGAAGCTGGCCGAGCTGATGATGGAGGCCGGCGCGCCGGCCGGCGTGCTGAACGTCATCCATGGCGACAAGAGCGCCGTCGACGCCATCCTGACCCACCCGGACATCAAGGCCGTCAGCTTCGTCGGCAGCTCCGACATCGCCCACTACGTCTACCAGACGGGCACGGCGCACGGGAAACGCGTCCAGGCCATGGGCGGCGCCAAGAACCACGGCATCGTCCTGCCCGACGCCGACCTGGGCCAGGTCGTGAAGGACCTGTCGGGCGCGGCCTTCGGCTCGGCCGGCGAGCGCTGCATGGCCCTGCCGGTCGTCGTGCCGGTCGGCAAGAACACCGCCGACGAGCTGCGCGAGCGCATGGTGGCCGAGATCGCCAGCCTGAAGGTCGGGATCTCCACCGACACCGACGCCCACTACGGCCCGGTCGTCTCCAGCCAGCACCGCGCCAAGATCGCCGACTACATCCGCATCGGCCAGGAAGAGGGCGCCGAGCTGGTCGTCGACGGTCGCGACTTCAGCCTGCAGGGCTACGAGAAGGGCTTCTTCATCGGCCCGTCGCTGTTCGACGGCGTCAAGAAGGGCATGAAGACCTATCAGGAAGAGATCTTCGGCCCGGTGCTGCAGATGGTTCGCGCCGAGAGCTTCGAGGAGGCCCTGGCCCTGCCGTCCGAGCACCAGTACGGCAACGGCGTCGCCATCTTCACCCGCAACGGCCGCGCGGCCCGCGAATTCGCGGCGCGCGTGAACGTCGGCATGGTCGGCATCAACGTGCCGATCCCGGTGCCGGTGGCCTATCACACCTTCGGCGGCTGGAAGCGCAGCGCGTTCGGCGACACCAACCAGCACGGCGTCGAGGGCGTGAAGTTCTACACCAAGGTCAAGACGGTGACGGCCCGCTGGCCCGAGGGCGAGGTCGCTGACTCGAGCTTTGTCATCCCGACGATGAAGTAGGCCTGGTAAGCGTGGCAGCCGAAAGTGTCGGCGGTTTCGGCGTCTGCCACGCGGCAAAGCAAAGAAAGTTGGCGGTGATGAGCAGTCTGGTTCGACGATCCTTCCTGTCCATCGCCGCCGCCGGGCTCTTCGCCCCGGCCGCCCTGGCGCAGACGAAAGCCGAGTGGGCCGCCATCGGCCAGTACGGCGACAAGGCCGCGCCCTTCACCGTCTTCGAGAAGGACGGGGCGCTGCATATCGACGGCGAGGGCTTCAAGTCCGCGCGGCTGACGGCCTCGGGCGGTGGTCGCTACGCCATCGCGGGCGGCGGTGAGCTGGTCCTGGAGAGGAGCGCGGTGCGCCTGAACGGCAAGGCCCTGGCCTTCCACGACTTCGGCATCGAAACGCGCGACCGCATCCACAAGGCCGTCCGCGCCGATCCGGCGCTTCTGCGCAAGCGCGCCCTGGCCGCGACGCCGCCGGTGGAGCAGGGCGAGCGCCTGCCGTCGGACCTCGTCGATGTCACCTCGATCGAGCCGGGCATCAAGCTCGACATCTGGTACGCCGGCCCGGACAACTTCATGGGCATACCGCTCTACGAGAAGCCGGCCGCCTATATGCAGCGCCCGGCCGCCGAGGCGCTGGGGCGCATTCACAAGGCGTTGGCGGCCAAGGGCTATGGCCTGCTGATCCACGACGCCTATCGGCCCTGGTACGTCACTTGGATGTTCTGGGAGGCCACGCCGCCGGAAGACCATGTCTTCGTCGCCGACCCCGCCCAGGGCTCGCGGCACAACCGCGGCTGCGCGGTGGACCTGACGCTGTACGACCTGAAGACCGGCAAGGCCGTCGAGATGCCGGGTCGCTACGACGAGTTCTCGACGCGGTCCTATGCGGATTTCGTGGGCGGCACGACGGCGCAGCGGGCGCGGCGTCTGGTGCTGCGCCAAGCGATGGAGGCCGAGGGCTTCACCGTCTATCCGGAAGAGTGGTGGCACTTCGACTTCAACGACTGGCGGCGGTATCCGATCGGGACGAAGACCTTCACGGAGCTGGCGGCGGGTGGCTGAGCCGAAACCTCGCCCTTCGACAAGCTCAGGGTGAGGTTTCTACTGGAACGCAGAGCTCACAGTCGTCCTCACCCTGAGCTAGTCGAAGGGCGAGGGCGGCCCCTCAAGCTGTCGAGGATCGCCAGCGCATCCCGCGTCGCCGCGCCGAACTTGGTGTTGTCGAAGATGCACCAGGCCTCGGCCAACCTAGCCTCTGCGGCCAGCCGCACCGCCAGCGCGTCGAGCGCCCCGACCGGATACGCGCTCTCATAGATCACCGGCGACCCATGCCAGCGGCGATAGGTAAGACCGCGCCAGCCGCCCGGTTCGGCCGCCTCCGGAACGACGGCTGGATCGGCGGCGACACGCGCCACCTTGAAGTCGGCCAGCATCCGTTCTGGGTCCGCCGCGAACCAGCCGGCATGGCGCGGCTCCAGCACGGTCGGCGCGTCGGTGCGGTTCCGCCAGGTCTTGAGGAAGGTCTCGACCAGCCCGGCGTCGAACCTCAGGCTCGGCGGGAGCTGGATCAGCAGCGGCCCGCGCTTGGCGCCCAGACCGTCGGTCTCGTCCAGGAACCGCGCCAGCAGGTCCTCGCCCCCCGCCAGCCGGCGCTCATGGGTGATCGTCTGCGGAACCTTCACGGCGAACCGGAAGCCGTCCGGTGTCGTGGCCGCCCAGCGCTCGTAGGTCTTGCGCTGGTGCGGGCGGTAGAAGGAACTGTTGATCTCGACGCAATCGAACCGCGCCGCGTAACGCTCCAGGCCCGTGCCTTCGACGGGGAAGTCGAGATCGCGGGGGAAGCTCCAGCCGGCCGTGCCGATGTGGATGGTCATGCGGGATCAGCGCCTAGGGCGCGCATTCGGTCCAGGGCGTAACCCCTCACCCTCCCACCGCTGCGCGGCGGGTCCCGCCCTCTCCCTAGGGGAGAGGGGTTTCAGAGCGAGGCTTCCAGGCCAGCACATCCGCGCTATGACCCACCCCGACCTTGGCGCACATCGACTTCACCGGGCACGCCCCGCACTTGGGACCTTCGTGCGGGCACAGCATCTGGCCCAGGCCGCGCTTCATCAGCCAGTGCAGCTCGAACAGGTCGTCGGCGCTCCAGGTGTGCGGCGCCATGCCCATCAGCGTGTGGTAGGTGTGGGTCGTGTCGCCGGAGCCGACCAGGCCGATGCGCCGGGCGACGCGGTGGACGTGGGTGTCGACCACCAGGGCCCGCATGGCCAGGTCGCTGAAGTTCAGCACGCAGGCGGCGACCTTGACCCCGACGCCGGGCAGGGCCTGCAGCTCCCAGCGGGCCTGATCGACCTCCATCGCCTTCAGGTGGCTCAGCGACAGCCAGCCGACCTTCTCCTCGATCATCCGCAGGGCGGTGGTCAGGTGGCGAGCCTTGTCTTCGGGAAAGGTCACGTCTTGGATGGCCATGGCGACGCGGCTCACCTTGGCTCGCGCCAGGTCCTCCCAGCATTTGAACTCGGACCGCAGGCGCAGGAAGGCCGTCCACGACACGGTGTCCTGGGTGCGTCCGCTGATCGACGACTTCACCAGCTGCGAGATCGGGTCCATCCGCGCCACGGGCCGCTGCGCGCCGAACTCACAGAGCAGGGCGTCGCGGACGCTTTCCAGCGGGGACCGGGCCAGGGCTAGGGACAGTTGCATGGAGACTCGCTGCGCAAGAACATAATGAGAACATTACGTGCGCGACGAAGACTTGTCCACAGGCTGTGTAGCGAGCGGGATCAGCGCCGGTAGCGACCCCAGAGCGCCGTTACGCGGCGGCGCAGGCGCTGGAAGGCGATCCGGACCGGCGTCGGCGCCTTGGCGGGGAGGGGATGCGCGTCCGACAACTCGACGCCGGCGAAGCGCGCGATCAGGTCGCGCAGTTGCGGCTCCTGCACGGCGAGAGCGGCCTCGACCGGCGTCATCCATTTCAGGGTGCGCTGGCCCTTCTCCGGCCAGATCCGATGCGAGCCGGTGACCTGCATCGGATAGACGTCGACCTTCACCAGTCGGGCCGCGCCGCTCTTGAGCCGCTTGAGGTACTCGTATTCGCCGACCGCCTGCTCGGCGATCACGCCATCGAGCCCGGCTTCCTCGTAGGCCTCCTGGGCGGCGGCGGCGAAGTCGGTCTTGTCCTTCATCGGCCAGCCCTTGGGGATCACCCAGCGGCGGGTCTCGCGGGAGGAAACCAGCAGGATGCGCAAGGCCTCGCCTTCGCCCCGCCAGGGCAGGGCGGCGACCTGGCGGCGTTTGCCGCCGGACTTGCGTCCTTCCTGTTTCCCCCCCGTCGAGGTCACTTCATCCAGAATCCGAGATAGTAGAACAGCGCCGCCGTGAGGGCCGCCGCCGGCAAGGTGACGACCCAGGCGATGACGATGTCCTTGGCCACGCCCCAGCGCACCGCCGAGACCCGACGCGACGCGCCGACGCCGACAATAGCGCCCGTAATCGTGTGAGTCGTCGAGACCGGAACGCCGATGTGCGTCGCCATGAACAGCATGATCGCGCCGCCCGTCTCGGCGCAGAAGCCCTGCATCGGGGTCAGGCGGGTGATCTTGCTGCCCATCGTGTGGACGATACGCCAGCCGCCGAACAGCGTGCCCAGCCCCATGGCCGTCTGACAGGCGATGACCACCCAGAAGGGGATCTCGCCCGGCTTGCCGGTGGCGCCGTGGGCGAACAGCAGGGCGGCGATGATGCCCATGGTCTTCTGCGCGTCGTTGCCGCCGTGGCCGAGGCTGTACAGAGCGGCCGAGACGAACTGCAGCTTGCGGAACACCCGGTCGGCGAAGAACGGCGAGCTCTTCACGAAGAGCCACGAGACGATCAGCACCAGCAGCAGGGCGAGGATGAAGCCCATGGTCGGCGAGACCACGATGCCGGCCGCGGTCTTGCCCAGGCCCGCCCACTGGATGGCGCCGAGGCCCCCGACCTTGGCGACGGCCGCGCCGACCAAGCCGCCGATCAGGGCGTGCGAGCTCGACGAGGGGATGCCCGCCCACCAGGTCAGCAGGTTCCAGCTGATCGCGCCCATCAGCGCCGCGAAGATCAGCCGGTCGCTGATCACGTGCGGGTCGACGATGCCCGAGCCGACCATCTTGGCCACGTGCAGGCCGAAGAACATGAAGGCGATGAAGTTGAAGAACGCCGCCCAGATGACCGCCCAGCGGGCGGACAGCACCCGGGTCGACACAATCGTGGCGATCGAGTTGGCGGCGTCGTGCAGGCCGTTCAGGAAGTCGAACGCCAGGGCGACGACGACCAGGAAGACCAGGATGATGAGCGTGGCGTCCACGGCGATCAGACCTGTTCGACGACGATGCCGCTGATGCGGTTGGCGACGTCCTCGAAGCGGTCCATGACCTTCTCGAGGTGGCTGTAGATGTCGACGCCGACGATGAAGGCCATCGGGTCACCGGTCCGGTTGGCCAGGAACAGCGCCTTGCGGCCGTCGTCGTACATGACGTCCGACTGTTCCTCGATCTGGGTGATCTTTACCGCGATCTCGCTGAGCTTGCCGGCGTTCAGGCGCATCTTCGGCAGCAGGGCGACGGCCTCTTCGGTCAGCTTGGCGGCCTCGACGATGACCCGGGTCATCTCGCGCATCTGCGGCTCGAAGGTTTTCACCTCGAACAGGCTGACGACCTTGGCGGTCTTGCGCATCTGGTCGATGGCGTCGTCCAGCGAGGTGGTCAGGCTCTGGATGTCGCTACGGTCGAACGGGGTGATGAAGCTGCGGCGCACGGCCGTCATCACCTGGCGGGTGACCTCGTCGGCCTCGTCCTCATACTTGTAGACCCGGGCGCTGGCGGCCTCGACGGCGTCGCCGCCGGCGGTCATGTCGTGCAGCGCCTCGGCGCCGGCGACCAGCGTGCGGGCGTGGGCGGAGAACAGGTCGAAGAAGGCGTCTTCCTTCGGCATGACGGCCTTGAACAAGCCCAGCATAGTGCTTCTTTCCTTCGTACGAAGCGATTGGGGACGCCTCGGTACGCGAGGCGAGAAATCCATGCGGAACGAAGTCCATCCGTGAACGGATCGCCGCGCGGCGCACCGGAACCACGGAAGGATTTGGCCGTCAAATCCTATCTGTGAAAGTTATGTGACAGCTCTCGATTTCCGGCTGCCCTTGCGGCAAGCATTGCCATCGCGTCGCGGTGCTCCATCTCAGAGGGCACGGACAGGGATGGGAGTTGCGTCATGGCCTTCACGCTGACGGTCAACGGGGAAACCCGCACGGCCGATGTCGAGGGCGACACGCCCCTCCTGTGGGTCCTGCGCGATGCGCTGGGCCTGGTCGGCGCCAAGTACGGCTGCGGCGCGGCGCTGTGCGGGGCCTGCACCGTGCATCTGGACGGCCATCCGGTCCGCGCCTGCATCACGCCGGTCAGCCGGGTCGGCAAGAAGGCGGTGACCACGATCGAGGGCGTCGGCAAGACGCCGGTGGGGGCCAAGGTCCAGGAAGCCTGGAAGGCCATCGACGTCCCGCAGTGCGGCTACTGCCAGGCCGGCCAGATCATGTCGGCCACGGCCCTGCTCACCGAAAAGCCCAAGCCCACCGACGAGGACATCGACGCGGCGATGAACGGCAACCTGTGCCGCTGCGCGACCTACATCCGCATCCGCAACGCGATCAAGGTCGCCTCGGGCCAAGGGAAGGCGTGAGCATGACCGACACGCTCGAAAAGCCCTCGCGGCGCCTGTTCCTGCAAGCTGGCGCGGCCGCCGGCGGCGGGCTGCTGCTGTCGTTCAACATTCCGGGCGCGGTCCGCGCGGCTGGCGCGCCGGCGGCGGCGACCCTGAACGCCTTCGTCCGCATCGCGCCGGACGGCATCGTCACCATCGCCGCCAAGCGGCCGGAGATCGGGCAGGGGATCAAGACCTCGCTGCCGATGCTGATCGCCGAGGAGCTGGACGTCGACTGGACCAAGGTCCGCATC
Organism: Caulobacter sp. GW821-FHT09H08; assembly: GCF_059415885.1. NCBI lineage: Bacteria > Pseudomonadati > Pseudomonadota > Alphaproteobacteria > Caulobacterales > Caulobacteraceae > Caulobacter > Caulobacter sp. GW821-FHT09H08. Next base: position 282,899 of record NZ_JBWKOC010000006.1, read on the forward strand.
GAGCAGGCCCCCGTCGACGCCAAGATTTACGGCGAGCAGTCGGCTGGCGGCTCGACCTCGACGCCCGACGAGTGGGAGCCGACCCGCCAGGTCGGGGCCGTGGGTCGCGCCATGCTGATCCAGGCCGCCGCCCAGCGCTGGGGCGTCCCGGCCGCGGGTCTGGTCACCGAGCCCGGCGTCGTCGTCGATCCGGCCGGCAAGCGCCGCATCGCCTATGGCGAGCTGGTCGAGGCCGCGGCCAAGCTGACGCCGCCCGATCCCAAGACCGTGACGCTGAAGGACCCCAAGGCCTATCGCATCGTCGGCAAGTTCCACGCCCAGTCCGACAATCCGTCCATCGTCACCGGCAAGCCGCTGTACGGCATCGACGTGCGCCTGCCGGGCATGCTGTACGCCACCTTCCTCAAGGCCCCGGTCTTCGCCGCCAAGGTGGCCAAGGTCGATCTTGCGCCCGCCAAGGCCGTGAAGGGCGTCAAAGACGCCTTCATCGTCGAGGGCGGGACGGCGCTGGAAGGCCTGCTGCCCGGCGTGGTCGTCGTGGCCGACAGCTGGTGGACGGCGCGCAAGGGCCGCAACGCCCTGGAGGTCACCTGGGCCGACCATCCGACGGCGGCGCAAAGCTCGACCGCCTTCGCCGCCAAGGCCGCCGAGCTGGCCAAGCAGCCGCCGCAACGCACCCTGCGCAAGGACGGCGACGTCGAAGCGGCGCTGGCCGGCGCGGCCAAGGTCGTGAAGGCGTCCTACGACTACCCCTTCATCGCCCACGCCACCCTGGAGCCACAGAATTGCACGGCCTCGTGGAAGGACGGCAAGGTCGAGATCTGGGCCCCGGCCCAGAACCCCGAGGACGGTCGCGGGCTGGTGTCCAAGACCCTGGGGATCAGCCCCGACGACGTCACCATCCACTTCACCCGCAGCGGCGGCGGTTTCGGCCGGCGGCTGATGAACGACTTTATGGTCGAGGCGGCCTGGATCGCCAAAACGGTCGGCGCGCCGGTCAAGCTGGTCTGGACCCGCGAAGACGACATGCAGCACGACTTCTACCGTCCCGCCGGGTGGCACAACCTGTCGGCGGGGCTCGACGCCAAGGGCGACCTGGTGGCCTGGCGCAATCACTTCGTGACCTTCGGCGGCGAGAAGAATTTCGTCCGCGCCGGCAATATCGGCGGCAACCAGTTCCCGGCCCGGGCCGTGGCCAACTACGCCCAGGACGTCTCGACCATGCCGCTGGGCGTGCCCACCGGCTGGCTGCGCGCGCCGGGCAACAACGCCATCGGCTGGGTGCTGCAGAGCTTCATCGACGAACTGGCCCACGCCGCCGGCGAGGACCCCGTCGCCTTCCGCCGCCGCCTGTTGGGCGAGCCGCGCCTGCTGGGCGATGCGGGCAAGGGCGACAGCGTCCATACCGGGCGCCTGCGCGGGGTGCTGGATCGCGCCGCCCAGATGTCGGGCTGGGGCCGCAAGGTTCCGGCCGGGACCGGCCTGGGCATCGCGGTTCACTACAGCCACCAGGGCTATGTGGCGGTGGTGATCGAGGCCTCGGTCGTCGACGGCGCGCCCAAGGTCCACAAGGCCTGGGCCGCCGCCGATGTCGGCAAGCAGATCGTCAATCCCAGCGGCGCCGAGCAGCAGGTCCAGGGCTCGGTCCTGGACGCCATCGGCGCCACCCTGCGCCAGAAGATCACCCTGGAGAACGGGGCGGTGGTCGAGAGCAATTTCGGCGACTTCCCGCTGCTGCGCCTGGCCGAGGCGCCGTCGGTCGAGGTGGCCTTCGTACTGACCGACAACCACCCGACGGGCCTGGGCGAGCCGGCCTATCCGCCGACCCCGCCGGCCCTGTGCAACGCGCTGTTCGCCGCCACCGGCAAGCGCATCCGCAGCCTGCCGATCGGCGACCAACTGGCCTGATTTCGAAACCGTGCTAGGAGCGTGATAGCCGAAAGTGTGAGCGGTTTCGGCGGCTATCACGCTCTAAATGTTTGAAATAGAGCCTTTCCCCTTCGAATGATTCCATTCGAAGGGGAAAGGCTCTAGGAGCGTAGACCTACGTTCCTAGCCGAGTTTTCCCATGTCTCAGGTCACTGTCGTCAGCCACCCGCTCGTCCAGCACAAGCTGACCAAGATGCGGGACAAGACGACCTCGACGAAGACCTTCCGCGCCCTGATGCGCGAGGTCGCGACCCTGATCTGCTACGAGATCACCCGCGACCTGGCCATGGACCCGGTCGAGATCGAGACCCCGGTCGCCCCGACCACGGCCTATGAGATCGCCGGCAAGAAGCTGGTCTTCGCTCCCATCCTGCGGGCGGGCCTGGGCATGTGCGAGGGCATGCTGGACCTCGTCCCGTCGGCCCGTGTGGCCCACATCGGCCTCTATCGCGACCACGATACGCTGGAGGCGGTCGAGTACTACTTCAAGGCGCCCGAGGACATCGCCGGCCGTCTGGTCATCGTGGTCGACCCGATGCTGGCCACCGGTCACTCGGCCATCGCCGCCATCTCGCGCCTGAAGCACTACGGCGTCACCAACCTGCGCTTCGTCTGCCTGCTGGCCGCGCAGCCCGGCGTCGACGCGCTGCAGGAAGCCCACCCCGACGTGCCGATCTGGACGGCGGCGGTCGACGCCAAGTTGAACGAAAAGGGCTACATCGTGCCGGGCCTGGGCGACGCCGGCGACCGGACGTTCGGGACGCGCTAAACCGACCCACCTTGATTGCCACATGAATTGACGCCATATTCGTCATTCTGAGTGGCAATGAAAGGTCATCGCCATGGGCTTGGCCAAATACGCCGACGACGGGTTCTTCGCGCCGCGCAAGATTGCGGATGTCCTTCGCACGACCAGCGAGGAGGTCGCCCGCACGGCGGGGCTGGGCCGGGACGCGGTCCAGCGTCAGGAGCGCTCCCGCTCGCCCAAGACCCAGCGCCGCCTGCGGGAGATGGTCGAGGTCATCAACAAGGTCGAGCCGCGCTTCGGCTCGGAACTGATCGCCTACGCCTGGTATCGTTCCGAACCGCTGCCGGGCTTCTCCGGCCAGACGGCGATGCAGCTGGTTCGTGAGGGTCGCATCGACGAGGTGCTGGACTATGTCGACGCCGTCGACGCCGGCGTCCACGCCTGATCGGGATGTACCGAGGGCTTCTCTATCGTGCCTTGAACCCGGTCTATGCCGGCGAGCCGCTGTCCGGTCGCGGCGCTGAGCTCTACGGCGGCCGCTTCAACGCCAAGGGAACGCCGGCGCTCTATGCGTCCCTCACCATCCAGACGGCGCTGCGCGAGGCCAATCAGGTCGGGTCCCTGCAGCCCACGACCCTGGTCTGCTACGACGCCGAGATCGAGCGGGTGTTCGACACGCGCGACGCGGCCGCCCTGGTCGCCCATGCGATGGACGCCGACGCCTTGGCCGACGCCGGCTGGCGGGAGCAGATGCGAAAGCACGGCGAGGCGAGAACCCAGGCATTCGCGCGTAGCCTGGCCGCCGCCGGCTATCAGGGCTTGCTGGTCAGGAGCTACGCGCGCGGCGCCGGGGCCGACGACATGAACCTGGTGCTGCTGTCCTGGGGCGCTGGGCCGCCGTCGCGCCTGACCTTGATCGACGACGAGAAGCGGTTGGGCGGTTGAGCACAAGGCTTGGGCGGAGTGTGCGCATTCCCTCTCTCTGAGAGAGAGGGAGGGGCCCGCCGCGTAGCGGTGGGAGGGTGAGAGGTTTCACCGCCAGCCGTTCAGCCCACCACCCCAACAACCGTCATTCCCGCCCCTGTGGCGGGAACCCCTGGTTCAGCTGACACGTGAGATGCAAGCGGACTGCTGAGCAGTCCGCCACCCCTGCACCTGCGGCGGATAGAGGGGTTCCCGCCACGGGGGCGGGAATGACGGGAGTTTATGGGGATTGGCGGGCGTCTATCCTCGGAATTCGCCGCCCAAATCCCAACAAATCCAACCGCTTCTCACTTTTACGCCCCCGCCAATCATCCGCGCTCAAACCCGTCGCACAATCATAGCCATCCCCGTCGCGGGGGAGGGCGTTTGGATCCGGCCCAAAACGGCGGCGGGGCTAGGTTGAGCGGGGCCGCTGGCGGCTCCCGGAGGCTCGAAGGTCGTCGCATCCTCCAAGAGGATAGGCAGGCGATCGGGTTAGCGCCGGGATCAAGCCGACAGCGGAGCGACAGGGCGGTGATCGTACAAGCCGCCTATCGTGGATCGTCGGGGTCGAGACGGATGTAGCCGATCGACTTGGTCCGCGCCCGTCCGGGGGTAAACGGGGACCCGAGCAGACAACGCTCACGCCTCCCGACCTCACGGGCAAGAACAGCCTGGCGGAGCGGTCAGCGAGCCGAAACACACAAACCACTTACGGTCCCCGGGTTCGCCCGGCCGCTCCGTCGCCTCCCCACACGCCTTCAGCGGTCAGGCCGCGTGAAGTCGGGACGCCATGAGCCTAGTTCGGCAGCGCTTTCACGAACGCCTTCACCACGGTCGCGGAATTGTCCGAGGCCAGGGCCATGAAGGTGTGCATCTCGTTGGCGCCCGCGCCGCCGCCGGCCAGGTCCGACAGGCTGCGGAAGGCGATGAACGGGGTCTTGTTGACGAGAGCCACGTGGGCGACGGCGGCGCTCTCCATGTCGACCACGCGGGCCTCGAAGGTCGCGCGCAGATACTTGCGGTAGGCGGCGTTGTCGAGGAACACCGGGGCGGAGACGCCGTTGCCGCCGACCACCACCTTCGGCGGATGTACCAGGCACTTGTCGGCCGCGCAGCGTTGCAGGGCCACCTGGGCGGCGACCTTGCGGGCGGTGTCCAGCAGCGCCGGATCGGTGGGGAACCACACGCGAGCCGGGGCCGAGAGGTCCGTTCCGGGCAGGATGATCGCCCGCGGATAGATCATGCCGTAGTTGGCCAGAGCGCTGTTGCGGATGCTGGGCGAGACTTCGAAGCCCTTGTCGGTCTCGCGGGCGAAGGCGCTTTCCAGGTTCTGGGCCCATTGGTCGGCCACGACGACATCGCCGATGTCCAGGCCCTCGTCGACACCGCCGGCGATCCCGGAGAAGACGATGCGGGTGATGTTGAAGCGATCCAGGGCCATCTGGGTGGTCATGGCCGCGTTGACCATGGAGACGCCGCTCAGGAACACCACGACCGGCTTGCCCTCCAGCGTGCCGGTCATGAACCCCACGCCGTTGACGTCGTAGGCCTTCTGGTCGCCGGTCGCCGCGTTCAGGGCGCCGATCTCGGGCGGGAAGGCGGAGATCACCGCCACGCGCGGGGTTTCGTCCAGGCGCTGGGCCAGGGCCGGCGACACGAACAGGAACAGGCTGGCCAGGACGAGGGCGGCCAAGGGGGGAGCGGACAGGCGCATGGCGACTCCAGGGAGAGTAGAGCCTGCTTAGCGCCCAGCGCGCGTAGTCCCAAGCGGCGATGCGTATGGGAAACGCCAAGCTTCACCGATTGTTCGAGCCGCACGCCGAGTCAGTCGATAGTGCTATGATTGACGCAACGACAGCGTGGAAGACGATGGACGACCGCCCAGATTCCAGGACCGGCTCGAACCGCCTCGGCGCGTTCGCGGCGGCGTTCGGTCTGGGTCTGGCGGTCTTCGTCCTGGCCTATGTCTGCATCGATCTGCCCAGGCGTATCGGCTACAACGCCCCGCTCTGGCTGGCCAACGCCGTCGCCCTGACCGTCCTGTTGCGCAGCGAGACCCGGCGCTGGCCGCTGCTGGTGGCCTTCGCGGCGACCGGTACGCTGCTGGCCAGCCTTTATCTGAAGGCGACGCTCCTGCTGGGGCTGGGCCTGATGCTGGCCAATGTCTCCGAATACGTCTTCTGCGCCTGGGTGCTGCGACGGACCGCGGGATCCACCATCAACATCGGCCGTCCGCGCGACCTGGGCCTGCTGGCTCTGGTCGCCGTCTGCGGCCCCCTGATCTCGGGCCTGATCTCGACGGCGACCTTCGCGGCCATGGGCTGGGGCAGCCTGCCGATGCGGGCTGTGAGCTGGGTCATCGCCAACGCCCTGGGATTGATGCTGATCGTCCCCTGCCTGCTGGCGCTGAGCCAGGCGCGCGACCTGCTGGCCGAGCGTCCCCTGCAGCGCCAGGGCTGGATCGCCCTGGCGGCGCTCGGGGCCGCCGCCCTGCTGGTGTTCGGCCAAAGCCGCTATCCGCTGCTCTTCATCATTCCGCCGCTGTTCGCCTTCGTCGCCCTTGAGCTGGAGGTGCTGGGCGCGGCCGTCGGCGTGGTCATGGTCGGAGCCATGGCGGTGGTGTTCACGGCCATGGGCATGGGGCCCGTCGGCTTGATCGCCAGGGATCTGACCGAGCAGTCGCTGTTCCTGCAGCTCTTCCTCGTCGTGGCCATCTTCTCGTCGCTGCCGCTGGCCTCGACCAGCGCCCAGCGCCGCCGGCTGAAGGCGCAGGCCGAGGAGGCCGCCCACGTGAAGGCCGAGTTCCTGGCCAATATGAGCCATGAGCTGCGCACGCCGTTGACCGCCGTTTTGGGCTTCACCCAGCTGGTCGAGCAGCAGCCTGAACTCAGCGACGAGACGCGCGCCTACGTCCAGCGCGTCGCCAATGCCGGCAAGGCGCTGCGGGCCACGGTCAACGACATCCTGGATTTCTCGAAGCTCGAGGCCGGCCAGGTCGACATCAAGCCCCAGCCCATGTCGCCCGCCGACCTTGCCCGCGAGGCGGTGGAGCTGTTCGCGGCCCAGGCGCGGGACAAGGGCGTGGTCCTGCGGGCCTCGGGCCTGGCCAACCTGCCGCCGCTGGTCGAGGCCGACCCGGATCGCCTGCGGCAGATCCTGCTGAACCTGATCGGCAACGCCGTGAAGTTCACCGACAACGGCGCGGTGATCGCCACCGTCCGCTTCGACGCGCAGGCCTCGCGCCTGTCCTTCGAGGTCTCGGATACTGGACCAGGTATCGCCGGGGAGCAGGCCGGTCAGCTGTTCCAGCGCTTCTCGCAAGTCGACGGCGCCTCCGCCCGCAAGTACGGCGGCACCGGTCTTGGCCTGGCGATCTGCAAGGGGCTTGTCGACGCCATGGGCGGCCGGATCGGCGTCGAGAGCACCGTCGGGACCGGCTCGCGCTTCTGGTTCGAGATCCCGACCCGGGTGGCCGAAGCGGTTCCTCTGGCCGAGGCCTCGGAGGTTCGCACCAACCTTCCGGAAGGCTGCCGCGTGCTGGTCGTCGACGACAACCCGGCCAACCGCCATCTGGCCAGGGCCATCCTCGCCCCGTTCGGCGTCGACCTGGCCGAAGCCACGGACGGCGACGAGGGCGTGGCGGAGGCGGAGGCGCGAGGCTTCGACGTCATCCTGATGGACCTGCGCATGCCGCGCGTGGACGGCCGGACCGCGGCGAAGCAGATTCGCGACGGCCAGGGTCCGAACCGGCGCACGCCGATCCTGGTCTTCTCGGCCGACGCCTCGGTTCTGCCGACCGACGACCTGTTCGCCGGTCATGTCGCCAAGCCGCTATCGGCCATGGGTCTGATCGAGGCCATGGCGACGGCGATCGGGGCGCGGGAAGACCTCCCGGAGACGGTCTGAAGCGCGCGTGGCGTTTGACGTCCTACCCATCTTGGGCTTTACCGCTCGAACAGTGTTCTTGCTCCGGCGGTTTCCCGGTCGATGTCCCAACGCGTTCCCCTGATCTATGTCGCCGATGACGACGAGCCGACGCTCGAGCTGATCGAGGCCTTCCTGAGCCGCGACGGGCTGGAGGTCGTCGGCTTCGCCAGCGCGGACAAGCTGATGGCGGCGGTCCTAGTGCGCCGACCGGACGCGGTGCTGCTGGACGTGCGGATCCCGGGGCAGAGCGGGTTGGACGCGCTGCGGAGCCTCAAGGAGTCCGAGCACGCCGATATCCCCGTCCTGATGCTGACGGGCGATGGGCGCCTCGACCGGATCGTCCAGGCCATGCAGCTGGGGGCGCGGGGCTACGTCATGAAGCCGTTCGACGGTCCCAAGCTGGTCGGCGAAGTGCGGGCGATGTTGAAGCCGATCTAGCCGACCAGGTTTCGGAACCAGGCCAGCACATTGCTCCACCAGGCCATGAAGTTATCGACAAGACCGGCCGCCTTGGGCGCGGGCTTGGGCTTGACCTCGACCGGCACGAACCAGCTGGGCGCGGCCGGCGGGGCGCAGTTCATCCGCATGCCGACGCCCTTCAGGTAGCCGCGCCGCACGCCCCCGGACTGGATGGCCTTGGCCACCGCCTTGTCGTGCCTGGAGGCGCCCGTCAACCTGCGGATCCAGTTGCGGAACGGCAGCACGTCCCGCGTCGTGTCGCGCACCCCGGCCACGCCGGCGCCATAGGCCGCGTCGGCGACCTTCTTGCCCTTGGAGCGGTTGTCCGGCGGCGGGGCCTCGTCGAGGTCTGGACCGAGGGCCGCGTCCAGCCGGCCGATCTCGGCGGCGATCGGCTCGCAGCGGGTCAGGCCGGTCACGTCGTAGGGATCGGTCACCGCACGCTGCAGCACCGGTGGGATCGACTTCTGCTTGAGGTTCAGGTCCTCCAGCGGCGCGGCGGCCGCGTCACGGAAAGTGTCGTGCTGCTGCATCGTGCCTTGGTCAGTCTGGGCCAAGGCGGGACCCGCGAGGGCGAGCAGCAGGAGGGCAGGCGCGATCCGCATCACGGCCGCCGGACCACTTGGCCGCCCTTCATGACGAAGACGACGTCCCTGGTCGCCTCGATCGCCTGGGTCGGGTCGCCCTTCACGGCGACGATGTCGGCGAGATAGCCGGGCTTCAACTGGCCGAGATCGTTGGCGCGGCCCAGCACCTTGGCGTCGACGGCCGTGGCGGCCAACAGGGCCTGGGTCGGCGTCAGGCCTTCCTTGACCAACCAGACCAGTTCGCGGGCGTTGTCGCCGTGCTTGAAGACGCCGACATCGCTGCCCATGCCGATGGTGACGCCGTTCTTCACGGCCAGCTTGAAGGCGCGCTCGGCGTTGTTCATCGCGGCGGTCGGCGGCGTCTTGCCGGCGACATAGCCGCCGAAATAGGTCGAGGTGCTCTCGACCGCCGTCAGGGTGGGGAAGAACACCACGCCCTTCTCGGCCATCAGCTTGAAGGTGGCGTCGCTGCCGCCGTAGCCGTGCTCGATGGTGTCGACGCCGGCCAGCACCGCCCGGCGCATGCCCTCGTCGCTGGAGGCGTGGGCGGCGACCGGCCGTCCCGTGGAGTGGGCCGTCTCGACCAGGGCCTTCAACTCCTCGAGGCTGAAGGTCGGCTGGGTCGAGCCGTCGGGGCCGATCCGGTAGTCGGCATAGACCTTGATCCAGTCCGCCCCGGCCCCGGCCTGCTCGCGCACGGCCTTGATCACCTCGGGGACGCCGCTGGCCTCCTGGGCGCCCTGGGGTAGGTCGGCCTCGGGATTGTAGTTCTTGCGGGCGGGGCCGTAGGTGTTGGTGGCGACGATGGCGTTGGTGGCCACGAACAGGCGGGGACCGGGGATCAGCCCGTCATTGATCGCCTTGCGCAGGGGCACATCAGCCGCGCCGACGCCCTCGGTGCCCAGGTCGCGCAGGGTGGTAAAGCCGGCCTCCAGCGTCGTCTTGGCTTGCACCGCCGCCCGCAAGGTGCGGTAGGTCGGCGTCTCCTTCAGCACCTGATCGTCCCACAGGGTCTCGTTGTAGGGGTGCAGGAAGAGGTGGCTGTGCAGGTCCATCAGGCCCGGGATCATCGTCGCGCCCGGCAGGTCAATGACATCTGCGCCGGCGCCGTCGATCTGGGCGAGAGGGCCCACGGCGGCGATCTTGCCATCCTTGACCAGCACGGCCCAGCCTTCGTGCGGCGGACCGGCGTTCTCGGCCGTCCAGACCCGCGCGGGCTTGATCAGCACCGGCTGGGCGGCGACCGCGAGGCCGGGTGACAGGATCAGGGCAAGGGCGGTGAGAAGACGGCGCATGGGCGACTCGCGAAGGAACGCCAAGCAGCTAAGCCGAATTCGCCTCAGACGCCAAAGCGCAGATGGATCAGCGGATAGGGGCGACCTTGGCCGTCAGTGGCCGACCAGCCCGTGCGCTCGAAGCCCATGTGCTCGTAGAAGCCGACCGCCTGGGCGTTCTGCTCGTTGACGTCGGTGCTCAAGGTCGGATGCACCGCCAGGGCGTAGTCGATCATGATCGCGCCGACGCCGGCCCCGCGATGCTCGGGATCGATGAACAGCGCCTCCATGTGGCCGTCGGCGATGAGCATGAAGCCGATGGCCCGGTCACGGTCGTCGACGGCCAGGGTCATGGTTGCATAGGGCAGGAAGGCCTCGACTTCGCGGCCGATCGCGGCGCGGTCTTCGGGCGCCAGGAAGTCGTGGGTCGCATCGACAGCGGCGGCCCAGATTTCCACGACACGGGCGCCGTCTTCGGGGCGGGAGGGGCGAAGCTTGATCATCCGGCGAGGTCTAGCGTGGCCACAGTTTTCGCACCAGCCGCGCGGAGATCGCGGCCTTACGTCCCAGGGTTGACTTTGCCGTGCGAGTCTTCGACCTCTGGCCCGTCGGGGAGAGATGGCATGAAGCGCAGTTGGGTTCTGGCCTCGGTCATAGGACTGGTATTGGTGTCGATGATGTTTGGGGCGTCCAGCGTCATGACCGACCAGTGTGTGAACGGTGCCTGCGTGATCGTGGCCAAGACGACGCCCGTCGGCATCGTGGTGGCTGTCGGCTTCCTGTTGCTGTTGATCTCCCATCGCCCGCGCCCCTCAACTGACGTTCCAGGCCTGCGGGTGTGGCTGCGGGCGCGCCTCGGCGCGTTCCTGATCGACGTATTTACGGCAACGGCGATCATCATTCCCATCGTCACGACGCCGGTACTGATCTATGCCGCCGTGATGACGGGATCATTCCAGTGGGGCGTCCAGATCAGTGACCCCGAGTGGTTCGATCACCTGCTCGCGGCGCCCCTCGCGCTGGGCGGGGTGGTCGGCGTCGTCGCCTATTTCTGCGTCCTGCCGAGGCTGGGGCGGCAGACCTTGGGGCAGTACGTGCTGGGCTATCGGGTCAGGCCGATAGAGGGAAGGCGACCGAACTACCTGCTGTTGGGTTTCCTCGGCTTCCTGGGTGTCTGCGTCTGGCCGGTCTCGCTGATCATCGCGGCTACCCGGCCTGATCGCGAGTTCTGGTGGAGCCGGGCCGTCGGCGTTCACGCCCAGAGCGTTGTTGAGATCTCGGCGCAGGAGGTTCCGGCGCAATAAAAAGGCCGGAGCTTTCGCCCCGGCCTTGGTCTGACGGGCGCCAGGCCCGGTCAGATCTCCTGATTGTACTTGCCGACCCGGGCGCCCAGGCGCGGCTTCACTTCCTGGTGGAACAGGGCGCGCATGTCGTCCTCGGAGCTGGTGCTCTCGACCACCACGACCACCTCGGGCTTGTTCGACGAGGCGCGGACAAGGACCCACGAGCCGTCTTCCAGGTGGACGCGCACGCCGTTGACCGTGATCACTTCGACGATCTTGCGGCCCAGGATCGAGCCGCCGGCGGCGAACAGGTCCTCGTATTCCTTCACCACCTCCGCCACGACGCCGTACTTCTTCTCGTCGTCGCAGTGCGGGCTCATGGTCAGCGAGGTGAAGGCCACCGGCAAGGCCTTGCGCAGGTCGCTGAGCTTCTTGCCGGGGTTGCGGTCCAGCATGGCCAGGACGGCGGCGGCGGCGGTCAGGCCGCAGTCATAGCCATAGCCCAGCTCGCCGTTCATGAAGAAGTGGCCGCTCTTCTCGAAGCCGGCCAGGGCGCCCAGTTCGGCGCTCTTGCGCTTGATGTAGCTGTGGCCGGTCTTCCAGTAGACGACCTTGCAGCCGTGCTGCGCCAGGATCGGGTCGGTGGCGTAGAGGCCCGTGGACTTCACGTCGACCACGAAGGTCGCGCCGGGGTGCAGCGGGGCCAGGTCGCGAGCCAGCATCAGGCCGATCTTGTCGGCGAAGATCTCCTCGCCCTCGTCATCGACCACGCCGCAGCGGTCGCCGTCGCCGTCGAAGCCGAAGGCCAGGTCCGCGCCGTGCTCACGGACGGCATGGGCCATCTCGTGCAGCATCTCCACGTCTTCCGGGTTCGGATTGTATTTCGGGAAATTGAAGTCCAGGTCGGTGTCCATCGGCACCACGTCCGTGACGCCCATCTTCTGCAGGGCCTCGACCACGAAGGCGCCGGCCGTACCGTTGCCGCAGGCCGCGACCACCTTCAGCGGGCGCTTGACGCTGGCGCGCTTGGCGACGTCGTCGATGTAGCGCTGGGCCTCGCCCTGGACGCGGATCAGCTTGCCGCCGTCACGCTCGACGAACTGGGCGCCCAGCACGATCTCTTTCAGGCGACCCATCTCGTCGGGGCCGAAGGTCAGCGGCTTCTGAGCGCCCATCTTCACGCCGGTCCAGCCGTTCTCGTTGTGGCTGGCGGTGACCATGGCCACGCAGGGGATGTCGAGGTCGAACTGGGCGAAATAGGCGGTCGGCGACAGGGCCAGGCCGATGTCGTGCACTTCGCAACCGGCGCTCAGCAGGCCCAGGATCAGGGCGTTCTTGATTGAGGTCGAGTACGAGCGGAAGTCGTGGCCGACCACGATCTTCGACTGACCCAGCTCCTGGATGTAGGTGCCCAGGCCCAGGCCCAGGGCCTGGACGCCCAGCAGGTTGATCTCGGGGCCGAACAGCCAGCGCGCGTCGTACTCGCGGAAGCCGGTCGCCTTGACCAGGGCTTCGTTTTCGTAGGCCGCGGTGTTGGGGACGAGATCGGCGCGGGGGGAGAACATCGAGAACTCGCTTTACGTTTCGGGGAGCCGGTTTAGCCGTCTCTTGAGCAGACGACCAGCACGGCTTCATGACAGCATACGGAGGAAGTGCGGGGCCGAGCCTAGATCACGCCCGCGCGCAGCAGGTCGTGGACATGCAGGACGCCGACGGGCCGGTTGGCCTCGACGACGAAAAGGACGGTGATCCGGCGCTCGTTCATGACCTTCAGCGCTTCGGCCGCCAGGGCGCCGGGGGCGATGGTCAGGGGCGAGCGGGTCATGACCTCGCCGGCCGTGTGCGTCAGCAGTCCGTCCATGTGGCGGCGCAGGTCCCCGTCGGTGATCAGACCAGCCAGATGGCCCGCGCCGTCGACAACGCCCACGGCGCCGAAGCGTTTCTCGCTCATCACCAGAAGCGCGTCGGACATCGAGGCTTCGGCGCCGATCAGCGGCAGTTCGGCATCGCCGTGCATCAGGTCGCCGACCGTGCGCAGCATGGCGCCCAGCTTGCCGCCCGGGTGGAAGACCCGGAAGTCGCTGGCCGTGAAGCCGCGACGCTCCAGCAGGGCCACGGCCAGGGCGTCGCCCAGGGCGATCTGCAGCGTGGTCGAGGTGGTGGGGGCGTTGACCTCGGCCGTGCCTTCGGGCGCGTCGGGCAGCAACAGCAGGATGTCGCCGGCCTGGCCCAACGGGCTGCCGGCCTCGGCGGTCATGGCGATCAGCGGGATCGAGAAACGCTTGGCGTAGGCCAGGGTGTCGGAGAGCTCGCGCCCGGCGCCCGATTTCGACAGGGCCAGCACCACGTCGTCGGGACCGATCATGCCGAGGTCGCCGTGGCTGGCCTCGGCGGGATGCACGAACATGGCCTGGGTCCCGGTCGAGGCCAGGGTGGCGGCGATCTTGCGCGCTACGTGGCCGGACTTGCCCATGCCGGTGCAGACGATCCGCCCCTTGGCGTCGAACATCGTCTCGACGGCTCGGGTGAAGGCCTCGCCCAGCGAGTCGGACATCGTCCGCAGGGCGTCGGCCTCGATGCTCAGCACCCGGCGGCCGACGGCGACGGCGTCGAAAGCGCTCATTATTGGATCTTGCTCGCGGCCTCGACGGCCTTCTTGGCGGTCTCGTCGCGGCGGCGCGCGGCGTCCTTTTCCTTCTGGATCTTGGCTTTCATCTCGGGGGTCTGCTGCACCGGCACATGGCCGAACGGACCCCAGGAGCGGTCGCCCTGGCCTTGCGGCCAGACGAGGGAGAAGGTGATCAGAGCCAGGGCGATCAGCCCCATGAGCGGCATGAAGATGCGATCAGGCATGGCCCGCCTATAGCACGGGTGAGCGTTTGGGGGAGGGGCGTTCAGGGTTCCTGGCTTGACGCTGCGTCTTCCTGGCCTTAGCCCGCGCCTGACATTCCCCGATCTACGAAGGAAGCCCGATGCCGACGCTCGTCCTGCTCCGCCATGGCCAAAGCCAGTGGAACCTGGAAAACCGCTTCACGGGCTGGGTCGACGTCGACCTGACCGCCGAGGGCGAGGCCCAGGCCCGCAAGGGCGGCGAGCTGATCAGGGACGCCGGCATCCAGATCGACCACGCCTTCACCTCGGTCCAGACCCGCGCCATCCGCACGGGCAACCTCGCTTTGGACGCCGCCAAGCAGAGCTTCGTGCCGGTGACCAAGGACTGGCGCCTGAACGAGCGCCACTACGGCGGCCTGACGGGCCTGAACAAGGCCGAGACCGCCGAGAAGCACGGCGAGGCCCAGGTCACGATCTGGCGCCGCTCGTACGACGTGCCGCCGCCCGAACTGGCCCCGGGCGGCGAGTACGACTTCAGCAAGGATCGCCGCTACAAGGGCGCGACCCTGCCGTCGACCGAGAGCCTGGCCACGACCCTGGTCCGCGTGCTGCCCTACTGGGAAAGCGACATCGCCCCGCATCTGAAAGCCGGCGAGACCCTGCTGATCGCCGCGCACGGCAATTCGCTGCGCGCCATCGTCAAGCACCTGTTCAACGTGCCGGACGACAAGATCGTCGGCGTCGAGATCCCGACGGGCAATCCGCTGGTCATCGAGCTGGACGAGCAGCTGAAACCGACCAGCGTTCGCTATCTGGACGCGAGCCGCGCCGAAGCGCTGCCGTCGATTCCCTAAGCTCGACCGGAAGCTGTTGGAAACACGACGTTAATTTTGGTCTGCGCATGGTGATCCCAACCATTGGGATTCCACGCGCACGATGAGCGTCGCTACACCGACAGCACAGGACTACAAGCGTTTGACGCAGCATGACGTAGACGTCATCTGCGCCAAGCACGATCGCCTGTGGTCGGCCCGCATGGGCGGGGCCCGCGCCGTGTTCGCCTTCTGCGACCTTTCCGGCCTGTCCCTGACGGGCCGGAACCTGTGCGACGCCGACTTCACCGGCGCGATCATGGTCGCCTGCGATCTGCGCAAGACCAAGCTGGACAACGCCAACTGCTACGGCGCCGACATGCAAGGGGCGGACCTGACGGACGCCAGCTTGCGCCGCGCCGACCTGCGCGGCTCCAGCCTGCGCGGGGCGAACCTGACCGGCGCCGACATGTTCGAGGCCGACCTGCGCGAAGGCACGATCGCCGCCGCCGACCGCAAGGAAGGCTACAAGGTCATCGAGCTGACCCAGCGCGAGGCCTACGCCAGCGGCGCGAACCTCTCGGGCGCGAACCTCGAGCGCTCGCGCCTGTCGGGCATCGTGGCGACCAAGGCCGACTTCAGCGACGCGATCCTGAAGGACGCCAAGCTGGTCCGCGCCAACCTGAAACAAGCCAATTTCAACGGGGCCAACCTGGCCGGCGCCGACCTTTCGGGCGCCAACCTGGCCGGGGCCGACCTGCGCAACACGGTCCTGGTCGGCGCCAAGACCATGTCGTGGAACATCAACGACACCAATCTGGACGGGGCCCTGACCGACAAGCCGTCGGGCACCAGCGTTTCGGATATGCCCTACGAGCAGATGATCGCCGACCACGCCAAATGGATCGAGACCGGCGGCGCCCAGGGCAAGCCGTCGGTGTTCGACAAGGCGGACCTGCGGAACCTGCGGTCGATCCGCGGCTACAATCTGACGGCTCTGTCGGCCAAGGCCGCGGTCTTCTACGGCCTCGACATGGAAGGCGTGCAGATGCAGGGCGCCCAGCTGGAAGGGGCGGACCTGCGGGCCTGCAACCTTCGCCGCGCGGACCTGCGCGGCGCCCGGCTGAAGGGCGCCAAGCTGACGGGCTCGGACCTGCGGGACGCCCAGTTGGGTCCGCTGCTGATCGCCGCCGATCGGGTGCTGCCGGTCGACCTGACCGGCGCCATCCTGGCCAATGCCGACCTCGCCCGCGCCGATCTCCGCCAGGCGCGGATGGCGGGGGCGGACGTGTCGCGCGCCAATTTCACGGGCGCGCAGTTGAAGGACGTCGAACTGACCGGCGCTATCCGTCTGGGCGCGCGAGGGCTCGACGACGTCATTTGAGAAAAACGCGACAATCGGACGCAGGCTTAACGGTTCGCTCGTCCCTCGTCGCTACAGTCCGCGTATCTGAGGAAAGAACCTAGCGGGAGCTAATCGTTATGGAGGCCGCGCAAAGCGTGGCTGGGCGTCGCCGCCTAAGCCAAGCCGAGCTCGACATGATCGTAACGGCGCACGAGAAATTCGTTACCGGCAAGCAGGGGGGCAAGCGAGCTTCCCTACGCTTCATGCAGCTGTCGGGCCTAGATCTGTCGTTCCGAAACTTGACCGACGCGGACCTGTCCGCCTCGATCCTGGAAGGCTGTCGCATGGTCCGCACCAAGCTGGACCGGGCCAGCCTGTTCGGCTGCGACCTGCGCAAGAGCGACATGCGCCAGGCTTCCCTTGTCCGCGCCGACCTGCGCGGCGCCTGCCTGCGCGGCGCGAACCTCGCCCAGGCCGACCTGACCCAGGCCGATTTCCGCGAAGGCCAGATCGCCATTCCGCACCCCCGCAAGGGCCTCGACACCCTGCGCCACGAGACGCGCCAGGGCGAGGTCGACGAGGTCAACTTCTCGGGCGCCACCCTGGACGGCTCGCAGTTCGAAGGCGTCTCGGCGTTCAAGGCCGACTTCAGCGACTGCTCGCTGCGCGGCGCCAAGCTGTCGGGCGCCAACCTCAAGGAAGCCAATCTGGTCGGGGCCATCCTGGACGGCGCCGACGTGAAGGGCGCGAACCTGGAAGGCGCCAACCTGTCTGGCGCCGTCATGGCCGGCGTCGACACTTCGACCGCTCGGACCAGCGGCGCCCACATGGCCGGGGCCCTCGTCGCTTCGACCCGCGAGGCGATCTCCAAGGCCGAAGAGCTCTACAATCGCTGCGTTGACAACCAGCGCTGGTGCCAGACCGGCGGCAAGGAGGGCCAGGCGGCCCGTCTCGACGGCGAGGACCTGCGTCCACTCGGCGGCAAGCTGAAGGGCCTGCGCATGACGGCCATGAGCGCCAAGGGCGCCTGCATGGTGGGTCTGGACCTGTCCGGCGCTCAGTTGCAGGGCGCGAACCTGCAGAACGCCGACCTGCGCGCGGCCAATCTGCGCGGGGCCGACCTGCGCGGCGCCAAGCTGACCGGCGCGAACCTGACCAAGGCGGACCTGCGCCAGGCCTATCTGGCCCCGCTGCCGCTGGGTCCGGGCCGCTTCACCCCGACCAACCTGGCCTCGGCGCGCATGCGCTACGTCATGGGTCAGGTCTGCGATCTCAGCGAGGCGGTGCTGGACGGCGCCGACCTGCGCGGTGCGGACTTCACCGGCGCGCGCGTGGCCAAGGCCAGTTTCCGGAACGTCGACCTGAATCAAGTCCAGGGCCTGGATTTTTCCGCGCCGGGCTAGGCGAACCTTCCTCCGCATCCTGTGGCTTCACATCGTCCCGCGCTTGTCGCGGGATGATGCGTTTTGGGCGCCTGCGGACACGAAAAAGGCGGCGTCTTGCGACGCCGCCGAAGTCGGGATCAGAGGGGGAGAACTACAGAAACGAGGTCGCGGGTTAGGCGGCCTTTTCGCCTTCGATCAGCGGCGCGGCGACGGTCTTGATCTCGACCGTGCGCGGCTTCAGGGCTTCCGGCAGTTCACGCTTCAGCGCGATCGACAGCAGACCGTTCGACAGATCGGCGTCGACCACCACGAGGTAGTCGGTCAGCTGGAACTTGCGCTCGAAGTTACGCTCGGCGAGCCCGCGGTGCAGGTACTGCTTGGCGTCGCCGTCGTTGGCGGCCTTGCGGCCCGTGACGGTCAGCAGGTTTTCCTTCACCTCAACGGTCAGTTCTTCCGGCTTGAAGCCGGCCACCGCGATCTCGATGCGGTAGTCGTTCTCGCCAGTGCGTTCGATGTTGTAGGGGGGATAGCCCGAGGCCGCTTCGGTGCGGGCGGCCGCGTCCAGCTGGTCGGCGAGGCGGTCGAAGCCGACGAGCGAGCGGTACAGGGGCGAAAGGTCGATCGTACGCATAGATTTAGATCCTTCTCATCAAGCAAGGTCTTTGAATGTTCGTCCCGTCGGTGACCCGAAATCGGCATCGCCAGGTGGTCCGGAAGGCCCGGGTTTCCAGCGCCTTCGTGAAACTAGTTGGTGAGCCGATTTCGGCGTTCAAGGGCTTGCGAACTCATCGAACGTGAATCGTTTGACGCACCGGCGACCACGGCTAAGGTCCCGACCTCCGTAACGCCGAAGGACACGTCTCCCATGCCGCTTCGCCGCCACGTCCTGTTGCTCGCCGCCGCCGTCAGCCTCTCCGCGACCGCCGCCTTCGCCTCCACCGATCCGGCCCTGAAGGCCGCCGTCGCTTCGCCCACGCGTCCCGCCGGCGACGTCGCCCGCGACGGCGCGCGCCATCCGGTCGAGAGCCTGTCGTTCTGGGGGCTCAAGCCCAAGCAGACCGTCATCGAGATCTCGCCCGGCGGCGGCTACTGGACCGAGATCCTGGCGCCCTACGCCAAGGCTACTGGCGGCACCTACATCGCCGGCGTCGCCGACCTCTCGAACCCGAAGATCTCGGAAGGCGCCAAGAAGGGCCGCGCCGACTTCGAGGCCCGGTTCGCCGATCCGACCAAGTACGGCAAGCCGCAGTACGTGAACTTCGGCGGTCAGTCGGGCCCGCTGGGCGCGCCGGGCTCCGTCGACCTCGTCCTGACCGCCCGCAATGTCCACAACTGGACCGGCGCGCCGGGCATGGCCGACAAGGTGTTCGCTGATTTCTTCGCCGTGCTGAAGCCGGGCGGCCTGTTGGCCATCGAGGACCATCGCGCCGATCCGCGCGCCCAGAAGGACGCCGACGGCTACCTGAACACCGCCACGGTGATCGCCCTGGCCGAGAAGGCCGGCTTCAAGCTGGACGCCCAGTCCGAGATCAACGCCAACCCCAAGGACACCAAGGACCACCCCTTCGGCGTCTGGACCCTGCCGCCGACCAAGCGCTCGGCACCGGCTGGCCAGCCGGCCAATCCCAGCTTCGATCGCACCAAGTACGACGCCATCGGCGAGAGCGATCGCATGACCCTGCGCTTCCGCAAGCCCGCCTGATCCTGGCCCGCCCGACTTTGGTCAAGGTCGGCGGTCAGCCTGCCTGGCGCGTTACGGGGGAATGATGGCTTCCAGTCTGCAGTGGTCGAGGCGAGGAGTCCTGGCGAGCGTCGGCGCGCTGGGACTGACCGCCTGCGGCAAGAAGAACGATCCGGCCAAGGCCGAGGCCGAAGCGGCCAAGAAGGTCGGCCCGAACACCATCGAGGCGGCCGTGGCCGGCGACTGGCGCCTGCCCGCCGACCGCGCGCGCGACATCTGGCGTCACCCCGTCGAGACCCTGAAGTTCTGGGAGCTGAAGCCCGGCCAGACCGTCGTCGAGTTCTGGCCCGGCGCGGGCTGGTACACCGACATCCTGGGCCCGTTCCTGGCCGATACGCGCGGCAAGCTCTACGAGGCCGTGCTGGAAACCAACGACCCGTCGGATCCGGCCGCCGCGGAGATCGTCGAGGCCTATCGGCGCAAGCTGGGCGACAAGAAGAAGATCTACGGCGATGTGGCCTTCACAGCGTTCGGCCCGACCAGCGGCCCGGTGGCGCCGGCGGAGACGGCCGACCTCGTCGTCTTCCTGCGCAACCTGCACAACTGGATGGCCGGCGGCGTCGCCGAGAAGGCCTTCAAGGACGCTTTGGCGGCCCTGAAGCCTGGCGGCATCCTGGGCGTCGAGGAGCACCGGGGCGAACCCGGTCGCGTGCAGGACGTGCTGGCGGCCGACGGCTACGTCCAGCAGGACTACGTGATCCAGATGGCCAAGGAGGCCGGCTTCGTGCTGGCCGGGACCAGCGAGATCAACGCCAATCCCAAGGACACCAAGGACCATCCGTTCGGCGTCTGGACCCTGCCGCCCACGCGCCTGTCGGCGCCGCGCGGCGAGCCGGCCGAACCGGGCTTCGACCACGCCAAGTACGACGCCATCGGGGAGAGCGACCGCATGACCCTCAAGTTCGTGAAGCCGAAATGAGGGCCGCGCTGATCCTGGCGGCGGCGCTGGCGACAGCCGCCACCCCGGCCCTGGCCGAGAAGATCGCGCCGGCCAGCAAAGTGCTGCCCTACCTGGACAAGTTCCTGAAGGTGCCGTCGGCGGAGCGCACGCGGATCAAGCTGACCTACGGCCTGAAGCGCGAGGGTAAGCCTGCCTCCAACCTCGCGGTCTTCCTGGTCGAAAAGAGCGGCAAGCGCACGCCACTGCCTATCGATGGCGAGGGTCGTTTCGAGCGCTTGCCGACGATCGCGCAGCTCGACGGCGATCCGGATCTGGCCCTGGACGTGCCGCCGGACGCCAAGATGGGCGTGTCGATGAACTTCGAGACCAACCTCAAGCCCGGCGCCGAGTATGACGCGCGCGAGCTGACCGCCACCGTCAACGAAGCCAATACGGTCATCGGCAAGGCCGCTGGCCCCATGGCGTTCATGGCCCCGAAGATGACCGGCGTCGCCTTCCCGAAGGCCGGCGGCGGGACGATCGTGTTCGGCGACGGCCACGCCGCGCCGCTGCCCGAGACCAAGGACACCCCATATTTCCGACCCGCCGATCACAAGGGCGCCGTACGGGTAAAGTTGACAAATACGCCAACTAAGGTCGGCTTCTACGACGGGAAGAAATAGACCCTGGGTCGTCTGAACGGTGTTTACTTAACCGAGCGGCCCGGTCTAGCTATCCGTAACTGACAACGCGCAGAGGGAGATCGCGCTCATGGCCACGCTTCAGGAAATCACCGATCGCATCAAGGGCGCCGTGGGCGACGACAGCGGTCTCGGCAAGAGCCTCAAGTTCGACCTGAAGGACGCCGGCGTCATCCACATCGATGGCGGCTCGGTCACCAACGAAGACGCTCCGGCTGACCTGACCATGACGCTCAGCCTGGATGACCTGCTGGCCATTGGCGCCGGTTCGCTGGACCCGACCATGGCCGTCATGACCGGCAAGCTGAAGCTGTCGGACATGGGCGCCGCCATGGCCCTGCAGCCGAAGATGGGCGCTCTGTTCGCCAAGATGCGCTAAGCCGACGATGATGGAGCCGGCGTTTCTGGTCTCGATTCCCGAGGCTCCGGTTCCCGCTTCAGGCAAGGCCGAATGGTTTAGCGGCGCGGATGGGGCGACCCTCCGCGCCGCGACCTTTTTTCCGAACGGCCCGGCCCGGGGGACGGTGGTGCTCAGCCCCGGCCGCAGCGAGCCGATCGAGAAATATTTCGAAGTCGTCGAGGACCTCCTCGCGCGCGACTTCGCCGTGCTGATGCACGACTGGCGAGGGCAGGGGCTGTCGGCCCGAGGCCTTCCCGACCGCCACAAGGGCCACGCCCAGGGCTTCCAGACCTTCCTATCCGACTACAAGGCGCTGCTCGACACGTTCGAGGCGCGCATGCCCAAGCCGTGGATCGCCATGGCCCACTCGATGGGCGGCTGCCTGACCATGCTGGCCCTGGCCCACGGCGAGACACGGTTCTCGGCGGCGGTGATGTCCGCGCCGATGCTGGGGCTGAACACGGGCGGTGTGCCGCCCTGGTTCGCCAAGCCGCTGTCCTGGACCATGGCGCGCGTCGGCCTGGCCGGCGAGTATGTGCAGACCGCCTACGACCCGCTGACCCAGACCTTCCAGGGCGACGGCCTGACCCACGACGAGAAACGCTACGATCGCTACCAGGCCCAGCTACGCGCCGAGCCTCAGTTGGCGATCGGCGGCATGACCTGGGGCTGGGCGGACTTCGCCATCTCGGCCTGCGCCTGGCTGCGGCGGAGCAAGGGCGTGGAGGCCATCTCGATCCCGGTGACCATCGCCGCCGCCGAACTCGACAATCGGGTGCTCAATCCGGATCAGAAGTCGATCGCCGGTCGCATCCCGAAGGGCCGCTACATCGAGGTCCCGGGCGCGTTCCACGAGATCCTGATCGAGACCGACCCGCGCCGGGCGATCTTCTGGCAGGCCTTCGACGAGACGGTCGATCCCGTCGCGCCGAAAGAGCCGCTTATTTCGCCGAACGCTTCAGACTGACGAGCGCCTCGTCCAGCGGACGACGGTCGCCGGAGATGACCATCTGACCGCCGTTCTGGCCGACAGGTTGGCCGCGCCAGTCGGTGACCAGGCCGCCGGCGCCTTCGATCAGCGGGATGGCGGCCTCGATATCCCAGGATTTCAGGCCGGCCTCGATGACCATGTCCATCTTGCCCATGGCGACCATGGCGTAGGCATAGGCGTCGCAGCCCAGGCGGGCCAGCTTGGCGGCTGCGCGCACCTGTAGCCAGGCGCCGCGCTCGGCCCCGTCGAAGCAGGCGTCGGGATCGGTGGTGGCGATGATGGCGTCGGTCAGGTTCGCGCACTCGCGGACCTTGATGGCCTTCTCCTGGCCGCGCGCGAGCAGGCGCGAGCCGCCGGCATGGCCGACGAACAACTCGCCGATATAGGGCTGGCCGATGGAGCCCAGGACGGGACGGCCCTGATGGCGCAGGCCGATCAGGGTGGTCCACAGGGGCAGGCCGGAGATGAAGGCGCGGGTGCCGTCGATCGGGTCGAGGACCCAGACGAACTCGGCGTTCGGGCGGTCCTCGCCATATTCTTCGCCGATGACGCCGTGCTCGGGATACCGCTCGCTGATCAGCTTGCGGATCGCCGCCTCGGCGCCACGGTCGGCTTCGGTCACCGGGTCGAACGCCGCGTGGGTGTCACGCGGGAGGTTCTTGCCAGCCCCCTTGTCTTCCAGGCCGTGGTCGGCCCGGAACAGCGGCAAGATCGCTCCCGCGGACGCGCGGTTCAGGTCGATGATGAAGGCGTCGAGCGCCGCGAGCCGGTCAGCCGAAAGTGTGCCTGGGGAGAGCGTCATGCGGCGGGTTTAACGTCCCCGCCGACAACGCGCCACAGTAGACTAGGCGTCGGCGTGCTCGGCGCCGCCATTCAGCGACTTGGCCAGGTCCAGCAGGCGACGGCGCGGACGCTCGCCCAGCAGGTAGTAGGCGCGGATCAGGTCCAGCGTCTCCTTGCGAGCGAACATCTCGCCGCCCTCGGCCGCTTCGCCGGCGCCGTCGCGACGGGCGTCCGACAGGCCGTCGTAGAAGTAGCCGACCGGCACTTCCAGCGCCTCGGACAGCTGCCACAGACGGGCGGCCGAGATACGGTTGGCGCCGCACTCGTATTTCTGGATCTGCTGGAAGCGCACGCCGACCGTGCCAGCCAGTTGTTGCTGGGTCAGACCCAGCAGACGACGGCGGCGGCGCAGACGCTTGCCCAGATGCGTATCGATATCGTTGCCCATGGAAGCCAGGCCCCCTAACTGATTACCGACCCGTCCCGAAACGGAACGGCCTGTCCTCACAGCCGCAAGTCGCGTGCCGGGCGAGGCGGCGTTGCGCCTGACGGGCGAGCAAGCCTAGAAGAGGCCATGTCGGAAAAGCGTAGTCCCTGGGTCCAGGACCTGTTGTGGCGGTTGGAAGCGGTAGGCTTCGACCTCTTTATCGGGGCCGTGCGCCTGATGGGCGTGGACCGCGCTTCGGACTTTGGCGGCTGGCTGGGCCGCACGTTCGGCCCTATGAGCGGGGCCCACAAGGTCGCCACGCGCAATCTGAAACTGGCCTTCCCGGAACAGGACACTGCCTGGCACGAGCAGATGCTGCGCGAGCAGTGGGACGGCCTGGGCCGCTCGTTCGCCGAGTTCCCGCTGATGGACAAGATCCTGCCGTCCACCGGCCGGGTCGAGGTGGTCAACAAGGAACGCCTGGCCGAGATCGCCGACAAGAAGATCCCGGTCGTGTTCGTTTCGGGACACCTCTCGAACTGGGAGGTGATGCCGGCCGCCATCGTCGACAGCGGCGTGACCTGCGAGATGACCTATCGCGCGGCCAACAACCCCTATGTCGACAAGCGCATCAAGGACAGCCGCTTCCGCTATGGCGTGCGCCTGTTCGCGCCCAAGGGCGGCGACGGGGCCCGCGAGCTGCTGGAAGGCATGAAGGAGGGCAAGTCGGTCGCCCTCATGAACGACCAGAAGTTCAACAACGGCGTGGCCGCACCGTTCTTCGGCCATGACTCCCGCACGGCGCCGGGGCCTACGCGGCTGGCGATCCGTTTCGGCACGGTGCTGCAGCCGATGTCGGTCCAGCGGCTGAAGGGCGCGCGCTTCCGGGCGGTGGTGCACGATCCGATCGTGCCGCCCAAGACCGGCGACCGTACGGCCGACATCGAGGCCGGTGTGCGGATGATCAACGCCTTCATGGAAGAGCGCATCCGCGAACGGCCGGCCGAGTGGTTCTGGGTCCACCGGCGCTGGCCGAATGAGGTCTATGCGGAATTGGCCGAGCGCGAACGCGCGGCGGCAGCCGGAAGCTAGATCTCCAGCGCCCCGGCGTCCTTCTCCCCGGACCGGCGGAAGGGGCCCTGGTAGTGCGGATCGACGCGACGGCGACGGCAGGGGCCGAAATAGTCCGCCGAGCGGATGAAGGGTCTCTGGTGGAAGATCGTCGTGTTGATCCGGTCCAGCAGCGAGCGGGCCGTCACCGGTTTCACGACAACCTCGGTCACGCCCGCGTCGCGAGCCTCGAACACGCGGTGACGCTCGGCGAAGCCGGTCAGCATGATGATCGGCAGGAACGGGTCGACGCTATCCGGCGAATTGCGGACCAGCTGGGTGAACTGCACCCCGTCCAGCGGGCTCATCTTGAAGTCGACGATAGCGATGTCGGTCTGCCAGTCGCGCAGGATCTGCAGGCCCTCGGCCCCGTCCATGGCTTCACGGATATGTTTGACGCCCACGCCCTTCAGGATCGCCGAAACGATCGACCGAATGTGCTGGTTATCGTCCACCAGCAGAAAGCGCAGTCTTTCAAGCGCCAACGACATGCGCGAGCCACCCCTCCTCAAGGATCTGGGAAGATCAGACCATAGGATCGCTCCCCTTGCGACCGCTAGTCCGATAACGGCGGCATAGCTAGCGAATGATTGGAACTCGCGCCAGGGGCGAATTGGAGGATTTTCAGGCCTTGAAGGGGCCCGCGCCCACCAGCAGCGACGGGTCGAGATTGCGGCCGCGCCACTTCATCCGCCAGCAGAGGTGAGGTCCCGTCGCACGGCCTTCCTTGCCAGTCTCGGCGACCAGCTGGCCCTGCTTTACGTAAGTCCCTGCGGTAACAAGAATTTTTGACAGATGAAGATAGGCGGTGACCAGGCCCTGGCCGTGATCGATCAGCAGCAGGCCGCCCTCGTAGTGCAGCCCTGTTTCGGCGAACGATGCTATGCCACTGGCCGGCGCGCGCACGGGCGTGCCGACGGGTGTCGCGAGGTCAACCCCATAATGGGGACGCTTGGGTTCGCCGTTGAGAATCCGCTGGCCGCCGAAGCGCGCTGAGCGGCGCGCACCCACAACCGGCAGTATGAATCCGTCGCGGAACCCCTCGATATCGGCCTGACTCGCGAATCCGGCGACCTTGCGGACGTTCTCGGCGGCGATCCGTTCCAGCAGGGCGGGATCGCTGGGGTTCACCTGGTCTTGCGCCAGCCCGTCGATGCGTTGGATGTCGAAGTCGCCGGCAGCGATGGTCCGTTCGTCGGCGGCCGAACCGTCCGCCGTGGTGACGGTCAGCTTGCTGGTCGGCGGGGCGTCGCGATCGAAGCCGACCACGAACCAGCCGTCCGCCGAGGCCGTCGTCTGCACCAGGCCGTCAACATCGACGACCGCACGCGGCGCGGTGCGACCGATGGCGAAGCCGCCTTGGACGAACTTGCCGGACAGCGTCAGGCCCGGCGCCGCGGCGCGGGTCGATGAGGCGAAGGCGGCGGAAAGGGGCAGCGCGGCCAGGACCGCGCGGCGGTTCAGGCCTCCTGCCAACGCTTCAGCGCTTCGGCGGGGCTGGCGTAGGCTTCCTGATGCTGGGGGCTCCAGTAGCGCAGGGCGTCCAGCGGGATCTGCTTATTGGTCACGGCGCACAGCACGAAGCGGCCGGGGCTGAGTACGGCGTACTCGCCATCGCCATAGTGCAGGACGGCCAGGCCGTCGGACTTGCCGAGGTCACGATCGAAAGCGTTCATGGGCTCACTCTAAGCCAAATGGGCGTCCTAGAACAGATCGCCCTGGTCGGTCGGCGGCGCGGCCGGCTTCGGGCGAGGCTTCGGCGCGGGCGCGGGAACGGATGTGGGCGTGGGGGGCGGGACGAAGCCGCCTTCGCCGTCGATCACCGCGTCGCGGTCGCCGCTCTTGAACTTCAGGTTCACGCGTTCGCCGGAGACCAGGTCAGCCGCCGAGCGGGCCAGGGTCCCGTCGCCCTTGCGGACCAGGGCGAAACCCAGCTCCAACGGACGCTCGGGGTTTAGCGACTGGCGTAGCTTTTCCAGGCCCGCCAGGCGGTCCACGTCGCGCTGCAGGCGGCGATCCCCCGCCGCGTTCAGGCGCTGCCAGAGGGCGGGCAGGCGGGCGTGCTGGGCGACGCGGTCGGGCGCGCGGCGGGCGGCTAGATCCAGGCGACGGCCAAGGTCGCCCAGGCGCTCGGTCTTGATGGTCCGCTGGCGGCTCAGCACCTCCGGCGTCAGGCGCGCGGTGATCTTGAGCAGCTCTTGGGCATGGACGGTGGTGTTGCGGTGAAGCGCGGCGTCCAGGCGGCCCGAAGCGATGTCGAACCGCTGCTGGGCCAGGGCCAGGATGTCGTCGGGACGGGGCAGGCCGCGCGCGGCGCTGACCAAGCGGGTGCGGCGTTCCTCGATCGTGCGCGAACCGCAGCGGTTCAGCCGGCGATCGAAGTCCGAGATCAGGGCGCGCAGTTCGGCCAGCACCGGCGTCGCCATCTCGGCGGCGGCGGTCGGGGTCGGGGCGCGGCGGTCCGAAACGAAGTCGATCAGGGTGGTGTCGGTCTCGTGGCCGACGGCCGAGATCAGCGGGATGGTCCCCTCGGCCACGGCGCGGGCCAGGCCCTCGTCATTGAAGGCCCAGAGGTCCTCGACCGAGCCACCGCCGCGCGCGACGATCAGGATGTCGGGGCGCGGCACGGGGCCGCCGGGCTGGATGGCGTTGAAGCCCCGGATGGCCGCGCTGACCTGACCGGCGGCCGCATCGCCTTGCACGACGCACGGCCAGACTAGGACCTGGCAAGGCCAGCGGTCGCGGATGCGGTG
Source organism: Caulobacter sp. GW821-FHT09H08 (assembly GCF_059415885.1). Lineage (NCBI taxonomy): Bacteria > Pseudomonadati > Pseudomonadota > Alphaproteobacteria > Caulobacterales > Caulobacteraceae > Caulobacter > Caulobacter sp. GW821-FHT09H08. The sequence goes on from NZ_JBWKOC010000006.1 coordinate 310,232, forward strand.
CAGGATGTCTCGGATGACCGCGCCGGTCGGGCTGGTGATCACGCCGACGACAGCCGGCATCGAGGGCAGGGGGCGCTTGCGGTCGGCGGCGAACAGGCCTTCGTCGGCCAGCTTGGCCTTCAAGCGTTCCAGCTGGGCCAGAAGCGCGCCGACGCCGGCGGCCTCCATGCTGTCGATGACGATCTGGTAGCGCGAGCCGGCCGGATAGGTGGTGATCTTGCCGGTGACGATGACTTCGAGCCCGTGCTCGGGTCGCACGCCCAGGCCCCGGACATTGCCCTTCCAGACGACGCCGTCGATCGCGGACTTGTCGTCCTTGATGGTCAGATAAACGTGGCCGTTGGAGTGGTGCGTGACCTTGCTGAGCTCGCCGCGCAGCCGCACGAAGCCGTAACGGTCCTCTAGCGTGCGCTTCAGGGCGAAGGCCAGTTCGGAGACCGAATAGGGCGGGGCGTTGGAATCGTTCGGCGCGAGGTCCGTCATGCGCCCTATCTAGAACGTCCCCCTCAAATGGAAAATCCCGGGCAGCTGTCGAGCTGCCCGGGATCCGCCGCCTGAGAGACTTATTGTTCTTCTTAGATGTAGCGGCGAAGCGAACGGGCGAGCTCGGTGGCTCCGCCCTTCTTCTTGGTCTGCTGCGGCTGATAGGCCACCCGGGCATGCTCGACGCAGTAGGGGCCTTCCGACGAGCGGCGGCCGCAGAAGGTGAAGCCGTCCGCCGACGGATCGCCGATCGGCCACTTGCACATGTGCGCGCCCAGGGTCAGCACGGTGGCCGAGCCCGGCTCTTCATGCCGGAAGGCCGGCAGCGGCGCCGGAGCGGCGGCCACGGGGACCGACGACGAGGGCGCCTCGACGGGCGTCACGCGGCGCGGCGCCGAGGGCATGGCCTGGGCGGCCGGACGCGCCGGACGCGGAGCCTTGAACGCAGGACGCGCCGGCTGCGAAGGGGCCGCGCGACCCGAGAGGCCCAGACGATGGACCTTGCCGATGACGGCGTTGCGCGTAACGCCGCCCAGTTGTTTGGCGATCTGGCTGGCCGAAAGACCGTCCAGCCACAGCTTCTTCAAGGTCGAGACCCGTTCGTCGGTCCAGCTCATAACCCGCCTCCGCCATCTGACGAGGAGAGGGGCGTCCCCAACGCCCATCACCCCATATATGGTGATCAAACCGCCCCGCCGGCGGTCGTCCTACAACATATCGTAAAGAATGTGTTAAAACGTACAATGGGCGCCATCGACTCTGTCCACAGAAACAAGATGTTGATTCACGCAAGCCCAAGCTTGCGGAAGGGGCTCCCAGGGCGCACATGGCCAAGCAACACAACGGGTTGAGCCTATGAGAGACATGGCCGAGAGCGTCATTCCGCCGCAGCCGCGCGACTATCACGGCTGGAACTGGTCCGGGTTCGTCACGCTTTACCAGCGCGAGATCCGCCGGTTCTGGAAGGTTGGCACCCAGACGGTCGCCGCGCCGGTGGTGACGACGCTGCTCTACATGCTGGTCTTCGTGGTCGCGGTAGGTGGCAGCCGCCCGGCCGTGGGCGGCGTGACCTTCGGCCATTTCGTGGCCCCGGGCCTGATCATGATGGCGATCCTGAACAACGCCTTCGCCAACTCCTCGTCCTCGCTGATCCAGGCCAAGATGATGGGGCTGACGCCGGACTTCCTGACCCCGCCGTTGTCGGCGCTGGAGCAGGTGCTGGGCTTCGCCCTGGGCGCGGCGACGCGCGGCGTCGTGGTCGGGGCGGTGACGGCCCTGGTCATCGGCGTGCTGCCGGGCGCGGGCCTGCAGCTGGCTCACCCCTGGGCCATCGTCTATTTCGCGGTGACGGCCTCGCTGATCCTGGGCTTGGCCGGCGTGCTGGCGGGTCTGTGGGCCGAGAAGTTCGACCAGCTGGCCGCCGTGACCAACTTCCTGATCATGCCCATGACCTTCCTGTCGGGCACCTTCTACCTGGTCGATAAGCTGCCCGAGCCGTTCCGCTCGGCCAGTCACTTCAATCCGTTCTTCTATCTGATCGACGGCTTCCGTTACGGCTTCATCGGCCATGCGGACGGCTCGATCGCCGTCGGCGTGGTCAGCATGGGCGTGCTGACGACAGCTCTGTTCCTGTGGTGCTGGCGCCTGTTCGTCACGGGCTACCGCCTGAAGAGCTGATCGCGAACAACAGCTTAGCAACTTCGAAGCCCCGGTCCGAAAGGCCCGGGGCTTTTTCATGTTGTGAATCTCATATTGATGTAATACATGATTACATCATGTCGTCAGTTCGATCATATAACTCCGCGCTCCGGCGCGATCAGGCCGAGGCCACCCGGGAGCGCATCCTGGCGGCCATGGCGTCGCTAGTGGAGGAGAGCGGCGGCCAGGAGCCGACCAACCGCGCCGTCGCCGAGCGCGCCCAGGTCACCGAGGTCACCGTCTACCGCCACTTCCCCAGCCGCGAACTGCTGCTGAAGGGGCTATGGGAGCACCTGAACCGCAAGGATGGCGTGCGCGTCGGCATGCCTGAAAGCCCGGCCGACCTGCTGGCCAAGATCAAGCCGCTGCTGGCCAGCTTCGACGCCAGCCCGGCCCAGATCGTGGCGCGCCTGACCACGGCTCAAGGCCGGGCGGCGCGCTCCAGCCTGGACGACGAACGCCGCGAGGCCTTCCTGGACGTGGTGTCGCAAGCCGCGGCCGACCTTCCGGAGGCCGAGCAGGCCAAGGCCGCCGCCGTGCTGCAGCTGCTCTACTCGGCCTATTCGTGGCTGTCCCTTCGCGAGCAGTGGAACCTCTCTGGCCAGCCCGCCGCCGACGCCTTGGGTTGGGCGACGGAAATTCTGCTCAACGACCTCAAATCGCGTGGCGCGGCGTCCATCGCGCCCGATCCCTTCGCCCAGTTCACCGAAAGCCCGTTCAAGTCAGAAAGCTGATCCCGATGATCGCTCACTTCTCCATCCCCGCTCACGACCCCCAAGGCGCCGCCGAGGTTTTCGGCCGCATCATCGACGGCGTCGTCATGCCCTTCCCGGTGGTCGAGGGCGCCTGGGTCGCCATCGCGCGCGACGGCTCGGGTCTCGGCGTCGAGGTTGTGCCCGACGCCAGCGCCCACCATCCCGGCGAAGGCCTGCCCGACGGCCGCGTCTCGGACGGTCCGTTCGTTATGCCGTGGGAGACCCAGATCCGCCAGGACGGCGGGCCGCAGGACGCCAGCGGCTTCCACGTGGCCATCACCAGCAAGCTCTCCGCTGAGGAGATCATCGCCCTGGGCGCGGCCAAGCGCTGGCGCGCCGTGCACTGCGATCGTGGCGGGGTTTTCGATCTCGTGGAGCTGTGGGTCGACAACCGCTTCCTGGTCGAAGTCCTGCCGCCCAAGGGAAGCGAGCGGTACCACGCGTTCTACACCCCCGAAGTCGCCGGCAAGATGTTCGCGGGGCCACCTCCCGGAGCGGCGTGACCGCCTGTGGCCCCCGGGACAAAACCCGTGATTTTCGCCGGTTTTTCAGGGGCTTTTTCACAGTCCCTTGATTGACACGACGTGGTTCCACGGCGACAACCTGCGGCCTTCCGGTCCCCGCACTTACAGTGCGGGGGCTTCTTTCCTTTTAGGGAGGTCGGTCTTGAGCACCGCGACGTCGTCCAACTCCTCGCAACACCACATCATGGGCGTCTACAACCGCGCCCCGCTGGCGTTCGAACGAGGCCGAGGCGCGCGCCTGTTCTCGACCACGGGCGATGAGTACCTGGACTGCGTGGCCGGCATCGCCACCTGCGGCCTGGGCCACGCCCATCCCGTGCTGGTCGATGCGCTGAAGACCCAGGGCGAGAAGCTCTGGCACGTCTCCAACATTTACACGATCCCCGAGCAGGAAGTGCTGGCCGATAAGCTGTGCGCGGCCACCTTCGCCGACGTGGTGTTCTTCACCAACTCGGGCACCGAGGCGATCGAGTGCGCTCTGAAGGCCGCTCGCCGCTATCACGTGATGAACGGCCAGTCCGAGCGGATCGACATCATCGGCTTCGACGGCTCGTTCCACGGCCGCTCGTACGCGGCGGTCAACGCCTCGGGCAACGCCGGCTATCTCGACGGCTTCGGTCCGCGCCTGCCGGGCTTCATCCAGCTGCCGTTCGGCGACCTGGAGGCCCTGAAGGCCGCCATCGGCCCGACGACCGCCGGCATCATCATCGAGCCCGTGCAGGGCGAGGGCGGGGCGCGTTCCCTGACCGAAGCCCAGCTGCTCGAGCTGCGCCAGATCACCCGCGACGCCGGCATTCTGCTGATCTACGACGAAGTCCAGAGCGGCATGGGCCGGACCGGCAAGCTCTTCGCCCACGACTGGGCGCCGGGCAGCGAGCCGGACATCATGTGCGTGGCCAAGGCCCTGGGCGGCGGCTTCCCGGTCGGCGCGTGCCTCGCCTCGACCGAAGGCGCCAAGGGCATGACCCCCGGCACTCACGGCTCGACCTACGGCGGCAACCCGCTGGCCATGGCGGTCGGCAACGCGGCCTTCGACGCGATCAACAGCGAAGCGCTGCTGGACAACGTGACCACGGTCGCGGGCTACTTCACCCAGCAGTTGAACGGCCTCAAGGACCGCTTCCCGGACATCATCGTCGATATCCGTGGCAAGGGCCTGCTGATCGGCATCAAGGTCGTGCCGAACAACCGCGAGTTCATGGTGATGGCGCGCGACCACAAGCTGTTGATCGCCGGTGGCGGCGACAACTGCGTGCGCCTGCTGCCGCCGCTGAACCTGACCATCGAGGAAGCCAGCGAGGCGATCTCCAAGCTTGAGAAGGCTTGCGAGACCGCGCGCGCCAAGGCCGCCGCCTGAACCAACTGAACCTATGAAACCCCGCTCCGGTCCGCCGGAGCGGGCGTGAGGGATTTGGCCCATGACCGCCCCCCGCCACTTCATCGACCTGTGGAAGCTGGACGGCGCGACCCTGCGCCTGATGCTGGACGACGCCCACGCCCGCAAGGCGGCCCGCAAGGGCTGGCCGCAGGGCAAGGTCGACGCCGACGCGCCGGCCAAGGACCGGGTGCTGTCGATGATCTTCCAGAAGAACTCGACCCGCACCCGCTTCTCGTTCGACGCGGCCATGCGTCAGCTGGGCGGTAGCGCCATCATCTCGACCTCGTCGGATATGCAGTTGGGGCGCGGCGAGACCATCGAGGACACCGCCAAGGTGCTGTCGCGCATGGTCGACGCGGTGATGATCCGCGCCAACAGCCACGCCGACGTCGAGCGCTTCGCCCAGGTCTCGACCGTGCCGGTGATCAACGGCCTGACCGACAAGAGCCACCCCTGCCAGATCATGGCCGACATCCTCACCATCGAGGAGCATCGTGGCCCGATCGCTGGCAAGACGATCGCCTGGGTCGGCGACGGCAACAATGTCTGCTCCAGCTTCATTCATGCGGCGCCGCTGCTGGGCTTCGAGCTGAAGATCGCCTGCCCGGCGGTCTACCACGCCGACCTGCACGACCTGGCGCGCGCCGAGGGCCTGCAAGGCCGGGTCAGCATGGGCACGGACGCCAAGGAAGCCGTGCGCGGCGCCGACGTCGTGGTGGCCGACACCTGGGTCTCGATGGGCGACACCGACCACGACGAGCGCCTGGCAGCGCTGGAGCCCTATCAGGTCGACGACAAGCTGATGGACCTGGCCGCCGGCAACGGCGTCTTCCTGCACTGCCTGCCGGCCCACCGGGGCGAGGAAGTCACCGACGACGTGCTGGACGGCCCGCGCTCGCTGGTCTGGGACGAGGCGGAAAACCGCATTCACGCCCAGAAGTCGGTGTTGGCCTGGGCGTTCGGGGCGATCGGGTAGGGGCCGCGAAGCCCCCTCCGGCCCTTCGGGCCACCTCCCCCATGAAGGGGGAGGACGCTTAGAATCCTGCTCCCCCTCGATGGGGGAGCTGTCGGCGGAGCCGACTGAGGGGGTGAGGCCACCGCACGGCCTCTCGCAATTCTTGGCATGTCATCCTATCTAGCCTCCCCATGACCGACATCGCTTCCAATCCCGGCGTCCTCGACGACGTCGTTTCCGCGTTCCAGATCGAAGGCCTGCCCGTGCGCGGCCGGGTCGTGCGCCTCGGCGACGCCGTCGACGAGGTGCTGACGCGCCACGACTATCCCGAGCCCGTCGCCAACCTGCTGGGCGAGGCCTGTGCGCTGGCCGCCCTGGTCGGCTCCAGCCTGAAGTTCGAAGGTCGCCTGATCATCCAGGCCCAGGGCGACGGCCCCGTGCGCTACGTCGTGGTCGACTACGACACCTCGGGCGGGCTGCGCGGCTATTGCCGCTTCGACCCCGCAGAGGTCGCGGCCATCTCGGAAGGTTTCACCCGTCCGGGCGCCAAGACCCTGCTGGGCGGCGGCGTGTTCATCATGACGCTCGACCAGGGCGCGGACATGGACCGCTATCAGGGCGTCACGCCGATCGAAGGTGAGACCCTGGCCCTGTGCGCCGAGCAGTACTTCGCCCAGTCGGAGCAGACCCCGACCCGCGTACGCTTGGCCGTCGGCCAGGTCGATACGGGCGAGGGGCCCAAGTGGCGCGCCGGCGGCATCCTGATCCAGGTCATCGCAGGCGACCAGGCCCGGGGCGACACCCAGGACGCCTGGACGCACGTCCAAGCCCTGTTCGAGACCACGGGCGAGGACGAGCTGATCGACCCGACCCTGTCGACCGCGACCCTGCTGTGGCGGCTGTTCAACGAGGACGGCGTGCGCCTGCTCGAGGAAAAGCCGATGCGGGCTTTCTGCCGTTGTTCGGACGAGCGTATCGCCGTGGTGATGGACTCGTTCTCGGCCGAGGAAGTGGCCGACATGGTCGAGCCCGACGGCAAGATCCACGTGACGTGCGAGTACTGCTCGCGGGTCTACAAGCTGGATGCGCCGGCAACGGCCTAGCGTGATCGGGAGCGACCCACGGGCCGCTCCCGACGTCTTCACGCCATCGAAGCCAGGGACTGGAAGGTCTTGGTTGTGTCGTAGAATACGGTGGGCTCCGCCTCGTCCCTGAGCAGCGAATGGTTGTGGATCAGGAACGACTTGGTGAGCGTGCTCTTCCCGTTCGGGAAGTTGACCTTGAGCCGCCCGGTGATCCGCGCGCCGGGTTCGCCGTCCTCGATATGTGGCTGATCCCAAAGCACCTCATAGGCCATGTCGATGGCCGGACGCGACGCGCCGCCATGCTGCGGCGTGTAGGTCGCCGTGAGGCCCGCGACCGGCGTTTCGGTCGGCTGACCGGCGATGTGGAGTACGGCGTTGTTCATGTCCGTCGAGATCGAATAGGTGGGGGCCGGGATCGGCTTGGGCGGAGTCAGGCTGGGCTGGGCGACCTGCCAGACCGCGCCCTTCTCAAGATAGAACGTGCCGTCCGAGCGGCAGTAGATAACGCCCGTCGGCGCATAGACGTTCGTGTTGACGACCTTGGCGATGTCGAACAGCAGGGTCGCGCCGTCGCTGCCCGCGCCGACGCTGCAGCCATAGAGATAGAACTCGTTGAGCAGGCCGCTGAGGGGCTGCAGCAGCGGCACCCAGACCTTCTCGTTGTGGATGGTGATGCACTCCTTCTTGTCCGAGCCGGTGTCGATGTCGCCCGGCGCGCCGTGGCCGATCAGGCTTGCGGAGGCATAGTTGGGGGCCTTGGGTTTCTCGCAGCCCAGCAGGTTCTGGGCCGCTGTCGCGGTGTCGCCGTTGGCGCCGGCGTTCGGGTTCCCGACCCGCGCATAGTTCAGATAGTCGTTCTTGGCCGAGTCGATGGTGACGCACCCCGGAAGGGGCGCGCCCATGTAGGGCTGTGCCATGGTGGACTCCATCAGGTTGTGGAGGACAGGGCGGACCGCCTCGATCACTGAAACGATCCGCCCGCCTCGCGCGCGATGGGCGCGTCGGGTGGGACGACGCGCTGTGCGCTGCTAGCAATAGGTGACCGTGAAGGTGCCGTTGTCGGCCTGGATGACGGTCGCCGAGGTTTGCGGCAGGCCCGTGAAGTCGATCACGGCGCAGTTCTTGGACACCGCCGAGTAGTCGATGATCTGGCCCGGCTGATAGAGGCCATCAGCGACGTAGAACTTCACCACCGGCGTGATGTTGTAGATCTCGTTCGGCAGGGCGTTGAACGTCGCGACCGGCGCGGGGATCGGGCCGCCGCTGTCGCGCGCCAGGCCGAACACGAAGTTGTTCAGCGGCGTGAAGTCCGTGTTCGTCACGATCGAGAACGAGCCCGCCTGCGCGGTGCCCGGGCTGGCGACCGCCCTGAAGCCGGTGACGTCGGTGTTGGTGAAGTTCACCGTGTCCTGGGACGCGGTGTTCACCGGCTTGACGCCGCCGGAGTCGAGCACCGTGTTGGGGTTCAACTGCTCGGCCGTCTGCGACCAGTAGGCGAAGGTGTTGTCGGTGTAGACCACCGAGTCCCAGCTGCCGTCGGTGATGTTCTCGAAGGTGGCCCACGCGTTTGTGTAGACCGGCTGGACGCCGCCGTTCGAGACGACGGCGGGTTGCTCCATGAAGGCCACGTAGCTCTTGTTGGTCTTGGCCTGGTTGAAGATCTTGATCGTGTAGGTAGCCATGTTCTCTCTCCCATTGAGGTTCGCGCCCCGGGGTAGGGTTCGCGACGTCGGGAGAGGCCTTGGACGGCCTGCGGAGCGCTGGAACTGAAGTCGCTTGGCCTCTCTGACCGGCCAACAATGTTCTAAACATGGTTGTATTTATAGGAGTGACAACTTGCGCGGCGATCAATCGCGACCGATGAAAGTTGCACGGCGCTCAAGTCCCCGGCGTGTCGGTCATGTCGTCCAGCAAGGCCAGCAGATGGGCGAGGGCGGTGCGGCGCAGGCGGCGCACTGCCTGAACGAGTTCGAACTCTTCGATCGCCAGGCGCTCGCTGGTATGAGCGTCCATCTCGCCACGGCCCAGCACCAGCCAGTCCAGCGAGATATCCAGAACTTCGGAAATGCGGGCGGCGTTTTCCAGCGACATCGGCCCGCCCTTGCGCCAGCGGCTGATGGCGCTCTCATGGACGTCCAGATCCAGGGCGAGGGCCATCATCTTGGCGATGCCGCGGCCCTTGATGGCGTGGCTCAGTCGATCCCCCCTGGACTCCATCACTCGGCCCGCTCAAAGGGCGCGGCGAAACTGGCCAGCCCATCTGAAGAGAAAGTCGACAACAACCATAATCAGTGTCTGGTTATATTTTACCTTATGGTTGTATTCGCAGTGACGCTCGTGGAAACACGGGGCACGCGAATTTCTCGCCTAATGGGGCATGTAAACGGTCGTCAGGGGCCGAAAACGAGAAACCCGCGCAGTGGTCGCGCGGGTTTCGGAAGGTGTGGACTGGAAGTCGGAACGTTTCGCGTCGACGCCCTAGAGCCCGCAGCCGGTGCTCTTCCAGCCGGCCCGGAAGGCTTCGGCGTTATCCGGAGTCTCTAGCGTGGCGATGGTCGGGCGAGCGATGAAGCGGCGCTTTTCGGTCTCGCCGGACGCAGCGATGCTGTCGACCACGCCGCAGACCACCATGGCCTTCTGGTACCGGCCGGTGCGCAGGCCGTAGAGCTCGGCGGAGTCCGGATTGGCCAGCTGGATTGCGATGGCCTTCTCGATCTGCGGCATCAGCTTCTCGACGCGCGCTCGTTGGGCGCCGGTCTGGAAGTCCACGCGGCCAAGGCCGACATTGATCGTCGGCGTCTCGGCGGCGCCTTGGTGCATGTAGTGCGAGGTGACGAGGGCCGACTGGGCCATCGCTTGCGGCGCTAGCGCGGCGGCGATGACGAGGGCGCAGAGGGAAGTCCGGGTGAGCATCGGGAACTCCTGAAAAGCCACAGGAGCGATGCTCAACCTCTGGGGGATCTATGTCAATCTCCGGAGGCGGCTCAGTTCAGCTTCAGCGCCGCGCCTGGCATGTGCAGCGAGAACTCGGGGATCTCGACGTCGAACAGCTCGCCCTCATCGGTGACCATCGAGTAGCTGCCCTTCATCGCGCCCGAAGGGGTGGGCAGGGGGCAGTTGGACACGTAGCGGAACGCCTCGCGCGGTCGCAGTTCCGGCTGTTCGCCGACCACGCCCGAACCCTCGACGTCGTTCACGCGGTTGAAGGCGTCGACGATGGTCCAGCGGCGCGAGATCAAGGTCACCGTCTCGCCGCCGTGGTTCTCGATCTCGACCGTGTAGGACCACAGATAGAGGCCCTGGTCCGGCGAGGACTCCTCGGCCGCATAGACCGGGAAGACGCGCACGACGATGTCGCGCGTGCGCGCTTCATAGGCCGCGCCGTCCTGGCCGCGACGCCGACGCATCCGCTGCATCGGCGGAGAGGTTTCACGCCTGATCGAGCGCACGGATCACATCCCTCTTGAGGTCTTCGACGCTTTCCAGGCCCACCGACAGGCGCACGCCGCCCTCGGTCACGCCCAGCGACGGGCGCTGGTCCTCCGGCACCGAGCGGTGGGTGGTGGTCGGCGGGTGGGTCGCCATGGATTTCGCGTCGCCCAGATTGTTGGAGATGTCGACGATCTCCAGGGCGTTCAGGAACTTGAAAGCCGCCTCGCGCGAGCCCAGGTCGAGCGCGATCACGGTGCCGCCGCCGGTCATCTGCGACTTGGCGACGTTGTGGCCCGGATGGTCGGGGCGGAAGGGGTAGAGGACCTTCTGCACCTTCTTGTGCTCGGCCATGGTGTTGGCCAGGGCGAAGGCGCTGTCGGTCTGGCGACGCACGCGCAGGTCCAGGGTCTCGAGGCCCTTGACCATGACCCAGGCGTTGAACGGCGACAGCGACGGGCCGGTGTGGCGCAGGCTGTCGCGGTAGAATTCCTCGTTGATCGCCTCGCTGGTCAGGATGGCCCCGCCCAGCACGCGGCCCTGGCCGTCGATGTGCTTGGTGGCCGAGTAGACGACCACGTCGGCGCCCAGCTCCAGCGGCTTCTGGAAGATCGGGGTGGCGAAGACGTTGTCGACGATGACCTTGGCGCCGACCGCGTGGGCCAGTTCCGACACCGCGCGGATGTCGGTGATCTCCAGCACCGGGTTCGAGGGGGTCTCGATCAGCACGGCCTTGGTGTTCGGCCGGATCGCCGCTTCCCATTCGCGGATGTCGGTCGCGTCGACGAAGGTGGTCTCGACGCCGAAGCGCGGCAGCCACTCGCTGACGATCCAGCGGCAAGAGCCGAACAGGGCGCGGCCGGCCACCACGTGGTCGCCGGCGCGGACCAGGCCCATCAGGGCCGAATGGATCGAGGCCATGCCGGTCGCCTGGGCGCGGCACACCTCGGCGCCTTCCAGCAGGGCCAGGCGGTCCTCGAACATCTTCACGGTCGGATTGTTGAACCGCGAATAGACGAAACCGGGGTCTTCACCCGCGAAGCGGCGGTCGGCGCCCTCGGCGCTGTCGTAGGTGAAGCCCTGGGTCAGATAGAGCGCCTCGGCCGTCTCCATGAACTGCGAGCGCGCGATCCCACCACGGATCAATTTCGTCGCGACGTCCCAGTCTTTCGGATCCTCGGCCACGGCCTGCCTCCTACGCGTAAAAACGCGGGCATAAGGGGTTGGGGCGGCGGTACGGTCAAGCGTGAAGGGCGTTTTCTCAAGGAGAGAATTGTCACGCGCGAAAAGCCGATTGTCACAGGCGAGTTCGGGGCGCGCGCCTTAACCAAGAACCCGGTCTCTCCGGTGGAATGAAACGGCCGACAGGACAGGCGCAGCCTTGCCTTTGCGCCTGGGTTTGGCGAGTGTCGCGCCGATGACCGACGCCCACGCCGCAGGGATTCTGCCCTGCCAGAACATCGAAGACCTGATCGCCCGTGAGGCGATCACCGCGCAGACGCCGTTCGACGTCGATCAGGTGCAGCCCGCCAGTCTGGACCTGCGCCTGGGCGCGCGCGCCTGGCGGATCCGCGCCTCGTTCCTGCCCGGGCTGCATCGCAAGGTGCCCGAGCGCATGAAGGACGTGGCCATGCACGAGCTGGACCTCAGCAAGGGCGCGGTGCTGGAGAAGGGCTGCGTCTATATCGCCGAGATCCAGGAGCGCTTGGCCCTGCCGATGACCGTGTCGGCGCGCGGCAATCCCAAGAGCTCGACTGGCCGGGTGGACGTCTTCGTCCGCCTGCTGACCGATCACAGCCGCGCCTTCGACGACGTCGATGCCGGCTACACGGGTCCGCTCTATATCGAGATCGCGCCGCAGACCTTCTCGGTTCTGGTCCGCGCCGGCACCCGCCTGAACCAGTTGCGCCTCAAGCGCGGCGAACCCGCCAAGCTGGCCACCCGCAGCGTCGGCGTCGACCTGACGCCCGGAACCACGGGCATCGTCGGCTTCCGGGGCCGTCGCCACGCCGGTGTCGTCGATCTGGACCACGAGGACGGCCACGACCCGCGCGACTACTGGGAGCCGCTGGAGGCCCGCCGCGGTGAGCTGCTGCTGGACCCGGGCGAGTTCTACATCCTGGCCTCCAAGGACGACATTGAGATCCCGGTGCTGGAAGCGGCCGAGATGACCCCGATCGACCCGTCGGTCGGCGAGTTCCGCGTCCACTATGCCGGCTTCTTCGACCCTGGCTTCGGCACCGAGGAGGCCTCGGCGGTCGGCTCCAAGGGCGTGCTGGAAGTGCGCAGCCACGAGACGCCGTTCCTGCTGGAGGACGGCCAGACCGTCGCGCGGCTGGTCTATGAGCCCCTGACCTCGCGTCCGGCTCGCCTGTACGGCGAGGGTGGCTCGCACTACCAGCGCCAGGGCCTGAAATTGTCCAAGCACTTCAAGGCCTGGAGCTGAGCTGGGGAGCGCTGAGTCGTTATGTCGCGGCGCTCGTTCACTAACGGCTGACCAGACTCGCGCTTATCTCGGGGCCTAGTTTGGTCGGGCCTTGAAGAGATGCTCAGTGGCGTTTTGAGGCGTCTGTCGCGCGGGTTGATCGCGGCAGGCCTCGTTTGGATGGCGGGGAGTGGCGCGGCCAGCGCGGCCCCGGCCATGTGGGAAGTCCGCGACAAGGACTCCGTCGTCTATCTGTTCGGCTCGATGCACGTACTGCGCCCGGACGTCCGCTGGCGCACGGCCGCTTTCGACCACGCCTACGCCAAGGCCGACCGGGTCTGGTTCGAGACACGCGTCGACGTCGGACCCGACCAGATTCGCACCCTGATGGACCGCTACGGCGTCGATCCCGACCGCTCCCTGACCGAGAAGCTCTCGCCGACGGCCTTGGCCACCCTGCGCCCCGTGCTGGATCGCGGCGGCGTGTCGCTGGATCGCGTGGAGCGCCTGCGGCCCTGGGCGGCGGCGATGATGCTGTCGGTCGCCCCCATGACCCGCGAGGGCGCCAGCGTCGCCAGCGGCGTCGACGCGGCCACCACCCAGCGCGCCCGCGTCGCCGACAAGCCGATCGAGGTGTTCGAGACCTTCGAGCAGCAGCTGCGGATCTTCGCCGATCTGCCCGAGCAGGCCGAGCTGACCTATCTGGACGACGTCGCCCGCGAGCAGCTGTCGCCGCCGCGCGACGGCGTGATCCTGGAGCGCGCCTGGCTGAAGGGCGACATGGCGCGGCTGGGAACGCGTCTCGTCGCGCCGATGAAGGCGGGGCGGCCCGAGCTCTACCAAGCCCTGCTGCAGCAGCGGAATCTTGCCTGGGCTGACCGCCTTGACGCGGCGATGCGGCAAGGGAAGGGGACGGACCTCGTCGTTGTCGGGGCCCTGCACATGGCCGGGAACGAAGGGCTGCCGGCCCTGATGAGGGCGCGTGGCTATGCCGTCAGGCGGATCCAATGAGGCGCCGCGCGTCAACGCGCCGCACCACATCTGGTGGACAATCGGTGCTGTTACACAAATCCTAGCCCTCGTTCTCGTGAGGCGCGACTCAGTCGGCCCGACGCCGAGGACGGCGGAAAGTCCACGGAGGCCCCTTTGGCCCGTACTGCTCAAGATCCGTACCTGATCCTCCAAGGCCGCATCGAGGCCTGGGAGCGCTGTGCGCGCATCCCTGGCTGCGACAAGGCCATCTGGCGCCAGGACGCGGCGGGACGGGTGATCCGCTGGGCCGACTTCGGCGACCGCTTCTCGCGCTATGGCTGGGAGGTCGTCAGCCGGCCGCGTCCCGGCGTGCTGGGTCGCGCACTGGCCGTAAAGCGACTCGAGGCCGTGCATTGGCGCGCCCTGACCGAGGATGCGCTCTCCGTCGAACCCTTCCTGGGCCGCCGCGCCGCCTAGAAACGTCAAGCTTCTCCGTCGTTTAGTCGCCTCTCCATGACAAAATGACAACTACGCTTGACAAGATGTCTACTAGCTATGATAAACATCCTTGTCATTTCGACGAGGAGGCTTGTCATGAGCAGCACCAACCAACGCAACCGCTTCCAGCGCATCATCTTCAGCGTCGCCGCCGCCTTGGGCGGTCTGGCGATCGGTTTCCTGCTTGCTCGCGCCATCGGCGAGGCGCCTGTCTTCACGATCCTGGCCGGCGTGGCCCTGTGGGCCGGCCTCACCCAGGTCGCGCGGAACGCCAAGGCCAAGGCCGACGACCAGTCGGCCGTCGCCGAAACCCTCGCCAGCCTTTAATCGCCAGCATCGAGATCGGGGTTTCATCGTGAGTGAGCACACCGGACGCCAGGCCCAACGCCAAGCGGTCGCGCAATGGATTTTCGTCGGATCGGGCCTGACGGGCGCGGTCGTCGGCGCCGGCTACATGGCGCTGAGCAAGATGGAAATCGAGCTGCCGCGCGTCGTCACCTTCCTGGTCGCGGTCGCGCTGGTCGCGGCGATCTTCGCTTCGTCCATCGTCTACTGGCGCAATATCGACGAGGCCGCTCGCGAGGCCCACAAGTTCGCCTGGTTCTGGGGCGGCGTGGGCGGCCTGTTGCTGATGTTGCCGGTCATCGTCGTGATCAGCCCCGAGCGTCTGGTCGCGATGTTCGGCGAACGGTCCCCGGCCGACTGGCTGACGGGCGGCATGATGGCGCTTCTGATCGCCCAACTCGCCGGCTACGGCCTCGTCTGGGCCGGCTGGTGGCTGCGTCAGCGCTGATTTCCTTCAATCGGAGCGTCAACATGGGCAATAATCTTACGCCCGCCGGCCGGCGTTACCTGGCCCGCTTCTTCCCGGCGATGATCGGCTACGTGGCCATCCTGTTCGGGTCGCTGTGGTTCATCATCCACCACAAGCCGACGGGCCCGATCCTGTGGCTCATGGGTGTGGCGCCGGCGATCCCGGTCATCGGGGTGATCGCGGCCATGGGCCTCTACATCGCCGAGGAGACTGACGAGTTCCTGCGGATGGTCCTGGTGCAGTCCATGTTGTGGGGCATCGGCGTCACCCTGGCGCTCTGCACCGCCTGGGGCTTCCTGGAGAACGTCGGGGTGATCCCGCACTTCCCGCTGTACCTGGTCTTCCCGGTGTTCTGCGGCGCCTTCGGCCTGGCCCAACCCTTCGTTCGGCGGAGGTACCAATGAAGAACCGCCTCAAGGTCCTGCGCGCCGAGCGCGACTGGAGCCAGGCCGATCTCGCTGATCGGCTGGAGGTCTCCCGCCAGACCATCAACGCCCTGGAGACGGGCAAGTACGATCCCAGCCTGCCGCTGGCCTTCAAGATCGCCCGTCTCTTCGGCCAACCCATCGAATCCATCTTCCAGGACGAGGCCTGATCGGCCCGCCTGCTTCGAGGACACCGTCATGAACCTCGCTTCGAAGTCCCCCAACACGCCGCGGGCCCGCGCCATCCGCGCCCTGGTGTTCGCCATCGTCGCCGCGCCGCTGGGCTACCTGTTCGGTAAGTACCTGGCCGGCCTGGAGGACGCCGGCGTCTGGACCGCGCCGAACCTGGGCTGGTCCGACGTGCTGGCGCTGTTCCTGGCCCTGCTGCTGGTTGTCGTTGGCTTGATCACCATGATCGTCAGTGTCAGCCGCAAGACCCTCGGCCGCCAGATCGATCCGGAAGGCGCCCGCCCGGCCAGCTCCAGTCAGGCGCTGTTCTACGCTCAGAACGGCGGCATCCTGGCCTTGGCCGGGGTGATGATGGCCACGCCGGTCGTCGTCCGGGCCGTCTTCGACACGGTGCCGCCCATGATCGCCTCGGCGACCATGATCGGCCTGGTCGCCCTGTTCCTGGTCCAGACGGCCGGCAACATCTCGGTCTGGATCCGCAGCGACGAGCTGATGCGCCGCGCCACCGCCGAGATCTCGGCCGTGACCTTCGTCATCCTGCAGGGCGTCCTTTTCCTGTGGGCGGCGGGCGAGAAGCTGGGCCTGCTGCCGACCCTGACCCTGTGGGACGCCGCCTGCGTGATGATGACCGCCTACCTGGTCATCGCCGGCGTCGTCCTGTGGCGTCGCGGCCTGGCCGCCTAGACCACTACCAACCTTCCGACCAATCGGCGCGGCCTAGCCGTCGCGCCCCATCCCTAACCACTCGGCGCGCTCCGCCGGAGCCTTCCGCGCGCGCCTACCCCAAGGAGCAAGACCATGATCATCAAGACCCAACAGCCCCGCGCTTCCTTCCGTGGCGGCGTCATCCTGCTGGCCATCCTCGCCGCCTGCGGCGTGTTCGGCGGCGAGCACGCCCACTCCGCGCCGTTGGCCCCGGCCGCTGTAGCGGCCAAGGCCGACCGCATCTCGGTCACCGTCACGGGCAAGGGTCCCGATGTGGTGCTGATCCCCGGCCTGGCCTCGTCCGGCGCGGTCTGGGACGCCACCGTCCAGCAGCTGTCGGCCACGCACCGCGTCCACGTGGTGCAGGTGGCGGGCTTCGCGGGCGCTCCGGTTGGCGGCAACGCCGACGGTCCGGTGGTCGAGCCGGTGGTCGAAGCGGTCGACGCCTATATCAAGGCCAACAAGCTGAAGTCGCCGGCCGTGATCGGCCACTCGATGGGCGGCTTCACCGGCCTGCTGCTGGCCCGCCGTCACCCCGAGGACGTCAGCCGCCTGATGATCGTCGACAGCCTGCCGTTCTTCTCGGCGCTATTCTCGCCGACGGCCACGGCCGAGAGCATGAAGCCGCAGGCTGCGGCCATGCGCGACGGCACGATCGGCATGAGCCCCGAGGCCTTCGCCAGCCAGCAGGCCATGACCATGCCGCGCTTCGTGAAGTCGCCTGACGGCCAGAAGCTGGCCCTGGAATGGTCCAAGGCTTCGTCGCAGTCGGTCGTTGGCCGCGCCATGTACGACCTCCTGACCACCGACGCCCGCGCCGACCTGCCGGCGATCAAGACGCCGACCACGCTGCTCTATCCGTACGACCCGGCCATGGGCGCGCCGACCGCCGCGATCGACAAGACCTATGCCGACGCCTATGCGGCCTTGCCGGGCGTGACCCTGAAGCGGGTCGACGACAGCCGCCACTTCATCATGCTGGACCAGCCCAAGGCCTTCGCCGAAGCGGTCGAGACCTTCCTGAAATAACCGTGACCGATAGCCGGTGTGCCTTGCGCGCGCCGGTTGTCCCCTCCAATTCTCATCTCAGACAAATCGGGGATCCCATGCTGCGCAAATTCAATCGTTCGGCCCGCCATGTCGCGGCCGGCCTCGCCTCGGTCCTGGCGCTCGGCTTCGCGGGGACGGCCCTGGCCGAACCGGCGCTGTGGAAGATCAAGGATCACGACTCGACCATCTACCTGTTCGGTACGATCCACGTGCTGAAGCCCACCACCCAGTGGCGCTCGCCCAAGATCGACCAGGCCCTGACCAGCAGCCGCGACCTGACCCTGGAGATCGTCGGCGCCGACGACCCGGCGGTGATGCAGCCGCTGATCCTGAAGTACGGCCTGGATCCGGCCCACCCGCTGTCGACCAAGCTCTCGGCTGACAAGTTCCAGCACGCCTCCACGGTGGCCAAGGACAGCGGCGTGCCGCCCCAGATGCTGGAGATGATGCGGCCCTGGCTGGCGGCGGTGTCGCTGTCGATGGGGCCGGTGATCAAGGCCGGCTACGACCCCAAGAGCGGCGTCGAGAACGTGCTGAGCAAGGAGATCGCCGCCGCCGGGAAGAGCTCGAACGCCTTCGAGACCCCGGAGCAGCAGATCCGCTTCTTCGCCGACCTGCCGGCCAAGACCGAGGCCGACTTCCTCAGCGCCACGCTCGACGACGTCGATGAGGGCGTGGCCAAGATCGACAAGATGGTCGCGGCCTGGGCGGCCGGCGATGTCACCGAGCTGGAAAGCCAGTTCATCAAGGAGATGAAGGGCGACTATCCCGAGCTCTATGACCTGCTGATCGTGAAGCGGAACGTCGACTGGGCCAATCAGCTGAAGACCAAGCTGGCCGGCTCGGGCGTCAGCTTCGTGGCCGTCGGCTCGGGCCACTTGGTGGGCGCCGACAGCGTCCAGGCGCAACTGGATAAGCTCGGCATCAAGGCCGAGCGCGTCGAGTAGGACTGAAAACCGTGAGTGGGGCGGGCGGCTATTCGGCCGCCCGCGTCGCCATGTACAGCGAGCGCTTGGGCACGCTCATCACCCGCTGCAGCATCGGCTCGAAGGCTTCCAGCGGCATCGACTTGAAGTTCGGGTCGAAGGCTTCCTGGTCGTACACGTGGCAGAACTTGGCCGTGTGCTCGAAGTCCGGATGGCCCCGGAACTGGTCGCGCATGTCGCGATCCAGGCCCAGGTGGTGGAAGAAGTAGTAGCCCTGGAAGATCGCGTGGTGGGCCACCATCCAGTGGTTCCGCTCCGACACGAAGGGCTGCAGGATCGCCGCGGCGATGTCGGCGTGATTGCGCGGACCCAGGATGTCGCCGATGTCGTGCAGCAGGGCGCAGACGACATATTCCTCGTCCTCGCCGGCCTGATGGGCGCGGGTGGCGGTCTGCAGGCTGTGGTCGAGGCGGTCGATGGCGAAGCCGCCGCAGTCGCCCTTCAGGAGGTTCAGGTGCGCCACCAGGCGGGTGGGCAGCTCGCGCCCGAAATGCATCGAGGCGTTGGCGATGATCCCCCAGTCCTCGGGCGTACCCTCGGTCATGGCGTGGAACTTGGCCCGGTCATGGGCGCCCGGATGATCCTCGCCGTCGGCCATGGCGCTTCTCCCCAAACATCTGTTTGAGCGATGGTGCGCCGGAAGCCGGCAGGCGTCAACGCGGAGTCGGAGAGACCACCTTGGTCACAGTGCGCCTGGGTGCTTGCCTCGGGCCGGGGTTTCACCGCATTGATCGGCCCTCGCAGCCAGCTTCACGGTATTCGTGTCTCCCCCTTCCGTAGTTATCCGCGCCGAGCCTGACGGCTACGACATGGCCAAGGTGCAGCTCATGGGGCGCCAGGCCGCTGGCAACGGCTTCCTCCGGGCGGCGGTGGTGGCGCGGGGCGACAAGCCGATCCATGGCTTCACGGCCAAGCACGAGACCGCCGTGGGCTTCCAGGCCATGGTCCACCGCATCGATCCGGACGCGACCTTCATCTGGATCCCGTCCGAGCGTCTCACCGAGATCAGCCGGGTCGGGACCCTCTATCTCGCGGACGGCACCGTCTCGAAGCACAGCCGCATCCGGCAGCGCGCGGGCCTGACCAGCTTCTCGATCTGCGGCGTGACCCACACCACCGCGTCCGACGGGGCCATGGACGAGATCGTCGGCCTGCTGCGCGAGCCGGTCGCGCCCTGGGATGCGCTGGTCTGCACCTCGACCTCGGTGATCGAGACGGTCAGGCGCGTCCATGAGGCCGAGGCCGACTATCTCCGCTGGCGGTTTGGGCCGCAGGCGCGGATCGAGGGGCCGCAACTGCCGATGATCCCGCTGGGCGTCCACTGCTCGGACTTCGCCTTCGACGACGCGCAGCGCGCCGAAGCTCGCGAGGCGCTGGGGCTCGAGGCGGACGAGGTCGCCAGCCTGTTCATGGGCCGATTGGTCTTTCACGCCAAGGCCCACCCGCACCCGATGTACCGGGCGATGCAGATCGCGGCCGAGCGGACGGGCAAGCGCCTCGTCCTGATCCTGGCCGGATGGTTTCCGAACGCCGCCGTCGAGACGGCCTTCCTGTCTGCCGCGCGGGAATTCGCGCCCGACGTCCGCGTGATCGTCAAAGACGGCCGCGACCCGGCGACGCGCAACCACGTGTGGGCCGGCGCCGACCTCTTCATCTCCCTGTCCGACAGTATCCAGGAGACATTCGGCCTCACGCCGATCGAAGCGATGGCGGCCGGTCTTCCGGTCGTGGTCTCAGACTATGACGGCTACAAGGACACGGTCCGCGATGGCGTGGACGGGTTCCGTGTTCGCACCCTGGCGCCGTCGCCAGGCGCCGGGCAGGGGCTGGCGCGCGCCCAGGAAGTGGGGGCGTTGACCTATGACCGGTACTGCCTGGCCGCGGGGCTCTCCACCGCCGTCGACATCGGCGCGGCCGCCGACGCCGTCGAGGCCCTGGCCGCCGACGCGGCGCTGCGCCAGGGCATGGGCAAGGCCGGGCGCACCCGAGCGCGCGATGTCTACGACTGGTCCGTCGTCTACAAGCAGTACCAGGCGCTCTGGGCGGAGCTAAACGCGCGACGCCTGGCGGCCTCGGAAGACCCGGACCAGCAGGCCCGGACTCGGTCGCTGCGGACTGCCTCGGCCGCGCGCATGGACCCGTTCGAGGCGTTCGGCCACTACCCCACTGAACTGCTGACGCCTTCGACCCGGCTGGTCGCGGCGGCCGGCGCCACCGCGGCGGCGCTCCGGGCGGCGCTGGACCAGACCTACTTCAACAGCCTGACTTTCCCTCGCGAGCAGGCCGAGACCCTGTTTGAACTGGCCAGTCGCGGCCCGACCACGGTGCAGGCCGCCGCCGAGGCGATGGACGCCCAGGTCGCGGTGCTGACCCGCGTGGCGGGGCTGCTGATCAAGATCGGGGTGGTGGAAGCGCTGCCCTGACGCCGAGCGATGGCCCCTCGTCGGGAAGGACCTTGGAGCGGGCGGGGGGAATCGAACCCCCGACATTCAGCTTGGGAAGCTGACGTTCTACCTCTGAACTACGCCCGCCAAAGGGACGCACCGTTTAGCCCGCCTCGGTCGGCTACTCAAGCGGAGGATGGCGCGCCTTGCCTTGATCCTGGGCTTGACCTTAATTGCCGGCCCATCGGGGCTTCAATTTTAGGTAGAGTTCCATGTCCAGAGTTCTGTACGGCCCGGTCGCCGGCTTGGCCCTGCTGGCGGTCGCGTCGGGCGTCCGGGCGGAGGTCTCCGCTGCCGCCAAGGCCTTCGGCGCGCGCGAAGCGGTGGTCGACGCCAGCATTTCGCCCGACGGCAAGTCGGTGGCCCTGGTCCAGGCCTTGGCCGACGCCCAGGCCACGGCGGTGTTCGTCGCGCCGCTGGACGGCTCCAGCCAGCCCAAGCCGATCATGAGTTCCTCGGGCAATCCGGACCGGGTGACCGACTGCGGCTGGGTGTCGAACACCCGGCTGGCCTGCAACATCTACATGCTGCTGACCCGCGACGCCCGGAAGCTGGGCTTCACGCGCCTGGCCGCCCTGAACGCCGACGGGAGCAAGGTCGTCGAGATCAGCACCCGCAACCGGAACTTCTCGTGGAGCTATCAGCAGTTCGGCGGCGGCATCGTCGACTGGCTGGCCGACGAGTCGGCCGGCGCGGTGCTGATGACCCGCGACTATTCCGAGGAAGGGACGACCGGCACCCTGCTGGGCAATCAGCGCGAAGGCCTGGCCGTCGAGCGCGTGGATACCGTCACCCTGGCCCGCACGCCGGTCGAGCCGCCGCGTGGCGACGCGGCGGCGTTCATCTCCGATCAGCACGGGACCGTGCGCATTGTCGGCCAGCGTCTGAAGACCAACGCTGGCTACAGCACTGCGCGCGTCAACTACCTGTACCGGCCCGCCGGCGGCGGCGACTGGGTGGCGCTGAGCAGCTATGACCACGACGTCCATACCGGCTTCATGCCGGTGGCGGTCGATCGCGACCTCAACGCCGCCTATGGCTTCGAGTGGATCAACGGCCGCCAGGCTGTCGTCCGCGTCAGCCTGGACGGGACCGCCAAGCGCGAGGTGATGCTGGCCCGCGACGATGTCGATGTGGATCACCTGATCCGCATCGGTCGCGACCGCCGTGTGGTCGGCGCCAGCTTCGCTACCGAGAAGCGCCAGGCGGTGTTCTTCGATCCTGCCCTGAAGGGGCTGGCCGCCGCGCTGTCCAAGGCGCTGCCGGGCCAGCCGCAAGTCCACTTCGTCGACGCCAGCCAGGACGGGACGCGCCTCTTGCTATGGGCCGGCAGCGATGTCGATCCGGGCCGCTACTACCTGTTCGACCGGACGGCCAAGAAGCTGGCCGAGGTCATGCCCGACCGGCCGGAGCTGGCGTCGTTCAAGCTCTCGACCGTGCAGCCGATAAGCTACAAGGCGGCCGACGGGACCATGGTGCCGGGCTACCTGACGCTGCCGCCGGGCAGCGACGGCAAGAACCTGCCGGCCATCGTCCTGCCCCACGGCGGGCCGAGCTCGCGCGACGAGTGGGGCTTCGACTGGCTGGCCCAGTTCTTCGCCCACCAGGGCTACGCGGTCCTGCAGCCGAACTATCGCGGCTCCAGCGGCTATGGCGAGGCCTGGTTCCAGCAGAACGGCTTCCAGTCGTGGAAGACCGCCATCGGCGACGTCAACGACGCCGGCCGTTGGCTGCTGTCGCAAGGCGTCGCCGCGCCGGGCAAGCTGGCCATCGTGGGCTGGTCCTACGGCGGCTACGCGGCCCTGCAGTCGTCGGCGCTGGACCCGGACCTCTTCAAGGCCATCGTCGCCGTGGCCCCGGTCACCGACCTGGAAAGCCTGCGCGAGGAAAGCCGCGCCTTCACCAGCTTCAAGCTCGTCGACGGCTTCATCGGCCGGGGGGCGCACGTGAAGGAAGGTTCGCCGGCCCAGAACGCGGCGCGGATCAAGGCGCCGGTGCTGCTGTTCCACGGCGACGAGGACTCCAACGTCCGCATCGGCGAGTCCCGCCTGATGCAGTCGCGGCTGAAGGCGGCGGCCGGCAAGGTCGAGCTGGTCGAGTTCCCGGGTCTGGATCACCAGCTCAACGACTCCACCGCCCGCGCGACCTTGCTGGATCGGGCGGATACGTTCCTGAAGGCGGCGTTGGGGCTCTAGGTCTGTCCGCTCATCCCCGCTTTCGCGGGAATGAGCGGTGGTTTGGCAACTCTAACCCTTCGCCAGCTCCAGCGCCTTCTCCAGCGCCTGGTCGGCCGGGACCGCGACGTCCGGCTGGATGCCACCGCCTTCCCAGTCCCAGTCGGTGTCCGGATCGAAGGTCCGGCCCACGGGCACGAAAGCGACCAGGCCCGCGCCCAGCGGTTCGAACCCGCCGAAGTGGTTGGCGCCGCCGGTGTGCTCGCCGACCAGCACGCCGCGATGGGTGCGCTTCAGGGCCAGGGCCAGGTGCTCGGCGGCCGAGCCGGTGCGGGTCGAGGTCAGGTAGAACACCTTGGCGCCGCGCAGGCTGGTCTCGGCGTTGGGCGTCACCCAGTGTTCGCGGCGATAGATGCCGGCGGGCGCCTTCACCTCGCGCATATCGCCGCCGCGCATCGGCGGACCGCCACGGGCGTCGATCAGCGACTGGGCTACGTCCATGCTCACCAGGCGGGTAGGCTGGGCGTAGAGATAGGGCAGCATGACGTCCATCTCGGCCATGCCGCCGCCGCGATGGGTGCGGGCGTCCAAGATGATCGCCTTGGCGCCGGCGTGCTCCTTCATGAAGGTTTCGAGCGCCGCCAGGGTCTCGGGCCTGCCGTCGAACATGTTGAACTTGATGTAGGCGACGCCGTCCGCGATCCACTTGGGATCCTCGATGGCCGGCGGACGCGGGCCGCCCGGGCCGCCCGGAGCGGGTCCACCTGGGCCAGGACCGGGCCCACCGGGACCACCCGGCCCCCCGACGCGGACGCGGCGCGGGCCGGGGCCATCGGCTGGGCCACCCGGTCTTTCGAGCGCGACGCGCAGATGGTTGTCCGGGTGCAGGGCCCGGAGGTCGTCGGTCATGCGTCTGGCCAGAGTCATCGGATCTGCGATCTGGGCGTAGGTCGCCTTATTGGCGCGCAATAGCGCCGCATACTGCTTGCCGACCTTCGGATCGAGGTACGAGGCCTCCAGCTTGCCGGCCAGGGTCTCGATCGCCGCGGCGTATTCGGCCGGTGTGGCCGGGACCGGAGTGGGCGCCTGGACAGGCGTCGGCGCGCCGGGCGGCTGCTCCTGGGCGAGGACTGGCAAGAAGGTGGTGAGGGTCAGGCCGACTCCGGCCAAGATGACCAAATTGCGCCGCACAGTTCGTCTCCTTATGCGTGATGAGACGGATGGGGAGTTGATCGCCGCGTGGAAGTCCTGACGGAAATCTCTCGGAAAGCTGAACTGTTGAAAAGCCCCCCGCGCATGGCGTTCGGCGAGGTGTCGGTCGACGTCGAAAGCCGCCGCGTGCGGGCGCCGACGGGGTCCAGCAGCCTCGAGCCCCGCGTCTTCGATCTGTTGCTGACCCTGGTCGAGCGACCGGGTCTGACCGCCTCGCGCGACCACCTGATCGAGACGGTCTGGGGCGAGGTCGATGGGTCGGACGAGGCCCTGAGTCAGGCCGTGGCCAAGCTTCGCCGCGCCCTCGGCGATGACGCCCGCGCGCCGCGCTTCATCGAGACGGTGCCCAAGCTAGGCTATCGCTGGATCTTCGAGGAGCAGCCGGGGCGAGCCTTGCCGTCGGCCCCACGCTGGTCGCAGGGGCCTTCCTGGCTCGCCGCTGGCGTCATCGCGGCGATCGTCGCCGGCGGCGCGGGCGGCGTCGGCGCCTATGCCTGGAGCAAGGCCGCCGAGCCGCGCAGGTTCGAGATCCGCAAGGTCCGCATGGAGCGCGGCGTCGACGGTCGCTGCATGAAGCAGGTCCAGGTGATCCGCGGGGTCGGCAAACCCAGCGAGGCCCAGCGCGCGCCGCCTCTGCCCTCGTCGCCCGGCTGCGAGCCGCCGCGCGAGTTCGTCGAGCGCTAGGCAAGACAAAGGCGGGCGCCGCGAGACGCCCGCCTTCTTCATGCGATCGGACCGGCTCAGGCCTTGATGAAGGCCAGCAATTCGGGGTTCACGATGTCCGGATTGATCGTGCACAGGCCGTGGCCCAGGCCCGGATAGCTCTTCAGCGTGCTCTTCTTCAGCAGCTTGACCGAGAGCGGGGCGCTGTCGGCATAGGGGACGATCTGGTCGTCCTCGCCGTGCATCACCAGGGTCGGTACGGTGATGGCCTTCAGGTCCTCGGTGAAGTCGGTCTCCGAGAAGGCCTTGATGCAGTCGTAGTGGGCCTTGATGCCGCCGGCCATGCCCTGGCGCCACCAGTTCCAGATCACGCCCTGGTCGACCTTCGCGCCTGGCCGGTTGAAGCCGTAGAACGGGCCGGCGGGGACGTCGTAGAAGAACTGGGCGCGGTTGGCGGCCGTGGCGGCGCGGAAGCTGTCGAACACTTCGATCGGCAGGCCGCCCGGGTTCTTGTCCGACTTGACCATGATCGGCGGCACCGCGCCGATCAGGACGGCCTTGGCGACGCGGCCCGGCTTGGCGCGGGCGACGTAGCGGGCGACTTCGCCGCCGCCGGTCGAGTGGCCGATATGGACGGCGTTCTTCAGGTCCAGGTGGTCGGTCAGGGCCGCGACGTCGGCGGCGTAGGTGTCCATCTCGTTGCCGGTCTCGGTCTGGGTCGAGCGGCCGTGGCCCCGGCGGTCATGGGCGATGACGCGGAAGCCCTTGGCGTAGAAGAACATCATCTGGTTGTCCCAGTCGTCCGCGCTCAGCGGCCAGCCGTGGTGGAACACGATCGGCTGGGCGGTCTTGGGACCCCAGTCCTTGTAGTAGATCTGGACGCCGTCCTTGGTGGTGACGAAACCGCTGCTCATGGTCGAAGCTCCTGATACCGGGGCGGCCGTCGCGATGGCCGGGTTGGCAAGCAGGGGCAGGGCCGTGAGCGCGCCCAGGGTCAGGCCGCCGGCGATGACGCCGCGACGCGAGGTTCCGGTGTGGTCGTTGGCGCTCATGGTCTTGCCCCTCGTGATGACGAGGCGACCATGACGCGAACGGGCCGACGCGGCTTGGACCGCGCCCGCGCCGTTTGAACGTTCCTGAGGTTAGCGCGCCGTATCGTCCAGGAAGGCCGCGACCCAGGCCAGGGGCGCGTTCCAGTTGATGGCCACCTCGTTCTGGGTGAAGGCGCGGTAGTCGTCGACCCAGCAGGTCTGGGGCTTGCACTTGCCCTTCATGTCCTTGGCCACCGTGTCGCCCATGCTGGTCGAGTTGGGGCCGCCCGACAGCACGCCCGCCGGCGGGGCGGGATATTTGGCGTCGGCCTGTTTGGCCCAGAAGCGGTGGTGCGGGTTCCGCATCGGCCGCGCGCCGAAGCCGGTGACGTAGGAGCGGTCCAGCGGGTTGCGGCCCAGCACATAGTCCATCGCGTCGACCGCGCCGTAGCGGTAGCCGATCTCGCCGGTGAAGTCGTAGGCCACGCCCAGCACCAAGGCGTGGTTCAGCACCGAGCTGTTCGAGCCCCAGGGATAGCCTTGGGCCGCATAGGGCAGGGCATAGCCCTGGCCGATGTCGTCGGAGAGGTACTTGCCGGCCGTGGCGGTCAGGTTCTTGCGAGCCTGCTCGACCTCGGCGGGTTTCAGGCCGTTCGGCGTCAGCGCCAGGGTGATCGTGCCCAGGGCGCCGACCGAGCTCCAGCCGATGTCGCCGGTCGGCCGGATGGCCCCGACAGTGGGGGAGGCCAGGAATATCGGCGAGGCGCGCACGACCTTCTCGTACTCGGCCTCGCCCGTCGTGGCGTAGAGCTCGGCGGCGGCCCAGTAGACCTCGTCGGTCAGGTCGCCGTCGCCATAGCCGCCTGAGCCGGTGAATGGACCGATCTGGTAGATCTCGGGATTGCGCTGGGCGGCCGCGAACGCGCGACGGGCGGCGTCCAGGCACTTGGCCGAGAAGGCCGGGTCGATCGTCTTCCAGACCCGCGCGGCCTGGGCGGCGACGGCGGCCAGGTTCAGGGTCGCGCCGGTGGTCGGATAATAGAGATAGCGCACCTGCTTGTCGTCGGCCGGCGCGGTCGGCAGTCCGGTCCAGTAGCGGTCGCCGATCTTCTGGTGCGCCATGCCCGACACATCGACGGCGGTCAGGATCAGCTTTCCGTCCGAGGGCTTCTGCTTGCCGACCGGGACCTGCTGCGTCTTGCCCTGCGGGGCCTGCATGGCCAGCAGGAAGTTCAGCTCGAAGCGAGCCTCGTCCAGGATGTCGGGCACGCCGTTGCCGTTCTCCGGCAGGGCCAGAGCGCCGTCGCCCAGGGCCTTGGTCGCGGTCGGGCGCTTCAGGATGGTGGCGCGCTCCCAGGCGTTGACCAGGGTCCAGAGCGAGATGCCGCCGTTTACGACGTACTTGCCGTGGTCGCCGGCGTCGTACCAGCCATCGCTGACGTCCAGGGTATAGTCGCAGCCCGGCCAGGTCTGGCCGCGCTCGTCGGCCTGGTCGAAGCAGGTCGCCTTGTCCGGCGCGTGACCGGCGGGGCGGGCCAGGTCCTTGCGTTCGACGAAGCGGGCCTCGATCGGGACGCTGGCGCGCTGCTGGTAGAAGAACGACAGGGCCGCGCGGGTCAGCTTGCCGTCCGGCTTGCCGCGCAGGGCGAACGGCCGGCTCTCGGCCTCGCCGACCTTCAGGCGATAGCCGTCGCCGACTTTGCGGGCGCTGGAGAAGTCGATCTGGTGGACATGCTCGCCCGAGGCGGCGTCGTCGCCGAACACCGTGGTCTTGCCCTGCGCGACCGTCGCCCCTTGCGCGTCGGTCAAGATCCAGTCCAGTGGCGCCTTTGAGGGATCGGCCAGCATGGCGCGCTTGGGGCCGAGCGCTTCGACACCCGTCTGGTTCAAGCGGATCGGGCGCGGCGCCTCTTCGGCCGAGGCGGCTCCGGCCAGCACAAGGGCCGAGGCGAACGACAGGGCGGCCAGACGGATCATCGACGCTTCCTCCACGGCGCGTCTTGATAGCCTTCGCGGCGCACGCCTTGCCGGTGAAGCTAGCGGCAACGAGACAGCGTTGTCACGATATTTGTTACCGGTACCTGTGGCCTCGTCCGCGCCGCTGCCGTGAAGTCAGGCCTGGACACGAAAACGCCGCCCGGCGGGCTGGCCGGGCGGCGTTCGAAACGATCCTGGAAGGAGCGCTTAGTTGCCTTGCGGCGGAGCGCCTTCCGGCGGCGGGCCGGGGGGCGGGCCGCCTTGCTGGGCGCGACGGGCGCGCATCTGCTCGAAGCCGGTCTTCAACTCGGCCAGGGTGATCTTGCCGTCCTTGTCGGCGTCGAGCATGGCGAAGCGGTCTTCCGGACGGCCAGCGCCGGTCCATTCGGCCTTGTCGACGGCGCCGTCGCTGTTGGTGTCCCAGCGCTTGAAGATATCTTCAGGGGCCGGCATCTGGCGCGGCGGTCCGGGCGGCGGACCTTCCTGCTGAGCCAGGGCGGCCGAGGCGCCCAGGGTGGTGAGCGAAGCCAGCGCAACGAGAAGCGTGCGGCGCATAGAGGGTGTTTCCTTCCGGGGTGAATGTCCCTGGTCGGCGTGGATGAGCCTGGATTGTTGCTGGCTTATTTCGAGATTGCGGCGGTATCGGACGCGCCGCGAACGCGAAACGCCGCCCGGTCTTGCGACCGGACGGCGTCCGCTAGCCCTTCACGCACACGACTTGGCGCAGGGTATGCACGATGTCGACCAGGTCGGCCTGGGCGGCCATGACCGCGTCGATGTCCTTGTAGGCCATCGGCGTTTCGTCGATCACGTCGGCGTCCTTGCGGCACTCGACGCCGGCGGTGGCGGCCACGTGGTCTTCGATGGTGAAGCGCCGCTTGGCCTCGTTCCGGCTCATCGCCCGTCCTGCGCCGTGCGAGCACGTGCAGAACGAGTCCGGGTTGCCCTTGCCGCGCACGATGAACGACTTGGCGCCCATCGAGCCCGGGATGATGCCCAGCTCTCCGTCCTTGGCCGACACCGCGCCCTTCCGGGTCAGGTAGACGTCCTTGCCGAAGTGCTTTTCCCGCGACACGTAGTTGTGGTGGCAGTTCACCGCATGCTCGGTCACGGCCAGGTCCGGGAACGTCTTCTTCAGCACGCCCAGCACCTGGTCCATCATCACTTCCCGGTTGGCGAGCGCGTACTTCTGCGCCCAGGCCACCGCCCGGACGTAGTCGTTGAAGCCGTCACTGCCTTCGGCGAAGTAGGCCAGGTCCTCGTCCGGCAGGTTGATGAACCACCGACGCATGTCCTGCTTGGCCCGTTCGATGAAGAACGTGCCCAACCGGTTGCCCACGCCGCGCGAGCCCGAGTGCAGCATCACCCAGACGTCGCCCGCCTCGTCGAGGCACAGCTCGACGAAGTGGTTGCCGGTGCCCAGCGTGCCCAGGTGCCCATAGCCGCGCGGGTGAGCCGCCTTCGGGTTGCGCGCCACGATGTCGTCGTACCCGTCCTTCAGGCCCGCCCACTTCTCGGCGGCGATGGCCGGCGGCTCGACTTGCCAGGCGCCCTTGTCGTTGCGCCCGCCATTGTCGGTCCGGCCGTGCGGCACGGCGGCCTCGATGTCCGACCGGATGCCGAACAGGTTGTCCGGCAGGTGCTCGGCCCGAATCGAGGTGCGCACCGCCATCATGCCGCAGCCGATGTCGACGCCCACGGCGGCCGGGATGATCGCCTTGTAGGTCGGAATCACCGAGCCCACGGTCGCGCCCATCCCCCAGTGCACGTCCGGCATCACCGCCACGTGCTTGTGGATGAACGGCAAGCTGGCGACGTTGCGCAGCTGCTTCAGGGCGGAGTCCTCGATCGGGACGCCTTGGGTCCACGCCTTGATCGGCGCGCCTTCGCTTTCGATGTGTGTGAAGCCGCTCATGGGCTTCTCCTTTCCAATCCGCCCCTCCTGGCGTCTTGGTCGAAGGCTTTCCCGCACAAAAACGAAGAACCCCTCCGGCCAGGCCAGGAGGGGTTCTCTTCGTACATCCCGAGTTCAGTCGAACCCTAGACCGTGATCCCCTCCAACGCGCACGCGCCCGTGTACTCGACCTGGCGGTCGAGCATGGCGGGCAACTGCGAATTGGTCAGGGCTTTGTGCGCCATGGTCCTCATCCTTCGGGAGGCGGCCGATTACAGCGTTACGCCAAGGCGCGCCAGAGGGGTGACGCGGAAGTTGTGCCGGTGTGGCGGAAAGGCCGCGGTCAGGGCTTCGGCGTCGGGATGTCTTCGTTGACGAGCCCGACCTTGCGCCAGCCGTGGCCTTGCAGGCTGTTCAGCACGGCCATGAAGCGATCGTAGGGCACGTCCTTGGAGGCCCGGATCATGATGCGCTGATCGTCCTTGCTGGCGACATGCGACCGGGCCGTGAGGTCGGCGACCAGCGTGTCGAGGTTGGACGGCGCGCCACCGATGGCGATGCGGCCGTCGTCGGCGATATCGATATAGATCGGTGCGACCGGGGCGGCCTTGGGGGCTTCAGCCGGCGGCAGCTCGATCTGGATCTCCACCAACCTGGTGGCGAACAG
Source organism: Caulobacter sp. GW821-FHT09H08 (assembly GCF_059415885.1). Classification (NCBI taxonomy): domain Bacteria; kingdom Pseudomonadati; phylum Pseudomonadota; class Alphaproteobacteria; order Caulobacterales; family Caulobacteraceae; genus Caulobacter; species Caulobacter sp. GW821-FHT09H08. The sequence goes on from NZ_JBWKOC010000006.1 coordinate 340,665, forward strand.
CGCGACGATGCCCAGCACGACCGCGACGAAGGCGCCGAAGACGATCAGCTCCTTTCGCTTCATCCTCAGTGCTTCCCGCGGTCGCGCCCGAAGTTCGGCTCGGCGCTCTCCTGGCCCGCCGCCACGATGCCGCGGCGGATGGCCCGCGTGCGGGTGAAGTGGGCGTGCAGGGTGTCGGCGTCGCCCCAGCGGATCGCGCGGCTCATGGCCTGCAGGTCCTCGGTGAAGCGGCCCAGCATCTCCAGCACCGCGTCCTTGTTGGCCACGAAGATGTCGCGCCACATGGTCGGGTCGCTGGCGGCGATACGGGTGAAGTCGCGGAAGCCCGAGGCCGAGTACTTGATGACCTCGTTCTCGGTGACATTCTCCAGGTCCGCCGCGCTGCCGACGATCGTGTAGGCGATCAGGTGGGGCAGGTGGCTGACGACGGCCAGCACCAGGTCGTGGTGCTTTTCCTCCATCAGCTCGACCTGGGCCCCGAAGGCGCGCCAGAAGGCCGACAGCTTGGCGACGGCGGCGGCATAGTGCTCGTCGTCGCTCTCGAAGGGGGTCAGGATCGTCCAGCGGTTCTCGAACAGCTCGGCGAAGCCGGCGTCGGGACCCGATTGCTCGGTGCCGGCGATCGGGTGGCCGGGGATGGCGAAGATCTTCGAGATGTCCTGGGCGCGGAAGGCCTCGGCGACATTGGCCTTGGTCGAGCCGACATCGGTCAGGGTCGCGCCGGGCTTCATGGCCGGGATCACGACAGCGGCGAGATCCGGGATCGACAGCACCGGCGTGGCGATGACCACCAGGTCGGCGTCCTTTACAGCCTCGGCGATGTCACCGGTGACGTGGTCCGCGACACCAAGCGCGACGACGCGGGCGCGGTGGGCCTCGCTGGCGTCAGCCACGGTGACCTCGCCGACGACGCCGTGCTCACGCGCCGCGCGGATGATCGAGCCGCCGATCAGGCCAAAGCCGATGACGGTGATCTTGGAATACAGGATGCCCGGAACCGACATCTAGCGCCCCATGAACTCGGCGAGCAGGTCCACGACGGCGCGGTTCTGCTCTTCGAAGCCGATGGTGACGCGGATCGAGTCCGGCAGGTTGTAGTTGGCCACGGCGCGGACCAGGTAGCCGCGCGACGCCAGGAAGGCCTCGGCCTCGCGGGCGGTCTTGCCCGGCGTGGTCGGGAAGGTGGCCAGGACGAAGTTGGCTGCTGAGGGCGTCACTTCCAGTCCCAGACCGCCCAGCTGTTGGGCCAGCCACGGACGCCACTGCTCGACCAGAGCCAGCGACTTGGCCTGGAACTCGTCGTCGAACAGGGCCGCGACGGCCGCTTCCTGGCCGGGGATCGAGGTGTTGAACGGCGGGCGGATGCGCTCGATCGGCTCGATGATGTGGCTGGGCGCGTATCCCCAACCCACTCGAAGCGCGGCCAGGCCGTGGATCTTCGAGAAGGTCCGCGTGACGATCACGTTCTCGGCTGTGCGGGCCAGGTCCAGGCCGTCCTCGAAGCGCGGGTCGCTGCAGAACTCGGCATAGGCGCCGTCCAGCACCAGGATCACCGACGGCGGCAGTGCCGCGTGCAGGGTGCGGATCTCCTCGCCCGTCAACCAGGTGCCGGTCGGGTTGGCGGGGTTGGCGATGAAGACCAGGCGCGTGCGCTCGTCGACCTGCTTCATCACCTCGTCGACGTCGATGCGGTGATTGATTTCCTTGGCCATCCGCACCTCGCCCTGGCAGGCGCGGGCCCCGATGGCGTAGGCGGCGAAGCCGTGCTCGCCCTGTACGATATTGTCACCGGGCTCGAGATAGACCTGGTTCAGCAGGGCGAAGATCTCGTCGCTGCCGTCGCCGAAGGTCAGGCGCTCGGGCTCGAGCTTGAAGCGCTCGGCCACGGCGGCGCGCAGGATGTTGGCCTTGCCGTCCGGATAGATGTGCAGGCGGTCGACGCCGTCGCGATAGGCCTGCTTGGCCTTGTCGCTGCTGCCCAGGATGTTTTCGTTGCTCGACAGCTTCACCGGATGGGCGATGCCTTCGACCTTCGACTTGCCGCCGACATAGGCGTGGATGTCCATGATGCCGGGTTTCGGGACAGGACGGGGCGCAGCGAAGCGGTCGGTGGTCATCTGGATACTCGGTCTACGGACGGGCGTCTCTTACACGTCGAACTGTTCGGGCGCAGCCCCGATGACGCCGGTCAGCTGGCCGGGCGCGCGGGCCAGGCGCTCGTCGTCGGCCTGGAAGAAGCCCGACAGCGAGAACAGCTTCAGGCCACCGGCGTCGGCAATCAGCTCGGCGGCGACGTCGGTCTGGCTCAGGGCCTCGACGATGGCGGCGGCGCTCTTGGGCGAGTCGGTGACCCAGAAGGTCTGGTCGCCGCCGGTGGGCTCGACATCGACCTCGGCCACGGCCAGGGCGGCTTGCGGGCCCCAGGACGCCAGGCAGGGCAGGGCGGCGAAGACCTTCAGCTTGGGCTCGGCCAACAGGCGGCCCCACCAGGGCGTGTCGGCGGCCAGCGGCAGGACGGCGACGCCCCAAGGCGCGCGGGCGACGGCGAGGGCGTCCTGGGCGGTCGGCACGATGGACAGGCGCGGGGCGGTCCCAAAGCGCAGGCGGGTCAGCTCGACCGTGCGGGCTGGCTCCCGACCGCCAAAGACGCCCAAGTGATAGGGACCCTGGCGCGCTAGGTTGTCGGCCATGATCTCGCGCCAGATGCGGATGACCAGGGCGCTGGAGGCGGCTTTGCGTGGGGTCTGCAGCAGCTTGCGGACGATCTGGGCCTCTCGGCCGGGGCGCAGGCCAAAGCCCGTGTCGCCCGAGGCGCGCTTGGCCGCCGCGACGGCGCTGGCCAGGCTGGCGCGCTCGTCGAGCAGTTTCAGCAGTTCACCATCGATGGCGTCCAGTCGCCATCGGACCTCTTCGAGAGACGGTGTGGCGTCCGTCGCGTCGCTGCCCATGTTTTTCCCCGAAATTGGAGGGCGGACCATAGTCTTTGCCGCCGAACACGCAATAGCCAGCCCGCACGGGAAGAAAATTGCGTGTTTGGCGATCGTTGCTCGATCAATAAACGGTTGGCGCGGGTCCGGTGTCGATCACGCCCAGATAGGTGCGGCCCTCATGGAATTTGAGGTCCGCCTCGATCACCGGCTCCTGGCCCATGGCCTGGGCGGCGGCGGCCAGGGCCTGTTCCGGCGTCCGGATCGGCTGGCCGGGGACGGCGCGTTCCTTGAGCGCCACGTTCAGCGAGCCGGTCACCCGGCCCTGCGAGTCGACGCCCAGCACGCCGGACTTGGCCTTGCCCTCGGCGTCGCCGGCCAGGAGCTGGCTCTGCTGCACGCTGATCTCGCCGCCGGCCTCGCTCCAGCGCTTGACGGCCGCTTCCCAGTTGCGGCCGCGCAGGTAAGAGACGTGCGTCAGGCGGGTCTCCAGGATCATCGAGGCGGTCTTGTCCTGGGCCAGACGGCCCAGCAAGCCGGTGAAGGCGGTCTTGGCCCCGTCAGCCTTGAAGAAGATGGCGCCCTGGTCGTCCGGACCGGCGCGCAGGTGCAACTGCATCCGCTCGGCCGAGACCAGGGTGAAGGGCTTGGCGCCCGGCGCGGGGGCGAAGTTCAGGCCTGCGCCCTCGATCGAGACACGCGGGGGATATTCGGCGACGTGCGAGATGCTGGCCCGCAGCGCCTGGCCGGTGATGGTGACGTCGCCCGCCTCCGGCCGGGTCAGCACCACGCCGTCCGAGGCGACCAGCACCCAGTGGGTCAGGTCGTAGACCGCCGCCTCGCCCTTCAGCACCGGAATGCGCAGGGCCCAGCCCGACGGCTCGGCGACGCGCAGGTTGGCGAGGTCGACATTCATCCGGAAGGGGAAGCCGTGGAAGGTCCGGGCGCTCCACGACAGGTCATAGCCGCGCGACTTCAGATCGGCCGCCTGGGCGTCCATCCGCTGCTCGGCCTGGCCGCGCAGCCAGAACCAGCCATAGCTCCAACCGCCCGCCAGGACGGCAGCGAGGATGAAAGGCGTGAACAGACGGCTGCGCCTAGCTCTTGGGGGGACTTTTCGGGACGAGGCGGCGTCGTTATGGGTCATGTATTGGGCGCGTCCAGTCGGGAACGGTGATGAGCTTTGAGGGCGACGGTGATCGCTGGGTATTCGGGTACGGATCGCTCATGTGGCGGCCCGGGTTCCCGTTCATAGACCGAAGAACGGCCGTGCTCCACGGCCGGCGGCGGGCCTTCTGCATCTATTCGGTGCATCACCGCGGCACCTACGAGCGCCCCGGCCTGGTGCTGGGCCTGGCCCCGGGCGGCTCCGTGCGCGGCATGGCCTATCGGGTGGCGGCCAGCGAGTGGGAAGGTGTCTACGCCTATCTCCGCGAACGGGAGCAGCCGACCGAGACCTATTTCGAGACCTCACGCGAGGTGAAGATCGACGGTGATGGACGCGTCCAGGCGCTGGTCTTCCTGTCGGACATGAAGCACAGCCAGTGGGCCGGTGCGCTCACCCTGGAGCAGCAGGCGCAGCTGATCGCCGGCGCCAAGGGCCTTTCGGGCCCGAACATCGACTATCTCCGCGACCTCGTCATGCACCTGCACGAGGACGGCGTGCGCGACCACGCCATGGAGAAGCTGCTGAAGATGGTCGAGGCGATCGAGGGAGCGTGAGGGCTGAGATCCTCGTCCTTCGACAGGCTCAGGATGAGGATTTCTACTGAACCGCCGCCAGCAATAGCCCTCATCCTGAGCTTGTCGAAGGACGAGGGCGGCCGCGCGGGCGCCTAAAGCCCCTCGTCCTCCAGGGCCTTCGTCGCCGTGTCGATCTTGGTCTGAAGCTCGCGCATGAACTCGCCGCGCTTCAGGCCGGCGGGGATCGGCTCCAGATATTCGAAGACGATGGTGCCGGGCTTGCGCAGGAAGCCCTTGTTCCAGTGGCTGCCGCAGTTCAGCGCCAGGGGCGTCACGGGCATGTTCAGTTCGCGATAGAGCGCGGCGATGCCGGGCTTGTAGTCGCCGGGCTGGCCGACATCGCCCCGGGTGCCTTCCGGGAAGATCACCACCTGGCGGGTCTCCTTCATCCGTTCGACGGCGTCGCGGACCAGCTTCTTCAGCGCGGTCGAATGGCCGGCGCGGTCGACGACGATCATGCCGCCCTTCAGGCCGTGGAAGCCCAGCAGCGGCACCCACACCAGTTCCTTCTTCATCACGAAGCAGGCGTCGGGCAGCAGGGAGAACTGGCTGAAGACGTCGAACATCGACTGGTGCTTGGGGGCGACCAGGGCCGGACCCATCGGCTTGTACTGCTCGCCGCGCACTTCGACCTTGATGTCGGCCAGCACGCGCAGGCCCAGAACCAGGCCCTTGGACCAGACGCGCAGGCAGGCGCGATTGGCCGCGCGGGGCAGGGGGAAGGTCAGGATCATGAAGATCGCCGTCCCGGCCGACCACAGCCAGAAGAACGCCTGGAACAGGAATGAACGCAGATAGATCAAGACGCTTCCTTCGCCGCCGGGGCGGCCTTCTCTTTAGGTCCTAGCCCAAGGAACGCTTCGCGCCCCAGGATCGCCAGGTACTTGCAGTATTCCACGATCATCCGCCGCGCGCTCGTGCTGGTCTTCCACCAGCGATGGGCGTTGAGGTCGGTCTTGACCGGATAGGGGCTCAACGTCACGTCCGGCATGGCCGCGCGCAGCTCCAGCATCGAGCGCGGCATGTGGTAGTCGGCGGTCACCACGATCAGGCTCTTGTAGCCCTTGGACTTGGCCCAGTCGGCGGTCTCGATGGCGTTGCCGACGGTGTTGGCGGCGGCGAACCCCAGGTCCACGCAGCAGTCGTAGATCGGCTTGACCGCCTTGGTGACGGTCTGGACGTCGGCGCGGGTGGCCTCGCGGTTGACGCCCGAGATCAGCAGGCGCTGGCCCTTGCCTTCTTCCAGCAGCTTGGTGGCGGCTTCCAGGCGGACGTTCGAGGCGCCGGTCAGCACCACCACGCCGTCGGCGACGGGCGGTTCGTTGGCGGGCGTCGACTGGTCCACCCGGCCCGTAAAGGCCAGGAGGCCCAGGCCCCAGATCATCACCGCGATCAGCAGGGCGGCCAGGCTTCTCACGGCATCTCCCCCACGATGCGCGACGCGGCCAAGCGAGCCGAAAGCCCGGCGATCAGGGCGGCGACCAGCGGACAGGGCAGGGCGAGCGCCAGATCGATCCAGGCCACCGGCAGGATCGGCGCAACCCCCGCGCCGCCGCCGAAGTACCGCGCGACCGCGCCGATGATGGCCGCGCCGGTCCCGCCCAGCAAGCCCGCCACCATGCCCATGGCCGCGAAGCGGTTCTGGAACAGGCCGGCGATGAAGCCCTGCTCGGCGCCGGAGAAATGCAGCACCTCGATCACGTCGCGGCGAGCGGCCAGGCCCGCACGAGTCGCGAAAGCGATGACGGCGGCGGTCGCCGCGGCGATTAGAGCGAAGACGCCCAGGGCCGCCAGCCGCGCCAGGCGAGCGGCGTTCTCGATGTCGGCGATCCAGCGGCTGTGGTCATCGACCGTGGCGCCGACGCCGGCGGCCTTCAGGGCCTGGTCCAGGGTCCGGGCGGTCGGCGGGGCCTTGGGATCGAGCTCCAGGGTGACGAGGCGCGGGGTCGGCAGGTCGGCGACCAGCGCCTCCTTGCCGAGCCACGGTTCCAGCAGGGCCTCGGCCTTCTCGCGCGGCAGGGCCTGGGCCTCGACCACGCCCTTGAGCCCGGCCAGGGCCTCGGCGGCGCGGGCGGCGGCGCTGTCGGGGCTCTCGTTGGCGCGGGCGCGGACCACCACAGTGGCCGAGCCAGTCAGCTGCGCGGTCCAGCCGTTGGCGGCGCGGTTGGCGGCCAGGGCCGCGAAGCCGGTCAGGCAGGCCAGGAAGCACAGCACGGCGACCACGAAGATCAGCGCCCCATCGCGGGCGTCGCGCGGCGGCAGCAGCGGGCCGGGCCTCCAGCGGGCGACCTGGAAGAACTCGCTCATGAGCGGCCTCCCCCAAGTCCGCTAGCGATGTCGACCAGGCGGCCCTGATCCAGGTGCAAAGTCGGCCGCGCGGCGCGGGCCACCAGGTCCTCGTCGTGCGTGGCGATCAGGACGGTGGTGCCCAGGCGATTGAGCTCGACGAACAAGCGCAGCAGGCGCAGCGACATGGCCGGATCAACATTGCCGGTGGGCTCGTCGGCCAGCAGCACGTCAGGGCGATCGACCACGGCGCGGGCGATGGCCAGGCGCTGCTTCTCGCCGCCGGACAGCGTGGCGGGCAGGGCGTGCATGCGATCGCCCAGGCCGACCCAGGTCAACAGCTCGGCGACGTCCTCGCGATAGGTGGCGGGCTTGCGCTTCAGGATGCGCAGGGGGAGGGCGGCGTTGTCGAACACCGACAGGTGCTCCAGCAGCCGGAATTCCTGGAACACCACCCCGATCCGGCGACGCAGGAACGGCAGGTCCGAGGCGTGGGTGAGGCTGACATCGCGGCCGAAAAGCTCGACGCGACCCCGTGACGCACGGTGCGCCAGATAGACCAGCTTGAGCAGCGAACTCTTGCCCGCGCCCGAGGCGCCGGTCAGGAAATGGAACGAGCCCTGATCCAGGGAAAAGCTTATGTCCCTTAGAGTTTCCGGCGCTCGGCCGTACCGCATCGAGACACCTTCGAAGCGGACCACCGGAAGAGCGTCATCGCCCTGTTCTGTGTCGATCCGCAAGGCGCGTCACTTGGGTTTCTGGACATAAGGGTTAAAATCGGCGACCCCAATTGGATATGTGGGGAGCGTTCGATTCGCGGCCATGATACTGACCTGCCCGGAGTGCGCCAGCCGCTATTTCGTCGACGACTCCAAGGTCGGTTCGGCCGGCCGTGTCGTGCGTTGCGCCTCGTGTGGCAACCGCTGGACCGCGCGTAACGAAGAAGATCCGCTCGACCTTTTCGACGAGCCCGAACCCCCGACCCTGGCCAATCAGTTCGAGAGCGCCGAGCAGGTCCCCGAACCCGTCGCCGAGGTCGAGGAGCCGCCGGTCAGCGCCCTGCCGGGCGACGAGCTTCCCAAGGTTTTCCGCGCCCGCGCCGACGCCGAGCGTCGCCTCCGCGCCGCCACCACCACCGGCGTCATCTGGGCCGGCATGGCCGCCGCCATGGCGGTGGTCGTGGTCGCCGCCCTGATCTTCCGCATCGACGTCGTCCGTATCCTGCCGGGCTCGGCGGGCGCCTATGCCGCCGTGGGCCTGCCGGTGAACACGGTCGGCCTCGTCATCGACCGCGACAGCATCAAGGCCCAGCCCTCGATGCAGGACGGCCATGCGGTGGTGACGGTCACGGGCACGATCCGCAACATCACCGAGCATGAAGTGCTGTCGCCGCCGCTGCGCGTCGAGCTCCTGAGCAAGGACTCCAAGCGCGTCGCCGGCCAGCTGGCCGCGGCCGCCGACGCCAAGATCCCGCCGGGCGAGGTGCGTCACTTCTCGATCACCTTCCTGAACCCGCCCCGGACGGCCAAGGACCTGCAGATCGGCTTCGCCACCGAGCCGGGCGCGTCCAAGGCGGTGAAAACCGCCCTGAAGAAGCCCGAAGCCCGCGGCGCCGAACCCGAACTGGCCCTGCGCGGGGCTCAGGAAGCCCCCGCTGAGCACGAAGGCGCTGGACAGGAACCCTCGGGACATGAGAGCGGGGAGGAAACGCCTCCCCCTGCAGACTCTCACGAACCCGAACATCATGAATGACAAGACCAAACCCGAAGTCCTGATCTCGGAAACCGAGATCGCCGAGCGGGTTCAGAAGCTGGCCGAGGCCATCGCGCCGCGCATCGACGACGACACCGTCGTGATCTGCCTGCTGACGGGCGGCCTGTGGTTCGCCGCCGACTTGACCCGCGCTCTCTACAAGGCCGGTCGCGACGTGCGCTTCGACGCCCTGTGGCTGGCCTCCTATCACGACGAGCGCAAGAGCACGGGCCGTTGCGAAGTCCGCGCCGACCTGCAGCGCCCGCTGGTGGGCCGCCGCGCCCTGGTCGTCGACGACGTCTTCGACACCGGCCTGTCGCTGTCGGAAGCCGCCCGCCTGGTGAAGGACGCCGGCGCCAGCGAAGTGCTGACCGCCGTCTTCGCCCGCAAGCCCTGGCCCAAGGATCGCGGCATGGAGCCCGACTTCGTCGCCTGGGAAGCGCCCGCGCGCTACCTGGTCGGCTACGGCCTCGACGACGAGGGCAAGAGCCGGGGTCTGCCGTACATCGGCGCGCTGGACTGATAGCCGGAAAAGCAAAAGGCCCTCTCCGACGGAGAGGGCCTTTTCTCTTTGGGCGCTAGACCCAGTCCGGCACGAGGTCCCGCGCCAGTATCTCGTCATAGGTCGGCCGCTTGCGGATCACCGCGTAGCGGTCGCCGTCGACCAGGACTTCCGGCACCAGCGGCCGGGTGTTGTACTCGCTGGCCATGGCCGAGCCGTAGGCGCCGGCCGACATGAACGCCACCAGGTCCCCAGCCGCCAGCGGCGGCATGGATCGATCTCGTGTAAAGGTATCGCCCGTCTCGCAGACCGGCCCGACGACGTCATAGACCGTCTCGCCGCCGCGCTTGATCACCGGGCGGATGTCGTGGAAGGCGTCGTACATCGCCGGGCGGACCAGGTCGTTCATGGCCGCGTCGATGACCAGGAACTTGCGGCCTTCCGGACGCTCGTGGACGTGGATCACTTCCGACACCAGCACGCCGGCATTGGCGGCGATCACCCGGCCCGGCTCGAAGGCCAGCTTCACGGGCAGGCCCTTGGTGACGTCGCCGACCATGGCGGCGAACTCGGCCGGCGAGGGCGGTTCGGGGTGGTTGAAATAGGGCACGCCCAGGCCGCCGCCCAGGTCCAGGCGCTCGACCGACAGGCCTTCGCCCAGCAACTGCTCGACCAGGCCCCGCATCTTGGTGAAGGCGGCGCGCATGGGCGTCAGATCGGTGATCTGGCTGCCGATGTGGCAGGCCACGCCGATGGGCTCGAGATTGGCGTTGTTGCTGGCGTTGGCGTAGAGGCGCGCGGCCTCGGCGAACGAGACGCCGAACTTGTTCTCGGACTTGCCGGTGGCGATCTTGGCGTGACCGCCGGCCGCGACGTCCGGATTGACCCGGAACGCGACCTTGGCCTTCACACCCAGTGCGGCCGCGACGTCGGCGATCAGGTTGAGCTCGGGCTCAGACTCGACATTGATCTCAGCGACGCCCGTTTGCAGGGCGAATTCGATCTCGCGGCGGGCTTTGCCGACGCCGGAAAAGACGATGCGCTCGGGCGGAATGCCGGCGGCGAGCGCCCGGCGGACTTCGCCTTCCGAGACCGTATCGGCGCCGGCGCCCAGGTCGCCCAGCACCTTCAGCACCGCGACGTTGGAATTGGCCTTCACGGCGTAGGCGACCAGCGGGTCGACCACGCCGGCCGCCGCCAGGGCGTCGCGGAACACGGTGAAGTGCCGCTCCAGCGTGGCGCGGCTGTAGACGTAGACGGGCGTGCCGACCTCGGCCGCGATCTTGGCCAGGGGCACGCCTTCGCAGGCCAGGCCCTGGGGGCCGTATTCGAAGTGGTTCAACGCTAAGTCCTAGTTGGGCGTGGCGCCGGGGAAGCCCTTGGCCGAAGGACCGCCGAACGGGTCCTTGGTGCCGGGCAGCGGGGCGGCGCGGATCGTGCGGTTGCTGGTGGCCGGATCGCGGATTTCCTGCGTGCCGCCGGCGCGGGCCGGCTGGTTGGCCTGGGCCGAGGCGGCGCGGCGCTCGGCTTCCCAGGCGGCTTTCTTGGCCGGGTCCCACATCGGCGCGGGACGCTCCAGGACGCCTTGCTTGCCGCAGGCGGCGACCGAGACGGCCAGGGCGGTCAGGGCCAACAGGGTGGCGGGACGCCCAAAAATCTTCCCGAAAAGAGTCATGCGAGCACTTCCTTCCAACGCGCGATCTGGGCGCGGACCTGAGCGGGAGCCGTCCCGCCGTAGCTCATGCGGCTGGCCGCCGAGGCGGCCGGAGTCAGAACGGCGTAGACATCCTGGGTGATCCGCGGCTCGATCGCCTGGAACTGCTCCAGGGAAAGATCCGACAGGTCGACGCCAAGGCCTTCAGCCGTCTTCACGGCCGAACCTGTCACGTGGTGGGCGTCGCGGAAAGGCATGTTCAGCGTCCGCACCAGCCAGTCGGCCAGGTCGGTGGCGGTCGAGAAGCCCGCGCCGGCCGCCTTGGCCATGTTTTCGGTGTTCGGGGTCAGGTCGGCGACCATGCCGGCCATGGCCAGCAGGCTCAGCTCCAGCGCGTCGAAGGCCTCGAAGGTGGGGACCTTGTCCTCCTGCATGTCCTTCGAATAGGCCAGGGGCAGGCCCTTCATGACCACGGTCAGGGTGGTTAGGCTGCCCAGGATGCGGCCGACCTTGGCGCGGATCAGCTCGGCGGCGTCGGGGTTCTTCTTCTGCGGCATGATCGAGCTGCCGGTCGTGAAGGCGTCGGTCAGCTTGATGAAGCCGAACATCGGCGTCGTCCACAGCACGATCTCTTCGGCCAGGCGCGACAGGTGCGTGGCGGTGATCGAGGCGGCCGACAGGGCTTCCAGGGCGAAGTCGCGCGACGAGACGCTGTCCAGCGAGTTGGCGGTCGGGCGGTCGAAGCCCAGGGCCGTGGCCGTCTGCTGGCGGTCGATCGGGAAGGGCGAACCGGCCAGGGCCGCCGCGCCCAGCGGGCACTCGTTCATGCGGGCGCGGGCGTCGCGGAAGCGGCTGGCGTCGCGGCCGAACATCTCGACATAGGCCATCAGGTGGTGGCCGAAGGTCACCGGCTGGGCAGGCTGCAGGTGGGTGAAGCCCGGCATCAGGGCGTCGGCATAGGTCTCGGCCTGGGCCAGCAGGGCCTTCTGGAGCGCTTCCAGCTGGGCTGCAGAACGGTCGGCGGCGTCGCGGACCCACAGGCGGAAGTCGACGGCGACCTGGTCGTTGCGCGAGCGAGCGGTGTGCAGCCGGCCGGCGGTCGCGCCGATCAGCTCGCGCAGGCGCGCCTCCACGTTCATGTGGATGTCTTCGTACTCGTCGCGGAACGGGAAGGTTCCGGTGGCGATCTCGTCCTGGATCTTGGCGAGGCCGCCGAGGATTTCCTCGCCATCGCTGCTTGAAATCACGCCCTGGTTCATCAACATCCGCGCGTGGGCGCGGGAACCCGCCAGGTCTTGCGCCCAAAGGCGCTTGTCGAAGCCGATGGAGACGTTGATCGCCTGCATCAGTTCCGCCGGCTTGGCCGTGAACCGACCGCCCCACATGGCTTGACCCTGGCTGTTGGCCTTGGGCGTATCGGAGGCGTTGTCGGTCATATGAGCGAAGTCCAATCGGAGGCGGCGGCCAAGAAGCGCAATCCTGTGAGGATGGCGCTGGGCGGCGTCGTCCTCGTCGGTGTGGCGGCGGTTCTATACGTCATCGCCACCGCTTCGTTCAAACCCTCAGGTCCCGCAGACCTCACAGAATTCAAGAAGGGCACGCTGGAAAAGCTCGACGTGCCCGCCACGCCGCGCGATGCGCCGGTCACGGTGTTCACCTCGCTGGACGGCAAGCCCACGACCCTGGCCGACTTCAAGGGCCGCGTGGTGGTCATGAACCTGTGGGCCACCTGGTGCGCGCCGTGCAAGGCCGAGATGCCGACCCTGGCCAAGCTGCAGGCGGCCTACGCGACCCAGCCGGTCACTGTGCTGCCGATCAGCGTCGACCGCGACGGCGACCTGAATCTCGTCAACGAGGAGATGGCGGCCAACCCGCCACTGAAGACCTGGCGCGACCCGGGCTACAAGGTCTCGTTCGCCCTGAACCCGCGCGCCCAGGGCTATCCGACCACGATCATCTATGACCGCCAGGGCCGCGAGCGCGCCCGCATGTCGGGTCCCGCCGACTGGTCCGGTCCCGAGGCGCGGGGCATCGTCGAGAAGCTGCTGGCCGAGAAGTGATCGACCCTGCCATCCTCGAACCCTTGGCCGACGACGCCTGGCCGGCGCGCGAGCGGGCTCGTCTGGGCGGTTGGCGGCTGAACGCCTCGTCCGGCCGCTCGATGCGGATCAACGCCTGCTGGCCGCTGGAAACGCCGGACCGGGATTCCGAGGCGGCGCTCGACGCCGCCGAGGCCTGGTTCGTGGCGCGAGGCCTGCCGCCGCGCTTCAAGCTGACGGACGGGCTGACCGCGCCGGCTGACCTCGCCGACCGCCTGGCCGCTCGCGGTTACGCGTCCAGCAAGCAAACGGTGGTCATGGTCGGACCGGTGGGCGGGGAGGGCGACGTCGCGATCCGGATGACCTCGACGCCCGACGCGGCCTTCGAGGCGGTGTTCACCGCCTCGGCCGGCGATCCCGAGGACGGCCGTGAACGTCTGGAGGCCTTGAGCCGCATCCCCGCGCCGGCGCTGTTCGCCCGCCTGGACGTCGATGGCGGTCCGGCCGCGATCGGCTGCGGCGCGATCAGCAGAGGATTCGTGGGCGTCTTCGGCATGCGCACCGCGCCGGACCATCGACGCAAGGGCCTGGCGCGGCGGGTGTTGCGGGCGTTGCTCGCTGAGGCGAGGGGGCTGGGCGCCGAGCGGGCCTGGCTTCAGGTCGAGACCGACAACAGCTCCGCGATCGCGCTCTATGCAGATGAGGGGTTCGCGCCGGGGTACCAGTACCGGTACTGGACGCGCGGGTAGGGCCCAAGCCCTTCCTTCAAGCTCTATTCTCCCGCCTTCCTGGGCATCGTGCCCAGGATCCATGGCGCGGCTTGGCTCGGCCTTCGTTGAGAGGCGCCGCCAGTGTTGGCGCGCACTGGTCAGACCCGGATGTGGCTGAATCATGGGCCCTAGGCACAAGGCCTAGGGAGGCAGACGTTTGCATGGCTTTGAAAACGTTCGACTTCGCTCGTGCGCTCGCCGCTCATTCGGCAGACAAGTTTACAAAACAAACTTGTTGATGCATATTGCCGTCAACCTCGAGAAAGGGGAGCCAAATCATGCACGCGCCACTCAGCGCCACCGACCGTTCGACCGTCGCCCAGATCGGCGGGCGCAATGCGCCCATCGGCGCCCTGCGCGCCTTCGTCACCCTGCTGGTGATCGCCCACCACACGGTGCTGGCCTACACGCCGAACCCGCCGCCGATCACGGGCTTCAGCCAGGCGCCGCACCTGTGGATGGCCTTCCCGATCCGCGACCCGCAAAAGTTCGAACTGTTCGGGCTGCTGACCCTGGTCAACGACCTCTTCTTCATGTCGCTGATGTTCTTCATCTCGGGCCTGTTCGTCGCCGATGGCCTGCGGGCCAAGGGCAATGGCGGGTTCCTGGGAGGGAGAGCCACGCGCCTGGGCATCCCGTTCGTGCTCGGCGCGGGGCTGCTGGCGCCGCTGGGCTATTTTCCGGCTTGGTTGCAGGCGGGCGGGGGCTTCTCGCTTCCGGCCTTCGCTAACGCCTGGACCCACCTGCCGTTCTGGCCCAGCGGCCCGGCCTGGTTCCTGTGGGTGCTGCTGGCGTTCGGCGCCATCGCCACGGCGATCAACATCGTGGCGCCTGGCGCGATCGATGCGATGGGGCGTCTGGTGAGCGGCGCGAACCGCAAGCCCGGTCTGTTCTTCCTGGGTCTCGTGGTCGCCAGCGCCATCGCCTACATCCCGATGAGCGCGACCTTCACCTTCATGCACTGGACCCAGGTTGGGCCGTTCTCGGTCCAGACCTCGCGGGTCATCCACTACTTCGTCTACTTCCTGGCCGGCGTCGCGGTCGGCGCGGCGGGCGTGGGCCAGGGCCTGACCGATCCGGAAGGCAAGCTGGCCAAGCGCTGGTGGGCCTGGCAGGCCGCGCCGATCATCCCGATCGTCGGCGTGATCGCGGTCTTCATCATGGCCTTCTCGCCCAAGCCGCCGCCCCGGATGCTGCTCGACGTGGTTGGCGGCTGCATGTTCGCCCTGGCCTGCGCCACCCTGTCGTTCGCGGCGATAGCCACCTTCCTCCGCTTCGTCCGCAAGACCGGTGCGGTCGGCGCCAGCCTGCAGGCCAACGCCTACGGCATGTACCTGACCCACTACGTGTTCACGGCCTGGCTGGGCTGGATGCTGCTGCCGCAGCAATGGGGCGGCCTGGCCAAGGGCGTGGCGGTGACGATCGGAGCGACCGTGCTGAGCTGGATCCTGACCATGGGGCTGCGCCGCTTGCCCCTGTTGGGCCGAATCCTGTGACCGTCCATGATGCAGCGCTGAAGGGGACCGGCATGAGCAACGAACTGAAGAGCGTCCAGGACGACCTGGCCTTCCTGCGAGGCCTCGCCGACGGCAGCAACGAGCGCGGCGGCCTGGGCGTCGCCGGTGGCGCGCTGTACGGCTCGGCGGGCGTGCTCTACGGCCTCCAGACCCTGGCCTATTTCGCTCAGGAGCGGGGCGTGGTCAGCTTCGGGTTCCAGGGCAATATGGTGCTGGCCTGGGCGCCGACCCTGATCTTCCTGGTGCTGATGACCATCGTCATCATCATCGATCGCAAGAACCCCCAGCGGGGCGTGACCAACCGCGCGGTCAACGCCGCCTTCCAGGCGACCGGGGTCGCGAACCTGGCCTTGATCATCGTCTTCGCTGCGGCCGCCGCCCGCCACAAGGACTTCCACTACTGGCTCTTCCACCCGGCGGTGGTGTTCATCCTGCAAGGCGCCTGCTGGCAGGTGATCTTCGTGCTGCGCAAGCGGATGTGGATGCTGGCCGTGGCGCTGGGCTGGCTGGTGTCGGGCGTGGCCATGGGCGTGCTGATCGAGCGGGCCGACCTCTACCTGCTGATCGCCAGCTTCGGTCTCTTCGCGTTCATGGGAGCTCCCGGGTTCTACATGATGCGCCAGGCCATACGGCTGGCGGCCTGAGGCGATCGTGGCGCCCAAGTTCGACATCAGCGGGCTGGATGACGTCATCCATGGCCGAGTCCGGCTGGGGATCGTCGCCTACCTGGCCAGCGCCGAGGTGGCCGACTTCACCGAGCTGAAGGACGTCCTGGAGGTCACCCAGGGCAATCTCTCCATCCACCTGCGCAAGCTGGAGGAGGCCGGCTACGTCTCGATCGACAAGAGCTTCGTCGGCCGCAAGCCCCTGACCCGCGTGCGCTTGACCGACACCGGGAGGGCGGCCTTTTCGAACTATCTGAAGGCGATGGGGGTGTTGGTGGAGCAGGCGGGCGGCTCTTAAACTTCCGATTTCCCCGGCGAATGCCGGGGTCCAGATGGACAGGCTCTGGGGCGGGCTCCAAAGACGCGGCGCCCTTCCAATCAGCTCAAACGCCATGGGATCTGGGTCCCGGCATTCGCCGGGAAGATCGGATTCTATGAGAAGCCGAGTTCCTGTCTGAGAGCCTCGGGGCTCATCCCCGCCGCCCGCAGCTCCCGCAGGGTCTCGGCCTTGTCGCGCTTGGCATAGCGCTTGCCGTCCGGGCCCATCAGGAGGCCGTGGTGACGGTAGGTTGGCGTCGGCAGGTCCAGCAGAGCCTGCAGCAGGCGCTGGATGTGGGCCGCTTCGAACAGGTCCTGGCCGCGAACGACGTGGGTGACGCCTTGCAGCGCGTCGTCATGGACCACGGCCAGGTGATAGGCGACGCCGACGTCCTTGCGGGCCAGGACGATGTCGCCGGCGGTCTCGGGGCGGGCCTGGATCGCGCCGGTCTCGCCCTCGGGCCCCGCGCCGTCCTCGACGAAGGTCAGGGCCTCGAAGCCGCCCAGCATCTCCCGAGCCGCCGCCAGCGACAGCCGCCAGGCGAAGGCCTCGCCGCGCTCCAGGCGCTGGGCCTCCTCGTCAGCAGGCAGGGGCGCGCCGACATAGGGAGCGGCCGGCTCGTGCGGCGCGCGGCCGATGTCGATTTCCTTGCGGGTCTTGAAGCAACGATAGGCCAGGCCGAGTTCGCGCAGGGTCTCGATGGTCGCGTGGTAGTCGGCCAGGTGCTCGGACTGCCGCCGCACGGGCTGCTCCCAGGCAAGGCCCAGCCACGCCAGGTCCTCGAAGATCGCCGCGTCGTATTCGGGCCGACAGCGGGTGGCGTCGATGTCCTCGATGCGCAGCAGGAAGCGGCCGCCAGCTTCCTGAGCGGCGCGATAGGCCGTCAGCGCCGAGAAAGCGTGGCCGCGATGCAGATAGCCCGTCGGCGACGGGGCGAACCGGGTGACGAAGGTCACGCTGGGTCTCAGTTCTGGGGAGGAGAGAACTTCGCGAACATGCCCAGGTGCTCGAACACGGCGCGAAGGAAGGCCTCCTCGCCGCCCAGCAGTTCCTTCAGCGGGGCGAACTGCTTGAAGCCGATCATCTCGGCCAGGCCGTGGCCGGCGCACCAGGCGGCGATCGTGGCCAGTTCCAGGTCGATGTCGCTGACGTGGCCGCCGCCGTTCTCGTTGATGGTGTCGCGCACCTGGCAGTAGGCGCCGTCGTCCTTCAACTGGTCGGGCAGGGCGTCCTTGTCGCGCGAGCGGTCGTACATCACGCGATAGAGGGCCGGATTGTCGCGGGCGAAGCAGACATAGGCCACGCCGATATTGGTCATCCGCGCCTGACCCGCCTCGGTGGCGGCGCGGGCCTTGGACAGCGCCTCGTCCAGCTCGTGCCAGCCCTCGTGGGCCACGGCCTCGAGCAGTTCGCCCTTGTCCTTGAAGTGGTGATACGGCGCGGCGGGACTGACCCCGGCTTCGCGCGCCACGGCCCGCAGCGACAGGGCCGCGGGGCCTTCGCTCTCAAGGATCTTGCGCGCGGCGTCCACCAGCGCGCGGCTGAGGTCGCCGTGGTGATAGGGGCGGGATTCTGCGGTCGCGGTGCTCATCGTCCCTCACTGTAACAGCAACCTTCTAAATTTTCATCCTAGCACTGTAAAGATTATCTTGACGGCGTTTAGATGCGCGCTATCTAAGCATCGTCCAGATCGGTTTGCCCCAGAGAGGGCGGCCCAAAACCCATCGGGGGTTAGGACGCAAAGAGAGGGACTATCGCCATGCAACGCACGCTCAACGCCTTTGAAACCGCCTTCGACCGTCTGGCCGGTGGCTATTTCCTCGTGATCGCCCTGGGTCTGGCCGCCGCCGTCGCCGGCGTGGCGATCTAAGGACGATTGCTCGCAGTCGGCGGGCTGGCTTCCGATCCCCCGGAAGCACCCGCCGCCGCGTTCCATCTGGCCCCGCCTTGAACCTGTTCGGCGGGGGAGCTAACCAGATCAGGACGCGTTAGGCCTTCGACGCCATTCATCCGTACGCGTCACAGGCCCTTCCATGATCCAAGACATTTCCCGGCCATGAGCGTCGCCTTCACCAAGGAAGGCGACAGCGAAGCCTTCGCGGCCGATCTGCCCGATCGGCCGATCTCGACCCATCCGAATCTCGTGACGCCCGAGGGGCTGGCCCAGATCGAGGCCGAGCTCGCCGACGCGCGCGCCGCCTACAGCGCGGCCCAGAGCGCTGGCGGGGCCGCCGATGGCGACCGCACGGCCATGGCCCGCGCCACCCGCGACTTGCGCTACTGGTCCGCCCGCCGCGCCACCGCCCAGTTGATGGAGCGCGACCCGGCCAAGACCGTCGTGCAGTTCGGCGACCGCGTGACCTTCGAGCGCGAGGACGGCCGTGTGCAGACCTTCCGCATCGTCGGCGAGGACGAGGCCGATCCGACCAAGGGCTCGGTCTCCTATGTCGCGCCCATCGCCCGCGCCCTGCTGGGCAAGTCGGTCGGCGACGCCAGCCCCGCACCGGGCGGCGAGATCGAGATCACCGCCTTCGACTAGATCGAGCGGACGGTTCAGCAAGTTCCGGATTGTCATCGGCCGCGGGGCAGGGTCCCTTGCGGCCGATGTTCGTTCCGCCCAACGCCGAAGCCCTGCTCCAGGCCCGCAAGCACCTGGCCGCCATCGATCCGGCGCTGGCCGCGATGGAGGCCGTCACCCCGCCGTTCGAATGGCGGGTCAGCCTGGGTGGCTTTCCGGGCCTCCTGAAGATGGTCGTGCAGCAACAGGTCTCCCTGGCCTCGGCCGCCGCCATCTGGGCGCGGGTCGAGGCGGGACTGCCGGCTATGACGCCCGACGCGGTGATGGGACACGAGGAAGCCTATCTGCTGACCCTGGGCCTCTCGCGCCCCAAGGCCCGCTACGCCCGCGCCTTGGCGCAGGCCCATCTCACCGGCGCCTGCGACTTCGACGCGCTGCCCGGCCTGTCGGACGAGGAGGCGATCGCGGCCCTGACCGCCATCACCGGCATCGGCCGCTGGACCGCCGAGGTCTATCTGATGTTCACCCAAGGTCGCCTGGACATGTTCCCCGGCGGCGACGTGGCCCTGCAGGAAGCGATGAAGTGGGCTGATAGGGCGCAGGTCCGTCCGAACGAGAAGCAGGCCTACAAGCGCGCCGAACTGTGGCGGCCCTATCGCGGCGTCGCCGCCCATCTGCTCTGGGCCTGCTACGGCGCCGTCAAACGCCGCGAGATCGCGCCTTTTTGAAACCCGTCAACGAGATGTCTTGGTTCTGTCGCTGACTCGGACCATCCTTTCCATGCGTTCGGGAATGAATGGCGATTCCCCGAATTAGCGTAGGAAGGAGGCCCGTCTTCAGTCCTTTCGCGTACCACATCAGCCGAGGCCGACAGCGTTCCGACGCGCGCCTCGAAGGGGGGATCTGATGCAGGTCCTCACGCGCCCGCCTTCGGGCATGCCGGCCCTGGTGCTCAACGCCGACTTCAGGCCGCTCAGCTACTATCCGCTGTCCCTCTGGCCGTGGCAGGAGGTGATCAAGGCGGTGTTCCTGGATCGCGTCGACGTCGTGGCCAGCTACGACCAGGTGGTCCATTCGCCGTCGTTCGAGATGAGGCTGCCCAGCGTCGTCGCGCTGAAGCAGTACATCCCGCAAGAGCGTCCGCCGGCCTTCACCCGCTTCAACCTGTTCCTGCGGGACAGTTTCAGCTGCCAGTACTGCGGCTCGCTGGAGGACCTGACGTTCGACCACGTGATCCCCCGCTCGCGCGGCGGCCGCACGACCTGGGAGAATATCGTCACCGCCTGCGCGCCGTGTAACCTCAGCAAGGGCGGCCGCACGCCGCGCGAAGCCGGGATGCAGCCCTTCCACCAGGCCCGCCGCCCGTCGATGCACGAACTGCAGGATCGGGGACGCCGTTTCCCGCCCGGCCGACTGCATGTCAGCTGGCTGGACTATCTCTACTGGGACATCGAACTGGAGGCTTGAGAAGCGCTGCGCTTCAGACAGCAAAACGGCCCGGGCTGGCGTTTTGAGGAATGGCTGTCCCGGGCCGTCGGCTATGAGGCGGAAGGGGATCTGACCGCCAAGCTGTTCCTAGAAATGCAGGCTTAAGGCGAAGGTTCCAGACCCGGCCCGAAAAATATTTCAGTGCGGTCACATTGGGTTCGGATGATGCAACCCGAACCTCGACCGATGGGTTCTCTTCCCCGAGGCAACAGCCACGGGAGACACGCCATGAACCGATCCAGCACCGAAGGCGGCGACAAGCGCCACTTCACCCACGGCACCGCCGCGTCGACCGCCGACATGGCCGCCGAGGGCAAGATCCGTCCGGAAGACCGCCACATCGACGCTCCCCACGCCCGCGAGGCCAAGCGCCCCCTGGCGGAGGGCGAAAAGCACGACCAGCTGGCCGCCAAGGTGGCCAAGTCCGAGAGCCGTCAGGAAGCCCTGCTGGACGAGGGCCTGGAAGAGAGCTTCCCGGGCAGCGACCCGGTCAGCGTCAAGCGCATTACCTGATCGGGCTCATTACCTGATCGGGCGAGGTGGGAAGCGACGCGAGGCGCGTTCGGCGAACGTGCGCGCGCGCTCCTTCGCTTCCTGCGGCTCGGCCGCGGGCTCGAACGTTCCGGCCTGGCGATAGCTGGGCTGACGACGGTCCGCGGCGGCGATCTGGTCGAAGGTCAGGTCGCCTTGCGTCCGGGCCGTGGCGCGGATCGTCTCGGTCATGCTGACGGCGTAGACCGCGAGAATGCCGACCGCATCGGCCAGCCAGTCCATGAGGTTGGCGCTGCGGTCGCCGAACAGCTGGGCCGCCTCGATGGCGCCGCCTAGCACCAGGGCGGCGACCGTCAGGTCGGCCCTGCGCATGCGGGGGAAGGCCAGGAACGAGATCGCCAGCAGGCCGCCGAACGCGAGGGCGTGGGCGACCTTGTCGCTGAGTCCGAAGATCCGCTCGGCGCCCTGGAACGGACCCAGGGTCAGAACCGTCACGGCCAGCGAGCCGACCACCAGCGCGATCCGCGCGGCGGTGACGAAGTGGACGGGCTTGAGCATGGACGCGACCTCCGGAGGAACGTCCCTCCTAGCGGCCAAGGTCGCGCCATCGGGTAAACCGACAGGGTTAGCGAGACGTGTGTCCACAGGGAAACCGCCTCCCTAGGCGCAAGGCCCAGGAAGGCGGGAGGAGCGCTACTTCTTCTCCGCCTCCGCCTTTTTCTTGGCCTCGGCGGCGGCTTTGTCGGCATCGTCCTTGGCCTTCTTCCAGGCTTGGAAGTCCTCGAGATAGGGCTGGCGACGCAGGATCTTCGAGCCCGGATCGACGATCACCGGGGCGGTGTCGCCCACGGTCAAGCGACCGGTTCCGTCGGCCATTGGCACGGTGACGACCTTGCCGCCGACCTTGACCTCGACGGGCATCGGGAACGGCTTGCCGCTAGGGGTCTTCCAGGCCAGCACGAGATCGCCGCCCTCGCGGGTCTCTACCAGGTCGGGCAGGGCGGCCTGATAGAGATAGGCGTCGAAGAACCAGCCGTAGTCCTTGCCGGTCACATCGCCCACGATCTTCACGTAGTCCTTGGTGCCCAGGTAGCGCGGCGTGAAGTTGCCCGGCTTGGGATCGGGCGTGCCGTAGACGGCGATGCGGGTGATCTTGAAGAACGCCTCGTCGCCCAGCAGGCCGCGCAGCGTGTGCAGCACGTTGGAGGCCTTGAAGTAGATGTCGTTCCCCGGGCCGCGCTCGCCGTTGTAGACGTCGTCTTCCTTGAGCTGTTTGCCCGAGACGATCGGGAACTTGTTCTTGCTGTCGATACGCTGCTGGTTCAGGCGCGCCATGTACTCCATGTCGCCGTGCAGCCATTGCGACATCAGCGGCTGCATGTAGCTGCCGTAGCCTTCGTGCAGCCACATGTCGTCGTTGTCGGTGTCGGTCAGCTGGTTGCCGAACCATTCGTGCGCGAACTCGTGCTGCAGCAGCCAGTCGAAGCCGTAGATCTCCTTCTTGTACTGGTTGCCGTAGGCGTTGATCGTCTGGTGCTCCATGCCCAGGTGCGGGGTCTCGACCACGCCCATCTTCTCGTCGCGGAACGGGTAGGGGCCGATCATCTGCTCGTAGAAGTCCAGCATCGGCGCGAACTCGGCGAACAGGCCCTTGGCCTTCTCGGTGTTGCCCTTCAGGTGCCAGAACGACATCGGGAAGCTGTCGCCGAAGCGGCTCTTGTAGGTCGCCGTCATCTCCTCGTAGGGGCCGACATCCAGGGCGATGGCGTAGGTGTTGGGGTTCTTGGCCTGCCAGTTGTAGGTCCGCCAGCCGTCCTTCTCGGTCATGCCCTTGAAGGCGCCGTTGGCCGGGGCGACCAACGGGGCGGGGACGGTGATGTGCAGGTCCACCAGCTTGGGCTCGCCGGTCGGATAGTCGATGCAGGGCCAGAAGATGTCGCAGCCGTCGCCTTGCACGGCGGTGGCGATCCAGGGCTCGCCGGTCGGGGCCTTGCTCCAGACGAAGCCGCCGTCCCACGGCGCGCGCTTGGCCTCCAGCGGCACGCCGACATAGGTGACGGCCAGCGTGACCGTCTTACCCTTGGCGACCTTCTTGGGCAGCGTGATGGTCATCCGGCCTTCGGGATTGGTCCAGGCCGAGGGTTTCAGCGCCTTGCCGTCGATGGTCAGCTTGCTGATCGTGAAGACGCGATCGAAGTCGACGACCAGCTTGTCCAGCGGCTCCTTGGCCGTGAAGGTCAGGGTGGCCTCGCCCTCGATCGCCTTCTTGTCGGGCAGGATCTTGAGCTTCAGGTCGGCGTGGTCGAAGGCGAGGGCTTGCTGCTCGGCGGGCATCGGGCCGCCGGTGCTGAGCGAGAGTTCGCTGGTCTTGAGCGGTTCGGCGGCTTGGGCGGCGGCCATGGTCCCGACGGAAAGGGCCAGGAGCGACGCCGCGTAGGCGGCGACGGCGCGAGTATGAATGGACAAGTGGGCGACTCCCCAACACGAAGGTCTTGTTGGGGCGTATCGGTAGGCTGGCCCGGCACGGACGCCAAGCGCCGGCTTCAGATCTTCTCGCTGATCTTGATCGCGGCCCGGCAGCCGGCCTGGATCACGGCGGTCAGCAGTGGGTAGGCGGTGGCTTCGTGAGCGCCTTCCTCGATGGCCAGGTCGCGGTGCGAGAGTTCGTCATCGCGGAACTGGGTCAGCTCGGCGGCCAGGGCCGGATCGCGGTCCTTCAGCTCCTCGATCTGGCCGGCATAATGCTTCTCAATGACGTTCTCGACGGCCTCGGTGCAGGCGTGGGCGGCCTTGTCCCCGAGCAGGGCGGTGCCCGCGCCCAGGGCGAAGGCGGCCGCGCGCCAGACGGGCGACATCAGGGTCGGGCGCACATTGCGCTCGGTCAGCAGTTCGTTGAAGCGGGTCAGGTGGACCTGTTCGTGGCCCTCCATCTCCTTCAACTGATCGGCGATGCGCTCGCGGCCGGGGCTGGCGCGCATGACCGCCGCCTGGCCGCGATAGATGTGGACGGCCGCCAGTTCGCCGGCCTGGTCGACGCGCAGGATCTCGGCGAGGCGAGAGGCCAGGGCGCCTTGGCCCGGACGCGGCGGAACCGGCCGGCTCATCAAAGCGTCTCCGCCTTGCGCAGGCCCGAGAGCGCGCCCCAGATCGCCAGCTTCAGCGAGATCAGCGCGTTCCAGCCGGCCATGGACAACCCTAAGAACACCCAGGCGGCCTTGTCGCACATGGGGGGCTTCAGCTTGGTCGCGCCGTTCAGCGCGGCCTCCAGGCTGCCGAGGGTGACCGTGCCGGTCCCGGTGCAGGTGGTCGGACCGGGCCACCACTTCCACTCGACGCCGGCGTGGAAGGCCGCCAGGCCCGCGCTGTAGAGGAAGATTGCGCCCAGCAGCAGGTTGGCGGGCTGGCGCAGGCGCGACCACAGCGGCGTACGCTGCAGGATCGCGGCGATTAGGCCGACCGCACCGGCCACCCAGAACACCTCGCGCTGTTTCAGGCAGAGGTGGCAGGGCGCCAGGCCGCCGAACTTCTCGAAGCTGTGGGCGATGGCCAGCATCAGGGCGCTGGAGAGGAAGGCGATCAGCGGCCAGTGCCGCGTGACCACGTCATAGACCCGCCCGATCAAGCCGCGCTCTGCTCCCCCTTGGGCAACTTTGGTTTGTTCATTCGTCATGCGGCGCAAGCTCCACCATGTCCGCCCCCGCCGATGAGATGGCTCGCGGTCAGGCCGATGACAAGGAGGGCGATCAACAGACCGGCGAAAAGCGCCAGGCGGCGCTCGACGATTGGCAGCAGGGTGGGGCCGAACTTCTTGATGATGAAGGCGACCAGGAAGAAGCGCGCGCCGCGTGTCACGACCGAGGCGGCGATGAACACCGGGAAAGCAAAGGCGGCTAGGCCCGAGGCGATGGTCACCAGCTTGTAGGGGATGGGGGTCAGGCCCTTGGCCAGGATCACCCAGACGCCGTACTTGGCGTACCAGCACTGGAACTCCTGAAGGCCGCCCGAGTGACCGGTCGCGGCCATCATCCAGAGGCCAAAGTCGCGCAGGAAGAAGCCGATCGCATAGCCCAGGGCGCCGCCCAGCACCGAGGCGATGGTGCAGATCAGGGCGTAGCGATAGGCCTTCTCCGGCTTGGCCAGGCACATCGGGGCCAGCATCACGTCCGGCGGAATCGGGAAGAACGAGCTCTCGGCGAACGAGACCGCAAACAGGCTCTTGGAAGCGTGACGGGAAGCGGCCAGGCCCATGACCCAGTCGTAGAGGCGACGCAGCATGCGGACTCCGAGGAAACTTAAGGTCCGTTGCTAGCAGGGGGAGGGACGCTTGTCCTCCCGGATGTCGGCGCGCGCGGCTTCCCGGCCCACGCGCGCCGAAACCGGGGCGCTTCCCCAGCACGGGAAGCGCCCCGTCCGGTACCGACTAGAACTTCAGAGCCAGGGAGACGCTGTAGTTCCGGCCGGTCTGGCTGTAGGCGTCCTTGACAGTCGACGTGTCGGCCAGGCCGCGCGCGTCGCTCCACCACCAGTACTTTTCGTCGGTCAGATTGAAGACGCCGGCGCGCACGGTCACCGTGTCGGTCGCTGCCCACCAGGCGGTGGCGTCGGCCACGGTGAACGACGGCGGCAGGAAGCAGCCGCCGGTGCAGGTCACGCCCGCGCGGCTGGCCGCCTTGCGGTCCGAGTGGATGACGCTGAGATCGCCGCCGAACTTGCCCGACGGGGCGCGATAGGCGACGCCGCCGGTGAGCTTGACCGGATCGATCGACACCAGGGGCGTCTTCACGCCGTTGGTCTCGGACGAGCCCGTGGCGTACGAGGCCGCGGCGCGGGCGGTGAAGCCCTTGCCCAGCTCGAACGAAGCCTTGGCCTCGAGGCCGCTGATCTTCACGCCCGACAGGTTGATGTACTGGTAGACGGCCGGGTTGGTAGCGGTGAACGCCCCGCTGACCTGCACCTGCTCGATGAAATCGTCGTACTCGCCGGTGAAACCGGTGACGGCCACGCGCCAGCCGCCCTGGCGCAGGCGGATGCCGCCTTCGATGGTGCGGCTGGTTTCGGGCTTCAGGTCCGGGTTCGAGATCGACTTGTAGTTCGAGACCGGGTTGGCGAAGCCGGTGTTGACCTGCGACGCCGAGGGGGCCTTGAAGCCTGCCGCCGCGTTGGCGAATACGGTGACCAGGTCGCTGGCTTCCCAGACCAGACCCAGCTTGGGCGACAGGTGCGAGTCGCTCTGGCCCGAGGTTGCGGTGGTGAACAGCGGATCGGCCTTCGGGTCGAGCTTGTAGTAGTCGAAGCGGACGGCCGGATAGAGGGTCACCTTGCCGGTGGTGATCTCGTCCTGGACGTAGAGACCGGCAAGGGTGAAGTCGGTGGTCGGGAAGGCCTTGGCCGGGAAGGTCTCGCCGGCCGGCGGCACCGTGCCGTCGCGCGTGCCCTGCTGGCGGGTGACCGAGGCGTCGCCGCCCCAAACGATGTCGTGCTTCACAGAGCCCTTGTCGAAAGCGGTGTGCAGCTCGACGCCGGCGCCGAACACACGGTTGTCGAAGGTGGCGTCACGCGTGCGATCGGCGGCGGTGTAGCGGTCCTCGGCCGAGAACTGGCGCGTGGTGCTCTTCTGCCAATAGAGGGTCGTGCGGGCCGCGTTGATCAGGCCTTCGCCGCCGTCGAAGCGGTGGTCGGCGCTGACCCGGTTGCGCTTGACCTTGTCGAAGGCGGTCAGGCCGATGGCGCTGGTCGAGGCCAGCGGCGGCTTGGCGATGGCCGACAGCACCGTCCAGTCGACGTCACGGTCCAGGTGGTCGACCGTCAGGCGGAAGCGGTTCTTGTCGTTGGGGCTGTAGATCAGCTTGCCCAGGATGGCGTTGGACTGGTTGTCCTCGGGGTTGGCGGTGGTGCGGTCGGTATTGGCCGAGTCGTTGGTCCCCGCCGTCTTGGTGCCCTCGCCGTCGCGGCGGGTATAGGCCACCAGGGCCTCCCAGCGGTCCGACTTGCCGGCCAGCAGCAGGCTCTCGGTCCAGCTCTTGTCGGCCGAGGCGTAGCCGACGCGGGCGCGGCCGGCGAACGTGTCGTCGCCCTTCAGGATGTCGGACGGGTCCTTGGTGATGAAGCTGACCGAGCCGGCCAGGCCGTCGGCGCCATAGAGGGCCGAGGCGGGACCGCGCACGATCTCGACCGACTTCAGGGTGTCCAGGTCGACGTGATCGCCGCGACCCACCGACTGGGCGCCGAAGGCGAAGCCGTCGGGCACGCGCACGCCGTCGACGACGATCAGCACGCGATTGCCTTCCAGGCCGCGGATATTGAAGCCGGCGTTGCCGTCACGGCCCGTCGAGGCGCCGGCGGCGGTGAAGCGGGCAGGCGCGTTGCGGACCGAGACGCCCGGTTCGTCGCGGACCAGATCCTTGATATCCTTGACCAGGCCGTCTTCGATCTCGTCGCCCGAGATCACGGTGACGGTCGCCGGGACCTTGGTGACGGCCTTTTCCGAGCGCGTGGCGGTGACGGTGACCTTGTCGACCTCGACGGCGTCGGCATTCGCACCGTCCTCGGCATGGGCGGTCGTGGCCAACAGGACGGCGGTGGAGGCTGCGGCCAGGGCGGCCAGCTTCAGGCGAGACATCGAGATCCCCTTCGATAGCTTGCAGATGCGAATTGTTCGCAGTTGATGAGCGAGGGCCTAAGGCCGCCTCATCGACCGGTCAAGTTATTTGCAATTGATTCTCAGAACTAATCGCAATATCCCAAATTCGCCGCGACTGGAGCGGCGCCTGGGGTGCTCCCGATGATCCGTTCTCTCCGCGCCGGCCTGATGGGCGGCGCGCTCCTGCTCAGCCTCGCCGCGCCCGCCGCCCACGCTCACTCGCCCTATCTGCTGCCGACCGTGTTCGACGCCTCGGATCGCAAGATCGTCACGGTGCAGGGCTCGTTCACCGAGAGCTTCTTCGTCCCCGAGGTGGTGATGAAGTCCGACGCCTATGCCGTGATCGGCCCCGACGGCGTGCGTACCCCGCTGACCCCGACCTACACGCGCGAACTGGCGCTGGTGGAGGCCGCGACCGAGAAGCCCGGCACCTATCGCATCACCACCGGCCAGCGCGGCGGCCGCACCGCCAAGGCGGCGCTGGTGGGCGGCGAGTGGAAGTTCTTTGAAGGCGAGAAGGCTCCGGCCGACGCCATCGACATGCAGAGCCTGACCATGGCCGATGT
Organism: Caulobacter sp. GW821-FHT09H08; assembly: GCF_059415885.1. Lineage (NCBI taxonomy): Bacteria > Pseudomonadati > Pseudomonadota > Alphaproteobacteria > Caulobacterales > Caulobacteraceae > Caulobacter > Caulobacter sp. GW821-FHT09H08. The sequence continues at coordinate 368,543 of NZ_JBWKOC010000006.1, forward strand.
CTATGTGACGCGCGGCGCGCCCAGCGACGCGGCCCTGGCCCCGATCGGCAAGGGCCTGGAGTTCAAGGCGATCACCCACCCCAGCAAGATCGTCACCGGCCAGGACGCCGTGTTCGAGGTGCTGTTCGATGGCAAGCCGCTGGCGGGCCAGGAGGTCACCTTCCAGGGCGCCGACGACCGCTACGCCGACACCAAGGCCGCGCCGAAGACCGTGAAGAGCGACGCCAAGGGCCGCTTCGCCGTCAAGGTCGACAAGTCGGGGATCTACCAGGCCCAGACCCGCTACCGCGTCGCCCCGGCCGCCGCCGGCCAGCCCGGCCAGAGCTTCACCTACGCCCTGACCTTCGAATCCCTCCGCTGATCGGACACCCCATGAAGACCCGCAAGATCCTCGCCGCCGCCCTGGTCGTCTCGCTCAGCGCCGGGACCGCCTTTGCCGCCTCTCACGCCCGCGACACCTTCATCAAGGAGCAGGACCAGAACGGCGACGGCGTCGTCAGCAAGGACGAGTTCGCCGCCACCCGCGCCATCCAGTTCGCCAAGACCGACGCCGACAAGAGCGGCGCGCTGTCGCAGGCCGAGTATGTCGGCGAGTTCAAGGCCCGTCTGGAGAAGAACCTCGCCGCCTCGGACCGCACGGCCGAGAAGAAGGAAGAGGAACGCATCCGCCAGATGCGCCAGGCCGAGGTCCGCTTCGGCGTGCTCGACACCGACAAGAGCGGCGCGATCACCAAGGCCGAGTTCGACTACTCCGGCTGGCGGATGTTCGTGACCCACGACACCAACAACGACGGGACCGTGTCGCCCGCCGATCCGGTCAAGGAAGACCAGCAGAACTAGGTCGAAGGCGGGGAGGCGTGTCGCCACAGTTGGATTTTCAGCGTTTCGTCGTTATCACCGCCGGCCAAGACACGGGCCGCGCGGCCCAGACCGAAAGCCGAAGACCATGAGCGACACGCCTCCCGACCGCCTCTCCGTCAACCCGGACAGCCCGTACTACGACGCCGACCTGCTGGAACGCGGCATCGGCATCCGCTTCAAGGGCGTCGAGAAGACCAACGTCGAAGAGTACTGCATCAGCGAGAAGTGGGTCCGCGTCGCCGCCGGCAAGACCGTGGACCGCAAGGGCAACGCGATGACCCTCAAGCTGCAGGGCGAGGTCGAGGCCTATTTCCGCGACACCGCCGAAGGCTGAGGCCTGTCCGGTGAGTGATCCGGTGAGCGATCCCGACCTCAAGGCGATGGCGCGCGACGAGCTTTCGCGCGCCACGACCTTGCGCTGGCAGGAGCTGAAGAGCGTCGTCCCGTGGGGCGACACCTTCGAAGGCATCTCGCCGGCTGGTCGCTATGTCGAGGTCGAGCGCAACTATATCTGGGCCTCGGAGGAGGGCGGCGACATCCTCTGTGAGGTGACCGTCTATGGCGGGCCGTCGCGCTACGACCACGGCGCGCGCGTTTCCCAACGCATTCCGCGCCCCGCCTGAGCGTCGTCCTGAACTCCGTTCCGGGCCCCGAGGCATAAGAACGCCGTTCAGGAAGGCGAGACGGCTATTCTCTGCCCAAGCGGCGTGCGAATGTTCATGTTCGTTCGAGCCAGATCGCCGCGCCGTTGAGGCCGGGGCGAGGGACGCTCACACCAAGAGTATCCGCGGGGCCGATTCTCAAGGCGGCCCCGAAATGATTTGGCGAAGGCTGCCCCTTCGAGGCGGCTGCGCCTGGGAGGACGAAAGGAAGGACATGACCGCGACGGTTTCCACGATCACGTCTGGCGCCTCCGAAACGCCTGAAGCGAACGTCAGCCTTGTCGACTACGTGCCCTATCGATTGGCCACGGCCTCGGCGGCGGTCAGTCGCCTGATCGCCCGCGCCTACGAGGATCGCTTCGGCCTGACCATCCCGCAGTGGCGGCTGATGTCGGTGCTGGCCGAGGGCGACCTGACCCAGCACACCGCCGTCACTCGCACGGCCATGGACAAGGTCCGGGTCAGCCGCGCGGCGCAGGAGCTGGTCGTCCGTCGCCTGGTGGCCCGCACCACCGTCCGCTCGGACCGCCGCTCGCACACCCTGGAGCTGACGGCCGCCGGCCGCCGCCTGTTCGCCGAGATCGCGCCGCTGGCCCTGGCCTACGAGGCGACGCTGCTGGCGGGCCTGGCCCCTAGCGAGGTGGCTCTGTTCAAGCGCCTGCTCGACCACCTGGAAACCGCCGCCATCCAACTCACCGGCGGCGAGACGATCAGCCCGCCGACGGTCGAGCCCTAGCGGCTTCATACACAGCGCGAGCGATCGCCCGCGCCACGCAGTCGGCCGCCGCCGCGCCGATCCGCGCCCGCTGCAAGCCGCGCATCGGATCGCTTCCCAGCGACACCGCCCCCGAGGCCAGGGCGAAGCAGACATCGCCGTCGAACGGCGTGTGCGAGGGCCGCACCGCCCGCGCCATGCCGTCATGCGCCATCATCGCCATGCGCTGCGCCTCGGCCGTGCTGAGGTCGGCGGTGGTCGCCACCAGGGCCAGGGTGGTGTTGGCGCCCGCCTTCAGCCGCGCGGCCAGTTTCGAGTCGTCCGGAATGGGATCGACGGTCGGCGGCAGGTCGCCCGGCCGCTTGCCGCCGAACTCGCCGTCGATCTCGAAGGGCCAGGCCCAGAACGTCTCGCCGTCGGCCATGTAGGGCGAGCCGACCGGATTGGCCGCCACCAGCGCCGCAACGATCAGGCCGCCGCCCAGGTCGATGGACGCCGAGCCCAGCCCGCCCTTGCGGGTCCCGGCCATGGCTCCGCGTCCCGCGCCGGCCGAGCCGAGCGGAAAGTCCTCGGCTGCTGCGGCCACGGCCCTCATGCCCAGCTCGCGATAGGGCGGGGTGAGCCCCCAGGCCTTGTCGCCGCCATTGGCCAGGTCGTGCAGGCACGCGCCCGGCACGATGGGAATGGCCGGCGTTCCCGGCGACAGCTTCAGACCCATCTCCCGCGCCGACATCGCCACCACCGCCCCGTCGGCCGCGCCCAGGCCGAACACCGAACCGCCCGAGAAGCAGATGGCGTGGGCCCGCGAGAAGCTGTTCTCCGGCCGCAGCGTGTCGGTCTCGCGCACCGCCGGCCCGCCGCCGCGCACGTCGACGGCGCCCGTCCAGGCCTCGGGGCAGAGGGCGACCGTCACGCCCGTCCGTACGGCTTCGTCCTCGACGCAGCCGACGAGCAGGCCCGGGATGTCGGTGATCAGGTTGCGGGGGCCGGGTTTCAGCATCGGGAATCTCTCGTTCACGGCGGATGCTAAACCCGTCGCCACGAGACTGGAATTCGCCGCCGACGCCTGCTAGGAAGACCACCCTTCGCGAAAGCGAAGCACGCGGGCGTGGTGAAACTGGTAGACGCGCCGGACTCAAAATCCGGTTCCGAAAGGAGTGTCGGTTCGACCCCGACCGCCCGCACCAACTCCTTCCAGTTCAGAACTTACGGCTGCTCCACCGCCTCGACCTTCCGCATCAGGCCGCGTAGCAGCGTCCGGCCCTTGCTCCAGGCCCCGTGCCCCGACTCCACATTGATATGCCCGGCGCGGCCCAGGTCGACGAAGTCCGAACCCCAGCCGCGCGCAAAGGCCTCGGCGCGTTCGATCTCGACATAGGGGTCGTCGCGGCTGGCCACGACCAGGCTGGGGAAGGGCAGGCGCTGGCGGGGGATGGGCGAGAAGCCGACCAGCAGGCGGCCAGCGGGACCCTCGCGGTTGACGTCGGCCGGAGCCACCAGCATGGCGCCGCCCACGCCGCGTCCGCCCGTCACCTGGGCGAAGTGGGCGACCAGGGCGCAGCCCAGGCTGTGGGCCACCAGGATCGCGCCGGGGCGCTGGCGCACGGCCTCGGCCAGGCTGATGGTCCAGTCGCCCAGCAGCGGGCGCTCCCAGTCCTGCTGGTCGACGCGTTCGGCCCCGGGCAGCTCGCGCTCCCAATGGCTCTGCCAGTGGTCGGGACCGGAATTGTAGAGGCCCGGCACGATCAGGATCGGCGGACCGTTGTCGTCGCCACGAAAGGCGCGCGCGGGCTCGAAGGCGGAGGGCGGGGGCATCATCATGCGGAACTCGAACGCTTGGATGGTCGAGCCGCAGATAGGCCCGGTCCGCGCCTTCGCTCAATTCATATCAATTCGATAGGAATTCAGAAAAGCTGGGGCGAGACCGGGATTTCAGGCTGGAACTCAGCCGATCTTGTCGCCGCGATGCAGCGGGTCGGGCAAGGGATCGCCGGCCTTCACGAACTGCAGCGACACCGAGTTGATGCAGTAGCGCAGCCGCGTCGGGGCCGGGCCGTCCGGGAAGACGTGGCCCTGGTGGCTGTCGCAGCGGGCGCAGCGGGTCTCGATGCGGACCATGCCGTACGAGGTGTCGCGCACGGCCAGCACGTGATCCTCGGCGAACGGCGCGTAGAAGCTGGGCCAGCCGGTGCCGCTCTCGAACTTGGTCTCGTGCTTGAACAGCGGCAGGCCGCACAGGCGGCAGCCATAGACGCCGGGGTTCTTCTCGCCCAGCAGGCCGCCGCAGAACGGGGCCTCGGTGCCGTGATGCAGGAGCACGCGGGCTTCTTCGGCCGTCAGGTCGGCCTCCAGGCGTTCGCGCTCGGCTTCCGTCGGCGGCGTGAGGTCGAAGCCGGCGGTTGAAAGGGTGGCGGTGTCTGTCATGAACGCCAATGTAAGCGCTCGAGCGTTGAACCGGTAGCACTTGGAGAAACTCATGACCGTCGCCGTCGCATTCCTGCAGCCGGGCTGGGCCGATTGGGAGACTGGCGGGGTCCTGGTGCTGCTGCGTCGGTACCTGAAGGTCCAGATCGAGATCGCCACCCCGACCGGCGACCCGGAGACCTCGATCGGCGGCGTGCTGGCGGCGGCGGACTATCGCTTCGACGACCCGGTGCTCAGCGACGCCGACCTCTACATCCTGATCGGCAGCGACGAATGGGCCAAGGGCGAGAACCCGGCGATCTCGGCGCTGATCCGCCAGGCCTTCGCCGACGGCAAGCCGGTGGCCGGCATCTGCGGCGCGACCACGGCCCTGGCCCATGCCGGTCTGTTCGAGGGGCGCAGGCACACCTCGAACGGCAAGGATTGGCTCGCCGAGCAGGTCCCTGGCTATGCGGGCTCGGACCACTATGTCGACACGCCCAAGGCGGTGACCGACGGCAAGGTGGTCAGCGCCTCGGGCCTGGCGCCGGTGACCTTCGCGGCGGCCGTGGCGCGATTGGTGGCGCCGGAGGCCGAGGAGATGATCGCGGGTTACGAGGCGATGTTCGCGAAGGAATTTTCTGCGGGGTAGGCTGAGGAGCCGAAAACCCCGCCCTTCGACGGGCTCAGGGTGAGGTTTTCTACTGAACGGCAATAGTCCTCACCCTGAGCCTGTCGAAGGGCGAGGACGGGCCCGCTGCGCTAGCCGTCTACTTCAGCGCCGCCGCCCCAGCCCGCGCCACCTGGCCGTCCTGGGCGCCGGTGCCGCCCGAGACGCCGATCGAGCCGACGATCTTGCCGTCGACCAGCAACAGCTCGCCGCCTTCCACGGCGGTGGCGCCGGTGAAGATCGAGTTCAGCGTGCCGGCCTTCACCGCCTCCTGGAAGTAGGAGGTCGGGCGGCGGAAGTTGGCCGAGGTGTGGGCCTTCTTCAGCGCCACCTCGTTCGAGCCGTACTGGGTGCCGTCCATCTTCTGGGCGAGCACCTGCTGGCCGTTCGACTCAAGGATCACGAAGACCATGGTCCAGCCGTTCTTGCGGGCTTCCGCCTCGGCGGCGGCGACCACGGTCTTGGCTTCGGCCAGGCTGATCACCCGGCTGGAATAGGCCGGCGCGGGCGGCGGCGCGGGCGCGGCGGCCGGAGCCGTCTGGGCCAGGGCCGAACCGCCGACCAAGGTCAGGCCGGCGGCGATCAGGGCGAACGTCTTCTTCATGGCAGCACGACCTCGTCGTTCAGGGCGGTGTTCTGGGACTGGGTGGAGACGATGCGAACCCGCAGGCCCGAGGCCTTCACGCCCGCCGGGATCTTCAGCTTCACCGAAGCGGTCTTGGGCAGCAAGTCCAGCGGAGCCTTCAGGGCCGGGATGGCGGCGCTGCCGACCACCTTGCCGGCCGTATCGACCAGTTCCAGCTTCGCGGCCTGTGCATCTTGAGCGCCCAGGCTGTGGACCTTGGCGGTGACCGCCGAGCCCTTCACCGTCACGTCGCCGCGACCGATGCCCAGGTCGGCCCGCTTGGCGGGATCATCGCCCGCCTTGGTCAGGGCCATGTCGATGATCGTGGTCTGGCGCGGCGCCAGGACGACCTTGGTCCCCAGGCTGCGTTCGAAGGCGACCGAGCGCGTCTCGCCCGCACCGTCGATCTTGTCGTCGCCGTTGGCGTCCAGGCCCTGGACCAGGCTCCATTGGCCCGGCGCGACGTTCCAGCCGGTCATGGTCGCTGTCACCGGCTTGTCGGTGGTGTTGTAGGCGATGACCTTGAAGCCGGTCTTGGTCGCGTCCTTGACCAGCAGCGCCACCTCTGTGCCGTCGGCATTGTCGAAGCGCCACGAGACGGTGTGGCCGGGTGTCATCTGGCCGCGCTTGTTGGCGATGCCGCCCAGGCGGGTGCGTTGTAGGATATCGCTCGGCAGCTCCACGCGGTCCGACCACCAGTGGCCTTCGGTGTGCATGTACATGTGCTGAGCGTTCCACTGGATCTCGTCGGCATAGAGATCCTCGAGGAACGTCTTGTCGCCGGTCAGGGTCCAGGCGCTGTAGCGCTCGATCGCGCCGCCCCGCTTGGCGGCGCTGACGATGAGATCCTTGTTGGCCGCGCCCAGGTTCATCTCGGCCAGGGCGTTTTCGTTGATGCTGGCCAGCGAGCGGATGCTGTTCTTGCCGATCCGCCAGGTGATCGGGGTCAGGTACTTCTTGTCGCCGGTGATGCGGTAGGCCGACCAGAACACCTGGAACGGACCGTCAGCACCCGAGCCCTGCAGCACCGTGCCGCCGCGCTCGGCGTCGCTGCGCCAGTTGATCTCGTTGGGGTACGAGCCGTCCTTCTTGTTGACGTGGGCCAGGTAGCCGTCGGCCAGGCCGACGACGGTGGCCTTGGCGGTCGCATCGCCATTGTAGTCGGCGATCAGGATCGACGGGTGGGTGACGCCGAACGAATACGGCTTCTGCCACTCCCACGGCCCCTCGCGGTACGAGATCTTGCCGCTGTACCAGTTGGTGTTGAAGTGGACGTGGCCGGCCGGGTTCTTGTCAACGACGCGCGGCAGGGCCTTCACGGTCGTGAACAGGCGCTCCACGGTCAGCGGGTCGCCGTAGTTGACGTACATCGCCTCGGAGTTGGAGTTGATGCCCTCTTCGTAGGCGTGCAACTCGTCGGTCACGATGGTCGAGAGACCGTCGGTGAACATGCCGTTCTTGTAGACGGCGTCGGCCATGCGGTTCAGCGAGTGGGTGATCTTGTCCGGCTGGACGCCCATCAGCGCCACGCCCGGCCACTGCTGCAGCAGGTCGCTGTCGTCCGACAGGCCGCCGCCGAAGTCGCCGAAGTCGGCCTGACGCTCGTCGATCCACCAGTTGATGAACTTGGAGACCAGCTTCAGGTCTTCGGTCTGGCGGAAGGCCCACAGCGGCGTGCCGTCGGTCGGCTTGGGCTGATCGAAGGCCGGCCAGCCCTGGCTGCCATAGGTGATGTCGCCCCAGTACTCGCGGCCGATCTGGTTGTCGGGATCGACGCGCAGCAGGTCGGAGATGTCGGCATAGAGACGGCGATAGAGGCCCTGGCGCTTGGAGGTCGTGTGCTCCTCGACCAGGAAGGCCCAGTTGTCCTTCACCTGGTTCAGGCGGTCGGCGATGTGCTCGGCCTTGGCCTTGTCCCGGTCCTTCAGCACCAGGCGGATCTTGGCGCCGTCCAGGGCCTTGGGGCCGAAGTCCGTACTGTCGGCGGCGATGGTCAGGTACAGGCTGTCGGCGGTCAGAATGCGGTCGCGCATATCGAGCCAGAGGGTGCGGGCCTCGCCAGCCTTCACCGAGACGCTGACGTCGATCATGTTGCGGCCCGGCCAGATCGGGTCCTTGACCTGGATGTTCAGCGGGATCGTCGTTCCGCCCGGACCGGGCAGGGCGGGGATGTCGATGGCCACGCCGTCCAGGCCGTCGCGAGCGTTCTCCCAGCCATAGGCCCAGTTGCGGGCCAGCGGCTTGGCGGCCGGCGCATCGCCGAAGCCCGACGGGATCAGCACGTGGACGATCGGCAGGCCCTTGGCGGTCAGGTCGCCGGCTGGACGCGGTCGGGTCGGCGCCGCGTCCGGGATGGCCACGACCGAGGCGCGCTCGCCGACTGGGTGGCGGCCGGTGATGTAGGCGTTGAGGTCGGCCAGGTTCAGATAGTCCGGCGCCACGTCGGCGCGGACCGTGTAGCTCATCTTGAACGCGTCCTTCGGCTCGGCCCCGGCCGAGACGTTGTAGGCCCAGATCTCCTGGATCGGGGTCTCCTGGGCCACGTTGGTGAAGGTTAGGACGCCGCCCTTCAGCGGTTGGGCCAGGGTGTTCAGCGAGCGCATCTGGTCCTTGGCGACCGTCCCGACCGCCGCGCCCTTGTCGCCGGCCTTGGCGGCCCACGACAGACCGCCATAGGCCGGACCCTGGATCTCGATGCGGTTGATCGGCTCGTCCGGCAGCGCCAGCGTCAGAGCCTTGCCGCCGTCGACATAGACGTTCCAGTCCGGCAGCTGGAAGTAGTCGTCACGGCCGGGCAGGCGCGAGCGGTTGTAGACGCCGGGCCAGGTGGTTTCGGAGATGCCGTCCGTGCCCTTCCACATCCACTCCTTGATGTCCTTGACGTCCTTGAACTCGACCTTGCGGATCGTGGTCTTGTCGTCGGTCAGCAGGGGCGGCGTGGCCAGGGCCCAGCCGTAGCGCTGCTTCCAGGCGGCGTGGATGGCCGGATCGTCCAGCGTGGCGACCGGCGCCGCGGCGGGCGGGGCCTCGTTGCGGGCGAGAGCCGCGATGGCGTCGGCGGCCAGCGGGCGGTCGTAGACGCGCAGTTCGTCGAGGTCGCCGCCGCGGGTGAAGTTGTAGCGGCTCTGCACCTGGTGCGGCGCGACCACGCGGCCGGCGACGCCGAACTGGTCGAGACCGGCGTCATAGACCGCCTTGGTCTCGGTCTTGGCCGCCAGCTTGCCGTCGACGAAGAGCTGGACGCCCGTCGTCTCGTCCCAGGTGAAGGCCAGGTGGGTCCAGGCGTCCGGCGCGGGGTTCTTCGGAACCTTGAACGACACACGCGTACGCGCCAGGCCGTTGTCGGTCACGAAGGCGTCGAAGCCCTCGCCGTTCCAGTCGACGCGCAGGAACGCCATGTCCCAGCTCGAATGGTCCGCATAGCCGACGCGGAAGATCACGAACGGCGCGACCCCAACCGGATAGCCCGAGCGCCAGAAGAACGAGAGGGTCCCGCGCTGGGCCTGGATGTTGCTGGGCGCGTTCCACGAGACGACGCCGTCGTCCTCGGCGTGGAAGCCCTTGCCGGCCTTGCCGTTGTCGATCGAGGTGACCTTGTCGGCGAAGTTGGGGGTCGGGTCGCCGGCCGCGATGTCGGCCACCAGGCCCTTGTCGCCCGAGACCTTGAACAGCAGCGCCGGCTCGGAGCTCTGCGCGGCGGCGGCCGCATGGGCCAGGATCAGCGCACAGGCCGACCCAAGGAAAATCGCCTTCATAGGAACCGTCTCCTCCCGATGGCGGACATCTCGGACCTTACTGTTGGTAACCGGTGTCATGCCTGGGTGCTGGTGTAGCGCCGTAAGGGCATGCTTGCAAACCCGACGAGGCCTGATAGGCCATGCTGCAAAGCACAAAAATCTGCGGGCGGAAGTAACTGATGTTCACGAAGATCCTGATCGCCAATCGTGGCGAGATCGCAGTCCGGGTGATCAAGACCTGCCGTCGGCTGGGGATCAAGACGGTGGTCGTCTACTCCGACGCCGACGCCGGCAGCCTGGCCGTCGAGATGGCCGACGAGACTGTCCACATCGGCGCCTCGCCCGCCAATCAGAGCTATCTCGTCGCCGACAAGATCATCGCCGCCTGCAAGCAGACCGGCGCCCAGGCCGTGCATCCGGGCTTTGGCTTCCTGTCCGAGAATGCCGGCTTCGCCCAACGCTGCGCCGACGAGGGGATCGTGTTCATCGGTCCCAACCCCGGCGCCATCAGCGCCATGGGCGACAAGATCGAGAGCAAGAAGTTCGCCCAGGCCGCCGGCGTCTCCTGCGTGCCCGGCCACATCGGCGAGATCGCCGACACCGCCGAGGCCGTGACGATCTCCGAGCAGATCGGCTATCCGGTGATGATCAAGGCGTCGGCCGGCGGCGGCGGCAAGGGCATCCGCGTGGCCTGGAACCGCAAGGACGTCGAGGAAGGCTTCCCGGCCGTTCGCGCCGAGGCCAAGGCCAGCTTCGGCGACGACCGGATCTTCATCGAGAAGTTCATCGAGAGCCCGCGCCACATCGAGATCCAGGTGCTGGGCGACAAGCACGGCAATGTCGTCCATCTGTTCGAGCGCGAATGCTCGATCCAGCGCCGGAACCAGAAGGTCATCGAGGAAGCACCGTCGCCGCTGCTGGACGAGGCGACCCGCGCGGCCATGGGCGCCCAGGCCGTCGCCCTGGCCAAGGCCGTGAACTACGACTCGGCCGGCACGGTCGAGTTCGTGGCCGGCCAGGACAAGAGCTTCTTCTTCCTGGAGATGAACACCCGCCTGCAGGTCGAGCACCCGGTCACCGAGCTGATCACGGGCCTTGATCTGGTCGAACAGATGATCCGCTCGGCCTACGGGGAGAAGATGGCGTTCAGCCAGGCTGACCTGAAGATCAACGGCTGGGCCATCGAGAGCCGCATCTACGCCGAGGATCCGTACCGCAAGTTCCTGCCGTCGATCGGCCGTCTCGTGCGCTACGACCCGCCGGCGGAAGGCGACAAAGACGGTTACAAGATCCGCAACGACGCCGGCGTCCGCGAGGGCGACGAGATCTCGATGTTCTACGACCCGATGATCTCCAAGCTCTGCACCTGGGCCCCGACCCGCATCGCCGCCGTCGAGGGCATGGGTCGCGCGCTCGAGGACTTCCACATCGAGGGCCTTGGCCAGAACATTCCGTTCCTGGCCGCCGTCATGGACCAGGAGCGGTTCCGGTCCGGCAAGTTGTCGACCAACTACATCAAGGACGAGTTCCCGGACGGCTTCGCCGGCACGGAGCCGACCGCCGAACAGATCGACATCCTGACCGCCGTCGGCGCGGCGATGCAGCGGGTCTACGCCGCCCGCGCCTGGTCGTACGCCTCGGGCCTGATCGGCGCGCCGCGCGACGAGTGGGTCGTCGCCGTCGGCCACGCCAAGCGCCGCGTCAAGGTCAGCGGCGATGGCGATATCGCCGTAAACCTGCTCGACGAGAACCGCACCCTGGTGCTGACCGACATCGACTGGCGTCCGGGCAAGCCGGTGTTCAAGGCCGCCCTGGGCGGCAAGGCCTTCACGGTCCAGGTCGCTCCGGCCGCCGAGGGCTTCACGATCCGCCACCGCGCCGCCAAGGCCCGGGTGCTGGTCCTGACCCCGCGCTCGGCCGAGCTGCACGACAAGCTGCCCGAGAAGCAGGCCGCCGACACCTCGAAGCTCGTGCTGTCGCCCATGCCGGGCCTGGTGGTCTCGATGGACGTCGCCGCTGGCCAGACCGTCCGCGAGGGCGAGGTCGTCTGCGTGCTCGAGGCCATGAAGATGCAGAACATCATCCGCGCCGAGCGCGACGGCGTGGTCAAAGCCGTCAACGCCAAGGGCGGTGACCCGGTCGCGGCCGACGAGGTGCTGGTGGAGTTCGCCTAGAGGTAAGGCCTTGCGACCTCCGGTAGAGTCGCTAGCTTCGCGCCATGGCGAACAAGACTCATCCTCTGATCCACGGCCTTTTCAGCTTCGACGGTCGCATGCGGCGGTCGGAGTATTGGATCACCAGTTTCGGCCTGGGCATCTTCAAGGCGGTCCTCACGATGGTCCTGGCCGCCGTGACCGGTCAGATCGAGACCAAGGACGGCGGCTGGGCCAGCGGGGTCATCGAACTGCTGTTCCTGTGGCCCACCCTGGCGGTGCTGGTGAAGCGCGGTCATGACCGCAATCGCCCGGCGTTGTTCAGCATCGCGCTGCTGATCGGCGTCGTTGTGGCGACCGTGGCCATGGCCATGGCTCAGGCCTTCAACGCCAACGGCGCGATGATCGCCTGCGGCCTGGTGATCCTGGGCGGCGTCGGCTTCCTCGGCATCGACTACGGCTTCATCGACGGCACGCAGGGACCCAACCGCTACGGCCCCTCGCCCAAGGGGCTCGGGCCGCAGCACCGGCAGCAGGATATCGCGACCGTCTTCGAATAGGTCTGGCGAGGGCTCGCCGTGGCGTTCAAGACCAGCTCCCTGATCCACGCCCTGTTCGGCTTCAAAGGCCGCGCCAAGCGCCTCGACTACTGGCTGATCGTGGTCGGCGTGGCGGTGGCGCGCATGTTCGCGCTGAGCTTTGGCCTGGCGTGGACCCATATGCCGATGAGCATTCCGGAGGCGCTTCCGCTGCGCCTGGGTCTGGACCTGCTGTTCTTCTGGCCTAGCGCGGCGATCGTCGTGCGGCGCGGACACGACCGGAACCGTCCGGCCCTCTACAGCGCCATCGTGGTCGGCGTGCTCTATGGGGTGGGCGTTGCGATGGGCCTGCTGATGGACGCCGAGGCCAGCAACATCGCGGCGGGGTTCCTGCTCGTCCAGGCGGTCGGCTCGTTCTATATGCTGATCGACTACGGCCTGATGGAGGGAACCAAGGGCCGCAACCGCTATGGCCCTTCGCCCAAGGGCTATTCGGACGGCGTGGGGACGGACCTGGCCGAGGTCTTCGATTGACGACCTTTGCTCGAATGCGGCGCAGGCTCTAGATTGCCCGCGTCGGCCGATTGCCGACTCGAAGAGGCGGGCATGAGCGGACGTAGCGAATGGGCGGAACTGTTCCTGTCGTCGAACGGCAGGCTGTCGCGCACCCCGTTCCTGATCGCCGCCGGCGTGCTGATCGGCGTGGCGGTGCTGTATGAGGCCATTGCCGGCTACACTTTGCACTGGTTGACCGGCTGGCTGGTCTATCCGGCCTTGCTGTTCTCCGGCGCCTGCGTGCTGTCCAAGCGCCTGCATGACCGGGGCCGCTCGGGCTGGTGGTCGCTGCTGATCCTGGTGGCCGTGATCGCGGTCTGGCCGCAGCCCGAGCACTTCCTGGACTTCATGTTCTGCCTGGTGATCGTCTGGGCGGTGGTCGAGCTGGGCGTCATGGGCGGCGAGCAGGGCGCGAACCGCTATGGGGTGAACCCGCTGAAGGCGGCTTCGGTCTAGACCGGCGCGTCAGCGTCCTCGACGGGCCCGAACACCCTCGTGAAGCTGGTCTTCAGCGCTGCGTCGGCCTCGTCCATGGTCACCGGCAGACCCAGGTCCACCAGGCTGGTCACACCATGCTCGGTCTGGCCGCACGGCACGATGCCGGAGAAGTGGTCCAGCTCCGGCTCCACGTTCAGGCTGATTCCGTGGAAGCTGACCCATTTGCGCAGCTTCACGCCGATGGCGGCGATCTTGTCCTCGCGGCTCCAGCCCACGCCCTTGCGTTCGACCCAGACGCCGACGCGACCGTCGCGCAGCTCGCCGATGACGTTGAAGGCGGCCAGGGCGTCGATGATCCAGGCCTCCAGCGCCGCGACGAAGGCGCGCACGTCGCGGCCGCGCTTCGTCAGGTCCAGCATCACATAGGCCACCCGCTGGCCAGGGCCGTGATAGGTGAACTGCCCGCCGCGCCCGCTCTCGAACACCGGGAAGCGGTCCGGCTCGATCAGGTCGCCGCCCTTGGCCGAGACCCCGGCGGTGTAGAGGGGCGGATGCTCCAGCAGCCAGATCAGCTCGCCCGCCGTCCCGTCGGCGATGGCGGCCGCGCGGGCCTCCATGGCGGCCACGGCTGCCGGGTAGGGGACCTGCCCGGTCGAAACTGCCCACCCCACCGGCGCCGCGTCATCGCGCCCCATGGTCGGAAGCCCAGTGTTTTCGGGGTTTAACGGGAGAGAAAGCATGCGGCCTTAATCTTGCAATCGTGACGCGGCGGCCAGTCAGGTCGTGCGTGTCAGTTCAAGGGTCTTACTTCGTGAGCCAGGTCAACGCCGTCAATGTCGAGATCTCGGTCCTGCTGGGGCGCTCGATCCTGCCTATGCAGCAACTGCTGCGCATGGGCCGTGGCGCCGTGATCCCGCTGGACGCCAAGACCAATGACGAAGTCTGGATCCTGGCCAACAATCACCCGATCGCCCGTGGCGAAATCCAGATCAGCGACGACCGCATCGCCATCCAGGTGACCCGCGCGGCCGACGTCTACGACTACATGGCCGGCGGCGCGTAACCTTCGGTTGCATTCGCGCGAGAGCATGCCAACATGACGGCCCAACGGAGGCGTCATGCGGTATCGACACGCGGTCCTGATCCTGGCCGGCGTTCTGCTGGCGACCAGCGCCTTGGCGGCAAGTCCTTCGCGTAGCGGCTTCTTCGATTCCGTCCGGGTTTCGGCCGAGACTGGCGATGAGGGCGGCATCCGAATCCAGGTCAATGACGGCCCGTCGCCGACGGTGGATTTCGCGCTGTGTGAGGGCGCATGCCACGAACCGCTCCGGTTCCCGGCCAAGATCGAAGGCGACCGGCTGAGCTTCCTGTTCGTCGAGCCGCAGTTCCACCGGAACGGCGCTAAGGTTGGCGAGACCAGGGCCAAGGTCGACGGCCGTTTCGTCGCGAAAGGCCTTTTGCTGAAGATGGATTTCCTCGCCTTTCCCGACGACGACAAGAACCCATACGAACTGATCCCGCGCCGCAAGCGCCGTCCGTGAGCCGCTAGTTCCGCGACATATCAACTCCGCTCTTCCCAAAGCCGATTCAGTTTGCTACCTGCCGCCCCTCACCACGAGCGGTCGTGGCGGAATTGGTAGACGCGCAGCGTTGAGGTCGCTGTGGGGCAACCCGTGGAAGTTCGAGTCTTCTCGACCGCACCAGTGGTGAAACAAGAGTAGAGCGTGCTTGGCGAAATCGGTTTCCGACTCGCTGGGCGCGCTCTAATCGTTTCAGGCCCTGATTTCGCCTCAGGGTCGCTTCATCGGACCAATCAGCCACGAACCCAGCGCTCTAAGAGCTCAGGAGGCCCCCATGACCCGGGAACCCGCCGAACTGACCGACGACGTGCTGGACGACATTCCGCTGGCGAAGTCCGAGACCCCCGAGGAGCTGGAAGATCTCGCCCTAGGCGACGACTACGCCCTCAATCCCGAATACGTCGAGATGGTGATCGACGCCGCCGACAGCGGCGACACCAAGCGTCTGCGCGAGCTGGTGACGGCCCTGGAGCCGGCCGACGTCGCCGATCTGATGGGCTTTCTCACAGCCGACTACCGCGAAGAGGTGATCCCGCTGCTGGATCCCGAGGCGCTGGGCGAGATCATCTCGGAGATGGACGAGAACATCCGGGAAGAGGTCCTCGACGCCACGCCGTCGGTCACCCTGGCCCGGGCGCTGGAGGAACTGGACACCGACGACGCCGCCGACGTCATCGACGACCTGGACGACACCAAGCGCTTCCAGGTGCTGGCCGCCATGGGCGAGACCGACCGCGCCGCCATCGAGACGACCCTGTCGTACGAGGACGAGACCGCCGGTCGCCTGATGCAGCGCGAATTCCTGGCCGCGCCGGAATTCTGGACCGTCGGCCAGACCATCGACCATGTCCGCGAGGCCGGCGACCAGCTGCCCGAGCTGTTCTTCGACGTCTATGTGGTCGATCCGACCTACAAGCCGGTGGGCGCCATCCCGATCAGCATCCTGCTGCGCAGCCGCCGCGAGACGCCGCTGGCCGAGTTGATGGAGGCGGTGACCGAAATCGATGTGGCGATGGACCAGGAAGAGGTCGCCTACATCTTCGACAAGTACCACCTGATCAGCGCTCCGGTGATCGAGCCGGGCGGGCGGCTGGTGGGCCAGATCACCGTCGACGACATCGTCGAGGTCATCCGCGACGAGGCCGAGGAAGACATCCTGGCCCTGGCCGGTGTGTCCGACGCCGGCCGTGACGCCTCGGTGATCGAGATCGTCAAGTCGCGCCTGCCGTGGCTGATGTTGAACCTGGCGACCGCCACCCTGGCCGTCAGCGGCGTGGCCATCTTCCAGGCCGAGATCGCCCAGCTGGTGGCCCTGGCCATCCTGATGCCGATCGTCTCGTCCTTGGGCGGCAACGCCGGCACCCAGACCCTGGCCGTCGCCGTGCGCGCCCTGGCCAGCAAGGAGCTGACCACGGCCAACGCTCGCCGGATCGTGGCGCGGGAACTGCTGGTCGGCCTCGTCAACGGCGTCAGCCTGGCCTTGGTCATGGGGGCTGCGACCTACATGTTCTTCGGTCCCTCGGAGCACCACGGCAAGCTGGCGATCATCGTCGGCTCGGCCCTGATCGCCAACATCTTCACGGCGGCCCTGGGCGGCATCCTGATGCCCCTAGCGCTGGAGAAGATGGGACGCGACCCGGCGGTCTCGTCGTCGATCTTCGTGACCTTCCTGACCGACTTCACCGGTTTCTTCGCCGTGCTGCTGATCGCTTCGCTGCTGCTGCACTGACACGCATTTCTCTTAGATAGGGAAAACTGGCGCCGACCTTGCGCCGAGACAGGCGAACGCATCCGCGTATGTCTCAAACTGGGTCAATCTAGGCGATGAAACCGCGTCACCAGGTCTCCCGCGCCGCCGTCGATCTCATCAAGAGATTCGAAGGCTACCGTCAGAAGGCAGCCCAGCTCCCCGATAGGCGCTGGACGGTCGGCTACGGCCATACCTTGACCGCCCGCGAAGGCGCCTCCGTCTCCGAAAAGGACGCCGAGGCCCTGCTGCTGTACGACCTGATCTCGGTATCCCACGCGGTCAACGAGCACACCTATGCGCCGCTGAACCAGAACCAGTTCGACGCCCTGGTCTGCTTCGCCTTCAATATCGGTCTCGACAACTTCCTCCGCTCGGGCGTGCTGCGTCGGATCAACGAAGGCTCGCTGCTGCAAGCCGCGTGCGCCATGGAGATGTGGCGCAAGGCCGACTTTGAGGGCGAGCGGATCGTCATCGACGCCCTGGTCCGCCGCCGCTCGGCCGAAAAGAACCTGTTCCTCACCCCGGCCAACGGCGAATGGGTGCCCGCGCCCAGCCCCGTGCTGCGTCCCAAGGTCGACTACGACGCCAGCTGCGCCATCCCGAAACAGACCCCGGCCGCCGTCAACGCGCGCACCGAGGGCGACCGGGTCATGGCCCAGCGCGAGGACGGTCTGCCGCTGAGCATCGTCGTCCCGGAAGAGGACGGCCCGACGGCCACCGAACAATCGGCCGCCGCCGTCAGCGCGCGCCTCGAAGCCATCCTGGCCGAAGAGACCGCGCCGCCGGCCAAGCCCGCGCCGCGCCAGGATGATCTGGGCCTGCCGGAGCCGCCGGCTCCGACCGTGGCCGCCGTCGCCGAGCCCGAGCCTGCCCTGTTCAAGGAAGAGCCCGCGCCCGCGCCGGCTCCGGTCGAGCCCGCTCCGGCTCCGGCCGCTCCGGTCGAGTTCACGCCGTTCCGCCTGACGCCGCAGCCGGCCGTCGAAGAGGTCGAAAAGCCGGCCCCGGTCGAGCGCCTCGAGCCGTCGACCCCGTACCCGGCGGAGCCGACCCTGTTCGGCGCTCGGATCGGTGGTCCGTCGGTGTTCAATCTGGATGGCTTCTCGACCAGCGACGAAGTCTCGCTGGGCACCATGGACGTCCCGCTGGTCGAATCCGAGCAGCCGCGCTTCGGCAATATGAGCCTGCTGGTCAGCCTGGGCATCCTGGGCCTGGCCCTGTTCGGCGGCGGCGTCCTGTGGATCCTGACCGTCGGCTCGGCCTCGGACAGCGGCGTGAAGCTGTTCGGCTATGGCGCCAGCATGGTCGGCGCTATCTGCTTCGTCGTTTCGGCGTATCTTCTGCTCCGCCGCCTTGCCGGCCCCGACACGAGCGACGAAGAATAGTTTTCTTTGCTTCCCTCGGGGAACTTGAGCAAGAACGCCCGCAGGCCTCACTGGCCGGCGGGCGTTTATGCTGTGGGAGGAGCTAACATGACGAATTTCGCACCCTCGATGGATTTCGCGCTGGGCGAGACGGCCGACGCGATCCGTGAAACCACGGCCCGCTTCGCCGCCGACAAGATCGCGCCGCTGGCCGCCAGCATCGACGAGACCAACGAATTCCCGCGCGGCCTGTGGGTCCCGATGGGCGACCTTGGCTTGCACGGCATCACCGTCGAGGAAGAGTTCGGCGGCCTGGGCCTGGGCTATCTTGAGCACGTCATCGCGATGGAGGAGATCTCCCGCGCCTCGGCCTCGGTGGGCCTCAGCTACGGCGCCCACTCGAACCTCTGCGTCAACCAGATCCGCCGCTGGGCCACGCCCGACCAGAAGCAGCGCTACCTGCCCAAGCTGATCAGCGGCGAGCACGTCGGCTCGCTGGCCATGAGCGAGGCCGGTTCGGGTTCCGACGTCGTCTCGATGAAGCTGCGCGCCGAGCAACGCGGCGATCGCTACGTCCTGAACGGCACCAAGTTCTGGATCACCAACGCCCCGCACGCCGACACGCTCGTCGTCTACGCCAAGACCGACGAACGTCGGATCACCGCCTTCATCGTCGAGAAGGGCATGAAGGGCTTCAGCGTTTCCAAGAAGCTGGACAAGATGGGCATGCGCGGATCGGACACCGCCGAGCTGGTGTTCGAGGACTGCGAGATCCCGGAAGAGAACGTCATGGGCCCGGTCGGCGGCGGCGTCGGGGTGCTGATGAGCGGCCTCGACTATGAGCGCGCCGTGCTGAGCGCTGGTCCGTTGGGCATCATGCAGGCCTGCCTGGACATCGTCCTGCCCTATGTCCGCGACCGCAAGCAGTTCGGCCAGGCCATCGGCTCGTTCCAGCTGATGCAGGGCAAGATCGCTGACATGTACGTGGCCCTGAACTCGGCCCGGGCCTACGTCTACGCTGTGGCGCGGGCCTGCGATGCGGGCAAGACCACCCGCTTCGACGCGGCCGGCGCGATCCTGATGGCGTCCGAGAATGCGGTGAAGGTGTCGCTTGAGGCTATCCAGGCCCTGGGCGGCGCGGGCTACACCAAGGAGTGGCCAGCTGAGCGCCTGCTGCGCGACGCCAAGCTCTACGACATCGGCGCCGGCACTAACGAGATCCGCCGCTTCCTGATCGGCCGCGAGCTGATCGGGGCGTAGGTTTTCGGTGCGTGATCCTCGCCCTTCGACAAGCTCAGGATGAGGGTCAATGCTGAGGCCGCAATAGAAACCTCACCCTGAGCCTGTCGAAGGGCGGGGTTTCGGCCCCTCAGTATGCAATTGAAAAGGGCCGCCCCGATTGCTCGGGACGGCCCTCCATCGTCGTAGCCGCTTGCGCAGCACGTGACTTAAAACCTCAGGCGTTCAACGCGCCTTAGGCGGAGACCTCATTCAAAAGGCTCCAGGTCACGACTTGCGACCGCGGTTGGAGACAATGAGACACTGGTCACCTCCTTTCAGTTGGTTGAACAACACAAGACGAATATGGACCCGTTTTCGTCGTAGGGAAGGGGTCATTGCGCGCGGCGCGACGTCGCGGCCTCAAAAAGCGAAACAGCCTTCCAAACAGACTGAACGGCGCCACCATTCGCGCCGCGCCTTTTCCGAGGGATTCGCATGGCCAGCTGGGATCCGGACGTCTACGCCCTCTACCGCCGCTATCGCGAGCGACCGGCCATCGACCTGCTGACGGCCATCCCCCGCGACCTCGATCCGAGCGAGATCTGGGACCTGGGCTGCGGCCTCGGCGAACAGGCGGCGCTGCTGGCGATGCGACATCCGCAGGCGCGGGTGAGGGGCCTCGATTCCAGTCCCGAAATGCTGGAGCGCGCCAAGGCCCTGTCGACCCGCGTCGAGTGGGTGCTGGGCGACCTGGGGAGCTTCACACCCGACGTCCCGGCGGACCTGATCTTCACCAACGCCGCCCTGCAATGGGTCGATGATCACGCCAGCCTGATCCCGCGTCTGGCCGAAAACCTCGCGCCCGGCGGCGTGCTGGCCGCGCAGATGCCGGTGGTCGAGGGCTTGGGCTGGCGCGCCACACTGGCGGCGATCGCCGCGGACGGCCCCTGGGCGTCGCGCTTCAGCGGCGTCGAGGGCGTGCGCCATGCCAACGACGCGAGCGACTACTACGCCTGGCTGGCGCCGTTCTGCCCCGAGATCGACATCTGGACCACGACCTACCTGCACGCCCTGCACGGCCAGGACCCGATCGTCGACTGGACCATGGGAACCACCTTGCGGCCCTATCTCGACGCCCTGCCGAACGACGAGAAAAAGCCGTTCCTGGACGCCTGGCGCGCCCGGCTGGCGCAGGACTATCCGCGCCGCGAGGACGGCGTGACGCTGTTCCCGTTCAAGCGGCTGTTTATCGTCGCCCGAAAGGCGTGAGCCCGGCCCGCTTTTCCGCCAGGCTCGGGCGCCGCCTCAGTTCGGTGACCGGAAGGTGCAGTCCCTCCAGGGCGAAGGTCGCTGCCAAGTAGCCGGCCTTCACCGCCGGGTCGAAGGCCCGCCAGTCGCGGATGTCGATGCCTTCCAGCTTCGGCGTGATCAGGACGTCGGTGGCCTCGCGGGCGGCGGCCAGGTCGCGCCCCGTCGTCACGGTCGCGGCGCGCATCAGCAAGGCCACGATGGGCGGACCCTTGCGCCACTCACCCGAGAAGATCCAGCTCCACAGCGACGGCGGGCGCTCGACATCGTCTGCCGTGATGCTGCGGCCGCGGGTGACGTCGACGCCGACGATCGGGCCCAGTTGGAACGACCGCATCACATCGGCGGGGAAGTTCTTCATCACCGCCCCGTCGACCAGCACCGCACCGTTCTCGGTGGCGGGCGGCAGCACGCCCGGCAGCGAGATCGAGGCCCGCAGGGCGTTCTGCAGGTCGCCGGTGCGATGCAGCTGGTAGGCGCCCGAGGTCAGGTTCGACGAGACGCAGAAGAATGGCAGCCACAGGTCGGCGATGTCGACCGTGCCGAAGTGCTCGTCCAGCCGCGCCTTGACCTTCTCGCCCCGGGTCATGGCGATCAGGGGGAAGGCGATGTCGTCCAGCGGGCTGGTGTCGACGAAGGCCTTCTTGATGCGGGCCTCCAACTCGCCATCGTCCCAGCCCATGGCGATGCCGGCCGCGACGATCGCGCCCATCGAGGCGCCGCCGACGAAGTCGATGGGAATGCCGCGTTCGCGCATGGCCTGGATCGCGCCGATATGGGCGTAGGCCCGCGCCCCGCCGCCGGAGAGCACCAGGCCCACCGACTGCCCGGTCAGCACCCGCGCCAGCCGCTGCATGTCGGCCAGGCCGTTCTCGCGCAGATGGAACAGGCGCGCGGCCTGGGTGGCCTCCAGCCAGGCGACCGAGCCGCTCGGGCGGTCCAGATTGGCCGATTGCAGCAGGATCAGGTCGACCAGGCGCTGGGTCTGCAGCGGGCCCGAGGCGTAGCTGGGAATGCTTGCCGGCGGCGTCCGTTCGCCGCGTCCGACGCGGAACAGGCGGTCCACCTGGCGACCGACGACGTGCTTCCAGGCGGTCTCGTCGGCCTCGGCGACATAGAGGACGAAGTCGTGCTCGCGCTCGACGTTGCTGAACCACTCGGTGGGGGCCAGCAGGGACTCGCCGCCCTCGACCGTGACCGAGTAGCCGAGGTTCTCGATGCAGCGGGCCAGCCGCTCGATGATCGGCCGGATCGCCGCGCCCGGCTCGACGGCGATGAAGCCGAACACCGATGGGTCGCCGATCGCCGCATGGGTCTGGGCCTGGCGGGCGCGACGGATCATCAGCCGCGACAGCTCCAGCATCACGGTCGGATCGCCCTCGGCCGCCTCGAAGAAATCCTCGCGGGGCAGGGACAGCACCTCGCTGTCGCGCAACGCAACCATGTTGGCGGAGTGGGCGGTGCCGCCGACCAGGGCCATCTCGCCGGCGGGTTCGCCAGGGCGGATCACGCCCAGGAACTGCGGCTCCTGGCCCTCTTCCCGACGGAAGGCGCCGAGGCGGCCGGTCTTCAGGAAATAGAGGTTGTCGGCTTCCTCGCCGGGCTCGAACAGGGTCGCGCCGCCGGGGAGGGAAAACCACGCCGCCGCGCCGGATCGCCGCTCGCGGGCGAACAGGCGGGCCAGGGCCGAGTCATCGGGCAGGGGCGTTTCCACGCCCGAACGCTAGCGCTTTCGGGCAGGCTTGACCACAAGGCCACCTTCGGGCGCAACTGTTGATCGCGAAAGCAAAATGGTCGAGAACGGTTTTGGCTCGGAATCTTTCTGTTCGGGGTCCAAAAAACTACGACTTCCGGGATAGGGTGGAAGAGGCTAAGCGTCGGTCATGCCGAAGTTGAACTCCGTTATCGACGCGTCCGGTGACGCTTTCGCCCGTAACGCGGCCCATAACCGCGCCCTGGCCGACGAACTGCGCGCAAGAGTCGCGGAAGCGGCGCTGGGCGGTCCGGAGAGCTCGCGCGAGCGCCACGCTTCGCGCGGCAAGCTCTTGCCCCGCCAGCGCGTCGAGCGCCTGCTGGATCCCGGCTCGCCCTTCCTGGAGATCGGCCAGCTGGCCGCCTGCGACCTGTACGATGGCGAGGCCCCTGGCGCCGGCATGATCTGCGGCATTGGCCGGGTGTCGGGCCGCGAAGTGATGATCGTGGCCAACGACGCCACGGTGAAGGGCGGCGCCTACTTCCCGATGACGGTGAAGAAGCACCTGCGCGCCCAGGAGATCGCCGCGCAGAACCGCCTGCCGTGCGTCTATCTGGTCGACAGCGGCGGCGCGAACCTGCCGCACCAGGCCGAGGTCTTCCCCGACCGCGAGCACTTCGGCCGCATCTTCTTCAACCAGGCGCGGATGAGCGCGGCGAGCATCCCGCAGATCGCCTGCGTCATGGGCTCGTGCACCGCCGGCGGCGCCTATGTCCCGGCGATGAGCGACGAGACGGTCATCGTCCGCAACCAGGGCACCATCTTCCTGGCCGGCCCGCCGCTGGTGAAGGCCGCCACGGGCGAGGTCATCTCGGCCGAGGAACTGGGCGGGGCCGAGACCCACGGCCGCCGCTCCGGCGTCGTCGACCACGTGGCCGAGAACGACGAGCACGCGCTGGAGATCGTGCGCTCGATCGTCGCCAACCTGAACACCACCAAGCCCGACCAGCTGGTCCTCACCGATCCCGAGCCGCCACTGTACGATCCGGAAGAGATCTACGGCATCGTCCCGACCGACGTCCGTGCCCCCTACGATGTCCGCGAGGTCATCGCCCGCATCGTCGACGGCAGCCAATTCGACGAGTTCAAGGCGCTGTACGGCACGACCCTGGTCTGCGGCTTCGCCCGCATCTGGGGGCAGCCGGTGGCGATCCTGGCCAATAACGGTGTACTGTTCAGCGAGAGCGCCCTGAAGGGCGCGCACTTCATCGAGCTGGCCTGCAAGCGCAAGATTCCGCTGATTTTCCTGCAGAACATCTCGGGCTTCATGGTCGGCGGCAAGTACGAGGCCGGCGGCATCGCCAAGGACGGCGCCAAGCTGGTCACGGCGGTCGCCTCGGCCGAGGTGCCCAAGTTCACCGTCCTGATCGGCGGCAGCTTCGGGGCCGGCAACTACGGCATGTGCGGCCGCGCCTATTCCCCGCGCTTCCTCTTCACCTGGCCCAATTCGCGGATTTCGGTGATGGGCGGCGAGCAGGCCGCCAGCGTGCTGGCCACCGTCCACCGCGACGCCGCCAAATGGTCGCCCGAGGAGGCCGAGGCCTTCAAGGCGCCGATCCGCCAGCGCTACGAGGACGAGGGCAATCCGTACCACGCGACGGCGCGGCTCTGGGACGACGGGATCATTGATCCGGCTCAAACTCGCGACGTGCTGGGCCTTGCAATCTCGGCGTCGCTGAATGCGCCGATCCCGGAGACCACCTTCGGCGTTTTCCGAATGTAGCGCTCCAAGAAAAAGGGAACGAGCTCGCCATGACCAATCCGATCGCCGACCCCATCGTCGAAGTCCCCGACACCGACGCGATGAGCCCGCTCGTTCACATGGATTCGACGCCCGAGGGCGCGGTCACCGTGTGGATCAACCGCCCGGACAAGAAAAACGCCTTCGACGCCGAAACCATCGCAGCCCTGCGCCAGACCTTCGAGACCCTGCACGGGGCCGAGGGCGTACGGATCGTGTTCCTGCGCGGGGTGGGCGGGGCGTTCAGCGCCGGCGCCGACCTGACCTGGATGGGCGCGGCCGTCGACTGGGACGAGGACGACAATCGCAAGGACGCTCTCGAGCTGGCGCACATGCTCAAGGCCCTGCATGACATCCCGGCCCTGACGGTGGCGCTGGTCGAAGGCCCGGCCTTCGGCGGCGGCGCCGGCCTGGTGGCCGCCTGCGACCATGCCCTAGCCCTGGTCGACGCCAAGTTCGCCTTCTCCGAAGTGAAGCTGGGCCTGACCCCGGCGACCATCAGCCCCTACGTGATCCAGGCCCTGGGGCCGCGCACCGCCAAGCTGCTGTTCGCGACTGGCCGGGTCTTCGACGCGGATGACGCCTGGGGCTTTGGCCTGGTCGACGAGGTGTTCGAGGACGTCGCCAGCCTGGAAGTCGCTCGCGACGCCATGATCGAGGAGATGGCCCCCTGCGCCCCCGGCGCGATCGGCGACGCCAAGGCCCTGGTCAACGACTTTGCTGGCCAGAAAATCGACAAGGGCCTGATCGAAGAGAGCGCCAAGCGCATTGCGCGTCGTCGTGTCTCCGAAGAGGGCCAAGAAGGGGTGCGCGCCTTCCTCGCCCGTCGTAAACCGTCCTGGGCTGAATAGACTCAACTTCAGGAATATGGGGCGTAGGGCGTGATCACGGGCGCGGAACTGGAAGCGGCGGCGGCGGACTCGGCATCGAGCTACGCGCGGCCCAAGAAAAAGCCGTTCAACCACAAGGGCGAACCCTGCAAGAACTGCGGCACGCCGCTGGAGGGCTGGTTCTGCCATACGTGCGGCCAGAGCGCCGACACGCATCACCGCTCGATCCTGCACCTGATCTGGGAAGCCATCGAGGGGATGTTCCACCTCGATGGTCGCCTGGCCAACACCCTGCCGCTGCTGTTCTTCCGGCCGGGCAAGCTGGCCAAGGACTACATGGAAGGCCGGATCGTGCGGCACGTGCCGCCCTTCCGCACCTTCCTGGTCGCGCTGCTGCTGTTCATCTTCGCGGCCGAACACGCCATCCACGGCATCCGCCACAAGCAGGAGCTCAAGGACGAGGCGGAAGCGCACGCGCTGATGACGCCCGAGGGCCGCAAGGCCAAGGCCGACGAGATCCGCAAGGACGCAACCGCGGATCGCAAGGAACGGCTGGACGGCGCCATCGCCGAGCGCGACGGGGACCTGAAGGGCGAGAATCCCGACAAGGCCGCGATCGCGGCGGAGTATGCCGACGACGTCAAGAAGGCCGAGGACCGCTACGCCCGCAAGATGGCCCAGGCCCAGGCGCTGCAGGACAATCCCAACGCTGGCGCCGAGGCCCTGGCCAAGATCAAGAACAAGGGCATGCAGGCGGCCGAACAGATCCGTGGCCTGGACTTCCAGGACCCGACCAAGCTCGAAGCCGGCGCCAACAAGATCGCCGAGGCCCAGGTCGGCGGCCAGCACTACAACGTCGTCGTGCCGGACGCGAAAGCTCAGGCCGAGGCGAAGGCCAAGGCCGACAGGAACGGGACGACGGCCAAGGACGGGGTCAAGAACTGGTTTAAGGAAGGCCTGGCCAAGGCCGTCGCCAACCCGGACTACTATCTGCTGGTGATGTTCGGCTGGGCGCACCGCCTGGCGGTGCTGCTGCTGCCGATTATCGGCCTTAGCCTGGCGGTGGTCTATGTGAACCGTCGCCAGTACTTCATCTACGACCACCTGCTGGTGGCCACGAACCTGCTGTCGTTCTCGTTCCTGACCAACGCGCTGGGCATGGTGCTGCCCGCGCCGCTGATCGGGCCGTGGTTTGCGATCCTGTCGATCTGGACGCCGATCAACCTCTTCCAGACCCTGCGCGGCGGCTACGGTTCGACCATCATCGGCGCGCTCTTCAAAACGACCATCGTCTGGTTCAGCAGCGTGATCTCCTTCGCCCTGCTGCTCTCCGGGCTCATGCTCTTCACCCTAGCCCAGATGTAGGCCGCCCTTGATCTCCTCCGTCCTGATCGCCAACCGAGGCGAGATCGCCCGTCGCATCATCCGCACCGCCCGTGAGCTGGGCGTGCGGACGATCGCCGTCTATTCCGAAGCGGACGCCAACGCGCCCTTCGTGATGGAGGCCGACGCCGCGATCCTGATCGGCCCGGCGCCGGCCAAGGAGAGCTATCTGGATCCGCGCAAGATCCTGGCGGCGGCCAAGCAGATGGGGGCCGAGGCCATCCACCCCGGCTACGGCTTTCTCTCGGAGAACGCCGACTTCGCCCAATCGGTGACCGACGCAGGCCTGGTCTGGATCGGTCCGCCGCCCTCGGCGATCCGGGCGATGGGCCTGAAGGACGCGGCGAAAAAGGTGATGATCGACGCCGGCGTGCCGACCACGCCGGGCTATCTGGGCGAGGACCAGTCGGTCGAGCGCCTGACGACGGAAGCCGGCAAGATCGGCTTCCCGGTGCTGATCAAGGCCGTGGCCGGCGGCGGCGGCAAGGGCATGCGCAAGGTCGACCGCGCGGAGGACTTCGAGGCCGCCCTGGGCTCGTGCCGTCGCGAGGCCGCCGCCAGCTTCGGCGACGACCGGGTGCTGCTGGAAAAGTACGTCACCCGTCCGCGCCACATCGAAGTGCAGGTGTTCGGCGACAGCCACGGCAATGTCGTCCACCTGTTCGAGCGCGACTGCTCTCTGCAACGCCGCCACCAGAAGGTCATCGAGGAGGCTCCGGCCCCCGGCATGGACGAGGCCACCCGTGAGGCGGTCTGCGCCGCCGCGGTCAAGGCCGCCCAGGCGGTGGGCTATGTCGGGGCCGGCACGGTCGAGTTCATCGCCGACGCTTCGGAAGGCCTGCGCGCCGACCGCATCTGGTTCATGGAGATGAACACCCGTCTCCAGGTCGAGCACCCGGTCACCGAGATGGTCACCGGCCAGGACCTGGTCGAGTGGCAACTGCTGGTCGCCTCGGGCGAACCGCTGCCGCTGGAGCAGGACGAGATCACCCTGGACGGCTGGGCCATGGAGGCGCGCCTCTATGCCGAGAACCCGGCGACCGGCTTCCTGCCCTCGACCGGCAAGCTGAAGCATTTCCGCCTGCCGGAAGGCGACGTCCGTGTCGACAGCGCGGTGGAGGAGGGCGGCGAGGTCACGCCCTTCTACGACCCGATGATCGCCAAGCTGATCGCCCACGGCGCCGACCGCGAGGACGCCGCCGCCCGCTTGGCCGAGGCCTGCGCCCTGGTCGAGGTCTGGCCGGTCAAGACCAACGCCGCCTTCCTGGCCAAGTGCGCCAGCCATCCGGACTTCGTCGACGGCGCCGTCGACACCGGCTTCATCGAGGCGCGGCTGGACGAGCTGGTCGAGCGCAGCTTCAGCGACGAGCCGGCCATGGCCGCGATCGGCTGGCGGCTCGACAGCTTCCTGGAAGCCGAGGCCCTCCGCGATCCGTGGGAGAGTGCGCCGTCCAAGCTGCTGGGCTTCCGCATGAACGCCGCCCGCGCCCCGATGCGCCTGCCGATGTCGGCCGACGGCAAGGCCATGCCGCTGCGTGTCGCCCTGATCGGCGGCGGTTCCGAGGACTGGTCCTGGGATATCCGCCACGAGAGCGGCGAAACCTTCGACGAGGTCACCCGCCTGCCGACCACCCATGGCAAGGGTCCGATCCAGGTGTTCGAGGGCGGCGACGTCGTGGAATTCGACTTCGCCGCCAAGGTCGGCGGAGCGGGCGAGGGCGCGGCTTCCGACGGCGCGATCCTGTCGCCGATGCCGGGCAAGATCGTCTCCGTCGCCGTGGCCGCCGGCCAGACCGTCACCAAGGGCCAGACCCTGCTGACCCTGGAAGCCATGAAGATGGAACACGCCCTGGCCGCGCCGTTCGACGGCGTGGTGGCCGAGCTCTCGGCCGTCGCCGGCGGTCAGGTCAGTGAAGGCGTGGTTCTGGCGAAGCTGGAAGCCAAGGCTGCCGCCTAGGCGGACACGCGGTCTCGGCTTCACGCGGCCAGCCGCTGAAGTCGTGGAAAGGGTCGCGGAGCGCCGGACGACGTCCGGAGGTTGTTAGAGAAATACCGTTTCGACGAAGCCAGATGCTCCGCGCGACCGTTATCCGCCAGCGTCCCGTCGGGTGGCCCTGTTAAGGCCTTACCGGGACCCGGGCCCTTCCGTTTCCGGAAGTTCCCAGCGGTCGAAGAGGGCGGGCCACTCCAGGCCAGGACATACCCTTTTGCCTTCAACCACGCCGACGGCGGGCGGGCCTGGCCAGCAACCAGGTCCCCGGACCGTCCGAGTATCCCCCTCGGACCCAGTCCCGCTCGATCACCCCCCGCCGCCGCAACGGTCGCTGGCCATGCGCCCTTTCCTCGCGACGAGGTGGGAGAACTGTACGGGAAGTTTTGGAGCCGGGGATAAGTTGGCGCGAACGCTCATCCAATCCCCGTAGCGTCACGCTGGCGAGCGGGGTCGGCTTTCGACCCATGGCGGACTCCGGCCTCTCAGTAGCTCTCAGCGCGCAGCGGCTCGTTCGAAGTCGCGCAGCGCGAACTGAGGTCTGGCGCAGGAGCTTGTGGACAGCTCGCTGCCCTGCGTGCGGGCAAGTACGAGAATGTCGCGTGATTGAACGAAGTCTATACCGCAGGTCGCCCACCAAGCACCGGGCGCGTGCGCGATCCGCCGAACAGCGCCGTGCCCCCCCTTCAGTGTGCGGGAGACAATGAACTCAGTTACCACGTATCCTTCGCGCCCCTTTGCCGAGTCAGGCACGGTCGATACCGCGCGTCCAACGAACGCGACATCTGCAAAGCCGAGTTGGTCCGAGGCACTTCTCCAAGTTGGACAGGAGCATGCCCACGCCACTCCGGCGATTAGCCCCCAGGCGGTTACACAGATCAGCGTGGCAATGATGCGCATGACGGTACGTTAGCAAGGGGGCATCGTTTACCAAAGTCTGCTAACCACCCGGAGGAGATGCTAGGCCGTTCTGCTCCCCCGCTGGGGGAGCTGTCGCGGAGCGACTGAGGGGGCTAGCTGGATCGAGGCCGAGTTGCCCCCTCCGGCCCTCCGGGCCTCCTCCCCCAGCGGGGGAGGAGATGTCTGCCCATCACTCGTTCCCGCCTTGGCAGACAAACCCGCTTGCGATCCGGCCCCAAACCCCACAACCCTGCGGCGCGCCCGGAATCGGCGCCATGGGGGGAAGATGACGACGCCAGCAGCCGCCACCGCGACCGACGCCACCGCGCCGGCGAAGAGCCATTACGTTGTCCTCGACGGGCTGCGGGGCGTCGCCGCCCTGATGGTGGTGCTGTTCCACCTGTTCGAGGCCTGGGCTGGCGGCGATCCGCAGAAGCAGATCGTCAATCACGGCTATCTGGCGGTGGATTTCTTCTTCCTGCTGTCGGGTTTCGTGGTCGCCTACGCCTATGACGACCGCTGGGGCGGCATGAGCCAGTGGGACTTCTACAAGCGTCGCCTGGTGCGCCTGCAGCCGATGATCATCGTCGGCGGCCTGATCGGCGCGGCCCTGCTGGGCCTGCAGCACTCCTCGCTGTTTCCCAAGCTGGAGAGCGTCACGGCCCTGCAGGTCGCGGGCGTGCTGCTGATGAGCTTCGTGATGATCCCGCTGCGGCCGTCGGCCGAGATCCGGGGCTGGGGCGAGATCTATCCGTTGAACGGTCCGCAGTGGTCGTTGTTCTACGAGTACATCGCCAACATCCTCTACGCCGTCGGCCTGCGGAAGCTGTCGAACCGCTGGCTGGGCGTGCTGGTCGGCGTGGCGGCCCTGGCGCTGGTCGGGCTGCTGGTCCTGGGGCCGCGCGGCGACGTCATCGGCGGCTGGGCGCTGGACGCCAATGGCGTGCAGATCGGCCTGACCCGGGTGATGTTCCCGTTCTTCGCCGGCGTGCTGCTGATGCGGCTGGGCAAGCGGATCAAGGTTCGCAACGGCTTCATGGTGTGCAGCCTGCTGCTGGTCGTGGCCATGTCCCTGCCGCGCTTCGGCGTCGGCGAGCAGCGCTGGATCAACGGCCTCTATGAGGCGGCCTGCGTGATCCTGCTGTTCCCGCTGATCGTGGCCATTGGCGCGGGCGAGAAGGACGTCGACGGACCGTCCGTGCGGGTAGCCCGCTTCTTCGGCGACCTGTCGTACCCGCTGTACATCACCCACTATCCGCTGATCTACGCCTACACGGCCTGGGTCATCGACAAGAAACCCTCGGTGGCGCAGGGCGCGCTGGTCGGGGCGGGAGTGCTCGTGACGGCGCTTGCGATCGCCTATGCCTGCCTCAAGCTCTACGACCTGCCGGTCCGGCGCTGGCTGGCGGGGAAGCTGCTGGTCCGGAAGGCCTAGCCGCAAACGAAAACCGCCGCTGCGGACGGCCCCCCACAAGGCGTCCGGAACGGCGGTGTGGGGCCTCTCGGGCCCGGATCGAGCCCGAGAGCGCGATGGGGCCACTCGATAACGTTGTCATGCGGACGTCGACGGCTTTCTCCCGCAGGGCGAGCGGAAATGTTGCCTTGCTCCGAAGTGGCGCTATCTAGCGCTCATGGCGTTGCACATCATCAAGCTGGTCGTCGGTTGCGAGACCATCGACGATCTCCTGGCCTGGCATCAGGACAAGTCCCAGCCGTGGGTCATGCACACCCGCATGACGCCCAAGCGGATCGACGAGGTGCTGGACGGCGGCTCGCTGTACCGGGTGTTCAAGGGCCAGATCCTGTGTCGCCAGAAGATCCTGGCCATCGACACGGTGGGGGAGGGGGCGGCCTCGCGCTGCGAGGTCACGGTCGATCCGCCGATCATCCGCGTCGCGCCCCAGCCGCGCCGGGCGTTCCAGGGCTGGCGCTATCTCAAGCCCGAGGATGCGCCGCCGGACCTGACCGAGGCCGAAGCCGCCGACATGCCGGCCGATCTCGCTCGGCAGTTGCGCGAACTGGGCGCTTGGTGATCCTTTTCCGCGACCTGTTAGGCAAATAGCAACCGAGGCGGGTGTCACTTCGTCGCAGGGATAGCGAGGGAGCGACGACGATGAGGGCCGCCTATGCCGCGATTGGGGTCGGGGTGCTGTTCGTGGGCCTGATCGTGGGGCTGTTCTTCGCCCTCAAGCCCATCGGCTAGGCTCAGCCTACCGCCATGTTGTCGATCAGGCGCGTCTTGCCCAGCCAGGCGGCGACCAGGATGCGACCTTGCGCGTCGCCGATAGAGCCGGGACCCAGGCGCGAGAGATCGCTGGCCTCGCGCACCTCCACATAGTCCACCTGACCGAAGCCGGCCGCCTTCAGGGCGGCCGTCGCGGCTTGCTCGGCCTCGTCGATACGCCCGCCGGCCGCCACGGCCGTGGCGGCGGCCTTCATGGCCGTGGGCAGGGCGACGGCGGCCGCGCGCTCTTCCGCCGACAGGTAGGCATTGCGCGAGGAGAGGGCCAGGCCGTCCTCGGCGCGGGCGGTCGGGGCGCCGATGATCTTGATCGGGATATCCAGGTCGCGGGCCATGCGCTTGATGACCTGCAGCTGCTGGTAGTCCTTCTCGCCGAACACGGCGACGTCGGCCTGGCTCTGGATAAAGAGCTTGGAGACCACCGTGGCGACGCCGGCGAAGAACTGCGGCCGGGCCGCGCCTTCCAGCGGTTCGGAGACGCCCGACACCGACACCGTGGTCGAGAAGCCCGGCGCGTACATCTCGGCCGCGTTGGGCGCGAACATCAGGTCGCAGCCGACCGAGGCCAGTTTCTCGGCGTCGATCGCCTCGCCGCGCGGATAGGCGTCGAAGTCCTCGTGCGGGGCGAACTGCTTGGGATTGACGAAGACGGTGGCGATCACGCGGTCGGCGTGCGCTTGCGCGATCTTGATCAAGGACAGGTGGCCCTCGTGCAGGGCCCCCATGGTCGGGACCAGGGCCACGCGCTGGCCGGCGGCCTTCCAGGCGCGCACGTGCTCGCGCATCTCGGCGACGGTGCGGACGATGGTCGGGCTGGTCATATGAGGGCCTCTAAGCGGACAGGCCGCGCTTATGACCTCCTAGATAGGGAAGGTCCACCGCGACGCACGGGAAGCCTGCCGGACGGGCAACTTCCGGGTGCGACAATTAAGCCTGTGGATTGAGCCGGTTGACCCGCTGGGGTGTCGGTAACATCGTGTTAACCTTCAGTCCAAGGTCGCGCGAGTCGCGACGCATCGAGGATCGAGATCCATGGCCGAAACGCGCGTCATCGTCGTCGGCAACGAAAAGGGTGGAGCGGGCAAGTCCACAATCGCCGTGCACCTGGCGACCGCGCTGCTGTACGGCGGCGCCAAGGTGGCGGTGCTGGACCTTGACCTGCGCCAGCGCACCTCGGGCCGGTTCTTCGAGAATCGCACGGCCTGGACGGCCAGCAAGAAGCTGGACCTGCCCATGCCGCTGTCCCTGACCCTCAGCGACAACGACATCGCCCTGGCCGAGAAGTCGGAAGAAGAGCAGGTCGCGGGCTTCGAGGCGGCGTTCGCGCGCGCCTTGGCCGAATGCGACTTCGTGCTGATCGACACCCCCGGCGGCGACAGCGCCATCACCCGCATGGCCCACGGCCGCGCGGACCTCGTGGTCACGCCGATGAACGATAGCTTCGTCGACTTCGACATGCTGGGCACCGTCGATCCGGTGACCATGGAGCTGACCAAGCCGAGCCTCTATTCGCTGACCGTCTGGGAAGGCCGCAAGCAGCGCGCCCTGTCGGGCCAGCGCCAGGCCATGGACTGGGTGGTGCTGCGCAACCGCCTGGCCACCACCGAGGCTCGTAACCGCAAGCGTCTGGAGGACCGCCTGACGGCCCTGGCCAAGCGGGTCGGCTTCCGCATCGGCCCCGGCCTGCGCGACCGCGTCATCTATCGCGAGCTGTTCCCGTTCGGCCTGACCATCGCCGACCTGTCGCCGCAGGTGCGTCCGGTGCCGGTGTCGCTGCAGCACCTGGCCGCGCGCCAGGAACTGCGGGCTCTGATGCACAGCCTGGGCCTGGCCGCCTATTCGGGCGAGACCCTGCTGGCGGCGCAATAGACGCTCGACTAAGTTCAAGGAGCGGGCGGCTGGGGCGACCCTGCCGCCCGTTTTCGTATCCGGAGTCCTGATGCTCTACCTGCTGCTCGGCGCGGCCATCCTGGTGTTTCTGCTCTGGCCGAAGGGGCGGAGGTTCCTGAACGGCGATGGCTGGCGGGTCGGGGCGGGGGCGGCCTCGATCGCCGCCTTCGCGGCGGCCGCCTACGCCACGATCCGAGGCTCCTGGGGCACGGGGATCGTCCTGGGCGTCATCGGCCTGTGGAGCGTCACGGAGGCTCGCCGCAGGCCTGTCATCCGCCGCGAGATGGTCCATCCGCCGAAGCCGGAACTGAGCCTGTCCGAGGCCCGCTCGATCCTGGGCGTGAGCTCCGAAGCGACCCTGGCCGAGGTCAAGGCGGCCTATACCCGCCTGATCCAGATGGCCCACCCGGATAAGGGCGGCACCGAGGGGCTGGCGGCCCAGCTCAACGCCGCCCGAGACCGTTTGATCAAGCGGCGCAGCTGAGTTAGGACAGGGACATGATCAATCGCGAACGCTTCTGGCGCCGCCGCTCGTCGGGCCAAACCTGCTCGGTATGACGCTCTGAACCCTGTTCAGACGAGCCATGGCTCATGGCTCCAGATGTCATTCTTCAAGTTTCGGACTTTGATCACCCCATGACGACCCAGACCTCGAACGGCGCCCAAGACTGGGCCGCGCGTTACAGCGACCGTATGAGCCGCGTCCGCGCCAGCGAGATCCGCGAGCTCCTCAAGCTGCTGGACCAGCCCGACATCCTGTCGTTCGCCGGCGGCATTCCCGACCCGGGCCTGTTCCCAGCCGAGAATATCCAGGCCGGCTACGACGCCATCCTGGCCGACCCGGTGCTGTCGCGTCAGGCGCTGCAGTATTCGGTCAGCGAGGGCTATCTGCCGCTGCGCCAGTGGATCGCCGAGCGCATGACCCGCGACGGCATGCCGTGCGAGCCCAGCAACATCATGCTGACCGCCGGCTCGCAGCAGGCGCTGGACCTGATCGGCAAGCTGTTCCTGACCAAGGGCGACACGGTGATGGTGGCCCGCCCGACCTATCTGGGCGCGCTGCAGGCCTTCAACGGCTACGAGCCGGCCTATCTCGACCTGCCGGAGACGGCGCTGAGCCAGGGCGTCGACGAGGAGGCCCTGATGTCCGGCCGCGCGCCGCGTCCGCTGGGCTATTTCGTGCCCGACTTCGCCAACCCGACCGGCGTCAGCCTGACCCTGGCCGAGCGCGAGGCGCTGCTGGGCCTGGCCGATCGCCTGGACATGACCCTGGTCGAGGATGCGGCCTATCGCGAGCTGCGCTTCGACGGCGAGTCGACGCCGACTTTGCTGGGCCTGGACATCGCCCGCTCGGGCGGCATCGACAACGCCCGGACCATGTTCCTGGGCACGCTGTCCAAGACCCTGTCGCCGGCCCTGCGCATCGGCTGGGTCTGCGGGCCCAAGCCGGTGATCGAGAAGCTCGTCCTGCTCAAGCAGGGCGCCGACCTGCACGTCTCGACGATCAACCAGATGGTCGCCCACCGCGCCGTCTCGGAAGGCTACGACCAGCACCTGCACCGCCTGCGCGGCGCCTATGGCGGCAAGGGGCGGGTGATGCTGGCGGCGCTGGAGCGGACCATGCCGAAGGGCGTGACGTGGCACGTTCCGCAGGGCGGCATGTTCGTCTGGATCGACCTGCCGGAAGGTGTCGACGGCGCGGCGCTGCTGGCGCGGGCCATCGAGGAGGAGCGCGTGGCCTTTGTGCCCGGCGCGCCGTTCTTCGCCGAGGTTCCGAGGGCGAATGCGATCCGGCTGAGCTACTCGCTGCCGACCGATGAGCAGATCGAGGAGGGCGTTGGGCGGATCGCCCGGCTGATCACGAAGGTGATGGCCGAAGCCTAATCCAACTGACGAGCGGTCTTACCGGCCAAAGCACATAACCACCGTCATTCCGCCCTTGTGGCGGGAACCCCTCTGTCGGCCACAGGTGCGGTAGGGGTGGATCGCTGGTGATCCGCTTGGTTCTCAGGTGTCAGCTGAACCAGGGGTTCCCGCCACAAGGGCGGGAATGACGGTGGAGTTTGAAATGATCGATTGAACGTCGATCGTCAGCCGTGAATGCGAAAGGGCGCCGAACTTAGCCGTTCGGCGCCCTTGGTTCGTCTGAGCCCCGGCATTGGCCGGGGAGATCGGAAGGTGGGTTACGGCTGCAGCACCATGCAGGGCACGCGCTTGGCCTTCAGGGCCGAGCAGGCGTTGCGGGCGGCGTCCGAGGTCAGGCCTTGGAACTGGGCGCGGAACGTACCGCCGGCGCCTTCAACAGCGGCTTCGGCGTCGGCGACGACCTTGGCGAAGCGGCCGCGCACCAGCTTCAGCTGATCATTGGCCAGCGACTTGGACTTGAAGGCGCCGACCTGCACGCCCCATTCCCCTTTGGCCTTCTTGGCGACCGGCTTGGTCGGCGCGGCGGCCTGGGCGGCCTTGAGGGTGGGAGAGACCTTCACCGGGCCGGGATTGCGCGGGTTCTCGGTCAGGACGATGCGGAGACCGGCCTGGTCGCCGTCGCCTTGTTCGACCGACGGACGCTCGACCGGGCCCGAGGGCTCTTCTTCGTAGATGTTGGCGGCGATGGTGGTGCGCTCGCCGCGCGAGCGGCGCTTCATCACGTCGAAGCCGGTCAGCAGCAGGTCTTCCATGTTGTTGTCGCGCCAGGCGGTCGAGGGGCCGCCCAGGACCACGGCGATCAGGCGGCGACCGTCGCGCACGGCCGAGCCGGCGAGGTTGAAGCCCGAGGCATTGGTGTAGCCGGTCTTCAGGCCGTCGAACCCTTCCATGCTGTCCAGCAGGCGGTTGTGGCCCTTCACGTAATTGCCCCGGAAGTAGAAGCCCTTCACCGAGAAGTAGCTGTAGTACTGCGGGAAGTCGCGCATCGTGGCGCGCGAGAGAATGGCGAGGTCGCGGGCCGTCGAGATCTGACGGCTGTCGGGCAGGCCCGAGGCGTTCACGAAGCGGCTGTTGCGCATGCCCAGTTCCTGGCCGCGCAGGGTCATCAGGGCGGCGAAGCGCGACTCGCTGCCGGCCAGGCGCTCGGCCATGGCCACGGCGACGTCGTTGGCCGACTTGACGGTCATGGCCTTGATGGCCTCGTCGACGGTCATGCTGTCGCCCGGCGAGATGCCGATCTTGGTCGGGGCCTGGGCCGCGGCGCGGGGCGACATCACGACTCGGTCGGTCAGCTTCAGGCGGCCTTCGCTCAGCGCCTCGAAGGTCAGGTACAGGGTCATGACCTTGGTGACCGAGGCCGGATAGCGCGGGCTGTCGGCGCGCTTGTCGTAGAGGACCTCGCCCGAATTGGCGTCGATGACGATGGCCGCGTACTTCGGCTCCTGAGCGTTCAGCTGCAGATAGGGTATGGCCGCCGAAGCGGCCGTCGGCGCGGCGGCGGCGAACAGGCACGAGAGTGCGAGGCCGGCGGCGGCGAGCAGGGAACGGGCGGAGGTAAGCTTGGCGAACATCGAGCAGCGTCCGTCATTTGAACTGGGAGGCGGTTTCGCACCGCCAAACGCGTGAGGCTTACCATGATGGAGTCGCCCTTTCGCTAAAGTAAACAACTGGTGAGCGATCTTGCCGCAGTCGCGAAAAAGGCGGGCACGTGGTTCCAATGCTGCAGCTTGAGAGGGGCTGACCCTAGGTTATGGTGCGCTGCACAATTTTGTTGACTGCTGCACTGCAACATGGCAAACCCATGTTGTTCCAAGCGCAGACGGACGAGTTGCAGCTCGACCGTTCGCCCCGCCCTCCGACCCTCCCCAGGAGAATTCCCATGGCTGCCGCCGAAACCGTCAAGAACACCGTCGAACAATTCAGCACCGCCTCGAACGCCGCGTTCAAGGACGGCGTCGAGAAGTCGCTGGCCGCCCTGGCCGAGGCCAACACCCACTCGAAGAAGAACCTGGAAGCCGTCGTCGCTTCGGTGACCGCCGCCACCAAGGGCGCTGAAGCCCTGGGCGCCCAGACCTTCGCCTACTCGAAGAAGGCCGCGGAAGACCAAGTCGCCGCCGCCAAGTCGCTGGCCGCCGCCAAGAGCGTGCAGGAAGCCGTCGAGCTGCAAACCGCTTGGGCCAAGTCGGCCCTCGAAGCCTACATCGCCCAGGTCAGCAAGGCCTCGGAGATCGTCTCGGCCTCGATCAAGGACTCGGTGAAGCCGCTGAACGAACGCGTCAGCGCCGCCGTCGAAAAGTTCCAAGCCGCTCGCTAAGAGCAGCTTCTGGTTGGAGCGCCCCGCCGGCGCTCTCGCCAACCTGACTTGGAAGAGGTCCGGACCGAAAGGTCCGGGCCTTTTTCTTTTTGTGCCCTCGTCTGGGCCGCGTTAAGCATGACCCCACAGTCAGTGGAGCGCGTGCATGTCGAAGGTCGAGGAACGTCTGAAGGCGATTGGGATCGAGCTGCCCCAGCCGGTGGCGCCGGTGGCCAACTACGTGCCCTTCGCCAAGGCCGGCAACCTCGTCCACATCTCGGGCCAGATCTCGATCGCGGCCGACGGCGGCATCAAGGGCACGGTGGGCGTCGACGTCGACACCGAGACCGCCCAGAAGGCCGCCCGCATCTGCGGGATCAACCTGCTGGCCCAGATCAAGGCCGCCTGCGACGGCGACCTCGATCGCGTCGTCCGGGTCGTGAAGCTGGGCGGTTTCGTCCAGGCCGGGCCCGACTTCATCGACATCCCCAAGGTCATCAACGGCTGCTCGGACCTGATGGTCGAGGCCTTCGGTGACGCCGGTCGCCACGCCCGCTCGGCGGTGGGCGTCTACAAGCTGCCCCTCGGCTTCGCGGTGGAAGTCGACGCGGTGGTGGAGATCGCCTGATGCGCTCGCGCGAACGCCCCTCGACCGATGTCTTCGGCGAGGCGTGGGAGCGCCTGTTCGACCCGCCGGTGGCCCATCGAGGCCTCTGGACCCCCGATGGCGCGCCGGAGAACTCCCGCGCCGCCTTCCAGGCCGCCTGCGCCGGCGGTTACGGCATCGAGCTGGACGTCCAGCTGACGGCCGATGGCGAGGCCGTGGTCTTCCATGACGACCGCCTGGAGCGGATGACGGGGCAGGAGGGGCGCCTGCGCGACCACACCGCCGCCGACCTCGGGACCATGACCCTGAAGGGCACGGACGAGACCATCCCGACCCTGGCCGACGTGCTGACCCTGATCGGCCACCGCGCCATGGTGTTCATCGAGCTGAAGACCCCGTTCGGCGAGGTCGGACCGCTGGAGAAGCGGGTCACCGACGTCCTGATCGACCACAACGGCCCGACCGCCGTGATCGGCTTCAACCCGTACTCGCACGCCTGGTTCGCCGACCATCACCCGCAGATCCTGCGCGGCCTGGACAGCTACAGCTGGAACGACGAGGGCGCGCGCAAGCTGGCCCCCGAGATGCGCAAGTCGCTGGCCGCCCTGGAGCAGGTCGAGATCGCGCGGCCCGATTTCCTGGCGCTCGGCCTGGACATGTTGCCCAGCGCCCGCGCCGACCTATATCGCGCCAAGGGCATGCCGATCATCGCTTGGACGGTCCGCAGTCCCGACCAGTGGGAAGGCGTGCGCGACCATTGCGACAACCTGATCTTCGAGGGCTTCACGGCGTGAGTTCAGTCCAGTCGGCGGTTCGCGTCCATCGCGACATCGCCGAGATCGGCAAGGACGCCTGGGACGCCTGCGCCGCCCACACAGGCGATCCCTTCGTCAGCTACGACTTCCTGTCGATCCTCGAGGAAAGCGGCTGCGTCGCCCGCCGCACCGGCTGGATGCCGCAACATCTGTCAGTCGAGGACGAGGCCGGCGTCGTGGCCGGCGTCATGCCGCTCTATCTGAAGTCCCACAGCCAGGGCGAATACGTCTTCGACCATGCCTGGGCCGACGCCTACGAGCGGGCCGGCGGACGGTACTATCCCAAGCTCCAGTGCTCCTCGCCGTTCTCGCCGGTGACCGGCTCGCGGCTGATCGTGCGGCCGGATGTGGATGTGTACGAGGGGCGTGCTGCGCTGCTGGGCGGGGCCCTGACCCTGTGCCAGCGCCTGGAGGCCTCGTCGCTGCACGTGACCTTCCCAGTCGAGGACGAGTGGCGCTGGATGGGCGAGGGCGGGATGCTGCTGCGCCAGGATCAGCAGTATCACTGGGAGAATCGGGGCTACGCGACCTTCGACGACTTCCTGGCGGCCCTGTCGGCCAATCGCCGCAAGACCATCAGGCGCGAGCGCCGCGACGCTCAGGACGGCCTGGAGATCGTCGCCCTGACCGGGGACGAGCTGACCGAAGCACACTGGGACGCCTTCTTCGGCTTCTACATGGACACCGGGTCTCGCAAGTGGGGGCGGCCCTATCTGAACCGTCGCTTCTTCTCGCTGCTGCACGAGCGGATGGCCGACAAGGTGCTGCTGATCCTGGCTCGGCGGCCTGGCGGGGAATGGATCGCCGGGGCGCTGAATCTGCTGGGCCGCGACTGCCTCTATGGCCGCCACTGGGGCTGCACCGAGGATGTGCCGTTCCTGCATTTCGAGCTTTGCTACTACCAGGCCATCGAGCACGCGATCCGGCTGGGCCTGCCGCGCGTCGAGGCCGGGGCGCAGGGGCAGCACAAGATCGCGCGCGGCTATCTGCCCAGCCCCGTGTACTCCGCCCACTGGATCGCCGACCCGGCCCTGCGCGAGCCGGTGGCCCGCTACCTCGAACGCGAGCGCGAGGCGGTGGAGAGCGACATGGCCGTGCTGACGGAAGAATATTCGCCGTTCCGGGAGGAGCAGTAGCCTTCAATATAATTTGTCATCCCGGCCGCAGCGAAGCGGAGAGCCGGGACCCAAGGGCCACCGCACGGGGCTTGGCCCCTGGGTCCCGAACAGCCTCTGCGAGGCTTCCGGGATGACACGAGATTTGGAGTAGCGGCCGCTTACTGCAGCCGCACCTCGCCGACCTTGTCCTTGTAGGCCTGCTTCGGATCGGCCCCGAGCAGCATCTTCACGCCGGCGAACAGGTTGTTCTCGTTCAACCAGATCTGGGCGTCGGCCGGTTCGAAGCGCAGCAGGCGCAGCTTGGGATCGTCCTTGCCCTCGAACCAGGCGGCGATGAAGGGGTTCCAGAGGCGGTCGATGGTCTCGTAGTCGGTGTCGATCCTCAGGCGACCATCCACCGCCGCGAACAGGTGGTGACCCTTGTCCTGGAAGTGGATGAAGGCGTCGCGGCCTTCGCGGTCCAGCGAGTGGACGAGGTCGGTCTCCGACGAGGTGAAGATCCAGATCGGACCGGAATGGTCGCCCTCGATCAGGGCGGTCATCGGCTGGGCGCGGCCGCTGTCGACGTCGGGCAGGCCCAGCATCACGGTGCGGTCGGACTTCAGGGCTTTCCAGAACTTGGCGGCCAGATCGGCTTCTTTCGACATGGGGGTCTCCTTTGCGTGGGAGACCAACGACGGCCGGGCAGCGCCGTTCCCAGGGTGAAGCTACGACCGCTCCCAGGCCGCCTTCAGCAGCGCCTTGAGGTCGTCGTCCACGTCGGCCGGCGAGGCCAGGGCGACCTTGGCCTTCAGCCGCTCGGACCAGCTTTCGTTCTTGGGCTCGGCCAGGCGCGGCGAGGCGTCGGGCGTCAGGGCCAGGCCCAGCAAAGCCGTGCCCCCCTTCACCGGCTTGATCGAGGCGAACTGGGCCTTGCGGGAAAAGGCCGTGAAGGCCTTGCGCTGGCCGACGACCAGGCCGGGGAAGTCGGCGACGGCGGCTTCGACGGCTTCCAGGATCGCGGTCGAGGCAGGGTCGGTCCACAATGCCGCGCGCAGGGCGTCGGCGTCTTCCCAGCCGGTCTCCGGATAGGCGGCGGCGAAGATCGTGGCGGCGCGGTTGACGCCGATGCCATAGGCCGCCTTCAGCCAGTCGGCGCGGGCCTTGGGCTTGGTCTCCTTGCACTCGGCGCGGACGATCTCGACCCATTGCTCCAGGGTCTTGCCGGTCTCGCGCTCCAGGTTGGCGCGGACCGAGGCGAACCACTTCTGCTGCTGCTCGGTGAGGCCTTGGCTGCTCATGCGGGAAGTCCTTGGAAGAAGGTGGTCAGTTCGGCCAACAGGCGGTCGCGGCCGCGCTCGGGCCGGTCCAGGTGGACGAAGTGGGTGGCGTCGGGGATTTCGACGGCGGTGACTTTCGGGCTGCGCTCGGCGTCGGCGACGAAGGCCTCGACATCGGCGCGACGGCTCCAGAAGTCGGCGCTCGAGCGGACAAGCAGCACCGGCGCGGTGATCGAGCCGGCGTCGTAGAGCTTGCGCCCGCAGGCCTGGTGGAAGCTGTCCTCCAGCGCCCCCAGCGGCGCGCGGAAGCGGGGCGGGGCCTGAGCGGCGGATTTCGGATCGCTGGCCAGGGCGGCTTCGGCCAGGGCCTGGGCCACCGCGGGATCGCGCCAGGCGTCCTTGTCGGCCAGCGGGATATTGCTGTTCCAGCGGTCCAGCAGCGAGGTTCCGGGATAGAGCGCGTAGCCCCCCGTCGCCGGATCGAAGCGCCGCGGCTGGCCGGGCTGGGCGAAGCCGGAGCCGGGGCCCAGCATCGGATGGACGTCCGAGCCGCCATAGAGGGCGTTCAGGGTGACGAGGCCGGCGACGCTTTCGGGCCTCAGGGCCGCGTACCAGCCGGCCCACAGGCCGCCGGTGGCCCAGCCGACCAGTCCGACCTTGGAGCCGCCGTTGCGCCGGGCCACGAGCTTGGCGGCCGCGTCCAGGTCGCGGACCACTTCGTGGGCGCGGGAGAGGGGGCGGCTCTGCTCCGGTGGCTGGTCCATGGCGGCGGGCCGTGTGGAGCCGCCGTAGCCGCGGGCGTCCATCAGGTAGATGCGGCGGTTCAGCCGCGTGGCCAGGTCGGCGGCCAGGCTGCCGCCGGGAACGGTCAGATCGAACGAGGCCACGCCCGGCGCGCGGGCGCCGTGGACCAGAATCAGCGGGACGCCGCGCGGCGTGGGCGGGCTGACCTCGCGGACGCGGATGCGGAGACCATCGTCCGTCATGGCGAACAGTTCGATGCGCGCGACCCCATCGGCGCGGGCGGCGGTCGCCGCCAACACGGCCGGCGCTGCAGCCAGAACGGCGCGGCGGGACCAATCCCGTCTCGTCGACATTTGCGCAAGTCTCCCCGTTTGCTACGACCGTCCTGTTACAGGGAGACGGTCATGAGCCTCGACGGACGCTACGACGCGGACAACATCTTCGCCAAGATCATCCGGGGCGAGATCCCCAGCGTGAAGGTGTTCGAGGACGACAAGGTCCTGGCCTTCATGGACGTCTTCCCGCAAGCGCGCGGCCACGCCCTGGTGATCTCCAAGGTCAGCCAGGCCCGCAACCTGCTCGAGGTCGAGCCCGAGGTGCTGGCCGACCTGGCCGCCGCGACCCAGAAGCTGACCCGCGCGGTGGTTGCCGCCTTGAAGCCCGACGGCGTGGTCGTCACTCAGTTCAACGGCGCGCCGGCCGGCCAGACGATCTTCCACCTGCACTTCCACGTCATTCCGCGTTTCGAAGGCGAGGGTCTCGGCCGTCATGGCGAGGGCATGGCCGATGTCGAGGAACTGAAGGTCCTGGCGGCGAAGATCTCGGCGGCGCTCTGACGATCAGGTTTCGATTGCGAGGCGCAGGCAGGCGACGTTAGGTTGTGGGTGTCGAGGGGCCGGCTTTGCGTCTTCATCCCGTTACCCAACTGATGTTGCTGGCCGCGATAATGATCTTCGCGGGCGAGGCGCTGTGGCTGTACGGCCTGGGCCGGTTCGCCCTGACCGCCGACGCCGGCGTGCTGCAACTGCCGATGCTCGACCGCCTGGCGATCTTCGCTGGCGGCGAGGGGGCGGCCGTCAAGCGGTTGGCCTACGGCGTCGGCGCGCTGGTCTCGGCCTTCTGGATCGAGGCGCTGGCGCGCGTCCTGGCACATCTGCGGCAACGGAATCACGCAAGGGCAGGGGCCTAAGACATGTCCGATCCCAGTCTATCGGCCGGCGATCAGGTCGCGGAAGTCTCGCGCCGCTCCTGGACGCGATTGAAGGGGCTGCATCCGGTGACGCGCCTGGCGATCGCCGCGGGGCTGATCCACCTGGTCGGCGAGCTGCTGTCGGCGATCTCGGTCGTCCAGCGCAACGTCAGCGCCGGCTATTCGTGGGACGGCATCCCGCTGGAGAGCCTGGCGGGGGTGCTGACCTCGCTGGGCTACTCGCTCAGCTTCTTCGCCACGGCGGCGACGGTGGAGTTCCTGTTCCG
Source organism: Caulobacter sp. GW821-FHT09H08 (assembly GCF_059415885.1). NCBI lineage: Bacteria > Pseudomonadati > Pseudomonadota > Alphaproteobacteria > Caulobacterales > Caulobacteraceae > Caulobacter > Caulobacter sp. GW821-FHT09H08. Next base: position 412,088 of record NZ_JBWKOC010000006.1, read on the forward strand.
CATCTGGGGCGAGGTCGTCCTGATCCGCCAGGCGCGCGAGGCCCAAAAGCCCGGCTAAGGCGCCAACTTGATCGAGGCGGTGGAGATGGTCATCAACACGGCCATCCCGCCCATGATCGCCCAAACGAAAAGGGCCCGGATCGCTCCGGACCCTTCGCTGGTCTTCTGGAAGCCTTACTCGGCCAGGGCCGGTTCGGCTTCGTCGGTCTTGCTGGCCTTCGGATCGGGCGTGCTTTCGATCGAGAACTCGATCTTTCCGTTCTCCAGCACGACCTTGACGTGGCCACCGCGGACCAGGCGTCCGAACAGGATGTCGTCGGCCAGGGGCTTCTTGATGTGCTCCTGGATGACGCGAGCCAGGGGGCGCGCGCCATAGAGCTCGTCGAAGCCGTTCTTGGCCAGCCAGTCGGCGGCGTCGTCGGAGAGCTCGATCGTGATGTTGCGGTCGGCCAGTTGGGCCTCCAGCTGCATGACGAACTTCTGCACGACCTGACGGATGATCTCCGGCGTCAGCGGCTTGAAGGCCACGACGGCGTCCAGGCGGTTGCGGAACTCCGGCGTGAACAGGCGCTTGAGGGCGGCCTCTTCCTCGCCGTCGACCTTCGAGCGGCCGAAGCCGATCGAGTTGCGCTGGGCGTCGGACGCGCCCGCATTGGTGGTCATGATCAGGACCACGTTGCGGAAGTCGACCTTCTTGCCGTTGCTGTCGGTCAGGGTGCCGTTGTCCATCACCTGCAGCAGGATGTTGTAGACATCCCCGTGCGCCTTCTCGATTTCGTCGAGCAGGACGACGGCGTGCGGGTGCTGGTCGACCGCGTCGGTCAGCTGACCGCCCTGGTCGAAGCCGACATAGCCGGGAGGAGCGCCGATCAGGCGGCTCACGGTATGGCGCTCCATGTATTCCGACATGTCGAAGCGCAGCATCTCGATGCCCAGAGTCTGGGCCAGCTGCTTGGCGGCCTCGGTCTTGCCGACGCCGGTCGGGCCGCTGAACAGGTACGAGCCGATCGGCTTGTTCGGTTCACGCAAGCCCGCGCGGGCCAGCTTCATGGCCGACGACAGCTGGGTCAGGGCCTCTTCCTGGCCGAACACCGCGCGCTTCAGATCGGTCTCGAGTTCCTTGAGGGCCTCGGTGTCCGACTTGCTGACCGACTTCGGCGGGATACGGGCGATCTTGGCGACGACCGTCTCGATCTCCTTGACGCCGATGGTCTTCTTGCGGCGGCTCTCCGGCAGCAGCATCTGGCTGGCGCCCGCCTCGTCGATCACGTCGATCGCCTTGTCGGGCAGCTTGCGGTCGGTGATGTACTTGGCCGACAGCTCCACCGCGACCTTCAGGGCCTCGGCGGTATATTTCAGCTTGTGGAAGTCCTCGTAGTAGGTCTTCAGGCCCTTGAGGATCTTGATCGTGTCCTCGACCGTCGGCTCGTTCACGTCGATCTTCTGGAAGCGACGGACCAGGGCCCGATCCTTCTCGAAGTGCTGACGGAACTCCTTGTAGGTCGTCGAGCCCATGCAGCGCAGGGTGCCCGAGGCCAAGGCCGGCTTCAGCAGGTTGGAGGCGTCCATCGCCCCGCCGCTGGTCGCGCCGGCGCCGATGACGGTGTGGATCTCGTCGATGAACAGCACCGCGTTGGGGTGGCTCTCGAGTTCCTTGACCACCTGCTTGACGCGTTCCTCGAAGTCGCCGCGATAGCGGGTGCCGGCCAGCAGCGAGCCCATGTCGAGCGAATAGATGGTGGCGCCTTCCAGGACCTCGGGGACCTGGTGGGTGACGATCTTGCGGGCCAGGCCCTCGGCGATGGCGGTCTTGCCGACGCCGGGATCACCCACGAGCAGCGGGTTGTTCTTGGTGCGACGGCACAGGATCTGGATCGCGCGTTCGACTTCGTTCGCGCGGCCGATCAGCGGGTCGACCTTGCCCTGGCGGGCCTTTTCGTTGAGGTCGACGCAATAGGCTTCCAGAGCCTCGCCGCCCGTCTTGGTGTTGGGCTTCTCGCCGTCTTCCTCGGTCTGGTTCGAGCCGGCGCTAGCGCCCTTGACGCTCTTGGCTTCCGAGGCGCCGGCCTTCTTGGCGATGCCGTGGGCGATGAAGTTCACCGCGTCGTACCGCGTCATGTCCTGCTCCTGCAGGAAGTAGGCGGCATGGCTCTCGCGTTCGGAGAAAATGGCGACGAGCACGTTGGCGCCGGTCACTTCCTCGCGACCGGACGACTGGACGTGGATCACCGCGCGCTGGATCACGCGCTGGAAGCCGGCTGTCGGCTTGGCGTCCTCGTCGTCGTCCACGACCAGCGAGGACAGTTCGACGTCGAGATAGTTCGAGAGGCTCTTCTTCAGCGCGGCGAGGTCCACGTCGCACGCCCGCATAACGCCGGCGGCGTCCTCGTCATCGGTGAGGGAAAGCAGAAGGTGCTCAAGCGTCGCGTACTCGTGCTTTCGCTGGTTGGCGTAGGCGACGGCGCGATGCAGGGACTCTTCCAGGGGGCGCGAAAAAGAGGGCAACGGGGGAGGCTCCTCAGTCCTTTTCCATGGTGCACTGCAGGGGGTGCTGATGGCGTCGCGCCGAGTCTATGACCTGGGCGACCTTGGTTTCTGCGACTTCGTAAGTGTACACGCCGCACACGCCCACACCGTTCTGGTGGACATGCAACATAATGCGCGTCGCATCTTCGCGCGACTTGTTGAAGAACCGTTCGAGAACATAGACGACGAATTCCATCGGAGTGTAGTCGTCGTTAAGAATCAGAACTCGATAAAGCGAGGGCTTTTGTGTCTTCGGCTTCACTTCCGTGACGACCGACGACCCAGCACCGTTGCCTTGTCCGCCTTGCTTCCGCTCGGCCATCGACTTGTTCTCTCCTGGCGAGCAAATCACCCGCCTGCCTGAATTAGATATGGGAACGCGGCGGCATTGGAAGAGGCCGATGCGCCGCTGCGCCGCTTTAGCACAGGGGCGCCTCGGAAATCGGCTTCACATTTGGGAGAGCGAAGACCGCGCGCGAACGGTTCCGTGGGCGAGAGGCCCAAATGGTTAGCGACAAGCGGTCGCGCAAGAGGGGGAATAGGTCCGGATCGGGACCATTTCGGCGAATCGCGGGGGCTGACTGAGTCGGAGCGCGTGTTTCTCCCTCCCCTTGTGGAGAGGGTGGCCCGCCTAGCGGGTCGGGTGGGGCTTGATGAGTCAGCTGACCCCACCCACCAGCTTCGCTGATCCCCCTCCCCACGAGGGGGGGAATGGCGTCGGCGCCTTGCCTCACTCCGGCAGCGCGTATTCCAGCTCGTACATGTGCTTGCCCTCGACCACCGTGATGATCAGGCGGCCGGTGATGCCCTTCAGCGCGCCCGAGCCGGAGTCCGGCACGATGTCGATGACCATGCTGACGTCCTTGCCGCGCATCGATCCGCGATGGACCAGGGCGAAGCTTCCGGTCTTGCCGTTCAGCGCGCCGACCACCCGTTCGGTGGCGACATAGGCGGCCGAGCCGGGGACTTCCGTGCCGACGGTCAGCATCTCACCCTTGCCGGTGGCGTCCAGGGCGCCGTGATAGACCTTGTCCAGCGAGAACCGGCCCAGGGTCGAGCCTTCGCCCTTGTGCTGCTCGACCGGCTTGGTGCTGACGTCGAAGGGGCCCTTGGCGCTGTGCATGACGGTCTCCGCGAGGGCGGGGGAGGCGATCAGGGCCGCGACGACGGCGGGCATGATGATGCGCAACGCGGACATGGCGACAATCTCCCTCGAATGCCGAGATGAGAACATAACGAGAACTTTTCGTCAACGATCCTGAGGATCAGCGACTTTTCAGCGCCCGTCCGCTGACCACGGCCGCCGCGCCGAACTTGCCGCGCAGGGCGTCGATGGCGGTCTCGTTCTTGAGGGTGCGGCGTTCCTCGTCGGCGAACATGTCGGCGCCGGCCGTTTCGGCGTCGACGAACTCGGTCAGGCCCGCGCCGATCAGGCGGTAGGCGAGACCCTTCGGCTCGGCGGCCAGAAGCTCGCGCGCCACCTGGAACAGGGTGCGGGCCGTCTGGGTCGGCACGGCAAGGGTGCGGCGGCGGGTGTGGATCTTGAAGTCGGGCGTGCGCAGCTTCAGCGTCGCCACGCGGCCGGCGACGCCGTCCTTGCGGGCCTGCTTGGCGACCTTCTCGCAGAGCGGCCAGAGCTCGTCCTCCAGGTCCTCGCGCTTGTGCAGGTCGTCGTTGAAGGTGGTCTCGGACGAGATCGTCTTGCGCGACTGGTCGGGGTCGACCATGCGGCTGTCCTGGCCGTGGGCCAGGCGGTGCAGGCGCATGCCGCCCGCGCCCAGGCGGTTGGCCAGCAGCTTCAGGTCCGAGGCGGCGATGTCGCCGACGGTCTTCAGGCCGATCTCGGCCAGGGACGAGACCGTGGCCGGTCCCACGCCGGGCAGAATGCTGACCGGCTTGCTGGCCAGGAAGGTCTGGGCCTCCGCCGCGCCGATGGCTGAGAAGCCGCGCGGCTTGTCCAGCTCCGAGGCGATCTTGGCCAGGAACTTGTTGGGGGCCAGGCCGATGGAGACGGTCAGGCCGATGTCTTGCTCGATCTCGGCCTGCAGGCGGGCCAGCATCGCCGCCGGCGTCGCGCCATGCAGCCGTTCGGTGCCGGTCAGGTCGATCCAGGCCTCGTCCAGCGACAGCGGCTGGATCAGTGGCGTCAGCTTGTCGAGCTTCTCGTGGATGCGCCGGCTGGCTTCCTTGTACTTGGTGAAGTCGGGCTTGATGACCACGGCGTGCGGGCACAGCTTCAGCGCCTTGTACATCGGCATGGCCGAGCGGGCGCCGCTCATGCGGGCGATGTAGCAGGCGGTGGTTACGACCCCGCGCTTGCCGCCGCCGACGATCACGGCCTTGTCGCGCAAGGACGGGTCATCGCGCTTCTCCACCGATGCGTAGAAGGCGTCGCAGTCGAGGTGGGCGATCGAGAGGGTCCCAAGCTCCTCGTGGAACAGGGTGCGCGGCGAGGCGCAGGACGGACAACGCGCGGCCTTGGCCTCGCCCGTCCACCCGCAGTCGCGGCACAGGGACTTCATGGGAGCCTTCTTACGCCTCCGGCGGCCACAGCCAGACGGCGCCGCGCACGCCGGAGCTGTCACCGTGCTTGGCCTTCTTCACCGGCGTCTCGAACACGTCGGAGAAGACGTTCGGCGCGATGGCGGCCGGCAGGCGCTCGTATAGAGCCTCGACATTCGACATGCCGCCGCCCAGCACGATGACGTCCGGATCGATGATGTCGCAGATCGCGGCCAGGCCTCGGCCCAGGCGGTCGACATAGCGGTCCAGCGCCGCGGCGGCCGAGGCGTCGCCGGACTGGATGGCGTCCATGGTCGCCTGGCCGGTGGGGAAGCCCGCGTCGCGCGAGAAGGCCGGGCCCGCGACCCATTTCTCCATGCAGCCGTTGCGGCCGCACCAGCACGCGGGGCCGGGATACTCCTCGGGCTTGGGCCAGGGCAGGGGCATGTGACCCCACTCGCCGCCGAAACCGTTGTGGCCGTCGATGATCCGGCCATCGACCACGACCCCGCCGCCGCAGCCGGTGCCGATGATGACCGCGAATACGACGCGCGCTCCGGCCCCCGCGCCGTCGGCGGCCTCCGACAGGGCCAGGCAGTTGGCGTCGTTGGCCAGGCGCACGGGCCGGGCCAGGCGCTTCTCCAGATCCTCGCCGAACGGCTGGCCGTTCAGATAGACGCTGTTGGCGTTGCGGATCAGGCCGGTGCGCGGCGAGATCGAGCCGGGGATACCCAGGCCGAGCCGGGCGCAGGTGGCGCCCGCCATGCACTCGGCGTCGGCGACCAGTCCGGCCACGACGTCCAGAGCGGCTTGATACTCGCCGGGATTTGGCTTGCGCACGCGGGCCACGAATTCGCCGGCCGCGTTGAGCGCGGCGACCTCGATCTTGGTGCCGCCGAAATCGACGCCGAAACGGATCATAGGGAGAGGCGCTCCTCGATGGCGGTCTTCAGTCGATGCCACTCATCGATACGGACATGGCGGTCCGGGGCCGAGGGCGCGAACGGGCGCAGGCGCTCGTCGCTGACCATCTGGAACCGTCCGACGGTGGGCGCCTTCTCCGCCACCGATTCCAGCTGCGGCAAAAGATCGTCGATGAAAACGGCCGGACCGGAGGTGCGCGCGGCCAGCTCGGCGGCGGGCGGACCCTTGGGGCCGCTGTTGATGATCAGCGGATAGTCGAAGCCGTGGGTCTTCAACCACTTGATGCGCGCCAGGCGGCCGTGCTCGGGCGCATTGGTCAGGATCACGACGCCGGCTCGGGTCGAAAGGTCGGCCAGGGCGTCGGCCGCGCCGATCGAGGGAATCAGGTCGTCGGCCCCGTCGCGGAAGAAATCGTCGAACAGGGCCTTGCCCGCGATCAGATCGAGGTGTTCGGTTTCACCGGGACGATAGATGTTCTGGAACAGGGCGAAACGATCGACCCTCAGCTCGAAGCCATGCCGTTCGAGGAACGTGCCGAAGCCGCGCATGAACTGGGCCAGCACTTCGTCGACATCGACGATGACCAGCGGCGCGGCGGACGAGATGGCGCAGGCCTGGAGGTCGGACAAACGCGGTTCCATGAGCTGGGATCGTTGGGTCTTAACGCGATTAGCGCGGGCTTAAGGATATTCGTGGCATCTGGTTCTGGAAGGCGGCGCGAATCCCTAGGCGTCGCCACATGACCGTCTGGTCGGGGTAAGGATGACGAAGAAGGTCCTCATCGTGGAGGATAACGAGCTGAACATGAAGCTCTTTCATGATCTGCTCGAGGCCCAGGGTTACGAGACCCTGCAGACCCGCGAGGGTCTGTCGGCGCTGTCTATTGCCCGCGACAACAAGCCCGACCTGATTCTGATGGACATCCAGCTGCCCGAGATCTCGGGCCTGGAAGTGACCAAGTGGCTGAAGGAAGACGACGACCTGGCCCACATCCCGGTGGTGGCCGTGACGGCCTTCGCCATGAAGGGCGATGAAGAGCGCATCCGCGAAGGCGGCTGTGAGGCCTACATCTCCAAGCCGATCTCGGTGGTCCACTTCCTCGACACCATCAAGCGTCTCCTGGACAAGGTCCCCGTCGCATGAGCGCCCGGATCCTCGTCGTCGACGACATCGAGGCCAATGTCCGCTTGCTCGAAGCCAAGCTGACGGCCGAGTACTACGAAGTCACCAGCGCCATGGACGGCCCCACCGCGCTTGCGATGGCCGCCCGTGACCTGCCCGACATCATCCTGCTGGACGTGATGATGCCCGGCATGGACGGCTTCACCGTCTGCCGCAAACTCAAGGAAGACCCGACCACCCGCCACATCCCGGTGGTGCTGATCACGGCCCTCGACGGCCGCGCCGATCGCATCCAGGGCCTGGAATCGGGCGCTTCGGACTTTCTGACCAAGCCCATCGACGACGTCATGCTGTTCGCCCGCGTGCGCAGCCTGACCCGCTTCAAGCTCGTGATCGACGAACTGCGCCAGCGCGAGGCCTCGGGCCGCCGTATGGGCGTGATCGCCGGCGCCGCCGCCCGCCTGGACGGCCTGGGTGGCCGGGTGCTGATCGTCGACGACAACGAACGCCAGGCCCAGCGGGTCGCCACCGAACTGGGCGTCGAGCATCGCCCGGTGATCGAAAGCGATCCCGAGAAGGCCAAGATCAGCGCCGGCGGTCCGGTCGACCTGGTCATCGTCAACGCCGCGGCCAAGAATTTCGACGGCCTGCGCTTCACCGCTTCGCTGCGCTCCGAAGAGCGCTCGCGCCAGCTGCCCGTCCTGGCCATGGTCGATCCCGATGATCGGGGCCGCATGGTCAAGGCGTTGGAGATCGGCGTGAACGACATCCTGTCGCGCCCGATCGACCCGCAGGAACTGTCGGCCCGCGTCAAGACTCAGATCCAGCGCAAGCGCTACACCGACTATCTGCGCAATAACCTCGATCACAGCCTGGAACTGGCCGTCACCGACCAGCTGACGGGCCTGCACAATCGCCGCTACATGACCGGCCAGCTGGACTCGCTGGTCAAGCGCGCGACCCTGGGCGGCGACCCGGTCTCGGCCCTGCTGATCGACATCGATTTCTTCAAGAAGATCAACGACACCTTCGGCCACGACATCGGCGACGAGGTGCTGCGCGAGTTCGCCCTGCGCCTGGCCTCCAACGTCCGGGCCATCGACCTGCCTTGCCGCTACGGCGGCGAGGAGTTCGTGGTGATCATGCCCGACACCGCCCTGGGCGACGCGCTGCGCATCGCCGAGCGGATCCGCAACCACGTCTCGGGCTCGCCCTTCAAGGTGGCTCAGGGCAAGGAACTGCTGACGGTGACCATCTCGATCGGCGTCTCCGCGACGATCGGCGAAGGCGACACCCCCGAAGCTCTGCTGAAGCGGGCCGACGAGGGGGTCTACCAGGCCAAGGCCTCCGGCCGGAACGCGGTGGTCGGCAAGGCGGCTTAGGGCTGTTGCTGCGTCCTCGCCCTTCGACAAGCTCAGGGTGAGGACTAATTCCAGGTCGGATCAGTAGGAAACCTCACCCTGAGCCTGTCGAAGGGCGAGGTTGCCGACGGCTCCGTATTTGTGGATTGGCGAACCCGTTCTCGCCATCGCATCCTCCCTTGAAGAAACCGGTGTCATAGCCGGAAGAGTTCTTTGGGGAGCGCCCGTCCATGTCCGCCAATCGCCGCGCCGTCCTGGCTGTCGCCGGCCTTGGAGCGCTCGCCGCCACGGCCAAGGCCAGCGCTGCCCGGCCCAAATCCTCCACGCCGGCCAAGCCCGTCCTGCGCCTCGATCCGCGTGAGTTCGGCGCGGTTGGTGACGGCGTCGCCAAGGACACCCACGCTGTTCAGACGGCCCTCGACCGCTGCGCCGTGTTCGGCGGTGGCGAGGTGGTGCTGGGCGCCGGGACCTGGCTCGTCGGCGCGATCCGGATCGGCTCCAACACCACGCTGCGGCTGGAGGAGGGCGCGACCCTGCAGGGCTCGCCTGACCTCGCCGACTATCCCGTCGTCCAGGTGCGTTGGGAGGGGCGGTGGGTTCCTGGCTATATCGGCCTGGTCTGGAGCCAGGGCGCGAAGAACGTCGCCCTGGCCGGCAAGGGCGCCATCGTCGCGTCCGACACGATCAAGGGGCGGGTCCAGAAGGAGACCGGCCTGCGCCACCCGGCGCTGCTGGAGTTCGTCGACGTCCAGAACCTGTCCGTCACCGATGTCCGCACCCAGCAGAACGACATGTGGTCGATCCATCCGGTCTATTGCGACGACGTCGTCTTCCGGAATGTGGTCGTCAATGGCCGGGCCGACGGCATCGACGTCGATTCCTGCCGTCGGGTGCTGATCGAACACTGCGAGTTCGACACGGTCGACGACTGCATCTCGCTGAAATCCGGGCGGGGGATGGAGGGCAACCTGATCGCCCGCCCGACCGAAGACGTCGTCATCATCGACTGCACCTTCCGGGACCATCGCTGGGCCTGCATCGGCATCGGCAGCGAGACCTCGGCGGGCGTTCGCCGCGTGCGGGTCGAGCGCTGCAAGATGCTCGCGGCCTACACCTTTGCCGTCTACATCAAGAGCCGGCCGGGGCGCGGGGCGTTCATCGAGGACATCGTCATGCGCGACCTCGAGGTCTCGGGCGCCCGCAACGGCTTCCTGCGCCTGAACTTCCTGGACAGCGGCAAGCAGGACCAATTCCCGGTCGCCGGCTTCGACGGCATCCCGACCGTGCGCAACTTCACCTTCGAGCGGATCAAGGTCACCGACGTCCCGGTGCTGGTCGAGGCGGTGAACATCCACCCCGACAAACCGCTGGACGGCTTTGTCTTCAAGGACATCACCGGCACGGCGGGGAAGGGGATCAGCCTCGCCAACATGAGGAACGTGACCCTCAAGAACGTCGATGTCGCGGTGGCCGAGGGGCCGAAGCTGGCGGTGAACAACGTCACCGGGCGTGGGCTGGAGGGCGCTGCGTCGCTGAAGCCGACCGAACGGCCCGCCGACGTCTTGGCGACACAGCCGCCGTACCGGCTGGGCATGACCAGCGGCAAGCCGAACTAGAGCACCGGCTTACATATCCCCGTCATCCCGCGCTTTATGCGCGGGACCCATTTGTCCGCCGCAGGTGAAGCGCGGGCCTGCGCTCTCACGTGGAAGCTGAACCATGGGTCCCGCGCATAAAGCGCGGGATGACGGGAGTGATGGAGAGATGAGCAGGCCCCCCACATTTCACCGCTGAAACCCTTCCGTCCTTGCACGGATGAAGCGTTCGGGCGAAATCGCTCGGATGAAGAAGATGCTTACCCGCGGCGTCCTCGCCGCCGTCGCCCTGTCGTCCGCGTTTGTCGCCCAAGCGTCCACCGTCGCGGCCCAGACCGTCTCGGCCAAGCCGGATCCGAAGCTGGTCGTGGTCATCTCGATCGACCAGTTCAGCGCCAACCTCTACGCCCAGCACCGGAGCGAGTTCGTCGGCGGTCTGGCCACGCTGAGCAGCGGGATCGTCTATCCGAACGGCTACCAGTCGCACGCCTTCACGGAGACGTGCCCGGGCCACTCGACCCTGCTGACGGGCAAGCATCCCAACAAGACCGGCATCAGCGCCAACGACTGGTTCGACAAGGCGACGGGCAAGACCATCTATTGCCTGGCCGACCCCAGCGTGGTCCTGGCCGACGATCCCAAGGGCCGCGCCGTATCGCCCGTCAACATGGTCGCCACCACCTATGGCGACTGGCTGAAGGCCGTCTCGCCTCAGAGCCGGGTCTACGGCGTCTCGGGCAAGGATCGCGGCGCAATCACCATGTCCGGCCACAACGCCGACGGCCAGTTCTGGTACCAGCCGGGCTTTGGCTTCACGACCTTCGTCCGCGCCGGCCAGACCGCCGAGGAGCGCCTGAAGCCGGTGGCCGCGCTCAACGCCAGGCTGGCGGCGGACCTGAAGAAGCATCCGTTCACCTGGAACTACGCCCCGGCCTCGGCCAAGCGCTGCAAGGCGCTGGAAGCCGACTATGAGACCGGCGGTCGCAAGTGGCGCGCGGCCCTGCCGATCGCGCCCGCGACCAGCGAGGCCGATCAGCGCCGCGACCTCTACGCCAGCCCCTATACCGACCAGGCCACCCTGGAGCTCGCCCAGAGCCTGCGCGAGACCTACGGCCTGGGCGACGGCCCGCAGGTCGACGTCCTGACGGTCAGCCTGTCGGCCACCGACTTCATCGGGCACCGCTGGGGCACGCGCGGTCCGGAGATGTGCGACCAGATCGCCCGCCTGGACGAGCGCCTGGGCGTCTTCCTGAAGAGCCTGGACAAGGTGAAGGGCGGCGTCCTGGTGGTCCTGGCCGCCGATCACGGCGGCGCCGACTTCGCCGAGCGCCTGCACGGCGAGGGCTATGGCAGCGAGCGCCTGATCGGCAAGCCGTGGGTGGCCAAGCTGAACGCCCAGGTCCGCGCCGAGCTGGGCCTGTCGTGGAACCCGCTCTATGCGGACGGCGGCATCGACCAGCTCTACGTCATGGGGCCCGACAACAAGACGCCCTCGATCACCGACCGCGCCCGCATCACCGCCGCCGCCCTGGCCATGATCAACCGCGAGCCGGTGGTGGCCGCCGCCTTCGATTCCAACGTCATCCTGACCCTGGAAGCCGCCCCCGCCGACGCCTCGCCCGAGGAGCTGTCGCTGGCCGAGCGCGTGCGTCGCAGCGTCTATCCCGGCCGGGTCGGCGACATCCTGATCGCCTTCCGTCCCGACCGCGTGCCCTCGACGCCCGGTCCGACCTATGTCTCGACCCACGGCAGCCCGTGGGACTACGACCGCCGCGTGCCGATCCTGTTCTGGTGGAAGGGCGCGAGCCCGCACGAGCGGGTCCTGCCGCTGGACACGGTCGACATCGCCCCGACCATCGCCGCCGCCACGGGCGTCAAGCCGCCGGCCGACGTGGACGGCGTGTGCCGGCCGCTGGTCTATGGACAGGCATGCTAACCGGCCAATTAGGCTCATTTCTTAGGCTTCGAACCACCGACCCTGAATAACCTCCCCTGCGGTGCTCCGTGGGGGAGGTGTCGATGCGTGCGAGAACCAGGACCAAGAAGCTTCCGTTTCCGGCCGGCTGGCTGCTGATGGGGCTTTCGACGTGTGGGGTCTTGTTCTGGTGGGGCGCGCAGGCCGGATCGTCGGATCTGGCCGTGGTCGCCGCCTTCGCCGCGGTTTGCGTCGCTCCGGCCCTGCTGACCGTCACGGTCCTCTGGGGAAGCTTTTCGTTCTTCCGTTGGTTCTGGGGCGGGGCGTTCGACTAAGCAGGCCGACACCGCGCCTGGAATCAAAAACGCCCGGCTATCGCTAGCCGGGCGTTTTCATGTCGTAGCGCGTGAAAGCGATCTTACTTGATCTTGCCTTCGCGGAATTCGACGTGCTTGCGGATGACCGGGTCGTACTTCTTCAGCACCATCTTTTCGGTCTTGGTGCGGGCGTTCTTCTTGGTGACGTAGAAGAAGCCGGTGTCCGCCGTCGAGTTCAGGCGGATCTTGATGGAAGCCGGTTTGGCCATGGTCGAATCCCTGCGGTGGTCGCGCAGGTTCCCGCGCGTTGGAAATAAGAGGCGCGGAACATACTCATCGGCAGCTCAAAGTCAATTGCCGGAGTCACATCCCACTGGGGCACCGTTTGTACGGGAAGTCTGCCGACCGCGCCTGACCGTTGATCTGGCCCTCGATCCGGGCCGCCAAGGTGTCCTTGTCGACCAGCTTGTACAGGATCCGCTGCGGGAAATCGTGGTCCGGAGCCTCGAAGGTCACCGAGCCGGCGGTGATCTCCTTCACCGGGAAGGTCGTTTCGGGCTGGCCCGACGGAATCACCACGTAGCGCAGCCTGCCGTCGTCGCCGGGGACGATGCGCATGAACTCGTAGTCGCGCAGCTTCCCGTCGCGCACCGTGCGACTCATGCCGACCATCGCGCCGCCGGAGGGGGCGAACCACTGCTCGTCGACCTTGGAGCCGTTCGGGCGGGTGAAGGTCCAGCAACCGGCCATGAAGGCCAGCTTGTCGATGTCGGCCGCCGGGGTCGTCGCCAGAGACAAGGCGATAAGTGAGGCGATCATACCAATCTCCGCTCATCCCCGCGAAAGCGGGGACCCAAGCTGACTCGAAACCGCACGGCCAAGCAAACCTTCAGGCTCGGCTTGGTCCCCGCTTTCGCGGGGATGAGCGGATTTCAAAGATGCGTCAGGTGACGCTTGCCATTGAGGAAGCGCATGAAGGGCGCCGGGCGTCCAGTTTCGGCCAGGCGCTGGCCGATCTCGTGCAGCACGAAGCGGGTGATGTTGGGCAGGTCCAGGGCCATGGCCTCCTGGAAGTCGACCCAGGCGATCTCGTCCAGCTCGCCGCAGTCTGGGCGGCGCTCCAGCGACAGCAGCGCCTCGGCCGGGGCCATGAAGAAGCGGGCGTCGAAGCGGCGCGGACGATAGGGCGGAGTGATGGCCCGGGCGACGAAGCTGAGCGGCGCCAGGTCGGGCAGGGCGCCCTGGGCCAGGAACGGCCGCCAGGGCCCCGCAGCGGGGCGCTCAGGGGCTTCCTTGGCCAGCAGCAGGCCCGTCTCCTCGAAGGTCTCGCGCACGGCCGCCAGGGCCAGGGCGCGGGCCAGGCGGGCGGGGCGGGGATGCCGAGCCTCCAGGCCGAGACGGGTGGCCACCTCGGGCGACAGCTCGCTGGCGCTGGGAGCGTCATAGTCGGTGCGGTCGACCCGGCCGCCGGGGAACACCCACTTGTCGGGCATGAAGGCGACGCCGCCGTTCCTGCGGCCCATCAGGAGCCGAGGCTGGGCGCCGTCCGAGCGGACGATGATGACGGTGGCCGCATGCTTGGGCTTCAGCGCCGCGCCGGTCTCGCGCACGGCGCCGTCGTTGATCGTGTCGAATTTCGCGTCGATCGGCGGCAGGCTCATGCGCTCAAGGTAGACCCATCCGCGCGTCTGCATAGGCCGACGTAGCGTCAAGCCGGGTTGCGCTTGACCCTCCGCCACGACGCGCCCCAAGCTCGCGCCGCTTTCAGTGAGGGGCTCACCATGATCGGACGGATTTCGACGCTGGCGCTGGTCGCCGGCCTGGCCTTCGGCGCGCCGGCGGTGGCCGCGCCCTCCGCTGCCAAGATCGAGGCGGCGGCCAAGGCGGTCCAGCCCAAGGTCATCGCCTGGCGGCGCGACATCCACGAGCATCCGGAACTGGGCAACCAGGAGGTCCGCACCTCGGCCCTGATCGCCAAGGAGCTGAAGGCTCTGGGCTTCGAGGTGCGCGAGAATGTCGGCAAGACCGGCGTGGTCGGCATCCTCAAGGGCGCCAAGCCCGGCAAGGTGGTGGCCCTGCGCGCCGACATGGACGCCCTGCCGGTCGAAGAGAAGACGGGCCTGCCGTTCGCCTCGAAGGTCAAGGCGACCTGGGAGGGCAAGACCGTCCCCGTCATGCACGCCTGCGGCCACGACACCCACGTGGCCATGCTGCTGGGCACGGCGACGGTGCTGGCGGGCATGAAGGCCGACATCAAGGGCACGGTCGTCCTGATCTTCCAGCCCGCCGAGGAAGGCCCGCAGGCCGGCGAGGAGGGCGGCGCCAAGCTGATGATCCGCGACGGCGCGCTGGACCAGCCGAAGGTCGACGCGATCTTCGGCGTCCATATCGGCCCGGCCGACGCTCACCTGCTGAACTACCGCCCCGAGGGCTTCTATGCCGGCTCGGACCGCCTGATGATCACCGTGAAGGGCAAGCAGACCCACGGCGCCCGTCCCTGGGCCGGGATCGACATGGCCAGCGTCGCCGCCGACATCGTCCAGGCCGTGAACCAGATCGCGGCCCGCCAGGTCGATGTCGGGGCCCAGCCCTCGGTCGTGACCATCGCCATGATCAACATGGGCATGCGTCAGAACATCATCCCCGAGGACCTGGTCATGCAGGGGACGATGCGGACCTACTCGCCCGAGCGGAAGGCGCTGCTGATCGACAAGCTCACCAAGTCCGTGACGGCCATCGGCGACCGCTACGGCGCCAAGGCCGAGGTGGCGTTCACCCAGCCCTATCCGGTGACCTACAACAATCCGGACCTGTCGAAGTGGGTGAAGGCGTCCCTGCTCAAGGCCTCGCCGGGCAAGGTCGACGACAATGCGCCGCTGGTGACCGGGGCCGAGGACTTCTCGATGTACGCCCAGAAGGTGCCGGGCGTGTTCGTCCAACTGGGCGGGCGCAAGGCGGATGTCCCGGCCGAGGGCGCGCCGGCCAATCACTCGCCCTATTTCGACGTCGACGAGGCGGTGTTTGAGACGGGCGTGAAGGCCGAGGTGTTCATGGCGCTGGACTTCCTGGAGCGGAAGTAGGGCGCGCCCGGTTCTCCTCCCCCTCCGGGGGAGGTGGCCCAGAGGGCCGGAGGGGGCAGCTCGACCTAGGCCGCACTAGCCCCCTCAGTCGCTCCGCGACAGCTCCCCCAGCGGGGGAGCAGAGAGGTTAGCGAACCACGGCGTGATCCGCCGCAGCGCCTCCTCGACCTCCGCCGTCGAGACAGCGAAGCTGAAGCGGATGAAGTGCTTGCCCTCGACCGGGTCGAAATCGACGCCGGGCGCGGTGGCGACGCCGGTGTCCTTCAGCAGCTGCTCGCAAAAGCCCAGCGAGTCATCCGTCAGGTGGCCGATGTCGGCCCAGATGTAGAAGGCGCCGTCCGGCGGGGCGATCTTGCGCAGGCCCAGCGCCGGTAGGGCGTCCAGCATCAGCTGCCGGTTGGCGCGGTAGACGTCGATATGGGCTTCCAGCTCGTCGATGCAGTCCATGGCCGCCAGGCCGGCGTGCTGGGACAGCGACGGCGCGGTGAGGAACAGGTTGCCGACATAGGCCCGCGCCCGCTCCAGGTCCTCGCCCTTGGGCGCGAGCAGCCAGCCCAGCCGCCAGCCGGCCATGCTGAAGTACTTGCTGAAGCTGTTGACGATCAGGGCGTTGGGCGCGAACTCCAGCATCGAGGGCGTGCGGCCGGTGTAGCTGAGGCCGTGATAGATCTCGTCGCTGATGATGCGGATGTTCCGCTCGGCGCAGACCTTGGCGATGGCTTCCAGCTCCTCGGGCGCGATGATCGTGCCGGTCGGATTGGCCGGGCTGGCGACGATGACGCCGGCGGGGGCAGGGTCGAGGTCCGCGAGATGCTTGGCCGTCAGCTGGAAGCGATCCTCCGGGCCGGCCGCGATCTCGACGGGCTCAAGGTGCAGGGCCTTGAGGCTATTGCGATAGGCGACATAGCCGGGGCGGGCCAGGGCGATGCGGTCGCCGGGCGTGAACACGCTGGACAGCGCCAGCACCAGGGCCGGCGACGCCCCGCAGGTCAGGACGATCCGCTCGGGCTCGACATGGACGCCGTAGAGCGTCTGGTAGCGCTCGGCGATACGGGCGCGCAGGGCGGGGCTCTCCCAGTAGCCCATGGCCTCGGCGTCGAGGATTTCGTGGGCCTTGGCGATGGCCTTGCTGGGCGCGCCGGTCGAGGGCTGGCCGAACTCCATGTGGATGATCGAGGCGCCTTCGCCCTTCAACTGGTGAGCCAGGCGGCTGATGGCGATGGCGTGGAAGGGTTCGATCTCGGCGCGCATGGTCGTTGCTTAGCGGGGTTTGACGCGGCGCGCATCCCGCTTGAGAAGAGGGCCATGCGCTTGCTGACTCTCGCCGCCATCCTGGGCCTCGCCACCCCCGCCTTCGCCCAGACCGCGCTGCCGCTGAACATCGGCGGCCGTGTCGCGCCGGCGCCAAATGGACCCGAAGCCGGGGCCTATGACTTCGGCTGGCCGGGAGTCTATTTCGAGGGGCGCTTCACCGGGCCGTCCGTCGAGGTGGTGGTCGACACCGGTGCCGAACACCTGGCCGTCAGCATTGATGGCGTGCGCAAGGCCGAACTGACCAAGGCGGGCGAACTCCACCTGCTGTTCGACCGGCTGGGTCCTGGCGAGCATGTCGTGCGTCTCGACAAGCTGACGGAAAGCCAGACGGGCTCGGCGCGGTTCGAAGGCTTCTTCGTCGGGCCGAAGGAGGCGGCGCTGTCGGCGCCGTCGCGTCCGCGCCGGATCGAGTTCATCGGCGACTCCCACACGGTCGGCTACGGCGTGCGCTCGGCCAGTCGTGACTGCACCGAGCAGCAGGTGCACGACCTGACCGATACCAGCCTGGCCTTCGGGCCGATTCTGGCGAGGCGGCTGGACGCGGACTATCGGATCGAAGCCTTTTCGGGGCGGGGCGTGGTCAGGAACTACAACGGCGTCGCGGCAGGGCAGCCGTTGCCGGCGCTGTTTCCGCGCCTGATCCCGGGGCAGGGCGAGCCGCGCGTGGCGGCGGACGATCTGTGGAAGCCGGACGTGGTGGTGATCGGCCTGGGCACGAACGACTTCTCGACGCCGCTGAATCCTGGCGAGGCCTGGGCCGATGAAGCAGCGCTGCGGAAGGACTATCGGGACAGCTATGTGGCCTTCGTCGAGGGACTGAAGGTCAGTCGTCCGGGCGCGCGGGTGTTCCTGATCGCGGGAGATACGTTCGACGTGGATGTGGGGGAGGTCGCCAGCCGAACGGGCGCGACAGCGGTGCGGATCACCGGCATGGAGCGTGGGGCTTGCCACTGGCACCCGTCCGTGGCGGATCAGAAGATGATGGCCGACAAGCTCGAGGCTGCGATCTCGGCGAAGTAGGTGGGGCCGAAACCTCGTCCTTCGACAAGCTCAGGATGAGGTTTCTACTCGGTCGCCGAGCCGATCATGATCCTCACCCTGAGCTTGTCCCACGGGCCCGACCGCAGGTCGGCCCGAGGGTAAACTCCGCGCGAGGATCACGCACTGACCCCTACCGCCGCTTCCCGCGCCGCACGCCCTTCGGCAGCCCGCCACGCGGCTTCACCGCCGCTTGCCGCCGCGCCCCCAACCGCGGGCGCGGCATCTTCGGATCGGCAGGCATCGGGTCGCTGAGCATCTCGAACAACAGGCCGCCGGTGACCGGCGTGGCCTCGACCAGCTTGACCTCGACGTTCATGCCCAAGGTCCAGCGCTGGCCAGTCCGGTCGCCGACCAGGGCGTGCAGCTTCTCGTCGTGGACGAAGAACTCCTGCCCCAGGGTCGAGACCGGCACCAGGCCGTCCGCGCCGGTGTCGGCCAGCTTCACGAACAGGCCAAAGCGGGTGACGCCGGTGACCCGGCCCTCGAACGTCGCGCCCACCCGGTCGGCCAGGAAGGCGGCGATGTAGCGGTCGGTGGCGTCGCGCTCTGCGGCCATGGCCCGGCGTTCGGCGTGGGTGATGACCTCGGCCGTGTCCTTGATCTGGGCGATATCCTGGTCGGTCAGGCCGTCGTCGCCCAGGCCCAGGGCCCGGATCAGGCCCCGGTGCACGATCAGGTCGGCATAGCGCCGGATCGGGCTGGTGAAGTGGGCGTACTTGGCCAGGTTCAGGCCGAAGTGGCCGATGTTCTCGCTGTTGTAGTGGGCCTGCATCTGGGTGCGCAGGACCACCTCGTTGATGATCGCCGCATTGGCGCCCTCGCGCGTCTCGTCCAGCAGCTTGTTGAACCGCGAGGTCTGCGGGGCCTGGCCTTTGTCCCAGCGGATCTCCAGCGTCTGCAGGAAGTCGGCGAGGTTCTGCATCTTCTCCAGGCTGGGCGTGTCGTGCACCCGGTAGATCAGGGGCGAGCGCTTGGCCTCCAGACTCTCGGCGGCGCAGACATTGGCCTGCACCATCATCTCCTCGATCAGCTTGTGGGCTTCCAGGCTGGCGCGCTTGGTGATCGAGAGGATCTCGCCTTCGCGGATGATGATCCGGCGCTCGTCGCTTTCGATCGCCAGGGGCGAGCGGGCGTCGCGCCCGATCTTCATCGTCCGATAGGCTTCCCACAGCGGTTGCAGGATCGGCTCCAGCAGCGGGCCGCTCTTGTCGTCCGGTTGGCCGTCGATCGCCGACTGGGCCTGCTCGTAGCTGAGCTTGGCGGCCGAGCGCATCAGGCCGCGCACGAACTTGTGGCCCTTCTTGCGGCCCGACTTGTCGAACACCATCCGCACGGCCAGGGTCGCGCGGTTCTCGCTTTCCCGTAGCGAGCACAGGCCGTTCGACAGGGTCTCGGGCAGCATCGGCTCGACCCGATCGGGGAAGTAGACGCTGTTGCCCTTCTCGCGGGCGTCGCGGTCCAGGGCCGAGCCGGGCCGAACGTAAGCCGCGACGTCGGCGATGGCCACCCAGACCACCCAGCCGCCGGCATTGGTCGCGTCCTCGTCGAGGTGGGCGAAGACGGCGTCGTCGTGGTCGCGGGCGTCGACCGGGTCGATGGTCACGAACGGCAGATGCCGCAGGTCTTCGCGGCCCGCCAGGGTCGGTTCGACGGCGGCCTTGGCCTCGCGCTCGGCTTCCTCGGAGAAGCCGGTCGGGATGCCGTGGCTATGGATGGCGATCAGCGAGGCCGCGCGCGGATCGTTCTCGGTCCCGACCACCTCTAGTACCTTGCCGGGCTTGGGACCGTAGCGGCCGCCATGTGTGCCGACCTGGGCGATGACGAGGTCGCCGTCCTTCAGGTCGTGGGCGACGCTGGGATCGAGGAGCAGGACGTCCTTGGACTTGCGATCGACCGGCTCGACGCGGATTTCCTTGCGCAGCTTGCGGATGACGCCCAGCACCTTGTGAGCGCTCTGGCCCAGCTTCTTGATCAGCTTGGCCTCGAACTCGCCGGTTTCCAGGCGCTCGAAGCGGACCAGCAGGCGGTCGCCCAGGCCCGGGGCGCCGGCGGCGGCCTCGCCCTTGGTCGGGGCCAGGCGGACATTGGGGACGTCGTCGTCGGACTTGGTCAGCTTCACATAGAGCTCGCCGTCGGCGTCGCGGTCGACGACATCGGCCACGCCGACGGGGGGCAGGGAGCCGGCCTCGGCGAAGCCCTTGCGGCCGCGTTTGGCCAGCGCGCCTTGGGCTTCCAGCTCGCGGATCATCTCGCGCAGGGCCCGGCGGTCCCCGCCCTTCAGGCCGAAGTGGCGGGCGATGTCGGCCTTGCCGGTCTCGCCGGCGTCACGCAGGAACGCCAGCAGCGTCTCGCGGTCGGGCAGACCGGCGGCGGGCTTGGGCTTGAAGTTTTTGGGCGGGCGAATTTTGGCCATGCCTTGCCTTACCTCGGTTCGGGAGCTCAGGGAAACGCGGGCGCAGGCATGTACTCAGAATCCGATCTCGCCGGCGAATGCCGGGGCCCGGACTCAGCCTGAGCGGTTCGGGATGATCCGAAATGCGCCCGTCAGCTTGTCAGGCGCTTGGGGGTTCGATCTGGGCCCCGGCATTCGCCGGGGAGATCGGAGAAAATGACCCTAGTACAGGTCCTCGATCGACCGAGGCGGTGGCGGCTCGACCGGCTTGGGCGCGGCGGGCGCTGCCGCTGGCGGCGCAACGGCGGCCGGAGCCTGGACGACCGGCGCGACCGGCGGCGGGGCTTCCTGCTCGACGGTCTCGACCTCGACGGCCTTGGGCTTGGGGGCCTCGACCGGCGGTGGTTCGTAGGCGAGGGCGGGGGCGGCGTCCTTGACGGGCACGCCCGAGACCTCGGCTAGCGGAGCCTTGGAGGTCTCCAGCCCGCCGCGATCCAGCTTCATGGCGTTGGTCAGGCCCATGGCGAACCCACCCACGCAGCACAGGATCAGCGCGGACACCACGACATGCAGCGGCAGAGGACGTTCCAGCGTCGTCATGAGCAAAGTCTACTCTCCTCCCGAGACGCTGGATAGGCGCTAGGCTTCGTCGTCCCAGGGCGCGGCGCCGTCGTCCGACGAGGCCTCGACCCCCACCTTGGCTTTAGGGGACTTGGCCGGAGCCTTCTTCGGCGCGGCTTTCTTGGCGGGGGCCTTCTTCGCGGCCGTCTTCTTGGCCGGCGCGTCGCCCTCGGCTTTGGCGGCCTTCTTCGGCGCAGCCGCCTTCTTCGCTGGTTTCTTGCCACCGCCCTTGGCCGCGCGTTCGGCGATCAGGGCCACGGCCTCTTCCATGGTGATGGAGGCCGGGTCCTTGCCCTTGGGCACATTGGCGTTGGTGTCGCCGTGCTTGATGTAGGGGCCGAAGCGTCCCGACAGCACGCGCACCGGCTTGCCGTCTTCCGGGTGATTGCCCAGTTCCGCGAGAGCCGCCGCGGCCGCCCGCTGCGGACGTCCGCCGCCGGCGCGCTTGTCGGCCAGGATGGCGACGGCGCGGTTCAGGCCGACGTCGAACACCTCGTCGGCGTTCTCCAGGTTGGCGTAGGTGCCGTCGTGCAGCACGAACGGCCCGAAGCGTCCCAGGCCGGCGGTGATGACCTTGCCGTCGTCCGGGTGCTTGCCCACCTCGCGCGGCAGCGAGAGCAGGCGCAGGGCCTTCTCCAGGTCCATGGCCGAGGCGATCCAGCCCTTGGGCAGCGACGAGCGCTTGGGCTTCTCGCCGCTGTCGGCGGCCGCCAGTTCCTCGACATA
This sequence comes from Caulobacter sp. GW821-FHT09H08, assembly GCF_059415885.1. NCBI lineage: Bacteria > Pseudomonadati > Pseudomonadota > Alphaproteobacteria > Caulobacterales > Caulobacteraceae > Caulobacter > Caulobacter sp. GW821-FHT09H08. Next base: position 433,524 of record NZ_JBWKOC010000006.1, read on the forward strand.
GGGACCAAAGCGGCCGTTCTTCAGCCACACGGCCAGGCCGGTCGCCGGATTGAGGCCCAGTTCCTTGTCGGCGCTCTCGGCGTCGCCGTCGCCCTCCGACACGCCCAGTTGGCGGGTGTAACGGCACTCCGGATAGTTCGAGCAGCCGATGAAGGCCCCGAACTTGCCGGTCTTCAGCGACAGTTGGCCGCTGTTGCAGGTCGGGCAGAGGCGCGGATCGGAGCCGTCGGCCTTGGCCGGGAAGATGTGCGGGCCCAGGGCGTCGTTCAGCGCGTCGAGCACATTGGTCGTGCGCAGCTCGGCGATCTCGCCGACGGCGGCGTGGAAGTCCTTCCAGAAGTCGCGGAGGAACTGTTTCCAGTCCAGCTTGCCGTCCGAAACGAGGTCGAGCTGCTCTTCCAGAGCGGCCGTGAAGTCGTACTCGACGTAGCGCTTGAAGAACTGCTCCAGGAACGCCGTGACCAGGCGGCCCTTGTCCTCGGGGACGAAGCGCTGCTTCTCCATCTTCACGTATTCGCGGTCGCGCAGCACGGTCAGGACCGAGGCGTAGGTCGACGGACGGCCGATCCCCAGCTCTTCCATCTTCTTGACCAGGCTGGCTTCCGAATAGCGCGGCGGCGGTTCGGTGAAGTGCTGATCGGCGCGGGCCTCGATGACCTTGGCGCTGGCGCCTTCCTCGATCATCGGCAGGCGGGCGCTGTCCTCGTCGCCCTCGTCGTCGCGGCCTTCTTCATAGACGGCCAGGTAGCCGGGGAAGAGCACGACCTGACCCGTGGCGCGCAGGCCGGTCTGGCCATCGGCGCTTTCCAGGTCGACCGTGGTGCGCTCGATGCGGGCGCTTTCCATCTGGGAGGCGATCATCCGCTTCCAAATCAGCTCGTAGAGACGGCCCAGGTCCGACTCCAGGCGCAGCGAACCAGGGTTGCGCTTCAGGCTGGTCGGGCGGATGGCTTCGTGGGCCTCCTGGGCGTTCTTGGCCTTGGCCTTGTAGTAACGCGGCGTCTCGGGGACGTAGGTGTCGCCATAGACGTTGCCGATCACGCTGCGGGCCTCGGCGATGCCTTCCGGCTCGACCGACACGCCGTCCGTACGCATGTAGGTGATCAGACCGACGGTCTCGCCGCCGATGTCGATGCCTTCGTACAGCTTCTGGGCGGCCTGCATGGTGCGCTGGGCGCTGAAGCCCAGCTTGCGGGCGGCTTCCTGCTGCAGGGTCGAGGTGGTGAAGGGCGGGGCGGGCGAGCGCTTGCCCGGCTTCTTCTCGACGGCGGCGACCTTGAAGACGGCGTTGGTCACGGCGGCCTTGGCGGCCAGGGCCGAGGTCTCGTTGCCCAGGTCGAACTTGGTGAGCTTCTTGCCTTCGTGCTTGACCAGGCGGGCCGTGAACGGATCGGCGCCGGCCGAGACGTCGGCGTCGACGCTCCAGTATTCCTGGGTCTTGAAGCGCTCGATCTCCATCTCGCGCTCGACGATCAGGCGCAGGCAGACCGATTGGACGCGACCGGCCGAGCGGCTGCCCGGCAGCTTGCGCCACAGCACCGGCGAGAGGGTGAAACCGACCAGGTAGTCGAGGGCGCGGCGGGCCAGATAGGCCTCGACCAGCTCCATGTCGACGTCGCGCGGATTGGCCATGGCCTCCAGCACGGACGTCTTGGTGATGGCGTTGAAGGTGACGCGCTGGATGGACTTGTCCTTCAGCGCCTTCTTCTTGTTCAGCACCTCCAGCACGTGCCAGCTGATCGCTTCCCCTTCGCGATCCGGGTCGGTGGCCAGAATCAGGCGGTCGGCCTTCTTCAGGGCGTCGACGATGTCGCTGACGCGCTTGGAAGCCTTGGCGTCGACTTCCCAGCTCATGGCGAAGTCGTTGTCCGGCTCGACCGAGCCGTCCTTCGACGGCAGGTCGCGGATATGGCCGTAGGAAGCGAGAACCGTGTAGTCGGACCCGAGGTACTTGTTGATGGTCTTGGCCTTAGCCGGGCTCTCGACGACGACGACGTTCATTCTGACTCTTGTTCAGGAAATTGGGATCGCCCGGAAGGCGAGCGCCGGGAAAGTGGGGGCTTCACCCGGGGTCTGTCAACGTAAGGTCGGACAAACAGTCTGGCTTTGGGTGTCTGGTAGGCGGTTGTTAAGACCGTTGCGCGACACTGCGATGGCTAGTTTTGCGACTGCATGAGCCGATGGACCTCACCGTCAACCGGATCGCCACCGAGGCTTACGTCTCGCCGGTCCAACCGATCAAGGCTGTGACTTCGAATGCCGAGCGCGCGGAAATCGCCGATCGGCTGAAGGAAGCCGTGCGCGCCGCCCCGGCCGCCGGCACGGGCCTGCTGGTCGACCTGTCGGTCTGAGCCTATTTCCCCAAGCTAGACCAATCGCCACGTTCCTGACGCGGGCGGATGGCTTATGTGAGTCCCTGGGCCGACGCTTCGGTCCGTAGTCTGGCGAACTGATGGCGCATTGGAGACGACGCGGCGGGAAGGGCGCGGCCCTGGTCGTGAGCATCGGCGCTCACGTGGCGGCCGTGGCGGTCCTGTTCGCCGCCCATGTGACGCCAGCGCCCCCCGAGCCTCGTTCGATCATGGTGTCGCTGGTGGATCCGCCGCCCCCGCCACCTCCGCCGCCGCCCCCTCCGCCGCCCGAGCCGCACGATGCGCCCAAGTCGCCGGTGAAGGCGCCGACCAAGCCGCCATCCCCCGAAAAGCCCAAGGCGGCGGCCAGGGCGGCGCCGCGCTCGCCGCTGCGCGTGACCAGGGCGCCGCCGCCAAAGGACGTCATCCCGTTGCCGGCCAGCCGCAACCCCGGCCCCAGTCCCGTGCTGGGCCTGGGCGAATCCGAGCTGATCGGCGCGGCGACCGCCGGCTCGGGTCGCGGCGGCGGCGGCGGTGGCGGGGACGGTTGCGACATGGTCCGGCTGCTGCAGGAAGCCCTGCGCAAGAACCCCCGCGCTCGCGCCTCGCTGATGCGGGCCCACGGCGCCACGGTCGGGGCCGGGCGGGCGCCGCTGGTCTGGAACGGCGACTGGCAGCGGGTCAGCGGCGAGGAGGGCGATGGCCTGGCCGGCCTGCGAGAGATGATCATGATGGAGGTCGCCTTCGCCCCCGCGGCGTGTCGCGCCGAGCCCGTGCGGGGGCTGGTGCTGATCTCGCTGAACGACGGCGCCCGCTTCGCCCTGGGTGGCGGTCACTGGCGGTGGTCGGACCTGCTGTTCGCCAAGGGCGCGCGGCGGGGCGGTTAGGACCGTTTCAGCACGTAGAGACAGCCGGCGGTGACGCCGGTGGTCTCGCGGCGCAGCGGGATCTCCTCTCGTCCGACGACTTCGAACCAAGGTGCGGCCGTTTCGCGGACATAGTCGTCGCCGTGGGCGTAGCGCGCCGAGGGCAGCAGTCGCCAGCCTTGCTCCCCCAGTTCGGTGCTGAAGGCCAGAAGGCCGCCGGGCGGCAGCGTCGCGGCGGCGCTCGCGAACAAGGCCGCCAGGTCGCCGAAATAGATCAGGACGTCGGCGGCCAGGATCAGGTCGAAGCTGTCGGGGTGTTTCGCGAGGAAATCGACGGCCTCGCCCCGGATCAGATCGGCGTAGTCGCCGCGTTCGGCGGCCTTGGCCAGCATGGCGGCCGAGAGATCGACCCCGGTCAGCCGCCCGCCGAAACGGCGTAGGTGCGGCGCGGCCAGGCCTGTACCGCAGCCCAGATCGAGAATCCGCTCGAAGTGGCCGCGCTGACGCGTCACGAGGTTGGCCAGCAACCTGGGCGCCTCGTAGCCCAGCATGTCGACCAGCTGGCGGTCGAACCGCTCGGCGAAGTCGTCGAACAGCGCCTCGACATAGGCCGGCGGGGCGCGATCGATGCTCGGATCGACCAGTACCCGAAGCTCGTGGGCCCGGATGACGTCGGCCGGGTTCCGCGCGTCCAGCCAGGCGCCCAGGGCGCGGGCCGCGTCGAGGCGCTGGAAGGCCACCAGGATGCCGAAGCCCTCGCGCGCCACGGTCTCCACGTCTTCGGCCACCGGGCCGGCGACGCGGGCGTAGAGCTCCAGGGCCGCCTGGGGCGAAGAATGGTCCAGGGCCGCGTAGGCGGCGGCGCGGGCCCAGGTCATGCGCGCGCCCTCCGGCAGGGGCTCGACCGTGTCGGCGGCCGCGAAGGTCTCGGCGGCGCGGGCGAAGGCGCCGGTCAGGAACAGGACGTGGGCCAGGCATTGCCGGCGCACCGGCTCGGCGCCGGGCGCCTCGGCGGCCCGAGCCAGCGGCTCGACAGCCTCGGCGAAACGCCTGGCGATCATCAGGTTCAGGCCCAGGCCGAACAGGGCCTCGTCGTGGCCCGGGCTCATGACCAGGACGGCGCGGAAAGCCGCCTCGGCGTCATCCAGCCGACCTTCGCCGCCAGCCGTCACGGCGACAGCCAGCATGTCTTCAATGGCCTGGACGTCCATCGGCGCTCCTCTGGGTCGGCGACTCGGCGAACCGCGTGACGACCAGGGAATGTTACACGCCAGCGACCGGCCCGCCGTCCAGAGGTTCGACTAGACTTCGGCCGGTTTTTCGCTGGTCGAGGCCACGAGGCTGAGCGCGAAGAAGGTGGCGAAGGCGAGGTTGAAGGCGCCGCCCAGCAATGGCGCGCCGAGTGGGGCGGGGAGCCAGCGTGCGCCCTGCAGGACGAGATAGAGGATGCCGGGGTTGGCCAGGATCATCCATCTCGGCCAGGTCGTACGTCCCCGAGTGCAAGCGGCGAGAAGGCTGAGCGCTGCTGGGACGGCGAGGATCGTCGACACCAGGAAGCTGAGGTCCAGGTATCGTCCGACCAGGGCGGAGAGCGCACGCGATCCTGTCGCCAGGGTCACGGCGAACGCGCCCCAGATCGCGTGGGTCGCGATCGCCGAGACGAACAGCCCCAGCATCGGCAGCGTCACGGCGATGCGCCAGCCGGGACTGATCCGGCCATGGACGTGCGCCGCGCCGGCGAGGAAACCGAACCCTGCGGGAATCGCCAGGAGGCCGCCCAGCATTAGCTGCTCGGGAGGTCGCGTCGTCACGCGGTCAAGAACGGTCGCCAGCAGGTCGGCCCCGGAGCCCCAGCCGCCATAGAACAGCATGTCTCCAGCGAACATCGTCAGGGCGCCGAAGAGGCCGGCCAGGGCGAGCAGGCGTGTGGTCATCTAGAGGCCAGCCGCTAGCCCGCCGTCCAGCAGCTCCGCGCGGCCGGCCAGGCTGAGTTCGACCAAGGCCGCCATGACGGCCGAAGCCGGGGCTCCCGCGGCGCGGACCAGATCGTTGCGTGAGACGGGCGTGGGCGAGAGCAGGGCGGCGACCCGCTCGCGCAGGGCGTCGTGGTCGATATCCGCCGGTGGGTCGGCCAAGTAGGGCCGGTCCCGCTCGCGCAGATGCATCTGGCCCGACAGCGAGCGCAGCACGTCCTCGGCCCCCTCGCACAGGATCGCGCCCTGGCGGATCAGGTCGTTCGTGCCCTTCGAGCGCGGATCCAGCGGCGAGCCGGGCACGGCGAAGACATCGCGGCCTTGCTCGGCGGCCAGGCGGGCAGTGATCAGCGAGCCGGATTTCAGCTCGGCCTCGACCACCACGACGCCCAGGGACAGGCCCGAGATGATGCGATTGCGGCGCGGGAAGTCCTTGGCCTGGGCGCGGCGGTCGGGGGCGCTCTCGGAGACGACGCAGCCCTCGGCCGCGAGGCGCGCGTGCAGCTTGTCATGCTCGGGCGGATAGACGTCGCCGACCCCGCCGCCCAGCACGGCCACGGCGCCGGTCGACAGCGAGCCCTCATGCGCCGCGCCGTCGATGCCGCGCGCCATGCCCGAGACCACGACATAGCCGGCGGCCCCCAGGTCGATGGCCAGCTGGCGGGCGAAGCGCTGGCCGGCGGCGGAGGCGATGCGGGCGCCGACGACGCCCAGGCTGGGCTCCGACAGCAGCTCGGCGCGACCGAGGACCCAGAGCACGGGCGGCGGCGGATCGAGGGCCGCCAGGCGCGGCGGGAAGTCGGGCTCGCAACCGCACAGCAGGCGCGCGCCCAGCTTGTCGCCGGCTTCCAGCTCCCGCTCGATCGCCTCGCGGGGCGACAGGGACAGCGGGACGGCGCGGCCGCCCTTGCGGGACAGGTCGGGCAAGGCGGAAAGCGCTCGCTCGGGCGTGCCGTAGCGGGCCAGAAGATGTTCGAAGGCGACGGGGCCGACCGTCTCGGTGCGCGCCAGGCGCAGCCAGGCGAAACGCTGGATGTCCGAGAGGCGGCTGTGGATCACGGCGCTTCGGGCGCGGGCGGAGCTTCGTCCGCCGGCTTCTTCTTGCCGATCTTCGGCTCCTGGCCCTTGAGCAGGCGCGCGATGTTCTCGCGGTGGCGGATGAAGATCAGGACGGCCATGAACAGGCACAGCGCCATGATCGGGTAGGGCTGGTCGAAGGCCAGGGCGAACGGCGCGGCCAGGGCGGCGGCGACCAGGGCGGCCAGCGAGCTGATGCGCAGCAGGAAGGCCACGGCCAGCCAGGTGGCGCCGGCGGCGATCCCCACCGGCCAGGCGGCCGACAGCAGCACGCCGTAGAAGGTGGCCACGCCCTTGCCGCCCTTGAACTTCAGCCAGACCGGAAACAGATGGCCCAGGAAGGCCGAGCCGCCGGCCAGGGCGATCACCGCCGGATTGCCGTGGGTCAGGTAGCGGGCCAGCAGCACCGCCAACACGCCCTTGCCGGCGTCGCCCAGCAGGGTGATGGCCGCCAGGTCCTTGCGTCCTGAACGCAGCACGTTGGTCGCGCCGATATTGCCCGAGCCGATCTGGCGGATGTCGCCGGCCCCGCCCAGCCGCGTGGCGATCAGCCCGAACGGGATCGACCCGAGCAGGTAGCCGCCGACAATGGTGATGGCGAGCGTCAGGTAAGTGGCGGCGGCGAGATCTTGCACGGTTCGACCCTAAGGCGAGTTGCGCGCGAATTCAACCGCTGCGCAAGCGAGAGTTGTGGATTAGGTGTAGTGCAGAGTCGGGGGCAGGGCGAGTTTCCTTCTCCCCTTGCGGGAGAAGGTGGCGGCGCAGCCGACGGATGAGGGGTTGAAAGGCCTGTCCGGATAGCGGAGCGCGACCCCTCACCCGACCCACTTCGTGGGCCACCCTCTCCCGCAAGGGGAGAGGGTAACCACTACCCCTCCGCCCGGTGCACCACGCGGCCATCCACCACCGTCATCAGCACCTGGCCCTGCAGCCTGCGCCCATCGAACGGCGAGTTCTTGGACTTCGACAGCAACCTCGCGGCGTCCACGATGATCGGGGCGTCAATGTCGCAGAGCACCAGATCCGCCGGCGCGCCGGGCGCGATGCGGCCGCCGCGCAGGCCCAGCAGCTCGGCGGGCGCCAGGGTGACGGCGCGGATCAGGTCGACGAGGGCGATGCGCTCGTCGTGGTACAGCGACAGCAGGGCCGGCAGCAGGGTCTCCAGGCCGACGGCGCCGGGGACGGCCTCGTCGAACGGCAGGCGCTTGTCCTCGGCCGGGGCGGGGCTGTGCGAGGAGACGACGATGTCGATCAGGCCCGAGGCCAGGGCTTCGATAAGGGCCTGACGGTCGTCCTCGCCGCGCAGGGGCGGGTTCAGCTTGGCGAAGGTGCGGTAGTCGCCGATGTCCAGCTCGTTGAAGGACAGGTGGTTGATCGACACCGAGGCGCTGATCCGCAGGCCTTTTTTCTTTGCGCGCTGAAGCGTCTCCAACGCCTGGGCCGAGGTGATCTGGTCGACCAGGAGCTTGCCGCCGGTGGCTTCCAGCAGGGCGACATCGCGCTCCAGCATGATCCGCTCGGCCATCGGCGAGATCGAGGGCAGACCCATACGGCCGGCGAACTCGCCGCCGGTCGCGGCCCCGCCCTTGGCCAGCCACGGGTCCATGGGGCGGTGGGCCAAGAGGGCGTCGAAGCCCTTCGCATAGGTCAGGACGCGCTGCATGACCTTGCTGTCGACGATCGGCTTCCCCGCGTCGGTGATGTAGACGCAGCCGGCCTCGCGCATGAGGCCGATCTCGGCCATCTGTTCGCCGGCCAGGCCCTTGGTCGCCGCGCCGGCCACCAGGATGCGGGCGCTGTCGATGTCGCGAGCCCGGCGCAGGATGAAGTCGACGACGCTGGGGTCGTCGATGGCCGGATTGGTGTCGGGCTGGACCACCATCGAGGTGACGCCGCCGGCCGCCGCGGCCTTGGCCGCCGAAGCCAGGGTTTCCTTGGTTTCCGAGCCGGGCTCGCCGGTGCGGACGCGCAGGTCGATCAGGCCGGGCGCCAGGAGGGCGCCACCGCAGTCGACGACCCGCACGGCCTTGGAAAGCTTGCCGAACTCGCGGCCCTTGGCGACGTCGGAGATGACGCCTTCCGAGACGATGACGCCACCGGGGCCGTCATAGCCGCTTTCCGGATCGACCAGGCGGGCGTTGACGAGGGCGAGGGGCTGGGCAGCGGTCATTGTCCGGCCTTTTCGATACGGGCCGCGAGGCTGGTCAGCACCGCCATTCGGGCGGCGACGCCCATCTCGACCTGGTCCTGGATCAGGCTGACGGCCGGATCGTCGGCGACGTCCGAGTCGATCTCGACGCCCCGGTTCATTGGGCCCGGGTGCATGACCTTGGCCCCTGGTGCGGCGCGGGCCAGCTTTTCGCGGTCCAGGCCGTAGAAGCGGAAATATTCGCGGGTCGAGGGCACGAAAGCGCCCTGCATCCGCTCCAGCTGCAGGCGCAGCATCATGACGACGTCGGCGCCGGCCAGGCCCGACTTCATGTCGTGGTGGACGGTGACGCCCCAGCGCTCGGCCTGGGCCGGCATCAGGGTGGGCGGACCGACCAAGCGCACGCTGGCGCCCAGGGTGTGCAGCAAGGCGACGTTCGAACGCGCCACGCGGCTGTGCAGCACGTCACCGCAGATCGCCACGGTCAGGCCCGAGACGCGACCGAAGGCGCGACGGATCGACAGCGCGTCCAGCAGGGCCTGGGTCGGATGCTCGTGCTGGCCGTCGCCGGCGTTGACGACGTGACCGCTGACCTTCTGCGAGAGGAGCGAGGCCGCGCCCGACGAGGCGTGACGCACGACCAGCAGGTCGGGCCGCATGGCGTTCAGCGTGACCGCCGTGTCGATCAGGGTCTCGCCCTTGGCGACCGACGAGGTCTTGGGGTTCATGTTGACGACATCGGCGCCTAGCCGCTTGCCCGCCAGCTCGAACGAGCTCTGGGTGCGGGTGCTGTTCTCGAAGAACAGATTCATCAGCGTCCGCCCGTGCAGCAGGTCCAGGCTCTTGGACGTCTGCCGGTTGAAGGCGACGAACGCGTCGGCCAGGTCCAGCAGGTCGATGGCCTGAAGCGCGTTCAGATCGCCGGCGGACAGGAAGTGGCGTTTGGGGAATTCGAAGACGCGGGCGCGGATCGCATCGATGGCCGCGCGGGCGGGGTCATGGGCTGAAGCCGTCATGAGCCCGCGTCATAGGCGGCTTTGAGGGGGAAGGGAAGCGCGGGGACGTTTGCTCCACAGCAACATCTCTTCTCTCTCTTTGTGGAAGGAGAGGGGCGCCGGGCCTAAAGCCCCCGCAGCCGTTCCAGCGCGCCTTGCAGGATCCAGCCTGCCGCCATCTTGTCGACGACCTCGTCGCGGCGTTTGCGGGAGATGTCGTGCTCGTCGATCAGCACGCGGGTCACGGCGGCCGTCGACAGACGCTCGTCCCAGAAGGTGATCGGCAGGTCGGGCTTGAGGCGCAGCAGATTGCGGGCCAGAGCCCGGTTGGACTGGCAGCGGACGCCCTCGGTGCCGTCCATGTTCATCGGCAGACCGACGACGATGCCGATGGCGCCGCGGCTGTCCATCAGCTTGAACAGCGCCTCGGCGTCTTGCGTGAACTTGGTCTTTTCGATCAGCGCCAGGGGGCTGGCGACCGTGCGGGTGACGTCCGAGACGGCCACGCCGATGGTCTTCTCGCCGGGGTCCAGGCCGACGATCGGAGCGTACTCGGGGAGGGCGGCGGCGAAGTCGGCGATGTCGAGAACGGGCATGTCTCTCCATATCAGGAGCCGCGCCGCTTGAAACCTAGCGTCTGGCCGGGTAACCGACGCACTCGAATTTCAGGAGATCCCCATGGCCATTGACGCCGCCACCGTGCGGAAGGTCGCCCGGCTCGCCCGCATCGCCGAACCCGAAGAGCGCCTGGAAGGGCTGGCTCAGGAGCTGAACGGCATCATGACGTGGATCGAGCAGCTGGCCGAGGTCGACACCGACGGCGTCGAGCCGTTGACCAGTGTCGTGGCCGCCGGCCTGCCGCTGCGCGAGGACGTGGTCACGATGGGCGGCGATCCGGCCCGCGTGACCAGCAACGCGCCCAAGTCGATCAACAACTTCTTCGTCGTGCCGAAGGTCGTGGAATAATGAGCCTGACGAAGCTGACCCTGACGGCCGCCCTGGACGGCCTGGCCAAGCGCGAGTTCACCTCGGTCGAACTCACCAAGGCCCACATCGAGGCGATCGAGGGCGCGCGCGGCCTGAACGCCTACATCCTGGAGACCCCGGAAAAGGCCCTCGACATGGCCGCCAAGTCCGACGCCCGCCGGGCGCTGGGCGAGGCCTCGCCGCTGGAAGGCGCGCCGCTGGGCGTCAAGGACCTGTTCTGCACCGAGGGCGTGCGCACCACGGCCTGCTCGAAGATCCTCGAGAACTTCACGCCGACCTACGAGTCGACCGTGACCAGCCAGCTGTGGCGCGACGGCGCGGTGATGCTGGGCAAGCTGAACCTCGACCAGTTCGCCATGGGCTCGTCGAACGAGACCTCGTACTTCGGCCCGGTGACCAACCCCTGGCGTTCGGCTGGTTCGAACAAGGCCCTGACGCCGGGCGGTAGCTCGGGTGGCTCGGCCGCCGCCGTCGCCGCCGATCTCTGCCTGGGCGCCACGGCCACCGACACCGGCGGCTCGATCCGCCAGCCGGCCGCCTTCACCGGCACCGTCGGCATCAAGCCGACCTACGGTCGCTGCTCGCGCTGGGGCGTCGTGGCCTTCGCCAGCTCGCTGGACCAGGCCGGCCCGATCGCCAAGACCGTCGAGGACGCGGCCCTGCTGCTGACCTCGATGTCGGGCCATGATCCCAAGGACTCGACCAGCCTGGACATCCCGGTTCCGGACTTCACCCAGTTTGTGGGCAAGTCGGTGAAGGGCCTGAAGATCGGTATCCCCAAGGAATACCGCGTCGACAACATGCCGGCCGAGATCGAGAAGCTGTGGGCCGACGGCATCGCCTGGTTGAAGGAAGCCGGCTGCGAGATCGTCGACATCAGCCTGCCGCACACCAAGTACGCCCTGCCGGCCTACTACATCGTGGCTCCGGCCGAGGCGTCCTCGAACCTGGCCCGCTATGACGGCATGCGCTACGGCCTGCGCGAGGACGGCGCCAACCTGACCGACATCTACGAGAAGACCCGCGCGTCGGGCTTCGGCGATGAGGTCAAGCGCCGCATCCTGATCGGCACCTATGTGCTGAGCGCCGGCTATTACGACGCCTACTATCTGAAGGCCCTGAAGGTGCGTCGCCGCATCGCCGAGGACTTCGACAACGCCTGGACCAAGTGCGACGCGATCCTCACCCCGACCGCGCCCTCGGCGGCGTTCGGCCTGGGTGAGAATTCGAACGACCCGATCGCCATGTACCTGAACGACGTCTTCACGGTGACGACGAACCTGGCAGGCCTGCCGGGCCTGTCCCTGCCGGCCGGTCTCGACGCCAACGGCCTGCCGCTGGGTCTGCAGATCATCGGCAAGCCGCTGGACGAGGCGACCGTGTTCTCGGTCGCCGGGGCGGTCGAGAAGGCCGCCGGCTTCACGGCCAAGGCCGAAAAGTGGTGGTGAGATGACCTTCACGGCGAAAGCCGGGAAGCGATAGCGATCTAGAAAAGGGCGGCTCCTCGCGGAGCCGCCCTTCTTCTTTGGGATCTCTCCGGGAGGAGAGGCAGGTTACATCGGCGCGCTGGGATCGGGCTGCGGCGTCGGCTGCGGAGCGGCCGGCGCCGGGATGACCAGGGGAGCCGGTTCCGGCACGGCCGGAGCACTGATCGCCGGCGGCGGTGCCGGAACCGTGGCGCTGACGTTAGACGAGGCCGTCGAGACGTCCGGGGCGCTCTCGCGGACGGGAGCGGCGCGGCGGGCGACCGGTCGGGCGGCGGGCGTCGAAGCGCGGGCCACCGGCGCGGCGGCCGGCGTGCGCGTCTCGTTGGCGGCGATCTCGGTGGGAGCCGGGATCGGAGCCGGGGTCTGGGCGATGCTCGACGGAGCCGGCGTCGTGGCCGGCGCCGGGGTGTCGGCTACGGCGGTCTGCAGCGATTGCTGATCGGTCGGGGCCTCGGCGCGATTGGCGGTCATGGCCCAGAGCAGGCCACCGGCCGCGATGGCGACGACGGGAACGCCGACCATCAGGGGCAGGTTGTTGGACGCCTTCTTCTTCGGCGTGCGAGCATAGACCGGCTGCGCGGGAAACAGAGCCGAAGCATTGGGATCGGCCGCGACGACCGGTTCCGGAGCGTCAAAATTAAGAACGGGGCGAGAGGTCGCCATATCTACCTCCATAGGTGAGCTGTTCCCAAGATGAACGGAGGTTTCCCAGCAGAGTTCCGAGTCCACGAAATGGCGCCAATCATGACGAGAAAAGGCCATTTTTTAGCTCGCGCTTCGCGAAGCTCCACTGAATACTTTCCCTCGCCTTTATGGGGAGGGGGCGAAGCGGTCGGGTGGGGCGGCGTCATGAGCGTGGTTCGCGCGAGAGCTTTCCGGAAAGCCATGACGTCAGCGGAAGTCCGGCTTTGGGTTCGGCTTAGGAAGTTGAGAGCCGGAGGCTTTCATGTTCGCCGCCAGGCCCCATTTCGAGGCTATATCCTCGACCTCGTCTGTTTTGATCGGCGAGTGGTCGTCGAATTGGATGGCGATCAGCATGCCGAACCTGATCAGGCGCGGCACGACGCTATTCGTGATCAAGTTCTGCGCCGAGAAGGCTTCCAAACCTTGCGTTTCGGGAACCGCGCGGTGCATGAGGATATCGACGCGGTGATGGACGTGATTTGCCATGCCCTTGCCGCCGCGAGCCCCACCCGGCCGCTCCGCGGCCACCCTCCCCACGAGGGGGAGGGAGGAAGCTAAGAGATGACTGAAGCAACTTCTTCCAAAGTGATCCAAGGCCGCACCGGCCCCTGGGAAATGGTCCTCGGTCTCGAGGTGCACGCTCAGGTCGCCAGCAAGTCCAAGCTCTTCTCCGGCGCCGCCGTCGGTTTCGGCGCGGGTCCGAACGAGCAGGTCAGCCTCGTCGACGCGGCCATGCCGGGCATGCTGCCGGTCCTGAACCGGTTCTGCGTCGAGCAGGCGGTGAAGACGGGCCTGGGCCTGAAGGCGCAGATCAATCTGAAGAGCCGCTTCGACCGGAAGAACTACTTCTATCCCGATCTGCCGCAGGGCTATCAGATCAGCCAGTTCGACCAGCCGATCGTCGGCGAGGGCGTGGTGATCGTCGAGCGCGACGACGGTTCGACCTTCGAGGTCCGCATCGAGCGCCTGCACCTGGAACAGGACGCGGGCAAGTCGCTGCACGACCAGGACCCGAACGCGACCTATGTCGACCTGAACCGCGCGGGCACGGCGCTGATGGAGATCGTCTCCAAGCCCGACATGCGCACCTCGGAAGAGGCGGCGGCCTACGTCAAGAAGCTGCGCACGATCCTCGTCTATCTGGGCACCTGCGACGGTGACATGGACAAGGGTAACCTGCGCGCCGACGTCAACGTCTCGGTCTGCCGTCCGGGCGCCTACGAGAAGTTCCGCGAGACCGGCGACTTCAAGCACCTGGGCACGCGCTGCGAGATCAAGAACGTCAACTCGTATCGCTACATCCAGCAGGCCATCGAGTACGAAGCCCGTCGCCAGATCGAGATCCTGGAAGACGGCGGCAAGATCGACCAGGAGACCCGCCTGTTCGACCCGACCAAGCTCGAGACGCGTTCGATGCGGTCGAAGGAAGAGGCGCACGACTATCGCTACTTCCCCGATCCGGACCTGCTGCCGCTGGTCCTGGACCCGGCGTGGGTGAAGGAACTCGAGACGACCCTGCCGGAACTGCCGGACGCCAAGAAGCAGCGCCTGCAGAGCCAGTATGGCCTCTCGGCCTATGACGCCGGCGTGCTGATCATCGAGAGCGACCGCGCCGACTACTTCGAGGCCGCCGCCAAGGGCCGCGACACCAAGCTGGTCTCCAACTGGGTGACCAACGAGCTGCTGTCGAAGCTGTCGGCCAACGGCCACGAGATCGCCAGCTCGCCGCTGCCGTCCTCGGACATCGCCCAGCTGGTCGAGCTGATCGAGAACGGCACCATCTCGTCGAAGATCGCCAAGGAGGTCTTCGAGCACATGTGGGCCGGCGAAGGCCGTCCCAGCGAGATCGTCGAGAAGCGCGGCCTGGTGCAGATCAACGACACCGGCGCCATCGAGAAGGCCATCGACGATCTGATGGCCGGCAATCCCGACAAGGTCGAGGCCGTGAAGGACAAGCCTCAGGCCCTGGGCTGGTTCGTCGGCCAGGTCATGAAGGCCACCGGCGGCAAGGCCAATCCGGGCACGGTCAACGAGCTGCTGCGCAAAAAGCTCGGCGTCGCCGAATAGGGCGATCCGCCAGCCATAAACGACGAGGGCCCGCGGCGAACACCGCGGGCCCTTCTTCGTTGATGCGAACTGTTTCTTATTGCGGCTGCGCCGGCGCGATCGGCTCTTCGGCCGTCTTCTTGTGCTTCTTGGCCTTCTTGGCGGCCTTGTCTTCGGTGGGCGCGGGCTTGGCCTCGTCCGGAGCCGGGGCGGTGGCCGAGGTGGGCGTACCGGCGCTGTCGGCGGGGGCGGCGGTCTCGGGCGAGGTCTGGGTCGTCGGCTCCGTGCTGGCGGCCGGCGGCAGGGCGGTCGAGGGCGCGGTCGCCGGGGCGGGATCGGCGGGCGGAAGCGTCGTGGTGGTCGTCTGCTGGGCCAGGGCCGAGCCGGCATAGGCCACGGCGGCCAGGGTCAAGGCGGCGGTGGTGATGCGCAGGGTCTTCATGTGCGTAGGGACCATGTTGCTGCAGCGTCGGACTGTGACGCGGGGCGCAAGCTGGTCGGGCAATGCGGTCGAAATGACTTCGCAATCGGGCGCTTGCGCCTCACACGCGGCGAGGCCGAGGCGCTCATGGCCGCAAAACGGCGCCCCAGGCATAGCCCAGGACGCCGTCTCGAGACCGCAGATGCAGTTCAGGTCTAGCGGTTGGCGATGACGTCGAAGATCAGGCCGGTCGCGATGGCGGCCAGGACGTAGTCATTGCCCGTGCGGTACCAATAGTAGCCGCGCGGCGGCTGGCGCAGGTGATAGCGATAGTAGTCGTTCACCACATAGCCGTGGCCGCGATAGTAGGTCGGCAGGTAGGCGCCGCGACGCCAGGCGTTGTAGCCCGGGCGATAGCCGGGGCTACCGTAGTAGGCGGCCGGCGGCGGGCCGTAGGACCAGCGGTTGTTGTAGTAGTAGCCGTTGTGGCGGCCGTTATCCCAGCGATCGCCACGATCGCGGCGATCGTAGTCGCGATGATCCCGGTCGCGATCCCAGCCGCCGCGATCGCGGTCACGGCCACGATCGTCGCGATGGTCCCAGCGGCCGCGATCCTGGGCGGCGGCGTCGGTGGCCGTCAGAGCCATCGGACCGGCCACGGAGGCCACGGCGGCGATGGTGAGCAGCAGACGTTTCATGTCGTCATCTCCTGGTGGTCGGGCGGGCCTGTCGAAGCGCCGCCTAGAAACTTCCCTCGACCTTGAAACGCACGATGCCGGCTTTCGGCTGAACCCAGCCTGAATGGCGCCGTCAGGCAATTCGTGGGGATCTCGCAGCGTCACCCTTGGCGCGGCGTGTTGTCGCGACCATGTTCTGGAACAAGCACGATTACGGGAGGGAAGGGCCGATGAGCCGTCCGATCGAACTGCACTACTGGCCCACGCCGAACGGTTGGAAGGTCTCCATCGCGCTCGAGGAGATGGGCCTGCCCTACGAGATGATCCCGGTGAACATCGGCACGGGCGCGCAGTTCAAGCCGGAGTTCCTGGCCATCAGCCCCAACAACCGCATGCCGGCCATCGTCGATCATGATGGCCCGGACGGCGAGCCGATCTCGATCTTCGAGTCCGGGGCCATCCTGCAGTACCTCGGCCGCAAGGCCGGCAAGTTCTACGGCGAGACCGAGCGCGAGCGCGTCGACATCGACCAGTGGGTCATGTGGCAGATGGGCGGGCTGGGTCCCATGGCGGGCCAGACCCACCATTTCCGCCAGTACGCCGCCTCGATCATCGCCGACCAGCGCCAGATCGCCTACGGCGCCATCCGCTACACGAACGAGACCCACCGCCTGTACGGGGTGCTCAACAAGCGCCTCGAGGGCCGCGATTTCATCTGCGGCCAATTGTCCATCGCCGACTTCATGAGCTGGCCCTGGATTGTGCCGTGGAAAAATCAGGGCATCATTCTCGAGGAATTCCCGCATCTGAAGGCGTGGTTCGAGCGCGTCGGCGCGCGAGAGGCCGTCCAGAAGGGCTTCAAGTTGGGGGCGGAATTGCGGACCGGTGGGCTGCAAGCCTCTGGAAAAGCAGCGGAAGAGGCGCGCAGAGTCCTGTTTGGACAGCGAGCCCGTTAACGCGCTGTATACTGGCCTTTACGCGCAGTAATTACCGTGAAGAACTAGTGTATTAGGTGCGACATTCATGATGTTCGCGCGTTTAACTATATGTTCAGTGCCAATGGACTTTTCTGCTCTCGGGCTCAGATCCGCCAGAACGGTTGGGGCGAGCCAGAGAGAGGAGATGAGCCATGATGTTGATGAACGAACCGCCGGCCGTCGTCGCCACGCTGCCGCTGCCGTCCGCCGCTTCTACCGGGGACGAGCTGTTCCGCATGGGCCTGCTGTATTCGACCGGTCAGGGCGGCGCGCCGCTGGACTACGTGTCCGCGCACATGCTGTTCAACCTGGCCGCCATGCGCGGTTCGGTCGAGGCCAAGGTCTATCGCAAGGAACTCTCGCAAGAGATGGCCAGCGAAGAGGTCGCCGAGGCTCAGCGCCAGGCCCGCGAATGGCTCGCTCACGGCTGAACCCGGTCTCCCGGGTTCACGCTATCCTCTTAAGGCGCGCCTAAAGCAGGGCGCGATTTGATGGGATCAAATCGCTGGCTCTAGCTTTTTCCTTGTCGCGCGTTTGATCCGATAACCGGTTCCCACTTAGCGGAACGCGCTCTAGCGGATCGTGCCGTTCACCGCATAGCTGAAGCTGACCGGCAGCAGGTCCCTGAAGTACTGCTGCATGAACAGGCCAGCCTCCGCCACGCCGCTGCGTGGCACATAGACGATGTCGAAGCGGCGCAGGGGCACGAGGTCCGCGCTGCCCGGGCTGGTCAGGCCCTGTAGAAGATTGGTCGTGCGCATCATGGCCCGGCCATCGACCCCGCGGCGAATGATCACAACCTGATTGCGCTTGGCGCCGTTGGTGAAGCCGCCGGCCTGGATGATGGCCCGCAGGGCGTCGCCGTCGCCGGCCATGTCGAACACGCCCGGACTCTTGACCTCGCCGCCGACGAAGACCTTGAGCGGCGTCGTCGATTTCACCGAAACCTGGACCTGGGGCCGCAACAGCGTGCCCGTATAGGCTTGGCCGATCGCGCCTTGCAGTTCCTCGACCGTGCGGTCCGCCGCCATCACGGGGCTGATCAGCGGCAGGCTGATACGCCCGTCCGGCTGGACCACGGCCCCTTTGCTCAGCTCCGGCGCCGACGGCACGGTCACCTCGACCTCGTCGCCCGGATAGAAGCGGTAGGAGGGCTCCTCCTCGCTCCAGTCGGCGTAACCGATATTAGAGAAGTTCGCCGTAGGCTTGGGGCCTGGCGTGATCGGTTCCGCGTCGATGGTGCCGCAGGCGGAGAGTCCGCCGGCCAGCAGGATCACGGCCAAGGCCGTCTTGAGATGCGTGCGGCTGTGCATGCGACAAGTCTTAACAGGAATGGGTAACGAACCCTTAAGACCGGCCGCCCCAGGGTGCCTGGCAGATTGAACCAACTGGATTCGCATGTCGACGAGCGCCTGGACCAGCGTGCCTCACGACTCATCGCCTCGCATGGCGATGGGCGCTGCCGGCGCGCGTCCGAAGTACGCCCCGACGGACTTCGTGACCCTGCTGTGGCGCGAGCGTTTCCTGATGCTGGTCGTCTTCGTGGTGATCGTGGTCCTGGGCTTCGGCTTCGCCACGACGCTGAAGAAGACCTACACGGCCGAATCGAGCCTGTTCGTGCGGCTGGGCCAGGAATACGTCTACGAGCCTCGCGCCGGTGACGCCGCCCGTGGCGCGGTGCCGTCCAACGACGAAGTCATCCAGTCGGAAGCCGAGATCCTGGGCAGCGGCGAGCTGCGCGAGCGGGTGATCCGCAAGATCGGCTTCGCCAAGGTTTTCCCGGACGCCGCCGAGAAGTACGCGGTCGCCACGCCCGAGGAGAAGCGCAAGCTGATCGCCCAGGCGCGCGACTCCATGGGCAAGAGCCTGAAGATCCAGACCGCACCGGACAACTCGATCATCCGCGTCGGCTACCAGCACAACGACGCCGAGATGGCCGAGAAGGTGCTGAACACCCTGCTCGAGGAATATCTGATCTATCGCCGCAGCCTGCTGATCGGCGGCGGCGAGAACCGCGTGCTGCAGCGCCAGCGCGACATCTTCGCGCAGAAGCTGGGCGAGGCCGACGCGGCCTACCAGTCCTTTCTGAGCACCAACGACATCGGCGACTTTACCGCCCAGAAGACCGCCCTGACGCAGCTTCAGGCCCAGGTCGAGCAGCAGAAGTACCAGGTCGACGCCCAACTGGGCGATCGCGTGAGCCGCCTGAACGTCGTCGAGGCCGAACTGGGCAAGACGCCTGCGGAATCGGTGATGTACCGCGACGTCGACATGACGGCCGCGACCAAGCTGACGCAGCTGAAGCTGGACCGCGAGAACCTGACGGCGCGCTACACCGCCACCGCCGCGCCGGTGGTCGAGATCGACAACCAGATCGCGCGCCTGGAGCAAGGCCTGGCGGCCGGCCGCACCAACGGCGAGGGCGCGCGTCGCAGCGGGCCGAACCCGATCTGGCAGACCCTGACGACCACCCGCAACGACCTGCGGGCCGAGGTCGCGGCGCTGCAGCAGTCGCAGCTGAACTATGCCCAGCAGATCCAGGACGTGAACGACCGCCTGCTGCGCCTGGCCGGGCTGGAGCCGCAGTTCAATGAGCTGACGCGCGACCGCGACGTGCTTTCGACCAATGTCCGCGACTTCACGGTCAAGGAACAGCAGGACGAGGCCCAGCGGCAGATGTCGGCCGACGGCAGCGACAGCATCCGCATCGTCCAGCGCGCCGTCGCGCCGTCGACGGGCAAGAGCCTGAAGAAGCCGGTCCTGGTCCTGGCGATCCTGTTCGGTGGCTTCACCGCCCTGTGCGTCGGCCTGATCCGGATGTTCCTGCGCCCCGGCCTGCAGACGCCGGCCTCGGCGTCGCGCACCCTGGGCGTTCCGGTCCTGGCCACGGCGGGGGTCAAGCGGTGAGCGCTTTCGTCGCCTTTCGTCGGCAAGGTTAATATCGCAAGTTGCGAGCTTCTGAGTGCGCGGCGATTCGGTAGATGGTCGATTTGAACGTCGAGATGACGGAGCTTTGGGGGGCGCTTGGAGCGCCGCCTGCCGGCCGTCCGCACGTCATCCAGTTCATCTCGGCGCGCCGGGGGGAGGGGACCTCGACGGTCGCCCGTGAGTTCGCTCGCTTCGCCTCGCGCCGCGCCGGCCGCAAGACCTGGCTGGTCGACCTGGACCTGGCCAACCCCACCCAGCTGCGTGAGATCTCGTCGGATCCGAACCGCTTCGGGCCGTTGGGGCCGCCGGTCTCGGCTTCGCCCGACGGATCGGCCTTCTTCACCGTTCAGCCGCCCGCGCCGCGCCCCGAGGGCGGCGTGTGGCCGGACGCCCAGTACCTGGTCGGCCACAGCGTCGGCGGGCCTCGCCTGTGGCTCGCACGCTTCAATCGCGAGGCTCTGCGCGGCCGCCAGCAGGCGCACGTCATTCCGTCCGCCGACTACTGGAAGGCGCTGGGCAAGCACACCGAGCTGATCGTCGTCGACTGCCCGCCGCTGGACCGCTCGCAGGCCGGACCGACCATCGCCAGCCAGATGGACCAGACCGTTCTCGTCGTCGCGGCCGACCAGCCCGACGTCCGCCAGCCGGCCATGCTGCGCGACGCCATCGCGGCCGCCGGCGGTCGCTGCGCCGGCATGTTCTTCAACCGGGTCACGGTCGAGCCGCCCCGCTTCCTGAAAGCGATCCTCCCGTGACCTGGGACATGCCGAGGGAGGAGGAGCGCCACGCGCTCCCGCCCTCGATGCTGGCCTTCGCCGCGGCGGTCATCATGCTGCTGATCTATACCGGCGGCTGGCAGTTGCCGCTGTTCGGGGAAGAGGCCGACGAGGGGGCTTCGGGCCTGCTGCGCGTAGCCTTCCTGCCCGCCTATGCGCTCGGTTTCTTCCTGGTCGTCGGCAAGCCCTGGACCATGGTGCGCGCCACCATCCGCCAGCCGCTGCTGATCATCCTGATGTGCATCGTGGCGGCGTCGATCACATGGTCGATCCAGCCCGACGTCTCGATCCGGCGCGGCTTCGCGGTCGGGTGCACGACGATCTCGGGCCTGGCGCTGGCCTCGCGGTTCCGCTGGAAGGAGCTGGCCCAGGTCTTCTCGATCACCTTCTGCGTGCTGATCGTCGCCTGCTACATCGCCTGTATCGCCTTCCCCCGGGTCGGGATCATGACCGAGCTCTTCCCCGGCGCCTGGCGCGGCCTGTGGCTGGAGAAGAACTCGCTGGGCGGCATGATGGCCCTGGGCTGCTGCCTGCTCAGCGCCACGGCCTTGCTGGACCCTCAACGCAGGGGCCTTTGGCTGACCTTTGCAGGCCTGGCCGTGGGCCTGGTTTTGATGTCGCAGTCCAAGACCTCGCTGGCCTCGCTGATGCTGGGCCTGATGGCGCTGGGCTTCGTGTGGATCTGCCAGCGCGGCCCGGCCTTCGGCGCGGCGGCGACCTGGGCGGGCGTCGCGGGCTTCGTGATGCTGGTGCTGTTCATCGTCTTCGCGTCGGACGTCTTCTTCGGCATCCTGGGCAAGGACGCGACCCTGACCGGCCGGACGCAGATCTGGACCGCCGCCTTCCGCCAGATCGAGGAGAGGCCCTGGCTAGGCTACGGCTACGCCGCCGTCTGGAGCGACAAGTCCGGCTGGGGGCCGCTGGCCTGGATCGTCCACGACGCCAAGTTCACGCCGCAGCACGCGCACAACTCCTGGATCGAGCAGCTGATCGGCATGGGTGTCGTCGGCCTGGCCGCCTGGGGGCTCTTCTACCTGCAGACCATGACCCTGGCCCTGATCGCCGTGTACCGCGAGCGCGGGGCGATGCTGGCCTTTCCGTTCCTGATCGTCTTCACCCTGGTCAGCCTGACCGAGAGTATCGCCGTCGTTTACAACGACTTCCGCTGGGCCGTGTTCGTGGCCCTGGCGGCGAAGCTGGCCTTCTCGGACCGCGCCCAGGCCGGCTAGAGGCCGATCCGCTTGGCGCCTTCGGCCACGGTCACCACGTCGAAGCCTTCCGCCACCGCGCGATCGATCAGGCGCTCCAGCGCGCCCGTCGTGCAGCCCCATTGCGAGGGCGCGTCCGCCACGTCGTGGGTGTAGAGGATCAGCCAGGCCTTGCGGGCCTTGGCCTTGTCCAGCCAGCCGTTGGCGACCGCTTCGCCCGCCTCGCCCTCGATGCCCACTGCCGGCGCCTGGTTCAGGTCCGCGCCGTCGGCGATCAGGCCATGGTGCAGGGCGCGCAGGGTCTTGAAGCGCCCCGCCAGGGCCGTCTTGGCCGGCGCGCCGACGTCGCCATAGGGGTAGGCGAAGCTGACCGGCTCGCCCGTGCCCCAGGCGGCCAGGCTCTCGGCGTTCTGGTCGATATCGGCCAGGGTCACGGCGCTGGACGACTGGCCGCAGTCCAGGTGCGAATAGGTGTGGCAGGCGATCTCGTGGCCAGCGTCGTGCAGGCGGCGCGCGTCCTCGCCCGTGGCGAAGCGGCCCATCGGCCCGTCGCGCCCAGTGAGGCCGGCGGCGAAATAGTAGGTGCCGCGCAGGCCACGGGCTTCCAGAGCCCTGGCGCCGGCCTCGCAGGCCGTGGCGGGGGCGTCGTCGAAGCTGAACGAGACCATCGGCCGTTCGAGCGCCACCTTGGCCGGGCGACGGTAGGCCAAACGGATCAGCCGGCGACGCAGCTTGCCCTTCAGGCTGCGGTCGGGCTCGTAGGCGTCGACCTTCTCGAATTCGACCTGCATCAGACGGCCTCGATATAGAGCGCGGCGCGGTACAGCCGCATGGCGAACGCGCGCAAGGGAAGGGGAGCGGCTTCGGCCAGGGCGATGGACTTCAGCATCGGCCGCCAGACGCCACGCATGGGGAAGGACTTCAGGGCCTTGGCGACCTTGTAGCTGGGATAGGCGCTGACGATGTCGCGGTGGCTGGCGACGACGCGGGCGAAGTTGGCCGCCGACTGCTCGTACTTGGCGGCCATGGTCGGCGCGGTGTCGAGGCCCAGGTGCGTGGCGGTGTTGTCGATGTGCAGGATCGGATGCTGGCGCACGACCCGCATCGCCCACTCGACGTCCTCCCAGCCCCAGCCCGAGAAGCCCTCGTCGAAGCCGATGCTCTCGAAGACGTCGCGGCGGACCAGCAGGTTGGAGGTGAAGACGTGTTTCTCCGGCGCCTTGGCGCGCTCGGGGGCGGGCGTGCAGTCGCTGCGCAGGGCCATGGTCCGGTGCAGGGCGTGCTCGGGCCGCTGGGGCGTCTGATCCAGGGTGAAGCCACCGAAGGCCACGGGCGTGTCGCTGTCGGCCACGGCGGTCCAGCGGCTCAGGAAGTTCTGCGTATCGGGCAGCATGTCGCTGTCCAGGAACAGCATGTGCCCGCCGCGCGCATGGCTGGCCAGGCGGTTGCGGCCCTTGGCGCGGCCTTCGTTGCTGGAGAGGCGCACAAAGCGGATCGGGGTGCGCATCTTTTCGACCCGACGGGCGATGCGCTCGGCCAGGGCGTCGTCGCCGCCGCCGTCGTCCAGCACCACGATCTCGGCGCCGGCGCTGGGGTCGTCCAGCGCCTTGAGCAGGGCGACCGGGTCGTCGCGGAAGGTCGGGATCAGGACCGATAGGCGCGGCTGGGCGCTGGCCCAGGCGGCGTTCTCGATGCGGAGTTCGGTGATGGGCATGGTCATAGGGCGTGCGCCCTCCGACGAAGGATCAGGGAAAGCTTGCCGCGCAGGCCGCCGACATCGAGGCCGAGGACCAGCACGCCATAGACCAGGGCGCCGACGCCGGCCTTCAGGGCCAGTTCCAGCACGCCGCCAGGCGAAGGGAGGGCGCTAACGCACAGGGCCATGGCCAGGCTCGCGCCGCCGGCCAAGGCCAGCTCACGCCACGGGATCGGCATGGCGCAGGCGCGACGGCCCAGGGCCCACGCCGCGACAGCGCCGATGGCGTAGCTGATGGTCGTCGCCCACAGGGCGCCGTCCAGGCCCAGCATCGGGATCAGCAGGAGGTTCAGGATCACGTTGGCGATGGCCGGCGCGCTCATGCTGACGATCAGCAGCGGCGTGCGGCGTCCCAGGGTGAAGGCCTGCAGCAGATAGTAGGTTGTCATGCCCGACAGCCAGCCGCTGGCGGCGATCCAGGGCGTCACGTGGCTGGCGCCCTCGCGCAGGGCTTCGCCGACCATCAGCTCCGCCAGCGGACGCGCCACCAGGGCCAAGCCCACGGCGGCGGGCAGGGTCAGCAGGATCATGAAGGAGGCCTGCTCGCGGGCCGCTTCGGTCAGGGCGGGCTGGCCGCCGCGCTCCAGGGCCGATATCAGCGCCGGCGCGCCGGCCATGCCCAGCCAGATGAAGACCACGTCGAGGGTGCGGCTGCCGAGCGAATAGCCGGCGTGATAGACGCCGACCGTCGCCTCGTCGAGGAAGGCGCCCAGCAGCAGGCGGTCGGTGCTGGCCAGCACCAGGGCCAGGATCAGCGACAGCGAGACGGGCAGGCCATAGGCGGCGTACGCCTTGGCCAGGTTGGCGTCGAACTTGCCGCCGGTCATGTGCTTGAGCTCGCGCGGCAGGACCAGCGCCATGCTCAGCGCCGAGATCAGGCCGACGCCCAGGATCGGGGCCGCGCCGCCCAGGCCCGCGAAGGCGAGACCCAGGCCCAGGGTGAAGCCGCCCGCGACCTGGACGATGGTCAGCAGCGCCGCGCCCGAGACCTCGCCCGCCGCGCGACGGCGTTCCAGCGCCAGCTTCATCAGGCTGTTGGCCAGGGTCGAGCCCAGGGCGGCGATCACCGCGACCTTCAAGGGCTCATTCAGCGGCAGCAGCGCCACGACGGCGCAGGCCAGAGGAACCACCAGCGCCGCGACGATCCAGAGACGATAGAGGGTGGCGAAGTGGTCACCGACCCGGCCGTCCTCGGTCCGCGTCGCCAGGAAGCGGGCCATGGCGGCCTCGGTCCAGGTCAGCAGGACCGTCTGGGTCAGGCTGCCGACCGAGAAGGCCAGAGCGTAGGTCCCGTACTGCGCCGGATCCAGCACGCGCGTGAACAGGACGATGGTGAGCAGGCCCACCACGCCCTGGACGATATTGACCGGCAGATAGCCGAGGACCCCGCGCCAGAACATCGCCGGCCGCCTAGCGCACCGCCGACCGATCCCCCAGCAGGCAGGGGATGGTCATGGCGATGACATAGAGGTCCAGCCAAAGCGACTGGCGCTCGATATATTCGACGTCCAGGGCCACGCGGACGCGGACGCTCTCGGGCGTGTCGACCGGACCGCGCGAGCCTTTGATGGCGGCCCAGCCGGTCAGGCCGGGCTTCATGCGGTGACGGTGGGCGTACTGGGCGACCAGCTTGGCCGACTCCACGCCGCCGGTCTTCATGCCGATGGCGTGAGGGCGAGGACCGACGATCGACATCTCGCCGCGCAGCACGTTGAACAGCTGGGGCAGCTCGTCGAGGCTGGTCTTGCGAATGAACTTGCCGACCTTGGTGACGCGGTCGTCGTCGGCGCTGACCTGGCGCGCGGCGGTGGCGTCGGCCATCTCGTGGCGCATCGAGCGAAACTTCCAGACGAGGATTTCCTCGTTGTTGAAGCCGTGGCGGCGCTGGCGGAAGAAGATCGGGCCGGGGCTGTCCAGCTTCACGGCGACCGCCACGGCCAGCATGATCGGACCGGCGACCACCAGGCCGCAGAGGGTGACGATCAGGTCCTGGGCGCGCTTGACCCAGGCATGGCGCAGGGAGGGCGCGGCGCCCGACAGTTCGTTCTCGCCGCCGGCCGCGATCCGAGCCAAAGCGGCGTCGTCTTCGGCAAGGCCGCCGACGTCGATGAAGAGGTTCAGCGGATTGGGCAGCACCGCCAGCTTGTCGACCAGCTGGCGCACGCGCGACTGGGCGGTCGACTGGACCGCGATCACCACGCGGTCGACATAGGGCATGATGCGGTGGTCGAGCAGGGCGGTGGTGTCGCCCAGCACCGGCACGCCGCCGATGTTCTCGGGCGCGCGGTCCAGGCGGTCGTCGAACACGCCCAGCACGTTGACCTCGCCCGTCCGCAGGGCGGCGGCGATCAGGCGTTGCGCGTTGGCGGTGGCGCCGACGATGACGATGTTGGGGGTCAGCCGGCCTTGCTTGCGGCCGTGGGCGACGACCATCCACCAGGTGGCCTGCAGGGTCCCGACGACGGCGGTGGCGCTGGCCAGCGTCCAGGCCGTCGGACCATCCGCGCGCCCGGTGACGGCGATCAGGCCGAAGGCGGCGGCGAAGCCCGCGCCCAGCGCCATGGCGACACGAGCCAGATGTTGCGTCAGGTCCTGCTTGCGAGGGAAGGCGTAGGCGTCCAGCGCGCGCAGGGCGATCAGGACCGTGACGGCCCAGAGGCCGGCGGCGATCGGATGGCCCTCCAGGGTCACGGCCACGGCCGCGGCGCCGGCGGCCGCGATATCGAGCGCCCGGAAGGTGCGGGCGAGAATCCGGACCTCGACGCGGGCGCGCGACGGGATCAACTGACCCGGGCGGAAGGGCCCGCGACGGGCGCGGCCCGCATCGACAGCGCCGCCGGCGACGCGCGACGAAGCAGGCGTCGGCGCGACGAAAGCGGCTGCGGATTCGGCCTTTGTAGCCTGTGGGGGGGCGGTACGCATGGCGCTCGACATTGAGAAAACCATGTTCAACTTAGCGTGGCCGTCTGAGCGCCACGTTAACGGCGAGATTTTCCGAAAAGCGCCGTTGTCATCCTGAAGCGAACAGGCTATCGAACCGCTCCCTCTCAGGAGGAGACGTGGCCGAGAGGCTGAAGGCACCGCTTTGCTAAAGCGGCATACCTCAAAAGGGTATCGAGGGTTCGAATCCCTCCGTCTCCGCCACCCCTTTCAAGTCACTGATTTTTCATAAGAATCGACTGCTTGCTCCTCAAGTTCAAGCAAGCGCTCGGCAGGGGCGGCTGCGGCGTGGATGCGGTCGCGGGCGCCAGCCTGACTCGTCTTGGACTCTAAAATGTCGGGCCTATGCGGACGTTCTCGTCAGGCGTTCGGCGGCTGACTATCGACGCAAGGTCTCCCTTGGCGGCCGCGTCGAGGCTGACGACGCTCTTCTCCGGAGCTCGCACCGTTCCCGAACCTGGCGACCGCACAAGCGGGGCGCCCGCTGCTTTTCGTGCTTAACGCGAACGCGACGCTCGATTGTCGCGTGTCCGGTGTGTTCCAAGTTGGGATGGTCGTGGCCAAGTTTGGCGATATTCTCGCTATGCGGGTGGTTCTGGTCTTGGAATGAAGCGATCCGTTCGGTGCGCCCCTGGCTCTCGCGACAGGAGCGGGCAGGGGTGATGTCGCCTCTCCGAATCTTCGCCGGCGCCCAGGGCGGGACCGTCAGGGCGATGGTCGCGCACATCGCGCCAAGCTTGACTTTGGAGCGGTGTTGAACGTCGAAGTCACGACAGTTTTATCCTCTACAAACCGTTACTCGAAGGCCAGTTGGGGCCAGAACGGCCTCTAGGCGCGCCGTTCGGAGACTTACCGTCGATTAGATTGGAATCGCCCTGTTTAAATGTGAGCCTATCGCAAGGGTTGATTGAGCCTTGGGTGTGCGAGATTATGTCGCACCAATACACCAGTAATATCAAATCACCATTTGAAGCGATGGAGGGCCTTTTCTGGGTTCTCCAAAATATATCGAAGATACCGAACCGTATATTGGTTCGAAGTCTCACATATGTTCGCCTATGTTGCAAACGTATGAATGCTTTAGTCGGCCTCCCGACTCTATTAACCGTTAACTATAAGTAAATTTTAAGGATTGATTAACGACGTTCTCGGCGGCATAACGTCGGTTGACTAAGCTTTGGCGTGAGCTGGGGCGGGGCTGGCATTGTGGTTCTGGGAAACCTGGAGAGGGGGCTGTGCTCAGCCTCGCATCCGGGGATCACGCGACATCCCCCACCCATCGCTGACGACCGGAAGATCGGCCCCAAGCCGACGATATCCGGTTCGTGGCACGCGCCTTGCCTAGGGTTGAGTACGAACAACATCCCCGTGTCCCATTCCGGAACAGGGGAAAATTAGGCGCCGGTGGGGCGCGGGTCAGCGCCCACTGCGCAGGTGGGAAAAGGGGATTTCGAGATGAGCGTCAGCGATCTTCACGTTCTGAGCGTCAACAACGACAGCGGCTCGAGCAACAGCGATTTCATCACCAATGACGGCACCCTGACGGTGACCGTGCGATACGATCGCAACTCCAGCGGCACGACTGCTGAGAACACCATCCGACTGTACATCTCTGGCGGCTCCTATGGCGCGGGCACGCTGATCGACTCGCGGGTGATCAGCACCAGCGGCAACAACGACACCTACACGGTCAACATCCCGGGCACGATCGGCGACGGCACCTATTCACTCTACGTGGCCCGAGGCGACGCGCCGTCCACCGCTCTCGACACCCAGGCCCTGGTCATCGACAAGGTCGCGCCGTCCGTGCCGGTCATCACCAAGGCGGTCGACGACACCGCGCCCCTGACCGGCGACCAGACCGACGGCACCAAGACCAACGACAACACCCCCACCGTTCACGGCACCGGCGACGTCGGTTCGACCATCACGCTTTATGACGGCGCCACGTCGGTCGGCACGACCACGGTCGGCGCCGGCGGCGCCTGGACGATCACCAGCACGGCGCTGAGCAACGCGGTGCACACCCTGACGGCCAAGGCCAGCGATGTCGCGGGCAACGTCAGCGGCGCGTCCAACGACTTCCATCTGAACATCAACACCGCGGCCCCGACGGGCACGGTCACGATCACGGACGGCTACGATGACGCCGGCATCTATACCGGCACGGTCAACGACAACGGCACCAGCGACGACCAGACCTTGACGCTGAACGGCACCTATGCGGGCGCCAAGGCGGCGGACTTCATCGCCGTTTACGACGGCACGACCTTCCTCGGCTTCACGACCTTCGCGACGGCCACCACCTGGACGTTCACGACCCCGACCCTGTCGGAGGGCAATCACGACCTGAAGGCCTATATCGTCAACGAGTACGGTACGCGCGGTCCGGTCAGCGGCACGTTCGACTACGCCGTCGACATCACCGGCCCCAGCAATCAAAACCTCTCGATCACCAAGGGGGTCGACAACTTCGGTCCCAGCAAGGGCGATCTGAAGAGCGGCGACACGACCGACGACACGACGCCGACCATCAGCGGCTCCATCGATTTCGATTTCTGGGCTTCGGACACGATCGGCATCTGGGACGGTTCGACCTATCTCGGCCAGACCACGAGCGGCGGGGACTTTGGCACGGAATGGTCGTTCACGACCTCGGCTCTCTCGGCTGGCACCCACACCCTGACCGCCTACAAGCTCGACGGCTATGGCAACAAGAGCTCGGGCAGCAACTCGTTCACCGTGACGGTCGGCTCGGCCCCCGTCGACAGCACGGCTCCGGATGCGCCGACGATCACCGGCGCGGCGGACGATCAGACCCCGACGACGGGTCCGGTGTCGAGCGGTGGCTACACCAACGACACGACCCCGACGATGTCGGGCAAGGCCGAAGCCAACTCGACGGTCGACGTCTATGACGGCGCGACCAAGGTCGGCACGGGCACGGCGAACGGTTCGGGCGACTGGACCATCACGACCTCGACCCTGTCGGACGGCACGCACACCCTGACCGCCAAGGCCACGGACGCGGCCAACAACACCAGCACGGCGTCGACCAGCTACACCGTGAAGGTCGACACGGCCGCCCCGACCGGCACCACGATCACCGGCGCCGATGACGATCAGAACCCGCAGACGGGTTCGGTGGCCAACAACGGCTACACCAACGACCAGACCCCGACCATGTCGGGCAAGGCCGAAGCCAACGCGACGGTCGACGTCTATGACGGCGCGAGCAAGGTCGCCACGACCACGGCGAACGGCGCGGGCGACTGGAGCGTCGCCACCTCGAGCCTGGCCGTCGGTGACCACACCCTGACCGCCAAGGCCACGGACGCGGCCGGCAACACCGGCGCGGCTTCGGGCGGCTACACCGTGAAGGTCGACACCTCCATCGCCCAGCCGACCATCACCGGCGCTGAGGACAATGTCGGTACGACCGCGAACATCGGCAGCGGCGGCCTGTCGAACGACGCCAGCCTGCTGCTGAGCGGTTCGGCTGAGAAGGGCTCGACGGTCACCGTCTATGACGGCGCTACCGTGTTGGGCACGGCCACGGCCGACGCCGGCACCGGCGCCTGGACGTATCAGACCTCGGGCCTGAGCGAGACGGCTCATAACTTCAAGGTCAAGGCTGTCGACGCCGCCGGCAATGTCAGCGTGGACTCGTCGGACTACACGGTCAGCGTCGATACGACGGCGCCGACGGTCACGTTCTCGCTCGGCCAGACCCTGGTGAATATCGCGGACACCAGCGTTGCGGTGACTCTGAACTTCTCCGAGCCGGTCAATTTCGACGCTTCGACCTTCTTCGCCGCCAATGCCGCCGGCGGTGCGACCTTCTTCGCCGCTAGCTATGCCGGTGGAACCACGGGCATCAGCAGCCTCGAGATGACTTTCCACGCCAGCGCGAATTTGGAGACGTCGTTCGTCTTCTCCATGCCGGCTGGCCTGATTGTCGACGCCGCAGGCAATGCGAACGTGCTGACCTCGGCGACCGAAACCCTGACCATCGACACCAAGGCGCCGGTCGCTGCGGTGATCGGTGGCGCCGAGGACAATTTCGGTACGCTCCAGGGCAATATCACGACGGATGGTGCGTCCAACGACGCCAGCCTGCTGCTCAGCGGCACTGCGGAGAAGGGTTCGACGGTCACCGTTTATGACGGTGCGACCGTGCTCGGCACGGCTACGGCTGACGCCGGCACCGGCGCCTGGACCTACCAGACCAGCAGCCTGAACGACTCGACCCACAGCTTCACGGCGAAGGCGACGGACGCGGCCGGCAACACCGGCCCGGCTTCGACGGCCTACACGGTTACGGTCGACACGGCGGCTCCGGACGCTCCGACCTTCACCAAGGGCGTGGACAATGTGGGTCCGGTGCTGGGCGACGTGAACAACGGTGGCT
>NZ_JBWKOC010000007.1:0-332242 GCF_059415885.1 Caulobacter sp. GW821-FHT09H08
GCGGCGGCCTTGGCGGCCGCCTCGCGCTGAGCCGCTTCCTGCGCCGCGCGGACGCGGGCGTCGGCGGCGGCCTGGTCGGCGACCTGGCGAGCCTGGGCTTCGCGAGCGGCGTCGACGACGCGCTGACGAGCGCGCAGCTCTTCCTGCGAAAGACCGCCGGCCGAGCTACCGCCGCCGCCGCCTTGCGGCGCCTGCTGCGGGCGCGGAGCCGGGGCGTCGGTCGCGTGGCGACGTTCAGCCGAAGACGGCGCGGCGAGATTGCCGGTCACGGGCGCATGGGTGCGCGTCCGCTTGGTTTCCACCACCACCGTCTTGGTCCGGCCGTGGCTGAAGCTTTGCTTCACGACCCCGGCGCTCACCGAGCCCTGGCGGGGCTTCAGCGTCATCGGGGGTCGGTTGCCGGGGCGGCCGTTTTCGTTTTCGTCGCTCATGCGCTCGCTTGTACTTCCGCCAGGCGGTACCTGGCTAAAAAACCGTCCGTTCCATGTGAGAAAGGGGCCAGGACGTACCTGCCGAAGCAAGCGCGTTTCCCGACCCTTCACTCACGAACGCGACCCGGATGGCCGCGTCCAACGTCGAAGATTCTAGAGTCTTTCGATCGGACCGGCGGCCCGGTGCGGTCGAAAGACTCTAGAGCCCGTCCGGGTCGGCAAGCCGACCGGG
Source organism: Caulobacter sp. GW821-FHT09H08 (assembly GCF_059415885.1). Classification (NCBI taxonomy): domain Bacteria; kingdom Pseudomonadati; phylum Pseudomonadota; class Alphaproteobacteria; order Caulobacterales; family Caulobacteraceae; genus Caulobacter; species Caulobacter sp. GW821-FHT09H08. The sequence goes on from NZ_JBWKOC010000007.1 coordinate 664, forward strand.
GCATACGGGCTCGCCCCTATAGCGTGGAGGCCTTACGAACCTCTAGCTATCCTCACGTCCGTTCGCCGACCATTCGGGAGGCAAAAGCGGGCGGAAGCCTGATAAACGCTCGACATCCAATGTCCAGCTATCGATGCCGCGCCCGGCGAGGAGCGCCGTGTGTATCACATTCTCCCCGCCCAAGGCCAAACCCAATTCGTCCGAAGTGAAAGCACCCAGCAAACGGGGCGGTTTCGGAGCCTTTCGGGCGGCGGACAGGATCTTTCGGCGGCCGTCCTCGGCGCTGTCGGAAGCTTCGATCAGCCACGCGACATTGCCCGTCCCCAGGGCGGCGACCACCTTTTCGAAGCCTGAGATAATGGTCCCGGCCTTGCGCGCAAGTCCCAGGCTGTCCAGCACGCGGCGGGCCAGCAGGGCCTCGACCTGGTCGGCCAGGTCCGGCGGGACGGTCAGCTTGGTCTTGGCCGCGCGCGAGAACAGACCCTTCTTGGCGGCGGTCGCGATCGAGTCACGATCGGCGCCGACCCAGATCCCCCGGCCCGGCAGCTTGCGCGCCACGTCGGGCACCACGACCCCGTCCGGCCCCGCCACGAAGCGGACCAGGCGCGCCTCGTCGGTCGCCTCGCCCAGGACGATGTCCTTGCGCAGGCGATTGGCTTCGGCGTGGGTCTTGGGCGCGTTGGCTTCGGTCATCATCCGTTGAGCTTGGGTCTTGTCGAACGAACGGCCCCGCGGATCGCTCCGCGAGGCCGTCACGCATCCGTCGAAGACTCTTAGGCTTCTTCTTCCGAGGCGGCTTCGTCGGCGACGGCGTCTTCGGCGACAGCTTCGCCTTCGACTTCGGCGCCATCTTCGGCGTACTCGGCCTCAGCCTCGACTTCTTCCTCGTATTCCGGCTCCGGCGGGGCCTCGACCCAGCCCATGACGATACGAGCGCGCATGATCAGCGCCTCGGCGTCTTCCGGCGACAGGTTGAAGGTCTCCAGGATGCCCGGCTCGCGCACGCGCTCGCCGCCTTTGTTCTCGAACCAGCCGCGCATGTCGTCCGGGACCAGGCCAGCCAGGTCCTCAACCGACTTCACGTCGCCTTCGCCCAGGGCCACGGCCATGGCCAGGGTCACGCCCTCGATGGCCAGGACGTCGTCCTCGACGCCCAGCTCCAGACGCTTGGCGTCCAGGGCGGCGGCTTCCTTTTCCAGGAACTCGCGAGCGCGGGTCTGCAGTTCGTCGGCGGTCTCTTCGTCGAAGCCTTCGATCGAGGCGATCTCGTGCGGCTCGACAAAGGCCACGTCTTCCACGGCGGCGAAGCCTTCGGTGACCAGCAGCTGGGCGATGACTTCGTCGACGTCCAGGGCTTCCTGGAACAGGCTCGTGCGCTCGGCGAACTCGCGCTGACGGCGCTCGCTCTCCTGGCTTTCGGTCATGATGTCGATCTGCCAGCCGGTCAGCTGCGAGGCCAGGCGGACGTTCTGGCCGCGACGGCCGATGGCCAGCGACAGCTGCTCGTCCGGCACCACGACTTCGACGCGCTCGTCTTCCTCGTCCATGACGACCTTGGAGACTTCGGCCGGGGCCAGGGCGTTGACGATGAAGGTGGCTTCATCTTCCGACCACTGGATGATGTCGATCTTCTCGCCCTGCAGCTCGGCCACGACCGCCTGCACGCGCGAACCGCGCATACCAACGCAGGCGCCGACGGGGTCGATCGAGCTGTCGTTCGAGATGACGGCCATCTTGGCGCGCGAGCCCGGGTCACGGGCCACGGCGCGGATCTCGATGACGGCGTCGTAGACTTCCGGCACTTCCTGCGCGAACAGCTTGGCCATGAAGCCGCCGTGGGCGCGCGACAGCATGATCTGCGGGCCCTTGGTCTCGCGACGGACGTCGTAGATGTAGGCGCGGATGCGGTCGCCGACGTTGAAGTTTTCGCGCGGAATCGACTGGTCGCGGCGCATGATGCCTTCGCCGCGGCCCAGGTCGACGATGACGTTGCCGTATTCGACGCGCTTGACGCTGCCGTTGACGATCTCGCCGACGCGATCCTTGTACTCGTCGTACTGACGCTCGCGCTCGGCCTCGCGGACCTTATGCATGACGACCTGGCGGGCCATCTGGGTCTGGACGCGGCCGATCTCGAACGGCGGCAGGTTCTCTTCGTAGACCTTGCCGATCTCGGCGTCGCGCCAGGTGCGCTTGGCGATCGACAGCTGCATCTTGCCGATCTCGCCTTCGAGCTCGGCGTCGTCGGCGACGACCTCGATCACGCGCTTCTGGTTGGTCTCGCCCGTGCGCGGGTCGATCTTCACCCGGATGTCGTGCTCGGCGCCGTAGCGCGCGCGGGCGGCCTTCTGGAGCGCGTCCTCGATGGCCTCGATGACGACTTCCTTCTCGATGCCCTTTTCACGGGCGACCGCGTCGGCGATCTGCAGGAGTTCGAGCCGGTTGGCGGCAATGCCGATGGCCATGGTCAGTCCTCTTCACTTTCGGACAGGTCTTCGTTGTCGGATTTGATCCGGGCGGCGCGTTGCTTGGCCCCCCGGTCCATCAGGGCGTCGGTCATGACGAGCTTGGCGTCGATGATCCACGCGAAGGGGAAGTAGACGGTGACGTCGTCCTCGCCCTCGATGTTCAGGCCCACCTGGTCGTCCTCGATCCCGGCGAGTTCGCCCTTGAAGCGCTTGCGGCCCTCGGCCACGCGGTCGAGTTCGATGCGGGCCTCCAGGCCGGCATAGTCGTCGAAGTCCTTCAGGCGGGTGAGGGGGCGATCGACGCCGGGGCTGGAGACTTCCAGCGTATACTCGCCGGTGATCGGGTCGGCGGCGTCGAGAATTTCGGAGATGCCGCGCGACAGCTTCGCGCAGTCCTCGACGTTCATGTCGCCGCCGCTGCCGTCTTCCAGCAGCGGATGCTCGGCCATGATCTGCAGGCGACGCTGCTCGGCTCCGCCCATCAGGCGCAGGCGGACGATCTCGTAGCCAAGCGTCTCGGCCACGGGATCGAGCATCTCGATCAGGTCACGGTCTTCCTGCGTCTTGCCGCGCAACGTGTTTTCTCAGCTCACTCACGGGTCGCCAGGCGATCTAGCCGAGCGACCAAAGAAAAAGCGGCAGCCTTTCGGGCCGCCGCTCGAAAGCGCCATCAGCGCTAACGGACGATGTAGGACGCTTTATAGGCGAACCGCCTCCCGTTGTCGACTCGCCCATCGGAAATCTCCGACTCCGGCTTCCGCACCGCAGCAATTTGGGCCTATAAGCCCAGCCGCGCAGGACCGCCTCCCCGCGGACCTAACAGAATACGAAGAGTCACAATGGACCTCTCCAAGATCCCTACGGGCATCAACCCGCCCTACGATCTGAACGCCATCATCGAGATCCCGCAGGGCGGCGAGCCGGTGAAATATGAGATCGACAAGGACAGCGGCGCCCTGATGGTCGACCGCTTCCTGCATACGGCGATGTTCTATCCCGCCAACTACGGCTTCATCCCGCACACCCTGGCCGACGACGGCGACCCCGCCGACATCATGGTCGTGGGCCCGACCCCGGTGGTGCCGGGCGCGATCATCCGCTGCCGCCCGATCGGCACCCTGATGATGGTCGACGAAGCTGGTTCGGACGAGAAGATCCTGGCCGTGCCGGTCGACAAGCTGCACCCGTTCTACACGGGCGTGACCAGCTGGCGCGACCTGCCGGTGATCCTGACCGAGCAGATCGCCCACTTCTTCCAGCACTACAAGGACCTGGAAAAGGGCAAGTCGACCAAGATCACCGGCTGGGCCGATCCGGACGAGACCGCCGACATCATCCGCACGGCGATCAAGCGCTACAACGAAACGTACTAAGCGAAATGGCCAGGATCGATCTCACACTGCGGATCATCCTGGCCGACCCGCCCACCGGCGTGGTCTTTTCAAAGCAGGACGCCAAGAGCCGACCCGTCGATCCGATCCGGGCGGAAGGCGACCTCTCCTTCGACATCCCCATCACCCTGACGCCGACGCCCGAGGGCATGCGCCCCGGCGGCGGTTTCGTGCGCGTCGATGGTCGGGGACGGTTCGTCTACATCGCCTCGGGCCAGCAGGCGGGCGAGGCCAACACCGAATGGTCGCGGCGCATCAAGGTCTATCTGCACGACCTGCCGGGGCAGATCGCCAGCGGCAGCGTGCTGGAGGCGACCATCGCCGGCCGCTCGGGCGACGGCGGACCGGCCTGCGCGACAGTTCCCCTGCTCTCGCCTTGGCGGCTCGTGACCGCCTGAAGATCAGGCGGCCATTTCCAGGTCGCGGACCAGGGCTTCCCACTCGGCCGGCGGCAGCGACGGCTTGGCGCCGAAGTTCAGCAGGCCGGCGAAGGCTTCCGGCTGCGCGCCGTCGCGGATCATGCGGTCCCGCATCCGGCTCAGCATGACCAGCCGCTCGGCCGGCCGCGCCGCCGGGATCACGAGCTGGGAATAGGCGATCATCCGATCCGGCGCCACGGCCGCGCTGATCCGCGCCTCGATGGCCGCCAGTTCCTCGTCGGTGAACAGGTCCTGCAGCACCGGCAGGATCTCCTCTTCCTCCTCGGCCATGTGCGCGAAGTCGTCGGCGACGAAGCGCGTGAAGGTCAGGTAGAGGCGATGCAGGGCGGCCGGGCGCTTGCCGGGGTCGGAGCCCTCGACCGTGCAGATGGCGTTCTCGAGGCCGACGAAGTGGGCGCGGTGACGGTCGTGGTCGGCGCAGAGCTCGGCGGCGGCGCCTGGAGCGCGGGTCTCCAGCGCGGCGTGGACCTCGCGCTCCTCATGGTCCAGATGGGCCGAGGACAGGATCATCTGGGCGCGAAGATCGGCCATCAGGATGGCGACCGCGCCGCGATCGGCGGCGTCGACGCTGCCCAGGCGCATCGCCAGGCGGCAAAGGGCCAGGCGCAGGCCCTTGTGGATCGGACCGTAGAAGTCGTGGGTGGCGGCGGGTTTGGCGGGCAAATAGGACATGGAACCTCCTTTCGGCGCCCGTCCGGGGAGCGCCGTTGCTGTGGTTGATGGGACGGGTGGACTTTTAGGGGTGGGCGGTCAGCTCGCTTGGCGCTTCTGGGCCTCGACGGCGCTGATCCAGCCGTAGAAGGCGGCGTTGGCGATCGGCCAGGACTCGCGGGCGCTCATGCGCTCCAGCCAGGCGGCGACCTTGGGATAGGGCGAGAAATCGAATTCGACGATCCAGCCGAGAGTCAGGATCGCCGCGCCGAAATAGTCGGCCAGGGTGATGGCGTCGCCGCAGACGAAGGGACGGTCGCCCAGCATGTGGCGGTCCAGCACCGTCAGCCACTTCTCCGAGGCATGGGCGCCAAAGGCGATCAGGGCCGGGGTGGCCGAGATGTCAGGCATGTGGTCCGGCGGCAGGACCTGCGGATAGACCAGCAGGTGACCGAAGTCGCGATAGAGGTTGGTGTTGAACCAATCCATCGCCTCGTTGACCTTAGCCCGCGCCTTCAGGTCCGTCGGATAGGTCGGCGAGCCGATCTTGTCGGCCAGGTATTTCAGGATCGCCGAGGCCTCGCCCATCTCCAGGTCGCCGTCGACCAGATAGGGCACGATGCCGTTCGGATTGATCCGGCCGTAGGCCTCGCCGCGCTGCTCGTTCGACAGCAGGTCGACATGACGGTGCTCCAGCACCACGTCGTGCTCGACCGCGAACTGCAGGATCGGGCGGCAAACGGTCGAGAGCGGATCGCAATAGAACAGCATTTCAGGGGTCTTCCAGGGCGGTGATGTTTCGCCGCGTCTGGATAGGGCCTGAGGGCCAGCTTCAGCAATCAGCGTTCTTGCAACGTCACTATGCGAAACTGCATACTGATTGAATGTTCGACTGGGACGACCTCAAGCACTTCCTGGCCACCGCCCGCGCCGGCAGCACCCTGGGCGCGGCCAAGCGCCTGGGCGTGAACCAGAGCACGGTGACCCGCAGGCTGGATGCGCTGGAGGCCGCCTGCAGCCTGGTGCTCTTCGACCGGGGACGGGACGGCGCGATCCTGACTGCGGTCGGCCGTGACCTGCTGCCCTGCGCCGAGGCGGTGGAAAAGGCGATGGAGGCCGTCGAGCACCGAGTGTCCACCCACCGGCGCGGCATGGCGGGCGTGGTGCGCCTCACCGCCAGCGAGTCCCTGGCGACGATCGCGGTGATCCCGGGCCTGGGCGAGTTTCGCCGGCTCTATCCCGACATCCAGATCGACCTGGTGCTGACCGACGCGTTCCTCGACATCGAGAAGGGCGAGGCCGACATCGCCCTGCGCGCGTCATACGGCCTGGAGTCCTCGAACCTGGTGTCGCGCAAGGTCGCCGACGACTACTGGGGCGTCTATTGCAGCCATGGCTATGCCGAGACGCACGGCCTGCCGACCACGCCTGAGGCGCTGGTCGGCCACCCCATGGTCGACGGCGAGGGCGCGCTGGAGAACCTCCCGCCGGTGCGCTGGCTGCGCGAGGCCGCCGGCGGCGTGACCGGTCCGCTCCGCTGCAGCACCCTCAACAACATGGTCTCAGCCGCCTCGGCGAACCTGGGACTGGCGGCCCTGCCCTGCGGTCTTGGCGACCGCGATCCGCAGCTGGTCTATTGCCAGCCGGTGACCCTCGACATGCAGGCCTCTTACTGGATTCTCACCACGCAGAGCTTGAGACAGGCGCCGAGGATCCGCGCCTTCATCGACTTCATCATCCCGCACATGATGATCACCCTGCGCCAGACGCCCGATCGCTCGGGCCTGAACCGCTGGTGACCGGCCTCAGGCCCTGACGAAGTCCAGGAACACCGGGGCGCAGTCGCCCAGCTTCTTTTCCTCGTAGCGCGTCGTGACGTGGTCGGCCGGGATCGCGTTGCGGTCGGCGTCCGCCTCGGCGAAGCGGAAGTTCGGGTCGGCCAGCACCCGCTCGGTCGTCCACTCGCCGTAGTCCGCCCAGTCGGTGGCGAAGCGTAAGGAGGCGCCCGGCTTCATGACACGGGCCAGCCTGGCGACGAACTCGGGCTGGATCAGGCGGCGCTTGTTGTGGCGGGCCTTGTGCCAGGGATCGGGGAACATGATGAACACCCGGTCCAGGCACGCATCGGGCAGCCAGTCGACCACGTCGCGGGCGTCGCCCTCGTGGACGCGGACGTTCTTCAGGGCCTGTTCCTCGATGTGACGGACGGCGCTGGCCACCCCGTTCACGAAGGGCTCCGCGCCGATCACCAGGGTCTCGGGATTGCGGCCGGCCTGGGTCGCCATGTGCTCGCCGCCGCCGAAGCCGATCTCCAGCCACACGGCCTTAGCCGCGGGCATCAGGTCCAGCGGCTGGAAAGGGCCCTGCGGCACCGCGATCTCGGGCAGCAGGGTGTCGAGCAGGGCTTGCTGGCGCGGCTTCACCGGGCGCGACTTCAGGCGGCCGAACGAGCGCAGGGGGCCATGGGGTTGGGTCGGATTGGTCATGGGGCGGCGTCTTAGTCCCAAGCGCGGGAAAAACAAAATCCGCCTTCCTAGGCCTTGTGCCTAGGACCCATGGTCGGGCCAGGCTGAGAGGCCCAGAAAAGCAAACCGCCGGCGTTGCGGATCTCTGTCGAGCGCAACGCCGGCGGTAAGATGGGTCCTAGGCACAAGGCCTAGGAAGGCAAGTTATAGCGGCTGTTACGCCAGGCCCTTCAGTTCGCCCACGAGATCGGTCTTCTCCCAGGAGAAGCCGCCTTCATTGTCCGGCGTGCGGCCGAAGTGGCCGTAGGCGGCGGTGCGGGCGTAGATCGGGCGGTTCAGCTGCAGGTGTTCGCGGATGGCGCGCGGGGTGGCGCCGCCGATCAGTTGCGGCAGCAGCTTTTCCAGCACGGCCGGATCGACCTTGCCCGTGCGGTGCAGGTCGACGTGGAACGAGACCGGCTGGGCCACGCCGATGGCGTAGGCGATCTGGATCGTGCAGCGGTCGGCGAGGCCGGCGGCCACGACGTTCTTGGCCAGGTAGCGGCAGGCATAGGCGGCCGAGCGGTCGACCTTGGTCGGATCCTTGCCCGAGAACGCGCCGCCGCCGTGCGGCGAGGCGCCGCCGTAGGTGTCGACGATGATCTTGCGGCCGGTCACGCCGGCGTCGCCGTCCGGACCACCGATCTCGAAGCGACCGGTCGGGTTGACCAGCCACTGGGTCTTCTTGGTGACCAGGCCGTCCGGGAAGACCGGCAGGATGTGCGGCTTGATCAGCTCCAGCACGCGCTTGGAGGTCGCGGCCTTGCCGCCGATCTTCTTGGCGTGCTGGTGGCTCACGACGATCGAGACGACGCGGACCGGGCGGCCGGCGCCGTCGTACTCCAGGGTCACCTGGCTCTTGGCGTCGGGCTCCAGCTCCGAGAGCTCGCCCGAATGGCGCAGTTCGGCCAGGCGCTTCAGGATGTTGTGGCTGTACTGCAGGGTGGCCGGCATCAGCTCCGGGGTCTCGGTGCTGGCGTAGCCGAACATGATGCCCTGGTCGCCGGCGCCCTCGTCCTTCTTGTCGGTGGCGTCCACGCCCTGGGCGATGTGCGCCGACTGGCCGTGCAGGAAGTTGGCGAACTTCGCCTTCTGCCAGTGGAAGCCCTTCTGCTCGTAGCCGATGTCCTTGATCGCGGCGCGGACCTTGGGCTCCAGCGAACCCAGGATGTCCTTGGTCAGCTGCTTGTTGGCTTTCTTGTCGCCGTCCGGCTTGCCGGCGCGGACTTCACCGGCCAGCACGACGCGATTGGTGGTCACCAGGGTCTCACAAGCCACGCGGGCTTCGGGATCGACCGACAGGAAGGCGTCGACGACGGTGTCGCTGATGCGGTCGGCGACCTTGTCGGGATGGCCCTCGGAGACGCTCTCGCTGGTGAAGATGTAGGACGAACGGTTCAAGAGACAGCTCCGGCCATGAGATTGCGCGCGAGCGCGCGGGCGCCCAGTTCGGCGTCCTGATAGACCGAAACCATATAAAGATATGTTTATGCGAGCAAGCCGAGAGAACCTGCGGTCGCTTTCAGCCTGGCCTTAATCGGCGCCGACCGCTTCGTCCTCGGCCATCGACCGGACCAGCTCCAAGATCCGCCGCCGCACCTTCGGCTTGGTGATCTTCGGGAACAGCGTCGCCAGCTCCAGGCCTTCCGGGGTCATCAGGAAGTCGTGGACGAACGGCTCGCCGGTCTCGGAGAGACCATCGACCGTATCGGCCAGGCCTTCGAAGAAATAGCCGACCGACGACTGCAGGCTCTTGGCGATCTCATAGAGCTTGCTGGCGCTGACGCGATTGGCGCCGCGCTCGTACTTCTGGATCTGCTGGAAGGTCAGGCCCAGGTCCTCGGCCAGCCGTTCCTGGCTGACGCCGAGGATCTTCCGACGCATGCGGATGCGGGCGCCGACGTGCAGGTCGACCGGATTGGGGTTGCGCTCGGTGTCGGACAGCTCGCTCATACCCACGCTTGATAGCTGAAATTGCGGTTTTAATTCAGCCTAACTCTTTCAAGCGCGCAATAGAGGATTAGGTTTTACCTGCCCGCAAGCGAGCTGACGCAACCCCAGATATCAGTAGAAGCGCCATAAACGGCAGGTTTCCGAAGTCGTCGAAAGGTGTAACTCCACCCATTCCCGGTATAATCGCGTCGATGACTCCGCTTTTTCCTAAGCCGAGGGCGGTTCCGGGCACGATTCGACCGCGCGCATCGATCACCGCACTGACTCCGGTCGGCGTGGCGCGCAGGATCGGCCTGGCGCTTTCGATCGCGCGGTAACTGGCCAGGTTCAGGTGCTGCAGCGGACCCGAGGTCACCCCGAACCAGGCGTCGTTCGAGACATTGATCAGGACACGAACGTTCGGATCACGCCGGGCGAGGCCCGGGAACAGGCTCTCGTAGCAGATCAGCGGCTGGACCAGCAGGTCGCGCGAGACCCGCAGCGGCGCTGGGCGCGGACCAGTGGCGAAGCCGTCGCCGAGGTGCGCCAGGCTCTTGAAGCCGATGGCGGTGAGGAGCTTTTCAGCCGGCAGGTATTCGCCGAACGGCACCAGGCGGTGCTTGTCGTAGACGCCGACGACCTCGAGATCGGTGGCCGTACGTCTCAGGGCGACGAGGCTGTTATAGTAGGTCGGCTTGTCGATCGGGCCTTCATAGCGGTAGCCGCCGATCAGCAAGGTCTGGCCGGGCTGAAGCGCGTCGACAATCGCCTGCCGCACCCAGGTCCCGGGCGCGAGGTAGTCGTCGATCGCCGCCGGCAGCGCACCCTCGGGCCAGATGACGAGGTCAGTGGGCTTGCCCGCATAGGGTTTGGCGGTCAGCGAGACGTAGGACTGGACGATCTGGCTGAAGCGGGCGGCGTCCCACTTGGCGTCCTGCTGGATGTCGGCTTGGACGATGCGGACCGATATCGGGTCGCCCTGGGCCAGCGGACGCGACTGAACCACCGCGCCATAGCCGTAGAGCCCGACGAGGCCCGCGAAAGCGGCGCCCAACGCGATCTTCCCGCCCCGGCCTTCGCGCCAGACGGCGGGGGCGGCGGCGATCGTCAGGGTGATCCAGGTCAGGCCGTAGGCGCCGACCAGGGCCGCGGCCTGCGACGGGAACGAGCCCGCCTTCCAGGTCTCGCCGGGCAGGTTCCAAGGAAAGCCTGTCAGGACGTGGCCGCGCAACCATTCCAGCGCCGCGAAGGCGCCGGCGAACGTCAGGACGCGCCAGGCGCTGGCCGGCCGGAAACGGCGATAGAGCAGCGCCGCCAATCCCCAGAACAGCGCCAATCCGCCGGCCATGGCCGCCACCGCGAACGGGGCCATCCAGCCCTGGTTGGCCGCGTCGACCATGAAGGCCTCGCCGATCCACCAGGTGCCGAGGCCGAAATAGGCCAGGCCCGCCAGCCACCCGCGCCAGAAGGCCGAACGCAACGGCTTGGCGGCGTGGGCGTCATCGAGCAGGTAGAGGAGGCCCGCATAACCCAGCAGGCCCGGCAGCACGCCGAACGGCGGATGGGCCAGGGCGGCGGCGAGGCCGGCGACCAGCGCCAGCAGCGGACCGCTCCAGGCCTTCTCGCGGAAACGACCCCAAGCGCTCACGAAGCGGCGGCGTCCACGGCGGCGGCATGCGAGGAAGCCGGCGAAGGACCGCCGCGCACCCGCACACGACGCACGCGACGCGGATCGGCCTCGACCACCTCGAACTCGTAGCCGTCGGGGTGGGCGATCACCTCGCCCCGTTGCGGCACGCGGCCGGCCAGGGCGACGACGAGGCCGGCGACGGTGTCGATGTCCTCTTCCATGTCGGAGGGCGCCAGCTCGCGGCCCAGTGCGGCCTCCAGCTCTTCCAGCGGCGCGCGGGCGTCGGCGTCGAAGACGCCGCCGGGACGCGCCACGATGGCGACGGCCGCCGCGTCATCGTGCTCGTCGTCGATCTCGCCGACCACCGCCTCGATCAGGTCTTCCATCGAGACCAGGCCGTCGGTGCCGCCGAACTCGTCGATGACCAGCGCCATGTGGATGCGGCTGGTGCGCATGCGCAGCAGCAGGTCGGCGGCCCGCATCGAGGCCGGCACGTACAGCGCGTCGCGGCGCAGCTTGTTCAGGATCGCGTCGCCCGGCGCCGGCAGCTTCTCGTCGTCGGCCAGCAGGCGGAAGATGTCCTTGATGTGGATGACGCCGATCGGGTCATCCAGGGTCTCGCGATAGATCGGCATCCGCGAGTGCTCGGCCTCGGCGAACTGGGCCACCACCGCCTCGAACGGCGTCGAAAGCTCGACAGCCACGATGTCGGCGCGCGGGGTCATGACGTCGGCCACCCGCAGGGTCTGGAAGGCCTCGGCCTGGTCGACGATGTCGACGGCGCCGGTCGCGGGCGGCGGTTCGGGCGGCCGCGACGGCTCGCCGCCGCCGGTGAGTTGCCGGCGCATGCGTCGAAGAAACGCCCGCACGCCCCGGCTTCTACGAGCCGGAACGGCGGGCTGTTGACTAGGCTCGTCGCTGGGCATGGCCCTGTTTAGCGCCCCTGTTCGTCACTGGCGTAAGGGTCCGGAACGTCCAGACCCGCCAGGATTTCGCGTTCGAGCGCCTCCATGGCTTCCGCCTCGTCGTCGCCCTCGTGGTCGTATCCTAGGAGATGAAGCACGCCGTGCGCCACCAGATGTTGCAAATGGTGCGCAAGTGGCTTGCCCTGCTCGGCCGCCTCGCGGGCGCAAACCCCATAGGCCAGGGCGATGTCGCCGATCTGGCCTTCCGGGTTCGGCGGCGAGGGGAAGGACAGGACGTTGGTCGCGTAATCCTTCTGGCGGAAGTCGCGATTGAGGGTCTGGACGCTGTCGTCGTCGGTCAGCAGGATCACGATCCCCTGGCCTTCGATGTCCTCATGGGCGTCCAGCACGGCCTGGGCCGCGCGCCAGACCAGGGCCTCGGCGTCCTCGGCCGCCTGGGTCCAGGCCTCGTCCTCGATCTCGATGTCTACGGTAATCGTCATTTAGCGGGGCGTACCCTTATCTCGGCGTGCTTTGGGCCGCGTCAGCGTCATAGGCCTTTACGATACGCTCCACGAGCGGATGTCGCACCACATCCGAAGAGGTGAAGCGCGACACCGCCACGCCCTCGACGCCATCCAGGATCGAGACGGCGTGAGCCAGCCCCGAGTCCCGCGGATTCATCAGGTCGACCTGGGTCGGGTCGCCGGTGACGACCATGCGGGCGCCCTCGCCGATCCGGGTCAGGACCATCTTCATCTGCAGGCGCGAGCAGTTTTGGGCCTCGTCAACGATGACGAACGCGTGCGCCAGCGTGCGGCCGCGCATGAAGGCGATCGGGGCGACCTCGATCTCCAACTTCTCGCGACGGCGGCGCAGCTGGTCGGCGCCCATGATGTCGGTCAGGGCTTCCCAGACCGGAGCCATGTAGGGGTCGACCTTCTCGTTCAGGTCGCCCGGCAGGAAGCCCAGCTTCTCGCCGGCCTCGACGGCGGGACGGGTGACGATCAGGCGATCGACCTCGCCGCGCATCAGCATGCCGGCGCCGTGCGCCACGGCCAGGAAAGTCTTGCCGGTGCCGGCGGGGCCGAGGCCAAAGACCAGCGGATGGGTCGCCATCCGCTCCAGATAGACGGCCTGGCTCTTGGTCTTGGGCGAGACATTGCCCTTGCGCACCGCGCGCGGCGAAGCCTGGCCGCCGGTCTCGTGAGCGCTGCCGATAGCGATACGCACGTCGGCCTCGACCACCTCCTCGCCGGCGTCGGCGCGGGCGGCCAGGGTCTGCAGAACGCGCTTGGCGCCGGTGCGGCCGCGCGCGTCGCCGGTGATGGTGACACCGCCGCCCGGGGTCTCGATCAACACCTTGAAGGCGTCCTCGATCAGGGCGGCGTGACGGCCCGACGGACCGGTAACGGCGACGACGGCGTCGTCGGACAGCGGCAGGAACTCAGGGGTGCGACTCAAGCGGTCTCCAGAACGGCATTGGTTTCCAGAACCCCGCCCAGGCTCATCTTGGCGGCGCTCTCGATACGGACGGGCACGATCATCCCGATCAGGCTTTCAGGGCCTTCAGCATGGACGGCCTGCAGATATGGGCTGCGACCCACGATCTGGCCAGGGTGGCGGCCCGACTTCTCGAACAGCACCGGCATGACCTTGCCGACCTGCGAGGCGTTGAAGGCCCGCTGCTGATCGTCGAGGAGCTGGTTCAGGCGATCCAGACGCTCGGCCTTGACCGCTTCGTCGACCTGGCCGGGCATGGCCGAAGCGGGTGTCCCAGGGCGACGCGAATATTTGAACGAGAAGGCGCTGGCGAAGCCGACCTCGCGGACCAGCTCCAGGGTCTTCTCGAAATCGCCGTCGCGCTCGCCGGGGAAGCCGACGATGAAGTCGCCGCTCATGGCGATGTCCGGACGCGCGGCGCGGATCTTCCCGATCAGCTTCACATAGCTTTCGGCCGTGTGGTCGCGGTTCATGGCCTTGAGGATCTTGTCCGACCCCGCCTGCACCGGCAGGTGGAGGTAGGGCATCAGCTCCGGCAGTTCGCCGTGGGCCTCGATCAGATCCTCACCCATGTCGCGCGGGTGGCTGGTCGTGTAGCGGATACGGTCCAGGCCATCGATCTTGGCCAGCTGGCGGACCAGCTTGGCCAGGGTCGAACCATCGCCGTCATAGGCGTTGACGTTCTGGCCCAGCAGCGTGACCTCGCGCACGCCCTTGCCGGCCAGTTGCTTGGCCTCCTCGACGATGTCGTTCACCGGCCGCGACCACTCGCCGCCGCGCGTATAGGGCACCACGCAGAAGGTGCAGAACTTGTCGCAGCCCTCCTGCACGGTCAGGAACGCGGTGACCCCGGTCACATGGCGCTCGGCCGGCAGGGCGTCGAACTTCTCGTCGGCGGCGAAGTCGGCGGCCAGGCGCTCGCCGGTCGCCCGGTGGGCGCGGGCGATCAGCTCGGGCAGCTGGTGATAGGCCTGGGGACCGACGACCAGATCGACCGCCTTCTGGCGATGCATGATCTCCTTGCCCTCGGCCTGGGCCACGCAGCCGGCCACGGCGATGGTCATGCGACCGCCGTCCTGGGCCTTCCGGTCCTTCATCTGCTTGATATAGCCGAGCTCGGAATAGACCTTCTCGGTCGCCTTCTCGCGGATGTGGCAGGTGTTCAGCACCACCAGGTCCGCGCCCTCCGGATCATCGACCACGCCATAGCCCAGCGGACGCAGGACATCAGCCATGCGCTCGCTGTCATAGACGTTCATCTGACAGCCGTAGGTCTTGATATAGAGGCGCTTTTGCGGGGTCTCGCTCATGCGCGAGGTTATGCGGGCCGAAACCCCATTCCGCAAGGACGCGGAGGTCACACCTCCGCGACGCTCACTCCTCCAGCGGCATCCCGTAGAGCTCGAGCCGGTGGTCCACCAGCTTGTAGCCCAGCTTGCGGGCGATCGCGTGCTGGAGGGCCTCGATCTCCTCGTCCACGAACTCGACGACCTTGCCGGTCTTCATGTCGATCAGGTGGTCGTGGTGATGATCGGGCGTCTCTTCGTAGCGCGAGCGGCCGTCACGGAAGTCGTGACGCTCGATGATGCCGCTTTCCTCGAACAGGCGGACGGTGCGGTAGACCGTGGCGATCGAGATGTGCGGATCGATGGCGTGAGCGCGTCGGTGCAGCTCCTCGACATCCGGATGGTCCTCGGCCGACGACAGCACGCGTGCGATCACGCGGCGCTGGTCCGTCATGCGCATGCCTTTTTCGATACAGGCCTTTTCGAGTCGATCCACGGCGGAGCTCCGTCTTGAGTCGCGGGCAAGATAGGGGGTCGGCCCCTAAGTGTTAAGCGCTCGCCGCATGACAAGCGCGTCCTTGGCCCCATCGGGATGGGGATAATAGCCCTTGCGTACGCCGACCTTGATAAATCCGGTCGATTGGTAGAGCGCGATGGCCGCCAGATTGTCGGCCGCCACCTCCAGGAACATCGCCTCGGCCTGGGTCTCGAAGGCGATTCCGGCGGCGACCTCGACCAGGGCCGCGCCCCAGCCGCGACGGCGGGCGGCGGGATCGACGGCGACGGTCAGGATCTCGGCCTCGCCAGCGATCGAGCGGCAGAGGATGAAGCCCTTGGCCTGCGCGGGTTCGCCCGCCTCGCCCAGGATCGCGAAGGCGCCGGGGGACTTCAGCAGGTCGTCGAACTCGAGCGCCGTCCAGGGCCGGTCGAAGGCCTTGTCGTGGAGATCGGCGAGATCGAACGCGGCTTTCGAGCCGACAGGACGCAGGTTCATGCGGCGGGCAACGTGGCGTAGGGCGCGCGCAGGTACAGCGGACGCGGCGAGTGGGTCGGGGCCGGCTTGGCGGCGGCCAGGCGCGCGACGGCGACCGGATCAGGCGCGGCGGGCGTCAGGATCGTCGCGCTCGACAGCGTCTCGGCCAGCAGCGGCGCGCCGGAACCGACGAGGGTCGCGGGTCCGCCCGAATAGAGCTCGGCCAGTCGCGCGGCGGCCTCGCCCAGGCCCAGGGCGTCCGGGGCCATCAGCGAGACGCCGTCGGCGAAGACCTGGATATAGACCTGGCTCATCCGCGCATCGATGACGGCGGCGGAAAAGCCCTTGGTCCCGAAGGCGAGCGCCTCCAGCGTGTTGACGCCCACGCACGGGATCGACAGCGCCGTCGCCAGGCCCTTGGCGAAGGCCAGACCCACGCGCAGGCCGGTGAACGAGCCAGGACCGACCGTGACGCCTATCCGTGAGAGGTCGGCGAAAGCCACGCCGGCCTCGGCCGCGACCTCGCGAGCGATGATGCCGATGCGCTCCTGGTGGCCGCGCGTCATGGGCTCGCTGCGGGCGGCCAGTACGCGCTCGCCGTCCAGCACGGCGACCGAACTGGCGCCGAGGCAGGTGTCGATCGAGAGGATCATGCGATCAGGCCGAACCGACGACCGCGCCTTCGGCCGGGCGCCAGATCAGCTCGTTCAGCTGGCCCTTGGCTTCCAGGGCCTTTTCCGAGGGCAAGGCGGGCTTGTTCCAGTCGGGCACGCCGATCGAATAGAGCACCGTCGGCGCCTCGGGGCGCACGCAGAGGGTCAGGCCGACCTCGCGGCCCGTTCCCAGGCGGCAGTTCTCGAGGCTGAGACCCAGGTCGCTCCACTTGGCCAGCAACTGCTCGTCCTTGGGGCCCCGGATGTCGCCGGCGGCGGCGCGGACATAGGCGATCTCGCCCTCGTCGGTCTTGCCGATCTCCAGCAGCGGGACGTTGTCCTGCTCGACATTGATGATCGGCTGCGGCGGGCCCGCGCCGAAATGCATGAAGGCGCTCTCGACCTTGGCCTTGGGGAACAGGGCCTTGATCGTCGCCAGGTCGAAGGCCGTGGCGCTGGTGATCGGTCCGACCCCGTCCTTCGTGATCTTCAGCGGCCCGCCAACATAGGGCGTGATGCTGAGCTGCACGGAGCCCTTGCCCTCGGGCGAAGCGGCGGCCGGCGGCGCGGCGGCGGTCTCGTCCTTCTTGGCCGGCCCGCAGGCGGCCAGCAGGATCAGCGGCAGGGCGAGGAGGGTGTGGCGCAGGGTCATGACTCTCTTCTAGCGAATGCGGCGTGGATGCACAAAAGCCCGCCGTCCCTGAAAGACGACGGGCCTTCGAAAATCCAAACGCGCGGACGGATCAGAGGATCTTCGCCGCCTCGTCGAAATCGAGGCGCGGATTGCGGGCGAAGAGGCCCTCTTCCGAGCCGTGGCCGATCGAGACGATGAAGTTGCTCTTGATGTTGGTGCCCGCGAAGAACTCGGCGTCGACGCCGGCGTTGTCGAAGCCCGACATCGGACCGACGTCCAGGCCCAGGGCCCGCGCGGCGATCATGAAATAGCCGCCCTGCAGCGAGCTGTTGCGCAGCGCGCCCCACTCGCGGGCGGTCAGGTCGTTGAACCAGTCCTTGGCGCCCGGGGCGTGCGGGAACAGTTTCGGCAGGGTCGCGGGGAAATCGAGGTCGTAGCCGACGATCACCGTCACCGGGGCCTGGCGGATCTTCGGCGCGTTCGAGCCCGACGACAG
Organism: Caulobacter sp. GW821-FHT09H08; assembly: GCF_059415885.1. Taxonomy (NCBI): domain Bacteria; kingdom Pseudomonadati; phylum Pseudomonadota; class Alphaproteobacteria; order Caulobacterales; family Caulobacteraceae; genus Caulobacter; species Caulobacter sp. GW821-FHT09H08. The sequence goes on from NZ_JBWKOC010000007.1 coordinate 18,130, forward strand.
CTTGGCCAGGCGCTCCTTGGCCTCCGGCGAGGTCAGGAAATAGAAGCGGGCCGGGGTCGAGTTGGCGGCGGTCGGGCCGAACTTGGTCAGCTCGTACAGCTCGCGCAGCACGCTCTCGGGCAGCGGCTCGGCGGTCCAGCCGTTACGGCTGCGCGCCTCGGTGAACAACTGGGCGAGCGTGGCGTCTTCGAGCTTGGCCATAGGGAATCCTTATAACGGCTATTCGCAACTCATATAGTTACAGTATAGTCGCGCCGCGAGGGGGATAACACCCCCATCCGAAAACAAAGGGCGGATCAGAGCGTCTGCTCGACCCGGGTCACTTCCGGCACATAGTGCTTGAGCATGTTCTCGACACCGGCCTTCAGCGTGGCCGACGAGGACGGGCAGCCCGAGCAGGCGCCGCGCATGTGCAGCCAGACCACGCCGGTCTGCGGCTCGAACTTCGAGAAGACGATGTCGCCGCCGTCCTGGGCCACGGCCGGGCGGATGCGGGTGTCGAGCAGTTCCTTGATCTCGGCGACGATCTGCGAGGCTTCCTCGTCATAGACGCCGTCCTCGTCGTGACCGCCACCCTCGGCCGCCGCGTCCAGCAGCAGCGGGCGGCCGCTGGTGAAGTGGTCCATGATAGCCGCCAGGATCGGCGCCTTCAGATGCGGCCACTGGGCGTCCTCGCCCTTGGTCACCGTCAGGAAGTCGGGCCCGAAGAACACCCGCGTGACGTCGCCCAGGTCGAACAGCGCCTTGGCCAGCGGCGAGGCGTCGCCCTCTTCCGGCGTGCGAAACTCGCGCGCGCCCTCCACCAGCACTTCGCGGCCGGGCAGGAACTTCAGGACCTCGGGGTTCGGGGTGGTTTCGGTCTGGATGAACATGAGCCTGAAATGGACCTCGCGACGTCTTGACGCAAGACCGACGGAAGGTCGCATTTTAAAAGTGACACAGGCGTCATTTTCTGGCGTGATGCCCGTAGAACAACGATCCGCGGGAGGATCCCCCATGAGCGACGGTTCGGTCGATCTCAAAGAAGCCGCGCGCGCCAAGGCCTATGCCACGCCGCTGGAGGACTATCACATCGCCGATCCGGCCCTGTTCCAGGCCGACGCCATGTGGCCGTACTTCGAACGGATGCGGAAGGAAGACCCGGTCCACTGGTCCAAGGGCGACGAGGAAACCGGGCCCTACTGGTCGATCACCCGCTACAACGACATCATGACCGTCGACACGACCCACCAGGTCTTCTCGTCGGACGCGCACCTGGGCGGGATCACGATCCGGAACTTCGACGAGGACTTCGTCCTGCCGATGTTCATCGCCATGGACCAGCCCAAGCACGACATCCAGCGCAAGACGGTCAGCCCGATCGTCTCACCGGCCAATCTGGGCCGCCTGGAAGGCATCATTCGCGAGCGGGTCTGCCAGATCCTGGATGCGCTGCCGATCGACGAGCCGTTCGACTGGGTCGACAAGGTCTCGATCGAGCTGACCACCCAGATGCTGGCCACCCTGTTCGACTTCCCGTGGGAAGAGCGCCGCAAGCTGACCCGCTGGTCGGACGTCGCCACCGCCTCGCCCGAGAGCGGCATCGTCGAGAGCGAGGACGCCCGCCGCGCCGAGCTGCTGGAGTGCCTGGGCTACTTCACCAATCTGTGGAACGAGCGGGTCAACCAGACCGAGCCGGGCAACGACCTGATCTCGATGCTGGCTCATGGCGAGGCGACCCGCGACATGCCGCCGATGGAGTATCTGGGCAACGTCATCCTGCTGATCGTCGGCGGCAATGACACGACCCGCAACTCGCTAACCGGCGGCCTCTACGCCCTGTCCAAGAACCCGCAGGAAGAAGCCAAGCTGCGCGCCGACCCGACCCTGATCCCGAACATGGTCTCGGAGATCATCCGCTGGCAGACCCCGCTGGCCCACATGCGCCGCACGGCGCTGGAGGACTTCGAGCTCAACGGCAAGACCATCAAGAAGGGCGACAAGGTCGTCATGTGGTACGTCTCGGGCAACCGCGACGACACCGTCATAGAGAACGCCGACGCCTTCATCGTCGATAGGCCCCAAGCGCGCCGCCACCTGTCGTTCGGCTTCGGCATCCACCGCTGCGTGGGCAACCGCCTGGCCGAGATGCAGCTGAAGATCGTCTGGGAAGAGGTGCTCAAGCGCTTCCCGAAGATCGAGGTGCTGGAAGAGCCCAAGCGCGTCTACTCGACCTTCGTGAAGGGCTACGAGCGGATGATGGTGCGGATTCCGGAGCGGAACTGATCCCTCTCCCCTTGCGGGAGAAGGAAATTAAGCCAGCTCTTCGATCTCCGCGTCCGTAATATCCCCCGGCACGACCGTCACCGGCAGCTTGCGCCCAGAGAACCCGACGCCCTCCTTGGCGATGGCCGAGATCAGGGGTCCCGGCCCGCGCCCCGCCGTGGATGTCGCCAGGATCAGGATCTTGATCGCCGGATCGGCCGCGACGACCTGCTTCAAGGCCGTGCGGACGCTGTCGGCGTGCTTGATGATGAACTCGGGCGGCAGGCCCGTAGAGGCCACGACTTGAGCGGCCAAGCTCTGCAAGAGAACCTCGGCCTCCTCGCGCTCCTGGCGTTCGATCTCTTCGCGGACCCCGCTCCAGTGCTCGAACTCGGCGGGCGAGATCACTTTCAGCAGGGCCACGTGACCGCCGGTCGAGCGGGCGCGGCGGCAGGCGTATTTGAGGGCCGCGGCAAATTCCGGGCTGTCGTCGGCGACGACCAGGAACTTGCGGCGACTCGTCGAGGCGGCGGATGAAGCGGCGTCGGTCATCGGCGGAGATGACGCCGCTTTCGCTCTAGTCTCAAGCCCCCCAGAAACCGACCAGCTTCTTGACCTCGGCCAGGGTCGGGGCGGCGGCTTCGCGGGCCTTTTCCGCGCCCTTGGCCAGGATGGCGTCCAGCACCGCCGGATCGCCCAGCAGGCCGCGCATCTTCTCGCCGACCGGCGCCAGTTTCTCGACCGCGAGGTCCGCCAGAGCCGGCTTGAAGGTCCCGAAGCCCTTGCCGGCGTATTCGGCCAGCACCTCGGCCTTGGTCTTGCCGGCCAGAGCCGCGAAGATGCCCACGAGGTTGTCGGCCTCGGCGCGGCCGGTCAGCTCTTCCAGGGTCTCGGGCAGCGGTTCCGGGTCGGTGCGGGCCTTGCGGACCTTGGCGGCGATGTCGTCGACCGTGTCGGTCAGGTTGATGCGCGAATAGTCCGACGGGTCGGACTTGCTCATCTTGGCCGAACCGTCGCGCAGGCTCATCACCCGCGCCCCCGGCCCCTGGATCAGCGGCTCGGGCTGCGGGAAGAACGCCGGGACGCCGCCGGGAATGCCGAAGTCGTGGTTGAACTTGCCGGCGATGTCGCGGGTCAGCTCCAGGTGCTGCTTCTGGTCCTCGCCCACGGGCACGTGGGTGGCCTTGTAGACCAGGATGTCGGCCGCCTGCAGCACCGGGTAGGTGTAGAGGCCCACCGAGCTGCGCTCCTTGTGCTTGCCGCTCTTCTCCTTGAACTGGGTCATGCGGTCGAGCCAGCCGAGGCGGGCGACGCATTGGAAGATCCAGGCCAGTTCGGCGTGTTCGCGCACCGCCGATTGCGGGAAGATCGTCGCCTTGTCCGGGTCCAGGCCCGAGGCGATATAGGCGGCGGCGATCTCGCGGGTCTGCTGGGCCAGCAGCGCCGGATCCTGCCAGACGGTGATGGCGTGCAGGTCGGCCACGAAGATGAAGGTGTCGATCTCGTGCTGCAGGCGGGTGAACTTCACCAGCGCGCCGAGATAGTTGCCCAGGTGCAGGGCGCCCGAGGGCTGGACGCCCGAGAGCACGCGGGCGGGGCCCGTATAGGCAGCGGGAGCTTGGTCGGTCATGGCTTCAGCCTTGGCTGTAGAATTCGAATGGGGTGGCTAGGCGCGAGCGCGCGCTCTGCGTCCCCCATCCCTAAGAAAGGGCGGACGCAAAGCCTAAAGTCAGAACGAGCCGCGCCATCGCGGCGCGTGGAGACCGATCGGAGCCATGCCCCGCTGGTTAGCCTCCCCGCCCGCATGGATCAAGCCTTGCCCCGACGGAGGGCCGCCTTCAGCTCGGACGGCTTCACCCCGCCGAACAGGAACAGCAGCGGCGGATAGACCGCCACGCCGGCCAGGCAGGTCAGGGCCAGGGCGAACTCCTTGGCGCCGATCGCGTGGCCCGTCAGGCCGATCCCGCGCAGCGGCGCCTCGATCAGGTCGCGCCAGTGGGCGGCGGCGACCAGCAGCAGGCCCATCCCTAAGCTGGCCAGCAGGATCCGCGTCAGCCGCGACCAGGTCTGGCCCGTCGGGCCGTAGTGGCCCTTGCGCCAGAGGCCGAAGGCCATCTGGCCGACATTGACCCACGAGGCCACGGCGGTGGCGGCGGCGATGCCCTTCACCCCGAACAGGTTGAAGAAGACGACGCCCAGGCCGATGTTCACCGCCACAGAGATCAAGGCAAAGCGCATCGGGCTCTTGGTGTCGCCGCGCGCGAAGAAGGCCCGCGAATAGAGCTGCTGCAGTACGAAGGCCGGGGTGCCCAGGCCGTAGAAGAACAGCGCCGACGCCGTCTGGCTGGCGTCGAAGGCGGTGAACTGGCCGCGCGTATAGAGGGCGTCCGACAGGAAGCCCGGCATGGCCACCAGGGCCGCGGCGGCGGGAAGCGTGAAGGCCATGGCCAGGGTCATGGCCTGGTCCATGGCGGTCTGGGCGTCGCCCTCGTCGCCGGACTGCACGGCCCGCGACAGGCGCGGCAGCAGGGCGACGCCGATGGCCACGCCGACCAGGCCCAGGGGCAGCTGATAGAGACGGTCGGCCGTCGCCAGCCAGGTCCGGCCGCCGGGCACGTGGCTGGCCAGGTTGCTGGAGATGAAGATGTTGACCTGGGTGGCGCTGGCCGCCAGGGCGCCAGGGATGGCCTTGCCGATCAGCTCGCGCACTTCCGGCGTCAGGCGCGGCAGCCGCCAGTGGACCTTGGCGCCGGACTTGTTGACGCCCCAGGTCAGCAGCGCCGCCTGGGCCACGCCGGCGACGATCACCCCGACCGAGCCCCACTGCGCCGCGCCGACCGCCGTGGTCTGGGGCAGGATGAAGATCAGGGTAGCGATGTTCAGCAGGATCGGCGCGCCGGCCGACAGGATGAAGTGGTCGCGGGCGTTCAACACGCCCGACAGGTGCGCGACGATGGCCATGCACGGCAGGTACGGCATGGTGATCTGGGTCAGCAGCACCGCCAGCTTGTACTTCTCGGTGCCCCAGCCGAAGCCCGGGCTGATCAGCATCATCAGCCACGGCATGGCCAGCTGGCAGATGACGGTGATCAGGATGGTCGAGGCCGCCAGGGTGGCCATGGCGTCGGCCGCCAGGATGTCGGCCTGCTCTTCGCCGTCGCGCTGCAGCGACTTGGCGTAGGCCGGCACGAAGGCGGCGGCGAACGCGCCCTCGGCGAAGAAGCGGCGGAACAGGTTCGGGAACGCCAGGGCGGTGTTGTAGGCGTCGGCCGCCGGCGTGGCGCTGGCCCCCATCCGGTAGGACACGGCGAGATCGCGCGCGAAGCCCATGAACCGGCTGACCAGGGTCAGGCCGGAATAGATCACCGAGGACCTGAACAGCCCGCCCTTCTTGGGGGTCGCGGCGTCTTCGGTCGGAGCGGGGGGTACGGCGTCGGTCACCTCCGGCTTCTGGGCGCTTGGCGGGGGAGCGTCAAGGGTCGCTCGACGCTCTCCCGCCTCACCCTAGGCGAACGGCTTGAACGGCTGGTCGGCGGAGGCCACGACGCGGCCGGCCTTGTCGAACGCGACGGCGATCAGGCCAGGCTTTTCGCGGAACGGCATCTGGTCGTCGTTGCCGAAGAAGGTCTGCCACCAGCGCCCCGACTTGTCGCGGAACAGGTTGCCGCCGCCTCCGCCCGGCGGGCCTTCATGGCGTCCGGCATAGGGACCCCGCAGCTTGTCCGACGAGGCGAACCAGAAGGAGTAGCGGCCTTCGTCCTTGTTGCAGGCCCCCACATAGTACCGGCCATTGGCCTTGAAGAAGGTCGCGCCCTCGAAACCCACGCGGCGCAGCGGCTTGCCGTCCTTCTGGGCCTTGGGATCGATGCCGCTGTCGTCGAAGGCGAGGTCCTGCCACTCGCCGACGAAGCCGCTGAAGTCGGGCTCGATCTCGCGGATCCTCGTGGCCGCGCCCCACGACAGATAGACCTTGCCGTCGTCGTCGCGGAACAGGGTCGAGTCGATGCCGCCCTTGATCGGCTGGTCCGAGATGACGTGGACATAGGGGCCCTCGGGCCGCTTGCTCCTCAGCACGCCCATACCGACGCCGCTGATACAGTGGCAGATGTAGTAGTGCCCATCGATGAAGTGGATTTCCGGCGCCCAGATCGAGCGGAACGGCACGCCGGCGCGAGCGGTCCAGTTCTTCTCCCAGGTCCCGTCGCGCTCGATGCTCCAGACCAGGCCCAGATAGTCCCAGGTCGTCAGATCGCGCGAGCGCCACAGCTCGACCCCGTCGTTCGAGGCCCAGCAGTTATCGCCGGTGGTGCCGGTCATGTAGTAGGCGCCGTCGCCGCCTTGGCAGATGACGGTGTCGCGGATGTGCGCGTCCCAGATCGGACGGATGGCGGGCAGCTTGCCGCTCTTCACCGCCGAGCCGGAGTCGGCGTCGCCCCAGGCCGCGATCGGATAGGCGCGCGGCTCGGGTCCCTTGTAGCTGACCTCCGAGAGGCCCGAGCGCCAGCCGCCGTCCTGGGTGGCCTTGGTCACGGCCCGCCCCGCGCCGCTGATCCCGGCATAGGGCCAGTAGTCCTTGGCCGGGGCCGGGATGACCCGGCGACTGTTGTCCGCACCCTCCAGCTTCGGCGTGCCCGGCTTGGGATAGGTCGGATAGAAGGCCTGGGCGAAGGCGGGCGCGGCCGAGAGGCCCAGGGCCGCGGTGCTCAGGCCCGTCAGGAGGGATCGGCGATCCAGTCGCTTGTCGGCCGTCGGTTCCCGGTAACGCTGCATTCCACCCTCACCATGCGCTTATTACTCAGACAAATATCGCGACCGAGGGCGATGTCAAACGCCTGGCGGCAAAAATGGGCTGCGACGGTTGGCTTGACGCGGCTCGCCCTCTGATTGCTGATGCCGGCTCACTTCGAAGGGCGTGCGATGGACAAGAGAAGCGGGGGCAACTTTGTCCTGGGCGTGTGCGGCGGCATCATCTTCGGCGCGCTGATCCACAACATGGCCATCGGCCTGCTGCTGGGCTTCGCCGTCGGCTTTGGGCTGGTGAAATTCAACGGGGGGAAGCCGAAGACGGAAAGCGCCGCGCCCCCTGCGCCGCGCGTTCCCGTCTCGATCGCCTGGGCCGACTGGAAGCTCGCGACGCTTCCCACGGGAGACAGGTACTCCACGGTCTCGAAGTTCCCGGGCGACGATCTCCAGGGCGACCGCTGGAGCGTCACGCTCCATTTCGACAGCGCCCAGACCGGCGCGGTCTGGCGTGGCGAGGCGGAATTCCTGGCCGCCGAGGCTCCGGCGGAGAGGCTCAAGCCTGGCGCGGTGTTCGAGATGCAGGAAGGCGATCGGGTCTCGGCCGTGGTGACGGTCGACTAGCCCTTCGGCGCCAGGTCCGGACGCGACGCCAGGAACGCCGCCTTCTCCTCGGGGGTCAGCACCTTGGCGGTCTTGCGGCGCACCACCTTCGGCGTCGGCCGCGCATAGGCGCCGGCGGTGACCTTGGGCTTGAGGTCGGCGAGACTCTTGATGGGCGGCTTCATGCGCTTTCCCTGGGTCGGCGTCCGAAAACTATGCGGTGATCCGCCAGGATCGCCAAGACGGCCTATTCCTCGCGCAGTTCCAGGGCCGTGAACGGCGCCTGGCCGCGCTCGATGCGGATCAGGTCCAGCACGCCGACGATCTGGCGCGCGCGCCATTGGCCTTGCAGGTAGGAGATCGGACCCAGGGTGATGCCCGCCGCGACCTGGATCGCCAGAGTGCTGTGCTCGCGAAGAAAGCTCAGCATGCTGTCGCCCGCGAGATCGGCTGTCAGGGCCGCGATCGACAGCGGCACGGTCAGGTAGGCCACGACGACCGCCTTCACCATCTGGTCATGCCGGCGAGCGTTCAGGTTGGCCAGGGCCGACAGGGCGTCGAATGTGGCGTCGTCGACGCCATCCAGCAGCGCGAAGGCCTTCGCCGTCGAAGGATTCCTGCGGAAGCCGCTGAGAAAGTCGACGCCCATATAGCCCCAGGCGCCGGGCGTGTAGAAGCCTTCCAGGAAGAGGTTCCAGGCCGGAAACAGGCGCTTGAGCTTGTTCCAGAGGGCCCAGGCTTCGGCGGCCCCGCCGCTCGCCGTCACCGCTACATCCTTGGCCATACGCCACGCCCCGCACCGACTTGAGCGGACAGGTCTAGGCAGCCTCGCCCGCGCTGTCGACCCTAGCGTGCAACACTCGCCCGCGCCCGCCGCAGGCCCGGACGCGCGGCCGGCGCCGTCGCCTCGTTCTGCTCCAGTGCCGCCAGCAGGTCGGCCTTCAGCGCGTTGACCTTGCGGGTCTCGGTCACCTTCCCGCCCTCGGCGGTCTGGACGTAGAAGGCGTCGACCGCCCGCTCGCCATAGCCGTCGATATGGGCCGACTGGATCGACAGGCCGCTGTCGGCCAGGGTCTTGGCCAGGGCGTGCAGCAGGCCGGGACGGTCGCGACCAGAGGCCTCGACCACCGTGGCGTCGTTGGAGGCCTCGTTGTCGACCGTGACCGACGGGGCGATGGCGAAGGCGGCGGCGCGGCCCTGCTCGGCGCCCCGGCGGGACTCGACGGCCAGCGGCGTCCCCTTGCCGGCGGCCTCCAGAGCGTCGGCCAAGCGGCGCAGGGCGCGAGGGTTCTCGCAGCCGAACGGCGCGCCGGTCACGTCCTGCACATAGAAGACGTCCAGGGCCTGACCCTGGCGGGAGGTGAAGACCCGTGCGCCCACGACGTTGCCGCCCAGGGACGAGATGGCGAGCGCGAGGTCGGCGAACAGGCCGCGCCGGTCCTTGGCGGCGACCACGATCTCGGCGGCGTTGTTGCCGGCCCGCACCTGGCCCTCGGCGGCGGCCCCGCCCTGGATCGCGGCGCGACGGGCGAGCTCGGCGTGGTGGAACAGGTCGTCCTGCGAGAAGGCGCTGAAATAGGCGTTCTCCATCGCCGACACCCAGCCCTTGGCGGCCGGATCGGTCTCCAGCAGCAGGGCGCGGGCGCTCTCGGCGGCGTTCTCCTGGTGGCGCAGGACATTGGCGGCGGCGTCGCTGCCGCGGCCGCCCCGGAACACCGCCTCGGTGGCGTTGTAGAGCTCGCGCAGCAGCTGGCCCTTCCAGCCGTTCCAGACCCCCGGGCCCACGGCCCGGATGTCGGCGACGGTGATGATCAGCAGCAGGCGCAGGCGCTCGGGGTTCTCGACGATGCGGGCGAAGGCGGCGACCGTACCGGGATCGGAGACATCGCGCTTCTGGGCGAAGTCGCTCATCACCAGGTGATGCTCGACCAGCCAGGCCACCAGCTCGACCTTGGCGCGGTCTACCCCTAAGCGTTCGCAGGCGCTGCGGGCCGAGCGGGCCCCGGCCTTCTCCTGACCGCCGACGCCACCCTTGCCGGTGTCGTGCAGCAGCATGGCCAGGAACAGGGCCTCACGATCCTCGATCAGCGGCATGATGGAGACGGACAGCGGATGGTCCTCGACCAGCTGGCCGGCGGCCATGTCACCGATCACGCCCACGGCCCGCAGGGTGTGCTCGTCCACCGTGTACGAGTGGTACATGTTGAACTGCATCTGGGCCACGACCCGGCCGAACTCCGGGATGAAGCGGCCCAGGACCCCGGCGTCGTTCATCAGGGTCAGGGTGCGGTAGCTGCGCTTGCCGCGCGCCAGCAGGTGCAGGAAGGCTTTGCAAGCCTCGGGATCGCGGCGGACCTTCGAGGTGATCAGCGGCAGACCACGCGTCACCGCCGTGAAGGCGTCGGGGTGCAGATCAAGGTCGCGCTCGTCGGCGATCTTGAACAGGCGGATCAGGTTGACGGGATCGGCCTCGAACACTTCGGGGCCGTCGATGTTCAGGCGACCGCCGTCCTCGTAGAAGCCCTCGACGTCCAGCGCCTTGCGCTTGGGCCGGCCGCCGGGGAGGAAGCGCGAGATGCCCTTGGGCTCGTTCTTGAAGTGCTCGGCTTCCAGCTTGGCCGAGAAGGCGCGGGTCAGGGTCCCGACCTCCTTGGCGATCAGGAAGTAGCGGCGCATGAACCGCTCGACCGCCGGCGCATCGCCCCGGTCGCCATAGCCCATCCGCCGCGCGATCTCGGGCTGCAGGTCGAAGGTTAGGCGCTCTTCCGGCCGGCCCGTCGTGAAGTGCAGGTGGGCGCGCACGGCGTGCAGGAAGTCGAAGGCGCGGATGAAGGCCTTGGTCTCGCGGGTCGAGAACACCTCCATCTTGAAGACGTCCTCGGGCCGGTCGACCGGGTGCAGATATTCGGCGATCCACATCAGGGTGTGGAGGTCGCGCAGACCCCCCTTCCCTTCCTTGACGTTGGGCTCGACCATGTAGCGGCTGGCCCCGGCGCGGGCCTGGCGGTCGTCGCGTTCCTTCAGCTTGGCGGCGACGAACTGGGCGCCCGTGCCCTTCATGACGTCGTCGCGGAAACGCTTCCTGAGATCGGCGGCCAGGCGCTCGTCGCCGGTCAGGCGGCGGGCTTCCAGGATCGAGGTGCGGATCGTGAAGTCTTCCTTCGAGAGGCGCACGCACTCCTCGATGGTCCGCGAGGCGTGGCCGACCTTGAAGCCCAGGTCCCACAGCGCATAGAGCATGAACTCGATCACGCTCTCGGCGTGCGGCGTCTGCTTGTAGGGCCGCAGGAACAGCAAATCGATGTCGCTGAACGGCGCCAGGGTCGCGCGGCCGTAACCGCCGACGGCCAGCAGGCACAGGCGCTCGCCCTCGGTCGGGTTGCGGGCCCGGAACACGTGAACCGTCGTGAAGTCGTAGAGGGCGGTGATCACCTCGTCGGTGACGCCCGAGAGGAGCCGGGCGGTCTCGACGCCACTGGCCCCGTTCTCCAGCCGCTCCTTGGCGATCATCCGGCCGCGAAACAGCGCCTGCTTGAGGATCTCGATGGCCCGCGACCGCTGCTCGGCCTCGTTGCCGATGGAGTCGAGGGCGGCGGCGGAGAGCCGAGCCCGAAGGGCGTGACCGTCGACGACGTGTTCCAGGCGGGTGGGGCGAAGGCGACGGGGCATGATGTTATATAGGGGTACCGGTTAGGTCTTGAGCAGACCCTTAAGACGATAGAGCGCCTCGAGGGCTTCACGGGGACTCATGCCGTCAACGTCGAGATCCGAAAGTGACGTCTCGACGGCGCTCGGCGCCGCTTTTATAGGCGCCTGAACCGCTTGGCTGACCGCGAACAGGGGCAGATCGTCCAGCTTGGCCGGCGACTGGTCCTTGCTTTCGAGTCGATCCAGCACCTCGCGGGCGCGGACGACCACCGGACCGGGCACGCCGGCCAGCTTAGCCACCTGGACGCCGTACGAGCGATCGGCCGGACCCGGCGCGGCCTCGTGCAGGAAGACGAGGTCGCCGTTCCACTCCTTGGCGCGCAAGGACAGGTTGGAGACGTGCGCCATCCGCTCCTCCAGCGTCGCCAGCTCGTGATAGTGCGTGGCGAACAGGGCGCGGCTCTTGTTGGTGTCGTGCAGGGCCTCGGCGCAGGCCCAGGCGATGGCCAGACCGTCATAGGTCGCCGTGCCCCGGCCGATCTCGTCCAGGATCACCAGGCTGCGCGGCCCGGCCTGGGTCAGGATCGCGGCGGTCTCGACCATCTCCATCATGAAGGTCGAGCGGCCACGGGCCAGATCATCGCCGGCGCCGACGCGGCTGAACAGGCGATCGACGACGCCCAGGCGGAAGCTGGCGGCCGGCACGTAGCAGCCGGACTGGGCCAGGATCGCCAGCAGGGCGTTCTGGCGCAGGAAGGTCGACTTACCGGCCATGTTCGGGCCGGTGACGATCGACAGCCGCGCCCCGGTCTCGCCCGAGGCGTCCAGGCAGCAGTCGTTCGGCGTATAGGGGTCGCCCGCGCGCTTCACGGCCGCTTCCACCACGGGGTGACGAGCGCCCTTGGCGTCGAAGGCGTAGGACGTGTCGACGATCGGGCGCACTGCGCCGGCGTCCTCGGCCCACTCGGCCAGGGCGGCGGCGACGTCGAGACGCGCCAGGGCCTCGGCGGCGATCTGGATGGCGTCGGCGTGGGTGCGGGCCTGTTCGCGCCAGTCCTCGAAGGCGGCGACCTCCATGGCCAGGGCCCGCTCGGCGGCCTGGGCGATGCGGGCGTCCAGGTCGGCCAACTCCACCGTGGTGAAGCGGACCTGGTTGGCCAGGGTCTGGCGGTGGATGAAGGTGGCGTTCAGCGGCGGCTGAAACAGCGGGTCGGCCTTGCCGGCCGTCGACTCCACGAAATAGCCGAGCACGCCGTTGTGGCGGATCTTCAGCGGCACGCCGCTCTCGGCCATCAGCTGGGCTTCCAGGGCGATGATGACCTTGCGGCTGTCGTCGCGCAGGCCGCGCGCTTGGTCCAGCTCCGGACGGATGCCGGCGGCGACGAACCCGCCGTCGCGAGCCAGGGCCGGCAGGTCTGGGCCGAGGCCCTGTTCCAGCACGTTGAGGAACTGCGACAGGCCCTCGTGCAGCGACGGGGTCAGGGCCTTGAAGGCGTGCTCCAGCTCGAACGGCGGCGGCGACAGCGGATCGGGTGAGCCGCCCGCCATGCCGGCCAGGCGCTCGCCGATCTTCAGGGTGTCGCGCAGGCAGCCGAGGTCGCGCGGACCGCCTCGACCCAGGGCCAGGCGCGACAGGGCCCGAGCCATGTCGCCGGCGCCCTTCAGCACCTCGCGCAGGCGCTGGCGCAGCTGGCGGTGCTCGACGAACCACTCGACGGCGTCCAGGCGCTGGTCGATGGCGCCGACGTCCAGCAGCGGCCGGGCCAGGCGCGAGGCCAGCATCCGCGCGCCGCCGGAGCTGACCGTGCGGTCGATCACCGCCAGCAGCGAGCCGTCACGGCCGCCGCTCTGGGTGCGGTCGATCTCCAGGCTGCCGCGCGTGGCCGGGTCGATGGCCATCACGTCCGCCTCACCAGCGCGACGCGGCGCACGCAGAGCCGGCAGCTTGCCGGCCTGGGTCATTTCCAGGTGGGCGGCGATCAGGCCCAAGGCTCCGATCTCGGCCGGCGACAGGCCACCGAAGCCGTCCAGGGTCTCCACGCCATAGAGGCGCTTCACGCGGGCTTCGGACGCCTGCGGCTCGGACAGGGCCGAGGGCATCGGCTGCACCAGGCCGCCGCAGATCTTCAGGGTCTGGGACAGGCTGTCATCCGACAGCAGGCGGTCGGCGACCAGGGTCTCGGACGGCGCCAGGGCGGCCAGGATCGGCGCGACGCCTTCCTTGGCCACGGCGAAGACCTCGACCTCGCCGGTGGAGAGCTCGACCGACGCCACCGCCGCTTGCCCCGCGCGCATCGCCACGGCCGCCAGGCGGTTGGCCCCGCGCGCGTCCAGCAGGCCATCCTCGGTCAGGGTGCCCGGCGTCACTACCCGGACGATGTCGCGGCGGACCACCGACTTGGAGCCGCGCTTCTTGGCCTCGGCCGGGTCTTCCATCTGCTCGCAGACGGCGACCTTGAAGCCCATGCGGATCAGCTTGGAGAGATAGGCCTCGGCCGCGTGCTGCGGCACGCCCGCCATCGGGATCGGCTGGCCGGCATGCGTGCCCCGGAACGTCTGGCTGATGCCCAGGGCTGCGGCGGCCTTGTAGGCGTCGTCGAAGAACAGCTCGTAGAAATCGCCCATGCGGAAGAAGATCAACGCATCGGGCTGCCGCGCCTTCATCTCGAAGAACTGCTGCATCACCGGCGTCGCGCCGGTGGGGTCGAGAAGGTGAGCCGGCGTCGGCGTGGCGTGGGCGTTCATGACGCCCGAAACTACAGAGCGTCGCGGGTCGCGTTAAGGGGCGGCATTAAGGAATTCGGGGGATGGAACACCCGAAGTCGAGACTTTCGCGCGCTTGACCGGCGGTTGGATGCGACTGAGTTTGTCCCATGATCGACGCACCGCGCTTGAAGCCGCCGCCCGCCAAGGCCGACAAGAAGGAAACGACGCTTCTGAAGCTTCCAGGCGTCAAGATCGGCTTGGTCAACGAACCTGAACCTCCGCAGCCTTCCGCGAAGCAACACCACGCGCCAATGAGCGTCACGGCGCTGATCGCCTTGGTCGCGGCTACAATCCTCTGCGGACTGTTCGCGGTTCTGGGTCGCCGGAAACGATGGGCCTAAGCCGCCCTAGTTCCCCGTGACCTCTTCCCAGAAGCGCTTGGCCTTGCCGACGAAGTTGGCGGACTTGGGGTTCTGTTTCTCGCCGCACAGGCCGGCCAGTTCGCGCATCAGTTCCTTCTGACGGGCGGACAGGTGGGTCGGGGTTTCGACGAAGAGTTCGACCACTAGGTCGCCGCGCTGGCGGCTGCGCAGGGACGGCATGCCCTTGCCCTTGAGGCGGACGGTCTTGCCGGTCTGGGAGCCCTCCGGCACCGCGACCGAGATCTTGCACTGGCCGTCGCAGGTCTCGCCGCCCAGCAGACAGGGAGCCTCGATCTCGCCGCCCAGGGCGGCCGTGGTCATCGGCACCGGCACGGTGCACAGCAGGTCCAGACCGTCGCGCTCGAAGAGCTCGTGCGGGGTCACCGACAGGAAGATGTAGAGGTCGCCGCGCGGACCGCCGCGCGCGCCCGCGTCGCCCTCGCCCGCCAGGCGGATCCGGGCGCCGTCGTCGACGCCAGCCGGGATGCGGACCGAAAGGATACGCTCGCGGCGCACCTGGCCGTGGCCGTGGCAGTTACCGCAGGGATCGAGCACCATGCGCCCCGAACCGCCGCAGCGCGGACAGCCGCGCTCGACAGCGAAGAAGCCTTGCGTCGCGCGGACCCGGCCGGCGCCGCCGCAAGTGCCGCAGACCGTCGGGCTGGTGCCCGGCTTGGCGCCCGAGCCCTCGCAGACCTCGCAGGTCATGGCGGCGGGCACCTTGATCGAGACCTCGGCGCCGGCATAGGCCTGCTCCAGCGAGATCTCCAGGTCGTAGCGCAGGTCCTGGCCGCGCTGGGGGCCGTTCTGCTGGCGACGACCGCCGCCGAACATCTCGCCGAACACGTCTCCGAAGACGTCGTTGAAGATGTCGCTGGCGTCGAAGCCCTGGCCGCCGCCGGCGCCGCCCTGCGGGCCATTCACGCCGGCATGGCCGAAGCGGTCATAGGCCGCGCGCTTCTGGGGATCGGACAGGACCGAATAGGCCTCGTTGATTTCCTTGAACCGACCCGTGGCGTTCTCGCAGCCGCCGTTGCGGTCGGGATGGTGCTCCATCGCCAGCTTGCGGAACGCGGACTTCAGACCAGCTTCATCGATGGTCCGGGTCACGCCGAGGATTTCGTAATAATCGCGCATCGTCAGCGTCTGGCGCCCAAAAGGCCCACGAGAGTGGCGTTGATAGGGAAAGAGGTGGGATAGCACGCGGCCCGGCGCAAGGCGTCCTCGGGCCGCGAGACAAGACGTCGCGGCCGCGGAACAGACCTATTGAGCATGTTCCGCGGCGCGCGCATGGCGAACTAGTTCGCCGGCTTGTTGTCGTCGACTTCTTCGAACTCGGCGTCGACGACGCCATCGTCCGCGGCTTCGGCGCCATCAGCGCCTTCGTCCGAGCTTTGTTGCGAAGCATACATGGCTTCGCCCAGCTTCATCGAAGCCTGAATCAGGGCTTGGGTCTTGGCCTGGATGGCGTCGACATCTTCGCCTTCCAGAGCCGTCTTCAGCTCGGTAATCCCGGTCTCGATCGCGCTCTTTTCAGCCGCGCCGACCTTGTCGCCGTGCTCGGCCAGGGCCTTCTCGGTCGAGTGCAGGATCGCCTCGCCCTGGTTCTTGGCCTCGACCAGCTTCTTCTTGGTCTCGTCCGCGGCCTTGTTGGCCTCGGCTTCCTTGACCATGCGCTCGATGTCGCTGTCCGAGAGGCCGCCATTGGCCTGGATGCGGATCGAGTGCTCCTTGTTAGTCGCCTTGTCCTTGGCGTGGACCTGCACGATGCCGTTGGCGTCGATGTCGAAGGTGACCTCGATCTGCGGGATGCCACGCGGCGCCGGCGGAATGCCGACCAGGTCGAACTGACCCAGGATCTTGTTGTCCTGCGCCATCGGGCGTTCGCCCTGGAACACGCGGATCGTCACGGCCGACTGGTTGTCGTCGGCGGTCGAGAAGGTCTGCGAGCGCTTGGTCGGGATGGTGGTGTTGCGTTCGATCAGCGGGGTGAACACACCGCCCAGGGTCTCGATGCCCAGGGTCAGCGGGGTCACGTCCAGCAGCAGCACGTCCTTGACGTCGCCTTGCAGCACGCCGGCTTGCACCGCCGCGCCCAGCGCCACGACTTCATCGGGGTTCACGCCCTTGTGCGGCTCGCGACCGAAGAAGTCCTGCACCGCCTGCTGGACCTTGGGCATGCGGCTCATGCCGCCGACCAGGATCACTTCGTCGATGTCGCTCTTCTTCAGGCCGGCGTCCTTGAGGGCCTGTTCGCATGGACCGATGGTGCGGGCGATCAGGTCGTCGACCAGGGCTTCCAGCTTGGCGCGCGACAGCTTGATGTTCAGGTGCAGCGGGCCCGAGGCGTTCATGCTGATGAACGGCAGGTTGACCTCGTACTGAGCCGTCGAGGACAGCTCCTTCTTGGCCTTTTCCGCCTCTTCGCGCAGACGCTGGAGAGCCAGCTTGTCCTTGCGCAGGTCGACGCCCTGCTCCTTCTTGAACTCGTCGGCCAGGTAGTCGACGATCCGAAGGTCGAAGTCCTCGCCGCCCAGGAAGGTGTCGCCGTTGGTCGACTTCACCTCGAAGACGCCGTCGCCGATTTCCAGGATCGAGACGTCGAACGTGCCGCCGCCGAGGTCATAGACCGCGATCTTCTTGCCGTCGTTCTTGTCCAGGCCATAGGCCAGGGCCGCCGCGGTCGGCTCGTTGATGATGCGCAGGACTTCCAGGCCGGCGATCTTGCCGGCGTCCTTGGTCGCCTGACGCTGGGCGTCGTTGAAATAGGCCGGAACCGTGATGACCGCCTTGGTCACCGGCTCGCCCAGGTGGGCTTCGGCGGCTTCCTTCATCTTCTGCAGGATGAAGGCCGAGACTTCCTGCGGGCTGTAGTCCTTGCCGTGCGCCTTCACCCAGGCGTCGCCGGTCGGGCCCTTGACGATCTCGTAGGGCACCATGCCCTTGTCTTTTTCCACGACCGGGTCGCTCGCGTTGCGGCCGATCAGGCGCTTGATCGCGAACAGCGTGTTGGTCGGGTTGGTCACCGCCTGGCGCTTGGCCGGCTGACCGATCAGGCGCTCGCCGTCTTCTTGGAAAGCGACGACCGACGGGGTGGTGCGAGCGCCTTCGGCGTTCTCGATCACCTTCGGGTTCTTGCCGTCCATGATGGCCACGCACGAGTTCGTGGTGCCAAGGTCGATGCCGATAATCTTGCTCATCTCAGGTACCTGTTCGCTCCTTTAGGCGGACGGGGGTGACGAGGGCCTTCTCGGAAGCGCCCCTGTTTTTCTCTTCCGTCCCCAGTGGGTTCGTACGCTCTACGGTTGGGTCCACATCTTGTTCCGTCGATGAAAATCGAGCGGGCAAGATGCGTTGTTCGAAGTTGACGAGCCCGTCAACCCCGGTTCGCAGCCGGATATGGGGGATACGTATCGGGGCGCAAGCCCATAACCCCATGCAACAAGGGGGAATCTGGTACCGCGACCAAGAAAAATGGCCGCACCCTTTCGAGCGCGGCCATGAAAAATATCACGTTATCCGAGATTTAGCTGCTTTTCGCGACCCAGGCCGTGATGGCCGGCAGGCGGCCCTGACGGATCTTGGCGCGGTTCACGACCGCGGCGGCGGCCTTGTCGGCCTCCTTGCGCGAGCCTTCGGCCAGGTTGGCCGCCGCATAGGCCTTGATCTTCTCGGCCGTGGCCGGGTTCGACGAGCCAGCGCCCAGGCCCGGGATGAACCGGGTCCGCGAGCTGCTGTCGACCTTTTCGTTGACCTTGTCCTTGTTGGCCACGGCCCAGTCGAAGGTCATGTCCGGGTGGTTGCCGGCCACGCGCGAGATCATCGAGCTGGACAGGGTCTCGCCCGGCTCCGGCGTCAGGGCCAGCTCCAGGGCCTTCTTGGCCAGGGCCTCGTTCTCGGCCGCCGCCAGCAGCGAGTAGAGCTGGTTGCGAACCAGCGGGGTCTTCTCGGCCTGGGCCTGGGCGCGGATGGCGTCCCAGGTCGCCTGGTCGGCGTGCTTGGCCACGACGCCCAGGATGGTCTTGCGCAGCGGGCCGGGGACGGCCGACGGGTCGGTCTTGTCGGCGTTGAAGCGGCGCGTGGCCTCGGCCACCACCTCCGGATCGCCCAGGCCGCCCAGCGCGCCGATCAGGTCGCCGCGCAGGATGCCGACATTGTCGGCCTCGCCAGCCTTGGCGGCCCAGCCCACCTTGGCCAGCAGCGGCCGCAGCTGGCCGATGGCGAACTTGCGGAACGCCGCGCGCTCGGCGGGCATGCCTTCGTAATAGCCGTCGATGGCGGAGAAGGTGCCGGCCACCTTGGACAGCACCTGCGGATCGGTGTCGGACGGCGTAGCCTTGGCCAGGTCGAGGAAGTCGGTGGCGGGCTGGTAGCCGGCCAGGCCCATCGACCAAGCGTCGCTCATCACGCCCAGCTGGTCGATCGACGGCAGCTTGGCGAAGCTCTTGGCCAGGGCCGCGAAATTGGCCGGGCCGTACTGGGTGCGGAAGTAGCCGCTCTGGCCGGCGTTGACGACCACGGGGCCGCAGCCGTCGATCGTGACCGAGCCCTTGCCGCCGGTGACCAGGGTCTTGGCCTCGCCGCCGCCCAGCGCCTTGACGGTGACCGGCGTGCGCCAGGTCAGCGGCTTGCGGTCGGGCGCGTCCTTGCTGAACTCGCCCTGGGTCAGGGTCAGGGTGGTCTTGCCGGCCGCGCAGCTCGTGTTGCTGACCGTGATCAGCGGCACGCCCGGCTGCAGGGTGAAGTCGTGGGCGATGGCCTTGATCGGCTTCTTGGCCGCCGTCTCGACGGCTTGCCACAGGTCGTCGCTGACCGTGTTGCCGTGGGCGTGCTTCTTCATGTAGGCGCGCACGCCGGCCCGCCAGGCGTCGTGGCCCACATAGCTTTCCAGCATGCGGATGACGGCCTCGCCCTTCTGGTACGTGATGGCGTCGAAGGCCTGGCTGGCTTGCTCGACGGTCTCGACGTGCTGCACCACCGGGTGGGTGGTGGCCAGGGCGTCCAGGCTCATGGCGTATTCACGGCCGCCCACGGCGTTCAGGGCCGCGTTCCATTCGGGGTGGAAGTGCTCGGTCGCCCGGCCCTCCATCCACGAGGCGAAGCCCTCGTTCAGCCACAGGTCGTCCCACCAGGCCATGGTGACCAGGTCGCCGAACCACTGGTGGGCCATTTCGTGGGCTACGGTCGTGAAGACGTTCTGGCGGTCGGTCTCGGTCGAGATCTTCGGGTCCAGATTCATGGCGTATTCGAAGTAGAAGATCGCCCCCCAGTTCTCCATGGCGCTGAAGAACTGGCTGCGGCCCGGGGCGGCGATGTTGTCCAGCACCGGCAGCGGATACGGCGTGCCGAAATAATCGTTATACCAGGGCAGGATGTCGGCGGCCGACTTCAGGGCGAACGCGGCCTTGGGCGTGTCGCCCGTCTTGGTGACCACGCCGACGTCGACGCCGGCGACCTTGACCGAGGCGCGGTCGAACTCGCCCAGGCCGAAGAACAGCAGGTAGGTCGACATCTTCGGCGAGGTCGCGAACTTCACGACAGTCTTGCCGCCGCCGACGTCCTTGGACGAGGTCACCGGCATGTTGCCCAGGGCCATCTGGCCCGTCGGGATCGTCGCCTCGACGGTGTAGGTGGCCTTGTAGAACGGCTCGTCCCACGAGGGGATGAAGCGGCGGGCGTCGCTGTTCTCGAACTGGGTGTAGATCGCGCGCTTCTTGCCGGCCTCGGTCTCGTAGTCGAGGGCGAACAGGCCTGCGGCCTGCTTGTAGATCTTGCCGGCGTAGTCGATCGACAGGACGTACTTGCCCTTCGGCAGCGGCTTGTCGAACGTGAAGGCGGCGGTCTGGGCCTCTTCGTCGACCTTGACCTTGGCGGCCCCGATACCGGCGATCTCGGCCTTGTCGAAGGTCAGGTCGGCGGCCTGGAGCGTCACCGTGTTGGTGGCCTCGACCACGTCGATCGAAATCTTCACCTTGGCGGTGAAGGTCATCTTGTCGGCGTCGGGCGTGAACGCCAGATCATAGTGCGAAGGCCGGACATTGCGCGGCAACTGGGTCGTCACGGTGGCGAAGGTCGCGCCCTTCGAGCCCATCTGGGCCAGGGCGGCGGGTTTGGCTTTGGTCTTTGCGGCCGGAGCGGCGGAAACGCTCCCGGCGGCGAACAAAATCACGGCCACGGCCGCGGAGGACATGAGACGACGCATGTTCGGTCCTAATAAGGAAAATTCATCCGGCCCCCTCAGCCGGCGGCGCAAACCAACACCTTCCGCCCTTCGTCCGCGCGTTAATTATCGGTAATGTCCAAGCCGCTCTCTATCGTTCCGGGTTTCGACCTCTGGCCAAGCTTTCTGGACCTTCCGGCCCAGCAGGCGCTGGTCGACGCCGCGCTGGCCGCCGCCGAGGCCGCGCCGTTCGCGCATTACGACACCGCCTACGGCAAGGCGATGAGCGTGGGCATGACGGCCTTCGGCCCTCTGGGCTGGACCAGCGACAAGACCGGATACCGCTACGCCGAACGCCATCCGGGCACGGACCGGGCCTGGCCCGCCCTTCCGCAGCCGCTGCTCGACCTGTGGGCCCAACTGGGCGACCCGGACACGCCGCCGGACTCGTGCCTGATCAACCTCTATCGCGACGACGCCCGCATGGGCCTGCACCAGGACCGCGACGAGGCCGATCCGCGCTTTCCCGTGCTGTCGGTCTCGCTGGGCGACACGGCCGTGTTCCGCATCGGCGGGACGAGCCGCAAGGACCCGACGCGGAGCCTGAAGCTGAACTCGGGGGATGTGTGCCGGCTGTCGGGACCGGCGCGGCTGGCGTTCCACGGGGTGGATCGGATTCTGGCGGGGTCGTCGGGGCTCGTGCCGGGCGGGGGGCGGATCAATTTGACGCTGAGGCGGGCGCGGGAGGGTTAGGGAACTGGCGTCCGGGGTGGGGGGTTAGCCAACTTCAGCCCCACCCAACGGTGTCGAGCATCTCTTTGCGTTCGTCTTCGGTGAGAAGCGCCATACGGGCAAGAGTACGCTTCCCTTTTGCGAGGGCGAGCACGGCCAGGATGCTGCTGACCAACTCATCGTCACTCGCTGGCGGCAACTCCGCCAGCGCACATGCTTCCAATTCTGCCCACCCCCGCTCGTAGCTCGGGGCTAGCCAAGCTGGCATCACGGGATTGCCGTTGCCGTGCCGAGCTTCTTCGATCATCGCTGCAAGGGCGTAAACGTTCCAATCCGGCTGCGTCCGCTCCGCATAGATGCGTACGATCGCTGGGATGGCGGCATACGACGCTTCGCCTACGTCGCCTTGATGATGCAGTTCTTCCCAGAATTCATCCCACACACCCCGATCTTCTTCAGCGAGCCGTCGAAGCGCTGGCCTCACGTCATAAGGTCGCCGGAAGGCCCCCTGGAGTTCGCCCCAGCGCTCGTCGGAAAGATCAATCGGAAGGGCAGTCATGGCGGGATCAAGACCCGAAGTCGGTTTGGTTCGCAATGGGTCGGCAATCGACCTCGGTCGGTGCGATCTTTAGATCTCTTGGAGGCTGCAGCGTGCAGGGCGGATCAGGTCAGTCAAGGACCGCTCTCCGAGCGGCCGCTGCGCGGCGGCGAAGCCGTCCTTGAGTGACCTGATCCGCCCTGCGATCGTCTCGCCGTGAGATGTAAGGAGGGCTCCTTCCCGGGGCGGGAAGCGGCCTCCACTGCGCGCTCTTCGGCAAGTCTATAACCTCTCACCCTCCCACCGCTTCGCGGCGGGCCCCTCCCTCCCTCTATGAGAGAGGGGACCACGAGCCCCTAGTCGAACGCGCGCCAGACGCCGGCGCCCGCCAACAGGTCCGGCAGGTCCTCCGGCCAGACCTGCTCGGTGGTCGATCGCAGCTCGGCCGCCGACCACCAGCGATGTTCGGCCATCACCTCGTGCTCCAGCGCGGTCCATTGCGCCCGCGAGAGGTCGAACGCCGCAACACGGACCAGGAAGAAGCGCTCGTCACCCGCTCGCCGTCCGGCGTCTGGAATTCCGCCCGCCGTTGGGCGATCTGGGGGCCGGGACGGTCGATGCTCAGGCCCGTTTCCTCGAGAAGCTCGCGACGCGCGGCGTCCTCGTAGGTTTCGCCGGGATCGAGACCCCCGCCCGGCGTGGCCCAGAACGCCTGCCCCGCCAGAGGCCCGGCCTTGTGTTCGAACCGGAACAGCAGAAGCCGGTCCTCGGGATCGATCACCAGTAGGCGGGATGAAGGCCGTTCGCGCATCCGGCCACTCTAGATGCTCGGCGACGACGCTCAAAAAGAAAGGGCCGTTCCTTTCGGAACGACCCCCTCCCCACAGCTTGTAAGCCCCGATCAGCCGCGCAGCTTGCGCGTCAGCGTCTCGAGGTCGTGGCTCAGGGCGCTGTCCTCGGCGCGCAGGGCCTCGATACGGCGCACGGCGTGCAGCACGGTGGTGTGGTCGCGACCACCGAAGCGACGGCCGATGTCCGGCAGCGAACGGGTGGTCAGCTGCTTGGCCAGCCACATGGCGGCCTGGCGCGGACGGGCCACGGCGCGGTTGCGGCGCTCGCTGAGCAGGTCGGCCTGCTTCATGCCGTAGTGATCGGCGGTGGCCTTCTGGATGTCGTCGATGGTGATGCGCTTCTCGCCCGACCGCAGGTGCGGACGCAGGATCGCCTGGACTTCGTCGAGGGTCATGCGCGAGAGCCCTTCTCCGGCGCGGGCCGACAGGGTGTTGAGCGCGCCTTCCAGTTCACGAACGCTGTCGGTGAAGCGGTCGGCGAGGAATTGCAGCACGTCCGGACGCATGGTCGGCTCGAAGCCGTGCGCCGCCGACAGGGTCTGGATCTTGCGCTCCAGGATGCCCAGGCGGAGGTTGCGGTCGGCCGGCTCCAGGCCGCAGACCAGACCCGCCGACAGGTGCGAACGCAGGTGGGCGTCCATCTCGGTCATGGCCGCCGGCGGACGGTCCGACGAGAACACGACGCGGCGGCCTTCCTCGACCAAGGCGGTGAGCGTGTGGAACAGCTCTTCCTGGGTCGATTGCTTGCCGGCGATGAAGTGGACGTCGTCGATGATCAGCAGGTCGGCCGCGCGCAGCTCTTCCTTGAAGGCCGCCGTCTGGCGATCCATCAGGGCGCGCACGAAGGTCGACAGGAAGCGCTCGGCGGTCAGATAGACCACGCGCTTTCCGGGCGCGTTGCGCATGGCTTCCCAGGCCAGGGCGTTCAGCAGGTGCGTCTTGCCGAAGCCGTAGGGGCCGTGGAACAGCACGGGGTTGAAGTGGCCGTCGGCCCAGTTGGCGATCCGGCGCGCCACGGCATGGGCGAACTCGTTGGCCGGACCCGGGACGAAGGTCTCGAAAGTAAAGCGTTCCTGCAGGCCCTGGGTGCGGGGCGACTTGGCGCTCGGGGCCACGACGGCCGGCGCGTCGCTCGACACGGGCAAGACGATCTCGATGGGTTCGGCGGCGACGGCCTTGGGGGCGGCCTCGACATAGGCGCCGCCATTTCCGGCCAGAGCGGCTTCGAACTCCAGACGCGACTTCAGGTCGATGCGACGACCGGTCGGGTCGTTGGCCGACCACAACTCGCCAATGCGACGCCAGGCGCTGCGACGGATCCAGTCGCGTGCAATGCCCGTCGGCGTGACCAGGACGACATCACCGGTCGCGGCTTCGCGCAGCATCGCGGGCGCGATCCATGACCCGAAGGCCGCGTCCCCAAGCTCGCGTTTCAAAGCCACGCTGACCTTCAACCATACGCTCGTCGCCGGCTCACAAGCCGACGCGATCGCCGCCGAGAAGTCCTGGCTGGCCACCCCGCCCTTCATCGTCATTACGTCCACCGCCTCGCACAAAACAACCGCCGCACCAAACAGCCGCCGCCCCCCATGGCGTACGACCGGTTTTCTCAACGCACACAGGTTCTTACTCGGCGGACTCGATAGGTCCGCCGCCGCCTCGTTTTTTCCAAGACTGGGAAAGCGCTGAGACCCTCAAATTAGCCAGCGGCGAGGGCCGGTCAAACGGAAAACTTGAGTCCGATCGCGGATATTTCTGTTGACTCGCGAGACCCCCTCGCCTGGCAAGGGAATAGTGAAGCCAAGCCCTCAGATCACAGATTGCAACGCGAGGAATAGAGCTTTGGATTCAAAGCAAAAGCCGGTCAGGCGAACCTGACCGGCTTCTGTAAATACTTGAATTCGTTGGACGAACGGCGTTCGTCCGAATTCTGGACTAGGCGGCGGCCTTATCCAGCTTCTTCAGACGAGCGGCCAGGCGCGAAACCTTGCGCGAGCCCGTGTTGGGGTGAACGACGCCCTTCGAAACCGCGCGCATCAGCTCCGATTGAGCTTCCACGAAAGCGGCCTTGGCGACGGCGACGTCACCCTTGGCGATCGCGTCTTCGAACTTGCGCAGGAAGGTGCGCACGCGCGAGCGGCGAGCGGTGTTCACTTCGGTACGGCGGGCGATCTTGCGGATAGCCTTCTTGGCGCCGGGATTATTGGCCATAGGTTGGACCTTCAAACGGACAGCCGCGCGGGCAGCCGCGAAGCAGGAGGAAATCGAGCGCGCGGATATACGAGAAGCGCTCGCCGGGGTCAACGGTCCACAGGCAGGATTCTGCGGAGGGGTCGCGCGGGACGATCACGTCCCCTTGAACGCCGGCTTCCGTTTCTCGACGAAGGCGGCCATGCCTTCCTTCTGATCATCGAAGGCGAACAGCGAGTGGAACAGGCGCCGCTCCAGCGCCACGCCCGTCGTCAGGGTGGTCTCGTAGGCGGCTTCGACCAACTCCTTGTTCATGGCCACGGCCAGGGGCGACTGGGCGGCGATCTTGGCCGCCACGGCCAGGACCTCGTCGATCAGGGTGTCGGCGGGGAAGACGCGGGACACCAACCCCGAGCGCTCGGCCTCCTCGGCGCCCATCATCCGGCCGGTCAGGATCATGTCCATGGCCTTGGACTTGCCCACGAAGCGGGTCAGGCGCTGGGTGCCGCCGATGCCGGGCGCGACGCCCAGGGTGATCTCGGGCTGGCCGAACTTGGCCGTGTCGGCGGCCAGGATGAAGTCGCACATCATGGCCAGCTCGCAACCACCGCCCAGGGCGTAGCCGGCGACGGCGGCGACGATCGGCTTGCGGCACTGCTCGATCGCGCGCGCGCCGGCGGTGAAGAAGTCGGCCTTGAACATCTGGGCGTAGCTCTTGTCCGACATCTCCTTGATGTCGGCGCCGGCCGCGAAGGCCTTGGCCGAGCCGGTCAGCACGATGCAGCCTACAGCGTCGTCGGCTTGGGCGACCGCAAGGGCCTGGGCCAGCTCGCCCAGCAGCTGGGTGTTGAGCGCGTTCAGCGCCTCGGGCCGGTTCAGGCGGATCAGGGTCACGCCCGGCGCGCTTTCCGGCGCCTCGACGATCAGGGTCTGGTAGTCGGCCATTCGGCATCTCTCCTCTTGCGCGCTGCTTTTATAGAGAGGGCGCGGAGCTTGGGCAGCCCCCGGCTTGATCGAAACGGCCTCTGCGCCTAGGTTCCGCGCCATCGCGGGGGCGCGATCGCTTACGGAGTCCAGTAAGTGCTGTACATTCCTCACCGCGCCGGTCAGCCGGCCGCGCGGCGCCTTCTTGCGTCGAGCGCGCTGTGCGCCCTCCTCGTCCCCTTCATCCTGCTTTCGCCCCTTGGGGCCGGAGACGCATCCGCTCAAGTCCAGACTCAGGCGCCCAAGAAGGCCTTCGGCGAAAGGGTCCTGTCCGATGAGAACGACACCGTCGCCAACGACACGACGCTCGACCTGACCGAGGACAGCGACTTCGCTGGCGGCACCGACCTGGTGATCAACAACGGCGTCCTCACCATCGGCGCCAAGGCGACCTCGCCCGTGTCGGTGTCGTTGCTGTCGCTCGAGCAGTTCAGGAACAACGGCCTGATCGACATGCGCAACGGGCATATCGGTGACGTCCTGACCCTGTCGACCGACTATGACGCCACCACGAGCGCGCGCCTGGCGCTGGACGTCACCGCCGCTGGCGCGGACAAGCTGGTCGTCGGCGGCGCGGCCTTCGGCAAGACCGCCATCACCCTGGGTGTCACGGGCGAAACCGCCGCCCTGACGGGCGACAAGGGTCCGATCCTGGTCCAGGCCAGCGGCTCGACCAAGGCCGACGCCTTCGGCATCGACAACTACGAGGTCGGCTTCGTCCGCTACAGCCTAGTCTTCGACGCCGACGCCAAGACCTTCCGCCTCAAGGGCGTGGCCGGCCAGCGGGCCTTCGAGACGCTGAAGGTATCCGAAGGCGCCTCGACCGTCTGGCGCCGTTCGGCCGACGCCTGGAGCGCCCACGCCGCCAACCTGCGCGACGCCGGGTCCGAGGCCAACGGCGCGGGCGCCTGGGCCCAGGCCTATGGCGAGAGCGCCGACCGCGAGGACAAGGTCGCTGGCAGTGATCGTGTCGTCGACGTCGACTACGACCAGACGACCTATGGCGGCCAGATGGGCGTGGACCTGATCAACGCCGGCCTCGACGACGGTCGCGTGCTGATCGGCCTGACCGGCGGCTATGCGGATTCCAAGATGCGTTTCAGCGGCGTCGCGGGCCAGGAGATGAAGCTGAGCGTCCTCAATCTCGGCGGCTACCTGTCGCTGGCGCGCGACGGCTACTTTCTCAATCTGCTGGCCAAGGCCGACCGCCAGTCGATCAAGGCCCGGGGCCAGGACATCGCCGCCAAGTTCGACGGCGTCTCGTACGGCGCCCAGCTGGAGGCCGGCCTCCGAACGGAGAGCGAGGACGAGGGACTGGCGTTCGAGCAGCTGCTGGGCGTCAGCTATGTCAGCACCCGCCTGGACGACACGACCATCCTGGCCAAGCGCCTGGACTTCAATGACGACGCCGGCTTCCTGGCGAAGCTCGGCCTGCGCGGCACGGCGCGGGGCGAGCTGTTCGGCGGAACGCTTTCGACCTATGGCGCGGCCTTCGTGGTCCACGACTTCACGGTCAAGAACGGCCTGACCCTGGTCAGCGGCGACCAGTCCGAAAACCTGTCGCGCGACGGCGGCCACACCTATGGCCAGGTCGCCATGGGCGTCAGCTACCGCGCCGGCGCGACGCTGGCGTTCCTGGAGGCCAATGGCGACTACGGCAGCGGTCGCGAGGTCCTGGGCCTGCGGCTGGGCGCGCGGGTCGGCTTCTAGCGTCCAGGGTGGCGGGCGGCTTTCGGGTCGCCCGCTCGCTCTCGCCTTAAACCTGACAGACCGGGCAGAAGAAGGTCGAGCGACCCGCCTGGACCTCGCGCCCGATCACGCCCTTGCAGTCCGATGTCGGGCACGGCTCGCCCTCGCGGTCATAGACGCGGAAACGGTGCTGGAAATAGCCCAGCGCCCCGTCGGCGGCGGCGAAGTCCTTCAAGGTCGAGCCGCCGACCTCGACGGCCTCGGCCAGCACCTCCTTGATCGCCGTGGTCAGCGGACCCAGGCGCTTCCTGGCAATCCCGCCCGACGGCTTGAACGGCGAGATGTGCGAACGGTGCAGCGCCTCGCACACATAGATATTGCCCAGGCCCGCGACCGTCTTCTGGTCCAGCAGCAGGGTCTTTGGCCCCTGCTTGCGATTGGCGAAGGCCTTTTCCAGCGTCTTGACGTCGAAGCCATCGCCCAGCGGCTCGGGTCCCATGGTGGCGAACCAGGGGTGACGCTCGACATGGTCGGTGGCGATCAGGTCCATGAAGCCGAACCGGCGCGGGTCGTAATAGGTGACCGTCGCGCCCTCTTCGGTCTCGAAGACGACGTGAGCGTGCTTGTCGTCAGGCGTGACCTCGCGGGCGAAGTCGCCGGGGCGTACTGAGCCTTCCGGCGCGGCGATTTCGAAGCGTCCGGTCATGCCCAGATGCATCACCAGGGTGTCGCCCCGATCCAGCGGCGCCAGGATGTATTTGGCCCGGCGATCCAGGCGCAGGATCTTCGCGCCGGTCAGCCGCTGGACGAAGCCGTCGGGCAGCGGGAAGCGCAGGTCCGGCCGGTTGGCGCGGACGCGGGAGAGGCGGGCGCCGGACAGGACGGGCTCCAGGCCCCGGCGGACGGTCTCGACTTCGGGCAATTCGGGCAAGGCGGGTCCTTCGGCGGATGACTGGACGCGTGTCGCGAGCTAATAGCGGACGTACATATAGAGAGCGCGACCCAAAGACGTCATGAGCAACACCTCCGCCAGCTTCGGTTTCAAGGACGTCGACGCCTCCCAGAAGGCGGGTCTGGTGCGCGGGGTCTTCGACCGCGTCGCCAAGAACTACGACATCATGAACGACCTGATGAGCGGTGGCGTCCACCGGCTCTGGAAGGACGCCGTGGCCGCGCGCCTCAATCCGCAGCCGGGCGAGGTGATCGTCGACTGCGCTGGCGGCACCGGCGACATGGCCCGCCGCTTCGCCAAGATGGCCCGCAATGCGCAAGAGCGCCGGGGTGGTCCGGACGCGACCATCAACATTGTCGACTACAATGCCGAGATGATCATGGCCGGCATCGAGCGCGGCGGTGAACCGGAGATCACCTGGACCGTCGGCGACGCCCAGCGCCTGCCGCTGCCCGACAACTACGCCAACGCCTATGTGATCTCGTTCGGCATCCGCAACGTCACCGACATCGATGCGGCCCTGCGCGAGGCGCGCCGGGTGCTGAAGCCGGGCGGGCGCTTCCTGTGCCTGGAGTTCTCGCGCCCGGTGACCGAGGCCCTGGCCAAGGCCTACGACGCCTACAGCTTCAAGGTCATCCCGCAGGTCGGCGAGTGGGTCGCCAAGGACCGCGAGGCCTATCAGTACCTGGTCGAGAGCATCCGCCGTTTCCCCGACCAGCGGACCTTCGCCGGCATGATCGAGAACGCCGGCTTCAAGCGGGTGACCGTCACCAACTTCACCGGCGGCGTCGCGGCCCTGCACCAGGGCTGGGCGCTTTAGGCGCGTGGCTAGCTTTGGAGCCTTCTGGCGACTGACCGGCGCGGGCTGGGCCCTGGTCCGGGCCGACGCCCTGATCCCGCGCGAGGTCGAGCCGCTGCTGCCGCCCGCCGCCAAGCTGGCCGGTCGGGCGCTGCGCCTGTTCGCCGGGCCAGCGGCCAAGCGCGGACGGCCGGGCGAGCGCCTGGCCCACGTGCTGGAGCAGCAGGGTCCGGCCGCGATCAAGATGGGCCAGTTCCTGTCGACGCGGGCCGACATCTTCGGGACCCCCTTCGCCGAGGACCTCTCGCGCCTGAAGGACAGGCTGGCCCCCTTCCCGCTGGCCGACGCCAAGGCCGAGATTGTCCGTAACCTCGGCAAGCCGCTGAGCGAGGTCTATGTCGAGATCGGCGAGCCGGTCGCCGCCGCCTCCCTGGCCCAGGCTCACCCGGTCACCCTGGTCGACGGCCGCAAGGCGGCGGTGAAGGTGCTGCGTCCCGGCATCGAGCGCCGCGTGGCCCAGGACAGCGCCGTGCTGCGCCTGGCCGCCCGCCTGGCCGAGAAGCTGGCCCCGGCCGCGCGCCGCCTGCGGCCCACCGAGTTCGTCGAGGTGGTGATCCGGGCGCTGGACCTGGAGATGGACCTGCGCTTCGAGGCCGCCGGCTGCGCCGAGCTGGGCGAAGCCATGGCCGCCGACCCCTATATGCGCGCGCCGCTGGTCTGCTGGGAGGGCGTGGGCAAGCGCGTCCTGACCCTGACCTGGGCCGAGGGCGCGCCCCTCTCCGACCCGGAGACGCTGGAACTGCCCGGCCTGGACCGCAAGGCCCTGGCCGAGAACGTCACGCGCGGTTTCCTGGCTCAAGCCCTGGATCACGGCCTGTTTCACGCCGACCTGCACGAGGGCAACCTGTTCGTGGCCGCCCCCTCGGCGATCACGGCCGTCGACTACGGCATCGTCGGGCGCCTGGGCCCCGGCGAGCGTCGCTACCTGGCCGAGATCCTCTACGGCTTCCTGAACCGCGACTATCCGCGTGTGGCCAAGGTGCACTTCGACGCCGGCTACGTCCCCGCCCACCAGGACATGGACGCCTTCGCCCAGGCCCTGCGCGCCGTCGGCGAACCGGTCTTCGGCCGCAACGCCCGCGACGTCTCGATGGGCCGCCTCCTGGCGCAGCTCTTCGAGATCACCGCTCTCTTCGACATGGCCCTGCGGCCGGAGCTGGTCCTGCTGCAGAAGACCATGGTCACGGTCGAGGGCGTCGCCCGCCGCATCGACCCAACCCATGACCTATGGGCCGCCGCCGACCCCGTGGTGCGCCGCTGGATCGGCCGCGAGCTGTCGCCCGCCGCCAAGGCTCGCGACTTCGCCGAGGAAGCCCTCCGCGCGATCAAGGCCCTGGCCCGCCTGGCCGAGGCCCCGCCGGCGCCGGCGCCGGTAGCGGTCGCCGTTCCCGAGCGCCAGCACACCTGGCCGCTGCTGTGGTTCTTGGTCGGCGCCGCGACGTCAGGCGCGGCTTTCGTCACGGGGATGCTGCTGGCGCGGTGAGGGGTCCCCGTCGCTCCAAATCTTCCCGTCACTCCCGCCCTTGTGGCGGGAGCCCCTGGTTCAGCTGACACGTGAGATGCAAGCGGACGGCTCAGCAGTCCGCCCCTCCCGCACCTGCGGCCGATAGAGGGGTTCCCGCCACAAGGGCGGGAATGACGGATGGAAGATAAGCTTACTACCCCTCGGCCTGATCCCGATCGCGCTTCTTGCTCGCCGAGGCCCGGCGCGCTTCGCGGGACTTCTGCTCGTCCCAATAGTCGGCGCCGTTGTCCGGCTTGAACATCGTACGCGGCGCGCCTTCGCGCGAAACCACCGCGAAGATATTGCTCTTGGGATCGTAGATCAGCAGGTCGCCGTTCGAGCGCTTCAGCGTCTCCGAGCCCTTCGGCGGATCGCTGACGAAGGCGTGGACCTTGGCGACGAAGTCGTCGGTGCTCTTGGCCCGGAAGACCTCGCCGTTACGCTCGAAGGCCCGCTGGGCGTTCTCTTCGGCCGTGCGCGTGCGGTTGGCGGCCCAGTACGGCTTGCCGGAGACCAGCTTGACCGGCGCATCGCGCGGGTCGGAGCGGCGCCCGCCCTCCCCTTCGAACGACGAGCCTGTCGCCGTCGGCGCGCCGGTGTCGGCGGCGCTGGTCCGCTCGCTGGCCTTGGGCGCCTTTACGGCCGAGGCCCCGCTATCGCAGGCCGCCAATCCGGCCAGAAGCATGAGCGCCGCCGCGCTCGTCACGATTTGTCGTGCAAACTTCATGATCGCATTTGTCCATTTGCTCTACTTTTACGTTTATTGAACGAAAGCGGAACGGGAGTCGAGTCCCTATCTTCGCCGTATGTTTCTCTCTGGCGCTTTGGCGCGCGGGTGGGCATGTGCAGGGGACAAGACGAACGCGGACGGAGCGCGACGTGAGCGGCAAAAGGGTTCTCTTGATCGTCGGCGGTGGCGTGGCGGCCTACAAGGCGCTGCTGCTGACCCGCCTGCTGCGCAAGGCCGGGATCGGCGTGCGACCGATCCTGACCAAGGCCGGCGCGGAGTTCGTGACGCCACTGTCCCTGGCGGCGCTCGCCGAGGACAAGGTCTATGACGACCTGTTCTCGCTGACCGACGAGGCCGAGATGGGCCATATCGAGCTGTCGCGCTCGGCCGACCTGGTGGTCGTGGCCCCCGCGACGGCGGACCTGATCGCCAAGGCCGCTCATGGCCTGGCCGGGGACCTGGCATCGACCACGCTGCTGGCCACCGACAAGCCGGTGCTGATGGCGCCGGCCATGAACGTACGGATGTGGCTGCACCCCGCCACCCAGCGCAACATCGCCACCCTGAAGGCCGACGGCGTCAGCTTCGTAGGCCCCAACGAGGGCGCCATGGCCTGCGGCGAGTTCGGCCCCGGGCGCCTGGCCGAGCCGGAAGAGATCTTTACGGCGATCATCGCGCAGCTGGAGGGGCCTGCCGCCCGACCGCTCGCCGGCAAACGCGCCCTGGTCACCGCCGGCCCGACCTTCGAGCCGATCGACCCGGTGCGCGGCATCACCAACCGCTCCAGCGGCAAGCAGGGCTTCGCGATCGCCGAGGCCCTGGCCAGGCTGGGCGCGGACGTCACCCTGGTGGCCGGCCCGGTCGGCCTGCCCACGCCCGTCGGGGTCAAGCGTGTGGATATCGAGACCGCTCGCCAGATGCTGGCCGCCAGCCAGGCCGCCCTGCCCGCCGATGTCGGGGTGTTCGTGGCCGCCGTCGCCGACTGGCGCGTGGACGAGGCGTTCGGGACCAAGCTGAAGAAGGAAAAGGGCGGCCCGCCGGCCCTGACTTTCGTCGAGAACCCGGACATCCTGGCGACCCTGTCGGCCACCGGCCCACAACGTCCCAAGCTGGTCGTCGGCTTCGCGGCCGAGACCGATCATGTCGAGGAGCACGCCCGCGCCAAGCTGGCCCGCAAGGGCTGCGACTGGATCATCGCCAATGACGTGACCCAGCCGGGCGTGATGGGCGGCGGCGAAAACGCCGTGCTGCTGATCACCAAGGACGGGACCGAGCGTTGGGATCGCGCGGCCAAGGGCCAGGTGGCGGCCCAGATCGCCCGACGGATCGCGGACGCTCTGGCCTGAGCGATCGGGAAGCCGAAACCCCTCCCTTCGACAAGCTCAGGGTGAGGTTTCTACTGCGACGCTAAAAGTAGTCCTCAGCCTGAGCCAGCCGAAGGGCGGCGACGGACCCTGGGTGTTGACCGCTCTGGCCTGATCCCCGGCAAATCAGCTACAGCCGGGCGACCTTTCCAGATCAGGAACCGCCCGCATGTCCGCCATCCCCGCCGGTCTCGCCATCCGCTTCAAGCGTTGGGAAGGCAATGCCGACCTGCCGGTTCCGGCCTACGCCACGGCCGGTGCGGCGGGCTTCGACCTGCGGGCCCATGTGCCGGAAGACGCGCCGATCGTGCTGAAGCCCGGTTCGCGCTGCATGGCCCCGACCGGCTTCTCGGTGGCGGTGCCGGACGGCTGGGAGATGCAGGTGCGCCCGCGCTCGGGCCTGGCCTTCAAGAACGGCGTCACGGTGGTCAATGCGCCCGGCACCGTCGACAGCGACTATCGCGGCCAGGTCTGCGTGCTGCTGATCAATCTGGGCGAAGAGGACTTCACCATCCGCCGGGGCGACCGCATCGCCCAGGGCGTCATCGCGGCGGCCCCGCAATGGTCGCTGATCGAGGTCGAGGACCTGGACGCCACGGATCGCGGCGCCGGCGGCTTCGGCTCGACGGGCGTCTAGCCGGCGGGGTGGATGGTCCGCAGGCCTAGCGCGATATAGCCGCCGAACCCGGCGACGAAGCCGACCGCGGCCATCCAAAGCACCGGACGGAACAGACCCAGAGGCGATTGGCCGATCGGGGGATGAGCTTTCATCGGGACCTCCTGCAGCCTGTAGGCGGAACCGGCGGAACTGCGCCGGAGGAGATACGCGCTGCCGAGCCTTTGGTTGCGGCGGGGGAGCGATTTCAATGTGCCGTGATTCCACCCCGGACCGAAATTGCGGCGCGCTGTCGCATGGTCAAGCTTGGATCCGCAGGAACAGTCTTAATTGTCCGGGTACGGATAGTATTCGCGAAAAGTAGATTCAGGTGTAGTTCGCTGCGTCAAAACGTCGCCGAATTCGAGGATTCCTGAGATTTACTGGCTCAGAAAACGATTTCTGACCGCAGAATCTCGGCTAACGCCGATCTTCATCATATCCCTTCGGGTTTGTTAACCCTGTGACGGCAGCCTGATCTGGACTTCGGGTCCGGGGGCACTGCTCATGTCTAATCTTAAGGTTGCACACAAACTTCTGCTTGCGTTCGCCGTTCTCGTCTTCGGCGTGATCGCCGCGGGCCTGCTGGTCGGATCGAGCATGGGGTCGATCCAGAAGATCGCCCAGCTCAACGAGCACAGCTACGCCTATGTCGACGCGATCGCCGACACGACGGGCGCGCTGGTCGAAGAGCAGAACGCGGTGCGCGGCTATGTGGCCAGCCTGGACCCTTCGTTCCTGAAGAAGCGCGACAAGTACGCGGCTGAGTACGAAAAGAACTTCAAGCGCATCACGGCCGGCGTCGAGGACGCCGACGAGAAGGCTCGCGTGGACGCCCTGACGGCCGCCGTCGGCGTGTTCCATGCTGAGATCGCCAAGCAGATCTCCGACGCCGACGATCCCGCCGCCCTGGAAGCCGCCCGCAAGGAGATCGCCACCACCGGCCGCCTGACCAACACCCGCAAGGTGCTGGAGGCGATGACCAAGGTCGAGGAGCAGCAGCTGACTGAGCGTTCGGCCGCGCAGGCCAAGGCCTTCCGCACCGGCATGATCACCCTGATCGCCGGCGGGGCCGTCGCCATCGGCGTCGCCGTCCTGATGGGCTGGCTGCTGTCGAGCAGCATCGCTGCCCCGATCACCGCCATGACCGCCGCCATGCGCCGCCTGGCCGGTGGCGACAACAGCGTCGCCGTGCCCGCCACGGGTCGCAAGGACGAGATCGGCGGCATGGCCGCCGCCGTGCTGACCTTCAAGGAAGCCGCGATCGAGAAAATCCGCTTGGAGGGCATGTCCGCCGAACAGCGCGCCGAGGCCGAGCGCAACCGCGCGGCCGGCGAGGCCGAACGCGCGGCCAACGCCCGCGAACAGTCGGTGGTGGTCGGCCGGGTCGGCGAGGGCCTGGAAGCCCTGGCCGGCGGCGACCTGACCTTCCGCCTGAACGAGGCCTTCCCGCCCGCCTATCGCAAGCTGCAGGCCGACTTCAACGCCGCCATGGACCAGATGGCCCAGACTATGACCGTCATCAACGGCGCCGTGGGCGGCATCCAGGCCGGCTCGGGCGAGATCAGCCAGGCCGCCGACAACCTGTCCAAGCGCACCGAACAACAGGCCGCCAGCCTGGAAGAGACCGCCGCCGCCCTCGACGAGATCACCGCCACCGTCCGCAAGACGGCCGACGGCGCCGGCGCCGCCCGCCGCACCGTCGACAGCGCCCGCAAGGACGCCGAGAAGGGTGGCGACGTCGTCGAGCGCGCCGTGGCCGCCATGGGCCAGATCGAAAGCAGCTCCCGCGAGATCGGCGCCATCATCGGCGTGATCGACGAGATCGCCTTCCAGACCAACCTGCTGGCCCTGAACGCCGGCGTCGAAGCCGCCCGGGCGGGCGAAGCCGGCCGTGGTTTCGCGGTCGTCGCCCAGGAAGTCCGCGCGCTGGCGCAGCGTTCCGCCGACGCCGCCAAGGAGATCAAGACCCTGATCTCGAACTCGACCCAGCAGGTCGACGAGGGCGTCAACCTGGTCGGCGAAACCGGCGAGGCCCTGCAACGGATCATCGCCGGCGTGCAGGACATCAACCGCATCGTCGCCGAGATCGCCGCCTCGGCCACCGAGCAGGCCACCGGCCTGAACCAGGTCAACATCGCCGTGAACCAGATGGACCAGGCCACCCAGCAGAACGCGGCCATGGTCGAGCAATCGACCGCAGCCAGCCACAGCCTCTCCAACGAAGCGCATGAGCTGGGCCGCCTGG
The DNA here is from genome assembly GCF_059415885.1 of Caulobacter sp. GW821-FHT09H08. Classification (NCBI taxonomy): domain Bacteria; kingdom Pseudomonadati; phylum Pseudomonadota; class Alphaproteobacteria; order Caulobacterales; family Caulobacteraceae; genus Caulobacter; species Caulobacter sp. GW821-FHT09H08. Next base: position 53,949 of record NZ_JBWKOC010000007.1, read on the forward strand.
TGCAGCGTTTCCGCCTGGCGGAGAATGGCCAGGCCCGTCGCGCCGCTTAAGGGCGTCGCGAAAACTTCTTCGAACGATCGTTGATTTCTGGACGACTGCGTCCATTTATCCCTTGAAGAGCGCGCCGGACAGGACTATCCGGCGCGCTCAATGTCTTGGAGCGTGGCAGCCGAAAGTGTGATCGGTTTCGGCGCCTGCCACGCTCCAAATGTTTGAGAGCGAGCCTGTTTATCCGCTCCTGATGTTTCCATCAGGGGCGGACAGGCTCTAGCGACAAGGGTCTGGTCATGGCGGCGTCCGCAAACAAGAAGCTGGTTCCGATGCTCGTGGGCGGGGTCGTCCTGGTCGGCGTGATCGTCGGCGGGACCTTCTGGTACCTCGACAAGAAGCACTTCGAAGCCACCGACAACGCCTTCGTCCAGGCCGACACCGTGCAGGTCAGCCCGCAGGTCTCGGGCTACGTGGCCCAGGTGCTGGTCGCCGACAACCAGCGCGTCGAGGCTGGCCAGGTCCTGGCCAAGATCGATCCCTCGACCTTCCAGGCCCGTGTCGACCAGGCCATCGCCAACGCCCAGGCCGCCGACGCCGCCATCAGCGCCATCGACGACAAGTCGAACCTGGAACAGGCGATGATCGCCCAGAAGGCCGCCGGCGTGACCAGCGCCCAGGCCGACGCCAGCCGCGCCAAGGCCGATCTCGACCGCTACAACAGCCTGGCCAACCAGGGCTGGGTCAGCCAGCAGAAGGTCCAGACCACCCGCGCCGCCGCCACCCAGAGCGCCGCCGGCGTCTCCAGCGCCCAGGCCGCCCTTGAGGCCGAGAAGCGCGCCGCCCATTCGCTCGGTTCGGCCAAGGCCCAGGCCGTGGCCCAGGCCGCCGCCGCCCATGCCGCCGTCGAAGCCGCCAAGCTCGACCTGGAACGCACCGTGGTCCGCGCGCCCGTCGCCGGCGTCGTCGGCGCCCGCTCGGTCCGTCCGGGCCAGCTGGTCCAGCCGGGCGTCGCCCTGATGTCGGTCGTGCCGCTGGGCCAGGCCTATATCGTCGCCAATTTCAAGGAGACCCAGGTCTCCCGCATCCGCATCGGCCAGCCGGTCGAGATCAAGGCCGACGCCTTCGGCAAGCAGAAGATCGTCGGCAAGGTCGACAGCTTCGCGCCGGCCACCGGCCAGGAGTTCGCCCTGATCCCGGTCGAGAACGCCGTCGGCAACTTCACCAAGATCACCCAGCGCCTGCCGGTGAAGATCGTGGTCGACCGCAGCCAGTTGGGCGCGGCCCTGCGTCCCGGCCTGTCGGTCGAGATCAAGGTCGATGTCCGCGACAGCTCGGGCGCCTCGTTCGCCGAGGCGGCCACGACCACCCAGGTCGCCCGCCAGGGCGCGAGCCGCTAAGCGAGGGACGCGTCATGACCGACGCCGCCCTCCCCGCAGCCTCCGCCCCCAGCGCGCCGCCCAGCGCCGCCCCCCAGGTCGACTGGGGCAAGCTGATGCTGGGCTTCGGGGCCATGGTCATCGGCCAGTTCATGGCCATTCTCGACATCCAGATCGTGGCGGCCTCGCTGCCGCAGATCCAGGCCGGCGTCGGGGCCAGCACCGACCAGATCAGCTGGATTCAAACCGCCTATCTGATCCCCGAGGTCGTGATGATCCCGCTGTCGGGATACCTGTCGCGGCTGTGGGGCACTCAACGCCTCTACCTGATCTCGTGCACTGGCTTCATCGTCATGAGCGTGCTGACGGGCCTCAGCTCGTCCATCGACATGATGATCCTGACCCGGGCCCTGCAGGGCTTCATCGGCGGGGCCATGATCCCGACGGTGTTCGCCGTGGCCTTCACCGCCTTTCCCCCCGAGAAGCGCGTGACGGCCAGCGTGATCATGGGCCTGATCGTCACCCTGGCGCCGACCGTCGGCCCCACCCTGGGCGGTCACCTGACCGAGGCCCTGTCCTGGCGCTGGCTGTTCTTCATCAACGTCCCGACCGGCCTGATCGTGCTGTTCGGCGTGGCCCGTTGGGGCGAGTTCGACAAGGGCGACCCCAGCCTGGCCAAGGGCTTCGACTGGTTTGGCCTGGCCGTCATGGCCGTCTTCCTGATGAGCATGCAGTACGTGTTGGAGGAAGGCGCCAAGAACGACTGGTTCGACGACAGCGAGATCTTGTGGCTGACCGTTCTGGCCGTCATCGGCGGCGCGCTGTTCATCTGGCGGCAGCTGACCTATCGCAACCCGATCGTCGAGTTGCGCGCCTTCGCCAATCGCAACTTCACGGTCGGCGTGGCGATGACCGCCGTCTCGGGCGCCAGCCTGTTCGGCGGCACGTTCCTGCTGCCGCAGTTCCTGGGCCGCGTGCGCCACTATTCGGCGTCGGAGGTCGGCACCACCATGGTGGTCTCGGGCCTCTCGATGTTCATGACCGGCCCGATCGCCGGCCGCTTGGTCCGCAAGACCGATCCGCGCGTGCCGATGTGCATCGGCTTCCTGCTGGCTGGCTGGGGCATGTTCATGGCCCACGCCGTCAACAAGGACTGGGGTTTCTGGGAGTTCGCCGGCGTCCAGGCCTGTCGGGGCGTCGGGGTCATGATCGCCATGATCGCGACCCAGCAAATCACGATGAGCACCCTGCCCCCGCACATGGTCAAGAACGCCTCGGGCCTGGTGAACCTGTCACGCAACACCGGCGGCGCCGTCGGTCTCGCCTTGCTGGCCACCTCGATCACCCAGCAGACGGCGCTCTACTACGACGACCTGACCTCCAAGGTGACGCAAGGCAGCCCGGCCGCCGGCATGATGGCGGGCCTGACCGAGCGGATGATGCAGCTGGGCGTCTCCGACCCTGGCGGCGCGGCGCGCAAGGCCATCGGCGGCATGATTCAACAGCAGGCGACGGTGCTGGCGTTCGGCGACAGCTTCACCCTGCTGGCCATCGGCTGCTTCATCGCCGCCGGCGTGTCGCTGTTGGCCCAGCCGGCCAAGAACGCCCCGCCGCCGCCTTCGGACGCTCACTGATGCCCAGAGTCCTCTGATGCCAAGGGTCCCCGGACAGATCGACGTCGCCAAGACCGAAGCGATCCTCGACGCCGCCGTCGAGGTGATCGGCGAGCGCGGCCTGGCGGCCCCGATGGAGGAGATCGCCCGCCGCGCGGGGGTGTCCAAGCAAACGGTCTATAACCACTACGGCTCGAAGGCCGAGCTGATGCGGGCCCTGATGCAGCGCCGGGTGGAAAGCATCACCGCCTCGCTGCGCGAGCCCGGCGCCGAGGAGAACCCGACCGAGACGCTGGAGGCCTACGCCCGCTCGGTTCTGGAAACGGTGATGACCACCAAGAACTACTCGATGATGCGGGTCATCATCCTGGGTTCGGGCGAGATGCCGGATATCGCGCGCGAGGTCTTCGAGGCCGGCCCGCTGAACGCCCGCCGGCAACTGGCCGCGTTCCTCGAGACGGAGACCAAGCTGGGCCGCATGAGGGTCGAGGATTTCGACCAGGCGGCGGAGTTCTTCTCCGGCATGGTCATGGGCCACAGCCAGCTGCGGTCCCTGCTGCGCCTGCCGTCCGAGAAGAGCCAGGAACAGTTCGGCCGCCTCGCGCGGGAGGCGGCCGAAAGGTTCATGCGGGCCTACGCGCCGTAGGTCTCGAGACTTACGCCTCTTCGGCGTCCGGCATGCCCATCATGTGGAAGCCGGCGTCGACGTGGACGACTTCGCCCGTGGTCGACTTGCCGAGGTCGGAGGCCAGCCACAGGGCGCAGCCGGCGACGCCTTCCATCGAGGTGTCTTCCTTCATGGCGCTGAAAGCACGGCCTTGGGCGATCATCCCGCGGCCGCCGGCGATGCCGGCCAGGGCCAGGGTGCGCATGGCGCCGGCCGAGATGGCGTTGCAGCGGATGCCCTTGGGACCCAGGTCACGGGCGATGTAGCGGGTCGAGGCTTCCAGAGCCGCCTTGGCCACGCCCATGGTGTTGTAGTTCGGGATGGTCCGCTCCGACCCCAGATAGGTCATGGTGATCAGCGAGCCGCCATTCGGCATGATCTTCGACGCGCGCTTGGCGACGTCCACGAAGCTGAAGGCCGAGATGTTCATGGCCAGCAGGAAGCCCTCGCGGGTCGTGTTGTCCACGAACGAGCCCTTCAGCTCGTTCTTGTTGGCGAAGGCCACCGAGTGGACGACGAAGTCGATCGTCCCGAATTCCTTCTCGATCAGCTCGAAAGCCGCGTCCATCGAGGCGTCGTCGGTGACGTCGCAGGGGATCATCGTCTTGACGCCGATGCTCTCGGCCAGCGGGCGCACACGGCGCTCCAGCTCTTCGCCCTGATAGGTGAAGGCCATTTCGGCGCCCTGGGCGGCCAGTTGGCTGGCGATGCCCCAGGCGATCGAGTTGTGGTTGGCCACACCCATCACGAGGCCCTTCTTGCCCCGCATCAGCTCGCCCTTGGGGAACGCGTAATCGTCGGCCATGTGTCGGGCCCCTTCTGAAAGTCGTTGTCCGCTGGTTAGCAGGGGGCGGGGCGGGGCGGAACCCTTCAGCGACGGACCAGATCCGCGAAGGCCGCTTCCAGCGACCGGGCGAAGGCGACAGGATCGAAGACGCTGGAGGTCTCCACGGCCTTGGCCAGCCTGACTTTCAGTGGGTTCAGCGACGAGGGATCGCCCGCGAAGCCGGCGGCCTTGGCGATATAGGCCTCGACATCGGGTGCGATCAGCTCGGGAAGATCGAGCGCCGTCAGCAGGCTGGCCCCGACACGGCTGGCGAAGCTCCGACCCGGCAGGGTCAGCACCGGTATGGCCATGCGCAAGGCGTCGCTGGCCGTGGTGTGGGCGCCGTAGGGCCAGGTGTCCAGAACGAGATCGGCCAGGGCGTGCCGGGCCAGGTGTTCGGCCTGCGGGACCGGTTCGGCGAAGATCAGGCGATCAGGTGAGAGACCGGCCGCAACCGCATGTTTCTTCAGATTTTCCGGGACGCCCGGCGCGCCGGAATAGAGCCAGAGCACGGTGTTCGGAGCGGCCTTGAGGATCGCCATCCAGGCCGCGAAGACCGGCGGCGTGATCTTGGCCGGATTGTTGAAGCAGCAGAGGACAAAGGCGTCTTCCGGGAGGCCCGCCTGGGCGCGGCTCGGCGGCGGTATGGCCGGTCCGAGCGCATCGTTCGGCTGGTAGAGCGGCAACCGCACCACCGCCTCGGACCAGTCGGACTCGGCCCCTGGCGGCAGAGTGACCGCATCGGCGATCACATAGTCGGCGTGGGCGGCCAGCGTGCCGGGATAGCCCAGCCAGCTGACCTGGACCGGCGCGGCGCGGTGGGCCAGGACCCCCGGTCGGCCGTCCTGGGTGTAGCCCTTCAGGTCGACGGCGATGTCGATCCCCAGCGCGCGGCAACGCTCGGCGACACCTTGATCCGTAAGGCTTTTCGCCTCGATCCAGTGCTCGCAGGCCGCCTTCAGGCGCTCGCGCATCGGGCCGCCGGCGTCGGGCCCGTACGAGACGGCGAAGACCTCGAACCGGCTTCGGTCGTGAGCCTCGAGCACTCCGGCCAGCAGCCGCGCTGTCGCGTGCTCGTGCAAATCCGCAGACAGATAGGCGACCCGCAGGCGCTCGCCAGACGGCCGGACCGGCCATACCGGCGCCGAAACCGTCGGCGGCGCGGCCAACTGGGCGCAGCGGCGGTGCACGACCGGCTCGTCGAAGATCGCCAGGGCCGCGAACGGCGCGATGGCGAGTCGGCCAAGCTTCAGCTCGGCCTTGACCAGCATGTCCAGCGCCGCGTCCTCGTCCCAGTTGCAGGCTTGGCGACGCGCCCACATCAGATCGCCCGTGACCCGGGGATAGAGCGGGTCGAGCTCCAGCACGGCTTCCAAGTCACGCGCCGCCTCGACCGGCCGGTTCAGCAGCGACTTGAGCGCGGCCCGGTTGGCCAAGGCCTTGGGCTCGCGCGGCGCGGCGTCGACGGCCTGGTCGAGCGCGGCCAGGGCCTCGTCGAAGCGACCGAGGTCCGTCAGCGCGATCCCGCGATTGCAGAGGGCGTCAATGAAGCCCGGCTGGGCCGCGAGCGCCGCGTCGTAGGCCGCCAGAGCCCGTTCGGGCTGGCCGAGCCGTCGCAGTGAGACGCCCAAAGCATTGAAAACGGGAGGATTTTTCGGATCGGCCGCGATCGCCGTCGTCGCGGCGACCACCGCCTCGTCGTCGCGCCCAAGGGCGTTCAGCACCAGGGTCCGCGCGGAAAGCACGCCGGCGCGAGCCGGATCCAGGACCAGCGCCGCGTCCAACGCTTCCAGGGCGCTCGCCGCCTGGTTCAGGCCGATGCGCGCTACGCCCAGGATATGCCAGGCCTCGACGCTGGGCGCATCGACGACCAGCCGCTCGCACAAGGCGGCGGCCTCGGCCATCCGGCCGGCTCTATAGAGATCGAAAGCCTCGCGGGCGGTCGTCAAACGCGCCCCCAAAGACGCTAGTCGACGCGGCTGAAGATCAGCGTGCCGTTGGTGCCGCCGAAGCCGAAGCTGTTGGACATCACCGTGTTCAGCGACTTGTCCGAACGCTCGCGCAGGATCGGCAGGTCGGCGAACTCGGGATCCAGCTCCTCGATATTGGCGCTCTCGGCCGCGAAGCCGTTGTTGAGCATCAGGATCGAGTAGATGGCCTCCTGCGCGCCGGCCGCGCCCAGGCTGTGGCCCGTCAGTGACTTGGTCGACGAGATCAGCGGCGGCTTGTCGCCGAAGACCTCGCGCACTGCGCCCATCTCCTTGCTGTCGCCGACCGGCGTGGAGGTGCCATGCGGGTTCAGGTAGTCGATGGTGCGGTTGCCGGCCTCGGCCATGGCCAGGCGCATGCAGCGCGCCGCGCCTTCACCGGACGGGGCGACCATGTCGTAACCGTCCGAATTGGCGGCGTAACCCACGACTTCGCCGTAGATCTTGGCCCCGCGCGCCTTGGCGTGCTCGTACTCTTCCAGCACCACGATGCCCGCGCCGCCGGCGATCACGAAGCCGTCGCGGTTCTTGTCATAGGCGCGGCTGGCCACGGCCGGACGGTCGTTGAAGTTGCTGCTCATGGCGCCCATGGCGTCGAACAGGTTCGACAGGCTCCAGTCCAGCTCCTCGCAGCCGCCGGCGAAGACCACGTCCTGCTTGCCCAGCTGGATCTGCTCGGCGGCCGCGCCGATGCAGTGGGCGCTGGTCGCGCAGGCCGAGCTGATCGAATAGTTGATGCCGCGGATCTTGAACCAGGTCGACAGCACCGCCGACGGACCCGAGCTCATGGCCTTGGGCACCGCGAACGGACCGATGCGCTTGGGACCCTTTTCCTTGGTCGTCGCCGCCGCGTCGATGATGACGCGGGTGGACGGACCGCCCGAGCCGACGATCAGGCCGGTGCGCTCGTTCGAGATATCGGCCTCCTCGAGGCCGGAATCGGCGATCGCCTGCTCCATGGCGATGTGGGCATAGGCCGTGCCGGGCGCGAGGAAGCGCGCCGCGCGGCGATCCACCAGCGACTCCCACTCGATCTGGGGCGCGGCATGGACCTGGCAGCGGAAGCCGAGCTCCGCATATTCGGGCGCGGCGACCACGCCGGACTTGGCTTCCCGCAGGGAGGCCAAGACCTCATTGGCGTTGTTGCCGATGGACGAGACGATTCCCAGTCCGGTGACGACGACGCGACGCATATCGTAAATCCTCTTCTCCCCCTCCAATCCGTCAGGGGCCGACTCTCAAGGGTCGGTCTCGTCTAACGGATCAAGCCATTTGTTCGGGCGTGAACAGGCCGACCTTGAGATCCTTGGTTTCGTAGATGGGCTTGCCGTCGGCCTCCAGGACGCCATCGGCGATTCCCATGACCAACTTACGCATGATCACCCGCTTCAAGTCGATCTTATAGACGACTTTCTTGACGTCCGGAGTCACCTGGCCCGTGAACTTCACTTCGCCGACGCCCAGGGCGCGGCCGCGGCCGGGACCGCCGGACCAGCCCAGGAAGAAGCCGACCAGCTGCCACATGGCGTCTAGGCCCAGGCAACCAGGCATGACGGGGTCGCCGATGAAGTGGCAACCGAAGAACCAGAGGTCCGGATTGATGTCGAACTCGGCTTCGACATAGCCCTTGCCGTACTTGCCGCCCTCGGATTCGATCCGGACGATCCGATCGAACATGAGCATCGGCGGGGCCGGCAGTTGAGCGTTGCCGGGGCCGAACAGTTCACCGCGGCCGCAAGCCAGGAGTTCTTCGAAGGTATAGGCGTTCTTCTGCATAAGGGACGCCCTAGCACGGCGGTGGGTCAGGTCTCAACGTTTCCCTGCCTACCTATGTTCCTATCCCTTGCGACACTGGACGGCGGGATCCGCCCCCCAGATGTCGCTCTCACGCGCCCAGCCCTGCGAACCGTCGGCGCGCAGGCGGCACCAGCCCTTCTCGCACTTGTCGAGGCCGGCCACCGAATGGCCCTTCAGATAGGCGCTGACCTTGGCCCCCGTTTTGGGGGCGCTGAGCAGCGGCAGGTTGGTCGGCTGGATCCGCATGGCCGAGCGCCGGCCATCGGTGGTCCGCTTGTGCACCCAGGCCAGCCCGCCTTCCGGATCGCAGATCCGCCGCCACTCGCGCGTTTCGGCCACCACCTGCACCGGCAGGCCCTTGGCGTGATAGATCCACAGCAGCTGATGGGCCTCGTCCGGGCCGTTGCGGGCGTTCACTTCGGCGTATTTCAGCGAGACATAGCGCGGCACTTCCAGGCCCGAGGGGGTGATTTTCGGCCCTTCGGCCGCCGCCGGGCCGGCCAGCATGGTCACGCTCGCCGCAATTCCGACGAGAGAAGCCGCCAAACGCATCCTGGACGACCCACGAGACGAACGTTGTTCTGATTTCCTCGGCATGTTGCTTGGCCCCTTCGGGCCCCTTTGCTACAGCTTTCAAACGCCCGTCAGTGAGAGCTTTTCAAACCGCCCATGGCCGCCCGCAAGCTCAAAGTCATCGTCACCCGCAAACTCCCGGATCCGGTGGAAACCCGGATGTGCGAGCTGTTCGACACCGAACTCAACGTCTCCGACAAGCCGTTGACGGCGGATGAACTGGTCGACGCCATGAGCCGGTGCGATGTGCTGGTGCCGACGATCACCGATCGTATCGACTCGCGTCTTCTGTCGCGATCCGGCGATCGGCTCAAGCTGATCGCCAATTTCGGCGCCGGCGTGGACAATATCGACGTCGCCACGGCCAACGCCCGGGGCATCATCGTCACCAACACCCCCGGCGTGCTCACCGAGGACACGGCCGACCTGACGATGACCCTGATCATGGCCGCCTCGCGCCGCATCGTCGAAGGCGCCGAGGTCGTGAAGGCCGGCGGCTTCCATGGCTGGTCGCCAACCTGGATGCTGGGCCGCCGTCTCTGGGGCAAGCGGATCGGCATCATCGGCATGGGCCGCATCGGCCAGGCCGTGGCCCGCCGCGCCAAGGCCTTCGGCATGCAGGTGCACTACCACAACCGCAAGCCGGTCAGCCCGCGCATCGCCGAGGAGATCGGCGCGACCTATTGGGAGAGCCTCGACCAGATGCTGGCCCGTATGGACTTCATCTCGGTCAACTGCCCGCACACCCCGGCCACCTACCACCTGCTGTCGGCCCGCCGGCTGAAGCTGCTGCGGCCGCACGCCGTGGTCGTGAACACCGCCCGGGGCGAGGTGATCGACGAAGGCGCTCTGGCCAACATGCTGGCCAAGGGCGAGATCGCTGGCGCCGGCCTGGACGTCTACGAGCACGAGCCGGCCATCAATCCCAAGCTCCTGAAGCTGCCCAACGTCGTGTTGCTGCCCCACATGGGCTCGGCCACGGTCGAGGGCCGCGTCGACATGGGCGAGAAGGTCATCGTCAACGTGAAGACCTTCATGGACGGCCACCGCCCGCCGGACCGCGTCATCCCGTCGATGCTGTAGTCGCGCTCGCAGGCCCATTGCGGATCAGCGGGTATCCTCGCTAAACCGTGATCTGGGGTTGTGTGGGACTACTCGAATGATTTCTCGTCGCCACGTTATCGCGGGCGCAGTCGGCGTGCCTTTGGCCATTCATGCGCTTCCGGCGCTGGCTCAAGCGGGACCGCACTCGATCGACGACCTGAACGCGCCGCAACGCGACCGCGACGCGGCTCTGTCGCCCGACGGCAAGAAGATCGCCGTCGCCTCGACCAACGAACTGGGCAACGACAAGGTCGATTCCCGCGTCACGATCATCCCGGCCGACGCGCCGGATCAGACGCTGGTGGTCCTGCCGCTGGGCGACCGCGAGGTCCAGAGCGTCTACTGGGCCACCGACACGCGGCTGCTGGTCACCCTGCTGGTCCCCCTGCGTCGGGCGCGGGCGGAGACCGGCACCCGCTTGGCCCGCAGCAGCGACACCTACGAGCGCGAACCGCCCAAGGCGCGACGGGTCCTGGCCATCGACGTGGACGGCAAGAACAGCGTCATCCTGTTCGACGACGGCACCGGCAAGCTGGCCGAGGTCCACGACCTGGGCTCGATCGTCGACCTGATGCCCGACGATCCCGATCACATCATGATGCGGGCGGCCAACTACAGCAGCCGGACCTACTGCCTCTACAAGGTCGACATCCACACCGGTAAGACCGAGCTGATCGAAACGGGCGCGCTCAAGACCTGGGCCTGGATGTGCCAGAACGGCGTCCCGGTCGTCCGTTACGACTACAATCAGCGCGGCACGGTCCAGACCATCTATGTCCGCCCGCCGGGCGCCGCCGAGTGGAAGTTCTTCCGCTCGCTGCGCAAGGACGAGTTCAACAAGCAGGAGTTCACCCTGGTCGGCAGCACGCCCGAGCCTGGCGTACTGCTGGCCGCCGCCCGCGAAGGCGTCGGCGGGACCCTGTCGCTGCGCAAGTTCGACGTCCGGAGCCTCGAGCTCGGCGAGACCCTGGCCAGCCGTCCCGACCGTGACGTCGAAGGCGCCCTGACCACCCGCAAGGGCCATTTCCTGGCCGCGACTTTCATCGACGATCGGCAGACCTACCAGTTCGCCGACCCGAAGATGGCCGCCGTCTATCGGGGCCTGAACAAGTATCTGGGCGACACCTGCAACGTCCGCATCTTCGACATCAGCGAGGACGGCAACCGCTTCCTGGCCTGGGCCAGCGGACCGCAGGAGCCCGGCACGATCTATTTCTACGACCGCCTGACCAAGCGCTTCGATGGTGTCGGCCAACGCTCGCCGAAGCTTGTTCCGGAACGGCTGGCGACCATGGAGACGATCGCGGTCAAGACCCGCGACGGCCTTCCGGTGACCGCCTATCTGAGCGTGCCGCTGGCCTCGGGTCCCCGGCCGCTGGTGGTGCTGCCGCACGGCGGTCCCGAGAGCCGCGACACCTATGGCTATGACGTCTTCGCCCAGGTGCTGGCGGCCCAAGGCTGGCTGGTCCTGCAGCCGAACTTCCGGGGCTCGGGCGGCTACGGCAAGGCCTTCGCCGACGCCGGCCGCAAGCACTGGGGCGACAAGATGCAGGAGGACGTCGAGGACGCCATCGCCCAGGTCGTCGCCAGCGGCCGCGCCGATCCCAAGCGCATCGCCATCTGCGGCGGCAGCTACGGCGGCTATGCGGCGCTGATGGGCGCGGTGCGCCGGCCCGAGCTCTACAAGGCGGTCGTCGCGATCGCCGGCGTCAGCGACCTGGTCGAGTCCGTCGAATCCACCAAGTTCTACGACGGCGCCGACGCACCCAGCTATTACTACTGGCTGGAGACGATCGGCGATCCAGCCAAGGACCGCGCCATGATGGAGGCGGGCTCGCCAGCGCTGCACGCCGCCAAGGTGGCCGCTCCGGTGCTGCTGATCCACGGGATCGAGGACGACATCGTGCCGGTCAAGCAGTCGCGGATCATGTATTCGGCCCTCAAGAGCGCCGGCAAGTCCGTGGAGATGGTCGAGCTGAAGGGCGCGGGCCACCGCGACCTGCAGCCCGAGGAATGGGACATCATCTACAAGAAGTCGGTCGCCCACATCGCCAAGGCGTTCGCCTAAGGCCTACTCGACCGGATGGGCCGACAGCCAGGTTTCCAGGTCCCGGGCCGAGCGGTCTGGGACCTGCTCCATCGGCACGTGGCCGACGCCGGGATAGAGGATCAGGGTCGCGCCCGGTATGGCCTTGTGGAACCGCTCGCCATCAGCGGCCGGGATCAGTTTGTCCTCCTGGCCGAACATCACCAGGGTGGGGACGTGGATCCGCGACAGGTCCGCCGTCGTGGCGGGACGACGCGGACCCGACTGCAGGCCGAGCAGGATGTCGCGATGCCCGGGACCTCGGGCGAGGTCGGCGTAGCGATCGATCAGCGCCGGGGTGACCAGCGTCTGGTCGACATAGCCCGCCCGCAGGCCCTGGGCGATCAGCGGCCGGGTGTCGATATCCTTCAGAACGGCCCGACCGATCGGATTGCGCAGGATGTTGAAGATCGTCGCGCCACTGGCCTTCTCCGCCGGCCAGCCCGCGGCGTCGACCAGGATCAGGCGCTGGACCTTGTCCGGATGGTCCAGGGTGAAGGCCCAGGCCACGCCGCCGCCCATCGAGTTGCCGCCCAGGGTGAAGCGGGTCAGGCCCAGCTTGCGGGTCAGCTCGTCGATCGTCGCCTCGAACCCGTCACGGCCAGCCGTATAGGCGCCGCTGGTCCGCGTCAGGCCATGGCCCGGCAGGTCCAGAACGATCACCCTGTGGCGCCAGGACAGGCGCTGCGCCCACTCGTCCCAGGCATGGGTCGAGGCCGAGAAGCCGTGGACCAGGATGATCGCCGGTGCGTCGCGCGGTCCCAGGTCGCGGTAGTGCACGCGGACGCCGCCCGAGAGCTCCGCATATTGGGAGTCCGGATAGCCATACCGCTCTTCCAGCGTGGCATAGGGTATGTCCGGCCGCTGCAGCAGCAGCCAGGCCGCCCCCGCGAGGACGACGATCAGCGCCAGGGCGATCGCGAGACCGCGCAAGAATGTCTTCATCTCGCCCTCCCCGCGATCTGAACAGGCGTTCCACAATTTGAACGAACGCCGTTCTTCTAAATCCGTCAAGCGCCGCAGAACGCGCAATGGGGATCGGGGCCGATGCGGACGGTGCGGGTTTCGGCGGAAAGAGCGTCATAGATCAGCAGCTTGCCGGACAGGGGCTCGCCCGCGCCGGTGATCAGCTTGACCGCTTCCAGGGCCATCATCGAGCCGATCACCCCGGCGAGCGCACCGACGACGCCGACCAGCGAGCAGGTTTCGGCGTCCGGCGGGACCTCGGGCACCAGGCAGCGGTAGCAGGGCTTGCCGTGGAACACCCCGACCTGGCCGGTCCAGCGGCCTAGGGCGCCGCTGACCAACGGCTTGCCGTGCGCGAGACACGCGTCGCTGACGGCGAAGCGCGTGGCGAAGTCGTCGGTACCGTCCAGGACGAGGTCATACTGGGCGACGATATCGCCGGCGTTCTCCGCGTTCAGCCATACCGGATGGGTTTCGACCACCGTGTGCGGGTTCAGGGCCGTCAGGCGCTCAACCGCCGCCTCGACCTTGGGCTGGCCGACATCGGCGGTGGCATAGAGGACCTGGCGCTGCAGGTTCGACAGCGAGACGACGTCCGGATCGACCAGGCCGATGGTCCCCACCCCGGCGGCCGCCAGATAGAGCGCGACCGGCGCGCCCAGGCCGCCTGCCCCGACGACCAGCACCCGCGCGGCCTTCAGCTTCTGCTGGCCGGGACCTCCGACCTCGCGCAGGACCAGATGGCGGGCATAGCGCTCGACCTCTTCCTGCGAGAAGCTCATCCTTGATCTCCGTGGTGAACCTCGCCACATGCGAAGCCATGCAAAGCTCGACTTCCTTCCCCGACTGGCACGGCACGACCATTCTGGCGGTGCGCAAGAACGGTCAAACCGTGATCGCCGGCGACGGACAGGTCTCCATGGGCCCAACCGTCGTCAAGGGCAACGCCCGCAAGGTCCGGCGTCTGGCCGGCGGCAAGGTGGTGGCGGGCTTCGCCGGCGCCACGGCCGACGCCTTCACCCTGATCGAGCGCCTCGAGGCCAAGCTGGAGCAGTATCCCGACCAGCTGGCCCGCGCCTGCGTGGATCTCGCCAAGGACTGGCGAACCGACCGCTATCTCCGCAAGCTGGAAGCCATGCTGCTGGTGGCCGACAAGACCGCCATCTACACCGTCACCGGCGTCGGCGACGTGCTGGAGCCGGGCGAAAGCGCCGACGGCAACGCCGTGGCGGCCATCGGCTCGGGCGGAAACTATGCGCTGGCGGCCGGCAAGGCGTTGATCGACCAGGATCTTTCGGCCGAGGAGATCGCTCGCAAGGCCATGGCCATCGCCGCCGAGATCTGCGTCTACACCAACGGCAACCTGACGGTCGAAGTCCTCTAGGACGAAGCCTGGTAGGCTTTCGTCGCAAACCGGGTGCGTGGCGCGCCTCCCCGGGCATGGCTGTGAGTTTGGGGAGGATCCTGCATGCTCAAGACCATTCTGACCGCCATCGTCGCGCTGACTGCCGCCACGCCCGCGCTCGCGGGCTCCAAGCCGCCCGCCGCCCAGATCGAGGCCGCCGAGCGCGCCTTCGCCGCCGATGGGCTGACCATGGGGGTCAAGGGCTCGTTCCTGAAGCACATGGCCGACGACGCCATCATTTTCGCCCCCACGCCGACCAGCGCCAAGGCCCTCTACAGCGCCAAATCCGGCCAGGGCGAGCCGAAGATCGAGTGGTGGCCGGCCTTCATCGTCGCGTCCAAGTCGGGGGATCTGGGGCTCTCGACCGGCCCGGCGGTCTATGACGGCGTGCCCGGCGGCTGGTTCTCCAGCATCTGGCGCAAGGACGCCGACGGGACCTGGCGCTGGATCTATGACGGCGGCGGCGCGGCCAATGCGGCGGCGGCGCCCAGCCAGGCGACCCCAGCGGTCCAGGGTCCGGTTTCCGCCAGGGGCGAAGGCTCGGCGGCCAAGGCCTTCGAAATCGTCCGCGCCGCCGAGGCCAGCCTGGCCGAAGCGACCGGCAAGGACGCCCCCGCCGCCTATCGCGCGGTGCTCAGCGGCGACGCGCATCTGCTCGGCCCGCGAGGCACGCGGCCCCTGCTGCCGACCGCCGTCGACACCCGACTTTCCCAGCGGCCCGCGACCATGACCCTGGCCCTGCGCGGCGGCGGCGCGTCCAAGGCCGGCGATCTCGTCTGGACCCAGGGGGAAGCCGGCTGGACGGAAACGACGAAGGACGGCGCTCAAAAAGTCGCCGCGGCCCACTATATGCATGTCTGGCAACGCCGCCCGGAGGGGTGGCGTCTGATCTTCGAGGCCCTGATCAACGACCGATGACTGAGTTTTCCCCCCGCGAGATCGTTTCCGAACTGGACCGCTACATCGTCGGTCACCACGAGGCCAAGAAGGCCGTGGCCGTCGCGCTTCGCAACCGCTGGCGTCGTCGCCGGGTCCCGGCGGACCTGCGCGACGAAGTCACGCCCAAGAACATCCTGCTGATCGGTCCCACGGGGGTGGGCAAGACCGAGATCGCCCGGCGCTTGGCCAAGCTGGCCCAGGCGCCCTTCCTGAAGGTCGAGGCCACCAAGTTCACCGAGGTCGGCTATGTCGGCCGGGACGTCGACCAGATCGTCCGCGACCTCATGGAAAGCGCCCTGGCCATGGTCCGCGACAAGCGCCGCGCCGCCGTCCGCGCCAAGGCCGAGGCCGCTGCCGAGGAGCGCATTCTCGACGCCCTGACCGGCCCGGGCGCCACGGCCGCCCGCGACAGCTTCCGCAAGAAGCTCCGCGCCAACGAGCTGGACGACAAGGAGATCGAGCTGCAGCTGGCCGACACCGGCGGCGGCCAAAGCTTCGAGATCCCCGGCCAACCGGGCGCGGCGGTGCTGAACCTGTCGGAGATGATGAAATCCTTCGGCGGCGGTCGCACTAAGACCCACAAGACCACCGTTTCAGCCGCCTGGACCCCGCTGATCGCCGAGGAGAGCGACAAGCTCCTCGACCAGGAGGCCCTCACGCAGGAGGCCCTGGAGCTGGCCGAGAACCACGGCATCGTCTTCCTGGACGAGATCGACAAGGTCGCCAGCAGCTCGCAGCGCTCGGGCGCCGATGTCTCCCGCGAGGGCGTACAACGCGACCTGCTGCCGCTGATCGAAGGCACGACGGTCTCGACCAAGTATGGGCCGGTGAAGACCGACCACATCCTGTTCATCGCCTCGGGCGCCTTCCACGTGGCCAAGCCGTCGGACCTGTTGCCCGAGCTGCAGGGCCGCCTGCCGATCCGCGTCGAGCTGAAAGGCCTGTCGCGCGACGACATGCGCCGCATCCTCACGGAGCCGGAAGCCAACCTGATCCGCCAGCACCAGGCCCTGATGCTGACCGAAGGCGTGACCCTGACCTTCACCGACGAAGCCATCGACGCCCTGGCCGACGCGGCCGTGGCCGTCAACAACTCGGTCGAGAACATCGGCGCCCGTCGCCTGCAGACGATCCTGGAAAAGGTGGTCGAGGAGGTCAGCTTCTCGGCGGCCGATCGCAGCGGCGAGACGGTGGTCGTGGACGCGGCCTATGTGCAGGAGCGTATCGGGGCTCTGGCGGCCAATGCGGATCTGAGCCGGTTTATTTTGTAGGAAGCTGGAGAACCGAAAACCTCGTCCTTCGACAAGCTCAGGATGAGGTTTTCTACTGAAGCGGCGCCAAAAGTAGTCCTCACCCTGAGCCTGTCGAAGGGCGAGGACGCCCCGCCCTAAGAGGCGGCGGCCACCGCCTCCATCCCCAGCATCGCCGCCTTACGCGCCAGGCCCCAGTGATACCCCGTCAGCCGGCCGCTCTTGGCGATGGCGCGGTGGCAGGGGATCAGCAGCGAGATCGGGTTGGCCCCGATGGCGCCGCCGGTGGCTTGGAAGGCCTTGGGCTTGCCGGCCCAGCCGGCGACCTGGCCATAGGTGGCCGTCTCGCCGGTCGGGATATTCAGCAGCGCCTTCCAGACCTGGATGTGGAACGGCGAGCCGATCAGCACCACCGGCAGCGGCCCCTCCCCGCCCGCAAAGGCGTGCAGGGCCGTGGCCTGGGCGGCCGCATCGTCGCGGGTCCAGTCAGCGGCCGGGAAACGGCGGTGCATGTCGGCAAAGGTCAGGTCGTCGTCGCCGTCCGAGAAGGCCAGGCCCGCGAGGCCCCTGTCCGCCATCACGAACAGGCCCCGGCCGAACGGCGTCGGGGCCCAGCCCCAGCGCAGCCGCATGCCCGCGCCACGCCGGCGCACCTCGCCTGGCGTCGCCGCCTCCTGGGCGATGAACAGGTCGTGCAGCCGCGACGGCCCCGAGAGTCCGGCGTCAAAGGCCGCGTCCAGCACCGTGCCGCCGGCCTCCAGCGAGCGCCGGGCCTCGGCATGGGCGATGGCCGAGACGAAGCTCTTGGGACTGACCCCGGCCCAGCGGGTGAAGATGCGCTGGAAGTGGAACGGCGACAGGCCCACGGCCTGGGCCGCCTCGTCCAGCGAGGGATGCTCCGACCACCGCTCGGCCAGCCAGTCCAGCGCCTTGGCCATGCGGTGATAGTCGATTGAGCGCTCCGCCAGACGGACCAGCTCTTCGTTGGCCGCTTCGGGAATCGCCGTCGCAAAGGGGGATGCGTCGTATGCCATGCTCATAGACTACGGCCCTCGCATAACGGCGTCCGCCCGGTTCTTGCTGTCGGTTCCGAACTTAGTGGCCCGCCCCATGCTTGGCGAGCGGTCCGCATCACGGCATGGTCCCGCCGATGGCCAAAGCCCCCGCTCCGAAAAAGAAGAAGCCGCCCGTCAAGCGCATCAGCCCTGCCGAGCGCGAACGCGTCGAGGTGCTGTTCGACCGCTTCGAGAGCCTGGACCTGCATCCCAAGACCGAGCTGAACTATTCCAACCCGTACGAGCTGGTCACCGCCGTCGCCCTTTCGGCCCAGGCCACCGACGTCCAGGTCAACAAGGCCACCGGCCCGCTGTTCCAGGTCGCCGACAGCGCCGAGAAGATGCTTGAGCTCGGCGAAGAGGGGCTGATCAAGTACATCGCCTCGATCGGCCTCTTCCGCACCAAGGCCAAGAACGTCATCGCCGCCGCCCATATCCTGATGAACAAGCACGGCGGCCAAGTGCCCCTGAACCGCGCCGACCTTGAGGCCTTGCCGGGCGTCGGTCGCAAGACCGCAAGCGTGGTGCTCAATGAACTGGACATCGAACCGGCCATCGCCGTCGACACCCACGTGTTCCGGGTTTCGCACCGGTTGAAGCTGTCCGCCGGCAAGGTCCCCGACGCGGTCGAGCAGGACTTGATGCGGATCGTGCCCGGGCCCTACCAGACGCGGGCGCACCACTGGCTGATCCTGCACGGGCGGTATGTCTGCGTGGCGCGCAAGCCGAAGTGCGAGGTGTGCAGGATCAGCGATCTGTGCCCGTCGCGGGAGTTGTTCCTGGGGGCGTAGGCATCAAATCTACTCCCCCTCTGGGGGAGGTGGCCCAGAGGGCCGGAGGGGGCAGCTCGGCAAAGGCCGCATTAGCCCCCTCAGTCGCGGAGTTTATCCTCGGGCCGACCTTCGGTCGGACCCGGGGGCGACAGCTCCCCCGAAGGGGGAGCAGAGGTTAGGATATCGCCCGCACCACTGCAGCCGCGAACGCGGCCCCACCGTCATGCGCGTGCTGCAGGAACAGGTCTGGCTCGATCACCTCCAGCTCCATCAGCTGCGGTGTGTGATCCAGGCCCCGGATCAGGTCCACTCGGGCATAGGTCAGCGGCTCGCCGGCCGCCTCCAGCACCATCTCGGCCGCCCGCAGAGCCTCGCGCTCCGGCGCGATCTCGCTGACGCGGCCGCCGAACTGCGGCTGGACGCGGAAGTCGCCCTCGACGGCGACCTTGGTCACCGCGTGGCTGAAATGGCCGTCGAAGAAGAACAGCGACAGCTCGCCCTCCTCGCCCACCGCAGGCAGGAACGGCTGGATCAGGGCCGGGCTGGTGGGGCCGCCCTCGAGAGAGCCATGGCGCTTCACGCGGATCGTCTCGTGCGAACCCGCCGAGACCTGCGGCTTGACCACCAGCTCGTCGCCGCCGAACGCATCGAACGCGGCCAGGACCGCCTCTTGCGTCAGGACGTCGTGGGCATGGGTCGGCACCACCGGCGCGCCCTTGCCCGCCAGCTCGACCAGATAGGTCTTGGTCGAGTTCCAGCGCAGCACCGACGGCGGATTGACCACCTTCACACCGGCGGCCTCCAGGGTGTCGAGCTTCTCGAACCATTCGGCCTGGCGACCGTGATAACCCCAGGCCAGGGACGGCATGACGAGGCGCGCCTGGTCTTTCTCGATCGCGTCGGTCCAGGGCTGGGAGGTTACCGTCAGCCCCTTGGCGCGCAACGGCGCGGCCAGGCGCTCGAACAGCGGCGCCCAGGCGTTCGCGAACAAGGGCTCGTCGCGGGCGGGGACCAGGAGCAGGACGTCGACCATCGGTTTACTCACGCTTGCTAGGAGTGTGCAGCTAGGATGTCGCAGACCCTCGGACAACCCCCGCGTTGCCTTGGCGAGCCACATCCTTTAATCGCAAACGCTGTTTGGCCTTTTGGCCCTGCTCTTTCAAAGGTTTGTTCCGTCCCATGACCGCGCTCTACGACGTCGCCGCCATCGGCAACGCCATCGTCGACGTCATCGCCCAGTGCGACGACGCCTTCCTCGCGCGCGAAGGCCTGGTGAAGGGCTCGATGGCCCTGATCGATCCGGCGCGAGCGGCCAGCCTGTACGACGTCATGGCCGCGGCCATCGAGGCCTCGGGCGGCAGCGCCGCCAACACCGTAGCCGGCGTCGCCAGCTTCGGTGGCAAGGCCGCCTTCATCGGCAAGGTCGCCGACGACCAGCTGGGCCGTGTGTTCCGCCACGACATGAACGCCATCGGCTGCGTGTTCACGACCCCGGCCCTGGCCGAGGGTCCGGCCACCGCCCAGAGCCTGATCAACGTCACCCCCGACGCCCAGCGCACCATGTCGACCTATTTGGGCGCCTGCGTCGAGCTGACGCCGGCCGATGTCGATCCCGAGATCATCGAAGCCGCCCAGTTCTCGTATCTGGAAGGCTATCTGTTCGACCCGCCGGAAGCCCGCCGCGCCTTCGCCAAGGCCGCCGCGCTGAGCCACGGCGCGGGCCGCAAGATCTCCATGACGCTGAGCGACAGCTTCATGGTCGACCGCCACCGCGGCGCGCTGCTGGGCTTCATCGAGACCCAGTGCGACATCGTCTTCGCCAACGAGGACGAGGTCTGCTCGCTGTTCGAGACCACCGACTTCGACGCTGCCGTTAAGGCCCTGGCCGAGCGCAGCGAGATCGCCGCCATCACCCGGGGCGAAAAGGGCTCGGTCGTGGCCGCTGGCGGTCAGCTTTACGAAATCTCGGCCTACCCCGTGGAAAAAGTCGTGGACACGACGGGCGCGGGCGACCAATACGCCGCAGGTTTCCTCTACGGCCTCTCCCAGGGCCGCCCGCTGCCGGTCTGTGGCCAGCTGGGCTCTCTGGCCGCCGCCGAGGTGATCGATCACTACGGTCCGCGCCCGCAGGTCTCCCTGCGTGAGCTGGCTGCGAAGAACGGCCTGTAAGCCAAGAACGGACTGTAAGGATTCAGATGGCCCGCACCGCTGAAGTGGTCCGCGAGACGAAAGAGACCCAGATCCGGGTCTGGATCGATCTCGACGGGACCGGCGTCTCGACGATCTCCACCGGCATTGGTTTCTACGACCATATGCTGGAGAGCTTCGCGCGCCACGGCGGCTTCGACCTGAAGGTCGAGACCAAGGGCGACCTGCATATCGACATGCACCATACGGTCGAGGACACCGGCATCGTGCTGGGCCTGGCGATCAACAAGGCGCTGGACGGCTTCAAGGGCATCCGCCGCTTCGGCCACGCCTATATCCCGATGGACGAGGCCCTGACGCGTTGCGCCATCGATCTCTCCAACCGGCCGTACCTGATCTGGAAGGTCGACTTCAAGCGGCCCAAGGTCGGCGAGATGGACACCGAGCTCTTCAAGGAGTTCCACCACGCGTTCGCGATGAATGTCGGGGCCTGCGTCCATCTGGAGACCCTGTACGGCGACAACACCCACCACGTGGCCGAAAGCGGCTTCAAGGCCCTGGCCCGGGCGCTGCGTCAGGCGGTCGAGATCGACCCGAAGACCGGCGGCCAGGCTCCGTCCACCAAGGGCGTGCTGTAGGAACCTGATTTCATGCAGACCGTCGCCCTGATCGATTACGGGTCGGGCAACCTGCGTTCGGCCGAAAAGGCCCTGCGCGAGGCGGCCCGCCGCTCCGCGATCGACGCCGATATTGTCGTCACCGCCGATCCCGACCTTGTCGCCAAGGCCGATCGCGTCTTCCTGCCCGGCGTCGGGGCCTTCGCCTCGTGCCGCGCGGGCCTGGACGCCACCGGCGTCTATGAAGCGATGAACCAGGCCGTGCACGGCCGGGGCGTGCCCTTCATGGGCATCTGCGTCGGTCACCAGCTCTTGGCCACCGAAGGCCTGGAGTTCGGCGTCACCCCCGGCCTCGACTGGATCGCCGGCCAGGTGAAAAAGCTCGAACCGACCGATCCCGCGCTGACCATCCCGCACATGGGCTGGAACGCCATCAAGTTCGCCCGCCCTCACGCCCTGTTCGCGGGCATCGAGGACGGCGCCCACATGTACTACGCCAACTCGTTCGCCCTGACGGCGGCCGACCAAGCCGACGTGGTTGCGATCACCGACCACGGTGGTCCGTTCACGGCGGCGGTGGCCAAGGGCAATGTCGCGGGCGTACAGTTTCACCCCGAAAAGTCACAAGCTTCAGGGCTCGCCCTGCTCGCCAACTTCCTGGAATGGCGCCCATGATCCTCTATCCCGCCATCGACCTGAAGGACGGCCAGTGCGTGCGCCTGCTGCACGGCGACATGGAGAAGGCCACGGTCTTCAACAACTCGCCCGCCGACCAGGCCCAGCGCTTCGTCAAGGACGGCTTCTCGTGGCTGCACGTCGTCGACCTGAACGGCGCCATCGAGGGCAAGTCGGTCAACACGGCCGCCGTCGAGACGATCCTGGAGTCGATTTCCATCCCCGTGCAGCTGGGCGGCGGCATCCGCACCCTGGAAGGCGTCGAGGCCTGGATCGAAGCCGGCGTCAGCCGCGTCATCCTCGGCACCGTGGCCGTGCACGACCCCGAACTGGTCAAGAAGGCCGCCCGCCTGTGGCCCGAGCAGATCGCCGTGGCCGTCGACGTCCGTGACGGCAAGGTCGCCATCGACGGCTGGACCGGCCTGTCGGACCTGTCGGCCATCGACCTGTCGCGTCGCTTCGAGGACGCCGGCGTCGCCGCCCTGATCATCACCGACATCAGCCGCGACGGCGCCCTGACCGGCGTCAACGTGGAAGGTGTGGGCGAGCTGGCCGACGCCGTCTCGATCCCGGTCATCGCCTCGGGCGGTGTCGCCGCCGTGGCCGACATCGAGCGTCTCAAGGCCCGCAAGGGCGTCGAGATCGCTGGGGCCATCCTGGGCCGCTCGCTCTATGCCGGCACCATCAAGCCGTCCGAAGCCCTGATCGCGGCGGCCGTCTGATGCTGAAGACCCGGATCATTCCCTGCCTCGACGTGAAGGACGGGCGGGTGGTCAAGGGGGTCAACTTCGTCTCCCTGCGCGACGCCGGCGACCCGGTGGAGCAGGCGCGGGCCTATGACGCCGCCGGCGCCGACGAGCTGATGTTCCTGGACATCACCGCCTCCAGCGAAGGCCGCGGCCTGATCCTGGACGTCATCTCGCGCACCGCCGAGGTCTGTTTCATGCCCGTCTCGGTGGGCGGGGGCGTTCGGCAGGTGTCGGACATGCGCCGGCTTCTGCTGGCCGGGGCCGACAAGGTCTCGACCAACACCGCCGCCGTCGAGAACCCCGACCTGATCGCCGGGGGCGCCGACGCCTTCGGCTCCCAATGCGTGGTCGTGGCCATCGACGCCAAGCTGCGCGAGGACGGCTCGGGCTGGAACGTCTGGACCTATGGCGGCCGCAAGGACACCGGCCTCGACGTCGTCGACTGGGCCGCCAAGGTGGTCGAGCGCGGTGCGGGCGAGATCCTGCTGACCTCGATGGACCGCGACGGGGCCAAGATCGGCTACGACATTCCGCTGCTGAAGGCCGTGACGAGCGCCGTCAACGTGCCGGTGATCGCCTCGGGCGGCGCGGGCAAGACCGAGCATCTGGTGGAAGCCGCCCGCGACGGCCACGCCGCCGCCGTGCTGGCCGCCTCGATCTTCCACTTCGGCGAGATCTCGATCGGCGAGGCCAAGCAGGCCATGGCCGACGCCGGCATCCCGGTGCGCCTGGACGCTCTGAAGGGGGCCGCATGAGCCGTCTGACTGAAGTCCTGGACCGCCTGGCCGCGACCATCGAAAGCCGCAAGGGCGGCGACCCGACAGCGTCCTACACCGCCAAGCTGCTGAACGATCCGGCGTTGGCGGCGAAGAAGCTGGGCGAGGAAGCTGTTGAGACGGTGATCGCCGCCGTGGCTCAGGGGCCTGAAGCCCTCGCGGCCGAGAGCGCCGACCTGCTGTATCACTGGCTGGCGCTGATGGCCGCTTCGGGCGTGTCGCTGGACGCGGTGGCTGAAAAGCTCGAGGCCCGCGAGGGCACTTCAGGCATCGCCGAGAAGGCGTCGCGGAAAAACTGAACCCCTCTCTCTATAAGAGAGGGTTTTTGTCGATCCTCAGCTCTTTCGCTTCAGCGCCACATAAAGCGCCCCATCGCCGCCATGGCGCTGGTCCGCCTGCGACACCCCGGCGATCATTTCCCGCACCGCCGGCCCGGCCAGCCATTCCGGCGTCCGCGACTTCAGCACGCCGTGCCCGACCTTGCCCTTGCCGGTGATGACCAGCACGGCGCGGTGGCCGTCCTCGTAGGCGCGGCGGATGAAGCCTTCCAGCGTGGCGCGAGCCTGGTCCTGGTCGAGGCCATGCATGTCCAGGCGCGCGCCGATCGGGTCGTGCGCCTTGACAATGCGGCGCTTGCGGTTGGGTTCGATGCGGTCGGCGGCGGTCTTGAAGACCCGAGACGGCCCCGGCTTGAGCTCTTCGGGATCGATGCGCAGCGGCGCGATCGAGGCCAGGCGTGTCGGGGGATCAGCCCCAACCGCCGTCTCGGCCTTCAACGAGGGCCGGATGCGCGCCTTGGACCGCATCTTCTCCGGTTTCTCCGGCGCGCGGGGAACTACCGTCGAGGCGACGAGCTTCCAGAGGCGTCGGTCGTCCTCCGGCCCGGGTGGCGGCTTCTTGGCCACGTCAGGGGTTCGGGACGAGCCGGTAGAGACGCAGGGCGTGGCGCACCCGCCCGGCCTCGGCTCCGGCGGCCGAGCCGCTGCCCATATAGAGGTCGGCGCGCACGTCGCCCTTGATCGCGCCGCCGGTGTCCAGCGCCACCACCGCCCGGCGATAGGCCGGGAAGGCCCCGGCCAGCTTCGGCGCGGCGGCGTCCAGCCAGTAGAGGCCGCCGTAGGGGTGACGGCTGGGATCGATCGCGATCGCGCGGCCGGGCGGCAGCGAGACGCCGGCTGAACCCACAGGCTCCTTGCCATCGTCCGGCGCGGTCTTGAAGAACACGTAGCGCGGGTTCAGCTGCATGATCGCGTCGGCCTCGGGCCCGCGATGGTCGGCCAGCCAGTTGCGGATGGCGTCGCCGGACGTGTTGTTGTCGGGCAGCAAGCCCCTGTCGCGCATGGCGTTGGCGATGCCGACGAACGGCTTGCCGTTGGTGCCGGCGAACAGCGCCCGCACCCGGCGGCCGTCGG
This sequence comes from Caulobacter sp. GW821-FHT09H08, assembly GCF_059415885.1. NCBI lineage: Bacteria > Pseudomonadati > Pseudomonadota > Alphaproteobacteria > Caulobacterales > Caulobacteraceae > Caulobacter > Caulobacter sp. GW821-FHT09H08. The sequence goes on from NZ_JBWKOC010000007.1 coordinate 78,735, forward strand.
GCAGCACCAGGACGCCCGAGCCCTGGATCTGCAGGAAGAACAGCTCCTCGGGCCGCATCCAGGCCAGGGGTCGATCGGTCGGGACGGTCTCGATCTCCGCGCGGGCCGGATAGGGGACGAAGGTCGGGCCTTCGACGTGGCCGGTGATCTTCTTGCCGATGAACGACGGCTCGAAGGCGCCCAGGTCCAGCACCACCAGGTCGGTCGGCAGGCCGCGCAGCGGAGCCGAGAACTCGGCGTTGCGCGACATCCGCGCCTCATACTGCGGGGCGAAATAGGCCGTCAGCAGGCCTTCGTCGCCGACCGGCTCGGGATGGAAGTTGGCTTCCAGGAACAGGCGCGCGCCGGCGTCGTCTTGAACGGCCGCGCCACGGGCCAGGCCGCAGGCCCGCGCCAGGGCGGCGTCCTTGGCCACGCCGCAGCCAGTGCGGAACGCATTCAGGGCCGCCAGGTGATCCTCGGTCGACCAGCCGGCCAGGCTGGAGAACGACAGCGCCGTCGGCGGCAGGGTCGTCACCGGCGGCGGCGGCGTGGGATGGCTGGTCGGCGGAGGCGTCGGGCCCGTGGTCGCCGTCGGCGGCGCGGTCGTGGCGGTGGCGCAGGCGCTCAGCAGCAGCGTCGCCAGAAGGAGCGGCGCGAAGGCCTTCGGGGTCGTCACACGGATCATCACGCCTCGGCGGCGGCCACGAACGACAGGAACCAGTTCGGATTGGCGCTCTGCACCTCGCGCTCGAAGGTCCACAGCTCGGCCGTGCGGCGATCGTCGACGCCCTCGCCACGCTCGTCCTTGGTGCGGGTGCGGACCTCGGCCAGAATGCGGACGACGGCCTTGGCCTGGTCGCCGACCACGTCGACGCTCTCCAGATCCAGGCGCGGCGGGGTCAGGAACTCGACCTTCTCGCTGCGGCCGGCGGTCTCACGGGCGATCATGGCCTGCTCGAAATTGATCATCACCTCGGGCGACAGCAGGGGCTTCAGCGCCTCGCGGTCGCCGTCGGCATAGGCCTTGACGATCTGCTCATAGGCCGAGCGGGCGCCGGCCAGGAAACGGGTCGGGTCGAAGTCGGGCTGGCGCGACTTCAGCGCCGCCATCCCTTCCGAACGGAAGCTGGGCGGCAGGTCGGCCAGGGCCGCGCCGGATCCTGGATTGGCCGTCACGGCGGCGTCCTCGGGCTGACGCCCCACCCGGCGGCCCAGGGTGGCGTACAGCTGGTACAGGACCACCGCGGCGACCGCGGCGAGGAATAGGATCTGCAGGTACTGGGCCACTTCGAGGTCCGGTAGCGGGCTTCAAGCCCTGGGGATCGTGTCTATATAGGCGAGACGCGCTCTCCCGTCAGGCGCCTGGCGTTGCGCCAGACCGGCCCTCATGGTAGCAGCGCCCACCTTTCTTCAGGCGTTCTAGCCGCCGATTACGGATTTTATCCTAATGACCGACACCACCGGCCCCAATGGCGCCCCTGAGGCGGCTCCGGAAGAGATCGCGGGCCAATCGGGCATCCGCATCCTGGCCCAGTTCGTTCGTGACTTCTCGTTTGAGAATCCGCTGGCTCCCGACAGCCTGCGCGCCGGCGCTCAGCAGCCCGCCATCGACATGGGCGTCGAGATGAACGCTCGCGGCCGCCCCGACGGCCTGTTCGAAGTAGACCTGAAGCTCTCGGCCCGCGCCCTGCGCGACGAGCAAGCCGTGTTCCACGTCGAAGTGGTCTATGGCGGCCTGTTCCACATCGAGGGCGTGCCCGAGGCCGACCTCGAGCCTGTGCTGCTGATCGAGTGCCCGCGCTTCCTGTTCCCATACGCCCGTCGCCTGATCTCGGACGTCACGGCCGAAGGCGGCTTCCCGCCCTTCCTGATCGACCCGATCGACTTCGCCGGCGTCTACGCCGCGCGCAAGGCCCAGGAAGCCGGTCAAGTGGTCGGCAACGCCTAGGCGTTTCGGAACTGCTGAATTTGGAGAGGGCTCGACCGGAAGGTCGGGCCCTTTTCTTTTGGCGCAAGGGGACGTCCTCGCCCTTCGACAAGCTCAGGGTGAGGACGACTTTTGACGGCGGTTCAGTAAAACCTCACCCTGAGCCTGTCGAAGGGCGAGGTTTGGCTCCTCTACGGCTGCAGCCGATAGCCGCCCATCTCCGTGATCAGGATCCGCGCCACGGCCGGATCGGGCTCTATCTTCTGGCGCAGGCGGTAGACGTGGGTTTCCAGCGTGTGGGTCGTGACCCCGGCGTTGTAGCCCCAGACCTCGGTCAGCAGCTCCTCGCGCGACACGGGCTTGGAGCCGGCGCGGTAGAGGTATTTGAGGATGTTGGTTTCCTTCTCGGTCAGCCGCACCTTCTTCTGCTTCTCGTCGACCAGCAGTTTGGCCGAGGGGCGGAATTCGTACGGACCGATGCGGAACAGGGCGTCTTCCGAGGCTTCGTAGCTGCGCAGCTGGGCGCGGATGCGGGCCAGCAGCACGCCGAAGCGGAAGGGCTTGGTGACGTAGTCGTTGGCGCCGGACTCCAGACCCAGGATCGTGTCGCTATCGCTGGCCGCGGCCGTCAGCATGATCACCGGGGCCGTGACGCCGTTCTTGCGCATCAGGCGGCAGGCCTCGCGGCCGTCCATGTCGGGCAGGTCGACGTCCAGCAGGATCAGGTCGGGCTTGATCTCGCGCGACATCCGCACGCCCTCGCCCGCGCTCGCGGCTTCGGAAACCGCGAACTCCTCGTGCAGGGCCAGTTGCTCGGCCAGCGCGCCGCGCAGGTCGTCATCGTCGTCGATCAGCAGAAGCGTCTTGCGTTGCGCCATAAGGCGGAACATGCACCGCTGCGGCCCTCGGGGACAACCCCGGGCACGTGCTTAAGTCTAGGAGTCGCCCAACCATGCTGTTCCGCGCCCACGCCGATGGTCGTTTCGAGCTGGATGGCCGGATCCTGCGCTGCGCGATCGGCAAGGCGGGCGCGATCGCCGCCGCCGACAAGCGCGAGGGCGACAACAAGAGCCCGCTGGGAACCTGGACGATGCGCGAGGTCTGGTACCGCCCGGACGTCTATCCCGAGGGCCCGAAGACCGCCCTGCCCGTCCGCGCCACACGGCCCGAGGATGGCTGGTGCGACGCGCCCGGCGACCCGAACTACAACAGCCCCGTCCTCCTGCCCTACCCGGCCAGCGCCGAGCGGATGTGGCGCGACGATCATGTCTACGACCTGGTGGTGATCCTGGGTCACAATGACGAGCCGCCGGTTCCCGGCATGGGCTCGGCGATCTTCATGCACCTGGCGCGGGACGGCTATCCGGGGACGGAAGGCTGCGTGGCGCTGGAGCGGCCGGACATCGAGGCGGTGCTGGCGGCGGCCAAGCCGGGCGATGCGGTCGAGATCGTCGCCTAACTCCCACAATCCGATTTCCCCGGCGAATGCCGGGGCCCAGATCGAGCCCAGAAACGTCAGCTAGCTCGCAAAGTTCGAAGACGCGTCATCCCCAAACTTTCCTGATGAAGCTGGGCCCCGGCAGTCGCCGGGGAGATCGGGGATTTAGGACGCTTGGTACGCCCTTGACCCAAAGATCGCCGACCCCACCCGCACTGACGTGGCCCCCTCGGCAATGGCGGTCTCGAAGTCGTCGCTCATGCCCATCGACAGCCGCTCGACGCCGTTGCGCTCGGCGATAGCGCGCAGCAGCGCGAAGTGCGGCGCGGGATCCGCGTCGAAGGGCGGGATGCACATCAGGCCCTCGACCGTCAGGCCGTAGGTCGCCCGGCATACGGCGATGAAGGCGTCGGCCTCGCCCGGCGCAATCCCGGCCTTCTGCTCTTCCTCGCCCGTATTGACCTGGACATAGAGGCGCGGAGCCTTGCCGGCCCGCTGGATCTCGTCGGCCAGCACCTTGGCCAGTTTCTCGCGGTCCACCGTCTCGATGACGTCGAAGAACGCCACCGCCTCGCGAGCCTTGTTGGTCTGCAGCGGACCGATCAGCCGCAGCTCCAGGCTCTCGCGGCGATCAGCCCAGCGCTCCATGGCTTCCTGGACGCGGTTTTCGCCGAACACTTTCTGTCCCCCGTCGAGCACGGGCGCGATATTGTCCCAGGCCTGGGTCTTCGACACCGCCACCAGGGTCACCGAACCCGCCGGACGCCCGGCGCGGGCTTCGGCGGCGGCGATGCGGCCTTGAATGGCGGCGAGGGCTTGGGACATGGAGACGAACCCGGCGTGGACGGCGTGAGCGAACTGGAGGTCCTGTCTAGGACGGCGGCCGCCTTCCCGCCAAGGACCGCGCGCGGGATCGTGCTGCCGGGCCTGCTGTTCTTCACCGATCCGGCCCGCGTCCCGAACCCCGAAGCCGTCGCCGAACGCCTGCCGCCCGGAGCCGGGGTGGTGTACCGGGCCTTCGGGGCCGCCAACGCGATCGAGCAAGGCCTCCGGCTGCGCGCCATCGCCGATTCACGTGGCCTACTACTGCTGGTCGGCGCTGCCGCCGAGCTGGCCGAGACCATCAAGGCTGACGGCCTGCACATGCCCGAGCGGCTGGCAGGCGATATTCCGAGCCTGCGCCAGGCGCATCCCGCCTGGTTGATCACCGCCGCCGCCCACGGGGCCGAAGCATTGCGGCGCGCGGAACACGCAGGAGCGGACGCGGCGATCGTCTCGCCGGTCTTTCCCAGCAACAGCCCGTCTGCGGGCGCACCGCTGGGCGTCGAGGGCTTGAAAGATCTCATCGCGGCCACGGCCCTGCCCGTCTACGCCCTGGGCGGCGTGCGTGCGGACACGGTTTCTCGCCTCGCGGAGAGCGGCATCGTGGGAATCGCGGCTGTGGAAGCGCTGGCCGGCCAGGCCAGCGGTTCTTAGAACTTGAAGGCCGTTTCCAGGCGCACGCGGGGCGCCGGGTCGGGCTGCTGGGCCTTGCGGGCGGCCAGGGCCGGATTGGATTCGCCGAGGCTGACGGCGCCGCCGACGCGGATCGAGGGGGTCACCTTGAAATAGGCGCCGGCCTGGACGTCCTGCATCTCCATTTCGCGGCTGGAGGGCTGGTCGAGGTCCAGCTTCAGGCCCCAGCGGCCCTTCTTGGCGTCGAAACGCAGGGTGCGCTTGTCATCCTGCGGATATTGGACACCCGCGGCGGCGCTGGTGAAATCGTTCTTCACGGAGAAATCAGGCGCGACGGCATGCGGCTTAGCCTGGGCAAACGCCATCGACGCCGATCCTGTCAGGATCAACGCAGCGGTCCCCGCTACAAAGAAACGCGTCGCGACCATCGCTACTCGCCGCCTACTCAAATGTCCCCAACTCATCCCCATGTAGGAACGAGCCCCTTGGATTGCGATTAAAGGCTTGGCTGGAACGCGGTCAACCGGCCTTTGGTCGCACTTCCCACCGAATTGGGCGATTCAATCGACTCCTGTGGCGACGAGGTCACGCGATTCCTGTTTTGAGGCGGCGTAGCCATGCTATAGACCGGCTCCCGGCCGCGGGGGCGCGCCTGGATGCGCGTCAGCGCCGGCGAGACATTGGAGCGAGGTACTATGGCGTTTGAGCGTGGGTCTGTGATGCGCGGCGTCGCCGCGGGCGTCCTGGCTCTGTCGATGCTGGGCATGACCGCATGCGCCAGCAGCAAGCCCCCGAAGACGTTCTCCACGCAAAGCGACGAACCGGGCCTGAACCCGTTCAAGCGCTTCGGCGGTGGCAGCAAGGCTCCGACCAGCGAAGGCTCGATCGGCGTCAACGGCTATCTGTGGCGCGCGAGCCTGGACACGCTGGCCTTCATGCCGCTGGCCTCGGCCGACCCGTACGGCGGCGTGATCATCACCGACTGGTTCGTGAACCCGGAAACCCCGGCCGAGCGCTTCAAGGCGACGGTCTACATCCTGGACACCCGCCTGCGCGCCGACGGCCTGAACGTCACGGTGTTCAAGCAGTCCAAGGACATCAACGGCGCCTGGGTCGACGCTCCGGTCGCCGAGCAGACCGCGACCGACCTGGAAAACGCGATCCTGACCCGCGCGCGTCAGCTTCGACTTTCGAACATCAAGGGCTAAGGCCCGAGGAAAGGGTCCTCTTCCGAGCGAAGAGGACCCCGACTTCCTATTTTCAGCGCGCTCCGGCCGCGAAACCGCTTACCTTGACGCGGCCGCGCTCCCTGGAGCGCTTTTCCGCATCTAAGACCCTGGTTTCCGATGGCCCGCTACAATCCCAAAGACACCGAGCCCAAGTGGCGTGAAGCCTGGGCGAAGGCCGACGTCTTCAAGACCGGCGAGATCAACAACGGCCGTCCGAAATACTACGTGCTCGAGATGTTCCCGTATCCGTCGGGCCGCATCCACATGGGCCACGTCCGCAACTACGCCATGGGCGACGTCGTGGCCCGCTACAAGCGCGCCCAGGGCTTCAACGTCCTGCACCCGATGGGCTGGGACGCGTTTGGCATGCCCGCAGAGAACGCGGCCATGGAGCGCGGCGTCCATCCCAAGGGCTGGACCTACGACAACATCGCCGCCATGCGCGAGCAGCTGAAATCGCTGGGCATTTCGGTCGACTGGTCGCGCGAGTTCGCCACCTGCGACCCGGAGTATTACGGCAAGCAGCAGGCCTGGTTCCTGCGCCTGCTGAAGTCCGGCCTGGTCTATCGCAAGGAAGCCTCCGTCAACTGGGACCCGGTCGACATGACCGTCCTGGCCAACGAGCAGGTCATCGACGGCAAGGGCTGGCGCTCGGGCGCGACGGTCGAGAAGCGCAAGCTGACCCAGTGGTTCCTGCGGATCACCCAATATGCCGACGACCTGATCGAGGGCCTGAAGACCCTGGACCGTTGGCCCGACAAGGTTCGCCTGATGCAGGAGAACTGGATCGGTCGCTCCAAGGGCCTGCGCTTCAAGTTCAAGTTCGAGGGTGAGGCCCCCGACGGCATGGCCGACGGGCTGGAGGTCTACACCACTCGTCCCGACACCCTGTTCGGCGCCAGCTTCGTCGGCATCGCGCCCGAGCATCCGCTGGCCGAGCGCCTGGGCATCGAGAACCCCGAGGTCCAGCAGTTCATCGCCGACTGCCGCAAGGGCGGCACCTCGGAAGCCGAGATCGAGAGCGCCGAGAAGCTGGGCTACGACACCGGCCTGCGCGTGCAGCACCCGCTGGATCCGTCGATCACCCTGCCCGTCTGGATCGCCAACTTCATCCTGATGGACTACGGCACCGGCGCGATCTTCGCCTGCCCGGCCCACGACCAGCGCGACCTGGACTTCGCCCGCAAGTACGACCTGCCGGTCCTGCCGGTGGTGCTGCCCAATGGCGAGGACGCCGCGACCTTCATGGTCGGCAAGGAGGCCTATGTCGGCCCCGGCAAGATCTTCAATTCCGAGTTCCTGGACGGCATGGACGTCGAGGCCGCCAAGGCCGAGGCCGTGTCCCGCATCGAAGCGGCCGGCCAGGGCCAGGGCGCGACGGTCTATCGCCTGCGCGACTGGGGCGTCTCGCGCCAGCGCTACTGGGGCTGCCCGATCCCGGTGATCCACTGCGAGGCCTGCGGCGTCGTTCCGGTTCCGGAAGACCAGCTGCCGGTCGCCCTGCCCGACGACGTCACCTTCGACAAGCCGGGCAACCCGCTGCTGCGTCACCCGACCTGGCGTCACACCAACTGTCCGTCGTGCGGCGGCCGCGCCGAGCGCGAGACCGACACGCTGGATACGTTCATCGACAGCAGCTGGTACTTCGCCCGCTTCGCCGACCCGACGGCTGACGAGCCCGTGGGCAAGGAAGCGGCCGACTACTGGATGGCCGTCGACCAGTATATCGGCGGCGTCGAGCACGCGATCCTGCACCTGCTGTACGCGCGCTTCATCACTCGCGCCCTGAAGGACGAGAACCTGCTGTCGGTCGAAGAGCCGTTCGCGGGCCTGTTCACCCAAGGCATGGTCACCCACGAGGCCTACAAGAACGAGGCCGGCGAGTGGGTCGAGCCATCGGACGTGGTGATCACCGCCGAGGGCAACAGCCGCAGCGCCAAGCACGCCAAGACCGGCGCGCCGATCGTCATCGGCGACATCGAGAAGATGTCGAAGTCCAAGAAGAACGTCGTCGCCCCCGAGGACATCTTCGAGGCCTACGGCGTCGATAGCGCGCGCCTGTTCGTGATGTCCGACAGCCCGCCTGAGCGCGACGTCCAGTGGACGAACTCGGGCGTCGAGGGCAGCTGGCGCTTCACGCACCGCCTGTGGAACGAGTTCGACAGCCAACCGGCCGGCGACTTCGCCCATGACGACGCCGACGAGGCGGCCGTGGCCTTGCGCAAGGCGGCTCACAAGCTGATCGGCTTCGTCACCGACAGCATCGAGGGTTTCCGCTTCAACAGCGGCGTGGCCCGCCTGTACGAGTTCCTGAACGCCCTGAAGGCCGCTCCGGCAGAAGGCGCGTCCAACGGTGTCCTGGCGGCCCGCAAGGAAGCCCTGAACATCCTGGCGCGCCTCGTCGCCCCGTTCACGCCCCACCTGGCCGAGGAAGCCTGGGCCAGCGTCGGCGGCGAAGGCATGGTCGTGAACGCGCCCTGGCCCAAGGCCGACCCGGCCCTGGCCGCGGACGACGAGCGCGTCCTGCCGATCCAGATCAACGGCAAGCGTCGCGGCGAGATCAAGGTCAAGGCCGGCGCTCCGGACGACGAGGTTCAGAAAATCGCTCTGGCGGATCCGAACGTCCTGGCCCACCTTGAGGGCGTCACGGTCCGCAAGGTGATCGTGGTCAAAGACCGTATCGTCAACATCGTGGCCAACTGAGACAGATGAAACGCTTCCTGACGGCCAGCGCCCTCACCCTCTCGACCCTGGCCCTCTCGGCCTGCGCCGGCTTCACGCCGCTGTACGGCCGTCCCGGCGTCGAGGGCGGCCTCACCAGCATCGAGACCGTCGCCTCCGAAGGGCGCGGCGGCTACCTGCTGCGCGAGCAGCTGGACGACGCCCTGGGCCACAAGGCTGGCGATGCGGTGGCCTACAGGCTGCAGGTCTCGGTCAACGAGGTGCGTTTCGCCCGTGGCGTGCGCCTCGACAACGTCGCCAACCGCTATGAACTGCGGATGGCCGTCGATTGGCGCCTGACGGACGCCAAGACCGGCGCCGAAGCCCACAAGGGCAAGACCGAGGTCTCGGTGACCTACGACTCCGCCGACCAGCCCTATGCCGCCATCGCGGCCCAGAACGACGGCCAGGAGCGGGCGGCGACCGAAGCCGCGCGCAAGATCCAGCTGGACCTCGCCACTTGGCTGGCGGGCCGGAAGCCGGCCTAATGATCCTCTCCAAGCGTCCGGACGTCGAACGCTTCCTGAGGGAGCCGACCCCGGACATCCGGGCCGTGGTCATCTACGGCAAGGACCGGGGTGTCGTGCGCGATCGCGCCAACGCCCTGGTCAAGCGCGTGGTCGAGCGCCCGGACGACCCCTTCGACACCGCCATGCTCACCGACGGCGACCTGGACGCCGATCCGGCCAAGCTGGAAGACGAGCTGTCGGCCATGTCGCTGATGGGCGGCCGGCGCCTGGTGCGCCTGCGCCTGGGCGGCGAGAAAGCCGGGCCCGACAAGCAGGCGGCCGAGGCGCTGACCCGTCACGTCGAGGGCCAGCTCAATCCCGACGCCTTCTTCCTGGTCGAGGCTGGCGCCCTGGGCCGCGACTCCCAGCTGCGCAAGGTCGGCGAGAAGGCTAACGGCTGCGCCGTCATCCCCTGTTACGAGGACGAGGCTGGCGACCTGGCCCGCCTGACCCGTGACACCCTGGCCAACGACAAGGTCAGCCTGAACAGCGAGGCCCTCGACCTCTTCGTCTCGCGCCTGCCCAAGGAGCGTGGCGTGGCCCGCGCCGAGATCGAGCGCCTGGCGCTGTACCTGGGTCCCAACAGCGGCATCAACGCCACCGCCGCGGACCTGACCGACTTCCTGGGCGTGGAGCCCGAAGCCTCGCTCAGCGACGCCGCCGCCGATGCGTTCGGCGGCAAGGCGGGTCTCGCCCAACAGGCCCTGCGCCGCGCGGCGGCCGAGGGCGAAGGCGGTCCGGCCGCCGTCCGGGCCATGGGCTATTATCTGGGCCGGTTGCGCCGTGTCCTGACCCTGCACAAGAACGGCGTCGACCTGCAGGCCGCCGCCAAGGCCTCCGGCATCTTCTGGAAACAGGAGCGCGAATTCCTCCGCCAGGCCCGCGCCTGGAACCTGGAGGCCATCCTGGAGATCCAGGGCGAGATCCTGACCGCCGACCGGGCGTGCAAGACTTCCGGTTCTCCCGACCAGTTGCTCGCCGAACGCCTGGCGCTGATGATCGCGGGTCGCGCGCGGCGCTTGGGGCTGTAACCCCTCTTGTCATCCCGGAAGCCTCGCAGAGGCTGTCCGGGACCCAGGAGGTGACGAAGCGCCATGCCAGCCGCCCCTGGGTCCCGGCTCTACGCTGCGCTTCGGCCGGGATGACAAAAATGAGGGAAAACACCCTCTTTGCGCGCCTGTGGACGGTTCTCGGGAAAGCCTTACGCCACAAGGGTTTGGAGTCTGATCGGACTCGTTTCCCCCTCGTCTCACGAAAACGGCGCCTCCCGGAGTACGGAAAGGCGCCGCTCGGTGCGCGACAGAGGCGATTTTAGAAGGGTCCAAAACCCGCTCATCCGCACGCTTTTGGGTGCGTCTGATCAGACTTGGATCAGACTCCGCGTGAGAGCCGATTACAGAGATCGTCCAGCTGCTCGAGCGTCGCGTAGCTGATGGTCAGCGCGCCGCCGGCGCCGCGATGGTCGATCGAGACATCGAGGCCGAGGACCGACGACAGGTCGGCTTCCAGCGCCTGGGTGTCGGTGTCCTTCACCTTGGGCGGACGGCCACCCTTGTTCTTGCTCGGGGTCGCGGTCGGGGCCTTGCGGGCCAGGGCCTCGGTCTCGCGGACCGACAGGCCGCCGTCGATGATCTGCTTGGCCAGGGCGACCGGGTCGGCCGCCGCGGCGATGGCGCGGGCGTGACCGGCCGACAGCTCGCCGCTGACCAGGTAGGACTGCACCTCGTCCGGTAGGGCCAGCAGGCGCATCGTGTTGGCGACGTGGCTGCGGCTCTTGCCGATGGTCTGGGCGATGGCCTCCTGGGTGCGCTCGAACTTCTCCATCAGCACCTTGTAGGAGAGCGCCTCTTCCAGGACGTTCAGGTCGGCGCGCTGGACGTTCTCGATGATGCCGATCTCCAGCACCGCCAGGTCGTCCAGCTCACGGACCATGATCGGCACGGCCCGCAGGCCGGCGCGCTGGGCCGCGCGCCAGCGGCGTTCGCCGGCGACGATCTGGAATTCACCGGGTGTGTCGGGCGAGGGCCGCACCAGGATCGGCTGCAGGACGCCCTTCTCGCGGATCGAGTTGGAGAGCTCTTCCAGGTCGTCCTCGCGGAAGGTGCGACGCGGCTGGTCGGGATTGCGCTTCAAGAGCTCGATCGGCGTATCGCGCGAACCGCTCGACTGCTCGCCCGGCGCCTGGGCCGGCGCGGACTCGACCTCGCCCAGCAAGGCGGAAAGTCCGCGACCCAGACCACGACGCCCTTCGGCCATACCCGGCTCTCCCACCACGGCGGTCTCCATCATCTTCTTCTTAGGTACGCTTACGGTTCAAACTTACAGGTAAGGCTCAGGCCGCTTGAGCCTGACGGTCACGCTCACGGCTGATCACCTCGCGCGCCAGCTTCAGATAGGCCTGGCTGCCGGCGCATTTCAGGTCGTACAGCAGCACGGGCTTGCCGAACGACGGCGCCTCCGAGACGCGGACGTTACGCGGGATGACCGCGTCATAGACCTTGTCGCCGAAGTGCTCGCGGACGTCCTTGGCGACCTGTTCCGACAAGCTGTTGCGGCGGTCGTACATGGTCAGCACAACCCCTTGGATCTCCAGACGCGGATTGAGGCTGCCCCGGACGCGCTCGATCGTGCGCATCAGCTGGGTCAGGCCTTCCAGGGCGAAGAACTCGCACTGCAGCGGCACGAACACCGCGTCGGCGGCGGTCATGGCGTTGATCGTCAGCACGTTCAGCGACGGCGGGCAGTCGATCAGCACATAGGTGTAGGGCCCGTTGGCGCGGATCGTCTCCAGCGCGTCGCGCAGTCGGTAGGACCGGCGGGCGGTCTGACCCAGTTCGATCTCGACACCCGACAGGTCGGCGTCGGCCGGTATGACGTCCAGGCCAGGCAGCTCGGTCTTCACGGCGGCGTCGATCACCGGCGACTCGCCCATCAGCACGTCATAGAGCGTGGTCCGGCGCGCGGTGCGGCCGATGCCCAGGCCGGTCGAGCAGTTGCCCTGCGGATCGGCGTCGATCAGCAGCACCCGTTCGCCGCACGCGGCCAGGGCAGTGCCCAGGTTGATGGCGGTCGTGGTCTTGCCCACCCCACCCTTCTGGTTCGAGATGGCGAGCACGCGGAGAGGATTAGCGGACACGGGAAAGCCTCTTCACTTGAACGATGCGGCCGCGAGGGTCGCTTTGACTGGTGCTGAGTTCGCTGGCGAACTTCCAGGCCTTGGAGGCCTCGGTCAGCTCGGCCGCGACATCCTGGCCCTTCAGGAACAGGCCCAAGGCGCCGCGATGCAGATAGGGTTCGGCGAAACCGAAAAGCTTGGTCATCGGCGCGCAAGCCCGCGCGGTGACGACATCGACCTTCAGCTTCAGGGTTTCGGCTCGAGCGTTGTGGATCTCGACCGGCAGGTCCAGCGCCTTGGCGGCCACCTCGAGGAAGCGGCAGCGCTTGGTCATGCTCTCGACCAGGTGGACCTTGGCGCCCTCCTGGCCTTTCAGGAGTATGGCCAGCACGACGCCGGGCAGACCAGCGCCCGCGCCGAGGTCGGCCCAGGTGCGAGCTTCCGGCGCCATGGCCAGCAACTGCGAACTGTCCAAGGCGTGGCGCGTCCAATAGGTGGCGATGGTCAGCGGGCCGACGAGGTTCATCACCTCGTTCCACTCGGCCAAGAGCGCCTGGTAGCGGGCCAGATCGTCGATCTGGGCGTCGCTGTAGCCGGTAAGGGCTTGGTAACCAGCCGCGTCGAGGACCGGCGGTTCCGCGAGGCCAATCTGCTCTTGAACCATGTCAGGCTGCACGGCTGCGCCTCACGTGGGCCAGCAGCGCGGTCAGCGCGCCGGGGGTCACGCCCTCGATGCGGGCCGCCTGGCCCAGGGTCAGGGGACGCACACGCGCCAACTTCTCACGCACCTCGTTGGAGAGACTGCCGATATCGGCATAGTCCAGGTCGGCCGGCAGGCGCAGGTCCTCGTCCTTGCGCAGTGACTCGGCGTCGGCGCGCTGGCGGTCGAGATAGCCGGCATAGGCGGCCTCGATCTCGATCTGCTCGCGGACGTCGGTGTTCCACGTGAAAACCTCGGGCCAGATACGGCCGAGATCGTCCAGCGTCACGTCCGGATAGGCCAGCATGGCGAACACGTCCCGGCGCACGCCGTCGCTGTTGACCTTGAAGCCGGCTTTCACCGCCTCGTTCGGGGTCAGGGTGACGGACCGAGCAAAGCTGCGAGCCGCTTCCAGTCGCGCTTTCTTCTCGCCCCAGGCCTGGGCGCGACCCTCGCCGACCACGCCCAGTTCGATCCCACGATCGGTCAGGCGCTGGTCGGCATTGTCGGCGCGCAGGGTCAGGCGGAACTCGGCCCGGCTGGTGAACATCCGGTACGGCTCGGTGACGCCACGTGTAACGAGGTCGTCGATCATCACCCCGATATAGGCCTCGTCGCGGGCGAAGACGGCGGGCTCCCTGCCCTGCTGCGCCAGCGCCGCGTTGAGGCCGGCGATCAGGCCTTGAGCCCCCGCCTCTTCATAGCCCGTCGTGCCGTTGATCTGGCCGGCGAGGTACAGGCCCGGCAGGCGCTTGGTCTCCAGCGTGGCGTACAGCTCGCGCGGATCGACATAGTCGTATTCGATCGCATAGCCGTAACGGATCACCTCGACCTTCTCGAGGCCGGGGATCGTGCGCAGGAACAGCAGCTGGGTCTCTTCCGACACCGACGTGGAAATGCCGTTCGGATAGACCGTGTCGTCGTCCAGGCCTTCCGGTTCCAGGAAGATCTGGTGGCTGGTCTTGTCGGCGAAGCGGACGACCTTGTCCTCGATCGACGGGCAATAGCGCGGGCCGACTCCCGTGGCGCGGCCGCTATAGACAAGCGACTCGCCAATGCGCTCGGCGATGATCCGGTGGGTCTCTTCGGTGGTGAAGGTGACGCCACAAGCGATCTGCGGAACGTCGATCTTGTCGGTCAGGTACGAGAACGGGACCGGCTCATCATCGGCCGCCTGGCTGTCCAGCTGGTCCCAGGCGATGGTCTTGCCGTCCAGGCGGGCGGGCGTGCCGGTCTTGAGGCGGCCCATCTGGAAGCCCAGGCCGTACAGGCGATCCGACAGGCCGATGGCCGGCTGGTCATCGACACGGCCAGCGGGGATGCGATCCTCGCCCCGATGGATGACGCCCTTCAGGAAGGTGCCGGTCGTCAGGATTACACGTGGCGCGCGGTAGCTCCGCCCTTCCCCGTCGACGGCGCCCGCCACCTTACCGTCCTCGACGATCAGATCCTCGGCGGCGGCGGCGATGATGTCGAGGTTTGCCGTGGCGGCCAGCTCGGCCTGCATGGCCTCGCGATAGAGCCGGCGGTCGATCTGCGAGCGCGGGCCGCGCACCGCGGGCCCCTTGGAGCGGTTCAGCATCCGGAACTGAATGCCGGCCTTGTCGGCCAGGCGGCCCATGACGCCATCCAGGGCGTCGATCTCACGGACCAGATGACCCTTGCCCAGGCCGCCGATGGCCGGGTTGCACGACATCTCGCCGACGGTTTCAAGCTTGTGGGTTAGCAGCAGGGTGCGCGCGCCCGCGCGCGCCGAGGCGGCCGCCGCCTCGCAGCCGGCGTGACCGCCGCCGATGACAATGACATCCCAGGACTTGGACAAAAGACTCGCCTCAATGCGAACGCCCCCGAACGAGCGGGGGCGTTGGACTCGACATATACGCCAATCAGGCGAGGCGGTCGATGTGACTCAACGGCGTTTCACGTGAAACACCCCCGCCGCAGCTGTGAGCGCGCTGTGGATGATATGGGGACAGTTCCACGTGAAACATCACTTGCCGATGCAGAAGGTCGAGAAGACGCGGCCCAGCACGTCTTCCGGATCGACCCGGCCTGTTATCTTCTCCAGCGCGCGGGCGGCCAAGCGGACATCCTCGGCGGCGAGTTCGACCTCCAGCCCCACCTCGGAAAGCGCGCGCGCAAGGTACCCTTGAGCCTCCCTCAGGCGCTCAGCATGGCGCAGGCGGGTCGCCGCTGGGAACTCGGCGCCCGAAAGGGCCTCGGCGACATGGGCGGATAGCGCGTTTCGCAGGGCGTCGATCGCTTCCCCAGACTTCGCGGAGAGGCGAACCGCGTTCAGGCCCCTCCCCGTCCAGTATGACTGAGCGGCGTCCAGCTCAGCGGCGTCCGCGATGTCGGCCTTGTTCAGCACCAGCCAATCGCCGGTCCCAACAGCCGCTTCAAGCTCCACCGCATGTTTCACGTGAAACCCATCAACAACCCAAAGTCTTAGGTCAGCTTCCTCAGCCCAGGCCCGCGCCCGGCGCACGCCTTCAGCTTCGATGAGGTCAGTGGTTTCCCGGATTCCCGCCGTATCCGCGATCAGAATCTTAT
Organism: Caulobacter sp. GW821-FHT09H08; assembly: GCF_059415885.1. Classification (NCBI taxonomy): domain Bacteria; kingdom Pseudomonadati; phylum Pseudomonadota; class Alphaproteobacteria; order Caulobacterales; family Caulobacteraceae; genus Caulobacter; species Caulobacter sp. GW821-FHT09H08. The sequence continues at coordinate 94,364 of NZ_JBWKOC010000007.1, forward strand.
AGCCGCCGAGCACCAGCGGAACCTCGATCACGTCGCGAGTAGTGCCGGGCGTATCCGTGACGATGGCCGCATCTCGCTCAACGAGGCCATTGAGCAGCGTGCTTTTGCCGGCGTTCGGCGCGCCGACCAGGGCAATGCGGAAGCCATCGCGAACCCGGCGACCACGGGAAACATCGGCCAGGGCCGCGTCCAGCTCGGCGCTCAGCGTGCGCAGGCCCGGCCGCGCCCGCTCGGCCACCTCTTCCGGCAAATCCTCATCCGGGAAGTCGACAGCGGCTTCCAGCATCGCCAGGGACTGAACCAGGAGATCACGCCACCGCTCATAGCGCTGGCTCAGCGCGCCGCCCACCTGGCCGAGCGCCTGCTTGCGCTGAGCCTCGGTCTCGGCGTCGATCAGGTCGGCCACGCCCTCGGCCTGGGCCAGGTCCAGCTTGCCGTTCTCGAAAGCCCGCCGCGTGAACTCGCCGGGCTCCGCCAGGCGCAGGCCCAGATCGACGAGGGCCGCCAGCAGCGCCTCGACCACGGCGCGTCCGCCGTGCACGTGAAACTCGGCGCTGTCCTCACCGGTATAGCTGGCCGGTCCCTCGAACCGCAGGACCAGCGCCTCGTCCAGTTCGACGCCCTGATGGCGGAGCTTCCGCACGGCCGCCATGCGCGGCGCCGGCGCCTTGCCACATAGGGCCTGAACAGTCGTCAGCGTCGCCGGGCCCGAGACACGGACCACGGCCACCGCTGCTCGCCCGGCCGCGGTGGCCAGGGCGAAAATCGTATCGCTCATGCGTCTAGGGCTTCCCGACCGCCGCGCCGGCGGCGGCCGTCATCAGCTTGCGGAACTGCTCCTGGGCTCCGGCGCCGAAGGCCATCCAGTTCTTCATCAGTTCCTCGGGCGCCAGCATCGCCATGTTGGCGTCCATGCGGTTCTGCATCTCTTTCACGAGATGGTCGTTGAGCGCGCTGACATCGGGCAGGCCCAGGAAGGTCCGCGCCTCCACCGGCGTGCAGTCGATCTCGATCGTCATCTTCATCGGAAGTTCCCTTCGGTCAGGGCACGATATTGTTATGGGGCATGGCCCGTCGGCGCAGGTTAGAGCGCTTTGGCCGAAAGTCACATTGGTCCTGGCCTGGGACCAGAAAAGCCGGAGAGCCCCGATGAGCGAGACCCTCACGATCACAACGCCCGACGGCGCCTTTTCGGCCTATGTGGCGCGACCTCAAGCACAGAGCGCCCCGGCCGTCGTCGTGATCCAGGAGATCTTTGGCGTCAACAAGGTGATGCGGGACATCTGCGATGGCCTGGCGTCCCAGGGCTTCGTCGCCATCTGCCCCGATCTCTTCTGGCGGATCGAGCCCGGCATCGACATCACCGACCAGTCCGAGGCCGAGTGGAAGCGCGCCTTTGAACTGTTCAACGCGTTCGACGTGGACGCCGGCGTGAACGACATCGCCGCCACTATCGCCGCGGTCCGCAAGCTGGACGGCGTCAACGGCAAGGTCGGCGCGGTCGGCTATTGCCTGGGCGGCCTGCTGGCCTTCCTCACGGCGACCCGCACCGACGTCGACGCCTCGGTTTCCTACTACGGCGTCGGCATCGAGAAGCATGTCGGCGAGGCCGAGAAGCTGAACAAGCCGCTGCTGATGCACGTGGCCGAGAAGGATCAGTTCGTCCCGCCGGAAGCCCAGCAGGTCATCTTCGCCGCCCTGAAGGACCACCCGCAGATCGAGCTCCATACCTATGCCGATCGCGACCACGCCTTCGCGCGGGAAGGCGGCGCGCACTACGACGCCGCCGATGCGGCCAAGGCCAATGGCCGCAGCCTGACCTTCTTCCAGAAAGTGTTGGGCTGATGCTGGCGATCCAAGCTGTCCGCACCGGCGGGCCCGAAGTCCTGGAGGCCGTCGAACTCGACCTCCCCTCGCCCGCCCCCGGTCAGATCCTGATCCGGCATAAGGCCGTCGGCCTGAACTATATCGACACCTATCACCGCTCAGGCCTCTACCCGCTGAAGATGCCCGTGGTCATCGGGCTCGAGGCGGCGGGCGTGGTCGAGGCCGTCGGCGATGGCGTCACGCGGTTCCAGGTCGGCGACCGCGTCGCCTACAACGGGACCATGGGCGCCTATGCCGAGGCGACTGTCGTACCGGCCGACCGCGCGGTGAAGGTTCCCGACGGCGTCAGCCTGGAGATCGCGGCCGCCGCCCTGCTCAAGGGCATGACGGCCGAGTTCCTGGTCCGCCGGTGTTTCCACGTGAAACCCGGAGACCTCGTCCTGGTCCATGCTGCCGCCGGCGGCGTCGGCCAGATCCTGGTCCAGTGGTGCAAGGCCCTGGGCGCCACGGTGATCGCCACGGTCGGCTCCGAGGCCAAGGCGGCCATCGCCCGCGATCTCGGTGCGGATCACGTGATCGACTATAGCCACGAGGACGTCGCCGTCCGCGTCGGCGAGATCACCGGCGGCAAGGGCGTGGCGGTCGTCTATGACGGCGTCGGCAAGGACACCTGGACGGCCAGCCTGAAGAGCCTGGCGCGTCGCGGCGTGCTGGTTACCTTCGGCAATGCCTCGGGTCCGGTCCCGCCGTTCGCCCCGCTGGAGTTGGGGGCCAAGTCGGCCTACGTCACCCGCCCGCGCCTGTTCGACTACATCGTCACGACCGAGGAGCTGGATGAGAGCGCTGAGGCCCTGTTCGCGGTCCTCGCCTCGGGCGCGGTGAAGATCGACATCGGCCAGACCTTCCCGCTCGCTGAAGCCCGCGCCGCGCATGAAGCCCTCGAGGGTCGCAAGACCACCGGGGCGACTTTGTTGATTCCCTGAATTCTGCTCCCCTCCCGGGGGAGCTGTCGCCCCCAGGACCGACCAGAGGTCGGCCCGAGGATAAACTCCGCGACTGAGGGGGCTACTCGGCCTAGGCCGCGCTGCCCCCTCCGGCCCTACGGGCCACCTCCCCTTAGGAGGAGGAGATGCCAAGTACGACCCAACAAAAAAGGCCCCGGGTAGAACCGGGGCCTTTCTCGTTTCGGTATGAGTCTGGTTGGACTCAGGTGTTCATCGACTGGAAGAAGTCGCCGTTGGTCTTCGACTGACGCAGCTTGTCGAGCAGGAACTCGATCGCATCCGACGCGCCCATCGGGTTGAGGATGCGGCGCAGGACGTAGGTCTTCTGCAGCTGGTCGCGCGGCGTGATGAGCTCTTCCTTGCGAGTGCCCGACTTGAGCACGTCGATGGCCGGGAAGATGCGCTTGTCCGCGACCTTGCGGTCCAGGACGATTTCCGAGTTACCGGTGCCCTTGAACTCTTCGAAGATCACTTCGTCCATGCGGCTGCCGGTGTCGATCAGGGCCGTGGCGATGATCGAGAGCGAGCCGCCCTCCTCGACGTTACGCGCCGCGCCAAAGAAGCGCTTCGGACGCTGCAAGGCGTTGGCGTCGACACCGCCGGTCAGCACCTTGCCCGACGACGGGACGGTGGTGTTGTAGGCCCGGCCCAGACGCGTGACCGAGTCCAGCAGGATGACGACGTCGCGCTTGTGCTCGACCAGGCGCTTGGCCTTTTCGATGACCATCTCGGCCACCTGCACGTGGCGGGTCGCCGGCTCGTCGAAGGTCGAGGCGATGACCTCGCCCTTCACCGTGCGCTGCATGTCGGTGACTTCTTCCGGACGCTCGTCGATCAGCAGGACGATCAGGTAGCACTCGGGGTGGTTGGTCTCGATCGACTTGGCGATGTTCTGCAGCATGACCGTCTTACCCACGCGCGGCGGGGCGACGATCAGGCAGCGTTGGCCCTTGCCGAGCGGGGCGACGATGTCGATGACGCGGCCCGAGCGATCCTTGATGGTCGGATCGGGCAGTTCCATGTTCAGGCGCTCGTCGGGATAGAGCGGCGTCAGGTTGTCGAAGTGGATCTTGTGCTTGACGTTGTCAGGCGCTTCGAAATTGATTTTGGCCACGCTGGTCAGGGCGAAGTAGCGCTCGCCTTCGCGGGGCGACCGGATGGCGCCGTCGACGCTGTCGCCGGTGCGCAGGCCATACTTCCGGATCTGCGAGGGCGAGACGTAGATGTCGTCCGGACCCGGCAGGTAGTTGGCTTCCGGCGAGCGCAGGAAGCCGAAGCCGTCCTGCACCACTTCCATGGTGCCCGAACCCGAGATCTCCACGCCTTCTTCGGCGAGGGTCTTCAGGATCGCGAACATCATGTCCTGCTTGCGCATGGAGTTGGCGTTCTCGACCTCGAAGGTCTCGGCGAACGCCAGCAGGTCGGCCGGGGATTTCTCCTTCAGCTCCTGCAAGGACATGGACTTCAGGCCCAGAGCCGCGACGGCCTCGGCGATGCCAGAGCCATCGTCGTCGCCATCGACTTCCGCTTCGGCGGCGGCTTCGGCGCTCGCGTCAACGGTCGTGTCGATATCGACGGAGGTCTCTTCGGTGGTCGCCTCTTCGGCAACCGGGATTTCGTTTTCGGTTTCTTCGGTCATGACAAGACTCAAGGAAGGGCTCGGGCTCCACGACGGAGTCCGGCCGGTAGAATTCATGGGTCATGCCGGCCTTGGGCCAACATGCGCGTCGGTTGACGATGACGCGGATCGTTCGGGGGACGGACCTTGGAGCGGATCGCTCGCGGGGCGCGCCAGGACGGGCGCCGGTCCGTGAAGAAGAAGTTCGGGAAAACCGAACTTCTTGGATGCAAACCACGCGTGGGGCAGCGGGTCAAGCGGTGGGACCCGAAACCCTCGTCCTTCGACGAGCTCAGGATGAGGGTTTCTACGGCCTCGGCGCCAAAAGTAGTCCTCACCCTGAGCTTGTCGAAGGGCGAGGACAGGCCCTCAGTGGTTCAGGAACTTCGTCGTCACCGAAATGACGATGACGATCGCCAGCACGAACGGGATCTCGTTGGTGATCCGCCAGAACTTCTCCGAGCGGGTGTTCTCGCCGCGCTCGAACTTCTTGCGCGAGGCCGACAGGAAGCCGTGCCAGCCATAGAGGCCGACCAGGGCGACCAGCTTGGTGGCCATCCAGGGCTGGGCCAGGAAGCCCCAGCCACGGATCGCACTGTCGGCCAGGATCAGACCGAGGCCGAAGACCGCCGTAGCGATCGACGCGGGATTGATGATCCCCCGCAGCAGCCGGCGCTCCATGACCTTGAAGGTCTCGTCCATCTCCGAACCCGGCGTGGCCTTGGTGTGATAGACGAACAGGCGCGGCAGGTAGAGCATCCCGGCCATGAAAGCGATGACCGACAGGATGTGCAGCCCGCGCACGACGTTGAAGTGCACCACCAGGAAATCGATCACGCCGAGGCCCCCTCTTTGCACGGGCAGTTGAATTCGCCACAGCGCCAGCCGCTGCCGGGGATGACCCCGCCGGCGCCCAAGGCTTGGCTGACCAGTCCAGCCAGGCCGCCGATGAACTCCGGCGCGACGCCCAAGGCCGGGACGCGGAGATAGGAAGCGACCCCGACCTCTTGCGCCAGCTCGGCATACTCGTGGTCCAGCTCGACCAGGGTCTCGACGTGCTCGGAGACAAAGGCGATCGGGGTGACGATCACGCCCTTGCCGTCGGCGCCCGCCCGGCGGATCTCGTCGTCGGTCGAGGGACCGATCCACTTCATCGGCCCGACCCGGCTCTGGTAGCAGACGATCCAGTCCAGTCCGGCCGGCAGCCTGGCCGCCACCGCCGCGGCTGTCGCTTCGACCTGCTTCTGGTAGGGATCGCCGCCCAGGATCACCTTCTCCGGCAGGCCGTGGGCCGAGAACAGCAGGCGCACGTTGCTCGGCGAACCGGCCTTCTCCCAGGTCTCGCGGATCAGACGGGCGTGGGCGTCGACCAGACCCGGCTCGTCCGGATAGCAGCAAACCGTCGTCTGGCGACCGCCGCCCGAATAGCTTTCCCGCCAGGCCTTCAGCGACGACGCCGTCGTGGTCGCCGAATATTGCGGATAGAGCGGCAGCAGCACGATCTCATCAGGTGCGAATGCACTCACCTGCTTCGCGGTCTCGCCAGTCAGCGGATGCCAGTAGCGCATGGCGATGAAGCACTTGGCCTCCACGCCCGGCAGCGTCCGAGCCAGTTCGGCCTCCAGCGCCCTCGCCTGCTTCTCCGTCTCCGGCAGCAACGGCGAGCCGCCGCCCATGATCGCGTAGTTGGCCTTGGCGCTCTTCGCGCGGGTCGAGGCGATCAGCGCCGCCAGCGGATAGCGGAACAGCGCCGGCAGGCCGATGATCGCCGGGTCGCGGAACAGGTTGAACAGGAACGGCCGCACCGCAGCTGGACCATCCGGCCCACCGAGGTTGAAGAGGACGACCGCGAGCTTCTTGGCCACTAGCTCGAAGCCTTTTGGGCGACCTTCTGGCCGGTCACCCGCTCCAGCACGAGCTCGACATTCGCGATCGGCGTGTCGGGCAGGATGCCGTGGCCCAGGTTGAAGATGTAGGGACCCTGGTTCCACTGTTCCAGGAGCTCGTCGACCCGCTTCAGCAGCGCATCGCCGCCGGCCCGCAGCAGCAGCGGATCGAGCGCGCCCTGGATGGTCTTGGTCTTCTGGATCGATTGACCGAGCTTGGCCGACGCCGAGGTGTCGAGCGCCACGCCCTGGACAGGAACCTTGGCCGCATAGTCCTCGACCAGCGTCCCGGCCCCGCGCGGGAAACCGATGATCGGCACGGTCACGCCCCGCGCTCGCAGGCCTTCGATGATCTTGATGTGCGGCTGGGTGACCAGGCGATCGAACAGCGGCTCGGACAGGCCCTCGGCCCAGCTCTCGAACAGCTTCAGGGCCTGGGCCCCCGCATCGACCTGCATGGCCAGGTAGTCGATCGTCGAGTCGACCAGCACCTGGATCAGGGCGTCCAGTTTCTCGGCGTTCTGGTAGGCGTAGGTCCGCGCGCCACTGCGATCGCTGGAGCCGCCCTCGATCATGTAGGTCGCCACGGTCCAGGGCGCGCCGGCGAAACCGATCAGGGCCTTGGACGGATCGAGCGCCGACCGAACCCGGGTCAGCGTCTCCCCGACGAGCTTGAGGGCCTCGCCCGCATTCCCGGCCTTGTCGGCCATGGACTCGATCGACGGCATTTCGCCGAGCTTCGGGCCTTCACCGGCCTCGAACCAGACCTTCTGGCCTAGGGCGCCCGGGATCAGCAGGATGTCGGCGAACACGATCGAGGCGTCGTACGGAAACCGGCGCATCGGCTGCAGGGTGACTTCCGCCGCCTTCTCCGGATCGAAGCAGAAGCTGATGAAGTCCGGCGCCGTGGCCCGCACCGCCCGATACTCCGGCAGATACCGACCCGCCTGACGCATGAACCAGATCGGCGGGTTCGCGTGGCGCTCGCCCGAAAGCGCGGCGAGGAATTTGGGGGTCTGGGCCGGAGACGTCATGGCTCGGGTTAAAGCCCGGCGAGCGTTCGGGCTCAAGTCCGTAAGGTCCCTAGGACCCTTCTATCATTTCTTAATAAGAATTTAAGAAGGAATGAGGATGTGGGAGGGCAACTGCAAAGTGGGGAAAACGCCTCGGAGGCGAGTGACTCCCACACCAGATGCGCTATTTCCCCCAGGCATCCTCACATGTGATTAAGGGTTTGTTAATCATGTGGATGGTCTGACAGCGCGCTGAAATTCTTAATGAATTCTTAATGCGCGGCGGCGCGCGAAAAACCCCTCACGGGATTCCGTCCAAGGTTTTGGACAACCGGGATTCAGACTTCGGGGGATGCGGGGTGAGCCTGGGGATGATACGCGAGCAATGCGACCGTTTATCACAGCGGCAGGATGTCACGACCGCTTGGAGCCGTTTCGGCGCCCAGGCGTCCCCAGAGGCAGTACAAGTGGTTAAGCAACCGTTAACGGATGATCCACAGGAGAGTCTGGCTCAGGGGGAAAGCGAACGGCTGCCGCCGCGCTTCGCCACCTACTTCCACATCCACCTGGTGTCCGACTCCACGGGCGAGACGCTGAACGCCATGGCGCGCGCCGTCTGCGCTCGTTTCACCGACATCCTGCCCATTGAACACATCTACGCGCTGGTCCGTTCCACGCGTCAGCTGGATCGGGCGCTGGAAGAGATCGCCGGCGCGCCGGGCGTGGTGATGCATACCATCGTTGATCCGGGCCTGCGCGCCGCGCTCGAGGAAGGCTGCCGCAAGCTGGAGATGCCCTGCATCGCCGCGCTCGATCCGGTGATCAGCGCCATGTCGCGCTATCTGGGCGCGCGAATCTCGACCCGGGTCGGCGCGCAGCACGCCCTGACCAACGACTATTTCGACCGCATCGAGGCCCTGGACTACGCCATCGCCCACGATGACGGCCAAGGCGGCCAGGACCTGACCCAGGCCGACGTCATCCTGGTCGGGGTGTCACGGACCTCGAAGACCCCGACCTGCATCTATCTGGCTCACCGGGGCGTGCGCGCCGCCAATGTGCCGCTGGTGCCGGGCCGTCCGCCGCCGCCCGAGCTGTTCGAACTGAAGAACACTCTGATCGTCGGCCTGATCACCTCGCCCGATCGCCTGATCCAGATCCGCCGCAACCGCCTGCTCTCTTTGAAGGAGACGCGCGAGAGCGACTATGTGGACGGCGACGCCGTGCGCCAGGAGATCATCGCCGCCCGCCGTCTGTTCGAACGGATGAACTGGCCGGTCATCGACATCACCCGCCGCTCGGTCGAAGAAACGGCGGCGGCGATCATCAACCTGCTGTCGGGCGGCCGCGGCAAGGTCGAGGTGATCGGATGACGCCTGTAACGCTCGCGTCCAAGAGCTCCGCCCGGCAGATGATCCTGAAGAACGCTGGCGTCGCCTTCGAGGCGGTAAGCCCCGGCGTCGACGAGGACGCCGCCAAGGCCGGCCTGCTGGCCGAAGAGGTCACGCCGCGCGACATCGCCGACGCCCTCGCCGAGATGAAGGCCGTCAAGGTCTCGACCAAGCGCCCCGGCCTGGTGATCGGCGCCGACCAGACGCTCGATCTCAAGGGCAAGCTGATCGACAAGGCGGAGTCGCTGGCTGAGGCCCGTGAGCGCCTGCTCGAACTGCGCGGTACGACCCACAAGCTGCACTCGGCCGTGGTCGTCGCCCGCGATGGCCAGCCGATCTGGCGGATCGTCGAGAGCGCCAAGCTGTCGGTGCGTCCGTTCAGCGAGGCCTGGCTCGACGCCTATATAGAGCGTCGCGGCGAGGCTCTGCTGTGGTCGGTCGGCTGCTACGAGCTGGAGAGCGAGGGCGTGCAGCTGTTCGACCAGGTCGACGGCGACTACTTCACCATCCTGGGCCTGCCGCTGATCGGCCTGCTCGACTTCCTGCGTCTTCACGGGGCTCTCGCCACATGAGTTCGACGATTTCGGGGGCCGCCATAGTCGGCGGAGTCTGTGGCCAGCCGATCAAGCATTCGATGAGCCCGCTGATCCACAACGCCTGGATCCAGGCGGCGGGTCTGGACGCGGCCTATGTCGCCTTCGCGCCTACGGTCGACAATTTCGAGACCTTCGTGAGCGGCTTCCGGGGCGGGGCGATCCGGGGACTCAACGTCACCATCCCGTTCAAGGAGCGCGCGCTCGCCGCCGCCGACCACGCCAGCGACCTGGCCAGGATGGCCGGCGCGGCGAACCTGCTGATCTTCGAGGCGGACGGCTCCATCCATGCCGACAACACCGACGGGCCGGGTCTGCTGGGCGCGATCGCTGAGCAGGCCAAGGGCTTCGACGTCTCGGCCGCACCGGTGGTGATCCTCGGGGCCGGCGGCGCCGCGCGCGGAGCGACCGCCGCCCTGCTGCTGGCCGGCGCGCCTCAGGTGCGGATCGTCAACCGCACGGTGGCGCGGGCTCAAGAGCTGGCCGACGCGTTCGGCGACAAGGTCGTGGCGGCCGGCGAGCCGGACCTCCCCGCCCTGCTGGCCGATGCGGGCCTGGTGATCAACGCCACCTCGCTGGGCCTGGGCGGCGGCGAGGGTCCGGCGGCGGATCTCTCCCTGACCCCGGAGACGGCCGTGATCATGGACATGGTCTACAAGCCGCTGCGCACCGAGTTCCTGCGCCGCGCCCAGGCCGCCGGCCGTCGCACGGTCGATGGCCTGGAGATGCTGCTGCGCCAGGCCGTCCCGACCTTCGAGCGGATGTACGGGATCACCCCGCCGGCGAACGTCGATGCGCGGGGCCTGCTGCTGCGCATCCTCGGCGAGGCTTGAGCCATGCTGATCCTCGGCCTCACCGGCTCGATCGGCATGGGAAAGTCGACGACCTCGAAGATGTTCCAGGACGAGGGCGTGCCGGTCTACGATTCCGACGCGGCCGTGCATGCGCTCTATGCGGTCGGCGGCGCGGCGGTCGCCCCGGTGGCCGAAGCCTTCCCTGGCGTGGTCGTCGACGGCGCGATCGACCGGGCCAGACTCAGCGCGGCTGTCGTCGGCAAGTCCGAGGCCCTGGCCAAGCTTGAAGCCATCGTCCACCCGCTCGTTGGCGCCCACCGGATCGGCTTCTTCGAGGAAGCCCAGGCCAAGGGCCAGGACATCGTCGTCCTCGACATTCCCCTGCTGTTCGAGACCAACGGCCACAAGAAGGTCGACAAGGTTGTCGTGGTTTCGGCCCCGGCCGACGTCCAGCGTGAGCGGGTCCTGGCTCGCCCCGACATGACCCCCGAGAAGTTCGAGGCGATCCTGGCCCGCCAGACGCCAGACGCCGAAAAGCGCGAGCGGGCCGATTTCGTCGTCGATACCGGCAAGGGCCTCGACCATGCCCGCGCCCAGGTCCGCGACCTTCTGACTCTGTTGAGAACTTCCAGCCCCGCTTGATGCGGGACTCGAACGGCTTCATTGAAGGGTCATGGCCCGGGAAATCATCCTCGACACCGAAACCACCGGCTTCGATCCGAAGACGGGCGACCGCCTGGTCGAAATCGGCTGCATCGAGGTGGTCGACTTCATGCCGACCGGCCGGTCGTTCCACGAGTATTGCGACCCGCTGCGCGACATGCCGGCCGAGGCCGAGAAGGTCCACGGCCTGTCGTCGGCCTTCCTGACCGGCAAGCCCAAGTTCCACGAGATCGCCGACAAGTTCATCGACTTCGTCGGCGACAGCGTCGTCGTCGCCCACAACGCCGCCTTCGACCGCTCGTTCGTCAATTTCGAGCTGGAGAAATGCGGTCGCGCGCCGATCGTCGAGGAACGCTGGATCGACACCCTGGCCATGGCCAAGAAGCGCTTTCCGGGCATGTACAACTCGCTCGACGCGCTGTGTAAGCGGTTCAAGATCAGCCTCGACAGCCGCGACAAGCACGGGGCCCTGATCGACTCCCACCTGCTGGCTGAAGTCTATCTGGAACTGCAGGGCGGCAAGGAACGCGCTCTGGAGCTGACCCACGTCGAGGCCCTGTCCGTCTCGGCCGCGATCCAGGGCTCGTATGGCGCTCGCCCTCGCCCCCTGGCGCCGCGTTCGACCGACGCCGAGCGCGAAGTCCACGCCGCCTGGATCCGCAAGAACCTCAAGGACAAGGCGCTGTGGATCCAGTTCGGGGTCGTCGCGGCCGAGGGCTAGCGCCCTCTCCTAGTGGACCGTGCCCACGCAGGCCGCCGATCGCGCCAGCAGGAAATCCCGTTCCCGTTCATTGCGCGTAAGCTCGGCGGCGGCGTCGAACGCGACGCGAGCCTCCGATAGCCGTCCGGCCCGGAACAGCAGATCTCCCTTCGCCGCCGGCAGCGGAGCGTAGTTGCGCAAGGCGGCGCCGTCGGCGATCTCGTCCACCAGGGCCAGGCCCGCCTCCGGGCCGAACGCCATGCCATAGGCCATGGCCCGGTTCAGCTCGACCACCGGCGACGGCATGACTACGCGCAGCCGATCATAGAGCCCGGCGATGCGAGCCCAGTCGGTGTCTTCGGCCTTGCGAGCCCGGGCGTGGCAGGCGGCGAGCGCGGCCTGCAAAGCGTAGGGGCCATCCGCGCCGCCCAGGGCTTCGGCGCGGGCCAGGGCCGCCAGACCCCGGCGGATCAGCAGCTGATCCCAGCGCGCCCGGTTCTGTTCGGTGATCGGCACGAAGCCGCCGTCGGGCCCGGTGCGGGCGGCCAGACGCGAGGCCTGGATCTCCATCAGGGCCAGCAGGCCATGGACCTCCGGCTCGTCCGGGGCGAGGCCGACCAGGATCCGGCCCAGCCTCTGGGCTTCGGCGCACAGCTTGGGCCGGATCAGGTCCTCGCCGGCGCTGGCGGCATAGCCCTCGTTGAAGATCAGGTAGACGACCTGCAGCACCGAGCCCAGGCGCGCATCCCGCTCGGCGCCACGCGGGACTTCGAAGGACAGGCCGGCCTCGCCGATCGCCCGCTTGGCCCGGACGATGCGCTGGGCGATCGCCGGCTCGCTGGCCAGGAAGGCTCGGGCGATCTCGTCCGTGGTCAACCCACCGATCAGCCGCAGGGTCAGGGCCGCACGGGCCTCGGATGAGATCACCGGGTGGCAGGCCGTGAAGATCAGGCCCAGCAGTTCGTCGCCGACAGGATCGTCCATGGTCGCCTCGATGGCCTGTGCGGCGGAATCGTCGGCCTCCTCCAGGCCGTGGCCGATCTCCGCGTGCTTGCGCGCCAGCATCTTGTCGCGGCGAAAGCGGTCGATGGCGCGCCGACGGGCGGCGGCCATCAGCCAGGCGGCGGGATTGTTGGGGACACCCGTCCTCGGCCACTCGGCCAGGGCGACGACCAGCGCGTCCTGGGCCAGCTCTTTGGCCAGGTCCAGGCTGCGGGTCACGCGGGCCAGGCCCGCGACGAGCCTGGTCCGCTCGATGCGGTAGACCGCCTCGATCGCCCTTTCCGTTTCAAGGCGGGTATCGTCCGCCGCCATCGCGGGCTTCAGGCGCCAGCCAGGCGGTCGCGATTGCGGTTGTGCAGGGCTTCCAGCTCCGGGGTCATGACCTCGCCGAAGTCCTCCATCATCTCGATGACGGGACGGATCTCGATCTCGCTGGGACCGGGCATCGGGTTGGGGCAGCGCTTCACCCACTCGACCGCCTCGGCCATGTCGCGGACTTCCCAGAGCCAGTAGCCGGCGACCAGCTCGCGGGTCTCGGCGAACGGGCCGTCGATCACGGTGCGCGACGCACCGTCGAAGGCGATTCGCTTGGCGTTCGAGGTGGGCTTGAGGCCATCGCCGCCGACCATGACGCCGGCATTGACCAGCTCTTCGTTGTACTTGCCCATCGCTTCGATCAGCTCAGCCGTGGGCAGGGCGCCCTGTTCGCTGTCCTCGGTCGCCTTCACGAACACCACCACACGCATCGTCCGTCTCCTTCGAATGATCGGGCCGGAAGCGGCCTCGTATCTTCATGACGAACGGGCGATGCCGGGATCGACAGCCTGTCCGCTAAATTTTTAGGTCGGCCGTCACGGGCGCGTGGTCGCTGGGTCGCTCCCACTCGCGGACATTGTCGTGAACGCGCGAGCTGACCTTGCCATCGATGAACGCCGCCTCGCGCAGGCCGGGGCTCGCCAGGATGTGATCCAGGCGCAGGCCGCGGTTGGACTTGCGGAAGTCGGCGGCGCGATAGCTCCACCAGGAAAACAGCTTTTCCGGCTCCGGCGTCGCCAGGCGCGGCAGGTCCAGCAGGTTCATCGAGGCCATCATGGCCTCGAAGGCCTCGAGTTCGGCCGGGGTATGGCTAACGACCTTCAGCATCTGGCGGTGGCTCCAGACGTCGTTCTCGCCGGGCGCGATGTTCAGGTCGCCGGTGACGATCAGCGGCGCCTTGGGGTCGCGTTTCTTCAGGGCGGCGGTCAGGGTCTCGTAGAAATCGAGCTTGTGGTCGAACTTGGGGTTGCCGACCCGGTCGGGCGTATCGCCGCCGGCCGGGATGTAGAAGTTCTGGATGTCGACGCCGGCCACCTTGACCGCCACGCAGCGGGCGTGGCCCTCGCGGCAGTTCATCAGCGTCGGGACGTCCTCGAACGGCAGGCGCGAGGCGATGGCCACGCCGTGCCAGCCCTTCTGGCCGGCGATCTTCAGGTAGGGCAGGCCCATGTCCTCGAAGGCCTGGCGCGGGAACTCGCCCTCCTGGCACTTGATCTCCTGCATGCACAGGACATCGGGCGCCTGCTCATCGACGAAACGGGCGGCCTGCTCGGCGCGGAGGCGGACGGAATTGACGTTCCAGGTGGCGATACGAAGGCGCATGGCTTGGCTGTATCGCGGTTTTCCGGACCCGAAAAGAAAAACGCCCCAGCGCCTCGGACGCAATTGCTGGCCGGAGGCCGGCCACCAGGAAGAAAAACGCCCCCGGGCGCCGAGCGCCCGGGGGACGAAAGTCTAGTCTCTCATGCCGCCGCCGGGAGGGGATAGGATCCGGCACGGTTCGCGAGGAGCGGGTCGGTCGCTCTTCGCCATGCGTGTTAAATATGCCACTTCCAAACGTTAAGTCAACCCCGAAGCGGGTTGATTCTTGCCTGTTGTGGTAATGTCACAATCGTTAAGTGGATCTACTTCCCGACTTTTCGACGCGGATCGGTCAGCACAAAGAGCTTCGGATCCAGGCCCGAGGTCTCGGCGAAATCGCTGAGGCGGACGCGGATCTGGCCGCCCTTGATGTCGGTCACCGTCCAGCCCATCAGGGCGACGGGGCTGTTCGAGAAATCCAGCGAGATGCGGCCCAGCGCCTGGCGCTTGGCGTCCTGGGCCACGATCGTGAAACCGTCGGCCAGCGGTCGGACGTCGGTGATGACCACGCCGCGATCCAGGCGGACCTCGCGGGCCAGCAACAGATTCAGCGGCGTCTTGCTGAGTGGATAGCTCTCATAGGTCTTCAGCCGGCTGTCGAAGATGTTGACGTTGTTGCCGTTGCTGACGACCAGCAGGCCGGCCGGCGGGTCGTAGGCGAACCGCGCCTTGCCGGGGCGCTGCATGTAGAAGGCGCCCTGCGTCTGGGTCCCGCGCTGGTCGGTCTGCACGAAGCGGCCCTTGGCCGACGACAGGCCCTGGATGTAGGCGGTGGCCTTGTCGACCAGCGCCTTCTGGTCGGCGGTCAGCGTGGCGGGGGCCGGCGCGGTCTGCGAGAACGCGGGCGAGGCGATGGCGACGGCCAGGCCGGCCGCCAGGAGGATACGGCGAGTGGTCATGCGAACTCCTTAGCCGCAACCTTGGCCTGCGCGAAGGCCGCCGCAAGGCCATTTTCCGGCGCTCCGATGAAGCGCCGTTCAGGTTGGGACGTAGGAGAACCCGCTTCAACCGTTATGGTTTCGCTTCCGTTGGCGTGGAAAGGACCCCGCCCATATCCTTGGCGGCCAACATTCGCTCGGGATCGCAGCGCCATAGCTCGGCGGCGATCCCGCCCATGTCCAGCTCTGCGAAGCTTACAAGCGCTGCGGCATCGTCCGCGAAGTCCATGGTTCCAAGCGCTTTCGGCTTCCGATAGCCGACGTAGTAGGCGAAGCGATACTTCGGCACCGCCCGCTCCTACATCGGCGGCGGTGGCGGCGCCAAAATCTCGCGCTTGCCGGCGTGGTTGGCGGCGCCGACGACGCCTTCCTTTTCCATCCGCTCCATCAGCGAGGCGGCGCGGTTGTAGCCGATCTGCAGGCGGCGCTGGATGTAGCTGGTCGAGGCCTTGCGGTCGCGGGTGACCACGGCCACGGCGTGGTCGTAGAGGTCGTTGGCCCCGCCCTCGCCGGCGAAGGCGCCTTCGATCGCCTCTTCCTGCTCCTCGTCGCCACCGGCGGTGACTTCTTCCAGGTACTGCGGAATGCCCTGGTCGCGCAGGAACTTGGCGACCTGCTCGACCTCGCCGTCCGAGACGAACGGACCGTGCAGGCGGGTGATGCGGCCGCCGCCGGCCATGTAGAGCATGTCGCCCTGGCCCAGCAGCTGCTCGGCGCCCTGCTCGCCCAGGATGGTGCGGGCGTCGATCTTCGAGGTGACCTGGAAGCTGATCCGGGTCGGGAAGTTGGCCTTGATGGTGCCGGTGATGACGTCGACCGACGGGCGCTGGGTGGCCATGATCAGGTGGATGCCGGCGGCGCGGGCCATCTGGGCCAGACGCTGCACGGCGCCTTCGATGTCCTTGCCGGCCACCATCATCAGGTCGGCGACCTCGTCGATCACCACGACCAGATAGGGCATGGCCTCGGGGCGGATCTGCTCGGTCTCGTAGATCGGGCGGCCAGCGTCGTCGAACCCCGTTTGAACAGTACGTTCAAAATGCTCGCCCTTGGCCGCGGCCTCGTTGGCCTTCTCGTTGTAGCCGCCGATGTTGCGCACGCCGATCTTGGACATGCGGCGATAGCGGTCCTCCATCTCGCGGACGGTCCACTTCAGGGCCACGACGGCCTTCTTCGGATCGGTCACGACGGGGGCCAGGAGGTGCGGGATGCCGTCATAGACCGACAGTTCCAGCATTTTGGGGTCGATCATGATGAAGCGGCACTTCTCGGGCGGCAGCTTGTACAGGATCGACAGGATCATGGCGTTGACGCCGACAGACTTGCCCGAGCCGGTCGTACCGGCGATCAGCAGGTGGGGCATCTTGGCCAGATCGGCGATATAGGGCTCGCCGCCGATGGTCTCGCCCAGCGCCATGGGCAGGATCTGGCTGGCCTTCTCGTAGTCGGCGCTGCTCAGCAGGTCGCGGAGGTAGACGGTCTCGCGGCGCTGGTTGGGCATTTCGATGCCGATGGCGTTGCGGCCCTGGGCCACCGCCACGCGGCACGAGATCACGCTCATCGAGCGGGCGATGTCATCCGCAAGAGCGACGACCCGGGCGGTCTTCACGCCTGGAGCCGGCACCAGCTCGTACATGGTGACCACGGGGCCGGGGCGGATCTGGTCGATCTGGCCCTTCACGCCGAACTCGGCCAGCACGCTTTCCAGCAGGCGGGCGTTCTGGCGCAGGGCGCCGGCGTCGACTTCCGACGAGCGCGGCTTGGACTTGGCCAGCATGGCCAGCTCGGGCAGCTGGAAGCCGGCGTCCTCGTCGAAGTCGAAGGCCTTCTGCTGCTCGCGGGCCTCGCGGCCGGATTCCTTGGGCGCGGTCTTGGGCTTGGCGATGGCCATCGGACGGGCGTCGAGCGAGTCCTCGAATTCGTCCTCGTCGTCCTGGACAGCGGGCGGTGGGGTGTAGGCGCGTTCGCTGACCGGGGTGGGCGCGGCGGCGACGGCGTCGTCGCGGTCGTCGGCGTCCAGGGGTGGCAGCGGGCCGCGCTCGCGGCGCGGCGCGGGCTCGGTCTTTTCCTTCTTGGCGCGGGCCGGCTTTGGCGCAGGCGCGGGCATCGGTTCCGGCTCGGGGCGGACGCGCGGCTGCAGGGCGTTGCTGACGGCGGTGTGGATGGCGTCCGGATCGACGTCGCGCACGCCGATCGCGAAGCCCAGGGCGACGATGGCCCCGATCGCGAACAGGATGGCCGAGATGACGGTCGCGCCGGGAATGTGGGCGAAGCCCAGGACGTTGGCGACCATGTGCAGCAGGCCGTCGCCCCAGAAGCCGCCCAGGCCCTTCTCCAGCTGCCAGATGGCCGGCGGCGGTGGCGCGGCCAGGGTGGCAGACAGCGCCAGCAGGCCCAGGGAGCCGATGACGGCGCGCTGGCGCAGGTCCTTGCGCTCGGCGTCAGGGTCGGCCTGGACCACGCGGGTGACGCCGAACACCAGCATCAGCAAGGCAATCCCCCAGGCCGACAGGCCGATGGACTGCATGAGCATGTCGGAAATCGCCGCGCCCAGGCCGCCCAGGGCGTTGCGGGCCGGCTCGCCGGTGACGGCGTTGAAGCTGGGATCGGTGGCGTTGTAGGTGGCGATGGCCAGCAGCAGGCCAGCCCCCAGGACGGTGACGATCCCGCCCCGGAACCGGGCCGTCCAAGGCTGGACCCAGCTGTAACGGAGGGCGTCCCAAAGGAGCTCCGTCGTGGATCGCCGCGCGGCTCGCGCCATGAAAGTCTCCGAACTCAACTTCGCATTCCAGGACCTGCCAGGCAGGTCCAATCGCGATGTTGTGCCCGAAGAGGGTTAAGGGGCGTTTACGGCGTTCGTCAGGAAATGATTCAGAACGTCGCGGATGCGTCCTCGCCCTTCGACAAGCTCAGGGTGAGGACGACTTTGAGTGGCGGCTCATTAGAAACCTCACCCTGAGCTTGTCGAAGGGCGGGGTTTCGGCTCCTCAAGCCGCGTCGAACGCCACCGGGCCACCCCAGAAGCTCTGGACCAGGCCGTTCTGCGGGCCCGGCGTTCCGGTCGTCAGGAACACCCGGCTGCCGCCGGTCCCCTGAACATAGTCCGGGTGACGCTCCAGATAGAGCTCCAGCGCGTCGGCCGTCGCCGCCGGCTGCTGGATCAGCGGCGTTCCCGCCGGCAGAGCCGCGCGGAACAGGTCGGCGATGATCTCGTAGTGGGTGCAGCCCAGCACCACCCGGTCCGGGAAGCGGCCGATCCGGGTCTTCAGGGCCTGGACGTGAGCCTCGACCGCCTTGGCGATCTCGACGACCGAAGCGTCGCCCTCGATCAGCGGCACCAGCTCCGGGCAGGGCTCGGAGAACACCGCCAGGTCCTGCTTGCGCTTGTCGATCTCGATCTCGTAGACGCGCGAACGCACCGTCGCCTGGGTGGCGAAAACGCCCAGGATGTCCAGCGCCTGGACCTTCTCGCCGCGCCGTTCGGCCTCGTGTTCCCACGGCAGGCCCGTGGCCTTCTCGATGGTCGGGACGATGATGCCCAGGATGTTGACCGGTCGGCCCAGTTCCTTGCGGTAGATGGGCAGCCAGGTCTGTTGCAGGCGGCGCAGGGCGATGGCCGAGGCGGTGTTGCAGGCCAGGACGACCAGGCTGGCGCCGCGGTCGAACAGGCGGATGCAGCCGGCCTTGGTCAGCTCGACGATCTCCTCGCCGGTCCGCACGCCGTAGGGCGCATTGGCCTGGTCGGCCAGATAGGTGAAGTCCGCCTGCGGCAGACGCTGCACGAGGGCGCGGTGGACCGAGAGGCCGCCCACGCCGGAGTCGAAGACGCCGATCATGGACCAAGCTGTAGCCGCCAATCCGACCATCGTCCACGTGATGACGAACGTTACCGTCCTGTCATGTGACGTGATCGGAGGCTTGTCCTAGGGTCGCCTCAAATCTTCACCGGAGACACTCCGTGCAACGTCGTACGTTCCTTGCTTCGGCCGCAGCCGCCGGGGCCGCCGCCGCCATCAGTCCGAGTCTCGCCATGGCCCAGTCCAACGCTTCTTTGGCCGCCAATCCCCTGACCCAGAAGTGGACCGGCCCCTACGGCGGCATTCCCGCCTTCGACAAGGTCAGGATCGCCGACTTCAAGCCGGCCCTCGAGGCGGCTATGGCCGCGAACCTGGCCGAGATCGACGCGATCACGGCGAACAAGGCCGCGCCGACCTTCGACAACACCATCGCCGCGCTGGAAGACGCCGGCCGCACGCTGGACAACGTCCGGACCGTCTACGGCATCTGGAGCTCCAACATGAGCTCGCCGGAATTCCAGGCCGTGGCGCGCGAGATGGACCCCAAGCTCTCGGCCCATAACGACAAGATCAACCAGAACGCCGCGCTCTTCGCCCGCATCGAGGCGGTCTACAATTCGCCCGCCAAGACCAAGCTGACGGCCGAGCAGCAGCGGGTGCTGTGGATCTACTACCGCAACTTCGTGCGCTCCGGCGCTAAGCTGGATACGGCCGCCAAGGCCCGGGTCGGCGCGATCAATACCGAGCTGGCCGGCCTGTTCAACCAGTTCAGCCAGAACCTTCTGGCCGACGAGAATACCTGGATCGAGCTTGGCGACGCCGAGCTGGCTGGCCTGCCCGAAGGCCTGAAGGCCGCCGCCGCCTCAAACGCGGCCTCGCGCAAGCTGCCGGGGAAGTTCATCGTCGTGAACACCCGCTCCAGCGTCGATCCGTTCCTGACCGAAAGCCCGGTCCGCGCCGCCCGCGAGAAGGTCTGGCGCGCCTTCGTCAATCGCGGCGACAACGGCGGGGCGACCGACAACAACGCCATCATCGCCAAGATCCTGAAGCTGCGCGTCGAGCGGGCCAAGCTGCTGGGCTACAAGACCCACGCCCACTGGCGCCTGGAAGTGGCCATGGCCAAGACGCCCGAAAACGCCATGGCGCTGATGGAGGCGGTCTGGAAGCCGGCCATCGCCCAGGTCGCCATCGACGTCGCCGACATGCAGGCGATCATCGACAAAGAGGGCGGCGGGTTCAAACTCGAGCCCTGGGACTACCGCTTCTATGCCGAGAAGGTCCGGGCGGCGAAGTACGACCTCGATATGAACGAGGTGAAGCCCTACCTGCAGCTGGACAAGCTGCGCGAGGGCATGTTCTGGGCCTCGGGCCAGCTCTATGGCTTCCAGTTCAAGAAGCTGGACGGCATCCCCGTCTATCACGAGGACATCACCGTCTATGAGGTGACCCGCGCCGGCAAGCATGTCGGCCTGTGGTACTTCGACCCCTATGCCCGTCCGGGCAAGCGCTCGGGCGCGTGGATGAACGCCTACCGCACCCAGGAGCGATTCAAGGGTGAGGTCACCACGATCGTCTCGAACAACTCCAACTTCATCAAGGGCAAGGCCGGGGAGCCGGTGCTGATCTCGTGGGACGACGCCAGCACCCTGTTCCACGAGTTCGGCCACGCCATCCACGGCCTGAACGCCAACGCCACCTATCCGCTGGTGTCGGGCACCCGGGTCGCGCGCGACTATGTCGAATTCCCCAGCCAGCTGAACGAGCACTGGCTGCCCACGCCGCAGGTGCTGAACCAGTTCGCCCTGCACTATCAGACCGGCAAGCCCATCCCGCAGGCCCTGGTCGACAAGATCGAGAAGGCCGGCCAGTTCGGCCAGGGCTTCGGCACGACCGAGTACCTGGCCTCGGCCCTGATCGACATGAAGCTGCACCTGGCCGGCGACGTCGACATCGATCCGGACACGTTCGAGCGCGAGGAACTGGCCAAGCTGAACATGCCCAAGGAGATCGTGATGCGGCACCGCACGCCGCAGTTCGGTCACGTGTTCTCGAGCGACGGCTATTCGGCTGGCTACTACAGCTACCTGTGGTCCGACACCCTGACCGCCGACGCGGCCGAGGCCTTCGAGCAGGCGCTGGGCGGGTTCTACGACAAGGCGGTCGCCAAGCGCCTTTACGAGACCATCATGTCGAAGGGCAACACGGTCGATCCCGCCGACCAGTTCCGCGCCTTCCGCGGTCGCGACGTGAAGATCGGCGCCCTGATGCGCAAGCGCGGCTTCCCGGTCCCGCCCGGGGCTTGAGCCTGAATCCCTCTCCCCTTGTGGGAGAGGGTGGCCCGCCAGGGCCGAGTGAGGGGTTGAAGAACAGAACCGCCGCGACAGCGTTCCAGCCGTCGCGGCGTTTCTGTCTGTGCGACCCCTCATCCGTCCGCTTTGCGGACACCTTCTCCCGCAAGGGGAGAAGGGTTAGATCAATAGTGGGGGCTGAAGGAGTTTCGATGGCCGCGTCCAAGTCCGCCCTGCCCGCCTTCGCGCTTTCGCTGATCCTTGCTGCTCCGGCGCTCGCCCAGACCCCTCCCCCGCCCACCGTCGACCTCGGCCAGGCCCCGGCCCAGGACGAGAGCGCGGTGGTCGCCGAGCTGACCATCATGGCCAAGCCGCCCGGCCCGGCCGTCTGGCTGGTCGAGAAGGACGGCGCCAAGCTCTACATCCTCGGCTCGGCCCCGCCCCTGCCCCATCAGCTGAAGTGGGAAAGCCCGCGCCTGAACAAGGCGCTCGACAAGGCCAGCCTGGTGCTGGTGCCGCCCGAGGCGTCGGTGGGCGTCACCCAGATCGCCGGCTTCATCCTGAAATTCGGCGGCGGCCTCCGCCAGCCAATGGGCAAGAACCTCGAAGACCAGCTGCCGCCCGACCTGAAGGCGCGCTTCATCGAGTCCCGCAACCAGGCCCGCAAGGGCGCTGGCGACTACAAGAACTGGAAACCGGCCGTGGCGGGCTTCCTGCTGCTGTCGGACTTCCGCCAGGCCGCCGGTCTCTCGGAAGCCAAGCCGACCAGCACGATCGAGCGCATGGCCAAGGCTCGCAAGCTGAAGACCAAGTCGGTCGGCCAGTACCGGATGAGCGCGATCACCACCATCGCCTCGAAGCTCTCGGACGAGGATCAGCTCTACTGCCTGCGCGTGGCGCTGGACGAGATCCGCTACGACGGCGCCCATTCCACGACCATCGGCCGCGACTGGACCGAGGGCGACCTGGCTTCGGTGCGCAACCGCTACAACGCCAGCGGCGCCCAGCGCTGCCTGCTGCGCGCGCCCGGCGGCGCCGCTCTGCTGGAGAAGGGCCTGGTCCAGACGACCGGGGCGATGACCGAAGCCCTGAAGCGTCCCGGTGTCACCGTGGCGGTGGTCGATCTGGGTTTCCTGCTGCCGGGCAATGGCGTGCTTGATCGCCTGAAGGCGGGGGGCGCGACCATCACCTCGCCGGTGGAATAGCGCGCGTCCTTGACGGCCGGCCTCCCCTGCCCCCAGCGTGCGGGCGGTTCGGGAGGAGAAGACGTATGAAGACGATGATCGCAGCCGCTGCCGCGACGCTGCTGCTGCTGGCCGCCGGCGCGGCGCGCGCCGAGGTGATCGACGCCCAGCCCAACGGATTCGAGGTCAAGCACGAGGTCATCGTCAACGCGCCGGCCGCCACGGTCTGGACGACGCTGGTCCAGCCGTCGAAGTGGTGGGCGTCGGAGCACACCTGGTCGGGCTCGGCCGCCAATCTCTCGATCGGCGCGGCCTCGGGCGGCTGTTTCTGCGAGCGCCTGCCGAACGGCGGCTCGGCGCTGCACATGACCACGGTCAACGCCGTGCCGGGCCAGAAGCTGGTCCTGGTTGGCGGCCTCGGACCCATGCAGAGCTCGGGCGCGTCGGGCGCGCTGACCTTCCTGCTCGCCGAGAAGGACGGCAAGACGACGGTGACGGTCACCTACGATGTCGGCGGCTATTTCCGGGGCGGGTTGGACAAGATCGCCCGGCCGGTGGACGGTGTGCTGGGCCAGCAGGTCGCGGGGCTGAAGGCGGCGGCGGAGGCCACAAAGTAACTGTCATCCCGGGCGAAGTGTAGCGAAGACCCGGGACCGCAACAGGCTCCGCGCTTCCGGCGGTCCCGGCTCGGCGCGCTCCGCGCTTGGCCGGGATGACGGCTTTCAAAACAAAAAACGCCCGCGAACCTCTCGGTCGCGGGCGTCTTCGTGTCGGTTTGGCTGAAAAGTCTACGCGCTCTCGGCCATATCCCCGTCCGAGGCGCCCAGCAGGGCCATCTGCAGGCGCGAGCGGTCGCGGCGGGCCGCTTCCAGGGCGCCTTCGGCCAGGGCGGCTTCCGAGGTGAGGCGCTCGATCGTGGCCTGCAGTTCGGAGACCTTCTCTTCGTGCTCGCGGCGCAGCTGGTCCTGAGCTTCCTGCATGCCGTCCAGGCGGGTGCGCAGCTGGGCGGCCCGTTCCTCGGCGCGCTTCATCGCCTTGTCCTGGGCGACGCCGCTCTTGGCCAGCTGGTCGGCGCGTTCGATGGCGGTGGCGCGGGCCGTGTCGACGCCGGCGTGGCGCTGACGCAGGCCGTCGGCCTCTTCCTCAAGCGCGCGGACGCGTTCCAGGGCGCGTTCCAGGGCGACGTTGAGATCGCCGGCGCGGCGCTCGACGGCCTTCTGGTGGGCCGAGGACTCGGCCAGGCGGGCCGAGATCTGGCCGTTCATCTCTTCCAGCTTGTCGGCGCGACCGGTGGCGGTCTCCAGGCGGGTCTGCAAGGCCGAGATCTCGGCGCGGGCGGCCTCGACCTGGCTTTCCAGGTTGCGGATGGTGCGGCCGCTGTCGGTCTGGTGGGCCGCGATGGCGTTCTCGAGCGCCTGGATGCGGGCGCGTTCGTTGGCCAGCTGGGCTTCGAGGTCGGTCTCGATGCGCGACAGGCGGGCGACGTCCAGGCCGGCCTGGTCGACGCGCTTCTTCAGGGTCGCGGATTCCTCGCCCAACAGGGCGTTGTCCTGGTTGGCGCGGGCCAGGGCGGCCTCGGCGTCGCCACGACGGGTGTCGATGTCCTGGGCCTGGGTGCGCAGGCCGTCGACGTCCTGGGTCAGGTGCTCGATGCGGGCGGTGGAGTCGCGCAGGGAGGCGTCGAGGCTGGAGACCTTCAGGTCCGACTGCAGCAGGGCGTTGCGCAGACGGTCGATCTCGAGGGCGTTGTCCTCCAGCGCCGCGTCCAGGGTCTGGCGGCGGGCGTCGGATTCGCCGAGGGCGGTTTCGGCGGCGGCCAGGCGGGCGCTGACTTCGCGCTCCTCGGCCTGGATCAGGGTGACCTGGCGCTGGGCCGTGTCGTAGTTGGCGCGCAGGGCGATCAGCTCGGCGTGCTCGGCGCGGCGGGCTTCGAACTCCTGACCGACCGGACCACGGATCTCGGCGATCAGCGGCTCGATGGCCTTCAGGTGCTCCATGACCCGACCAATGCTGTCGAGGCCACCATGGATGGTCTCGTAGCGTTGGCCGATGGCCTGGGTGGATTCGATCTGGTGCTGCACGGCCTCGCTCCGGGTGTCCTCACCCAGAACGGTCGGCTTGGCGCCTTTGTTCTCGCGCGAATTCTTCGACAGCAGTCTCATCTAGCCCACCTTCGCCCCGTGCGAGTCCGCCGCGTCCTGAAGGACGCCCTTGCGGAAGCCGCGAATCTCTTACCCAGAGGTTAACAACTTAGTTTACGGACAGGATGAATGTCGAGGGCCCGACCCCGCGACCGGGCGTCGCGGACAGGCTTCAAACGCCCGAAAACTGGGGACGATCGACGGTTTCGGCGGCCAGGACCCGACCAGCGGCGGTTACAACGGCCGCGATGCGCAGCGCGGACTGTACTTCCACGGGTTGTACGCCCCGCGCGCGCAGCTCCGCTTCATGGCTGTCCAGGCACGCGCCGCAGGCGTTGATCGCCGAGACGGCGACGCACCAGAGCTCGTAGTCGACGGTCTCGACGCCTGGATGATGCGCCAGTCGGTTCATGCGCAGGCGCGACGGCAGGTCCCGGTACTCGGGCGCTTCCATCAGGTGCAGGGCGCGGAAATAGACGTTGTTCATCGCCATGATCGCTGCGGCGGTCCGAGCGGCCTCGAAGGCCTGCGGCGACAGGCCGGCCTCCCGCGCCGCCGTGTTGATCGCCGCCAGCGTCTCGGGCTCGCCGACCGCGCAGGCGCTGGCGACGAAGCAGCCCCACTTGGCCTGGTCGGACAGGATGGTCTCGCTCGCCAGCACGCCGAGATTGGTCCCGATGTCCCGGGCATAGGCGGGCAGCTGGGCGCGCAGGACCTCGATCGACATGGGGGCGCTCCATCCGGAAGGGACTGGCGGCTTAGCACTGTGGGGACGGTTCGTCCCGGTCCGCGCGCTGGGGGGAAAAGACGCGGACCGGGACTTGCGGGACTTCCGACGCCGGGAGGGGAGAAGCGCCGGTGTCTTCACCGTGAAGATGGGATACGCCGCCGCTCGAAAGTTATCCAATCGATAGTTTTTGGAAGTTCGATAGATACGGCCTATATAGGAGCCATGCTCCTCCCGACCCTTCGCCAGCTGCAATATCTGAAGCTCCTGTCCGAGCACGGCTCGTTCAGTCGCGCCGCCGAGAGCGCCTATGTGACCCAGCCGACCCTGTCGGCGGGGATCCAGGAACTGGAGAAGATTCTGGGCGCGCCGGTCGTGGATCGGGCGCGCTCGGGCGTGATCCTGACCGCCGCCGGCCAGGAGGCCGTGCGCCGGGCCGAGGACATCCTGGCCAGGACCGAGGACCTGGTGCAGGCCGCGCGGGGCGCCGGCCAGCCGCTGGCGGGCCGCTTCCGGCTGGGGGTGATCCCGACCGTGGCGCCCTACCTGCTGCCCCGCGCCCTGCCCGTGCTGCGCGACCGCTTCCCGAAGCTGAAGCTGTTCCTGCGCGAGGACCTGACCCAGCGGCTGATCGCGGCCCTGAAGACCGGGGCCCTCGACGCGGCTTTGATTGCCCTGCCCTACGACATGAGCGGCCTGGACTGGGCCCATGTCGAGGACGACGAACTTCTGGCCGCCGCGCCGGCCAACCACCCGATGGCGGCCTCGGTTCGCGTCGATCCGGCCAGCCTGGAGGGCGACGACCTGATCCTGCTGGAAGACGGCCACTGCCTGCGCGACCACGCCCTGGCCGCCTGTGGCCTGGAGCCGCCCAAGGGGTTCGGCGACGATGAGACCTTCGCCGCGACGTCCCTGCCGACCCTGGTTCAGATGATCGGTTCGGGCCTGGGCGTCTCGTTCCTGCCGGCCATGGCGGTCGAAGCGGGCCTGACCGACAAGGCGGCGATCACCGTACGGCCGCTCGCCACCGAGCACCCCAGTCGCGAGATCGTCGTGGCGTGGCGCTCGGGCTCCAGCCGGGGCGTCGAGGGTAAGCTCCTGGCGGAGACGCTGCAGAAGGCGGCTTAGCGCACCGCCAGCTTGGCCCGGGCGGACTGCTCGATCCTGTCGAGGCCCTTCAAGGTGTCGGCTGAGGCTTCCAGCGTGGTGTTGAAGATCCGCAGGTCGGCGGTGGTGATCCTGCGGATCGCCTTCTCCCGCGACCATTCCAGGCCGATCAGTTGACCCAGGCGGCAGGACTTGGGCAACACGGCGGCGCGTTGGGCGGGACCGGCTTTGACCACCAGCTTGGCGACCACCTCGTTCCAGTTGGGCGCGCCGGGGATGCACATCGGCAGCCGATCGCACTGGCCGGTCCAGAACCGCTTGTACCAGCGCTCGTGCTCGGCCGTGTCGTAGCGATTGGCGGTCGCGACCAGCGCCTGGCAATCGGCGCGAACATACGACTGCGCCTGCGCGCCGCCGGCCGCCAGCACGGTCGCCGCCAGCAGGGCGACGCCGAAGACCTTAGACACCATGAGAGATCGGACCCTCGGCGCGGCCTTCCACGAACTGGCGGACATAGGGGTTGTCGGTCGTGCGCAGTTCGGCGGCCGGACCGCGCCAGATGATCTTGCCGTCGTGCAGCATGGCGATCTCGTCGCCGATCGTCTGGGCCGAGGCCAGGTCGTGGGTGATCGACACCGCCGTGGAGCCGAGGCGACGCACCTGGTAGGAGATCAGCTCGTTGATCGCGGCGGCCGTGATGGGGTCCAGGCCCGTGGTCGGCTCGTCGAAGAACAGGATCTCCGGCTGGGCGACGACGGCGCGGGCCAGGCCGGCGCGCTTCTGCATGCCGCCGGACAGCTCCGAGGGGAAGCGGTCGGCGACGGCCGGCGCCAGGCGGACCTGCTCCAGCGCCTCGATCGCCCGCTCGCGGGCTTCCTTGCGCGGCACGCCATCGGCGTTGATCAGGCGGAAGGCGACGTTCTCCCAGATGGTCAGGCTGTCGAACAGGGCCGCGCCCTGGAACAGCACGCCGATGCGCGAGAACATTTTGCGCCGCTTGGTCTCCGACAGGCCGACGATGCACTGGCCGTCCAGCGTGATGCTGCCGGCGTCCGGGCGCATCAGGCCCATGGCGGTCTTGATGGTCACCGACTTGCCCTGGCCCGAGCCGCCGATGATCACCAGCGACTTGCCCGGCGCGACCGACAGGTCGAGGCCGTCGAGGATCGTGCGGTCGCCGAAGCGCTTGGTCACGCCTTTCCAGGCGAGCTTGGGGATCGCGTCGGTCATTTGGCCGCGTGGGTGAAGAAGGTGGTCAGGAGGTAGTCGGAGGCGAAGATCAGGATCGCCGAGGAGACCACCGCGTGGGTCGTGGCCCGGCCGACGCCGCGCGCGCCGCCCGAGGCGTTGTAGCCGTGATAGCAGCCCATCAGCGCCACGATGAAGCCGAAGACACCGGCCTTGATCAGGCCCGAGACGATGTCCCAGCCCTGCAGGAAGTCGATGGTGTTGCGGATGTAGATCGCCGAGCTGAAGTCCAGCACCCGGGTCGCCACCAGCCAGCCGCCGGCCACGCCGATGGTGTCGGCCACGGCGGTCAGCAGGGGCAGCATCAGGACGCCGGCCAGCAGGCGCGGGGCGACCAGGTAGCGGAACGGGTCCGTCGACAGGGTGCGCATGGCGTCGATCTGCTCGGTGGCGCGCATGGCCCCGATCTCGGCGGCGATGGCGGCCGAGACGCGACCGGCCAGCATCAGGGCCGCCAGCACGGGACCCAGCTCACGCGTGATGCCCAGAGCCACGATCTGCGGCATCACCTGCTCGGCGTTGAAGCGTCCGCCGCCGGTGAAGATGTTCAGGGCCAGGGCCGCGCCGGTGAAGATGGCGGTCAGGCCCACCACCGGCAGCGAGAAGAAGCCGATGGCCACGAACTGGCGCAGCAACTGAGCGCCGAACCAGCGCGGGGTCAGGGCGGCTGCGACGCCGCGCACGGCGAAGACGCCCACGGAGCCGACCATGCGGACGGCCCCCAGGGTCGAGCGTCCCAGCACCTGGACGGGATTTCTGGCGACCTTCCGGGCCGCCTCGGCCGCGGTCATCTCAGTAGCTCTCGGCCGGCTGGGTAGCCGGGTTGGCGGGCGCCGGGGCCGCCGCCTCGCTGCTCGCGCCGCCACCTTGCGGGCGGATCACCGAGCCGATCAGGCCGAACAGGTCGACCGCGCCTTGCGTGTTCTCGATCTGGCCGCCGGGCTTGATGTCGTCCAGCGAAGCGCCGGGGGCGATCGAGATGTGCGCGCCGCCCAGGATGCCGTCGCTGGTGATCTTGGCGGTCGAGTCGGCCGGCAGCTTCACGGTCGGATCGATGCTCAGCCTGGCCACGGCCAGGTAGGTCTTCGGCTCCAGCGTGATCTCCGAGACCGTGCCGACCTTGACGCCCGCGACGCTGACCGCCGCGCCGGGCGCCAGCGAGCCGGCCTCGCCGAACTTGGCGCTGATCTCGTAGTTGCCACGCTTCATGGCGACGCCGCCGACGCTCAGCGAATAGGTCAGGAACCCCGCCGCGAGGGCGAGGACGACGACGCCCATGGCCGTTTCGGCCCATTGTTCGCGCAAAGCAAATCCCCTCTGTTCTTGAACCCGAGGCCGCTCTTAGCGGCGGCCCTTCGCGTTCGAACCACCCTTTTGGAGTTGATTGATCAGGACGTCGATGTTGCCGCCGGCGTTGTCGATCGTCGAGACGAAGTCCTGCTGCTGGGTGATGGCCAGCCAGACGCCTTTGAACTGGACGTCGACGACCTTCCAGGTCTGGCCGCCGCCCAGCACGCGCCAGGAGACTTGCACGGGCTGGCTCAGCTGGCCGCCGGCGACCGTCGTGTTGACGATCACGTCGCCCGGCTTGCGGACGACCGAGCCGGTGACCTTCAGCTGCTCGCCGCGATAGTCGTCGATGCGGTTCTGGTAGACGCCTTCGGCATAGGTGCGGAACACCGGCGTGAAGCGGGCGCGCTGGTCCGGCGTGATGGTGCGGGCGTACTTGCCGAGCACGAAATTGGTGATGCGCGGCACGTCGGCCAGCTCGTCCACCGCCTGGTGGAAGGTCTGCTTCTTCTGCGCCTCGCTCATGCCCTTGTTGGCCAGGACCGAGATCACCTTCTGGGCGCGGGTCTGGACGAAGGCCTCGGCGCCAGGGTCGCGGGCGTTCTGGGCGAGGGCGGGCGTGGCGAGCGACAGGGCCGCGGCCCCGAAGAACGTCAAAAGCGCGGCGTTGGCGCCGCGCCGGGTAGGGGAGGTGTTCTGCATGGTGTTACCGGGGGAGGTCATGGTTTGGGCGTCCCAGCGGGACTTGGCGCCGGCGCGGGGGCGTCCGGCGTATCGAAATCGGGGAGCTGCTCGGCCTCGCCGGTGGCTTCACGGATGAAGGCCTCGCGGTACTGGGTATAGGCCGAACGGGCGGTGACGTAAGGATCGGCGGCGTCCTTCAGGGCGTCGAAGGCCGGGTCGGCCTGGGCGCGCAGGTCGAGGACGGTGACCGCCGCCCGGGCCTTGCCGAAGTCGCTTTCCAGGCCGCCGACATAGAGCGAGACCGGGTCGGTGACGAAGTCCAGCGCACGGCCGATGCCGTCGCGAACGTTCAGCGGACCCATCACCGGCACATAGAGATAGGCGCCGGGCTTGACGCCCCAGACGCCGAACGTCTGGCCAAAGTCCGCGCCGCGCGGCGGCAGGCCCATCTTGGCCGCCACATCGAACAGGCCCAGCACCCCGACCGTCGAATTGACGACGAAGCGCGTGGTCGTGCGGGCCGCGCGCCGGGGCTTGCCCTGCAGCACGTTGTTCATGAACGTGTTGGGCTCGCCCAGATTATAGACGGCCGAGCTGACGCGATTGCGGACGACCTTGGGCGTGACGGCCATGTAGCCGTGGGCGATCGGGCCGATCAGGGCCTTGTCGAGGCCCATGCTGAACTTGAACGAGCCCCGGTTGAAGCCCTCCAGCGGATCGCTGACGACCTGGGCCGGCGCTTGGGTCTGATCCTGCGCGTGGGCGGCGGGCGCGAGCGCCAGCAGGCCGGCGGCCACGACCGCTCCAGCGGCGGCGAAACGCCGTCCGTCGGCCTTGCGGCGCGGGCTCTGGGACTGCTCGCTCAAGCTCATGCTCCTGCTTCTCACACGCGCCATGTATTCACGGCGTCTTCCGTATCAAGATTGCCCCAGACTATTTCGGCGACGTGTGGCCGCCTTGCCCCGAACGGGCCCCTCTTGAACGGGCCGGCTGCGAAACGCTGATTCGATCCCGTGCGCCAGAAGCGGATCGCCCGGATGCGGCCGGATAAACACCCTGAATGGGGGTGTGCTGACGTTTTCCAGCCGATCGTTGTTTCCCTGCCGCGCTTAAACCTCCGCGCGACATAATCAGATATATCGGAAATAGCTCTTGACGATCGGCCAATCCGATATATCTATCATTTCGATATAACGAAACAGGATCTAAAAGACATGTTTGGACGACACCATCACCACCGCGGCCACTGGCGCGGCCAGGCCGACGAGCATCACGGCCGTCATCCCTTCGGTTTCCACGGCGGTCATCACGGCGGCCCGCATCATGGCCCGCGTGGTCGCGGCGGCCGCATGGGCCGGTTCTTCGACCACGGCGACCTGCGCTTCGTGGTGCTCAAGCTGATCGCCGAAAAGCCCAGCCACGGCTACGAGCTGATCAAGGCGATCGAGACGGCGGCCGGCGGCGCCTATAGCCCCAGCCCGGGCGTGGTCTATCCGACGCTGACCCTGCTGGAAGAGCTAGGCTACGTCACCGCCAGCGACGCCGGCGGCGGCAAGAAGCTCTACACGATCACCCCCGAGGGCGAGGCCTTCCTGGCGGGCAACGAACAGCCGGTCCGCTCGCTGTTCGAGCGCATGGCCGAAGCCGCCTCCGCCAGCGCGGCCTTCTCGCCGCAGATCCTGCGGGCCCGCGAGAACCTGAAGACGGCCCTGAAGCTGAAACTGCACGGTGGCCAGCTCTCTCCCGAGCAGATCGCGGCCATCGCCAAGGCCATGGACGACGCCGCCGCGGCGATCGAAGCCATCTGAACCGAAACCGGAGGGACAACATGGAAAGCCACGCCCGCGTCGCCACCGAAAAGGCGGCCCGCTACATGGTCCAGCTGGCCAAGCACTGGAGCCACAAGTTCGAGGTCCGCTACGACGAGACCACGGCCTTCTTCCCGCTGCCGGCGGGGACCTGTCGGATGACGGCCCATGCGGACGGTCTCGACATTACGGTCGAGGCCCCCGACATGGAGAGCCTGGCCCGCCTGGAAGACGTGGTGGCCAAGCACCTGGACCGCTTCGCCTTCCGCGAGGGCGAGCTGCAATACGGCTGGACCCGCGCCTGGCCGGCGGGCGGGGTGGACCCGCGCGCGGTGCGGATCAACGCGATCCACTAGAGGCTTCAGCCTAGGACTGGGCGAACGTCGGTCATCTCCGGTTCATCCAAGCTTCGCTTTAACGAGCGCCGAGCTTGAGAGAGATGACCATGAAGACCCTGCTGACCGCCACCATGCTGCTGGCCCTGACCTGTGCGGCGAGCGCCGAAGCCGCGCCGCAACGAACACCCAAGGCTCGGGTGCGCGACGTCGTCATCCACAGCGGCTGGACCTGGGGCCAGGGCCCCAGCAAGGCCTTCGCCTCGACCCTGACCGAGACCGTGAACGACGGCCTGGCGACCTGCGCGGCCGGCCAGGATCTGCGCCTGGACCTGAAGATCGAGAAGCTGAACATCCGGCAGGCCGGCGACGTCCGTTTCAGCGATCGCCCCAACCGCCTGGTCGCCCAGGTCAAGGTGCGGCAGGCGCGGGACAAGAGCGTGATCGATCTACAGCGCATCGATGTCCAGACGCCGGACGAGGGCATCCTGGCGTTGATCCGCGATCCGGAGATCATCCTGGCCGAAGCGACCAGCCAGGCGATCTGCGGCGCCTTCTTCGCGAAGGGTCCGGAGCTGGCTTCCCGCTAGTGCAGACCGCGCAGCAGATCCATGCGCCGCATGGCCTTACCGGGGATCTCTGAAATCCGGCCCAGCGGCAGGGCCTCGGCGAAGCTGCGCACGCCATAGGCGGCGTGGCGGACCAGGGTCGGGACCGAGGGCGAACCCAGGAAGCCGAACACCACGGTCTGGCGGGCGTTGGAAAGCTCGCGCTTGAAGCGGTAGTCGCCGGTGCCCAGGTCCAGCCGCGCATAGGGCGTGCCGTCCATGCTCTTCAGGATGTCCTGGAACAGCAGCATGCCCGGCGAATAGCGGTCCAGCTCGGGATTGTGCGCGATCAGCCAGCCATGGATCGTGTGCTCGCCGCGCAGGTGCAGATGCACGGCAGCCAGCTGGTCGCCCAGGTGCAGGGTGTAGAGCCCGCCGCCGAAGTTCGGCTCGCGCCCCTGGAACAGGGCCTCGACCAGGTTGTTGACCCAGGGCGTCTTGAAGAGGTCGGTCTGGCCGGTCGCCAGCAGCTGGGCCCGCTTCCAGGCGATCAGCTGCTCGAAGTCGGCGCGATCGGCCGACATGGCGGTGAAGCGGCTGGGGCCGACCTCGCGCTCGGCCTTGCGGCGCTTCTTGTCGATGTCCTTGAGCACCCCGACATTGGCGGCCTTCCGCTCGGCGGCGTAGGCCTCGTAGCCCTCGGGGGTTTCGACGATCCAGGAATCGGCCCGACCTCGGCCATGGCGCGCCAGGGTCTCGTCGTCGGCCAGCATGTGGCAGAAGTCGATGCGCGAAACGCCGAGCGCCGAAAGCAGGTCGCGCGGATTGAGCGTCACGCCCGGCGCCGAAACCAGCGCCTGATAATCGCACATCGGCG
Organism: Caulobacter sp. GW821-FHT09H08; assembly: GCF_059415885.1. Lineage (NCBI taxonomy): Bacteria > Pseudomonadati > Pseudomonadota > Alphaproteobacteria > Caulobacterales > Caulobacteraceae > Caulobacter > Caulobacter sp. GW821-FHT09H08. Next base: position 127,504 of record NZ_JBWKOC010000007.1, read on the forward strand.
CGCCGACGGGCATGGCTACGCCGTGCTTGGTGCGCGCCGGGAGAAAGGCGACGGGCTCGCCCTCGGCGCCGCGCAGGATCGCGACCTTCACGTGTTGAGATTTTTCGCCCTGCGCCTGCGCGACCACGCGGGTCCAATGTGGCGACAGGAAAGGCGAGTCCAACCGCGTCTGGCCACGCTGCAGCTCGACCCACCGCGCGAGGTCGGCAGGCGAGAGGTCCAGCGCTTTGACGACTTCGATAGACAAGGAAAACGCCCCGACGGCATGAGTCGGGGCGCATCCTGATCCCGATAACTTTCCTTATGGTTGACGAGACAGCGTTATGTGAAACGGCCGTCTCGCCCATCCACCAGGCGCCGATCAGTCCATCAGCTTGCGCGTCAGGTAGGTATATTCCAGCGCCTGACGGCGCGCGGTCTCGGCCAGGTTGGCGCTGGCGGCGTGACCGCCGTCGACGTTCTCGTAGTACAGGACCGGATAGCCCAGCTCCTCCAGACGCGCCGCCGCCTTGCGGGCATGGGCCGGATGGACGCGGTCGTCCTTGGTCGAGGTCTCGATGAAGACCTCGGGATACTTCTGGCCGGCCTTCAGGTTCGAATAGGGGTCGTACTTGGCGATCACCGCCCGCTCGGACGGGATGGCCGGGTCGCCATACTCGCCCACCCACGAGGCGCCGGCCCCGATCTGGCTGTAGCGGATCATGTCGAACAGCGGCACCTGCACGACGATGGCGTTGTAGAGCTCGGGCCGCTGGGTCAGGGCCACGCCCATAAGCAGGCCGCCGTTCGACCCGCCCATGATCCCCAGCCGGCGCGGCGAGGTGATCTTGCGGGTGATCAGGTCCTGGGAGACGGCGAAGAAATCGTCATAGACCTTCTGGCGGTTCTCCTTGAGGCCCGCCGTGTGCCAGGCCGGACCGAACTCGCCGCCGCCGCGGATGTTGGCCACCACATAGGCGCCGCCGCGCTCCAGCCACAGCTTGCCCATGCCGCCCGAATAGCCGGGGGTCATGGCCTGCTGGAAGCCGCCATAGGCGTAGAGCAGGGTCGGGGTCGCGCCGTCGTACTTCACGCCCTTCGGACGGACCAGGAAGTAGGGGATCTTGGTCCCGTCGGTGCTGGTCGCCTCGAACTGCTCGACCACGTGGGTCGAGGCGTCGAAGCGGGCCGGCGAGGCCTTGACCTGTTCCAGCTTCAGCGAGCCGGCGTCGGCCAGCCAGTAGGTGGTCGGGGTCAGGTAGCCGGTGACGGTGACGAACAGGCGGTCACCCTTGTCGTCGGTCGAGCCCAGGCCGATCGAGCTGCTGGCCGGCAGGTCCAGGGCCTTGGCGGTCCAGCCCTTGGCGCCGTGGGTATAGACACGCGCCGCGCCCTTGACGTTGTCCAGCATGCCCACGACCAGCGTGTTGCGGGTCGTCTGGACTTGCTCCACCGACTTGCGGGCGGTCGGGCGCAGGACGAGCGTGGCCACGGCCTTGTCCGGCGCGGCCTTCAGCTTGGCCAGGTCGAAGCTGATCAGGTCGCCGGTCTTGAAGCCCTTTTGCGGCCAGTCCTGCTCCATCAGTACGACCATCTGGCCGGCGACATAGCCTTGGATCGAGCTCTTCAGCGGCAGGTCCAGCTTCACGGGCTTGGCGCCCTCGATCAGGTAGGTCTCGCTCTCGAAGAAGGTGACGCCGCGATGGGCCATGGTCGCCACGACCTTGCCGTCGGCGTCACGCAGCACGAACGGGCTGACCGAGACGTCGGTGTCGACGCCGCGGAAAACCTCGACCGCCTGCTCCAGGCCCTGGCCGCGCTTCAGCGTCTTCAGCACATAGGCGTAGCCCGACTTGGTCAGTTCGCCGGGCTTCCACTCGCGGCCGACCAGCAGGGTGTCCTTGTCCAGCCAGGTGTAGTTCTGCTTGCCTTCGGGCAGGACGAAGCCGCCGGCCACGAAGCTCTTGGTGGCGGTGTCGAACTCGCGGACCGTCACAGCGTCCTTGCCGCCGTTCGAGAGGGTGACCAGGCAGCGGGTCTCCTCGGGCGGCAGGCAGCTGGCGCCCTTGAACACCCAGTTGGCGTCTTCGGCCTTCGACAGGGCGTCGACGTCAAGGATCGTCTCCCAGGCCGGTTGCGCCGTGCGATAGCTCTCCAGCGTCGTCTTCCGCCAGACGCCGCGCACATGCTCCTTGTCCTGCCAGAAGTTGCGCAAAGACCCGTCGCCGGCGAACGAGACGCCCGGCACGCGGTCCTTGGCGTTCAGGATGGCCAGGGCCCTGGCTTCCAGGTCGGCATAGCGCGCGTCGCCCTGCAGCACAGGCAGGGTCTTGGCATTCTGGGCCTTGGCCCAATCGAGGGCGCGGGTCCCCTCGATCTCTTCCATCCAGAGATAGGGATCGTTCTTGCCCAGCTCCGACAGCGGCGTGCGGGCCTCGGCAGCGGGTTTGTCGGGTTCTGCGGCGATCGTGGGGGTGATGGTCATCAGGCTCGTGGTGGCGAGGAGGGCGGTCAGTATCTTACGCATCTAGTGATCCATCAGCTGGCGCGACAGGTAGGTGTAGTGCAGGGCCCAGCGGCGGGCGTTGGCCTTGGGGTCGGCCCCATTGGCGTGGCCGCCGTCGGTGTTCTCGAAATAGAGGTGGTCGACCTTCAGGTCGTCCAGGCGCGCGGCGAACTTGCGGGCGTGGCCGGGGTGGACGCGGTCGTCCTTGGTCGAGGTGGTGATATAGGCCAGCGGGTATTTCACGCCGGCCTTCAGGTTCTGGTACGGCGAGTACGCCTCGATGAAGGCCCGCTCTGCCGGTATGGCCGGGTCGCCATACTCGCCGATCCACGAGGCGCCGGCGGGCAGCTGGGTGTAGCGGATCATGTCCAGCAGCGGGCTTTCGACCACCACCGCGTTCCACAGGTCCGGCCGCTGGGTCAGGGCCACGCCCATCAGCAGGCCGCCGTTCGAGCGGCCATAGGCGCCCAGGTGGCGGGGCGAGGTGATCTTCTTGGCGATCATGTCCTCGGCCACGGCGAAATAGTCGTCGAAGGCGCGCTGGCGATGGGCTTTCAGGGCCGCGTCGTGCCAGGCCGGGCCGAACTCGCCGCCGCCCCGGATATTGGCCACGGCATAGCTGCCGCCGCGTTCCAGCCACAGCTTGCCGATCAGCGGGTCATAGACCGGCAGCTTGGACAGGTTGAAGCCGCCATAGGCGTGCAGCAGGGTCGGATTCGAGCCGTCGTGCTTGTGGCCCTTCGGATGGATCAGGAAGTAGGGGACCTTGGTCCCGTCCTTGGAGGTGGCGATCTTCTGCTCGACCTCCAGCTTGCTGGCGTCGAACTGGGCGGGCAGGGCCTTCACGGGCTCGGACGCGCCGGTGGCCGCGTTGGCCAGGCGCAGGGCGGTCGGGGTGGTGAAGCCCTCGACGCTGTAGAACACCTCATCGCCCTCGTCGGCGTGCGAGCCCAGGGAGACGGCGGCATTGTCGATGACGGGAAGGTTCGTGGCCGTCCAGCCATCGGCCCGCCGGCCGCCGGTGAAGCGGCGAACCTGGCCGCGCACATTGTCGTAGATCACCGCGATCACCGCATGGTCGGTCACGCTCGCGTGGTCCACCGACTGAGTCGCGGAGGGGGCGAACAGCACCTTGGCGGTGAGGACATTGTCCGTGCGGCCTGGCTCCGGCGCCGACGGGGCCACCGAGATCAGCGCGCCGGCCTTCAGGGCCTGGGGCGCGCCGCCGTGCTGGTAGGTCCAGTCCTGTCGCAGGGTGACGATCAGCTCGCCGCCAAACAGACCGTGGATCGAGGCCTTGGTCGGCAGGTCCAGCGCCGTCACCGCGCCCGTCCCGGGCGTCCACTGGAAGCGCAGCGTGTTGAAGAAGTCGACGCCGCGCTCGATCAGCACCAGCTGGTGGCCCTCGGCGTCGCGCAGCACGTTGGGCCGCACCGAGACGTCGCTCTTCTGGCCGCGATAGACCTCCACCGCCTGGTCCAGGGCCTGGCCGCGCTTCAGCGTCTTGATCACGAAGCCGTAGCCGCTGTCGGTGGTCGTGCCTTCGCCCCAGTTGCGGGTCAGGATCAGGGTGTCGGCGTCCAGCCACTCGATGGACTGCTTGCTTTCGGGCAGGACGAAACCGCCCTCCACGAAAGTCCTGGTCGTCAGGTCGAACTCGCGGACGGTCACGGCGTCCTTGCCGCCGTTCGACAGGTTCACCAGGCATCGATCATGGGTCTTGGGCCGGCAGTCCGCGCCCTTCCAGATCCAGTTCTTGCCCTCGGCCTTGGTCAGGGCGTCCAGGTCGATGACCGTTTCCCACTGCGGGTTCGCGGTCTTGTAGGACTCCAGGCTGGTGCGCCGCCAGACGCCGCGCACGTGGGTCTCGTCCTGCCAGAAGTTGAACACCGTCTTGCCGACGAAGCTGGGCGTGGCGATCCGGTCCTTGGTCGCCAGGATCTTCAGCGCGTCGGCCTGCAGGCCGGCATAGCGCTTGTCGCCCGACAGGACCGGCAGGGTCTTGTCGTTCTGGGCCTTCACCCAGGCCAGGGAGTCGGGGCTCTCCACCGCCTCCAGCGCCAGGTGGGGATCGGCCTCCTGCGCGAAGGCGGGAGCGGCGAGGACGGCGGCCAGGGCGAGGGCTGAACAGGTGCGGAGCAGGATCATGGCGGGGGACGGTATCGCAAAATCCTCCCCACGCCAGAGCTTCTAGAGAACGATCAGACCCCGTCGTCGGGAATGTTCAGCAAGCGCCCGCACGCCTTGCAGTGGACGGCGTCCGGATCGTGCCGGCGCAGGCCGCAGTCGTGGCACTGGTAGATCACCTTGTGCGGCCGCAGGATCGACTGGATCAGGCCGATGAACAGCGACACCCCGCCCAGCATCACCGCCATCGACAAGAGCTTGCCCCACACCCCCGGCAGGGTGACGTCGCCATAGCCGGTGGTCGTCAGGCTGGTGACGGTGAAATAGAGCGCGTCGACATAGCCGGTGACCCCGTCGTGGCGGCCCACGAAGCTCGTATAGACGAAGCCCGTGACCACGAAGATGAAGGTCAGCAGCGACGCGCTGGCTCGGGTGATGTCCTCGACCCGGGTGTCGTCATAGCGCCGGCCGACCGTGCGCCAGAAGAACTCGCTGTGGATCAGGGTCCACAGGCGCACCACCCGCAGGAAGCCGAAATTGAACAGCCAGGCCGGGAACAGCAGGGTGGCCAGCACGAACAGGTCCAGCCAGACGATCGGCTTCTTCAGCCACGACTTGACGTCGCCGTGGGCTGTGGCCCGCGCGGCCAGGTCCAGCCCCAGGAACGCCGCCACCCCGTAGTCGATCAGGTAGAACGTCAGGCCGTGGCGCTGCATCAGCGGCGCGGCGATGAAGAAGGCGATGATCGCCAGGTCGATCAGGATGATCGCGTAGCGAAACCGCACGGCCGCCGGCGAGGCGCCGTGATAGAGCGCTCGCAGACGGGCGCGGAGACGCAGGTCCTCGTGGATGGGCTCAGCCATTGTCGGTCACCAGGCGCAGGAGCGGAGGCGCGGCCTGGGGCGCCGGCGCCGGGCCGCCAACCAGGGCCAGCGCCGTCTCGTAGGCGCCGCCGAAATCGATACGTGTCACGTGCTCGAGCTGTCGGGCGGTCGGCTTGGCGTCCCAGGCCGCGTCGGGGCCGATGTCGCGCATCCAGGCCACCCCGCCTTCGATACTGACGAACGCGCCGATGTGGCAGGTCTCGGGCTTGCCGCCTTCGGCCTGGAAGACCGCCAGCATCGGGAACAGCTTGCCGGCGGTCTCCAGGATGTCGCTGACACTATCGAGCGTCACGGCCGGTGTTTCCGGCGCCGTCTCGCCCAGGCCAGCGAGCGCGGCTTCCACGAAATCCGCGAACGGCGCGGGCTGCAGGTTCTTGACGTCTGCCAGGCGATAGCAGCCGAAGCCGTTGAACCGGACGTGGTCGCTGACCTCGGCCAGCATCAGGAAAGCCGGGCCGATTCCGACCACATAGCCCCTGACCCAGCCGTCCTCGAAGCGCCGGTGAAAGCGCATCAGGCGGCGATCCCGCAGGGCGCTGGTCAGCTGTTCGCGAATGTCCGTGGCCGCCATATCTACTGCGTCGTCCCGCTGCGGTGCATTTCGCGTCGCTTTCCACTATATAGCCGCGTCATGGCCCGCACCTTCCTGAAGATGAACGGGCTCGGCAACGACTTCGTCGTCATCGAGACCGCCACCCAGAGCTTTGAACCGACTCCCGAGGAGATCCGCGCGATCGCCAAACGGGGAGACGGCGGCATCGGCTGCGACCAGGTCATCGCCATCGATCCGCCGCGGACCGAGGGCGCCAGCGCCTATGTGCGCTTCTGGAATTCGGACGGCGAGGAGACCGGCGCCTGCGGCAATGGCACGCGCTGCGTGGCGTGGCTGCTGATGCAGTCGGCCGGCAAGGACGCCGTGGCCTTCGACACCGTCGCGGGTCGCTTGTCGGGCGTCGCGGCCGGCGAGAAGCTGGTCACCGTCGACATGGGCCAGCCGGGCCTCGACTGGACCCAGATCCCGATGTCGGAAGAAATGAACACCGAGCGGGTGGAGCTGCAGGTCGGTCCGATCGATGCGCCGCTGGTCCACACGCCGGTCTGCGTCTCGATGGGCAATCCGCACGTGGTGTTCTTCGTCGACGCCCCGGTCACCGACGCCTTCGCCACCGGCACGGGCTCGCTGGTCGAGCATCACCCGCTCTTCCCGGAAGGCGTCAATGTCGGCTTCGCGCACATCGCGGCGCGGGATCACATCCAGCTGAAGGTCTGGGAACGCGGCGCGGGCTTGACGTCCGCCTGCGGCACCGGCGCCTGCGCGGCCCAGGTCGCCGCCGTGCGTCGCGGCCTGACCGATCGCACCGCCCGTGTCGAGTTCGAGAGCGGCTCTCTGACCATCGAATGGCGCGAGAGCGACGGCCACGTGATCATGACCGGCCCGATCACCATGGAATACGCCGGCAAGCTGCCGGAGCTGGTCGCGGCTTAAGGCCATGGCGAGCTACACCGTCATCAAGGCGACACCGACGCCCAAGCCAGCCGTTGGTGAAGAGGGCGGTCCGGCCACGACGCTGTCCGGCCCGGACGGCGTCGACGTCGTCACCTTCGGCTGTCGCCTCAACGCCTATGAGAGCGAGGCCATGCGGGCCCGCGCTTCGGCCGACGGCCTGTCGGACGCCGTGGTGTTCAACACCTGCGCGGTGACCAACGAGGCCGTGCGCCAGGCGCGCCAGGCGATCCGCAAGGCCCGCCGCGAGCGCCCGGGCGCGCGGATCATCGTCACCGGCTGCGCCGCCCAGGTCGATCCGGCCGCCTTCGCCGCCATGCCCGAGGTCGACCTCGTGCTGGGCAACGCCGAAAAGGCCGCGCCGGGCGCCCTGACCGACACCTCCACCCGCGTGCGGGTCAACGACATCATGTCGATCAAGGAGACCGCCGGTCATCTGATCGACGGCCTCAAGGACCGCGCCCGGGCCTATGTCGAGGTCCAGAACGGCTGCGACCACCGCTGCACCTTCTGCATCATCCCCTATGGCCGGGGCAATTCGCGCTCGGCTCCGGCCGGCGAGGTCGTCGAGCAGGTCCGCAAGCTGGCGGCCGAAGGCTATCGCGAAGTCGTGCTGACTGGCGTCGACGTCACCTCGTGGGGCGCGGACCTGCCGGGCCAGCCGACCCTGGGCCAACTGGTCGGCCGCATCCTGCGCATGGTCCCGGACCTGCCCCGCCTGCGCCTGTCGTCGATTGACGCGGCCGAGATCGATCCGGACCTGTTCAAGCTGCTCGAGACCGAGCCGCGCCTGATGCCTTATCTGCATCTGTCGCTGCAAGCGGGCGACAACATGATCCTCAAGCGCATGAAGCGCCGCCACAGCCGCGAGGACGCGCTGAAACTGGTCGCCGAAGTGCGCCGCGTGCGCCCCGACACGGCCTTCGGCGCCGACCTGATCGCCGGCTTCCCGACCGAGACCGAGGAGGCGTTCGAAAACACGCTGAAACTGGTCGAGGAGGCGGGCCTGGCCTTCCTGCATGTCTTCCCCTACAGCGCCCGCCCCGGCACGCCGGCCGCGCGGATGCCGCCGGTGAAGGGACCGCTGATCAAGGACCGCGCCAAGCGCCTGCGCGAAGCCGGCCAGCGCGGCCTGGAACGTCACCTTCAGCGCCAGGTCGGCCGCACCCTGTCGGGCCTGGTCGAACGCGAGGGCGTGGCCCGGGCCGACGACTTCACCGAGATCCGCTTCGAGGGCGAGGCCCCGCTGGGCGAGATCGCCCTCTTCACGGTGACCGGCCACGACGGCGCCCATGTCCTCGCGGAGCGGGCGGCCTGATCCGGCTGGCGTCGGTCGCTTTAGCGCTGGCCTTGCTGGCTGGTGTCCCCGCGCGCGCCGATGAGGGCGCGGCGACCTCCGCCGCCAAGCCCGTGACCTTCAGCGTCATGACCTACAACGTCGAAGGCCTGCCCTGGCCGGTCCGCTCGGGTCGCGGGTCGGCGCTCAAGAAGATCGGCTACGAGCTGGCCGCCATGCGTTCCCAGGGCAAGGAGCCCGACGTCGTCCTGATCCAGGAAGGTTTCCGCGACGAGATCTGGGACCTGATCGACGAGAGCGGCTACCCGTACGTCGCCCGGGGACCCCGCAAGGGCCAGCGCGACCCCAACTACTTCCCCAAGCACGAACGGCCCGACTACCGGAGGGTGAAGTACCGTCGCAAGGGCGAGGGCCTGGGCAAGTGGGGGTCCAGCGGCCTTTGGGTGCTGTCCAACCACCCGATCGAATGGGTCAAGTCGCACGCCTATCGCTACTGCGCGGGCCTGGACTGCCTGGCCAACAAGGGCGTGATGCTGGTGGCGGTGCAAGTCCCCGGCCTGCCGGTCCCGGTCGAGATCGCCGACACCCACCTCAATTCCAAGGGCGCCTCGGGTGTACCGCGCAAACGGGCGACGGCGGCCCATCACCTGCAGGCCGACGAGCTGAAGCGCTTCATGCAGGCCGACCGCACGCCGGGCGCGCCGCTGATCGTCGGCGGCGACTTCAACGTCATGCATTCGCCCGACCGCTTCGACTATGTGATGAGCGACTATCCGTTCGCGGTGGTCAGCCGCTGGTGTCACGAGCGGCCCAAGGCCTGCGACACCCAGATCTCGTATGACGGCGACGCGCCGTGGCTCGATACCCAGGACCTGATCGGCTTCCTCGGCGGCAACGCCGTCGACGTGGTTCCGGTCGCGGTCGAGGCCACGTTCGACGGCGCCAGCGAGCCGGTGCTGTCCGACCACGACGGCTACAAGGTGACTTTCAGGCTGACACCGAAGGGCCAATAGGAAGGGCGAGGGCATGACGTTGAGCGGCGGCTGCCAATGCGGCGCGGTGCGGTTCCGGGTGGAAGGTCAGCCGGGGCGAGCCTCCATCTGCTGGTGCCGCATGTGCCAGAAGGCCTATGGCGGCCCATTCGGCTCGCTGGTGACAATCAGGATCGCCGAGCTGATCTGGACGCGCGGCCAGCGCTCGACCTTCCAGAGCTCCGACGCGATCACGCGCGGCTTCTGCGCCGCCTGCGGCACGCCGCTGACCTATGAGTACAGCGCCGACCACATCGACCTCTCGACCTTCGCCTTCGACGACCCGTCGGCGGTGACGCCGGTCGTCCAACTGGCGGTCGAGGGTCGCCCGGCCTGGATGGAGCACCTGGCCGACATGCCGGTGCGTCCGCCGATGGGCGGGTCGAGCGTGCCGGTGGTGTCGAGGCAGCATCCGGATCGGGATATCTAGTTCCTTCTCCCCTTGTGGGAGAAGGTGGCCCAAAGGGCCGGATGAGGGGTCGATAGGCCTGTCGGGTTAGTGAGACCCCTCACCCGTCCGCTTCGCGGCCACCCTCTCCCGCAAGGGGAGGGGGGGTCTTCTCGTCACCGCCCGCGAACCCCGGCAAACTCCACCCAAACTTGATCGCCGCCGCCCGCAGGCCGAACGCCGCAACGAACCCCGCGATCCCGGCCGGCCAGAACGGCACGTGCAGCAGCTGCAGCACCGCGAACACCCCCGCGCCCAGCAGCGCCGCCGTGATGTAGATCTCCCGGCGCAGCAGCAGGTTCGGCTCCTCGGCCAGCACGTCGCGGATCACGCCGCCGAAGGCGGTGGTGAGCACGCCCATGACCACGGCGCTGAACGGATGGACGCCCAGGCCCAGAGCCTTGGCGGTGCCGACCACGGCGTAGGCGGCCATACCCAGGGCGTCGAGCCACAGCAAGGCCCGGAACCGCCAGCCGCGCTTGCCCAGCAGCCAGACCACCGTGGCCGCCGCCAGACAGGCGAGAATGTAACCGGGCCGCTGCACCCAGAACACCGGCGCCCCGATCAGCAGGTCGCGCAGGGTGCCGCCGCCCACGCCGGTGATGGCGGCGAAGAATCCGAAGGTGATGATGTCGTGCTTGCGCCGGGCGGCCGCGAGGGCGCCGGTTGCCCCGAAAACGGCTACGGCGGCGTAATCGAGCCAGAAAAGCGCCGCGCCGAGCGGGTCAAGCTGCAAGTCCATGCCCCTACATGCCATGCACGGAACCACCGCGCTAACCATCACCCGTTAAAACCGATTTACACTTTCGCCCGTTCGACTAAAGGGGCGCGGATGAGCGATAAGCCCGAGCAGAAAAAAGGCTGGTTCCAGCGCCTGACGTCAGGCCTGACCCGGTCCTCTCAGCAGATGACCGACCAGGTCACGGGGGTCTTCACCAAGAAGCCCCTGGACCAGGAGCAGCTGGACGCGCTGGAAGAGATGCTGATCGAGGCCGACCTCGGTCCGCAGATCGCCGCCCGTATCACCGAAGCCTTCGGCAAGGCGCGCTTCGGCAAGTCGTCGACCGACGATGAGGTCAAGGAGGCCCTGGCCGAATTGATCTCCGCTGAACTGGCCGACCGCCAGGGCAGCTTCGACCCGCTGGCCGGCCCGCGCCCCTATGTGGTGCTGTTCATCGGCGTCAACGGTTCGGGCAAGACCACGACCCTGGGCAAGATCGCCGCCGATCTGACCGAGAAGGGCGCCCGCGTCCTGATCGCCGCCGGCGACACCTTCCGCGCCGCCGCCGTCGAGCAGCTGAAGGTCTGGGCCGACCGGGCCGGGGCCGACTTCATGTCGAAGCCCACCGGCTCCGACGCCGCCGCCCTGGCCTACGAGGCCGTCGAGCGCGCCAAGGCCGAGCACTATGACGTGGTGCTGATCGACACCGCCGGCCGCCTGCAGAACAAGCAGGGCCTGATGGACGAGCTCCTGAAGGTGATCCGTGTCGTGAAGAAGGTCGATCCGGACTATCCGCACGAGACCCTGCTGGTGCTGGACGCCACCGTGGGCCGCAACGCCCTGGCCCAGGAGAAGATCTTCGGCAACCAGGTCGGCGTGTCCGGGATTGTCATGACCAAGCTGGACGGCACCGCGCGCGGCGGGGTGCTGGTGCCGGTGGCGCGCGCTTCCGACAGCCCGATCAAGCTGATCGGCGTCGGCGAGGGCGTGGAAGACCTGCAACCGTTCGACGCCCGCGCCTTCTCGCGCTCCCTCGTCGGCCTGAAGGACTGATCCGTGAGCGAAGCGCCAGCTGCGGCCAAGAAGAAGAACAACGGCTGGGTGCGGACGGTCGTCGACTACGGCGCGGCCCTCGCGTTCGGCGCGGCCTATTTCATTACCAAGGACTTCCAGAAGGCGACCTGGGTGCTGGTCGCCGCCTCGGCCGCGGCCCTGGCCATCGGCTACGCCGTTGAGCGCCGGGTGGCCCTGCTGCCGCTGTTCTTCGGCGGCATGGCGCTGATTTTCGGCACGCTGGGCCTGATCTTCCACTCCGACGTGTTCGTGAAGATCAAGGTCACGGTGATCAACCTGGCCTTGGCCGCCTTCCTGTTCGGCGGGGTCCTGACCAAGCGCCAGCCGCTGAAACTGATCATGGGCGAGGCCCTGCACATGTCCGACGCGGCGTGGCGGACCCTGACCCTGCGCTATGGCGGCTATTTCGCCGTGGTGGCGCTGCTGAACGAGATCGTCCGCAACACGCAGGACACCGACACCTGGGTGAAGTTCCGCCTGGGTTTGTTGCCCCTGGCCCTGGTGTTCGTGGCGACCCAGGTGCCCTTCATGATGAAGCACATGGCCAAGGGCGACGAGCCGGCCGCCGTCGAACCGCCTGACGCGGGCTTCTAGCTTTCAACCGTCCACGGACCGTTGTCGTCAAACCGACGCGTTCGGGTGCTAGCCTTTGTCCGTCGGCCGAGAAAGGCCGTGCGGATAGGGGCGCGAGATGGCCAAGAGCAAGGGCGAGAAGGCGATCGGGGGTTTGCTGGAGCGTTCGCCCAGCCACCTGCTGCACCGGGTCCTGCAACTGGCGCTCGACATCTATGCGGAAGAGTGCGGCGAGGCCGGGGTGACCCAGCGCCAGTTCGCCGTCCTGGCCGCCGTGGCCGAGAATGAGGGTGTCACCCAGACGGCCCTGGTCCGCGCCACCGGCATCGACCGCTCGACCCTGGCCGACATGGTCGCCCGCATGATCACCAAGGGTCACCTGGAGCGCCAGCGCTCCAGCGAGGACGCCCGCGCCAACAGCGTCCGCCTGACCGACGCCGGCCGCGAGGCGCTGGAAGCCATCCGCCCGATGGTGGCCATGGCCGACGCCCGCATCCTCGCCCTGCTGAAGCCGGGCAAGCGCGAGGGTTTCCTCGACCTGCTCTCCGACATGGCCGGCGCCGAGCTGCACCCGGCCGAAGGCGAGCCCAAGGCCAAGAAGCTCAAGGCGCCGAAGGCCGAGAAGGTGAAGAAGGACAAGAAGCCGAAGAAGGACAAGGCCGCGAAGAAGGCGGCTTAGGGCGCCTCTCGAAATATCACTTGCGGCAGCTTGGCCCGGACGCAGGCGATCGTGCGCGGCGTGGGCAGGGTGGGCCGGAACATCACCGAAGCAGCGCCGTCGGTATGGATCAGCGTGCGCGCCTCGCGGCCACCACAGGCCTGTATGGCCTTGATCACGACGGGAGCACCGCCGGCCACGTAGTCCGAGGCGGGCGTTTTGCCGGGCGCGAGGGGTAGGAACGGCGTCAGGCCAAAATCGACCGTCAAACTGGGCGATGCGAAGATCAGCAGCAGCCCAGCGGTCGCCAACAATCGATCAGACCAGGATATTCAGCAACGACCCCGGACGCAGGACCTTCGTCGGCTGTGCGTCCGGCTGGACGAACGGCTTCGGCGGGGCCTGGCGCTGTTGCGGCTGGGCCATGGTCTGCATCTGCACGGTCGAGGGCGCGGTCGCCGGGCGAGCGGGGGCCGCATCCGTCATCGCCGCCTGGAAGAAGGCCGCGCGCGTCTGAGCGCCCTGACCCGCGGCGGGGGTCTGGGTGGTCTTCGCGGGGACGGACGGCCAACCGGCGGGACGAACGTTGCTCATGACTCAGACTGTATCATGGTTAACGGAGGGTCGGCGAGTATGGTCAACGCCGCGTTAACGCGATAGCTCCGCGACCTGAGAGCGCACCCTTGCGCGCGACGAGACGCTTGGAGAGCCCGTGACCCGCCAGAAGATTATCTTCCTGATCGTGCTGGTCGCGGTCGGCCTGTTCATCGCGGCCATCGTCGGCTCGATGTTCGCCGCCAAGGAAAAGCTCCCGAACGGCTACGAGATCTCGGTCGGCGGCAAGGGCGAGACCTGGCTCCGGTCGCCGGATCGCCAGGCGCTGACGACGGACGTGACCTCGGTGTGGACCTCCGCCGACCGGATGCTGGTCGAGCGGCGCCAGACCGACGAGAAGCCGCCCTTCAAGCTGCTCGACTGCGACTACCAGGTCGCGGAGGGGCGCGGCCCCCTGCGTCCGGTTGCGAAGACCGACGCCCTGGCCATGCTCGCGGGCATGGAGCGCCAGGTCGCGTCGCCGAAGACCTGCGTGAAATAGAAGCCTAGCGGGCCTTGCTCAGCAGGTCCTCGGCCGCGTCCGGGGTCAGGGGGCCCGTGTGCTTGGCGATGATCACGCCGTCGGAGCCCACCAGATAGGTCTCCGGCACGCCCGTGACGCCGAACTCCAGCCCCACGCGGCCGTCTCGATCGACCAGGCGCTGGGCGAAGGGGTCGCCCAGGCGGCCCAGGAAGGCCTGGGTGTTGGCCGGGGCGTCCTTGTAGGCGATGCCGACCACCTTCACGCCCTGGGCCTTCAGCGCCATCAGCTGCGGGTGCTCGACCTCGCACGGGGCGCACCACGAGGCGAAGAAGTTCACCAGGATCGGCCCCTCGCCGGCGGCGCGGATCGGGGTCTCGCGGCCGCTGGTCAATTCGGGCAAGGCCAGGGCCGGCATCGGCTTGCCGACCAGGGCGTGCGGCTGAACGTGCGGGTCGCGCTTCAGGGCGTAGCCGGCGAACAGGGCCGCCAGGGCGATCAGGACCACCAGCGGCGCGAAGGCCAGGAAGCGCTTCACTTCGAGGTCTCGTCCAGCTCGGCCTGCAGGCGTTCGGCCTCGCGCTTCCAGCGGCGGGCGGTCAGCAGGCTGTCGCTGATCATCCAGGCGAAGGCGACCGCCGAGATGGCGAAGGCGGGCCACAGGTAGACGGCGTACTTGCCGGCGTCGAAGTCGAAACTCATCGCGCGCCCTCCGCCAACTTCATGGCCAGGCTCCGCGCCTTGCGCCGCCAGATCAGGGCGCGGATGCGGACCAGCCACAGGGCGCCGAAGCCGCCCAGATAGGCCAGGCCCATCAGCACGGCCGGCCAGGCATAGATGGCCGGGAGGCCGTCGCCCTTGGCGGCCATGAAGGTCGAGGAGCCCTGGTGCAGGGTGTTCCACCACTCGACCGAGAACTTGACGATCGGCAGGTTGATCAGGCCCACCAGGGCCAGGATGGCTGCGGCGCGCGCGGCCTTCTGCTCGTCCTCGAGCGCCCCGCGCAGGGCCACGTAGCCGAGATAGAACAGCAGCAGGACCAGCACCGAGGTCAGGCGCGCGTCCCACACCCACCAGGTCCCCCACATCGGCTTGCCCCACAGCGAGCCGGTGACCAGGGCCAGCACCGTATAGACCGCGCCGATCGGGGCGCAGGCCTGGGCGGCCAGATCGGCCAGGGCCTGGCGGAAGACCAGCGCCAGCAGGCTGGCGATCCCGAGGCAGAGATAGATGAAGATGGCGATCGAGGCGGCCGGGATGTGGATGAACATCATCCGCACCGTGTCGCCCTGCTGATAATCCTCGGGGACCAGGAAGGTCAGGACCAGGCCGGCCAGGGCGGCGGCGGCGGACAGGGCGCCCAGCCACGGCGCGGCCCACCGCGAGAAAGCCATGAACCGCTCGGGATTGGTCAGGAAATCGAACGGGTGGCGCGCGTCCATGATCACGCTCTAGAGCGGCGCGTCCGCCTGGGCAATGGCCGTATGTCTACGGAAACCGATCGCCAAAAGGAAAGGAGCGGCGCGTGCAGGCGCGCCGCTCCCGTGACGCAGGCCGTGGTCATCCGGCTCTGCGCTGTTCCAGGTGGCGTCAGCCCACCTTGCGCTGGATGATCACCTTGCGCTCGCCGTCCTTGAAGACCTGCGGACCCTTGGTGTCGAAGCGTTGGATGAAGACGTGGTTGTCGCCGCCCATGCCGGCGCCGGCGCCGTCGCCCATGCCGAGGATGTCGAAGGTCTTCTGCTGGGCGGGGGTCAGGGCCGTGTAGAAGGCGCGGGTGGCTTCGGCGCGCTTCTTCATGGCGTCGGCCGCCTTGGTCATGCGGTCGAGGCGCTCCAGGGTGGTCGGCGGCTTGCGCTCGGCCCACTCCATCTTCTCGCCGTCCTTCTTGTCCGCCTTGTCGCCCTTGGCGTCCTTGTCGGTCCGGATGACGACGTCGCGCTTGATCTCGATCTTCTGCGGCGCGGTGGCCTCGATATAGGTCTTCAGGGCGCCGTCCTGGTCTGCGCGCAGCTGCAGGATGTCGCGCAGGCGTTGAGCGCGCTTTTCCGGATCGGCGCCGTGGCCGCGATGCGAGAGCATCATCTCCATGCCCGGACCCATGGCCATCATGGCTTCCATCGGAGGCATGGGCGGCATCGGGGGCATGGGAGGCATCGGCGCCATGGCCGGCGGGGGAGGCGGTGCGGGCGGAGCCGGAGGCGCTGGGATCTGGGCGACGGCGGCCCCGGCGAGAACGGCGACGGCGGCGCTGCCGAGCGCCAGGCGGATAAGCGTTTTACGCATGGTTGTGAGCTCCCTGTCGTAATTTGAAGCTGGAGCTTGGCCACGCGGATATGGCGCGAAAATGTCCGATTACATGAACAATGTTACATGTTTGGCGGACATCGGAGACGGGTCCGAAAGGCCGCTTCGACTTGCGCTCCCGCTTGCGGACGCTATGTCAGCTGCCAGTTCCGGGACATCCCTCCTCCACAAGACGCACGGCTCGCCGCGCGGTTCGCCCGGCCGTCCCCGTTTCCGGCCCCCGATATGGGGAGGGAGTTCCGCATGAAGTCGCTCGCTTTCGTCGCCCTGGCTCTCGCGGGACTGTGCTGGGGCCTGGGCTTTCCGACCGGCAAGCTGATCCTGACGCAGATGGACGCGGCCCACATGGTGCTGCTGCGCTTCGTGGTCGCCGCCCTGGCCGCCGCGCCGTTCGCCCTGCGCCGTCCCGAGGTCCGCGCCCTGTTCAAGTCGCCGGTCGTGCTGCTGGCGGGCGTCCTGTACGGCGTGGCCTTCATGGTCCAGTTCGAGGGCCTGGCCCATGTCAGCGTCACGGTCGCGGCCCTGCTGGTCGGGGCCATGCCGGCCCTGATCGCGGTCAGCGCCAAGCTGCTGGGCGAGAAGGTCTCGAAGCTGTCGTGGGCGGGCGTGGCGGCGGCGACCCTGGGCGCGGCCTTCATCGCCGGCAAGCCGGACGGCGCCAGTTCGCCCTACGGCGTGGCGCTGTCGATCGGGGCGCTGTTCCTGTTCCTGGCCTGGCTGCTGACCCTGCGCAAGGCGCCGCCCGCCCCGAATCCGATGGCCATTCCGGCGGTGTCGATCATCGTCGCGGCCTTCACCATCCTGCCGATCGCCTTCGCCATGCATGGCGCGCCGAAGCTGGATCTCAGCGCCCCGGTCTGGATCGCCGTCGTCGCCCAGGGCGTGCTGGCGACCCTGCTGGCCACGGCCGCCTGGCAGTACGGCGCCTCGAAGGTCGGAGCGGCCAGCGCCGGGGTGTTCATCAATATCGAGCCGCTGATCGGCGCGGCCTGCGGCGTGCTGCTGTTCGGCGACCACCTGACGGCGGCCCTGTTCGCGGGCGGCCTGCTGATCATCGGCGGCAGTTTCGCGGTGGTGCTGGGCGAGCGGAAGGCGCAGCCTGGGGAGGTCCAGGCGACGGTGGCGCCGACGCCGTAGGGGCCCGTCCTCGCCCTTCGACAAGCTCAGGGTGAGGACGACTTTGATGGCGGTTCAGTAGAAAACCTCACCCTGAGCGTGTTGAAGGGCGAGGTTTGCGGTCCCTAGTCCAGCGCGTTCCGACACGCCGCGCCCATCGCCAGCGGCGACAGGGCCGCCGCCCCGACGCAGTAGGCCAGCAGCAGCAGCAGCCCCCCCGTCCACGGCAACCCCGCCGAAAACCCGTCCAGCGCCCCGGCCCCGAAGATCACCGGCGGTGCGAACAGCGGCAGGACGATCACCGCCACCAGCAGGCCGCCGCGCTTGCTGCCCAGGGCCAGTGCCGCGCCCAGCCCGCCCAGGAAAGCGAAGGCCAGACCCCCCGCCAGGCAGCACAGCACCAGCAGGGGCAGGACCTTGGGCTCCGCGCCCAGCATCAGGGCCGCGACCGGAGCGGCCAGGGCCAGGGGCGCGCCGGTGGCCAGCCACTGGGCCAGACACTTGGCGACGGCGACGGCCTCCAGTGGCGCCGGACCCAGGGCCAGCAGGTCGAGGGTCCCGTCCTCATAGTCGCGCTCGAATAGCCGCTCCAGCGACAGTAGGGCCGCCAGCGCCAGGGCCAGCCAGGCGATGCCCGGCGCGATGGCGGCCAGGCGTTCGGGCGCGCGGCCCGAGGCCATCGGCAGCAGCACGACGACGCAGGCATAGAAGGTCAGGGCCAGCAGCGGTCCGCCGCCCCGGCCCCAGGCCAGGGCCAGTTCCCGCCGCAGGAGGACGCCGAACGCCTTCATGCGCCCACCTCCCCAAGTCCAATTGGCACCGCTCGAGACGGGATCGGCAGCGGGTCGTGCACCGAGGCCAGGATCATGCCCCCGGCGGAGAGGTGCTCGGCCATCACCGCGCCGAACGCCTCGCGTTGGCCGGCGTCCAGCGGGGCCATCGGCTCGTCCAGCAGCCACAGGGCGCGCGGACTGGCCGCCAGCCGCGCCAGAGCCAGGCGGCGGCGCTGTCCAGCGGACAGCCGGCGAACCTCCAGGTCCATCAGGCGCAGCAGGTCGAAGCGCCTGGCCGCCGCCCGGGCGCCGTCCTCGGTCCCGCCGGTCCACAGGGTCTGGAAGCGCAGCTCCTCCCAGGCGGTGCGGCTGGATTTCAGCCCGTCCTGGTGGCCCAGCAGATGTAGCTGTTCGGCCCGCGCGGCGTCGGCCTCGATCGGGCCGGCTTCGTCCTCGAAGGCGATGGTCCCGTCGACGGGGCGCAGCAGCCCCGCCACGGCCCGCAGAAGGCTGGTCTTGCCGGCCCCGTTACGCCCCACCAGGGTCGCCGCTTCGCCCGCGCGAAGCGTCAAATCCATGTGCGAAAACAGCAAGCGTTCGCCGCGCGCGATCGCTAGATTCTTAATGAGAACAACTCTCAACATACCAAGACCCCGCGCGCGACATGGACGTTGAGCAGCGGTGGCGCTAAGAAGCGGCCGGTCGCCCCCCTCCAGTCGTTCAGGGTGGTACGCGGCGCGGAGGTGGAACCTGTGTGTCCCTTCCGATTTGCGCGTGATCCCGGGAGTGGTTTTCGGGCGGCCGTGGACAGAGAAGGATCCTTAGAATGGCGTCTGTTGACAGCCTTAAAGCCCGCCGCGAACTGAAGGTC
Source organism: Caulobacter sp. GW821-FHT09H08 (assembly GCF_059415885.1). Lineage (NCBI taxonomy): Bacteria > Pseudomonadati > Pseudomonadota > Alphaproteobacteria > Caulobacterales > Caulobacteraceae > Caulobacter > Caulobacter sp. GW821-FHT09H08. Next base: position 146,448 of record NZ_JBWKOC010000007.1, read on the forward strand.
GGCAATAAGTCTTACGTCTATTACAGCCTTCGCGCCGCCGAGGAAGCCGGTCTTGCCGGAACTTCGTCGCTGCCGGTCTCGATGAAGGTGCTGCTGGAAAACCTGCTGCGCAACGAAGACAGCGTCTCGGTCAATGAAGCCGACCTGAAGGCCGTCGCCGCCTGGCTCGACAACAAGGGCTCGGTCGAGCACGAGATCAGCTTCCGCCCCGCGCGCGTGCTGATGCAGGACTTCACCGGCGTTCCCGCCGTCGTCGACTTGGCCGCCATGCGCGACGCCATGGTCGCCCTGGGCGCCAACCCGGCCAAGATCAACCCGCTGAACCCGGTCGACCTCGTGATCGACCACTCGGTGATGGTCGACAACTTCGGCAACCCGAAGGCTTACGACGACAACGTCAAGCGCGAATACGAGCGCAACATCGAGCGCTACCGCTTCCTGCGTTGGGGTTCGTCGGCGTTCAACAACTTCCGCGTTGTCCCGCCCGGCACCGGCATCTGCCACCAGGTGAACCTGGAATACCTGGCCCAGACCGTTTGGACCAACGAAGTCGACGGCGCCGAAGTCGCCTATCCCGACACCGTCGTCGGCACCGACAGCCACACGACCATGGTCAACGGCCTGGCCGTCCTGGGCTGGGGCGTGGGCGGCATCGAGGCTGAGGCCGCGATGCTGGGCCAGCCGATCCCGATGCTGATCCCGGAAGTCATCGGCTTCAAGCTGACCGGCGCCATGCCGGAAGGCGCGACGGCCACCGACCTGGTGCTCACCGTCACCCAGATGCTGCGCAAGAAGGGCGTGGTCGGCAAGTTCGTCGAATTCTACGGCGACGCCTTGGCCAACCTGACCCTGGAAGACCAGGCGACGATCGCCAACATGGCTCCGGAATACGGCGCCACCTGCGGCTTCTTCCCGATCTCGGCGGCGACCATCGCGTTCCTGAAGGGCACCGGCCGCACCGCCGACCGCGTCGCCCTGGTCGAAGCCTATGCCAAGGAACAAGGCCTGTGGTGGGAGCCCGGCGTCGCCGAGCCGACCTTCACCGACACGCTGGAACTGGACCTCTCGAGCGTCCAGCCGTCGCTGGCCGGCCCGAAGCGCCCGCAGGACCGCGTCCTGCTGGCCGAGGCTTCCTACAAGTTCCAGGAATCGCTGACGGGCGAGTTCGGCAAGGCCGAGCAGCCTGACCTGCGCGCCCCGGTGGAAGGCGAAAACTTCGACGTCGGTCACGGCGACGTGGTCATCGCCGCTATCACCTCGTGCACCAACACGTCCAACCCCTCGGTCCTGATCGCCGCCGGCCTGGTGGCCAAGAACGCGGTGGCCAAGGGCCTGAAGGTCAAGCCGTGGGTGAAGACCTCGCTGGCCCCCGGCTCGCAAGTCGTCACCGACTACCTGGCCAAGGCCGGCCTGACCAAGCACCTCGACGCGCTGGGCTTCAACCTGGTCGGCTACGGCTGCACCACCTGCATCGGCAATTCGGGTCCGCTGCCGGAAGCCATCAGCAAGACGATCAACGACAACGACCTGGTCGCCTGCTCGGTGCTGTCGGGTAACCGCAACTTCGAAGGCCGCGTGAACCCGGACGTCCGCGCCAACTACCTGGCCTCGCCGCCGCTGGTGGTGGCCTACGCCCTGGCCGGCACCCTGAAGATCGACCTGGCCACCCAGCCGATCGGCCAGGACAAGAAGGGCAAGGACGTGTTCCTGGCGGACATCTGGCCGTCGAACGAGGACATCGCCGCCCTGCAGCGCAAGGCCATCAACGAGAAGATGTTCGCCACCCGTTACGGCGACGTCTTCAAGGGCGACAAGAACTGGCAGGGCATCAAGGTGACCGGCGGCCAGACCTACGCCTGGGAAGGGGACTCGACCTACGTCCAGAACCCGCCGTACTTCCCCAACATGTCGATGACGCCGGCTCCGGTGACCGACATCGTGGAAGCCCGCGTCCTGGCCGTGTTCGGCGACTCGATCACCACCGACCACATCAGCCCGGCCGGTTCGATCAAGACCAGCAGCCCGGCCGGTCAGTACCTGATCGACCAAGGCGTCGAGCCGGTGGACTTCAACGGCTACGGCGCGCGTCGCGGCAACCACCAGGTGATGATGCGCGGCACGTTCGCCAACATCCGCATCCGCAACAAGATCACGCCGGACATCGAAGGCGGCGTGACCAAGCACTTCCCGACCGGCGAAGTGATGTCGATCTACGACGCGGCCATGAAGTACCAGGCCGAAGGCCGTCCGGCGGTCGTGTTCGGCGGCAAGGAATACGGCACCGGCTCGTCGCGTGACTGGGCCGCCAAGGGCACCAAGCTCCTGGGCGTCCGCGCGGTGATCTGCGAGAGCTTCGAGCGTATCCACCGCTCGAACCTGGTCGGCATGGGCGTTCTGCCGCTGCAGTTCGTCCAGGACGGCTGGCAGAAGCTGGAGCTGACCGGCGAGGAGATCGTCTCGATCCGTGGCCTCACCGACCTGGCGCCGCGCAAGCAGCTGATCGTCGAGCTCTACCGCCCGACCGACGGCCGCATCGCCCGCTTCCCGGTGCGTTGCCGCATCGATACGCCGACGGAGCTTGAGTACTTCAAGAACGGCGGCGTGCTGAACTACGTGCTGCGCAACCTGGCTCGCGCCGAGTAGCAGCAGGCGTTCCGACGCTCGAAAAGGCGGCCGGCTCCTTCGCGGGGGCCGGCCGTTTTCGTCTCGCGAGGCTCTGACAACGATGTCTCGCCGTTTTCTTCCCTGGAGAGCGCTATTCACGGCCTCGTGAACGGCTATCCGGGGCGTTCTTGGATTAAGTGCGCTCGATGCGTAAGGCCGCCCTCTCCCTGCTCGCCCTGGCCCTGTCCGGCGTTTTTGTTTCCGCCGCCTGGGCCCAGCCCCAGAGGGCCAAGGCGCCCGTGGTGGTCGAGCTGTTCACGGCCCAGGGCTGCTCCTCGTGCGGCAAGGCCAACCAGCTGGCGGCCGAGCTGTCGCAGCGCGACGGCGTCCTCGCTTTGACCTACTCGGTCGACTACTGGGACTATCTCGGCTGGAAGGACACCTTCGCCAAGCCGGTCTTCGCCGAGCGCCAGCGCGCCTACGCCAAGAAGTTCGCCCTGCGCGACGTGCCCACGCCCCAGATGGTGGTCGGCGGCCGCGTCCAGGCCTCGGGCGCCAAGGCCGAAGCCGTCGAGGACCTGGTGAAGACGGCCGCGCGCGCGCCGCTCAATCCGCCGGACATGCAGTTCGTGGGCAAGACCCGGGTCGCCATCGGCTCGGCCTCGGCCCCGCGCGGCGGCGGCGAGGTCTGGCTGGTCCGCTACGATCCGCGCGAGCAGGACATCGCGGTCAAGCGCGGCGACAACAAGGGCCAGACCCTGGTCCACCGCAACGTGGTGCGCGAGCTGGTCCGCCTGGGCCCCTGGGCCGGCAAGCCCAAGCTGTTCCGCCTGCCGGTCGCCAGCGACGCTGAGCTTGAGACGGTGGTCCTGGTGCAGGGCGGCAAGGGCGGCCGCATCCTGGGCGTGCTGCACGCGCCGGCCACTGAGCGCTAGTTCGCGCCTCGCACTGATTTTCCAGGAATCCGGACAAAGGAAAACCCGCGCGACGGGAGGGGATTGTCGCGCGGGTCCTTTGGGCTGCGTCGGCGAGATCCGCTCGTGACCGGGTGGGCTGGGGGGGCTGGACAGGACCCCGGTCCGGACGTCGTCGACGGTCTCTTTATCCAGCCCCAAACCGGCGAGGGCTGGACCAAACCAAGGTCCTTTCGCGGCGCGGCGTGGCGAAGATGCGGCGGGTGTTTCAGGCCCGCCAAACGCCCAAAACGCAAAGAACCCGCGCGTTCGAAACGCACGGGCTCCTTGGGGGAGGGGGATTTTGGGTTTGCCGGCCGACCGGCCCGCGATCTGGGGGGCTGGGGGGGCTGTTCAGGATCCTGGACCACAGGGTGTCCGATCAGCCGACACCGTCTTTATCGAGGGGCAAGGCGGCGGGCGATGGACCGAAATAAGGTCATATCGGGGCGTAGCGTGACCATGGGATTTCATTTTCCCGGTCCGTGATGGCGCCGACACGGGCTGGTCCAATCGTCCGAATTGGGATTAGATTCCGTCGATGGCCCTGGAATCCCAGCCCCCGTCCGCGCCTGTTGGCGGCGTCGTCTTCTTCGAGCGACGCGAGCTAGACCAGCTGATGCGCTTGTATGGCCGCATGGTCGCGGCGGGCGAATGGCGCGACTACGGCATCGCCGGCCTGTCCGAGAGCGCGGTGTTCTCGATCTTCCGCCACGCGGCCGAGGCGCCGCTCTATCGCGTGGAAAAGCGCCCGGCCCTGGCGCGCAAGCAGGGCGCCTGGGCGGTGCTGGGCCAGGGCGGCCAGATCCTCAAGCGCGGCCACGAACTGGCCCAGGTGCTGCGGGTGTTCGAGAAGGGCAAGTTCTCGGTCGTCGACTGAGGCGGCGAGCCCCTAGAACGAGAAGCCCAGCTTGGCCCCGACGAAACGGCCATCGTTGTCATAGCCGCGCGCCGTGCCGATCCCGCTGGTGTCGGCGCTGGGCTGGATGCCGCACAGCAGGCCGACACCGCCCGAAACCCCGCCTGAATGGCGTTCCACGGCGGTCCGGGCCACGCCGCGCGGCAGGGGCGCGGGGGCCTGGGCGTAGCGCAGCTCGATCGGACCGAGCGGTTTCAGGTTCAGGGGCGTGGCGAGGATGGGCGCCCTGACGGCCGGCGGATAGGTCGGCGCGGACTCGGCCCGCGCGGTCTGGGCCCGCATGCCGGCGCCCAGCGCCAGGGCGGCGGCGAGGGAAAGGCTCACGGCTCCGGTCATCGTCGTCTCCATAGGCCCCCGCGACCAATGTGGGCCTTGCGCGGCCAAAGAAAAAGCCCCGGCGGTTTCCCGCCGGGGCTTCGTCGTCTCAGTTCTCTGCGCGCCTTAGCGGCGGCTGCCCAGGATGCTGAGCAGGAAGGAGAACAGGTTGTAGAAGTTCAGATAGAGGTTCAGCGCGCCGTAGTTGGTGGCCACGGCCATCGACTGCTGGTCGCCACCCATCTGATAGTACTGCGTCTTCAGGTTCTGGGTGTCGTAGGCGATCAGGCCCGCGAAGATGAACACGCCCAGGATGCTGATGATGAAGGACAGGCCCGGCAGGTTCAGGAACATCTGCACCAGCGAAGCCAGCACCAGGCCGATCAGGCCCATGATCAGGAAGCTGCCGAAGCCGGTCAGGTCCTTCTTGGTCGTGTAGCCGAACAGGCTCAGGCCGCCGAAGGCGATGGCCGTGATCAGGAAGGTCGAGGCGACCGAAGCGCCGGTATAGGCCAGCAGCCACACGCCCGCGCCGGCGCCGATCGAAGCGACCAGGCCCCAGTACAAGAGGCCCGACGAGCGGGCCGTCGGGTTGCGCATGGCGAACATGGCGATCAGCATCATCGCCAGCGGGGCGAAGCGGATCACCGTGCCCAGCAGGGTGAAGCCGGCCAGACGGCCGTCCGGGGTCAGCACGTACAGCAGGTTGGCGACCGGCGCGTAGGCGCTGGTCAGGAAGGCCAGGACCGCCGACAGCAGGAGACCCAGCGCCACCTTGTTGTAGACGCCGAGCATGAAACTACGCAGGCCGGCGTCAACCGACATGTCGGCGCGATCCGCCGGGATCGAGCGCGCGTAGCCGCGGTTGAAGTCGTTCATCGAATAAGCCCTTGAGCTAGGCGTCCACGATGGACGCTCTCGAAATATCGGGTGTCCCGGCCCAACGCGCAATCCCTGGCATGCGTTCATGGTATGCGTTCGCGAAAGAAAAGGCGGCTTCGACCCCTTTCAAGGACGCCTTGCGGCGCAGCCTTGGCTCCTCCTAGAACGGTCGCCAGGGAAAACGAGGGGCTCGCCCATGCAGTACGTCAAGCTCGGCCGCACGGACATCGACGTTTCGCGCTGCTGCCTGGGCACCATGACCTGGGGCTCGCAGAATAGCGAGGCCGAGGCGCACGAGCAGATGGACTACGCGCTGGGACGCGGCGTGACCTTCTGGGACACCGCCGAGATGTACGCCAGCCCGCCCAGCCCCGAGACCCAAGGCCGCACCGAGCAGTATATCGGCTCGTGGCTGGAGAAGACCGGCAAGCGCCACGAGATCGTGCTGGCCTCCAAGGTCGCCGGCCAGGGCGCGGCGTTCGGCGGCCTGTCCTGGATGCGCAAGGACGGCGCCGTCACCCGCCAGACCAGGGCCCAGATCGACGAGGCTGTCGAAGGCTCGCTGCGCCGGCTGAAGACCGACTATCTGGACCTCTACCAGCTGCACTGGCCCGACCGGAAAGTCCGGGTGTTCGGCGGCGCCGGCTACAAGGACTACGACCAGGATTTCGAGGCGTTCGGCGACATCCTCGAGGCGCTGGACGCCCATGTGAAGAAGGGCTCGATCCGCCACGTCGGGGTCTCCAACGAGTTCCCCTGGGGCGTGATGCGCTTCCTGGCCGAGGCCGAGACCAAAGGCCTGCCGCGCATCGCCTCGATCCAGAACGCCTATCACCTGGCCAACCGCACCTTCGAGACGGGCCTGGCCGAGATCGCCATGCGCGAGCAGGTCGGCCTCTTGGCCTATTCGCCCCTGGCCCAGGGCCAGCTGACCGGTAAGTACCTGGACGGCGCCCTGCCCGAGGGCTCGCGCAAGGCGCTCTACAACCGCATGCAGCGCTACGAAGGCCCCGGCGCGGTCGAGGCCTTCCGCGCCTATGTCGAGCTGGCCAAGGCCAACGGCCTCGACCCGGCCCAGCTGGCCCTGAAGTTCTGCGACACGCGGCCTTTCGTGACCGCCACCATCATCGGCGCGACCTCGATGGCGCAGCTGAAGACCGACATCGACGCCTTTGACGTGACCTGGACCGACGACCTGGAAAAGGCCGTCGACGTCATCCACGTCCGCCAGCCCAATCCGTGCCCGTAGGCTTCAGGTCGAGATGATCCGCCTCTTCACCGCCATCGCCATTCCGCCGGAGATCGGCCAGGGCCTGCTTTCGCGCCAGCACGGCATCGAGGGCGCGCGCTGGCGGCCGCTGGAGGCGTTCCACATCACCCTGCGCTTCATCGGCGACGTGCAGGAGCCGGTGGCGGCCGAACTGGACGAGGCGCTGGCCGAGATCGCGGCGCCGGCCTTCGATCTCGAACTGACCCGCGCCGGCTGCTTCGGGGAGGGCGCCGACATCCACGCCGTCTGGGCCGGGGTCGAGGACAGCGCCCCCCTGCGCCGCCTGCAGAAGGCCAATGAGAGCGCCGCCCGCGCGGTCGAGCTGAAGCCCGAAAGCCGGCTCTACACGCCGCACGTCACCCTGGCCTATCTGAAGCGCCCGGCGGTCGCCGAGGTCGGCGCCTGGATCCAGGCCAACAACCTGCTCCACTCGCCCAGCTTCCTCGTCGATCGTTTCGGCCTCTATTCCAGCTGGCAGACCCGCGAAGGCTCGGCCTATCGGCTGGAGCGCGAATACCCGCTCCAGGGATGATGTTGGGCCAAGCCTTGCGCTGGGCGTTCGACGCCGGGGCGCAGGCCCCGGCCTGAAGACGGGGTAGATCAGTTCGCAGGGAACGGCGTCGGCGCCATCGGGCCCGGATCGGCTCTGACCACGCCGCCATAGAGCGTGCTGGGGGTCGCTTGCCAGTTGAGCGATGAGGTGTACGTCGAACTCGCTCGGAAGGGGTCATACCGCATCGCGGCGCTGCTCTTCACATACTCGTCCACCCAGCCGGCTCCCTTGCAGGTGCGCGCATCGACCGAGGTTTCGGCCTTGCAGCTGAAGCCGCCCTCGGTCGCCTGGCACTCGCGGACCTGGCGCGCGGGCCGGTAGCAGGCGTTCGAAGCCTGGGCCACGGCGCGGGCCTTGGCTGTCGCCAGCAGCTTGGCTTCCTTCTTGGTCGAAGCGGTGGCGTAGTGCTGACCATCCGCGAGGGCGGTGGTGGCGCCGAGGGCCAAGAGCAGGCTCAGAGCGACGAGACGCTTCTTCATGAGGTCTGATCTCCTTGCGCGTCGATCAATTCGGGGCGGAAAACTGAATACGCAGGGGCGTGGTGAACACCTGGTTCCTGCCGTAGTTGGGGTCCGGATTGACCGAGTACCCCGGAGGATAGGCATAGCTGTACGGAGAGCCAACCGGCGGCGCGTAGTCGAGCCAGGTCGTCTGGGCCAGGGGCAGCCGGCTTTGGTCCGCATCGCGCACCCAGCCGATGCGATGACAGGTGCGGGCGTCACCGGAACTGTCGGCCCGACATTGGAAGCCGCCCTCGGCCTTCTGGCATTCACCGATCTGGTAGGCCGGACGGAAACACAGCGCCGACGTCCGCGCCGTGGCCCGCGCCTCGGCCGTGGCCAGGAGCTTGGCCTCCTTCTTGGTCGACGCGGTGGCGTAGTGCTGTTGGCTCCCGGCGACGGCCCCCGTGGCCATCAGCGACAGGAGCAGCCCGATCGCGACGAGGCGCTTGCGCATGATCTCGACCTCCCCAGACGCAAGGGGATCAACCCCTCAGTGCTCTCTATTTATCATACATTCCATAGGTAGCATCAAGGGGTGGCGGAGAACGACGTTCGGCGGCGTGGGAATAGTGGAGCGCGGAATCCCTCTCCCGCCGGGAGAGGGCGGGGCCCGCGCCGCAGGCGTGGGAGGGTGAGGGGTTTCACCGCTGTCCGGAAAGCCCGCCACCTCAACGCCCGTCATTCCCGCCCTTGTGGCGGGAACCCCTCTGTCGGTCGCATGTGCGGGAGGGGCGAACCGCCGGCGGTTCGCTTGCATCTCACGTGTCAGCTGAACCAGGGGTTCCCGCCACAAGGGCGGGAATGACGGGAGGTTATGGGGATTGGCGGGTGGCCATCCTCGGAGTTCGCCGCCCAAATCCCAACAAATCCAACCGCTTCTCACTTTTACGCCCCCGCCAGTCATCCGCGCTCAAACCCACTGCACAATCATAGCCATCCCCGTCGCGGGGGAGGGCGTTTGGATCCGGCCCAAAACGGCGGCGGGGGTAGGTTGAGCGGGGCCGCTGGCGGCTCCCGGAGGCTCGAAGGTCGTCGCATCCTCGATGAGGATCGGCAGGCGATCGGGCTAGCGCCGGGATCCAGCCGACAGCGGAGCGACAGGGCGGTGATCGTACAAGCCGCCTATCGTGGATCGTCGGGGTCGAGACGGATGTAGCCGATCGACTTGGTCCGCGCCCGTCCGGGGGCTAGTGGGGTCCCGAGCTGAAAGACGCTCACGCCCCCCATCCTCACGAGCAAGAACAGCCTGGCGGAGCGGTCTGCGAGCCGAAACACAACAAACCAATACGGTCTCCGGGTTCGCCCGGCCGCTCCGTCGCCTCCCCACACATCTTCAGCGGCAAGCCGCGTGAAGCAGCGACGCCGTGTCAGGCCACCGCATGGTCCTTCAGGACACCCAGAGTCACCACGGCCAGCATCTCCTCGTGCGTCGCCTCCAGCACAACCTGCGGCGCCATGCCGGCGTCGAGGGCTTCCTTCCAGCGGCCGGCGCACAGGCACCAGCGGTCGCCTTCCTTCAGGCCGGGAAAGGCCAGGTCCGGCCGGGGCGTCGAGAGGTCGTTTCCCTGGGCCTTGGAGAAGGCCAGGAAATCCTCGGTCATCACCGCGCAGACGGTGTGCAGGCCCAGGTCGTGGGGACCCGTCTCGCAGCAGCCGTTGCGGTAGAAGCCGGTGACGGGGTCCACGGAACACGAGGCGAGCTCGCCGCCCAGGACGTTCTTGGCGCTCTTGTCGTACCGCATGATGCTCATGACGTGACCTTACGCGCGCCAAGACCGGCGCCAAGCCGCTTCGCCTCAGAAAGCGTTTTCGGAAGGGAAGGCTTTTGCTGCAGCGCAGCAATGCTAAGGTCGGGGCAACAGACAAATAAGCAGGGGAGCCCCATGACCGCCAACACCAATCCCTCGGTTTCAAGCCGCCCGCGCCGCAGCGCCCTCTACATGCCGGCCTCCAACGCCAAGGCGGTCGAGAAGGCCCGCACCCTGGACGCCGACGTGATCATCCTGGACCTAGAGGACGCCGTCGCGCCGGAGACCAAGCCGGCGGCGCGCGAGGCGGCCGTGGCCGCGGTCAAGGCCGGCGGCTTCGGGGGCCGCGAGGTGGTGATCCGCGTCAACGGCCTCGACACCCCCTGGGGCGCCGACGACCTGAAGGCGGCCGCCGAGGCCGGCCCGGACGCGGTGCTGGTCCCCAAGGTCAACGACGCGGCCGACGTCCACGCCTATCACCAGGCCCTGCATGCCGCCCCGACCCACACCAGGCTGTGGACCATGATCGAGACGGCCAAGGCCGCCTTCCACCTGTGGGAGATCGCCGGGGCGAGCTCGACGACCCGCCTGTCGGCTTGGGTCATGGGCGTCAACGACTTCGCCAAGGAGATGCGGGCTCGCCAGACCCCGGACCGCGCGCCGTTCCTGCCGCTGCTGACCCTGTCGGTCGCCGCGGCGCGGGCCCACGGCCTGACCATCCTGGACGGCGTGCACAACGACATCGAGGATCTGGCGGCCCTTGACGCTGTTTGTGTCCAAGGCGTCGACTTCGGTTTCGACGGCAAGACCCTGATCCATCCCAAGCATCTGGAGATCTGCAATCGCGTCTTTTCGCCTTCGCCGGAGGACATCGCCTGGAGCCAGGCGGTGATCGCGGCCTTCAACGCGCCCGAAAATTCTGGCAAAGGCGCCTTGCGGGTGGACGGCAAGATGGCCGAACGTCTGCATCTGGCGCAGGCCGAGCGTCTGGTCGCGGTGGCGGAGGCCATCGGCGCGCGTTCGGCTTGAGGCCTGAAGTGTTAGAAGGTTTCGAATGCGGGCTATTGTTCTCTCCGTCGCTCTGATCGCCAGCCCGGCGCTGGCGCAGCAGACTCCGGCGACGACAGCGCCCGCTTCGCAGCCTCCGCCCGCCGATGCGCCGGTTAGCACGGCCGCGCCCCAGGTCCAGCCGGCGCCCGCAACCGACTCCTCGCAGATCCCGCAGGCCATCGATCCGCTGGCCGACCTGATCTCGCAGAGCAACCAGTCGACCGACGAGGATGAAGCCGAGGCCGCGCCCGCCAAGCCGGCCCCCCGGCACAAGGGCGTGATCCTGCCAATCCCGCCACCCGAAGCGACGGTCGGGCCGGACGGCGCGCCGACCAAGGCCCAGGTCTACGAACTGCGGGTCAAGGGCTCGATCGCGGCCGCCCAGAGCCTGCAAGGCCCGCTGGACGGCGCCTGGCGGGTCATCGGCGCGGACGGCGCCCAGATCTACGCCCTGCAACTGGTCGACAAGGCCGGCGGCCAGGGCGAGCTGGAAGGCGCCTGGCGCGATGTGCGGCGACCGGGGACGGTGGGCTCGACAGGCCTGATCGAGGAGCTGCGCCGCGAAGGCGACGACATCGTCGTTCGCTTCAGCCCCAAGGTCGGCCAGTCGTCGACCCTGACCCTGCGGTCCTCGGGCTACGAGCAATGGTCCGGTCAGCTGGTCGAGAACGGCGCGACCATGGCCGTCGCGGCCCAGCACATCCTGCCCCAGGCCCCGCCCGGCTACGAGGGCCAGGGGCGCGGCCCCTATGTCTGGCCGCCGCGCGTGGTCGCCAGCCGTCCCGCGCCCGCCGCCGCCCCGGCCTGCTCGACCAAGGGCAAGAAGGGCAAGGCCCTGAAAGCCGCCAAGGCCAAGTGCGCGGCCGCCGCCAAGCGCAGCAAGGCCTCGGCCCTGAAGAAGGGCAAGGGCGCCAAGGCCAAGGCGACGGCCAGCAAGCGCGGCAAGGCGACGACGAAGAAGAGCACGTCGAAGAAGAAGCGGCGTTAGGCGCGGGGCCGTCCTCGCCCTTCGACAGGCTCAGGGTGAGGACGACTGGGATGCTTCGGTAAGAAACCTCACCCTGAGCTTGTCGAAGGGCGAAGTTTCGGGACTTGGCTCAAGCCTTCAGCGCGTCCCGCGCCGCCGCGATCGGCGCGGCCAAGGCCTCGGTCGAGTAGACGCTCGCCGGGCTATGGCCCCAGACCGGCCCCGGCCAGGCCGGATCGTCCTTGCGCCGCCCGACGATATGGACATGCAGCTGGGCCGTGACATTCCCCAGCGCCCCGACGTTCAGCTTGTCGACCGCCAGACCCAGAGCCGCCCCGACGGCGCGCACGGCCGAGCCGGTCAGGACGATCTCCTCCATCAGCTGGAGGCGATGGGCCGTATCCAGTTCCTCGATCTCCCGCAGGCCGGGCTGGCGCGGGATCAGCACCAGCCACGGATAACGGGCGTCGTCCTGCAGCCGCACCTCGCACAGCGGCAGGTCCGCTACCTTGTGCGAGGTCGCCACGAAGGCCGGATCGATCTGGAAATCAGCCACGCTTGGGAACCGCCGCCCAGTAATCGAAGTCGAGTATGACGGCCGGATCATAGGCCCCCTCGGCGTTCTTGTCTGGGAAGCCGGCGCAGGGCTGGTCTTTCGTGGCGACCAGCCGCAGGCGCAGAGCCCCCACGCTCCCGAGGTCAGCCTTGTCCAGCACTTCGCTCCAGGCGAACACCGTGCCGCCGGCGAAGAACGGGGCCACGTGCCGTCCGCCATTGATCGCCAGGATAAGGCCGGCGTTCTGCAGCCCGTTGAACGACAGCGCCTTGGCCGTCGAGATCACCACGCCGCCATAGACCAGGCGCTTGCCCGACGGATCCTTGGCCCGCTCGAACTGGTTGAAATGGACCTTGGCCGTGTTCTGCCACAGGCGGGTGGCCATCTGGTGCTCGGCCTCCTCGACCGCCATGCCGTCGACGTGGTCGATCTTTTCGCCGACTGCATAGTCCTCGAAGGCGTGCGGCGCGCCAGCCAGGGCCCAGTCATAGGCCGAGAAATCGAGGCCGGCGGGCGTGACGAGATCAGCCGGAGCCACCGCGGCCGACAGGGTCGGGACCGTCTGCTCGGGGATCTCGGCGCCGGCGTCGCGCTTGCGCACCATCACCCAGCGCACATAGCTCAGCACCGCTTCGCCGCGCTGGTTGACGCCGGTCGTGCGGACATAGACGACGCCGGTCTTGCGGTTGGAATTCTCCTTCAGCCCGATGACGTCCGACACCGCGCTCAGCGTGTCGCCGGGAAAGACCGGGGCCAGGAAACGGCCCTCGGCATAGCCCAGATTGGCGACGGCGTTCAGGCTGATGTCGGGCACGGTCTTGCCGAACACCACGTGGAAGGCGACCAGCGGGTCCACCGGCGCCGCAGCAAGACCGCTGGCCCGGGCGAATTCGTCGGACGAGAACAGCGAAAAGCGCGGACCGTAAAGCGCCGTGTACAGCGCGACATCCCCGGCCGTGACCGTCCTTGGCGTGGCATGCACCAGCCTCTGGCCCAGCTTGAAGTCCTCGAAATAGTTCCCTGGATCGGTCTTGCTCATCCCCGGCGCCTCTTCTTGTCGTTGACCCATCTTTGCCGCAGTGCAGCGAAACGGGAAAGAGGGCTTGAGACTGAGCCGCAGCGGGCGTAGACCGCGCGCGACATTTCTCGTCCACAGCCTTGATGGAGACCCCATGGCTCGCGCGAAGATCGCCCTCATCGGCGCCGGTATGATCGGTGGCACCCTGGCTCACATCGCCGCTCGCGAAGAGCTGGGCGACGTGATCCTGTTCGACATCGCCGAAGGCACCCCGCAGGGTAAGGCCCTCGACATCGCCGAAGCCTCGGCCGTGTTCGGCAAGGACGTGGCCCTGAAGGGCGCCAACGACTACGCCGACATCGCCGGCGCCGACGTCTGCATCGTGACGGCCGGCGTGCCGCGCAAGCCGGGCATGAGCCGCGACGACCTGCTGGGCATCAACCTGAAGGTCATGAAGGCCGTCGGCGAAGGCATCAAGGCCCACGCCCCGAACGCCTTCGTCATCTGCATCACCAACCCGCTCGATGCGATGGTCTGGGCCCTGCAGCAGTTCTCGGGCCTGCCGAAGGAAAAGGTCATCGGCATGGCCGGCGTCCTCGACTCGGCCCGCTTCGCCTACTTCCTGGCCGAAGCCACCGGCGTGTCGGTCGAAGACATCCACGCCTGGACCCTGGGCGGTCACGGCGACGACATGGTCCCGATGGTCCGTCACTCGACGGTCGGCGGCCTGCCGCTGCCGGAACTGGTCAAGCAAGGCTGGCTGACCCAGGAAAAGCTGGACGCCATCGTCGAGCGCACCCGCAAGGGCGGCGGCGAGATCGTCGCCCTGCTGAAGACCGGCTCGGCCTTCTACGCCCCGGCGGAATCGGCGATCGCCATGGCGACGTCGTACCTGAAGGACAAGAAGCGCGTCCTGCCGTGCGCCACCTTCCTGACCGGCCAATACGGCCTGGACGGCCTCTATGTCGGCGTGCCGGTCGTCATCGGCGCCGGCGGCGCCGAGAAGATCGTCGAGTTCGAAACCAACGACGCCGAGAAGGCCATGTTCGCCGCCTCGGTCGCCTCGGTTCAGGGCCTGATGGAAGCCTGCAAGGCCATCGACAGCTCGCTGGTCTAAGCGACTTTCGATCCAAAACGACGAAGGGCGGCTCCTCGCGGGGCCGCCCTTTTTCTTGGTCCGGAAACCTCGTCCTTCGACAAGCTCAGGATGAGGTTTCCTACTGATCCGGCGCCAACAATCATCCTCACCCTGAGCCTGTCGAAGGGCGAGGATGACGCAAGCGCCTAGTGCGCCGCGTCGCCCGGCTCCTGGGAGATCTCCTCCAGCGTCTTGCCGACCTGTTTGGCGCCGTAGTCCTTGGCGACGTCGCCCAGGGACAGGATGCCGGTCAGGTTGCCAGATTCATTGAGCACGACCAGGCGGCGGACCTGATTATTGGCCATCTTGGCGGTGGCGTCGGCCAGGACGTCGTCTTCCTTCACGCTCAACACCTCGCCGTCGGACATCACGTCCGAAATGGCGCTGTCGAAGCTGCGGCCTTCGGCGACCACGCGCAGGACGATGTCGCGGTCGGTGACCAGGCCGACCACCCTGCCGTTGTCGACGACCGGCACCACGCCGCTGTCGACCTTGGCCATGGTCTCGGCGACCTTGCGGATGCTGTCGGTGGGGCGGGCGATCGAGACCTGGCTGGTCATGGCGTCGCTGACTTTCATGGCGGAACCTCTTCGGTTTGAACTCGAGGCTCTAAAACCCGCGCCATCGCCCAACCGTTCCGCTTCCGAAGCCGGACCAACCGCCCTATCTAGGCGCATCTCGTCTTCCCGGAGCTTCCCATGTCGATCTCGATCCATCAGGCCAGCGCGCCCGTGTTCATCCAGGGCCTGAAGGGTCTGAAGGGCGTGCTGGCCAAGGCCGCCGCCCTGGTCGAGGCCAAGAAGTGGGACCCCGAGGCCCTGCTGAAGGCCCGGCTCTATCCCGACATGTTCCCGCTGATCCGCCAGGTGCAGATCGCCACCGACTTCGCCAAGGGCGGCGCCGCGCGCCTGGCCGCTGTCGAGGTTCCGGCCTGGGACGACACCGAGGCCTCGTTCGAGGACCTGATCGCCCGCGTGGACCGCGCCATCGCCTATGTGGAAGGCCTGGACCCGGCGGCGTTCGAAGGCGGTCACGACCGTGACGTCCAGCTGGTCCGCCGCGGCGAGACCTACACCTTCAAGGGCCTGGACTATCTGCAGGGCCAGGCGATGCCGAACTTCTTCTTCCACATCACCACCGCCTACGCGATCCTGCGCCACAACGGCGTCGAGGTCGGCAAGCGCGACTTCCTGGGCACGGCCTGATCCATCCGGTCAAAGGCGGGCTCGCCCGCCTTTGACTCTTCCGCCTTTTCTGTGCATAAGCCCCGGCTTCCGGCGCTTTATCAGCAGCGCCTCCACCGTCACGACCCCGGCCTGTTAGCGCAGGATCCATCCGGACGAGGACGGCGAGGACCCCCGTCGACGTGATCGTCCACGGGGGCTGATCGCGTTTGGAGCTTTGAGTTTCAACAGGGTTCGACATGTTCGACGGCCTTACAGAGCGACTTTCCGGCGTATTCGAACGCCTCGGCGGTCGCGGCGTGCTGTCCGAAAAGGACATCGACGAGGCGCTGCGCGAGGTCCGCGTCGCCCTGCTCGAGGCCGACGTCGCCCTGCCGGTCGTCAAGGACTTCATCAGCAAGGCCAAGGAGCTGGCTTCGGGTGAAGCCGTCATCCGTTCGGTCAAGCCGGCCGACCAGGTGGTCAAGATCGTCTATGACGGTCTGGTCGACATGCTGGGCGGCGAAGTCCCGACCGGCCTGAACCTGGCGCTGAACCCGCCGTCGATCATCCTGATGGCGGGCCTGCAGGGCTCGGGCAAGACCACCACCACCGGCAAGCTGGCCCTGCGCCTGTCCAAGACCGAGCGCAAGAAGGTGCTGGTCGCCTCGCTCGACACCCGTCGTCCGGCCGCCATGGAGCAACTGGCGACCCTGGCCAAACAGGTCGAGGTCGAGAGCCTGCCGATCGTCCCGGGCCAGAGCGCCACGGACATCGCCAAGCGCGCCATGAGCGCGGCCAAGCTCGGCGGCTACGACGTCCTGATCCTCGACACCGCCGGCCGCACCACGCTGGACGAGGCGATGATGAGCGAAGCGGCGGAAATCGCCCGCATCGCCACGCCGACCGAGACCATCCTGGTCGCCGACAGCCTGACCGGTCAGGACGCCGTGCGTACGGCCAAGGCGTTCCACGAGCGCCTGCCGCTCACGGGCCTGATCCTGACCCGCGCCGACGGCGATGGCCGGGGCGGCGCGGCGCTGTCGATGCGCCACGTCACCGGCCTGCCGATCAAGTTCCTCGGCGCTGGCGAGAAGATCGATGCGCTGGACGTGTTCGACGCCCGCCGCGTCGCCGGTCGTATCCTGGGCCAGGGCGACGTCGTCGCGCTGGTCGAGAAGGCCGCGGCCGATCTCGACCATGCCGAAGCCGAGCGCATGGCCAAGAAGCTGGCCAAGGGCCAATTCGACCTGAACGACCTGTCGGCCCAGCTCTCGCAGATGCAGAAGATGGGCGGCATGGAAGGCATCATGGGCCTCCTGCCGGGCGTCCAGAAGGTCAAGAAGCAGATCGCCGAAAGCGGCATCGACGACAGCATCTTCCGCCGCCAGCAGGCGATCATCAGCTCGATGACCAAGCTGGAGCGCAAGAAGCCCGACGTCCTGGCCGCTTCGCGCAAGCGCCGCATCGCGGCCGGCGCCGGCGTCGACGTCGCCGAGATCAATCGCCTGCTCAAGCAACACCGCCAGATGGCCGACATGTTCAAGGCCATGTCCAAGGACGGCGGCAAGGGCCTGGCCCGCATGGCCGGCATGATGGGCGGCGGCGACATGGCTCGCCTGAAGAATTTGGGCGGCGGCAAGATGCCGGTGTCCGATCCCAATGCAGCGGGGGGCCAAGGCCTCTCGGGGCTGCCCGGTCTGCCGGGCCTCGGGAGTGGCGGCGACGCCAAGCCCAACCCTCTCTCCGGCCTGGGCCTGCCCGGCTTCAACCCGTTCAAGAAATAGAACTTTAGACCAAGGACTACCTCAAATGCTGAAGATCCGTCTCGCCCGTGGCGGCGCCAAGAAGCGTCCGTACTACTCGATCGTCATCGCCGACAGCCACTCGCCGCGCGATGGCCGCTTCATCGAGAAGGTCGGCACCTACAACCCGCTCCTCAAGAAGGACGACGCCAACCGCGTCACCCTGAAGGTCGAGTCGATCCAGGAGTGGCTCAAGAAGGGCGCTCAGCCGACCGACCGCGTCGCGCGCTTCCTGGCCGCTCAAGGCCTGGTCGCCTGGACCCACGGCAACAACCCGCAAAAGGGCGAGCCGGGCAAGAAGGCCAAGGAACGTTCGGCCGAGCGCGCCCAGCGCGAAGAAGACCGCAAGCAAGCCGAAGCCGACGCCAAGGTCGCCGCCGCCGAAGCCGCTGAAGCCGCCAAGGTCGCCGCTGCTGAAGCCGCTGCTGCCGCCGCCGCTGCTCCGGCCGTCGAAGAAGCTCCGGCTGAAGAAGCCCCGGCCGCTGAAGCCGCTGCTGAAGAGGCTCCGGCCGCTGAAGAAGCTGCTCCGGCTGAAGAAGCCTCGGAAGGCTAATCAGGGTTCCAGCGCCGTCGTCTCTTTCCGAGGCGGCGGCGCGACTCTGTTTGCACGATGGCAGTCTCTCCCGATGATCCGATGATCCTGGTCGGCCGCGTGGCCGGCGGCTTCGGCGTGCGCGGCGAGGTGCGGATCACGACCTACACCGAAGACCCGATGAGCATCGCGGCCTTCAAGACGCTGAAGCGCCAGGACGGCTCGCTCGCCCTGACCATCGCCTCGGCGCGCAAGACCAAGGACGGCGTCGTCTGCCGCTGTCCCGGCGTCGAGACCAAGGAAGCGGCCGATGGCCTGCGTGGTCTTCGCCTGTACGTCCCCCGCTCGGCCCTGCCCGAGCCGGACGAGGACGAATTCTATCTGAGCGACCTGGTCGGCCTGACGGTCCGCCATATCGCCACCGACGTCCTGCTGGGCCGCGTGAAGAGCGTCCAGAACTTCGGCGCGGGCGACATCCTCGAGATCACGCCCGACCTGGGCGGTCCGACCTGGTACCTGCCGTTCACCCGAGCGGCCGTGCCCGAGGTCAAGATCGCCGACGGCCTGATCCTGGCCGATCCGCCTGCCCTGGTGGGCGAGCATGAAGGCCCCGAGGAAAAGGGCCTGGACGAAGACGAAGAACTGGGCGACCGGGACTGATCTTCCGCCAAAAGGCCTTAGCGATGTCGGACGGAAAATGGCGGGTCACCGCCTCGCGCTACATCCACAAGGACCGCTGGATCAGCCTGCGCGCCGACGACTGCGTGACCGACGAGGGCGCGGTGGTCGCGCCCTACTACGTTCTCGAATATCGCGACTGGGTCGAACTGGTCGCGCTGGACGCCGACAATAACGTCCTGCTCGTGAAGCAGTACCGCCACGGCCTGGGCGACATCTCCACCGAACTGCCGGCGGGCGGCATGGATCCTGGCGAGACCGATCCCGTGGTCGCGGCGGCGCGGGAACTGCTGGAAGAAACGGGCTGCGCGGGGACCTTCAGCCTGGTCGGCGAGAGCCGCCCCAACGCGGGCACGCACAGCAACCGCACCCACATCGTGCTGGCCCGAGATGTCACCCGCGTCGCCGAGCCCAAGGACGATCCGGCCGAGCGCATCGAGACGATCTGGGTCTCGGCGGCCGAGGCCATCCGCATGGCCCTGGCCGGCGAACTCACGGTCGGCATGCAGATCAGCGCGCTGCTGCGCGGCCTTGCGGCCGCTGGGGTGGCGAAGATCGCGTTGGCCTAGGGAAGAGCCGAAACCTCGCCCTTCGACAGGCTCAGGGTGAGGTTTCTACTGCGATGCCGGAAGTCGTCCTCACCCTGAGCTTGTCGAAGGGCGAGGACGGACCCCAGGCCTACAAAATCTACTTCCGAACCCGCATCAGGCATTCCTGGGCCACCGAGGCCACCAGCTTGCCGTCCTTGCTGAACATCTGACCGCGCACCAGGCCGCGACCGTGTGAGGCGGCCGGGCTGTCCTGGGCGAACAGGGTCCAGTCGTTGAAGTCGAACGGCTGGTGGAACCACATGGCGTGGTCGAGGCTGGCGGCCTGCAGGCCCGGCGTCGTCCAGATCAGGCCGTGCGGACGCAGGGCGCTTTCCATGAAGGCCATGTCCGAGGCGTAGGCCAGGGCCGCCTGCTGCATCTTCACGTCGTCGCCCAGCGGAGCCTTGGCCCGCATCCAGACATTCTTTGTGCCCGACTTTTTCACTGGGGCGACGGGGTTCTGCATGTCGACCCAGCGCACGTCGACCGGGCGCGGGCGCTCGGACATAGCGATGAACCGCGGATGGATCTGGTCGCCCAGGCTCCGCAGGAACTCGGCCTCGGTGGGCAGGCTCTCGGGATCGGGCGCGTCGGGCATGTCCGACTGGTGCTCGAAGCCCTCTTCCGGCGTCTGGAACGAGGCGGCCAGGTTGAAGATCTGCTCGCCGTGCTGGATGGCGGCCACGCGGCGCGTGGTGAAGGTGCCGCCGTCACGGGCGCGCTCCACCTCGTAGAGCACCGGGGCGGTCACGTCGCCGGGGCGGATGAAATAGGCGTGCAGCGAGTGGCAGACCCGCTCGGGCACGGTCTTGTAGGCGGCCAGCAGGGCCTGGGCGATCACCAGGCCGCCGAAGATGCGTGGGAAGCCGTCGTTCGGGCTGATGCCGCGGAACAGGTTCACCTCGATCGGTTCGAGGTCGAGGATGTCGGCGAGGTTCTCGGTCGTTCGCATGGCGCCTGCGATAAGCTTCTGTGTGCGGCGCCGCAAGCGGTCACCTTGCGTCAGGCGGTCGCGGTCACCATCGTGAGGCGATGTCTCGCGCTCCGCCCATCATCCACCACCCCGCCTTTCGCGCCGAAATGCCGGCGGGGCACCGCTTCCCGATGGACAAGTTCTCGCGGCTGGCCAGCGTGCTGGAGGCCGACGGCGTTCCGGGGCCGGAGGGTTTCGCGCGGCCCGAGTTCATCGATGTCGAGACCCTGCGGCTGGCCCACACCGAGGACTATGTCCGGGGCGTGATCGAGCTGTCCCTGCCGGCCGATGTCGTCCGGCGGATCGGCATGCCCAATACCGACAGCGTCGCCACCCGCGCCCGGGCGGCGACGGGCGGCACCTTGCTGGCGGCGCGCCTGGCGCTGGAGCACGGGATCGCCTGCAACACCGCCGGCGGCAGCCATCACGCCTCGGCTGAGAGCGGGGCGGGGTTCTGCGTGTTCAACGACGTGGCGGTGGCCGCGCGGCGGTTGCTGGCGGAGGGCGCGATCGGCAAGGCGCTGGTCGTCGATCTCGACGTCCACCAGGGCGACGGCACGGCGCGAATCTTCGAGGACGACCCCAGCGTCTTCACCTTCTCGATGCACGCCGAGAAGAACTTCCCGCATCGCAAGGCGGTCAGCGACCTCGACATCGAGCTGGCCGACGGCACGGGCGATGCGGCGTATCTGGAAAAGCTCGGGGAGATCCTGCCGGCGCTGCTGGGCGGCGTCCGGCCGGACATCGTCTTCTTCAATGCGGGGGTCGATCCCCACGCGGAGGACAAGCTGGGTCGACTGTCGCTGACCGACGAAGGTCTGGAGCGACGGGAGGCCTTTGTCCTGGGCGCTTGTCTCGACAGGGAGATCCCGGTGGTCGGGGTCATCGGCGGCGGCTACGACGCGGATATCGATCGTCTGGCGGCCCGCCACGCCATCCTGCATCGGACGGCTAAATCCCTGTTTTCCTAAAGGTCTTATTCTTGATTGGGGTCCTTGAGACCCGGAGGCTTCGAGCCTCGCGGCGATCGCTCGATCGCCATCTCCGTCGGGGCGGTTCCGGATCGATCCGGAACGGGGCGCCCGACGAAGGCTACGCGGCGATCACTTAGATGCTCGAGGCGAGCGAACCGACGATAACGACGAGCGGCAGAACCGCGAGAACGAGCGAGGCGAAGCCGGCGACGGCGTTGGTCTTCATGGTCATGGTCTTGATCCCTGTTTTCTGTTGTCCGGCGCCCGTTGGCATCCGGTGATCAGGGATATAGGCGGTGACTCTCGTTAATGCACGTTACCCTTGCTTCATTACCCCGATTTAAGAAACTTTGTCGCACCCAACCGGCGTTACAGAGGATTAATGTTGTCGTTTGAAATTGTTTCTTGGGAAACTTTATCCTTTGAGACCATTCCTCCGGGCCCGGAACATCACTCCTCGCTGGGCGCCACCAAAAAGAGTCCACGCATCGTCGCGATCGGGGCAGACCGTGTCTCCTGCCAGGCCTCGACGTGCACATTGGCGATGCGG
This sequence comes from Caulobacter sp. GW821-FHT09H08, assembly GCF_059415885.1. NCBI lineage: Bacteria > Pseudomonadati > Pseudomonadota > Alphaproteobacteria > Caulobacterales > Caulobacteraceae > Caulobacter > Caulobacter sp. GW821-FHT09H08. The sequence goes on from NZ_JBWKOC010000007.1 coordinate 168,189, forward strand.
CGGCCCAGTTTCTTGATGCTGGCGCGGGCGTAGGTGGTCAGCGGCCGGCCCGAGCGCAGGTACTCGATCGAGACGTCGATCGTGCGCGGCTGGCGCTTCATCGGCGCCGCCACGGACAGCTGGGCGAGCGCCGTCATCTCCATGAAAGCGCCCAGCACCCCACCGTGGATGGCGGGCAACATCGGGTTGCCGACGATGTGCTGGGCGAACGGCAGGATCGCGGTCATCTCGTCGCCAGCCAGCTCGGCCTTGATCCCCAGGAAGCGGGCGTAGGGGATCGAGTCCAGCATCGAGACCAGGCGGGTGTCGGTGTCGCTCATTGGCCAGCTCCTTCGATCTTGGACCGCGGAGGCTTGAAGTTCGCGCCCGGCTTCTTGCCGGCGCTGCTGTCGAGCATGAAGGTCGCCTGGGCGGTGGCGACGGGGTCCTCGGGATCGCGGTCGTAGGCGACGGCGCGGACGAAGGCGACCGAGCGGGTCATCTTGTAGCAGTGGGCGCGGGCCAGCACGTCCAGGCCCGGCTCGGCCGCGCGCATGTAGTCGATGCGCAGGTCCAGCGTGGCGATCGAGGTCCAGGTGTCCATGGCCGCGTGCACGGCCTGGCCGCTGGCATGGTCGAGCAGGGTGGTGACCACCCCGCCGGCGATGACCCCCGTCTCGGGATCGCCGACGATCTCGGTGCGGTAGGGGACCTTCAGCACGGCGACGGCGTCGCCGATCTCCAGGGTCGAGAAGCCCAGCGCCTTGGCCTGGGGGCTGCCCTCGTTCATCGCCGTGGCGATGAGCTTGGTCTGTTCATGATCGATGCTCATGCGGATAGGCTTAGAGCCTGTCCGCTTTGGATGGAAACATCCAAAGCGGATAAACAGGCTCGCGCTCTTAGAGAAGGAACGTGGCAAGCGCTGAAACCGCAGACACTTTCAGCTGCCACGTTCCGGCCCTTCAGGCGTTGTCATATCCAGCCGTGATCAGACCCGAAGACCTTCTCTGTCCCCGACCGGATGGCCTCTACTGCCCGCCGGGAGACTTCTACATCGACCCCGTCCGCCCCGTGGGCCGGGCCGTGATCACCCATGGCCACGCCGACCATGCCCGCGCGGGGCACGGGGCGGTGGCCGCCACGCCCGAGACCCTGGCGATCATGGCCACGCGGTATGGCGAGGACTTCACAGAGCGCCGCCAGGCCGTCGCCTATGGCGAGACGGTCAGCCACAATGGCGTCGAGGTGACCCTGGTCCCGGCTGGCCACGTCCTGGGCTCGGCCCAGGCAGTGGTGCGGTGGAAGGGCCTGACCATGGTTGTGTCGGGCGACTACAAGCGTCGCCGCGATCCGACCTGCGCGCGGTTCGAGCCGGTCCCGTGCGACGTCTTCATCACCGAGGCGACGTTCGGCCTGCCGGTCTTCCGCCATCCTGACGACGCCGGCGAGATCAGGAGCCTGCTGGCCTCGGTCGAGCAGTTCCCGGAGCGCTGCCACATCGTCGGGGCCTATGCCCTGGGCAAGGCGCAGCGGGTGATCAGGCTGCTGCGCGAGGCGGGCTGGGAGAAGCCGATCTTCGTCCACGGGGCGCTGGAGCGGTTGAACGCCCTCTATGAAGCGCATGGCGTCGAGCTGGGTCCGCTGGCGCCCGCGACCGCGTCGGGTCCTAAGGAAGACTTCGCCGGCCAGATCATCATCGCCCCACCCAGCGCCGTGGCCGATCGCTGGTCGCGGCGGTTTCCCGATCCGGTCGACTGCTTCGCCTCGGGCTGGATGCGGGTGCGAGCCAGGGCGCGACAACGGGGCGTCGAGCTGCCGCTGATCCTTTCGGACCACGCCGACTGGGATGAGCTGACCGCGACCTTGTCGGAGCTTCGCCCAGGCGAGGTCTGGATCACCCACGGGCGGGAAGAGGCGCTGGAGCGGTGGTGCGAGCTGGAAGGCTTGCCGGCGCGGGCGCTGCGGCTGGTCGGCTACGACGAGGAGGAGGGGGAATGATCTCCCTTCCCCCTTGATGGGGGAAGGGGCGGGGATGGGGGTGATCTACTGAGCTACCGGTGTGCGCGGCATCGACCGCCGTATCACCTCACCCCTGCCCCTCCCCATCAAGGGGAGGGGATTGGATTTTCGCCCACGTATCGCGCCCGAGGCCGGATCAGCCGTCCCGTCTGCAGCTGCTCGATGGCATGCGCGGCCCAGCCGGCGCTGCGCGCCGTGGCGAACAGAATGAACGGCGCGTCGGGCGGCAGCATCAGGGTACGCGCCAGGCTGACCAAGGCGAAATCGATGTTCGGCAGGAGCCCTGTAGCGGTCTCGGTCGTCGTGCGCAGGTCGGCCAGCAAAGGCGGGGCTTCGAAGGCCGTCAGCAGCGCCGCCGCGCGCGGGTCGCCGTCGGGATAGAGCGGATGATCGAAGCCCGGCATCGACGCGCCTCGGGCGAGTCTCGCCGACACCGCATGCGTCGGGTCCCGGCGCTCTGCTTCCTCGACGAAGGCCTCGACCCGCGCGGCCATGCCGCCGTGCAGAGGGCCCGAAAGGGCTGAAAGTCCCGCCAGGCAGGCCGCCGACAGCGACGCTCCGGTCGAGGCCGCCACCCGCGCGGCGAAGGTCGAGGCGTTCAGCTCGTGGTCGGCCAGCAGCACCAGGGTGCGTCGGACAAGGTCTGCGCCGGCGGCGTCCAGCCCCCAGGCGGCGGCGAAGCGGACGTGGGCCGGGCCTTCGCCGGCCTGACCGGTGGCGGCGTCGACCACGGCCTCCAGCAGGTCGGCGGCCTCCATGGCTAGGGCGAGCGGCGCCCGCCCCCGCGCCGGCGGTTCGCGACCGGCGCGGGCGGCCAGGGTCAGGAACAGCCGACCGCGCGCGGTATCGGCGACGGGCGGCTCGGAACGACGCGAGGATTTCAGCGCCGCGCCATGGCCGCCGCGCAGCAGACGGCCGACATTCTCCAGGGTGAGGCCCTGGTCGGCCAGCTCCACAGCGTCGCGGCCGCGATACCAGAGGCGTCCGCCGGCCACGGTCGTGATCGCCGAGGGCAGTACGGGCTCGCCCCAGGCGATAGCCTCGGCGGCGACGTCGGCGGCGCGGCGCCCGCGCGCCTTCTTCTGGGCCAGAGCGGCGACATCCGAGGCGCGATAGAGGCTGCGGCGCGGGTCCTGCGGGTGGGCGGCGGCCTCGATCCGGCCCCGGCTGACATAGGCGTAGAGGGTCTGCGGCCGGATCCCCAGCCGTTCCAGAACCTGATCCGCGTCGAGCCAATCCGCCATATAGATTGATTATATTGATCAAGATTGACGATCAAGTCAAATCGGCGCGTTGTGCACTGCGAAAGGAGACCACTTCCATGTCTGATGGTCTTGAGGGCGTCATCGCCGCCCGCACCGTTCTGTCCGATGTCGACGGCGCCAAGGGCCGCCTGGTGATCCGAGGCTACGCCGTCGAGGATCTCTCGGGCCGCACCCGCTACGAGGAAGCCGCGCACCTGCTGTTCGACGGTTTCTTCGAGGACGCGCCCAGCGATCTGGCGCCGGCTCTTGGCGAGGCCCGTGTCCGCGCCTTCGCCGAGGTCGCCGCCCTGGACGAGGCCCTGGCCCGCCGCGATCCGGTCGAGGCCATGCGCGCCCTGCTGGCCCGCCTGCCCGACGGCGATGACCTGCCGACCGCCCTGCTGCTGATCGCCGCGCCGGCAGTCTTCACCCCGGCGGTGCTGCGCGTGGCGAAGGGCGAGCGCCCGGTCGCGCCCGATCCGGCCCTGTCGCACGCCGCCGACATCCTGCGGATGACCCGCGGGACGCCCGCCGCCGACGCCGAAGCCGCCGCCCTGGACGCCTATCTAGTCACGGTCTGCGATCACGGCCTTAACGCCTCGACCTTCGCCGCCCGCGTGGTGGCCTCGACCCGTGCGGGCCTGACCTCGGCGGTGCTGGCCGGGCTGTCGGCCTTGAAGGGCCCGCTACATGGCGGCGCGCCGGGACCGGTGATCGACATGCTCGACGAGATCGGCACGCCGGAAAACGCCCGTCCCTGGCTGGAGAAGGCCCTGGCGCGGGGCGATCGGCTGATGGGCTTCGGCCACCGGATCTACCGCGTACGCGACCCCCGCGCCGACGCCCTGAAGGCGGCCGTGCGCAAGCTGTCGGCGGCCTCCGGCGGCCTGCCGGGTCGCGTGGCCTTCGCCGAGGCCGTCGAGCGCGCCGCCCTGGAGATCCTGCGCGAGCACAAGCCCGACCGGCCGCTGGACACCAATGTCGAGTTCTACACGGCGCTGTTGCTTGAAGCGCTGGGCCTGCCCCCGTCCAGCTTCACCTGTGTCTTCGCCATGGGCCGCGTCGCCGGCTGGCTGGCCCACGCCCGCGAACAGCTGGCGGGCGGTCGCCTGATCCGGCCGCAGTCGGTCTATGTCGGACCGGAAGCGCGGGCGGCGGCTTAACGTCTGGTTAACCATGATTATCCACCCTGGGTAGCGGATACTATCCAGGGGGATTTTCATGCTCGCCTTCGTTGTGCTCGCCGCCGCTGTCGCTACGCCCGTCGAGACCGCCGGTGTCGACATGAGCTGCAGCGTGGGTGGCGCGCACCTGACCGTTTGGCAGGCCGGGCCGAACGGCACGACCCGCTCGCTTTCGGCCGACGCCAAGCCCGGCGAGACCTTCGTCGTCGACCTGGCCGCCTGGACGGCGACGGCCAAGCCCGTCATGGCCCTGAAGCCGACGGAATTTGGCTATCAGTCGAGCAACGGCGTGAACGGCGCGCGGCAGAGCACGGTGATCGATTGCGCCGCCCCCGACACGCCGCCGCTGCGGTTGCGGACGATGGCGTTCCCCGCCGGCTAGAACCGACGGGGCGGCATGGTAGAAGTCGGTCATGTCCTCGCCCGCAGCCGATCCCAAGGCCAGCCGAAACGTCGCCCTGCTGTCCGTCGCGACGGCGGCGATCCTGATCGCGGTCAAGGCGGTCGCCTGGCAGGCCAGCGGCTCGGTGGCGATCCTGGCTTCGCTGTCGGATTCAGCGCTGGATTTGGTGGCCTCGCTGATCACCCTGTTCGCGATCCGCTATGCCCAGGCCCCGCCGGACGCCGAGCACCGGTTTGGGCATGGCAAGGCCGAGGCCTTCTCCAGCCTGATGCAGGGCGGCCTGGTCTTCGCGTCGGGCGCCTTGATCGGTCGCGAGGCCTTCCACGCCTTCTTCAATCCCCGTCCGGTTGAGCACGGCCTGGCGGGGGTGATCGTCATGGTCGTCTCGATCGTCCTGACCCTGGCCCTGGTCGCCGCCCAGACCCGGGTACTGAAGGCCAGCGGTTCGATCGCCATCGCCGGCGACCGCGCCCACTACGCCGCCGACCTGGCCGCCAACGCCGTCGCCCTGGTCGGGGTCGGGGCCGCCGCGTGGCTGGGCCTGTCCTGGGTGGACGCGGCGGCTGGCCTGATCGTGGCCCTGTGGCTGGTCTGGGGCGCGGTGGGCGTGTTCCGCGAGGCCTCCAACCAGCTGATGGACCACGAACTGCCCGAGGAAGACCGCGCCAGGATCCTGGAGCTGGCGACCGCCGATCCGCGCATCCTGGGCGTCCACCAGCTGCGGACGCGGGCTTCGGGACCGTATGTTCATATGCAGATGCACGCCGACCTGGCCGCCGACATCTCGTTGACCGAGGCCCACACCATCATGGTCGAGGCCGAGAACCGCCTGCTGGAAGCCTTCCCGGCGGCCGATATCCTGATCCACCCCGACCCGCGCGGCCGGGCCGAGAAACACGGCGGGCTGTTCTCGCAAGCCGTCGAGGGTTGAGTTCTCCGAGCGTGTGAGAGTACGGAACCGTATGGACGACGCTCTCTCCCATCTCCCCCGCGCCTTCGCCGGCAAGACCGTGCTGGTCCTCGGCGACGTGATGCTGGACCGCTTCATCTACGGCGCGGTCGACCGGATCTCGCCCGAGGCGCCGGTGCCGGTGATCGCGGTGGAGAAGGAAACCGCCATGCTGGGCGGCGCGGGCAATGTCGCCCGCAACGTGGCGGCGCTCGGCGCCAAGGCCGTGTTGATCGGCCTGGTCGGCCAGGATGACGCCGGCGCGGCCCTGCGCGGCATGATCGACGCCGAGGCCGGCCTTGAGGCCGAACTGGTCGTCGATCCCAAGCGCCGCACGACCGAGAAGGTTCGCTACATTTCCGGCTCGCACCAGATGCTCCGCGTCGACCGCGAGGATCGGGGCGCCGGCGACGGCGCTGCGCTGCTGGCGGCCTTCAAGGCGCGCTTGGCCACCGCCGATGTCGTGGTGCTGTCAGACTACGCCAAGGGCGTGCTGACCCCCGAGGTCGTGCGCGGCGCCATCGACGCGGCCCGCGCCGCCGGCAAGCCGGTGATCGTCGATCCCAAGAGCCGCGACTTCGCCCGCTACGACGGCGCGACCCTGATCAAGCCCAACCGCAAGGAAGCCGCCGAGGCCACGGGCATCACCGACAACAGCGACGAGGCCTCCGAAGAGGCCGGCGCGGCGATCTTGGCCATGGCGCCGGGCCTGGACGCCGCGCTGATTACGCGGGGCGGCGCCGGCATGACCCTGTCGGTTCGTGGCCAAACTCCCGTCCACCTGCCGGCGACCGCCATCGAGGTATTCGACGTCTCGGGCGCGGGCGACACGGTGGCCGCGACCCTGGCGCTGTCGGTGGCGGCGGGCGCGAGCCTGGCCGACGCGGCCCATCTGGCCAACCTGGCCGGTGGTCTGGTCGTCGCCAAGCTGGGCACCGACGTGGTCACCGCCGCCGAACTGATGGCCCGCGCCGGCTCGGCCCAGGGCGAGCCCGGCGAGATCAAGATCGCTGACCGCGACCAAGCCCGGCAGATCGTCGAAGGCTGGCGCACGCGCGGCCTGAAGGTTGGCTTCACCAACGGCTGCTTCGACCTGCTGCACCCCGGCCACGTCTCGCTGCTGTCGCAGTCGAAGGCGGCCTGCGACCGGCTGATCGTCGGCCTCAACACCGACGCTTCGGTCTCCAAGCTGAAAGGGCCGACCCGTCCGGTGCAGAAGGAGCAGGGCCGCGCCACGGTGCTGGCGTCGCTGTCGTCGGTGGACCTGGTGGTGCTGTTCGACGAGGACACGCCGCTGGACTTGATCAAGGCCTTCCGCCCCGACGTGCTGGTCAAGGGCGCCGACTACACGGTCGAGACCGTGGTCGGTTCGGACGTGGTTCTGGGCTATGGCGGCAAGGTCGTCCTGGCCGAGCTGAAGCAGGGCCAGAGCACGACGAACCTCATCGCGCGCATGAACAGCTGATCTCGCGACGCGTGAGTCAAAACGCCGCGCAAAAGCCTGGATTTCCAGGCTAAACGCCGTTCAGCAATCTCTTGTTAAGCAAAGCGGCGCATCGCTCCTACGATGCAGCCTGAGCGCAACTGGGCATGAGCGTCGAACGCACCCTTCACCATTTCCCCCTGGACCCCGCCTCGCGGCAGGTGCGTCTTGCGCTGGGCGAGAAGCGGCTCGTGTTCGTCGAGGTCCAGGTCCGCTACTGGGAAATGCCGCCCGAGTTCACGTCGCTGAACCCGTCGGGCCTGCCGCCGGTGCTGGTCGAGACCCGCAACCAGCGCAATCTCGTCGTCTGCGAGACCCGGGCCATCCTCGAACACATCGAAGAGACGGAAACCGAGCCGCCGTTGCTGGGTCGCGACCCGGCCGAGCGCGCCGAGGCCCGCCGTCTGCTGCAATGGTTCGACCGCAAGTTCGACAACGAGGTCAACGGCTTCCTCCTGCACGAGAAGATGGAGAAGCGCCTGCTGCGCATGGGCGCGCCGGACCTGGCCGCCCTTCGCCAGGGTCGCGAGGCCCTGCGCATGCACCTGGGCTATATCGACGGCCTGCTGCAGACCCGCGACTGGCTGGCCGGTCGCCGCATGAGCCTGGCCGATTTCGCCGCCGCGGCGCACCTGTCGGTCATCGACTATTTCGGCGACGTCCCGTGGAAGGACTTCCCGACCGCCAAGACCTGGTACATGAAGCTGAAGTCGAGGCCGGCCTTCCGTCCGATCCTGGCCGACCGCTGGCCCGGCCTCGCGCCGGCCGCGCACTATGACGACCTCGACTTCTGAGCTGACGCCCGAAACGATCAAGGACGAGATCCGCGCCGAGGCCCTGAAGCTGGGCTTCTCGGCCTGCGGCTTCGCGGACGCGGCGGCGGCCTGGCCCAATGGCGAGTGGCTGCGTGAGTTCGTCGAGGCCGACCGCCACGGGGCCATGGGCTGGATGGAGGAGACGCTGGAGCGGCGCTCCCACCCGACCGCCATGTGGACCGACGCGAAGTCGGCGGTGGTGCTCGGCGTCAACTACGGGCCCGACATCGATCCGCTGGAGCAATTGGCGGCCACGGATCGCGCCGCCATCTCGGTCTACGCCCAGGGCGACGACTACCACGACGTGATCAAGAAACGCCTGAAGGAGCTGGCCGGTTGGATGCATCGCCGGTTCGGCAACGAGGTGAAGGTCTTCGTCGACACCGCCCCGCTGATGGAAAAGCCGTTGGCGGAGCGCGCGGGCCTGGGCTGGCAGGGCAAGCATACCAACCTGGTCTCGCGCCAGTTCGGCTCGTGGCTGTTCCTGGGCAGCGTGCTGACGACGCTCGACCTGCCGCCGGACGACGCTGAGGTTGATCACTGCGGCTCGTGCCGGGCGTGTCTGGACATTTGTCCGACCAACGCCTTCCCGACGGCGCGCCAGCTGGATGCGCGACGGTGCATCTCGTACCTGACCATCGAGCTCGCGGGGCCGATCCCGGCGGAGTTTCGCGAGGCCCTGGGCAACCGGATTTATGGCTGCGACGACTGCCTGGCTGTCTGTCCGTGGAATAAGTTCGCGTCGCTTTCCAGCGAGGCCAAGCTGCAGGCGCGGGAGGCGCTGAAGCAGCCGTCCCTGGCCGAGCTGGCGGTTCTGGATGACGCCGAGTTTCGGGCTCTGTTCTCGAAGAATCCGATCAAGCGGATCGGGCGGGACCGCTTCGTGCGCAACGTGCTCTATGCGATCGGCAACAGCGGCGACGCCGCGCTCATCGCGGTGGTCGAGCCGCTGTTGAGCGACCCAGCGCCGGTTGTGCGCGGGGCGGCCGTTTGGGCGGCGCGGCGGTTGGTGGGAGGCGGGGCGGCAGCGCTCAAGGGCGCCGAGGATGACGCCGAGGTGCTGGCGGAGTGGGGCCGGCGACTTGCCCCCTCCGCGCTTCGCGCTCCTCCCCCATAGGGGGAAGAAGGATCACGCGTCTCCTTCCGCCCGCCTTTGGGGGCGGACGACCTGCGAAGCAGGTCAGGTGGGGGGAATTACCCTTTAAGCGCGGCTTCCACCGCCGCCCGCGCCGCCGCGCCCAGGTCGGCGCGCTTCAGCGCCAGGGCCACGTTCGCCTTCAGCAGACCGATCTTGTCGCCGCAGTCGTGGGTCACGCCTTCGTAGACATAGGCGTGGAAGTCCTGCTGGGTCATCAGCTTGGCCATCGAGTCCGTAAGCTGGATCTCGTTGCCCGCGCCCTTTTCCTGTTCAGCCAGCAGGTCGAAGATCTCGGGCTGCAGGATGTAGCGGCCGGCGATCGACCAGTTCGAGGGCGCCGTGCCCTGGGGCGGCTTCTCGACCATGCCGGTCATGGTGGCCAGGCGACCGTCGATCTGGCCGGGGGCGACGATGCCGTACTTGTGGGTCTCGCTGTCGGGCACTTCCTCGACGCCGATGACATTGCCGCCGCCGACCTTGTCATAGACCTCGATCAGCTGGCCCAGCGCCGAGGGATCGGCATCGACGATGACGTCGGGCAGCATGACCGCGAACGGCTCGTCGCCGATGATGTCGCGGGCGCACCAGACGGCGTGGCCCAGGCCCAGCGGGGCCATCTGGCGCACGAAGCTCATCTCGCCGGGCTTGGGCAGCTCGTCGCGCAGTTGCTTGAGGATATCGTGCTTGCCCTTGGCTTCCAGCTGGGCTTCCAGCTCGACCTGATGGTCGAAATAGTCCTCGATCGCGCCCTTGGAGCGGCCGGTGACGAAGACGAAGTGCTCGATGCCGGCCTTGCGGCCTTCCTCGACGATGTACGAGAGGATCGGCCGGTCGACGACGTTCAGCAGTTCCTTCGGCGTCGTCTTGGTGCCGGGCAGCACGCGGGTGCCCAGGCCGGCGACGGGGAGGACGGCTTTACGAACGGGTTTCATGAGCGGCTCGTCTGACTGTTCGGGAGGCCGGTTTTAGAAGGCGTCGCGACCGAACGCCACCATTGTTCGGTGGTTCCCGGAAACCTGCGGAGATGGCGAAGCGGGCGGTTCGTGCTAGCTGAACGGCCAGTTTCGTCCGAGGTCCGCCCAATGCAACGCCGCGCCCTGCTTCTCACCCTCGCCGCCGCTGGCCTGACCCTGGCCGCCTGCGAACCCAGCAAGACGGCGCAGGAGAACCTCTCGATCGCCGACGAATTCATGGCCAAGAACGCCAAGGAGCCGGGGGTCATCACCCTGCCCCAGGGCCTGCAATACAAGATCGTGCGCGAGGGCCCACAAGGCGGCATGCACCCGACCAAGGCCGACGAGGTCAAGGTCCACTACGAGGGCAAGCTGATCGACGGCACGGTGTTCGACTCGAGCTACGAGCGCGGCGTGCCGGCGGTGTTCCCGCTGGACGGCCTGGTGCCGGCCTGGATCATCGCCCTGCAGCGCATGAAGGCGGGCGACGAATGGATGCTCTACGTGCCGCCGGCCCTGGGCTACGGCGACGCGGACAAGGGCGCGATCCCGCCCAACAGCGTGATGATCTTCCGCATCGAGCTGCTGGACGTGAACCGGATCGGGTCGGGCAAGCCGAAGGAATAAATCCTCCCCCCGAGGGGGAGGATTTCAGATCAAACCGCCCGCGGCGGGTAACCGCTCTCGCGCAGCGCATCCATGACTTCCTGGGTGTGCTGGGCGTCGCGGGTCTCGATGGTGATGTCGAACTCCGCGCCCTTGGCCGGGACGTCCAGGGCCAGGCGGTTGTGGTTCACCTCGATGATGTTGGCGCCCATGGTCCCGATGACGGAGGCCACGGTCGACAGCAGCCCCGGACGGTCGTCGCCGATGATGCGCAGGCTGATCAGGCGCTGGGCGCGGACCAGTTCGCGGGTCAGGACTGAGGCCAGCAGGCGGGTGTCGATGTTGCCGCCGCACAGGATCAGGCCGCACTTCTTGCCCCGGAAGCGCTCCGGATAGGCCAGCAGCGCCGCCAGTGAGGCCGCGCCCGCGCCTTCAGCAATGGTCTTTTCGACATTGCAGTACAGCGAGACGGCCTGCTCCAGGTGAGGCTCTTCCAGCAGCAGCACATCGTCGATCAGCGGGCGCACGACACCGTAGGTCAGCTCGCCGACCTGCTTGACCGCCACGCCCTCGGCGATGGTCTGGCCGCCGCAGTGGGCCGCGACGCCGCGCATCTTGGCGGTGAAGGACGGATACATCGCCGGCTCGCAGCCGATGATACGGATGTTCGGGTTCAGCGCCTTGGCCGCCGTGGCCACGCCGCTGATCAGGCCGCCGCCGCCGATCGGCACGGGCAGGATCTCCAGATCTGGCGCGTCTTCCAGCATTTCCAGGGCGATCGTGCCCTGGCCGGCCATGATGTCGTAGTCGTCGAACGGGTGGACGAAGGTCAGGCCCTGCTCGTCGCGCAGCTTGCGAGCGTGGGCGTTGGCGTCGTCATAGGTCTCGCCTTCGATAACCACGGTCGCGCCGAAGTCGCGGGTGTGCTGCACCTTCACGAAGGGCGTGGTCTTGGGCATGACGATGGTGACGGGCACGCCGAGGCGGGCGCCGTGATATGCGAGGCCTTGCGCGTGGTTGCCGGCGCTGGCGGCGATGACGCCCTGCTTCTTCTCGGCTTCCGAGAGCAGCATCAGCTTGTTCAGCGCGCCGCGCTCCTTGTAGGCGGCGGTGAACTGCAGGTTCTCGAACTTCACCCACACCTCGGCGCCGGTAATCTTCGACAGGGTCTTGGAGTGGCGGCACGGCGTGCGCTCGATCTGACCCTGGAGACGGCCGGCGGCGGCCTGGATGGCGGCGAGGTCGAGGGTCATGTCATCCACTTCTGTCGCGGCGAGAACGCGCCGTGGCGCGGCCTCTAGCACGACCAGGCGCTCCGGGCACGTCTCTTAGGGCGCTTCGTTCAGCAGCTTTTCTATCGCCGCCCAGGCTTCCGGCTCGCTCAGCATGGGCGCGTGACCGACGCCGGGGACCTCGGCATAGGCCATGGACGGGGCGGCGGCGCGCATGCGCTCGGCGATGCCGGCGTCGATCAGGTCGGAGATTTCGCCGCGCACCAGCAGCAGCGGGCGGTCCTTCGCGAGGGCCCGGAACAGCGGATACATGTCGGGCGGGGCGAGAGCCGCACCGCCGTCGGCCTGGCTTTTCGCGGCCGCTTCGGCGGCGGCCTTGATTGGGGCCGAGATGTCCGGGTCGTAGGCCAGGACGTAGCCGCCGTCCGTCTCGTCGAACAGCCGGCGGGCGAAGACGTCCCAGTCGTCGGGGCCGTAGGCCGGGAAGGCGGCCTGGTTGATCGCCTTGGCGTAGGCGACGGCGGCGTCCCAGGTCTCGAAACTGCTGGCCATACCGGTATAGCCGGCGATGCGGGCCAGGCCGACGGGCGAGAGCTCCGGGCCGACGTCGTTCAGCACGGCCGCGGCGATCGCCTGGGGCATGATCGAGGTCAGCACCATGGTGATCAGGCCGCCCATGCTGGTGCCGACGAACACCGCTTTCTCGATCCCGGCCGCCTGGAGCAGCGAGATGACGTCGGCGGCATAGGTCCCAGGATGGTAGTTCATCGGGTTCGGATCGCGAGCCGACAGGCCTCGGCCGCGCACGTCGACGGCCAGCACACGGCGACCGGTGGCGGCGATGCGCGGCGCCAGGTCCTCGAAGTCGCGGGCGTTGCGGGTCAGGCCGTGGATGCAGATCACCGGCAGCTTCTGTGCGTCGCCGACGGGCGCATAGTCGCGGGCGTGCAGCGGCAGGCCTTCGTGCGAGGTCCAGAAGAAGTCGGTGAAGGTCATCTCGTGTTCCTTCTCATCACTTGCCCCCTCGGCGCCTGCGGCGCTCCTCCCCCGGAGGGGGAAGAAGGATATGCGCGAACCTTCTGCCCCCTATGGGGGCGGACGACCACGCAAAGCGTGGCCAGGTGGGGGCCTGCGGCGTTGGCCGCCTAGTACGCGAACGGCGTCTCGATCTCGCTCAACAATGGCGCGGCGTTGTCGCGATCGTTAGCGGTGATCTCGCTCACCGCGATCGGCCAGTCGATTCCGATCGCCGGATCGCTCCACCGCACCGCGCCCTCGGCCGTCGGGGCGTAGTAGTCCGTCACCTTGTAGAGCACCTCGCAGGCGTCGGTCAGGGTGACGTAGCCGTGGGCGAAGCCCTTGGGCACCAGCAGTTGCTGGCGGTTCTCGGCCGACAACTCGGCGCCGACCCACTGGCCATAGGTCGGCGAGCCTTCGCGGATATCCACCGCCACGTCGAAGATCGAGCCGACCACGCAGCGCAGCAGCTTGTCCTGGGCGTGCGGCGGCTTCTGGTAGTGCAGGCCCCGCTGGATGCCACGCGTCGTCGAGCGCACATGGTTGTCCTGGACGAAGGCGGCCTTGAATCCAGCCTCTTCCAGCGCCGACTGGCGGAAGGTCTCGGAAAACCAGCCGCGCTCATCGCCATGGCGCGCGGGCGTGATAAGCAGCACTTCGGGGATCGCCAGCGGCGTGATCTTCATGACGCGTACTTCGATTTGAGAAACGAACTGGCCACCGATGCCGCCTGAAGCGACCGAAAACAAGGCCCCGGCGGTGACCGTGGTGATCGTCTCCTACCAGAGCGGCCCGACGCTGGAAGAGTGCCTCAAGCGCCTGCAAGCCCAGACCTTCCGCGATTTCGAGACCATCCTGATCGACAACGCCTCGACCGACGGCGCCCCGCAGGCGGCGGCCAAGGCCCATCCGTGGGTCGATTTTGTCGAGGCGGGTTCGAACTTGGGCTTCGCGGCCGGCAACAACTTCGCGGTCCGGCGCGCCAAGGGCCGCTGGCTCGTTCTGCTCAATCCGGACGCCTATGCCGAACCCGATTGGCTGGAAGAGCTGATGGCCGGCGTGGAGCGCCACCCGACGGTAAAGAGCTTCGCCTCGCTGCAGCTGTCGGCCGACCGGCCGGGCCTGCTGGACGGGGCCGGCGACAACGTCACCAGCGCGGGCATACCGTTCCGGGGCGGGTATGGCCGCAAGCTGCCGGCGGTTTTGCCCGAGGGCGAGGTGTTCTCGGCCTGCGGCGCGGCCATGCTGATCGATCGGGAGCTGTTCCTCGAGGTCGGCGGCTTCGACGAGCGCTACTTCTGCTACTGCGAGGACGTCGACCTGGGCTATCGCCTGCGCCTCTATGGTCAGCCGACCCTGCTGCTGCCCAAGGCCAGGGTCGCCCACGTGGGGTCGGCCAGCACCGGGGTGCGGTCGGACTTCTCGATCTTCCACGGCTCGCGCAACCGAGTCTGGACATTCCTCAAGAACACGCCCGGCTGGCTGTTCCCGGTCACCCTGCCGCTGCATGTGGCGGTGACGGCGGGTCTGCTGTTGCTGCACTGGCGGCGCGGCGACGTCGCCCCGGCGATCCGGGGCATCAAGGCGGCGCTGAAGCGCGAGGACCTCGACCAGGTGATGGCCGACCGCCGCGCGATCCAGGCCAAGCGCAAGGCCTCGCCCGGCGCGATCCTGCGGGTGATGTCGATCGATCCGGCGGCGTTTATCGGCCGCCGCTTCGTGATCCGCAGCGCGCGGGATCTCTAGACCGACAGGTCCTCGATCAACCTTCTCATGAAGGCCGCGCCGCGCTGCATCTGGCTGATCTCGACATACTCGTCAGGCTGGTGGGCCTGGTCGATCGAACCGGGACCACAGATCACCGTTGAGAAGCCCGCACCCTGGAACTGCCCGGCCTCGGCGGCGTAGGGCACGACGCGAGCGGGGCCGTTGTCACCGGCCAGCCTGCGGGCGAAGGTCTCGGCGACGCCGTCCTCCTCGGGCGCGAAGGCCGGAGTCAGGGAGCGGCGCTCGACCTTGACGCCGCCTTCCGGGGCCTTGGCCTTGATCTCGGCGTCCATCCGCGCGGCCTCGGCGAAGAACTCGGCCAGGATCGCCATCGGTTCCATGCCGGCCGGTGTGCGCAGGTCGAACAGGAACGAACATTCGCGGGCCAGGATGTTCCCTGCCGTGCCGCCATGGATCATGCCGATAGTCAGGGACGCGCCCTTGGGCGTGAACGGCGAGGTCGGATCGGCCTCGCGCTCCAGCTTTTCCGAGAGCTCGACCAGCATCGCCATCAGCTTGATGGCCATGGTGTTGGCCGAGACGCCCAGGTGGGTAAGGCTGGAATGGGCTTCGCGGCCGGTGACGGTGACCGTGAAGGTGGCGATGCCCTTGTGGCCGCGCACCGCGACCATGTCGGTGGGCTCGCCGACCACCACGAGGCCCGGGCGCGGCGTCTCGCGGGCGATGGTCGCGATCATGTCCGGCGCGCCCAGGCAGCCGACCTCCTCGTCATAGGAGAAGGCCAGGTGGACGGGCTTGCTCAGCGTGGCCTGGGCCAGGTCCGGCGCGGCGGCGAGGGCCAAGGCCAGGAACCCTTTCATGTCGCAGGTGCCTCGGCCGTAGAGCCGGCCGTCCCGCTCGGTTAGCACCCAGGGGTCGCTGGACCAGGGCTGACCGTCGACCGGGACGACGTCGGTATGGCCGGACAGCACCACCCCGCCATCGACCGCCGGGCCGATGGTCGCCATCAGGTTCGACTTGGTCCCGTCGGCGTTCGGCACGCGGCGGGTCGGAACATCGAGATCGGCCAGATAGGCCTCGACCCACTGGATCAGCTCCAGGTTCGAGCGGCGCGAGGTGGTGTCGAACGCCACCAGCGTTCTGAGGATGTCGACGGCGCGGTCAGACAGGACTTCGGATGAGGAAACCATGGCGGAAGCCTAGACCCGTTCTCCCCGCGCCGCCTACCCGGGCGCAGCAAGATCGCGCTCCCATGCGTTGTTGATCGCGAAAAGCACAGCAAAAGCCCATGGGAGACGCCCGTGATCGACCTTTACACCTGGACCACGCCCAACGGCCGCAAGGCCTCGATCATGCTGGAAGAGGTCGGGCTGCCGTACCGGGTGCATCCCGTGGATCTGTCCAAGGACCAGCAGTTCGACCCGAACTTCCTGGCCATCTCGCCCAACAACAAGATCCCCGCCATCGTCGACCACGATGCCCCCGGCGGTCCGCAGGCGGTGTTCGAGAGCGGCGCGATCCTGGTCTATCTGGCCGAGAAGACGGGCAAGTTCCTGGCCCCGGAGGGGCCGGAGCATTGGGCGGCCCTGGAGTGGACCTTCTGGCAGGTCGGGGGCCTGGGGCCCATGGCCGGCCAATACGGCTATTTCGCCATCCGCGCCGAGGAGAAGGTCCCGGCCGCTATCACCCGCTTCGGCGGCGAGGTCGCGCGGCTGCTGGGCGTGCTGGACCGGCGGCTGAACGACCATCCTTGGATCGCCGGCGAGCACTATTCGATCGCCGATATCGCCAGCTACAGCTGGACCCGGGCGGTGCTGGACGCCCTGGCCAAGGCCGATCCGGACAGTGATCCCGGCGTCCCGGCGGTCGAGGCCTGGCTGATGGCCGTGGAGGCCCGCCCCGCCGTTCAACAGGGCATGGGCGTGCCCAAGGTTTAGGAAAACTCCGCCCGGTCGGGGAAAATCGGCCTCGCCCGACGCGTTCAGCCGCTTTTCTTCGGCGACGCTGTTCTCTAGAGGGAACGGACCATGATCCTGACCCTCTCCTGCCCCGACCAGCGCGGCATCGTCGCCAAGGTGTCCGCCTTCCTGTTCGAGCGCGGCTGCAACATCCTCGACGCCCAGCAGTTCGACGACCAGGAGACCGGTCAGTTCTTCATGCGCGTGGTGTTTGACGCCGATGGCGCCGACCGCTCGGCCGTGCGTGGCGAGTTCGGCGCCCTGGCCGAGCCGTTGAAAATGAAGTGGTCCCTGCGTGATCGCGCCGAGCGCTATCGCGTGCTGCTGCTGGCCAGCAAGTTCGACCACTGCCTGGCCGACCTCGTCTATCGCTGGCGGATCGGCGAGCTGCCGATGGACATCGCCGGCGTGGTCTCCAACCACCCGGCCGAGACCTACGAGCACATCGACCTGTCGGGCCTGCCCTTCCACCACATGCCGGTGACCAAGGAGACCAAGTTCGAGCAGGAAGCCGACCTCTGGAAGCTGATCCAGGAGACCAAGACCGACATCGTCGTCCTCGCCCGCTACATGCAGGTTCTGTCGGACGGCCTGTCGGCCAAGCTCCAGGGCCGCTGCATCAACATCCACCACTCGTTCCTGCCGGGCTTCAAGGGCGCCAAGCCCTATCACCAGGCCCATGCGCGCGGCGTGAAGTTGATCGGCGCCTCGGCCCACTACGTGACCGGCGACCTCGACGAAGGTCCGATCATCGAGCAGGACGTCGAGCGCATCAGCCACCGCGACACGCCGGAAGACCTGGTCCGCAAGGGTCGCGACATCGAACGCCGCGTGCTGGCGCGGGCCCTGCGCTACCGCCTCGAGGACCGCGTCCTGCTGAACGGCCGCAAGACCGTGGTGTTCACGGACTAGGGTTCTGCTACCCGTGTTCGAGCGCGAAATGTTGCGCGTACACTAAAAACTGGATACGGGGCGTCCTCTTCTCCGCCCCAAGGCTACCTGGCGAATGTCGCAGCAGAATCTTCGCGTGATGGTGACCGGCGGGTCGGGCTTCATCGGCTCGGCCGTGTGCCGTCACCTGGCCGGCCAGAACGATGTCGCGATCCTCAACTACGACAAGCTGACCTATGCCGCCTCGCCGGCCAGCTTGGCCATGCTGGAAGGCAAGGCCGACTACCAGTTCGTGCAGGGCGACGTCGCCGACGCGGCGGCGGTCTCGGCCACGATCAAGGCCTTCCGCCCCAACGTGGTCATGCACCTGGCCGCCGAGAGCCACGTCGACCGCTCGATCACCGGCCCGGGTGAGTTCATTCAAACGAACATCGTTGGCGCCTATGTCATGCTGCAGGCGGCGCTGGAGCACTGGCAGGGTCTCGAGGGCGCCGAGAAGGAAGCCTTCCGTTTCCACCACATCTCGACCGACGAGGTGTTTGGAAGCCTGGGCGCCGAGGGGCTGTTCTCCGAGACCACGCCCTACGATCCGCGTTCACCCTATTCGGCGTCGAAGGCCTCGTCCGACCACCTGGCCCGCGCCTGGCATCACACCTACGGCCTGCCGGTGGTGGTCTCCAACTGCTCGAACAATTACGGCCCCTATCACTTCCCCGAGAAGCTGATCCCGCTGGTCACGCTGAACGCGCTCAAGGGCAAGCCGCTGCCGGTCTACGGCAAGGGCGACAATGTCCGCGACTGGCTGCACGTCGAGGACCACGCCCGCGCCCTGCACCTGATCGCCACCAAGGGCGTCCCGGGCGAGAGCTACAATGTCGGCGGCCGCAACGAACGCACTAATCTCCAGGTCGTCGAGACGATCTGCGACATCCTCGACGAACTGCGCCCGATCGCGGGCCAGAGTCGCCGCGACCTGATCACCTTTGTCGCCGACCGTCCGGGCCACGACGCCCGCTACGCCATCGACGCCACCAAGCTGGAAACCGAGCTGGGCTGGCAGGCCCAGGAGACCTTCGACACCGGCTTGCGCAAGACCATCCAGTGGTACCTCGACAACGAGGCCTGGTGGGCGCCGCTGCGCGAGCGCTATGCCGGCCAGCGCCTGGGGTTGAAGACCGCTTGACGCCCCGCATCGCCCTCTTCGGCGCCAACGGCCAGCTGGGTTCGGATCTCCAGGTCCTGGCGAGCCGGCGTGGCTTGGACCTGCTGCCAGTGACCCGCGCCCAGGTGGACGCGACCGATCCGGCGGCGAGCTTCGATGGCTTGGACTTCGACGTCGCCATCAACTGCGTGGCCGCGACCCGCGTCGACGACTGCGAGAAGGACCTGGTTCCGGCCGAGGCGATCAACGCTGTCTTCGCCGGCCACCTGGCCCAGGCCTGCGCCGCCAAGGGCGCGCGGCTGGTGCAGGTCTCGACCGACTATGTCTATGGCGGCCAGGCCGAGCGCGAGCCGCTGTCGGAAGCCGTCGAGCGCGCCCCGGTCAATGTCTATGGCGCGACCAAGGCCCTGGGCGAGGACCTGGCGTTTCAGGCGCACGGCGACGTCATCGTCGCCCGCGTCGCCTCGCTGTTCGGCGTGGCCGGGGCCAGCGGCAAGGGCGGCAACTTCGTCGAGACCATGATCCGTCTGGCTAAGGAGCGCGGCCGTCTCACCGTCGTCGATGACCAAGTGATGTCGCCGACCGCCTCGTGGGACGCGGGCGAGGCGATCCTCGACCTGATCGCGGCCCAGGCGCCGGCGGGCGTGTATCACGTGGTCAATTCGGGCGTGGCCAGCTGGTGCGCGTTCGCCCAGGCGATCATCGAGAAGGCCGGCGTGGAGGCCGAGGTCGTCCCGATTCCGACGTCACAGTTCCCGACCCCCGCGCGCCGGCCACCGTATAGCGCGCTGTCGAACGCCAAGCTGGAGGCCGCGATCGGTCGCCCCATGCCGCCCTGGACCGACGCCCTGGATCGCTACCTGGCGGCCAAGGGTTACGTCTGAGACCGGTATCGCCAAAATTTCTTCCAAATCATCGCGTTGAAACGCCGGCCCCGGATCGAAAGCGCTCACGCTCGTGAGAATTCCGCTCTAGATTCCGGCCGTCAGGACTGAAGAAGAAGACGTAATGAAGGGCATCATCCTCGCGGGCGGATCGGGTACGCGCCTCCATCCCGTGACCATGGCGATCAGCAAGCAACTGCTGCCGGTCTTCGACAAACCCATGATCTACTATCCGCTGTCGGTTCTGATGATGGCCGGCGTGCGCGACGTGATGATCATCTCCACCCCGCGCGACCTGCCCCTGTTCCAGGGACTGCTGGGCGACGGGTCGAAGTGGGGGATCAACATCGTCTATGCCGAGCAGGCCAATCCGAACGGCCTGGCCGAGGCTTACCGCATCGGCGCGGACTTCGTCGGCAATGAGCCCAGCATCCTCGTCCTGGGCGACAACCTGTTCTACGGCGCGGGCCTGGGCCGGCTTTTGAGCGCCGCCAAGGAGCGCTCCAAGACCGGGGCCAGTGTCTTCGCCTATTTCGTCAACGATCCGCAGCGCTACGGCGTCGTCGAGTTCGACGGGGCCGGCAAGGCCGTCTCGATCGAGGAGAAGCCGCAGAAGCCGCGCTCGAACTGGGCGGTGACGGGCCTCTACATGTACGACAAGCGCGTGGTCGACTTCGCCCGCGACCTGCAGCCCTCGGCGCGCGGCGAGCTGGAGATCACCGACATCAACCGGATCTACCTGGAAGCCGGGGACCTGTCGGTCGAGCGCATGGGCCGAGGCTTTGCCTGGCTGGACACCGGCACCCACGACAGCCTGCTGGAGGCCTCGGAATTCGTGCGCACGCTCGAACATCGGCAGGGCCTGAAGATCGGCTGCGTCGAGGAAGTCGCCTACCAGAACGGCTGGATCTCGACCGAGCAGCTGCTGGGCCTGGCCCACGAGCTGAACAAGTCGCCGTACGGCGCCTATCTCGCGATGATCGCCTCCCAGGAGCGGGATCGCCTCTAGTCGCTTGGCAAACCGCCGGTTTCCAAGCCAAAGTCCAACGTTGTCATAAGAAGACCGTTGGGAGGCCGCGTGCCCAAGAAGACCATCCTCGCCGCCGTCGCGGCGGCGGCGCTGTGCGCGCCCGTCTCCCCCGCCCTGGCGCGTCCGGCCCCGGCCGCTGAAGCCGCCGCGCCCGTCAAGATCGACAAGGCGAGGATCGACAAGGCGCTGAAGGCCATGGTCGACAGCGGCCGCGCCGTCGGCGTCTCGGCCCTGGTCTGGCAGGACGGCAAGGAGCGCTACTTCGGCGCCACGGGCATGGCCGACCGCGAAGGCGGCAAGCCGATGAAGCGCGACACGCTGGTGCAGATCTTCTCGATGACCAAGCCGGTCACCGGCGTGGCGCTGATGCAGCTGTGGGAGCAGGGCAAGTTCGGCCTGGACGATCCGCTATCGCGCTACCTGCCCGCCTTCGCCGACATGAAGGTCATGGACGCCCAGGGCCAGACGCGTCCGGCGTCCCGGCCGATCCTGATCCGCGACATCATGCGCCACACGGCGGGCTTCTCGTACGGGGGCATGGCCACGCCGGCCGACGCGGCCTTCCAGGCCGCCGATCCGCTGAATTCGAAGAACGACCTGACCGAGTTCGGCCGCCGCCTGGCCACCGCGCCCCTGCTGTTCGATCCGGGCGAGCGGTGGAGCTACAGCGCCGCCGTCGACGTCCAGGCCCTGCTGGTCGAGAAGCTCACCGGCCAGACGTTCGAGGCCTATGTGAAGGCCCATGTTCTGGACCCGCTGGGCATGACCCAGAGCGGCTGGACCCAGCCGGAGGCCGCCTTCGCCCGCCTGGCCGCGACCTATAACAAGGGCCCCGACGGCAAGCTGGTCCGCCAGGACGACGTCGAGACTCGCCGCCTGAACTTCGACCCGAGCCGTCGCCTGACGATGGGCGGGGCCGGGATCGTCGCCCCGATCGACGACTACGCTCGCTTCTCGCGCATGCTGCTGAACGAGGGCGAGCTGGACGGGGTGCGGATCCTCAAGCCCTCGACCGTGCGGCTGATGGCTACCGACCACCTGGACGCCCGGGTGACCCAGCGCAGTTGGTTGCCCAGCAAGGGCACGGTGGGCTTCGGCCTCGACTTCACCGTCCGCAAGAGCCAGCCCCAGACCGCGACCGAGAACCGCGGCGCGGTCGGGGAATTCTTCTGGGACGGCCGAGAGACGACCCTCTTCTGGGTCGATCCGGCCAATCACCTGACGGCCGTGTTCTTCGTCCAGACCTTTCCGTTCGATGGCACGTTGCACCACGACTTCCGCGAAGCCGTGTACGGGCCGAACTACCTCGGACCGAAGGGCGACTAGGGCTTAGGTTGGGCGGCGAGGTCCTGAGGTCGCGCCGCGCAGCCCTTCAGGGTCTCGCCGTCGATCCAGACCTCGGCCGTGTAGCCGTAGCGGCGGTCGGACATGCCGTCGGAGCAGTCGCCGGGCGTGAGGCGCAGAACCAGCCGCTGCTCGCCCGTCGAAGCGTCGAATACGCCCTGGTCGCCGTCGGCGCGGGCACCAGGATTCGCGGTGGTCACCTCGGCATGATCGGGTCTCGCCAAGGTCATGCCGCCAGCGCGGACCTTTACGTTCCAGAACGGTTCGGTTCCGACCGCGTCGAAGTCGCCGGAATAGTCCGGTCCCACGGCCACCGGCGCGTCGGCGGGCGGCGGGGCCTGCTCCGTCGAGCCCATCGGCGACTGGCCGCAGGCGGTCAGGAGGAGAGTGGCGGCGATCAGGCTGGGGATACGCATGTCTTTGGCTATCAACTCCTGGCCCGGTGAGGCTAGACTCAGCCGCGATGAATCGGAACGCCCTGCCCACCTTTCTGGAGTTCTTCGCCGGCGGCGGCATGGCCCGCATCGGCCTGGGCGAAAGCTGGGCCTGCGGCTTCGCCAACGACTTCGACGCGGTGAAATCGGCCACCTACCGGGGCAATTTCCCGGACGCCGCTGAGCACTTCCATGAGGGCGACGTCTTCGCTCTGGACGCCGCCGCCCTACCGACGGCCGACTTGGCCTGGGCGTCCAGCCCTTGCCAGGACTTCAGTCTGGCCGGCGCCCGCGCGGGGCTGGCGGGCGGCAAGTCCTCGGCCTTCTTTGGCTTCTGGACCCTGATGAAGGCCCTGTCGGCCCAGGATCGCGCCCCGCCCGTGATCGTGATCGAGAACGTGGTCGGCCTGCTGACCTCGCACCACGGCGACGACTTCACCGCTCTATGCGGCGCGCTGTCGGAGGAGGGTTATCGCTTCGGGGCGATGGAGATCGACGCCAGCGCCTTCGTGCCGCAGTCGCGGCCACGGGTCTTCGTGGTCGCCACCCGCCTGCCGACCGGCGCGCTGGAGGGGCCGAGCGCCTTCCACACCCGCGCCGTGCGCGAGGCGGCGGCTCGGCTGCCCGACGATCTGAAGGAAAACTGGATCTGGTGGGGCGCGCCCTCGCCGCCGGCTCGTAACACTGACCTCGCCGTGGTGCTCGAACCCGACAACGCGGTGACCTGGAACCCGCCGGAACGCACCGAGGCCCTGCTGGCCCTGATGGCCGACAGCCATCGCGAGGCGGTCGAGCTGCGCATCAAGGCCGGCGGCCGGTCTGTCGGGGCGGTGTTTCGGCGGATGCGCGGCGGCGACCAGCGGGCCGAGGTGCGGTTCGACGGCGTCGCCGGCTGTCTGCGCACCCCGCGCGGCGGCTCTTCGCGCCAGACCCTGCTGGTCATCGAGAACGGCCAGGTCCGCTCGCGCCTGGTCACCCCGCGCGAGGGCGCCCGGCTGATGGGCCTGCCCGACAGCTACCAGCTGCCGCGCTCGCAGACGGCGGGCCTGCAGGTGATCGGCGACGGTGTGGCGGTCCCGGTCGTGCGCTGGCTGGCCCAGACCCTGCTGGAGCCGCTTCTCGATAGCAAAACTGCAAGCCTGGCCGCCGAATGACCCCCTGACAGCTGGGTTTTGCAGCGCTAGGGTGACCATGCTTCCCGCAATCCAAGGCTCCAGGTGCTTCGATGGACGACGCTTCCTCCCTCTATGACGCCGCTCGCTTCAAGCGGGCCGGTCGCGGCAAGATTTACGACTCCATCATCGACACGATCGGCGACACGCCGCTGATCCGCCTGCCGCGCCTGTCGGCCGAGCTGAAGCCCAAGGGCGAGGTCCTCGCCAAGCTGGAGTTCTTCAACCCGATCGCCTCGGTGAAGGACCGCATCGGCGCCGCCATGATCGAGTCGCTGGAGGCCCAGGGCATCCTGAAGCCGGGCGCGACCATCGTGGAGCCGACCTCGGGCAACACCGGAATCGCCCTGGCCTTCGTGGCCGCCGCCAAGGGCTACAAGCTGATCCTGGTCATGCCCGAAAGCATGTCGATCGAGCGCCGCAAGATGCTGCTGCTGCTGGGCGCCAAGCTGGAGCTGACTCCGGCCGAGAAGGGCATGCGCGGCGCCGTCGGCCGTGCGCAGGAACTGATCGAGGCCATCCCCGGCGCGGTGATGCCGCAGCAGTTCGAGAACGGCGCCAACCCGCTGGTGCACCGCGTCTCGACCGCCGAGGAGATCTGGAACGACACCGCCGGCGCCGTCGACGCCGTGGTCTCGGGCGTCGGCACCGGCGGCACGATCACCGGCGTCGGCCAGGTGCTGAAGGCCCGCAAGCCATCGCTGAAGATGGTCGCCGTCGAGCCCGAGGCCTCGGCGGTGCTGTCGGGCGGCGCGCCCGGCCCGCACAAGATCCAGGGCATCGGCGCCGGCTTCGTGCCGGGCATCCTGGATCGTGGGATCATCGACGACATCGTCCAGGTCAATAATGACGACGCCTTCGCCATGGCCCGCCGCGCGGCGGCCACCGAAGGTCTGCCCGTCGGCATCAGCTCAGGCGCGGCGCTGACCGCCGCCTTCGACCTGGCCCTGCGCGACGAGTACAAGGGCAAGCTGATCGTGGCGATCATCCCCAGCTTCGCCGAACGCTACCTCTCCACGGCCCTGTTCGAAGGTCTCTAGCTCCCCAGATGGGGCGCTTGCGCATCGGCGTCGTCGGGTGCGGAGTCGGCGGCATGGCCGCCGCCGTCGCGCTCGCGCGCCGAGGCCATGAGGTCACCCTGCTGGAGGCCTTCGCCGCGCCGCGTCCGCTGGGCTCGGGGCTGCTACTGCAGCCGACCGGCCTGGCGGCGCTGAGAGCGCTCGACCTGGACGACGCGATCCGCGCCGCTGGCGCTCGGGTCGATCGGCTGGAGGGCAAGGACACGCGCGGCCGGCGAGTCATGGACCTGGACTATGCCGACTGGCGGCCGGACGCCCACGGCGTCGGCATTCACCGCGCGGTGCTGTTCGACACCCTGCACGACGCCCTGGCCCCGGCCGGGGTCGAGGTGATCACCGACGCCCGGATCGTCCGCATCGAGAACCCGGCGAGGCCCATCCTCCACGACCAGCACGGCCGCGTGTTCGGGCCTTTCGACCTGGCCATCGTCGGCGACGGCTCGGCCTCGACCCTGCGGACGGCGGTTCGCCCCCGTGCGCGGGCGCCGATCTATCCCTGGGGCGCGGTCTGGACCAACGCCACCGACCACGATGGTCGCTTCGCCGGCGCCCTGCGGCAGGTCTATCACCGCGCCGAGACCATGACCGGCGTCCTGCCTGTCGGCCTGGGCGCCGAGGGCGAGACCAACCAGGTCAGCCTGTTCTGGTCCGTACCGGTGAAGGACCTCGACGCCTTCCTGGCCGGCGACTTCGAGGCCTGGCGGCGCGAACGGCTGGGCGTGCTCTGGCCCGAGGCCGCCGCCTTGCTGGAGGGGCGGGAAGCCTGGGAAGGTTTCTCGCGCGCGGTCTATCGCGACGTCTCCGTCGGACGCTGGAACCGCGAGGCCAGCGTCCTGATCGGCGACGCGGCCCACGGCACCAGTCCGCAGCTGGGTCAGGGCGCGAACCTGGCCCTGATGGACGCCGTCGAACTCGCCGCGCGCCTGGACCGGGATCATCGCGCCGTCGCCGTGGCCGTCGCGGGCTGGCAGGCCGACCGGCGGCGGCATACCGGCATCTATCAACTGGTCTCCAAGGCCCTCACGCCGCTGTTCCAGGCCCACGGCGCCTTCTGGCCGTTCGTGCGGGACTGGTTCTTCACGCCGATGTCGCGCTGGCCGGGGCTGAAGCAACTGGGCGTGCTGCTGTTGACGGGAACCCTGCGCCTGGGCCGCTTCCCGCCCGAGACGCGGCCATGACCGACGTCTACGACAAGGCCAAGCGCTCATCGGTCATGGCGCGGGTGAAGAGCAAGGACACGACGCCGGAAAAGGCCCTGCGCCGCATCCTGACCGGCTTGGGCGCGCGCTATCGCCTGCACCGCAAGGACCTGCCCGGCAATCCGGATCTGGTGATGCCCGGCCGCAAGCTGGCCATCTTCGTCCACGGCTGTTTCTGGCACGGACACGACTGCGCCCGGGGCTCGCGGGTGCCCAAGGCCAATCGCGACTACTGGCTGGCCAAGGTGGGCCGCAACGTCGCGCGCGATGAACGCTCGCTTGCCGCCCTAGAGGCGGCCGGCTGGCGGGTCGAGGTGGTCTGGGAGTGCGACTTCAAGGACGAGGCGGCGCTGACGGCGCGGCTTCAGGCCCTGCTGGAGCGGGCCTCGCCGTCATCGGACGCCTCGACGGCAACCTCCGCCAGCACCTGAGCCAGGGCGGTGAACAGCTCGACCGGGTCGATCGGCTTGGCGACGTGGGCGTTCATGCCGGCGGCGGCGCAGGCTTCCCAGTCCTTGGGGGTGGCCGAGGCGGTGACGGCGATCACCGGCGTGTCGCGGTTGGGGCTGGTCCCGGCGCGCAGCACGCGGGTCGTCTCGCGACCGTCCATGCCGGGCATGTAGACGTCCATCAGCACCGCGTCGAAGACCTCCGAGCCCAGGAGCTCCAGGGCCTCTTCGCCGGACTCGGCCAGGGTGGCGTCGACGCCGAAGGGCTGCAGCACCAGCTCGATGGCGCGGCGGTTGACCACGTGGTCGTCGACCACCAGCACCCGCAGGCCAACGATCGACGGACCCTCTTCCTCGGCGCGCGGCGCGGCGGCCGGCTCCAGGGTGGCGGTCAGGGTGAAGTGGGCGCCGTGGCCCGGCGCGCTGCTGGCGACCAGGTCGCCGCCCATCAGCCGGGCCAGTTCGCGCGAGATGGCCAGGCCCAGGCCAGAGCCGCCATGCTGGCGCACGACGGCGGCGTTCAGCTGGTCGAACGGGGTGAACAGGCGCGGCAGGGCGGCTTCCGGGATGCCCTTGCCGGTGTCGATGACGTCGATCGTCAGGATCAGCTGCTCGCCGTCCGGGCGGGCATGCAGGTCGACCGTGACGCCACCGCGGGCGGTGAACTTGATGGCGTTGCTGAGCAGGTTGTTCAGCACCTGCTTGATCCGCATGGCGTCGCCGATCGCCCAGCGGGGCAGGCTGGCCGCGCCGGTGACCCGCAGGCGCAAGCCCTTGCGCGCGGCTTCGGGCCGCCACAGGCGCAGGGTGTCGGCCAGGGTCTGGCGCAGGTTGAAGGGCGTCTTCTCGACCGACATCCGGCCGGCCTCGAGCCGCGAGAAGTCCAGCAGGTCGTTGAGCAGGGTCCGCATCAGCCCGCCGGCGTCGGCGATCAGCTGGGCGTGGACCTTGGAGCTAGCCTCGGGCGCCTCGTTATGCAGGCGGGCGGCGCCGGCCATGATGGCGCTGATGGGCGTGCGAAGCTCGTGGCTGATCATCGCCACGAAGGCCGACTTGGCGGCGACGGCTTCCTCCGCTTCGTGGCGGCGGCGCTCGGCCTCCTCCTTGGCGTCGGCCTCGGCCTTCAGCGCGCCGCGCAGGGTGCGGGCCGCGACGGCGACCGAGGCGATCAGCAGCAGGGCGCCGAACCAGAGGGCGTTGGCCAGGGGCGAACCGGGATTGGCCTGGCGCGCGACGATGGGGATGATCAGCAGGTAGATGACGTGCGGCGCGGCGGCCGACAGGGTCGCGGCGCGCAGGCTGCCATTGACCACCACGACGTTCAGCAGTGCGCCGGCCAGCAGCATGCCACCCAAGGTGGGGGCGAAGCGCTCGTGCGAGGCGAACAGCGGGATCGACAGGAAGCCGAAGATGGCCGAGGTCAGGAACGGGGTGACGGTCGTGGCGATGCGTCGCGAGAGCGGCGCGATGCGTTCCGGATCGGCGACGATGCGGCCCGCCTGCCAGATCTCGAACAGCTGGACGGCGGTGTAGATGGCCGCCCAGATCCAGACCCAGCGCATGCCGATGAACAGATGCAGGATGACGGCGATGGCCAAGGTGGAGCCGAGGCGCAGATATGTGTTGGCGCGTCGCGAGGCGACGGCGCGAGCCACGTCCCTGTCCATCGCATTCGCGCCCATCCGCGCCTTGCCCCCTGGAGACCTCTGAAGGATCTCTCCCACGGCCAGGCTAGCCGCGAAGCGCTAAGAGGAAATGAAAGAACGCCGTCTCGTCAATGGCTTGCGTAAGGCGGGCGTCGAGGCGCCATCGTGCGTGCAAACAGGCGTTTGAGGTCTTTTCGGGAAAGATTTTTCCTCGAGCGGCCCTAGGGGCGTGGTCCGAAGGCGCGATCCAGGTCTTCCGGAGCCACGCCATCGAGCTCCAGGCGTTTCACGCGCGCCGTGTCGCCGGCCGTCAGGCGCACGGCCGAGCGCGGCAATTTCAGGGTCTTGGCCAGGAAGGCGGTGAGCGCGGCGTTGGCCGCGCCGTCGACCGGAGGGCTGGCCACGCGCACCTTCAGATAGGGGCGTCCGTCGGCGTCCAGGGCCCAGCCGTCGACGGCGTCACGGCCGCCGCGCGGCGTCAGCCGGACAGCCAGGGCCTCAGGCAACGAGACGGATCAGGGCGACGTGCAGGGCCGGCAGCAGGATGTTCTTGACACCGAGCAGGACGAGCAGCGCCACGATCGGGCTGATGTCGACGCCGCCCAGCGGCGGGATGAAGCGGCGGAAGGGTCGCAGCAGCGGGTCGTTGATGCGGTCGAGCACGCTGCTGATCTGGTAGACCGCCTGATTGCGGCGATTGATCACCTCGAAAGCGAACAGCCAGCTCATCACGGCCGAGATGATGACCGCCAGCCACAGCAGCCACAGCAGGTTGTCGGCAATGAAGAAGACGAAGTTGATGATCGCGACCATGAGGGTTCCATCCAGAGGCCCACGTTTCTTGCCGCGCTTGGCGTCTGCTTGCAAGGCGCGGTGAGAACCCCGCTTGACGTACGCGCGCGGGGGCCGTATCTCCGCCGCTCCTTGGGGCCGTAGCTCAGATGGTAGAGCGCCTCGTTCGCAATGAGGAGGTCAGGGGTTCGATTCCCCTCGGCTCCACCAAGGACCTCATTTCAAGCACTTAAGTCCATCCCGCGAGCGCTGCTACGTCGCACTGCTACGTGGAGCCGTCATGGCCGTGCTTTCCAACGTCTTCCGACGCGGTCGGATATTCTATTTCCGGGCCAGTGTTCCCGCGCACCTTCAGGTAAAAATTGCCCGAAAGGAGCTTTGGAAATCCCTGAGGACAAGTGACCCGAATAGGGCGCGGCATTTCGGCGCAGAACTCATTTGCTTGACGGAAGCGCTGTGGCGCGATCTGGACCGGGCCATGAGTCCCGATGAAGTTCGATCGCTTATTGGCAGCTGGGTCCATGCGCGTCTGGACGACGACCGTACAGCACGACGTGGAAAGAGCGCCGACGAGATCGCTGCCCACGACGTAGTCCAGCAAGAAGCTTTGGCTCCGGCGGCTGCGGCCAAGCTATTGGGCGACCCATCAATGGCCCAAGCGCTGCTGGATAAGCTGCTGGAGGGTGTCGGTGAGACACTGTCAGGGGCTGACTACGACAGTGCAGTGGCGCAGACCTCGAAGGCCCAGCTTGATCTGCTCAGGGCTGTGGTGCTTCGACGTGAGCGACTTTGGCGGCCGATGCTCGACGCTGATCCAGCTCAGTCGCTATTGGAGTCGTACGAAGCGCCCGGTGTCGCGACGGCTTCGGTCGCGAGCGCCGGTTCCGAGCAGCCGATTTTGGGGTCTCTTCAGAAGATTGCGAAAGAGGCGATCGAAGATCTGGCGCGTTCCGAGGGGTTCGCGCCAAAGCGTGTTGCGGACTCTCGATCGTCCTGATCTCCGCGATGGTGGCGGGCGCGCTATTAGGGTTGGCTTTGGCGTGGGCGGCCAGAAGGGCTCGGACCGCCGCCCGCACGCTCCGGGAGGCCCGCAGACGGGCCAGGGAAGCCCAGATCGGTCGCGACGGTGATGGGGTCTAGTCCAAAGCCTTTCGGGCCTAGAGAAGTCTTAGCGAGGGGCGAGCCTGCGGGATCACGGTGCCATTCGTCGCCGAGCAGCGGGAACGATGGGTCCCTTACCGTCTTCCACGGCTAGAGTTGGCCCACGCTAAACACCGGACACTTCCAGCCCTACTGCAGGGCCGCATTACCGCGTCCAGCGGTTGGTCGCCGACGCTGAATATCGGCCCGGGGGTCGTAGTCACCAATGCCCACCTGCTGGCATCCTATCTTGCCCAGCTCGGCCCCAACGCCTTCGACCTGATGATCGTCGATGAGGCCTATCAGTTGGCTGCCTCTGACTTCATGCCGGTGGCAGATCTGGCGCGACGAGTGCTGATGGTTGGTGACCCGGGTCAGCTCGACCCGGTGAATTCGGCTGACACTAGCAACCTTGAGGCCAGCCCCCACAAGATTCACTGGTCGGCCCCCGCCTACGTCCTAGATCGTTTTTCAAATACCCCGGTCTATTCCCTGCCGGTCACACGCCGCCTACCGCCTTCGACGTCCGGCCTCGTCCAGGCCGCATTCTATCCAGATCTTCCTTTTGAATCAGTCGTCGATGCCGCCGACCGTCGACTTCGTTTCAACATCGCAGGTATGGAACCTGGCATCGATGCCGCATTGGACGCGATCGCCGCCGGCGCGAGCCTCGTGGCGATCACCATCCCGGGCTCCGCACCTGCGCACGAGGAAGCTGATGCTGAGGTTGCGGCGATCATGGCCGGCGTCGCCGATCGCCTGCTGGTCCGGCAAGGAGAGTGGGTGGGGCACCGGCGCCTGACTGAAGCGGACATCGGGTGCATCGATCCTCACGTCATTTCTGGAGGCGCGATCGGCGAGCGTCTTCGCGAACTCGATCGCACCGCGATCCGGATCGAAACTGTGGAGCGCTGGCAAGGCCTCCAGCTTCCCGTCTCGATCGTGCGGCATCCGCTCTCGCGGTCGGGAGCCCCGATCGCGTTCGATCTGGAGGCTGGGCGATGGTGCGTGTCGCTTTCGCGCCATCAAGTGGCATGCGTTGTGGTCGCTAGGGCCTCGGTAACTGACGTGATCGCCAACTATGTCCACGGCTGCGACACCGTCGCGGCCGGTGCCAAGGACGCCACTTGGTCGGGCTTCAACGCCCACCGCACCATTTGGCAAACGCTACTCGATCAGGGACAGGTGTTCACCGTCTAGGGACCGATGGCCCTAACCAGCTCATCCCGCCTTCATGCGCTCGATGTGGTGTGCGAGATCCAGTGCGAAGGCCTCTTCATAGCGCAGGCTGCTCCGGGTCAGGCGACTGTGGAAGCCTGCAGTCGCCTTCGCTGAAAGCGGGCGCGGCTCGCGCTTGAGGAATCCCGATAAATGAAGCGCCTCGGCGGAGACGGGCCACTCAGATGCGGTCGACTTCCCTCGCTGCCCGCCGTGACCCCAGCCGGCAGACGGCCAGCCTCGATCGTTCGGCAAGCCGCCTGACGTCTCGGCTTTCCTAAAGAGAAGGCCGCAGGCGACGATAAGCTGTAGCACTGCTCAAGCGCGCCAGCCTCTGGTTCACGTAGCGTGTTGGCGAAACCACCGTCGGTCATGAGTGGTCCACCTCCTGCTTGGCCCCGGTCAGGTTTGCAGGCCTCAAGCCGCATCTGTCTCGCAAGAAGGATGCGAGCGACAACAGGCGGCTTCCGTCAGCTCGGTAGATGATGTTCCGACTACGTCTTTCCGATCGGATTAGGCCCGCGCGAGCGAGAGTCGCAAGGTGCGTCGACATCGTATTCTGAGGAACAGCCAATCGGTGGGCCACTTCTCCCGCTGCAAGGCCGTCCTCGCCGCTCCTAAGCAACAGCTCGAACGCATCGAGGCGTGTGCTCTGACCCAGAGCTGCCAATGCCTCAATTGTCTCACTTCGATCCATATATCCACGCTAGTAGATATATGGATCGAATTCAATCGATGGCATCACGCGTCAGCATCGTCGTTGAGCGGGGAGCGGCGGCTACCTCATGCAGTCATCCTGAATCCTACGCCACCGTCTTCGAGGGTCGTAAGGTATCGCCACGGACTCTCGGTCTCACGCTTCCGCAACCGCCCCCACGTGGACAGGGTGTGGGTGGCCAAGCCGACAAGAAGGCCGCCGCTCGCCCCAACCAGCGTATGGGCGGTCAGGCCACCGACGAGCGTGCCGGTTCCAGTGGGGCCGCCGACCTCCGCAGTCTTCTCGATGATTTTCTCAAGAAACCTTGCAGGCTCGCTGATCGCGCCGGTCCCAAAGACACTTTTGGCTAGGGTTCCAAAGTTGGCGCGGTCAGCGCGCCATCTGCAGAAGATGTCGTTGATCGTATCGTCGAGCATCTGTTGAAGTCGGCGTGGGTCCTCGGTCGCGACAGGGAAAGCCTTGGCCTCAGCTTCTAGGGCTTGGCGGAAGCGAGCGAAAACGGCGCGCTCATCGCGAAGGGCGGCCATGTCCGCCGCGCGCAGGCTGCTAACGTCGCATCTTTGATAGACGATCACCTCTGCGAGATGACGTGCCCCTCGGGGGCCATTGAGTGGTTCTTGTGTATCCTTTTCGACCTCGATCAGGTCCTCGAAGACGTTTTGCGAACGCGCGCCAATGGCTCTCCCGTGTACTTCGGGAAATTCTGTTACGATCTGCAGGCCTTCGTTTCTCGCGCAGGCCATAGCCAAGGTCGTCATAATCGCGCTCCCCAACCGGGGATTCATCTCGATATAGCCGGCACCATGGGGTTTCTCGGGCCGCCAAGCCAAGCCGACACTTTCGAGGTAGCGGATCAGTCTATAGTTCACCTTGTCTTGGTGCAGCTGGAACGCTGCATCACCATTCGTTCGCATCTCCCAGAGGTCGAGGTTTGAGTCGAGCGGACGAAATCGCTGCAACGAGTCCACGCGGCCAAAGCGGCGCCTCATTCCCTCGGCGTCTTCTTCCATCCTTTCCTCAAGGTCGAGCAACAACCGTTGCTGTGCGCGGATGACCCTCTCAGCATAAATGTCTGCGCGCCTTAGCAATGGCTCAGACCCATTTGCGGCCCAGCAAAACTCCTCGATCTCAGGTGCATCATCGGGCGCATCGTGGAAGGGTGTCATGCGTGCGACGTGGGGAAACAGTAAGAGCGTTCGCTTCAGCCATTCGACATCGCGAATCCGAATGTACGGGTAGTTGAGAGCGTCCATGGTTTCGAGCCGACTATTCGCTGACGTCAAAGCTTCACCATTCTTCGATCGATCCGCAAGTTGATCCGCGCACCAATCTCGCCCCTACGCTGAGTGGCCTGCAGGATCGTTTTTCGAACCGAACCAGCGACAGCCTGTACTGAACCCAGCCATCGCGGCGGTGCCGGCGCGCCGGGCCATCTACAAAGTCGAAATAAGATGCGCCCCTAGCCGCCCCAAACCCGAGCTTGAACTGCTACGGCTAACTGCTACGTTTCGAGCAAAGCAGCCGTTCTCGAACGACTGAAGTGACTGAATAGGCCTTGGATTTTTCCGATGGGTTCGCCTCCCCTCGGCTCCACCAAGGACCTCCCAGACACTCCTGCCTGACCACCGTCCAGCGGTCGATCACGCACGTTCATGCCTTTTCGCGGCCCAGCGTCATCTCGCCGCAGGGGGCGGAATCGCCTGGAGTCGCGACCAGGCTGCGACGACTCGCCACAGTCAAGGTTTACCGGATGGCGCCTCGCCGCGTGGAGGCTGGTCTTCGCCCGATCGAACGTCGGGTGAGCGGGGGCTAGAATGCGCCAGACCAAGACTAACCGGATCGCCCATGGCCTCGCGGCTGGCTCCTTCTTCATCGCAGCGACGCTCATGGCGGTCAGCGCGAAGGCAGAGGAGGGCTCGGCCTTTACCCTGAGCGGCGGCTACAAGGCCGACATCGCCGGCACGGTCAGCGGCGGGCTCGCCAAGCGTGGCCGGGTGCTGGACAATCTTCAGGTCTTCGGCGACCTCGACCTCGACAAGGCCGTCGGCTGGAAGGGCGCGACCGCCCACGTCCAGCTGCTGAACAACAGCGGCGCCATGCCCAACGACGACGCCGGCACCCTGCAGGGCGTCGACAATATCGAGGTCTCGCGCCAGCGCGCCCGCCTGTTTGAGGCGTGGGTCGAGCAGGGCTTCGGCGACAAGGGCTCAGTCAAGGTCGGCCTCTATGACCTCAACAGCGAATTCTACGCCAACGAAAGCGCCGGCCTGCTGCTGGCGCCCGCGTTCGGCATCGGCTCGGAACTGGCGGCCACGGGCCCCAACGGTCCGTCGATCTTCCCGTCCACGGCCCTGGCCGTCCGCGCGCGCTGGACGCCCGTCGAGAGCACCTACGCCCAGGTGGCCGTGCTGAACGCCAATGCCGGCGTGCTGGGCGATCCCGGCGGCGTGCACACCTCGTTCGACAACGGCGTGCTGGTGATCGGCGAGGCCGGCATCGAAGGCCGCGGCAAGATCGCCTTCGGGACGTGGGCCTATTCCGACAAGCAGGACGACCTTCGCGCCGTGACGTCCACGGGCGCTCCGGTCCACAAGACCGCCCGGGGGGCCTATGTGCTGCTGGAGCGCCGGATCAGCGGCGACGAGGACTCGGTCCGCAAGACGACGGCCTTCGCCCGCATCGGCGCGTCGGACGGCGACACGACCTCGTTCAAGGGCGGCTGGCAGGCCGGTGTCCTGATCGAGCACGTCTTCGAAAGCCGTCCCGACAGCAGCTTCTCGGTGGGGGTGAACCAGGCGTTCCTGTCGCGCAAATATCGCGACAACGCCCTGGATCTCGGCCAGCACCTGATCAGCACCGAGAGCGCGATCGAGGTGACCTATTCCGACAAGATCGGCCCGGTCACGATCCAGCCCGACGTGCAGTACGTGCAGCATCCCGGCGCGGACCGAGGCATCGGCCACGCGCTGGTGGCGATCGTCCGGTTTGGGGTGGAGTTCTAGGCCGCAGAAACGGCAATCCCGGCCCCGCGCATAGCGCGCCGAGCCGGGATCACAACAAACTCAAAGCTTCCGGCGGTCCCGGCTCGCGCAAGCGCGTCCGGGATGACAGCCGTTACTGGGCAGCTTCCGCGACGGCTTCGGCGGTGATGCCGAATTCCTTGTAGAGACGCTCGAACGGGGCCGAGGCGCCGAAGCTCTTCATGCCGACGAACTTGCCGTTCTCGCCGATGAAGCGCTCCCAGCCCATCTTGATGCCGGCTTCCACCGCCACGCGCACCGGCGCCTTGCCGATGACCGAGGCCTGGTAGGCGGCGTCCTGCTTGTCGAACAGTTCCCAGCAGGGGGTCGAGACGACGCGGGTCGGCTTGCCCTTGGCCTGCAGGATGTCGCGCGCGGCGACGGCCACGCCGACCTCGGTGCCCGAGGCGAAGATCGTGACTTCCGCCTCGCCGCCCTCGGCCGCCAGCAGCTCGTAGGCGCCCTTGGTCGAAAGATCGCCGGCCGCCGTGCGGACGTGCGGGGTCTTCTGGCGCGACAGGGTCATGACCGACGGCGTGCGCTGCTGTTGCAGGGCGATCTTCCAGCATTCGGCGGCTTCCACCGCGTCGGCCGGACGGAAGACCAGCAGGTTCGGAATGGCGCGCAGGGACGCCACGTGCTCGACTGGCTGGTGGGTCGGACCGTCTTCGCCCAGACCGATGGAGTCGTGGGTCATCACGTGGATGACGCGGGCTTCCATCAGCGCGCCCAGGCGGATCGCGGCGCGGCTGTAGTCGGCGAAGGCCAGGAACGTGCCCGAATAGGGGATCACGCCGCCGTGCAGCGACATGCCGTTCATGGCCGCGGCCATGCCGAACTCGCGCACGCCATAGTGGACGTAGCGGCCGGCGTAGTCGGGCGTGTCGAACGCGCCCATGCCCTTGACCAGGGTGTTGTTCGAGCCGGTCAGGTCGGCCGAGCCGCCGATCATTTCCGGGATGGCCGGGATCAGCTGGTCCAGGGCCGAGCCCGAGTGGACGCGGGTGGCGTTGACCGGCTTGGTCTCCACGGCCTTGGCGATGTGGGCGTCCAGCGCCTCGAAGGCGCCCGCCGGCAGTTCGCCCTTCATGGCGCGGGTGAAGTCGGCGCCCTTGGCCGAGGCGGCGACCTTGGTCTCCCAGGCCTTGCGGACCTTGGCGCCGCGACGGCCGAAGCTCTTCCAGGCCTTGGCGATGTCATCCGGCACCGTGA
The DNA here is from genome assembly GCF_059415885.1 of Caulobacter sp. GW821-FHT09H08. Taxonomy (NCBI): domain Bacteria; kingdom Pseudomonadati; phylum Pseudomonadota; class Alphaproteobacteria; order Caulobacterales; family Caulobacteraceae; genus Caulobacter; species Caulobacter sp. GW821-FHT09H08. Next base: position 204,287 of record NZ_JBWKOC010000007.1, read on the forward strand.
ACGGCGCGGCGTCCCAGCCCATGGCGACGCGCGAGGCGGCGATCTCGTTGTCGAACAGCGTGTAGCCGTGGCTGTGGGGGTCACCTTCTTTCGGACCCGCGCCCTTCGAGATCAGCGTCTTGCACGCGATCATGGTCGGACGGTCCTGCTTGGTCGCCCAGCGCAGGGCGGCGGCGATCTTGCCGTGGTCGTGACCGTCGACGACCTTCACGGCCCAGCCGGCGGCCTTGAAGCGAGCGACCTGGTCGCCGGTCTCCGAGATGGTGGCGACGCCGTCGATGGTGGTGTTGTTGTCGTCGAACAGCACCGTCAGCTTCGAGAGCTTCAGGCGGCCGGCGATGCTGATGGCTTCATGGCTGACGCCTTCCATCAGGCAGCCGTCACCGGCGATCACCCAGGTGCGGTGGTCGACCAGCTCGGCGCCGAAGCGCGAGGCCAGGTGAGCCTCGGCCATGGCCATGCCAACGGCCGTGGCCAGGCCCTGGCCCAGCGGGCCGGTCGTGGTCTCGACGCCGGGGGTGTGGTGGACTTCCGGGTGGCCGGGGGTCAGCGAACCCCACTGACGGAAGTTCTCGATCTCCTTCATCGTCACGGCCTTGAAGCCGGTCAGGTGAAGCAGGGAATAGAGCAGCATCGAGCCGTGGCCGGCCGACAGGACGAAGCGGTCGCGGTCGGCCCAGTCGGGCTTGCTCGCGTCGAACTTCAGGAACTTGCCCCACAGGACGGTCGCCACGTCGGCCATGCCCATCGGCATGCCTTGGTGACCGGACTTGGCCTTGTGCACGGCGTCCATGGAAAGGACGCGGATCGCGTCGGCCATCTTGATGGGCGAAACGGGCATGGAAGTTCCGTCTTGTCTTTGTTTTGCGGGGCTGCGCGAGGGGCGCAGTCGCATGGGAACCCCTGAGGGTCAACCCGCGACACGGGCTTATAATGGCCCCCGAACACAGTCCGTGGGCGCTAGGCAACATCGCCTGGAGGCGCTATAGCTGGAAGCAGACTTATGCTCAGTTTCAGCATAACCCTGAAAGGCCGGTCTCTTGGGTAGTCCGTCGTTCTTCTCGCCGTACCGTCATGGCTTCGTCCGCGTGGCGACCGCCGTTCCCAAGGTGAAGCTGGCCGATCCGGCCGCGAACGCTCAAAGCGTCCTGGCCCTGGCCCGCGAGGCGCATGACGCGGGCGTGGCGGTGATCGTGTTCCCGGAGCTGGGCCTGACCGGCTACACGATCGACGATCTGCTGCAGCAGGACGTGCTCCTGGACGCCGTCGAGGCGGCGGTCGCGACCCTGGCCGAGGCCAGCGCCAAGCTCGCTCCGATGATCGTGGTCGGCGCGCCGCTGCGCGATGGCGGCCGGCTCTACAACACCGCCGTGGCGATCCAGGGCGGCAAGGTGCTGGGCGTCGTGCCCAAGAGCTTCCTGCCCAATTACCGCGAATTCCACGAGCGCCGCTGGTTCACGCCGGGCGCGGGCGTCACGGGCAAGACCCTGATCCTGGCCGGCCAGGACGTTCCGTTCGGGACCGATGTCCTCTTCCGCGCCGACGCCCCGACGCCCTTCACCGTCGGTGTCGAGATCTGCGAGGACGTCTGGACGCCCACGCCGCCCAGCACCGCCCAGGCCATGGCGGGCGCCGAGATCCTGCTGAACCTGTCGGCCAGCAACATCACCATCGGCAAGTCCGAGACCCGCCGGATGCTGTGCGCCAGCCAGTCGTCGCGGATGATCGCAGCCTATGTCTACGCCGCCGCCGGAGCCGGCGAGAGCTCGACGGACCTGGCCTGGGACGGCCATGTCGACATCCACGAGATGGGCGCCCTGCTGGCCGAGAGCCCGCGCTTCTCGACGGGGCCGGCCTGGACCTTCGCCGATGTCGATGTCGACCGCATCCGCCAGGAGCGCATGCGGGTGGTCAGCTTCGGCGACGCCATGGCCCTGAACCCGCCCAAGGTTCCGTTCCGCGTCGCGCCGTTCGCCTTCGAAGCGCCGGCCGGCGATCTCGCCCTGGCCCGCAATGTCGAGCGCTTCCCGTTCACGCCGTCGGATCCGGCCAAGCTGCGGGAGAACTGCTACGAGGCGTACAACATCCAGGTCCAGGGCCTGGCGCGCCGCGTCGAGGCGACCGGATCCAAGAGCCTGGTGATCGGCATTTCGGGCGGCCTGGACTCGACCCACGCTCTGATCGTCGCCGCCAAGGTCATGGACCAGCTGGGTCGGCCGCGCTCGGACATCCTGGCCTACACCCTGCCGGGCTTCGCCACCTCGGACCGCACCAAGTCGAACGCCTGGAAGCTGATGAACGCCATGGGCGTCACGGCCGAGGAGATCGACATCCGTCCGGCCGCCAAGCAGATGCTGGCCGACATGGGCCACCCATTCGCCAAGGGCGAGGCGGTCTATGACGTGACCTTCGAGAACGTCCAGGCCGGCCTGCGCACCGACTACCTGTTCCGCCTGGCCAACCATCACAAGGGCATGGTGGTCGGGACCGGCGACCTGTCGGAACTGGCCCTGGGCTGGTGCACCTACGGCGTCGGCGACCACATGAGCCACTACAATCCCAACTGCGGGGTTCCCAAGACGCTGATCCAGCACCTGATCCGCTTCGTGGCCCACTCGGGCGACGTCGACGCGGGAACGACGGCGCTGCTGGAAGACATCCTGGCCACCGAAATCTCGCCGGAGCTGGTGCCGGGCGAAGAGGTGCAGGCCACCGAGAGCTTCGTCGGCCCGTACGCCCTGCAGGACTTCAATCTCTACTACCTGACCCGCTACGGCATGAGCCCGTCCAAGATCGCCTTCCTGGCCTGGACGGCCTGGCACGATGCGGACAAGGGCGCCTGGCCGGTCGGCCTGCCCGAGGACGCCCGGCGCGCCTACGATCTGGCCGAGATCCGCAAGTGGCTGGAGCTGTTCCTGAAGCGGTTCTTCAACAACCAGTTCAAGCGTTCGGCCATCCCGAACGGGCCGAAGATCTCGTCCGGCGGGGCGCTGTCGCCGCGCGGCGACTGGCGGATGCCGTCGGACGCCTCGGCCGACGCCTGGCTGGCCGAACTGGCGGCGGGGGCGCCGGACCAAGCTTAAGGGCTCGCCCTAAAAAGCTTTGGTTTCTCGCGCGCTCCACGATATCCCCCGGTCAAGCAGGGGTGCTTAGTCAGTCTGGGGTTACTCTTGGCCGCGATCTATCCGGTTATCCTTTGCGGCGGTTCGGGCACGCGTCTCTGGCCCGCCTCGCGCAGCGACCAGCCCAAGCAGTTCCTGAAATTGGTCGGCGACCGCTCGTCCTTCCAAGAGACGGTGCTGCGCGTGCGCGACCTGCCGGGCGTGGCCGAGATCGTCGTGGTCACCGGCGAGGCCATGGTCGGCTTCGTCGCCGAACAGACCGCCGAGATCGAGACCTGGGCCACCATCCTGGTCGAGCCCGAAGCCCGCGACTCCGCCCCCGCCGTGGCCGCCGCCGCCGCCTATGTCCAGGGCCTGGACCCGGACGGTGTGGTGCTGATGCTGGCCGCCGACCACCACGTGGCCGATCCCGAGGTGTTCGGCGAGGCCGCCGTCACCGCCGCCAGGGCGGCCGAGCACGACCTGATCGTCACCTTTGGCGTCAAGCCGACCGTGCCCGCCACCGGTTTCGGCTACATCCGCCCCGGCGCGCCGCTGCTGGACGGCTCGGTGCGCGAGGTCGCCGCCTTCGTCGAGAAGCCCGACCGCGAGACCGCCGAGCGCTACCTGCTGGAAGGCTATCTCTGGAACAGCGGCAACTTCGCCTTCAAGGCCTCGACCCTGCTGGCTGAGTTCGAAGCGTTCGAGCCCTCCGTCGCGGCGGCCGCCAAGGCCTGCGCCGCCAAGCTGGTGCTCGAGGCTGGCGTCGGCCGCCTGGACCGCGAGGCCTTCAGCGGCGCGGCCAAGATCAGCCTCGACTATGCGGTGATGGAGCGGACCAGCAAGGCCGCCGTCGCCCCCGCCGCCTTCGCCTGGTCGGACCTGGGCGCCTGGGACGCGATCTGGGAAGCCTCGGACCGCGACCACGCCGGCAACGCCAGCGACGGCGATGTCGACCTGCACAACGCCTCCAACGTCCTGGTCCGCTCGACCGGCCCCTATGTCGGGGTGATCGGGGTCAGCGACATCGTGGTGGTGGTCGAGCCGGACGCGGTGCTGGTCTGCCATCGCAATGAGAGCCAGGCCGTGAAGGGTCTCGTCGATGGCCTGAAGGCCAAGGGTCGCTCGATCGCCTTGCGCAAGAGCGCCTCGCCGAACGGGACCGAGACCCTGGTCAGCACCGATGGCTTCGACGTCGAGCTGCGACGCGCGCCGGCCGGCGAGACGATCAGCCTGCCGGCCTCGACCGTGCAGGTGCTGGAAGGCGTGATCGAGATGGACGGCGACGTCTACGCGGCCGGTTCGATCATCCCGCTGGAGGCTGACGTCCGCGCCCGCGCGATCGGCGCGGCGACGCTGCTTGTGACCAAGCCGCGATAGTTGACGAAAACCTCGCCCTTCGACGATCTCAGGGTGAGGTCTTCTACTGCGGCGCTGAAATCGTCCTCACCCTGAGCTTGTCGAAGGGCGAGGACGGCTCCGCCGTCATTCAAGCCTTGGCTCTGGCCCCGCTGATGGCGCGGTCCATTTCCAGGATGCCCAGGACGATGTGGTAGAAGGAGCTGGCCGGCGCCGGCTCCTCCACGAAGGTCTCGTTGGCCTGGTATTTGTCGCGCCACAGGCCAGGAACGGGCGTGCGCAGATAGGCCAGAAGGCCCTCGGCCGCGCTCGCCGCCATGTTCCAGTACTTTGCATCGCCCGTGACCTCGGCGGCCAGGACGGCGGCCTTGATGCGTTCGGTCTGCGGCCACAGGCGCGCGCTGTCGTCGTGGATCGAAAGGTCGTCCAGCAAGGCGTTGATCGCCACGCCGCGCGCGAAGTCGGTCCCTTTGGCCTCGGCGGCGTCGATCATCCGCAAGGCCGCCGCCGTGGCGTCGGCGCGGTTCGCCAGCTTGCCCCAGCGCAGCAGCAGCCAGCCCCATTCGAACTGGTGGCCCGGCTCGCAGATGCGGCCCTCGACGCTGGGCGCGGGGTTCCAGTCCAGGTCGTAGAACTCGCGGACCATGCCGGTCTCGGGATGGATGAACCGCGACAACGCCAGCTCGGCGATCTCGTCGGCCAGGGCGCGCCAGGCCGGGTCGCCGTCGATCTCCGCCCAGGCCAGCATGGCCTCGAACAGGTGCATGTGGGGGTTGGACTGCAGCGGCGCGGTCGGCGGGTTCGACTGATGGAAGCCCGCCACCGGATGCTTGCGCTCCGCGACAAGGTTCTCGCGGACGCCCACGGCGATCGCCTTGGCCTCGTCGGCGCGGGCCGGCAGGGCCTTGGCGACGGCGGCCAGGGCGAAGATCGCGAAAGCCTGGTCGTAGAGGTCGGCGGTCTCGTCCAGGCTCTCGCCGCTCGGCCCGACCAGGGTGCGGAACAGGCCGTCGGGACGACGATAGGCCGAAAGGTAGAACGCCAGGCCGTGCTCGACCGCCGCGCGCCAAGGGCCTTCCCAGCCCAGCTCGCCGGCGATGGCGTAGGCGTAGATCTGGCGCGGCAGCACCCGGCCACGACGCGGGCCGTCGATGGCCTGACCCGCCAGGTCGATCTTCTCGAAGAAGCCGCCTTTCACGTGATCGCCGCCGACTTCCCACCACAGCGGATAGGCCGTCGCGGTCGCCCAGGTCTTCAGGCGGTCGCGCAGGCGGGCGGCGTCGGCGAGGGGGCTGCTCATGGGGGTCTTTCTAGGGAGGTTGGACGGGAAGGCCAAGACATCCGGCGCGGGTCGCGGTACTCCTCCCGTCCATGAGCGACGCCGCCGATCTCCCGCTGAAAGCCGTGTTCCTGGACCGGGACGGCGTGCTGAACGTCGACCACGGTTATGTGTTCGATCCGGCCAAGCTGAATTGGATCGACGGCGCCCGCGAGGCCGTGGCCGCGATGACGGCGGCGGGATTGAAGGTGCTTGTCGTCACCAACCAGTCGGGCATCGGCCGGGGCTATTTCGACGAGGTGGCGATGGATCGGTTCCATGCAGTCATGCAGGAGCAACTGGCCGAGCTCGGTGGCCGGATCGACGCCTTCTACCACTCGCCCTACCACGAGACGGCCGTCGTCGAGGCCTACCGCGTCGCCGACCACCCGGACCGCAAGCCCAATCCCGGCATGATCCTGCGGGGTCTTTCCGACTGGAACATCACGCCCGAGGAGGCTGTGATCATCGGCGACCGCCATATCGACGTCGAGGCGGGAAACCGGGCGGGCATTCCCGGTTATCTGTTCAAGGGCGGCAATCTGCGGACCTTCGTCGGCCAGGCCCTCGGCGATCGGGTTCCCGCGCTGAAATGAAGATCCTGCAGTTCGGCAAGACCGGCCAGGTCGCCACGGCGGTCCAGGCGGCCGCCGCGGGCCGTGTTGAAGTCATCGCCCTGTCCCGCGCCGACTGCGATCTCGAAAATACCGAGGCCGTCCGCGCCGCGATCCTGGCCGCAGACTGCGACCTCGTCCTCAACACCGCTGCCTTCACCCACGTCGACCCGGCCGAGGCGCGGCCAGACGAGGCCTTCGCGGTCAACGCCGTCGCGCCGGGCGCCATGGCCGCGGCCTGCGCCGAGCGCGGCCTGCCGTTCGTGCATCTCTCCACCGACGCGGTGTTCGACGGCCTGACCGACCGGCCCTATGTCGAGACCGATGAGGCCCGGCCGCTCAACGTCTACGGCCGCTCGAAGCTGGCCGGTGAGCAGGCGGTGCTGGCCCACCCGCGCACCACGGTGTTGCGGATCTCGTGGGTCTTCTCCCGCTACGGCCGAAACTATGTGAGCTTCATGCTGCGCCTGGCCCGCGAGCGCGAGGTGCTGGAGATCGTCGCCGACCAGTTCGGCACGCCGACCGACGGCGAGGCCTTGGCCGATTTCCTGATCGCCACCGCGCCGCGCTGGGCCGCCGCCTCGGCGGACGATCCCGCCTTCGGCCTCTTCCACTTCGCCAATACCGGCGAGACCAGTCGTTTCGACTTCGCCAAGGCCGCCATCGACCGCGACCCGCTGACCAGGGCGCGCCTGGAGCCGACCACCCAGGCCGCCTTCGCCGAGCCCGCCCCGCGTCCGCCGCGCTCGCCGCTAGGCACCGGCAAGCTGCAAAGCGTCTTCGGCTTCACGCCTGAACCCTGGCGCACGGCGGTCGAGCGCACCGCCGATCGGCTCGTGGCGGCCGGTTTCCAGGCCTAGGCGCTGGCGTCGCTGGCCCGCTCGCGATAAACCAGCGCCCAACTTTCCCATAAAATACAGCGCAAGAGACCCATGCAGATCTTCCTCGACAGCACCGACACCAAGGTCATCGCCGATCTGGCCTCGACCGGCCTGATCGACGGCGTCACCACCAACCCGACCCTGATCGCCAAGTCGGGCCGTCCGATGCTGGAAGTGATCGCCGAGATCTGTGACATCGTCCCGGGTCCGATCAGCGCCGAAGTGGCCGCCACCACGGCCGACGCCATGATCGCCGAGGGGCAGAAGCTGGCCAAGATCGCCCCGAACGTGGTGGTCAAGATCCCGCTGACCCGCGATGGCCTGATCGCCTGCGCCGCCTTCGCCGACGAAGAGATCAAGACCAACGTCACCCTGTGCTTCTCGCCGACCCAGGCCCTGCTGGCCGCCAAGGCCGGCGCGACCTACATCTCGCCGTTCATCGGCCGCCTGGACGACTATGGCTTCGACGGCATGGACCTGATCCGCGACATCCGCGCGATCTATGACAACTACGGCTACGAGACCGAAATCCTGGCCGCTTCGGTGCGTAACGCCGCCCATGTCAAGGAAGCCGCGATCATCGGCGCCGACGTCGTGACGATCCCGCCGGCCGTGTTCGCGGAACTCTACAAGCACCCGCTGACCGACAAGGGCCTGGAGCAGTTCCTGAAGGACTGGGCCTCGACGGGCCAATCGATCCTCTAGGACGACTTCAAGCGCTCCGGACGGCCCGTGCGCCGTCCGGAGGCCTTTCAACTGATCACAGTTTATTTCGCAATGGCGAAGCTGGTTCGCAAATGCGAGTTCGTGCGTTAAAGGTGGTCCGTCCACTGAGGGCCACGCACATGGCGCTGACGACCGCAGAAACCGAAGTCCGTCTGGCCGGTCCCGAAGAGGCCGACCGGTTCTCGCGATTCCTGCACGGCTTCCTGTCCGCCAACGGCTTCCCGTTCGTCATCGTGCACGACACACCCGAGCTGCTGGGCCAGCTGCGCAAGGTGGTGTTCGAGGACGTCTGCCTCAGCCGCAAGTTCGCCAGCGAGTGGCTGAGCCAGCGCGGAACGGCGGGCGCGGCCTAAGGCCTCTTCCCTTATTCCAAGAACAGCGCCTACCTAGGGGAAATCGTTTCACCCTGCAGCGGAGCTGCGCCATGAACGACCCCAAATCCGGCCTTCCTGCAATGGCTGGTTCTGCCCTCGACCTAATCGGCCGCACCCCGATGGTCGAGATCAAGCGCCTCGACACCGGCCCCTGCCGTCTCTTCCTCAAGCTGGAAAGCCAGAACCCCGGCGGTTCGATCAAGGACCGCGTCGCCCGGTCGATGATCGAAGCCGCCGAAGCCGACGGCCGGTTGAAGCCCGGCGGCACCATCATCGAGGCCACCGCCGGCAATACGGGTCTGGGCCTGGCCCAGGTGGCCACCCTCAAGGGCTACAAGCTGATCCTGATCGTCCCCGACAAGATGGCGCGGGAGAAGATCCTGCACCTGCGGGCCATGGGCGTGGACGTGCGGCTCACGCGCAGCGACGTCGGCAAGGGCCACCCGGAATACTACCAGGACATGGCCCAGACCCTGGCCCAGTCGATCCCCGGATCGCTCTACGCCAACCAGTTCGAGAACCCGGCCAATCCGCTGGCCCACGAGAAGACCACCGGTCCCGAAATCCTGGCGCAGATGGACGGCGACATCGACGCCATCGTCGTCGGCGTCGGCTCGGGCGGCACCCTGACCGGTGTCGGCCGCTACATGAAGGCCAATTCGCCGAAGACCAGGATGGTCCTGGCCGACCCGGTCGGCTCGATCCTGCGCGACTATGTCGAGACCGGGACGTTCGGCGAGGCCGGGTCATGGATCGTCGAGGGCATCGGCGAGGACTTCATCCCCGACAACGCCCAGATGGACCTGGTGTCCAAGGCCTATTCGATCAGCGACCGCGAGAGCGTCGAGACCGCCCGCGAGCTGCTGCAGAAGGAAGGCGTCCTGGCCGGCTCGTCGTCGGGCTGCCTGCTGGCGGCGGCGTTGAAATACTGCCGTGAGCAGACCGAGCCGAAGCGGGTCGTGACGCTCGTCTGCGATACGGGCTCGAAGTACCTGACCAAGATGTTCAACGACCTGTGGCTGGCCGCGCATGGTTTCGACGGGCGCGAGATCCACGGCGACCTGCGCGACCTGATCGCCAAGCGCTACGCCGACGGCGGGGTGATCGCCATCGGACCCGACGACACCCTGATGACCGCCTACAACCGCATGCGCTCGTCCGACATCAGCCAGCTGCCGGTTGTCGATCACGGCCGCCTCGTGGGCATCCTCGACGAGAGCGACATCCTGGCCGTCGTCGAGGGCGCTGACGACCATCGCGAGGGGCGCTTCAAGACCCCCGTCGGCGAAGCCATGACCCGCGAGGTGAAGACCCTGCAGGCCCACCAGTCGGTCGACGCCTTGCCCGAGGTGTTCGATCGCGACGAGGTGGCCCTTGTGGTCGACGGGGAGGAGTTCCTAGGTGTGATCACCCGGGTTGATCTGATCAATCACCTGCGGATGAGCGCCTGAACGCGGCGCTACAACAACCTCTCTCCACGGGTCCGGCTTCGCCGGCCCGAGGACATGCTTCGACAAGCTCAGGATGAGGTTGTTGAATGAGGCGTCGCAGTAACCCTCACCCTGAGCCTGTCGAAGGGCGAGGGTGGCCCAAGGACCCTTCATGACCGACATCCCCGGCAAGAACCGCCTGGACTTCGCCACCCGCACCATCCACGGCGGCCAGTTCCCCGACCCGACGACCGGGGCGGTGATGGTGCCGATCTACGCGACCTCGACCTACGTCCAGTCCAGCCCCGGCGAGCACAAGGGCTTCGAGTACAGCCGCAGCCACAACCCGACCCGCTTCGCCTTCGAGCGCAGCATCGCGGACCTGGAGAGCGGCACGGCGGGCTTTGCCTTCGCCTCGGGCCTGGCGGCGGCCTCGACGATCCTGGAGACGCTGGACAGCGGCGCGCACGTCATCGCCAGCGACGACCTCTACGGCGGCTCGTTCCGGCTGTTCGACAAGGTGCGGAAGCGCTCGGCCGGCCTGACCTTCAGCTTCGTCGACATGGGCGACCTCTCGGCCGTCGAGGCGGCGATCACCTCGGCCACGCGGATGATCTGGGTGGAGACGCCCACCAACCCGATGCTGCGCCTGGCTGATCTGGCGGGCATTGCCGCCATCGCCAAGAAGCACAACCTCGTCACCGTCGCCGACAACACCTTCGCCAGCCCCTACATCCAGCGGCCCCTGGAACTGGGCTTCGACATCGTCATGCACTCGGCGACCAAGTATCTGAACGGGCACTCCGACGTGGTCGCGGGCGTGGCGGTGGTCGGCGACAACGCCGAGGTCGCCGACAAGATGAAGTTCCTGCAGAACGCCGTCGGCAGCGTGCTCGGCCCGTTCGACAGCTTCCTGGCCCTGCGCGGCGTGAAGACCCTGGCCCTGCGCATGCAGCGCGCCTGCGAGAGCGCTCTGGAGATCGCCCAGTGGCTGGAGAAGCACCCGGGCATCGAGCGGGTGATCTATCCGGGTCTGGAAAGCCACCCGCAGCACGACCTGGCCAAGCGCCAGATGACCGGCGGCTTCGGCGGCATCATCTCGGCCGACGTGAAGGGGGGCCTCGCCCCCGCGCGCCGGATGCTGGAACGCACGCGCCTGTTCACCCTCGCGGAAAGCCTGGGCGGGGTCGAGAGCCTGATCGAGCATCCGGCCATCATGACCCACGCCTCGATCCCGGCCGATCAGCGCAACGCGCTGGGCATCACGGACGGCCTAATCAGGCTTTCGGTGGGGATTGAGTCTTGCCGGGACCTGATTTCCGACCTCGACGCGGCTTTATCAGGCTGAGCAGGTGATGGTGCTCGCCCTCGCCCGGCATGACGGGTGAGGGGTCCTTGGCCTTGGTCGGACGCGGCGGCGGCAGGTCGACGCGGGTCGGGTCCTCGGCCAGCAGGTGAGCGCTGAGCATCAGGTCGGTCTTGGCCGGTCCGAAGTCGGCCGCGGCTACCCACACGCGGATCGCGGCCTGCGCGTAGGCTTCCGACAGGTCCGTCACCTCGATCATCGGCGCCGGGTCCTTGCGGATGCGGGGATCGTTCTCGGCCCGCTCGCGCAGGCGCTTGAGCACCGCGACCAGATCGGTCTTCAGCGGCACCTTGAACAGCACGTCCACGCGCCGGTTACGGTGGGTCGAGTAGTTCAGGATGACGTCGCCGAACACCTTGCTGTTGGGGATCATCACCTTGACGTTGTCGGGGGTGGCGATCTCGGTGAACAGCAGGTCCAGCGACTTCACCGTGCCCTGGCGGGTCGAGGTCTCGATCAGGTCGCCGACCTTGTAGGGGCGGATCAGCAGGATCATCACGCCCGCCGCCACGTTCGACAGGGCGCCTTGCAAGGCCAGGCCGATGGCCAGCGAGGCCGCCCCCAGCACGGCCAGGATCGAAGTGGCCTGCACGCCCAGCTGCTGCAGCACGGCCACCAGGCCGACGGCGATGATCGCGTAGCGGGCCAGGGAGGCGCTGAAGCTTTCCAGCGTCGGGTCGGGGTTGTTCCGATGCACGCGCATCAGGGTGCGGCGCATGAACTTGGCGGCCCAGCCGGCAACCCAGAAGGTCACGACCAGGATCAGGGCGGCGACCACCAGGTTCACCGCCAGCTTGCCCAACCAGTCGAGGAAATGTCCGAACATGGTCTCGTCGGCCTTCACATTGGTGAGGGACGGCAGCTTGGCGTCCGCCGGGATCAGGCTGGGCTTCGTACTCATAAGGCTCTCGATAGGCGCCCCCGCGCCCTGCGGTCAACGAGAGGATGAGCGGGTGGTTCCGCTCGGCTTCTCTTGTGGCGGGAAACAGTCGGTTACATCAATTGGCTCGAAATCGTCATGAACCGCCCCTATGAGGCCGCGCCATGAGCATGCCCTTCATCGACCTCGCCGCGCAGCAGCGCCGGATCCGCGACAAGATCGACGTCGCGATCGCCAAGGTGCTGGACAGCGGCGCCTATGTCATGGGCCCGCAGGTCCGCGAGTTCGAAGCCAAGCTGGCGGAATTCGGCCAGGCCAAGCTCGCCCTGTCCTGCGCCAACGGCACCGACGCCATCGCCCTGCCGCTGATGGCCTGGGGCGTGGGCAAGGGCGACGCGGTGTTCTGCCCGTCCTTCACCTTCGCCGCGACGCCGGAAGTGGTGCCGTGGGTTGACGCCACGCCGGTGTTCGTCGACGTGCTGCCAGACACCTTCAATCTCGACCCGGCCAAGCTGGACGCCGCCATCGCCGCCGTGAAGGCCGAGGGCCGCCTGACGCCCAAGGTGGTGATCGCCGTCGACCTGTTCGGCCAGCCCGCCGACTATCCGGCCATCAAGGCCATCTGCGACCGCGAAGGCCTGAAGCTGATCTCCGACAGCGCCCAGGGCTTCGGTTGTACGCTCAACGGTCAGCATCCGCTGCACTGGGCCGATGTCGCCACCACCAGCTTCTTCCCGGCCAAGCCGCTGGGCTGCTACGGCGACGGCGGGGCGGTGCTGACCAATGACCAGACCCTGTGGGACCTGATGGATAGCTACCGCGTCCACGGCAAGGCGGTCGGTCCGGACCTCGAGGGCAAGACCTTCGACCACGACCCGAAATATCTGAACACCCGCATTGGCATGAACTCGCGCCTGGACACCATCCAGGCGGCGATCCTCATCGAGAAGCTGGCGATCTTCGCCGAGGAGATCGCGCTGCGCCAAGTGGTGGCCGATCGCTATGCCGAAGGCCTGAAGGGCGCGGTGCTGTCGACCCCGGCCGTGATCGACGGCGGCGTCTCGGTCTGGGCGCAATATGTGATCGAGCACGAGAACCGCGACGGCCTGGCCGCGCACCTGCGCACCCAGGGCATTCCGACGGCGGTCTACTACCCCGTTCCGATGCACGTGCAGGCGCCCTACGCCCACTTCCCGCGCGGCGCCGGCGGCCTGCCGGTGACGGAAGCCAAGGCCGAGACCGTGCTGGCCCTGCCGATGCATCCGTATCTGGGTGAAGCCGATCAGGCGAAGGTCATCGACGCGATCCGGGCGTTCAACGGCTGATCGGCGGAGGGGCCGCCCCCGCCCTTCGACAAGCTCAGGGTGAGGACGACTATCGACGCCGGTTCAGTAGAAACCTCACCCTGAGCCTGTCCCCCGGGTCCGACCGCAGGTCGGCCCGCGGATGAACTCCGGGCGGGGTTTCGGCCCCGCTAGCGGCCGAAGGGTCTGGCTTCTGGCGCGCCAAACCCTATATGCCGCGCGAACGCGTCTCGTGCCTGGGGCGTCCCAGACCGCGAGAGCTCCCATGTCAGACAGCAACCCGTCGCCGCACCCCGGCATGGGCTTTGGCCAATTCGTCGCCCTGATCGCGGCGATGATGGCCACCAACGCCCTGGCCATCGACTCCATGCTGCCGGCCCTGCCGCACATCGGCGAGGCGCTGGGCGTGCACGATCCCAACGCGCGCCAGTGGGTGATCACCGCCTATCTGCTGGGCTTCGGCGTCGCCCAGCTGGTCTATGGCTCGTTGGCCGACCGCTATGGCCGCAAGCCCGTGCTGATGGTCGGGCTGACGCTCTACACGATCTTCGCCGCCCTCTGCGCCTTCGCCACCTCGTTCGAGACCCTGCTGCTCGCCCGCTTCCTGACCGGCCTGGGCGCGGCCTCGACGCGGGTGCTGACCATCTCGATCGTTCGCGACTGCTATTCGGGCCGCCAGATGGCGCGAGTGATGTCGCTGGCCTTCATCGTCTTCCTGGCCACGCCGGTGATCGCGCCGTCGCTGGGCCAGGCGATCATGCTGTTCGCCTCGTGGCGCTGGATCTTCGGCGTCCTGTCGATCTTCGGCCTGGTCGTCATGGCCTGGGCGGCGATCAAGCTGCCCGAGACCCAGCACGTCGAGGACCGCATCCCGATCTCGGTGAAGGGCGTTAGCTCGGCCTTCAAGATCTCGCTGACCGACCGCGTGGCCATGGGCTACACGATCGCCTCGACCCTGGTGGTGGCCGGCCTGTTCGGCTTCCTGAACTCGGCCCAGCAGGTGTTCTCGCAGGTGCTGGGCGCGGGCGACATCTTCCCGCTGGTCTTCGCCGGCATCGCCGGGACCATGGCGATCTCGTCGTTGTGGAACTCGCACATCGTCGAGAAGCTGGGCATGCGCAAGGTCTCGCACTGGGCCCTGATCGGCTTCATCGGCGTCGCCGCCGCCCATGCGGTGGTGGCGATCACCGGCCATGAGACCCTGCTGAGCTTTGCCTTGATGCAGGCCGCGATGATGTTCTGCTTCGGCCTGGTCATGTCGAACTTTGGCGCCATCGCCATGGAGCCGCTGGGCCACGTGGCCGGCGCGGCCGCCTCGATCCAGGGCTTCATCACCACGGTGGGCGGGGCGCTGGCGGGCTTCCTGATCGGCCAGCTGTTCGACGGCACCACCGTGCCGCTGACCCTGGGCTTCGTCGCCTTCGGCGTCGCGGGCCTGATCGCCGTGCTGGCGACCGAGAAGGGCAAGCTGTTCCAGACCGGCTCCGGCGGCGGCGCCCCGGTGGCGGCCCACTAGTCGAGCATCGCTTCCAGCGTTTTCAGCTCATCGGCCTCCCGGGAGGGCTTGTCCCAGCGGATGCGGTTGATGCGCGGGAAGCGCATGGCCACGCCCGACTTGTGGCGGGTCGAGCGCTGCAGGCCCTCGAAGGCGACCTCGAACACCAGACCGAATTCGAGGTCGGCCCGTACCGAACGCACCGGCCCGAAGCGCTCGATCGTGTGGTCGCGGACGAACTTGTCGATCAGCTTCAGCTCCTCGTCGGTGAAGCCGAAATAGGCCTTGCCGACGGGGGTCAGGGTCCGCCGGCCCTCCTCGTCCTCGCGCCAGACACCGAAGGTGTAGTCGGAATAGAAGCTGGACCGCTTGCCGTGGCCACGCTGGGCGTACATCAGCACCGCGTCGATCAGGCGGGGGTCGCGCTTCCACTTGAACCACGGACCCTTGGGGCGGCCAGGTTCGTAGACGCTGTCGCGGCGCTTCAGCATAAGGCCTTCGGAAAGCTGGGCGTCGCCCTCGGGCGGATCGGCGCGCAGGCCGGCGAGTTCCTCCCAGGTCCTGAACGGCTGCAGCGGCGACAGGTCGATCCGCGTCGTCTTCAGCCGCCCGACGAACGCCTCCAGCCGCGCGCGGCGCTCGACGAAGGGCAGGGACCGCACGTCCTTTTCGCCGTCCATCATCAGGTCATAGGCGCGGATGCCGGCCGGGAAGGTCGCCAGCTGCTTGCCGTCGACCGTCTTGCGGTTCAGCCGCTGCTGCAGGTCGCCGAACGGGGCCAGGGCGCCATCGCGCAGGACGAGGAGTTCACCGTCGATCGCGCCCTCGAAGTCCAGCGCCTCGACCACGTCAGGGAAGGTCGCCGAGATATCGTCACCGGTGCGGGTGTAGAGCCGCCGCTCGCCGCGCTCGCTGACGGCCTGGACGCGGATGCCGTCCCACTTCCATTCGGCGATGTAGTCGGCCGGATTGAGCTTGGCGAAGTCCACCGCCTCGTCGATCGGCTGGGCCAGCATCACCGGCCGGAAGCGCCCCGGCGCATCGGGCGAGGGGCGTTCGGAGCGGCCCTCCAGCCAGGCGAAGAGGTCGCCATAGGGCGGCGCCATCGCGTGCCAGACCTCCTCGATCTCGCCGATCTCGACGCCGCCGAAATTGGCGCAGGCCTGCTTGGCCAGGCGCGAGGACACCCCGACCCGCAGGCCGCCGGTCATCAGCTTCAGCAGCGCCCAGCGACCGTCGGGATCCAGCGCGTCCAGCCAGCCCTCGATCAGCCGCTGAACCTCGGCGCGCGAGGCTGAGTGTAAGGCCTCAATGACTTCGGACAGCTCCGGCGGCCGGTTGGCGCCAGGCTTGCTGGGCCAGACCAGGGCGACGGTCTCGGCCAGGTCGCCGACATAGTCGTAGGACCAGGCGAACAGCTGGGCGTCCATCCGCGCCTCGACGGCCTTACGGATAAAGGCGGGCTTGGCGGCGTTGAACGACAGGGCTCCGGTCAGGGCCGCCAGGGCGTAGCCGCGATCGGGGTCCGGCGTGTGACGCAGGTGGTCGGCGATCAGGGTCAGCTTGGCGTTGCGCGAGCTGGTCAGGGAAAGCCGGTCGAGCAGGTGGGCGAAGGCGCGCATGGACATGGAATGTCGAGCGGCTCCCTTCGTTCAGCCGTCGCCATAACGAAGCTGTCGCGCCCTCTCGCGCAAGAGGGCCTTCGATGTTAGATTAAAACGATCGTTTGAATCTGCGCGAGGCGACGATGAGCGACGACATGATCCCCGAAGGCTTCGTTCCGCACGTTCGCAAGAGCCCGGTCACCGATCCGTGGGAGCCGCTCTATGCGCGGCAGGCTCCGGATCGCCTGGTTCTGGGTACGCGCATTCGCGAGGTTCACTGCAATTCGCGGAGCATGCCGCACGGCGGCTTCCTGGCGGCCCTGGCCGACAACGCCATGGGTCTGTCGCTCGGGGTGAACCTGATCGCCGCGCGCCAGCCGACCGGCGGCCTCGTCACGGTGTCCCTGACCTTGGACTATCTGGGCTCGGCCAAGCTGGGCCAATGGCTCGAGTTCGACACCGACTTCATCAAGCTGGGCCGCTCGATCTGTTTCGCCGAGGCGACCTTGCGGGCGGACGGCGAGGCGGTAGCCCGGGCTCGGGCGACGTTCAAGTTGCTGACGGCGAAGGTGGCGGCGTAGGGGTTCCCTTCTCCCCCTGCGGGAGAAGGTGGCGACGAAGTCGACGGATGAGGGGTCGTACAAACGAAAACCGCCGCGACGGCGGTGAGGCTGTCGCGGCGGATCTTGTCTTCAACCCCTCACCCGACCCACTGCGTGGGCCACCCTCTCCCGCAAGGGGAGAGGGATAAGGATCAGGCGACCGCTTGCTCGGCCGCCAGCGGCTGAGGCAGGCGGTTGATCATTTCCTTCGGGCAGACCTGCCAGAACTGATCCCGCACGCGGTCCCAGTCGCGGAGCAAGGTGGCCGCGAAGACCGAGTCGGTTTCACGCGCGTGCTCGGCGATCAGCGAGCGCAGGACGCCTTCCCAATAGGGCGAGGCCAGGCGCTGCACGACGATGCTGTCCGGGTTGATGTTGTCCTGGAAGCGGTCGTGCTGGTCGAGCACGAAGGCCATGCCGCCCGTCATGCCCGCGCCGAAGTTGCCGCCCGTCGAACCCAGGATCACCACCTGGCCGCCGGTCATGTACTCGCAGCCGTTGGCGCCGCAGCCCTCGACCACCGTGGTGGCGCCCGAGTTGCGGACCGCGAAGCGCTCACCGGCCTGGCCCGCCGCGAACAGCCGGCCCGAGGTGGCGCCGAACAGCACGGTGTTGCCGATCAAGGCGTTGGTCTCCGGAGCCGCGAGGCCGCGCGCCGGCTTGATCACGATGGTCGCGCCCGACAGGCCCTTGCCGACATAGTCGTTGGCCTCGCCGGTCAGTTCGATGCGCAGGCCCTGGACCGCGAAGGCGCCCAGGCTCTGGCCGGCCGAACCCTTCAGCTGGACGGTCAGGTGGCCCGAGGGCAGGCCCTTCATGCCGAACTTGCGGACGATGTGGCTGGACGTGCGCGTGCCGATGGTGCGGGCGGTGCTGCGGACCGTGTAGGTCAGCTGCATCTTCTCGCCGCGTTCCAGCAGCGGAGCGGCGTCGCGGACGATCTGGGCGTCCAGCGTGTCCGGCACCGCGTTGCGGCCGACGACCGTGTTGTACGGCTTGTTCGCGCCCGGATCGGCGCGGACCAGCAGCGGGTTCAGGTCGAGGTCGTCGAGGTGCTCGCCGCCGCGCGACACCTGCGCGAGCAGGTCGGTGCGACCGACGATTTCCTGCAGGCTCTTGAAGCCCAGCCCCGCCAGGATCTCGCGCACTTCCTCGGCGACGAACGTGAAGAGGTTGATGACCTTGTCCGGCGTGCCGGTGAACTTGGCGCGCAGGGCCTCGTCCTGGGTGCAGACGCCGACCGGGCAGGTGTTGGAGTGGCACTGGCGCACCATGATGCAGCCCATGGCCACCAGCGAGGCGGTGCCGATGCCGAACTCCTCGGCGCCCATCATGGCGGCGATGACGATGTCGCGACCCGTGCGCATGCCGCCGTCGGCCCGCAGGACGACGGAGTGGCGCAGGTTGTTCAGCGTCAGCACCTGGTTGGCTTCCGACAGGCCCATCTCCCACGGACCGCCGGCGTACTTCACCGAGGTCTGGGGCGAGGCGCCCGTGCCGCCGACGCCGCCGGCGACCAGGATCACGTCGGCCTTGGCCTTGGCCACGCCGGCGGCGATGGCGCCGATGCCGGTGGCCGCGACCAGCTTCACCGTGACGCGCGCGACCGGGTTGATCTGCTTCAGGTCATAGATGAGCTGGGCCAGGTCCTCGATCGAGTAGATGTCGTGGTGCGGCGGCGGGCTGATCAGCATCACGCCGGGCGTCGAGTGACGCAGGCGGGCGATCATTTCAGTAACCTTGAAGCCGGGCAGCTGGCCGCCCTCGCCGGGCTTGGCGCCCTGGGCGACCTTGATCTCCAGCTCGACGCACTGGTTCAGATATTCGGCGGTGACGCCAAAGCGGCCCGAGGCCACCTGCTTGATGGCGCTGTTGGGGTTGTCGCCGTTCGGCAGCGGCTTGTAGCGCGCGCTGTCCTCGCCGCCCTCGCCCGAGACCGACTTGGCCCCGATGCGGTTCATGGCGATGTTCAGGGCGCCGTGGGCCTCAGGGCCGAGAGCCCCCAGGCTCATGCCCGGCGTGACGAAGCGCTTGCGGATCTCGTTGACGCTCTCGACGTCGTCCGTCGAGATCGGGTTGCGGTCCGAGCGCCAGTCCAGGAGGTCGCGCAGCTGGATCGGCTTCTGCGTGCGCAGGCCGTTGCTCCAGCGGCGATAGAGCTCGTAGTCGCCGGTGTCGCACGCCGTCTGCAGGGTGTGCATCAGGCGGGCTTCGAAGGCGTGGGCCTCGCCCGAGCGGCGGGCCTTGTACAGGCCGCCGACCGGCAGGGTGACGGCGGCCGTCCCCCAGGCCTTGCGGTGCAGCTCGACCGTCTTGCTCTCGATGCCGGCCAGGCCGATGCCCGAGATGCGCGAGGGCATGCCGGGGAAGAACTCGGCGGCCAGGGCGCGTGACAGGCCGACGGCTTCGAAGTTGTAGCCGCCGCGGTACGAGGAGATGACGCTGATGCCCATCTTGGAGATGATCTTCAGCAGGCCGCCCTCGATGGACGTCTTGAAGTTGATGCAGACGTCGCGCAGCGACTTGTCGCCGAGCAGGCCACGCTCCAGGCGATCCTGGAAGCTCTCCTGGGCCAGGTAGGCGTTGACCGCCGTGGCGCCGACGCCGACCAGCACCGCGAAATAGTGCGTGTCCAGGCACTCGGCCGAGCGGACGACGATCGACACGTACGAGCGCAGGCCCTTGGCGACCAGGTGGGCGTGGACGCCGCCAGTGGCCAGGATCATCGGCAGGCCGACGCGGTCTTCGGCCGAAGCCTCGTCGGTCAGGACGATGGCGCCGCAGCCGCGCAGCACGGCGTCCTCGGCCTCGGCGCGGATGCGGTCGAGGTTGGCGCGCAGGGCGTCGCCGCCCCGGGCCTCGGCGGCCGGCAGGGGCATGGTGCAGTCGATGACCGCGACGTTCTTCTCACCCAGCAGGCCGTGGATGCGCTCGTACATGCCGGTGGTCAGCACGGGGCTTTCCAGCACGTAGACGTCCGCCTGGGCCGCGTCCTGGGCCAGGATGTTGCCCAGGTTCTTGAAGCGGGTCTTCAGGCTCATGACGCCGGTCTCCCGCAGGGGGTCGATCGGCGGGTTGGTCACCTGGCTGAAGTTCTGACGGAAGTAGTGCGACAGCGGACGGTACTTCTCCGACAGCACCGCCAGCGGCGTGTCGTCGCCCATCGAGCCGACGGCTTCCTTGCCGTCCTCGACCATGGGGGCGAGGACCATTTCCAGGTCTTCCAGCGAATAGCCGGCGGCGGCCTGGCGACGGGTCAGCTCCTCGCGGGCGTACTTGCGCGGTTCGGGACCCGGGCCGATCTCCTTCTCGAGATCGACCATGTTGCCCAGCCACTCGGTGTAGGGGTGGCGGCCGGCCAGTTCGTCGATGATCTCGTCCTCGCCATAGAGGCGGCCTTCGGCGAGATCGATGGCCAGCATGCGGCCCGGCGCGATGGCCAGCTTGCGGGTGATGCGGGCCTCGTCGACGCCGCACATGCCGGCTTCCGAGCCCATGATCACCAGGCCGTCGTCGGTGTAGGCCACGCGCAGCGGGCGCAGGCCCGAGCGGTCCTTGCCGGCCACGACCCAGCGGCCGTCGGTGGCGCACAGGGCGGCCGGACCGTCCCAAGGCTCCATCACGGCGTTGCAGTACGAATAGAGCGCCTTGTGGGCGTCCTTCATCTTCGGATTGTTGGCTTCCGGCACGAGCAGGGCCTTGGCCATCGGCGCGTCGCGACCGGCGCGCACCAGCACCTCGAAGGTGTTGTCCAGGTTGGCGCTGTCCGAGCCGCCCGGCTGGATCACCGGCTTCACGTCGTCCCCGAACTCACCGAAGGCCTGGGCGGCCATCTTGATCTCGTGGGACTTCATCCAGTTGACGTTGCCCTTGATCGTATTGATCTCGCCGTTGTGGGCGAGCATCCGGAAGGGCTGGGCCAGACGCCACTGCGGGAAGGTGTTGGTCGAATAGCGCTGGTGGAAGATCGCCACGGCGGCGGCGAAGCGGTCGTCCTTCAGGTCGGGATAGAACTCGTCGATGTGCTCGGCGAGGAACATGCCCTTGTAGATCAGCGACTTGGCCGAGAACGAGCAGATGTAGAAGTCGTTGATGTTCTGGCCGTGGACGCGCTTTTCGATGCGCTTGCGGCACAGGAACAGGGCGCGTTCCAGCGCCTCGCCTTCCAGGCCGGCCGGACCGGCCAGCATGATCTGCTCGATTTCCGGACGGGTGGCGTTGGCCTTCTCGCCGATCACCGAGGTGTCGACGGGCACCTGGCGCCAGCCATAGATGTAGAAACCGAAGCGCAGGGCTTCCGCTTCCACGATCGTGCGGCAGGCTTCCTGCGCGTCGAGGTCGGTGCGCGGCAGGAAGATCTGGCCGACGGCGATCGGACCCGAGCGCAGGGCGTGGCCCGTGCGACGCACCTGGTCGACGAAGAAGTCCTGCGGGACCGAAACCAGCACGCCGGCGCCGTCGCCGGTCTTGCCGTCGGCGTCGATGGCGCCGCGGTGCCAGAGGGCCTTCAGGGCCTTGATCGCCAGCTCGACGACTTCGCGGCGCGGCTGGCCGTCGATGGCGCAGACCAGACCGACGCCGCAGGCGTCGCGCTCGGTGGTCGGGTCATAGGCGTGACCGTCGATCAGCGCCTGGCGGTTCTTCAGATAGAGGTCGTGCTGGGTGAGAGCGGTCGTGTCGGTCATTGGGTTGCTCCCGCTTCGGACATCATCTTCTTCACGACGTCGAGTATTTCGCTGACAGGGATGGTGAAATAGCCGCCTTTTCCGCTTTCAAAGGCTTTTCGCCATTGGGCGTAGCCTCCTGCGAAATCCGGGGCCAAGGCTTGCGGAGACACCGTCTTGGGACAGGATTTGGCCAACGCTTGAGCGTCCACCGGAATGTGCCCAAGCACGCCAAACTTGGCGCCAGCGCGGCTGTCAAACAGTGAGACGCTCGCGATAACGGCGCCGTCTTTGCCGCCTGGATCCAAGCGGCCGACGACGGCGACGATGCCTTCAGGAGCGCAGGCGAGGGTTTGGCCCACGGCCAGATCGCCGGCCACCGCCGAACCGACAGCCAGAGCGCCGCTCAAGATCAAGCTCGATCCTGCGGTCGTCATGAGCCGGACGGGCAAGGCGCGCACGCGCCCTACTCCGCCGCGATCAGCGCGGGGCTGACCTTGGCCTGCAGGTAACGGTGGATGGCGTCGGCGGCGTCGCGGCCGTCCTTGATCGCCCAGACGACGAGCGAAGCGCCGCGAACGATGTCGCCAGCGGCGAACACGCCGTCGAGATTGGTCATCTGGTTGCGGACGTCGGCCTTCACCGTACCCCAGCGGGTGACCTTCAGGTCGGGAGCCGACCAGTCCTGCGGCAGGTTCTCCGGCTCGAAGCCCAGGGCCTTGACCACCAGCTGGGCCGAGCGGTCGAAGTCGCCGCCGGGGATTTCCTCGGGGCTCTGGCGGCCCGAGGCGTCCGGCGCGCCCAGGCGCATGCGGATGGCGCGCACGCCCGTGACGGCTTCGGCTTCACCCGAAAGCGCGCGCGGGGCGGCCAGCCATTCGAAAGTGACGCCTTCTTCCTCGGCGTTCGACACTTCGCGCATCGAGCCGGGCATGTTGGCCTTGTCGCGGCGATAGAGGCAGGTGACCGAGTTGGCGCCCTGGCGGATGGCCGTGCGCACGCAGTCCATGGCGGTGTCGCCGCCGCCGACCACGACGACGTCCTTGCCCTCGGCGTTCAGTTCGCCCGACTCGATTTCCGGGACGGTGTCGCCCAGGTCCTGGCGGTTGGAAGCGATCAGGTAGTCCAGCGAGGCCACGACGCCCTTGCTGCCGCCGCCCGGGACGGTCAGGTCGCGCGCGGCATAGACGCCGACGGCGATCAGCACCGCGTCGTGCTTGGCGCGCAGGTCTTCCAGGGTGGCGTCCTTGCCGACTTCAAAGCCCAGCTTGAACGCGACGCCGCCGTCGGCCAGGCGCTGGGTGCGGCGCTCGACGACGTCCTTCTCCAGCTTGAAGCCGGGGATGCCGTAGATCAGCAGGCCGCCGGCGCGGTCGTGGCGGTCATAGACGGTGACGTCGTAGCCGGCTTCGCGCAGCTTCTCGGCGGCGGCCAGGCCGGCGGGACCAGCACCGACGACGCCGACCGACTGGCCGCGCGCTTCGCCGGCGACCAGGGGCTTCACCCAGCCGTTCTCCCAGGCCTTGTCGCTCAGGTAGCGCTCGACCGAACCGATGGTCACGGTGCCGTGGCCCGACTGCTCGATCACGCAGTTGCCTTCGCACAGGCGATCCTGGGGGCAGATTCTACCGCAGACTTCCGGCATCGAATTGGTCGCCTGCGAGAGGGCGTAGGCCTCTTCCAGGCGGCCCTCGGCGGTCATCCGCAGCCAGTCGGGGATGTTGTTGTGCAGCGGGCAGTGCGTCTGGCAGAACGGCACGCCGCACTGCGAGCAACGCGAGGCCTGCTCGGTCGCTTTCGCATCGATGAAGTCGGCGTAGATCTCGTGGAAGTCGCCCGAACGCTCAGCGGCCGCACGCTTTTCAGGCGTCTTGCGGGCCACCGTCGTGAATTTCAGCATGCGCTCGGCCATGCGACTTCCCTCGCCTCCCTCACGGGAGAAAAATTGCTCAGGCGGGCCTCATACGGACTCTTTGAGGCAAGAAGAATGTGGTGGTCAAATTTATAGACCTATATATCCGCATTCGGGGCATGGTCTTTGAGATCGACTCGCAACGCGCATGCAATATGGTCCACTTTGTGGATTTACGACCTATTTACCGTGTCGGGCGCACCCCAGGACCATATTCGGAGTCCGTGACATGCCTGACTGGTTGAGCGCCATTATCCTGGGTCTGGTCGAGGGGCTTACGGAGTTCATACCCGTCTCCTCCACCGGCCACCTGCTGCTGGCCAAGACGCTGATGGGGCTGAAGGATCCCTCGTGGGACACCTTCATCGTGCTGATCCAGCTGGGCGCGATCCTGGCGGTGGTCGCCCTCTATTTCCAAAGGCTCTGGAACGTCTTGATCGGCCTGCCGACCCGGCCCGAGGCGCGCCGGTTCGCGATCAGCGTGATCGTGGCGGTGATCCCGGCCTTCGTGGCGGGCCTGCTGCTGCACGACGTGATCAAGAAGTTCCTGTTCGAGAGCCCGCTGATCATCTGCTGGTCGCTGCTGATCGGCGGGGTGATCCTGCTGGTCATCGACAAGAAGGCCCCGCCGGCCGTCGATCACGACGCCATGGACCTGCCGCTGCACAAGGTGCTGATCGTCGGGCTCTTCCAGTGCCTGTCGCTGATCCCCGGCGTCTCGCGCTCGGGCTCGACCATTGTCGGCTCCATGCTGCTGGGCATCGAGCGCCGGGCCGCGGCCGAGTTCAGCTTCTTCATGGCGATCCCGATCATGGTCGGGGCCTTCGCCCTGGACGTCTACAAGAACCGCGACGCCCTGGACGCCGGCCACGTCAGCATCGTGGCCATCGGCTTCGTGGTGTCGTTCCTGTCGGGCCTGGTGGTCGTGAAGTACATGCTCGACTTCGTCGGCAAGCGCGGCTTCGCCCCGTTCGCCTGGTGGCGGATCGCGGTGGGCATCGGCGGGCTGGCGGTGCTGTACCTGCACCACTGACATCGCGCCGACTCATCAAGCCGACTGGGGCGACCGCTAGTCCCAGTCGATCCTGTCTATCTCGGTGGGACGCATGGCGTGGATTTTCGTCACGCCAAGCAGGCTGGTGCACAGATAGCCCTGAGCTTCGCCGCGAGCGCCCTGGGCGACGAAGACGCTTGCCGCCTCGCCGAAGCGGCAAGGCGTCGGTCCACGGGTCCCGCCCAGCCGCATTTCTCCATAGCCGGCGGCGGTCAGCGCGCGGACTTCAGCGTTCCCGAGGAAATAGCTGTAGCAGATAAGCAGAAACATCAGGCCGATTACGCCGACAAAGGCGAGGCCGACCCGCTGGACCATGCTTGGCCTAGAACGCACCCGCGGGGGTCTCGGCGTACTGGCCGCCCTTGCGGTAGCGGTAGAGGTAGGTCGGGACCACCGCCTCGACGGCCGTGCCGACGACGCCGGCTTCGGCCAGGCCCGGCAGGCCGTGCTCGGCGACGTTGTCGCTCTTCAGCATCTCGACCTGGTCGGTGGTCAGCGGCGGGGCCCACGGGATGATCGAGGCCTGGATGTCGCCGGCCGTGCCCAGCAGCGAGGCGATCGGCCAGGGCAGCGGGGCCAGCGGACGGGCGCGGCCCGTCTCGGTCAGCACCAGCTGCAGGATCTCGCGCATCGTGTAGACGGTCGGACCGCCCAGCTCGTAGGTCACGCCCACGGCGGCCGGGTTGGCGGCGGCCCTGGCGACCACGGCGGCGACGTCGGCCACGAAGACCGGCTGCACGCGCGTTTCGCCGCCGACCAGCGGCATGATCGGCGACAGCGCGGCGATCTGCGCGAACTTGTTGAAGAACTTGTCGTCGACGCCGAACACCAGCGACGGGCGAACGATCGTCGCGCCCGGGAAGGCGGCGCGCACGGCGGCTTCGCCCTCGGCCTTGGTGCGGAAGTATTTCGACGTGGAGTCGGCATTGGCGCCCAGGGCGCTGATGTGGACCAGGTGCTTGACGCCGGCCTTGGCGGCGGCCTGGGCCACGGTCTGGGCGGCCATCACGTGCAGCGACTGGAACTTCTGGCGGCCGCTCTCCCAGAGCACGCCCACCAGGTTCACGCAGGACTCGGCGCCGTCCAGGGCGCGGGCCACCGAAGCCGGGTTGCGGACATTGGCCTGCACGACCTCGACCTGGCCGACATCGCCCAGCATGCGCATGCGATAGGCGAGGTTGGGCTGGCGCACGGCCACCCGAACGCGATGGCCCGCCTTGGCGAGCGCCCGCACGACCTGGCCGCCCACGAAACCGGAGCCGCCGAACACCGTGACCAGACCTTGCATCATCATTCCTCGTCGCCTGCGATGACCCCATCGCGATAACGGGGAATTAGACGACTGGGAGCGGCTTCGCAATGAAATCGCGACTTATCGATTTTTGTCTGTTGACGGCGTCAGAAGCTTTCCCTAAACGTCCCGGCCTCGCAGCGACCTACCCGGTTGCGCAGCGGGCCCAGGTGGCGGAATTGGTAGACGCGCTGGCTTCAGGTGCCAGTGACCGAAAGGTCGTGGAGGTTCGAGTCCTCTCCTGGGCACCACCCCTTATCTAGCTTCTTCGAGAAGCGGGGGTGGCGCCAAACTAGATATCCCGTTCATCGTGAGTATAAGTGACGCGCGCTCTTAATCGGGCGTGTGGTTCGTCGCGCTCGCGCGAGCGCCGTCAGACATGTTCGCCGGAGATTTCTGAGACTTGGCCAATTTCGTTCACGAGGGCGACCTGCCCGACGGCGTGTTCGCCGGCGCCAACATCATCGCGATCGATTCGGAGACCATGGGCCTGCGCCTGGGTCGCGACCCGCTGTGCGTGGTTCAACTGTCGTCGGGCGACGGCCACGCCCACGTCGTCCGGCTGAATCGTCCGGCCTATGACTGTCCGAACCTGAAGGCGCTGCTGACCGATCCGGCCATCCTGAAGCTTTTTCACTTCGGCCGCTTTGATATCGCCATGTTCGAACTCCATCTGGGAGTCGTGACCGCGCCCGTCTACTGCACCAAGATCGCTTCGAAGCTGGCCCGGACCTATACGGACCGCCACGGCCTCAAGGACGTGACGCGCGAACTGCTGAGCGTGGAGCTGTCCAAGGCCCAGCAGTCGTCGGACTGGGGGGCGCCTGCGTTGAGCGCCGAGCAGGTGGCCTACGCCGCCTCGGACGTGCTGCACCTGCATGCCCTGCGCGAGAAACTGAACATCATGCTGGAACGTGAAGGCCGCATGGCCCACGCCCAGGCCGCTTTCGACTATCTTCCCCACCGCGCTTCGCTTGACCTGGCCGGCTGGGAGGAGATGGACATCTTCGCCCACGCATAAGAGCGCCATGCACCCCACCGCGGTCATGACTGGACGAACGATCAGCGCCGATCTCGCGCGCTGGCGCGGCCGCTCGCGCCGCGTGTTGCTGGCGCGCATCCTTCTTCCGGCCGCGATCGTGGGGTTGCTGGTGCTGGTGGCTACGCAGGTCGGTTGGCGCACCTACATGGCCGCCACTCACCCGCCGGCCGAGGCCAAGACCGAGATCCGCCTGATCACGCCGCGCTTCTATGGCCAGTCGACCGATGGGCGCAGCTTCATGATCACCGCGCGCTCGGCGATCCGCGACGACAACGATCCGCGCCGCATCATCCTGGACGACCCGGCCCTGACCCTGGACCTGGGCTCGCCGACGCCGACGCGGATGACCGCCAAGCACGGCGTCTATCGTCAGGACGACTTCACGCTGAACCTGAAGAAGGACGTGCGGCTGGACGACGGCGCGGGCTATCGCTTCGCGTCGGAGGAGTCGCTGGTCGACACCAAGACCGGAAACGTTTCGGGCGAAAGCACGATGATGGGCGAAGGTCCAAGCGGACAGGTGCAATCCCAGGCCTACTCCGTATATGACAAGGGCGATCGCATCGTCTTCCGCGGTGGGGTTCGCGCGCGGTTCGAACGGCAGTAAAGAAGAAATGGCGTGGGTTCGCCTCCTGGGCGAGCCGCGACGGATGAGGACATGGTTCTGATGAAGCGATGGACGGCTGCTGCGGCGACCGCTTTGATCCTGTCTGGCCTGGGGGCCAGCGGCCCGGCCTACGCTCGGCAAACCGACTCGAGCGCGCCTGTCGACGTGTCCGCGGACAACCAGGAAACGATCAACAGCAAGTGCATCATCATCTTCACGGGCAACGTGGAGATCTTGCAGAACCGCTCGCGCATGCGCGCGCAGAAGGTGACGATCTACAACGCCAAGCGGCCGACCGCCGATAACGCCAATGCCTGCGGCAACGCCCAGCGCATGGAGGCCGAAGGCACGGTTTACATGGTCAGCGACGCCCAGCAGGCGCGTGGCGACCGCGCGGTCTACACCTTCGACAACAGCATCGCCGTGATCACCGGCGACGTGGTGCTGGTGAAGGGCAAGGACGTGGCGCGCGGCGACAAGCTGACGGTCAACACCAAGACCAACGACGCCAAGCTGGAATCCAACAGCCCCGGCCGCAATGCCCAGCGTCGCGTCCGCGCCGTGTTCTACCAGGAAGACAAGAAGACCGACGCGCCGGCCGAACAGCCCGCTCCGCGCCAGTAGGATCTGCATGACCCTCACTTCCAACGACATGGACGGCCTGTTCGTCGATTCCGTCGGCAAGTCGTTCGGCGACCGCCCGGTCGTGAAGAACGTCTCCCTGCGCCTCAAGCGCGGCGAGGTCGCCGGCCTGCTGGGCCCGAACGGCGCTGGCAAGACGACGTGCTTCTACATGGTCACCGGCCTGATCGCCGCCGACTACGGCGCGATCTACCTGGACGGCGAGAACATCACCTCCCAGCCGATGTTCCAGCGCGCCCGCCTCGGCGTCGGCTACCTGCCGCAGGAAGCCTCGATCTTCCGGGGCATGACGGTCGAGCAGAACGTCATGGCCGTGGTGGAGATGCGCCAGAAGGACCCGCGCAAGGCGCGCGAGCAGGTCACCAGCATCCTGGAAGAGCTGCGCATCACCCATATCCGCAAGTCGCCGGCCGTCGCCCTGTCGGGCGGTGAGCGTCGCCGCGTGGAAATCGCCCGCGCCTTGGCGTCCGAGCCGTCCTTCATGCTGCTGGACGAGCCCTTCGCCGGCATCGACCCGCTGGCCATCGCCGACATCCGTGAGGTGGTCGGCTACCTGAAGGGTCGCGGCATCGGCATCCTGATCACCGACCACAATGTCCGCGAAACCCTGGACATCATCGACCGCGCTTCGATCATCCACGCGGGCGAGGTGCTGTTCGAAGGCTCGCCACGCGAGATCGTCGACAATCCGGAAGTTAAGCGCGTCTATCTGGGCGACAGCTTCAGCGAGCCCCGTCTCGGGGACTGAGTCCGCGCAGGGGCTAGGCAAAAGGCGCCTGCGACAACGCGGGCGGCTCGCACAAGCCTTTGTCCAACAAGCGATTTTCCGCTTGGCACGATCTTTTCCAGGACGGAACGTCGCACCGGCCTGATATTTGCAGGTGTTGGCGAGCCGTTAACCAAACAGGCCCTTCAATGGCGGTCGAAGTTTTTCGATTTGTCAGGAGGGCGCATTGGCGCTCAGCCACCGCCTCGAGATCCGTCAGGGTCAGGGCCTCGTCATCACCCCGCAGCTGCAGCAGGCCATCAAGCTGCTGCAACTGTCGAACATCGAGCTCGACGCCTTCGTTGAGCAGGAGCTGGAACGCAATCCGCTCCTGCAACGCGACGAGGGCGAGCACGAGCCGTCGGGTGAAGTCGAAGCCGTTCGCGACGCCAGCCTGACCCAGGTCGACTCCGTCGCCGACACCACGGCCGGCCGCGAGATGGACACGCCCTCCGAGGACGTCTCCCCCGGCGAGCGCGCCACGGGCGATGGCGCGGAAGCCGAGCATGCCGGCGGCCAGATCGACTGGTCGCGCGCCGGCGGCGGCGGCTCCTTCGAAGGCGACGACAACTACGAACGCGCCCTGACCGACACCCCGACCCTGGCCGCGCACCTGCGCGCGCAGCTGGTCCAGGCGGCCCTCTCCCCCGCCCGCAACGCCATCGCCGAGATCCTGATCGACGCCGTCGACGAGGGCGGCTACCTGCGCCTGGACGTCATCGAGCTGGCCGCCCGCCTCGGCTGCAAGCTGGAGATGGTCGAGGAAACCCTGGCGACCTTGCAGGGCTTCGAGCCCGTCGGCGTCTTCGCCCGCGACGTCCGCGAGTGCCTGGCGCTGCAGCTGAAGGACCTGAACCGCTACGACCCGTGCATGGCGGCGATGCTCGACAATCTCGAGCTCCTGGCCAAGCGCGACATGGCCGGCCTGCGCCGCGTGTGCGGCGTCGACGACGAAGACCTGCGCGACATGATCGCCGAGATCCGCTCGCTGAACCCGCGTCCCGGCGCGGCCTATCATAGCGAGCCGGCCGAGACCCTGGTGCCCGACGTCGTGGTCCGCGAGGGCCTGGGCGGCATGTGGCACGTCGAGCTGAACACCGACACCCTGCCGCGCGTGCTGGTCGACCAGCGCTACCACGCCCGCGTCGCCAAGGGCGCGCGGACGGACCAGGAAAAGACCTTCGTCTCCGACTGCATGGCCACGGCCAACTGGCTGGTGAAGAGTCTGGACCAGCGCGCCAAGACCATCCTGAAGGTCTCCAGCGAGATCGTCCGCCAGCAGGACGGCTTCCTGGCCTATGGCGTCGAGCACCTGCGTCCGCTGAACCTGAAGACCGTCGCCGACGCCATCGGCATGCACGAGAGCACGGTCAGCCGGGTCACCTCGAACAAGTACATCGCCACCCCGCGCGGCGTGTTCGAGCTGAAATTCTTCTTCACCTCGGCCATTCAGTCGTCGGAAGGCGGCGAAGCCCACTCGGCCGCCAGCGTCCGTCACAAGATCAAGGGCCTGGTGGACGCCGAGAAAACCGAGACCGATGTGCACTCGGACGACGCCATCGTGGAGATTCTCAAGGCCGCCGGGGTCGACATCGCTCGCCGGACCGTGGCCAAGTACCGCGAGGCCATGCGTATCCCCTCCTCCGTCGAGCGTCGCCGCGCGATGAAGGAAACCGCCTAGCCGCGTAGTTGTTTTTGCCCCTCGCACGTTCCTGAGCGGGCCGTGACGAGGATTTGATGAGCGAAAAGAGTCTGGCGGACGTGATCGAGGGCTTCGGCGAGGACGCCAGCCCCACCCTGACCGTCGGCGAGATGCTGGCCGCCTTCGACAGCCGGGCTTTCGGGGCCATGCTGCTGGTTTTCGGTCTTCTGAACACCCTGCCGCTGCCGCCGGGCTCGTCGACCATCCTGTCCCTGCCGATCCTGTTCCTGGCGCCGCAGATCGCCATGGGCGCGGATACGCCGTGGCTGCCGCGCGGGCTGATGAACCGTCCCCTGCGGCGCGACGACCTGCGGGGCCTTTTCCGCCGCCTGGGACCCATCGTGCGCAGCATGGAGCTGGTCACCCGTCCCCGGTTGCGACCGATGTTCGCACCCCTGGGCGAGCGGGCCATCGGGGTGGTCTGCACCCTGCTGGCCCTGGTGCTGGTCCTGCCCATTCCGTTGGGCAACCTGGCGCCCGGCGCGACCGTCGCCGTCCTGGCCCTGGCGCTGCTGCAGCGAGACGGAATACTGGCGCTTCTGGGCTACCTGATGGCCCTTGGCAGCGGGGCTCTGCTGTTCGTCAGCGCCCATGTCGTGATCATGGCCGTGCGCAAGTTGATCGGGGTGTTTTCGGGGCTTCTTTAAGACCCTTGAGGACCACTCCTTAAGGACCGACGGCGCCGCTTGACACCGTTCACGGACAGGCGCGTTGTATCGATATGCAAGTCCAAGTCTCCGGCAAGCATGTCGACGTTGGTGAGGCTCTGCGAGCGCGAGTCTCCGACGAAATCGCCCTGAGCATTGGGAAATACTTCGACCGAGGCGGCGCCGCCGAGGTCGTGGTCAGCAAGGATGGCTACGCCTTCCGTGTTGATTGCTCAGTAAAGCTGGCTTCGGGTCAGCAGCTTATCAGCCATGGTTCTGGAGGTGACGCGCACGCCGCGTTCGACTCCGCCCTGGCCAAGATCGACACCCGTATTCGACGGTACAAGAGGCGGCTCAAGAGCCACTCTGAAGCGGCCACGGCCAAGAAGGTCGAGAACGCCGCGATGTTCGTCCTTCGCGCCCCCGAGGTGGACGAAGGCGAAGAGCATGACTGGGATGTGGAAGCCGACCACCCGACGGGCGCGCCCGCGGCGATGGTCATCGCGGAGACCCAGGCCGCTGTGAAGACAATGACCGTTTCCATGGCTGTCATGGAACTGGACTTGACCGCGTACCCGGCAATCGTGTTTAGGAACGCCGCCCACGGGGGATTGTCCGTGGTGTACCGGCGTCCAGACGGGAATATCGGCTGGATCGACCCCGAACGCACAAAGTCGCTGAACGGGCACGGGTCTACCGCGAGCTAATCTGGCCAGTCATGGTTGGAGGCGTCGTCGGTGGATCTCCAGCGACGGCGCCAAGGCGGTCGACAACGAGCGAGCGTTAGAAGTCCATGACCATTGGCGATCTTCTGGACCCCGGAGCGGTGGCGCTGCGCGTCGGCGCGCCCGCTAAACGCCAGGCCCTTTCCATGGTCGCCGACGTCGCCGCCCGCGTGCTGGGCGTCGACGGCGACGCCGTTCTCGAAGGCCTCGTCGAACGTGAGGCCGCCGGTTCGACCGGCGTGGGCGAAGGCGTCGCCATTCCACATGCCCGTCTCGACGGCCTGGACCGCGTCCGCGCGGTCGTGGTGCGCCTGGATACGCCGGTGGCCTTCGACGCCCTCGACGACAAGCCTGTCGATCTTCTGGTGGCGCTGTTCGCCCCGCGCGAGGCCAACGCCCAGCACCTGCGGGCCCTGGCCCGGGTGGCGCGGATGATGCGCCAGCCCGAGATGCGCAAGGCCCTGCGCCAGGCCCGCTCGGCCGACGCCATCCACGTCCTGCTGACGCACGAAGCCACCAGCTCGGCGGCCTAGTCAGGCCGCGATCATCCTCAGGACGTCTGGAGGGCCCGTGAGGGCCCTCTTTCGTTTCGGGCTAGTGGACCGACACCGGGGCCAGTTCGTGGGCCAGGGCGGCGGCGATCGCGGTGTCGCGGTCGATCATGACGGCCAGGCGCGCCCCGTCGGCGCGACACACCGCATAGAGGGTCTGGTCGGGGGCCAGGTTGAAGTCCTCCACGCCCTCGGGGACGTCGGCGAGGATCTCGGCGGCCTTGATCGGCCGGACATAGACGAGGTCGGGCGCGCCAAGGGCCGCGAACGCTTCGCTCGTGAAGAGCGGGCTGTTGTGGTGGGTGTTGGGCGTCATGATGACCACCTCCTAGATGAGGGAACGCGCCGTTCTCCGGCCGGTTCAGACCGCGCCGGACATGGCGAGTTTCGCGCGGCTTTCAGCCCGCGCTGCGAATGGGAATTCTTTTGATCAGGCGCTCGGGTTCCGGGCGGGCCAGGTCGATGTGCAGGAGCCCGTGCTCCAGGGTCGCCGCGGTCACTTCCATGCCCTCGGCGAGGACGAAGGTGCGGACGAAGCCTCGCGCGGCGATGCCCCGGTGCAGGAACGCCCGCTCGGCGTCGCTGCGGCCGTCGGCGTTCTCGCGCTTGCCGGCCACCACGAGTTGGCCGCCTTCGACGGTCACCTGCAGCTGCTCGGGCGAGAAACCGGCCACGGCCAGGGTGATCCGAACGCCGCCGTCGTCCGACTGCTCGACATTGTAGGGTGGATAGCTCTCCGAAGCGGCCTTGGCGGCGCGCTCGATCAAGTCTCGTGTGTGTTCGAAGCCCAACAGGAAGGGGCTGTCGAACAGGATCGTCCGATTCATCGCGAAGTCCTCGCTCAAGCGACTTCGTTCGCGGAGACAGACCCGAGGATCGGCATCGATCCCCACGACACGGAACCAGAGATGGCGACCGTGATCGGAGCGTTCAAGAGGAAGGGAAAGGCGGGGTCCAGAAATGGACAAGGCCCGGACGTTTCCGTCCGGGCCTTGATGGTGGAGCTAAGCGGAGTCGAACCGCTGACCTCTTGAATGCCATTCAAGCGCTCTACCAGCTGAGCTATAGCCCCAAATTTTTCTTCGAGAACCTTGCGGTAACTCTCGGAAATCATTGGTCTCTTCGGCGTTTCCGACTTGCGTCGCCCTCCGAAGAGGCGCGGAAACTAGTCCGGGATTTTTCGGGGATCAACCCCCTTCGCGAACTTTTTTCGAGAAAAGTGTCGCACCCCGGAAAACCCCTGTGGATAGCGGGTTTCAGAAGCCTGAAACCCGCTATCCAGCAAGGGATCACCCTCGACGATTAGTCGTCGTCGCCCTCGCCGGGCAGACCTTCGATCTCGTCGTCGAGATTGTCGTCGTCGTCCTCGTCCTCCAGGAACGGAACGTCGTCGGCTTCGTCCTCGGCGAGGTCTTCGTCCTCGGCGAAGTCGACACCCAGGTCGTCACCGCTCGCGGGCGTGGCGCCGGGTTCAGCGTCCTCGTCGTCGGTCTCGACGACATCCGCCTCGGCGGCTTCGTCGATTTCCGGCGTTTCGTCGGCTTCGTCCTCGTAGCCATCCGGCTCCTTGGGAGCCGGGACTTCCTTTTCGTCCTCGGCGTCATAGTCCGGCGTGATCGAACGCGCGCGGACACGACGGGACTTCAGCGCCTCTTCCGGGTCGAACTGCTCACCACACTTGGGGCAGACGGCCGGACGGCGGTTGAGGTCGTAGAACTTCGACTGGCAGTTGGGGCAGATTTGTTTTGCGCCCAGGTCGGGATTGGCCAATTGGCGACCCTTTGATCCGGATGGGAAAAGCGGCCGGTCACTTGCCATGGCGTGAGCCCGCTGTCAAAAGCAAACCCCTTCGCGAAAACCACCAAGTACCAAGGAGCCGGTTTCGGCATGTCGTCGGCTGGATTGAAGAGCGCACCCGCAGGCGCTCTGCGAGGGATCGTGCGGGCCCCGGGCGATAAGTCCATTTCCCACCGATCGATGATCCTGGGCGCGCTGGCGAACGGGACCACCACGGTCGAGGGTCTTCTCGAGGGCGACGATGTCCTCGCCACCGCGCGGGCCATGCAGGCCTTCGGCGCGCGGGTCGAGCAGGAAGGCGTCGGGCGCTGGCGGATCGAGGGCAAGGGCGGCTTCGAGGAGCCGTCTGACGTCATCGACTGCGGCAACGCCGGCACCGGCGTGCGCCTGATCATGGGCGCGGCGGCGGGTTTCGCCATGTGCGCCACCTTCACCGGCGACAGCTCGTTGCGCGGCCGCCCGATGAGCCGGGTGCTGGATCCGCTGGCCCGCATGGGCGCGACCTGGCTGGGCCGCGACAAGGGTCGCCTGCCCCTGACCCTGAAGGGCGGCGCCCTGCGCGGCCTGAACTACACCCTGCCGATGGCCTCGGCCCAGGTGAAGTCGGCCGTGCTGCTGGCCGGCCTGCATGCCGAGGGCGGCGTCGAGGTCATCGAGCCGGAAGCCACCCGCGACCACACCGAGCGCATGCTGCGCGCCTTCGGGGCCGAGGTGATCGTCGAGGACAAGGTCAGCGGCGACCACACGGTCCGTCACATCCGCCTGCCCGAGGGCCAGAAGCTGACCGGCACGCATGTCGCCGTGCCGGGCGATCCGTCGTCGGCGGCCTTCCCGCTGGTGGCCGGCCTGATCGTCCCGGGCTCGGAAGTGACGGTCGAGGGCGTGATGCTCAACGAACTGCGCACCGGCCTCTTCACGACGCTGCAGGAAATGGGCGCGGATCTTGTCATCTCGAACGTCCGCGTCGCCAGCGGCGAGGACGTTGGCGACATCACCGCCAAATATTCCAAGCTCAAGGGCGTGGTCGTCCCGCCCGAGCGCGCGCCGTCGATGATCGACGAATATCCGATCCTGGCCATCGCCGCCGCCTTCGCCGAGGGCGAGACGGTGATGCGCGGCGTCGGCGAGATGCGCGTCAAGGAAAGCGACCGCATCAGCCTGACCGCCAATGGCCTCAAGGCCTGCGGCGTCCAGGTGGTCGAGGAGCCGGAAGGCTTCATCGTCACCGGGACCGGCCAACCGCCGAAGGGCGGCGCGACCGTGGTCACCCACGGCGATCACCGTATCGCCATGAGCCACCTGATCCTGGGCATGGCCGCGCAAGAGGCCGTCTCGGTCGACGAGCCGGGCATGATCGCCACCAGCTTCCCGGGCTTCGCCGACCTGATGCGCGGCCTGGGCGCGACGCTGACCGAGGCCTGAGATCATGGGGTTCGTGATCGCCGTCGACGGGCCGGCCGCCTCGGGCAAGGGCACGATCGCCAATCGCCTCGCGGCGGCCTACGGCCTGCCGATGCTGGACACCGGCCTGCTGTATCGCGCCGTCGGCGTGCGGATCCTTGGCGCCGGCGGCGATCTCGACGACCCCGCCTTCGCCGAGGCCCAGGCTCGCGGCCTGACCCTGGCCGAACTGGAAAAGCCGGAGGTGCGAACCCGCGCCGCTGGCGAGGCCGCTAGCCGCTGCGCCGTGCATCCCGGCGTGCGCAAGGCGCTGTTCGACCTGCAGCGCGCCTTCGCCACGCAGGAGGGCGGCGCGGTGATCGACGGCCGCGACATCGGCACGGTCATCGCCCCCGAGGCGCCGGCCAAGCTCTATGTCACCGCCAGTCCCGAGGTTCGCGCCGACCGCCGCTGGAAGCAGCTGGTCGGCCAGGGCGAAAGCGTCACCTTCGAGGAAATCCTGGCCGATATCCGCAAGCGCGACGAACGCGACGGCGGCCGCAAGGACGCGCCGATGACGCAGGCCGTGGACGCCGTCTTGCTCGATACGTCGGAAATGACTATAGAGCAGGCCTTCGATGCGGCCCGCCGTATCGTCGAGGACGCGCGCGCCCGTTAAAGCTCAGCTTTGACAAGGCAAATCCACCGCCGACCTCGCCGCGATAAGAGAGAAATCGCGGGATCCGCAGACACCCATTTCATCCGGAATCCCGAGAACCGCTTTCTCCAGCGGCGCTCGCTGCAGGGCTTCCCCCAACCTAGAGACTAAAGATCAGCATGGCTGACGATATGAGCTTCAACCCGACGCGCGACGATTTCGAAGCGCTCCTCAATGACTCGATGGGCGGCCGCGACTTCGCGGAAGGCACCGTCGTCAAGGGCAAGGTCGTCGGGATCGAAAAGGACTTCGCCATCATCGACGTCGGTCTGAAGACCGAAGGTCGTATTCAGCTGAAGGAATTCGGCGTCGACGAAGCCGGCAAGGCCACCATCAAGGTCGGCGACTCGGTCGAAGTCTTCCTGGAACGCCTGGAAAACGCCCTCGGCGAAGCGGTCATCAGCCGCGAAAAGGCCAAGCGCGAAGAAGCCTGGACCCGTCTGGAAGGCGTCTACGCCAAGAACGAACCCGTCATGGGCGCCATCGTCGGCCGCGTGAAGGGTGGCTTCACCGTCGACCTGGGCGGCGCTTCGGCCTTCCTGCCGGGCTCGCAAGTCGACATCCGTCCGGTCCGCGACGTCGGTCCGCTGATGGGCAAGGAACAGCCCTTCGCCATCCTCAAGATGGACCGTCCGCGCGGCAACATCGTCGTCTCGCGTCGCGCCATCCTGGAAGAAGCCCGCGCCGAGCAGCGCACCGAACTGGTGTCGCAGCTGCAAGAGGGTGAAATCCGCGAAGGCGTCGTCAAGAACATCACCGACTACGGTGCGTTCGTTGACCTGGGCGGTATCGACGGCCTGCTGCACGTCACCGACATGAGCTGGAAGCGCGTCAACCACCCGAGCCAAGTGCTCGCCGTGGGCGACACCGTGAAGGTCCAGATCGTCAAGATCAACCCGGACACCCAGCGCATCAGCCTCGGCATGAAGCAGCTGCAGTCGGATCCGTGGGATGGCGTTGAAGCCAAGTACCCGGTCGGCGCCAAGTTCACGGGCCGCATCACCAACATCACCGACTACGGCGCCTTCGTGGAGCTGGAAGCCGGCGTTGAAGGCCTGGTGCACGTCTCGGAAATGTCCTGGACCAAGAAGAACGTCCACCCCGGCAAGATCGTCTCGACCTCGCAGGAAGTCGACGTGGTCGTGCTGGACGTCGATCCGTCCAAGCGCCGCGTCTCGCTGGGCCTGAAGCAGGCCCTGGCCAACCCGTGGGAAGCCTTCCTGGAAGCTCACCCGGTCGGCTCGACCGTCGAAGGCGAAGTCAAGAACGCGACCGAATTCGGTCTGTTCGTCGGCCTCGACAACGACATCGACGGCATGGTGCACCTGTCGGACATCGACTGGAGCGTCCCGGGCGAAGAAGCCATGGCGCGCTACAAGAAGGGCGACGTGGTCAAGGCGAAGGTTCTCGACGTCGACGTCGAGAAGGAACGCATCTCGCTGGGCATCAAGCAGCTGGCTGGCGACCCGATGTCGGGCGACACCTTCCGCAAGAACCAGACCGTGACCGTGACCGTGACGGAAGTCACCACGGGCGGCATCGAAGTGCGCTTCGGTGAAGACGACGCTCCGATGTCGGCCTTCATCCGCAAGTCGGACCTGTCGCGTGACCGTCAGGAACAGCGCCCCGAGCGCTTCGCCGTGGGTGACCGCGTCGACGCTCAGATCACCAACATCGACAAGGCGGCTCGCCGCGTGTCGCTGTCGATCAAGTCGCTGGAAATGGCCGAAGAGAAGGAAGCCATCGAGCAGTTCGGCTCGTCGGACTCCGGCGCTTCGCTGGGCGACATCCTCGGCGCCGCTCTCCGCGAGCGCGCCTCGAAGGAATAGTCTTCTTCTCCTCGTGAGTTGAAGTCAGCGGCGGCGGGAGCGATCCCGCCGCCGTTTTCTTTTGGGCCGCCTGTTTTCTGGGAGTCGCCTGTGAACGCTCCCATCGCCGTTCCCTTTTGCAAAGAAGCCTGCCACAACCCCTAGGGTTGAGTTTCGGGAGGTTTCGGGTGCGGGCTCTGAAGTTGGCGCTGGTCGCCACGGTTCCGGTCCTTGTTCTGGCCAGCGCGGCCTGGGCGGACGACAAGCCCCGCTACGCGCCGCCGGAGAAGTGGGTCCAGGTGGCCGAGATTCCGGCCCCGCCCGTCGACGACCAAGCCCCCTCGACCCAGGTGTTGCTCGACGACAACCAGTCGCGTCACGACGCCGCCGGCTCGACCTACTACAACCGCCGGATCGTCAAGGTGCTGAAGTCCGAGGGCCTGCAAGGCGGCTCGCGGTCGGTGACCTGGGACCCGGCCCGGGACGACATGACCTTGCACACCCTGGCCATCATCCGCGACGGCCAGCGCATCGATCTCCTGAAGAAGGGCGAGGACGTCCTGGTCCTGCGCCGCGAGAAGAACCTCGAACGCGCCATGCTGGACGGCCGGATGACCGCCTCCATCCAGATCAAGGACCTGCAGGTCGGCGACGTCGTCGACTGGGCCTACAGCCAAAGCCATCACGATCCGCTGGTCGGCGGCCGCACCGTCGATTTCGAACGCATGGGCTGGTCCGGCGTCGCCGGCCGCTATCGTGTCCGCCTGCTGTGGGACGACAGGGCGGCCATGACCTGGAAGCGCGACACGGCCTTCCCGGAGCCGAAGGTGACCAAGGCCGGCGGGCTCAACGAGCTGCTGGTCGACGTCAAGGACGTCAAGACGCCCAAGCCCCCCGCCGGCGCCCCCGCGCGCTTCCAGCGCCTGGGCATGATCGAGGCCACGACCTACACGGGCTGGGAGGACGTCTCCAAGCGGATGTCGCCCCTCTACACGAAGGCCGCCGAGCTTTCGGCGGACTCGCCGCTGCGGGCCGAGATCGCGACCATCGCGGCGGCCTCGACCGATCCCAAGGACCGGGCCTTCAAGGCCCTGCAGCTGGTCGAGGACAAGACCCGCTACCTATTCCTGGGCATGGGCGACGGCGGCTACAAGCCGGCCAATGTCGACGAGACCTGGTCGCGCAAGTTCGGCGACTGCAAGGGCAAGACCGTCCTGCTGCTGGCCATCCTGCGCGAGCTGGGCGTCGAGGCCGAGCCAGTGCTGGTCACGACGGTCGGCGGCGACGGCCTGAACGAGCGCGTGCCCTCGGCGGCCCTGTTCAACCACGTGATTGTCCGCGCTCGCATCGACGGCAAGAGCTACTGGCTGGACGGCACCCGCTCGGGCGACGTGGGCGAGATCGACGGCCTGAAGCCGCCGGGCTTCCGTTGGGCCCTGCCCCTACGCCCGGCCGGCGCGAAGATCGAGGAGATCGTCCAGACGCCGCTGGCCAAGCCCGACAACGAGGGGCTGATCCGCCTCGACGCCTCGGCCGGTCTCGACAAGCCCGCCGCCCTGACCATGACCATCGTCTTCCGGGGCGATGCGGGCCTGGCCATGGGCCGGGCGATCCGGACGACGCCGCGCGCCGACATGGAGCGGGGGCTCAAGCAGCAGTTCTCGGCCAGCAACAGCTGGATGACGATCGACAAGATCGACTTCGACGTCTCGCCCGACGGCGTCGGCAAGGTGGTGATGACCGGCACGGCCGACATGGACTGGCGGATGAACGACGACGCCGGCGTGCGCGAATTCCGTTTCCCGGGCTCCGGGTCGGGCAAGACCTCGACCTTCCCGCGCCGCGAGCCGGGCCCGAACGCCGACGCGCCCTACCTCACGCTGTTCCCGATCTTCGTGGTCTCGGGGCTGGAGGTGGTGCTGCCGAACAAGGGGCAGGGCTTCACCGTGAAAGGTCCCAGCTGGTCGGGTCCGCTGGCCAATCGCGAGATCGTCCAGGTCGCCGAACTGAAGGACGGCGTGGCCCGGTTCACCGAGTCCAGCCGCAGCCTGTCGCGCGAATTGCCGTTCGACCAGGCCGAGGAGGCCAACAAGCAGCTTCGCCGTCTGGCGAGCGAGCCCCAGATCATCCGCGCGCCGAAGGGTTCGTGAGCTTGATCATTAACCGAACCGCGTTCGAGAAATGCACGCAACCCCTTGAAGACTCAGCCATCGTTGGGCAAAGGTCCGCTCGCGCCTTTTCCTCCCAAGGGCGTTCCGGGGATATCGATGATCAAGTCTGAACTCATCGCCAGGCTCGCGAATGAAAATCCGCACCTGACGCAGAAAGACGTCGAACGCGTTGTCGGCGTGATCCTTGAGCGCATGATCGGAGCCTTGGAGGATGGCGGCCGCGTCGAGCTGCGGGGCTTCGGCGCCCTGTCGGTCCGCTCGCGTCCGGCCCGCACTGGCCGCAACCCGCGCACCGGCGAAGCGGTGGACGTCCGCGCCAAGCACGTCCCGTTCTTCAAGAGCGGCAAGGAACTGCGCGCCCGCCTGAACGCGGACGGCGACGAGTAGTCCGCGACGGGCTCATCAGAGCCTGTCTGGCCAGGCCGTCTCAATTCCTAACATTTGCAGCGCCCCGAACTGGGCGCTCCGGGCTTGACCCCGGGACACGAACGCCTCCAGCCTTGCGCCCTTATTGAGGTGGCGAGGGAAAGAGCCATGAGCGTCGTCAAGGAATTCCGCGAGTTCATCGCCCGCGGCAACGTCATCGACCTGGCCGTCGGCGTGATCATCGGCGCGGCGTTCAACGGCATCGTCAAGAGCCTGGTCGACCAGGTGATCATGCCGCCGATCGGCTTGGCCACCGGCGGGCTCGACTTCTCGAAGCTGGAATGGGTGTTGCGGGCCGAGAACCCGGCGACCGAGGCCATCGAGAAGGTCTCGATCCAGTACGGCGCCTTCATCAACACCCTGATCCAGTTCTTTATCGTCGCGGCGGTGGTCTTCCTGCTGGTGAAGGGCGTCAACGCCATCCGCCGCGCCGACGCCGCCGAGCCGGCCCCCGAGGCCCCGCCCGCCCCGACGACGGAAGAAAAGCTGCTGACCGAGATCCGCGACCTGCTGGCCAAGAAGGGCTGAGTTCGGCCGCCTGCACTCAGGTCGCTCCCCCGCACCGTCATTCCCGCCACAAGGGCGGGAATGACGCGAGGTGGGGGAGTCGGAAGACCGACAATCGACCAACTATAGGCCGGCCGCTGGACCCCAGCGGCCGGCTTTTTCGCACCTACTTGCTGAGGCCGGGCGCATCCAGGTCCAGCTTGGCGGCCGGGATCACCGTGGCGTTCGGCGCGGCCTTGGCCAGATCCTCGCCCATGGCCTTGGCGTCGCCGGCGACGATGACGCTCATCTGGGCCGGGTCGAGCTTGGCCTTGGCGAAGGCCTGGACCTCGGCCGGGGTCACGGCCTCGACCTTGGCGGCGTAGGTCTGGATCTCGGTCAGCGGCACGCCGTAGACGGCCAGATTGCCCAGGATGTTGGCCAGGCCTTCCGAGGTGCCCAGGTCACGGCCGAAATTGCCGACCAGCACCGACTTGCGGGCCGTCAGCTCGCTCGCGCCGGCCGGTTCGGCCGCCAGGCGGTTCAGCTCGGCGCGGGTCAGGTCGATGACCTGGCCGGCCGACGGGTTCTTGGTCTGCACCCGGGCCGAGAAGCCGCCGAAGCGACCCTGTGGCGTCAGGCTGGAACCGGCGCCGTACGAGAGGCCGCGCTTGATGCGGATCTCCTGGTTCAGGCGCGAGCTGAAGCCGACGCCCAGCACCGTGTTGGCGACGATGCCCTGGTAGTAGTTCGGATCGGCGCGGGTGATGGCCGGCTTGGCCAGCACCACGGCCGCCTGGCCGGTGCCGGGCAGGTCGATGACCACGTTGCGTGGCTTGTAGCCCGTCGGCGCGGCGGGAGCGGCCGGCGGCGGGGTCGCGGGCTTCTTCCAGGATCCGAACGCCTTCTCGGCCAGGGCGAAGCCGGCCTCGGGGGTCAGGTTGCCGGTCAGGACCAGCACGGCGTTGTCCGGACGCCAGTAGGCCGCGTGGGTCTTGGCCAGGTCGGTGCGCTTGATCTTGGGCAGCGAGCCGGGCGTGCCGCCGGCGACGTGGCCATAGGCCGAGCCGGCATAGAGCACCGGCGCGGTGGCGTAGGCGGCCAGGGTGCCGGGGCGCTGGTACGAGACCGACAGGCTGTCCAGGGTCTCGGTGCGGACGCGGTCCAGCTCCTCGGTCGAGAAGGCCGGATGCTCGGCGACGTCGGCCATGATGGCCATGGCCGGGGCGGCGTTGTTGGCCGTGACGCTGAGGGTCAGCGAGGCGGCTTCCCAGCCCGAACCGGCCTCGAGATCGGCGCCCAGGGCCTCGGTCTCGCGGGCGACCTGGGTGGCCGAGCGGCTGGTGGTGCCTTCGGTCAGCAGTTCGGACGTCAGGCTCGATGTCCCGGCCAGGCCGGCCGGATCGGAGCTGGCCCCGCCCTTCACGGTCAGGTCGGCGGTGATCAGCGGCAGGTCGCTGGACTTGGCGACGATGACGCGCAGGCCGTTGGCCAGGGTCTTCTCGGCCGGGGTCGGCATGACGGCCGGCACCGGGGCGGCGACGGCGGGCATCTTCTCGCGCTCGGCTTCCGGCGCCAGCGTGGTGACCGGGCCGTCGTACTTGACCGAGGCGACCTTGGGGATCGGCGGCGTGGCGTCCTTCTCA
Source organism: Caulobacter sp. GW821-FHT09H08 (assembly GCF_059415885.1). NCBI lineage: Bacteria > Pseudomonadati > Pseudomonadota > Alphaproteobacteria > Caulobacterales > Caulobacteraceae > Caulobacter > Caulobacter sp. GW821-FHT09H08. The sequence continues at coordinate 247,376 of NZ_JBWKOC010000007.1, forward strand.
CCGGCCGGGCGGTCCTTTTCCGGCAGGTAGCGGATCACCGTGCGACGGTCGTCGGCCAGGTACTTGCGCGCCACGCGCTGGATGTCGGCGGCGGTCACCGCCTGCAGCTGGGCCAGGCTGGTATTGGCGCTGGCGGCGTCGCCCTCGGTCTGCAGGGCGTAGCCGATGGCGAAGCCGCGACCGTCGATCTCCTCGCGCTTGCGCACGGCGTCGGCCAGCAGGCCGGTCTTGGCCTCGGCCAGCTCGGCCGGGGTGACCAGGCCGTCGCGGAAGCGGGCGACCTGGGCGCGCAGGGCCGCCTCGCCTTGAGCGACCGTCTTGCCGCCAGCCATGATGGCGCCGACGTAGAACAGGCCCGGCTGGGCGTTGTTCGGGCCGTCCGAGAACACCGACTGGGCGATCTTCTGCTCGTAGACCAGGCTGTCATAGAGGCGCGAGGACTTGCCGGCCGTCAGGATGGCGTCCAGCACGCTCAGGGCGGCCGTGTCCTTGTCGGCGGCCGCCGGGGCCAGCCAGGTGATGGCCAGGGCCGGCAGCGGCACGTTCGGACCGTAGGTGTTGACGCTCTTGGGACCCGTGCGGGCCGGCTCGACGACCGTGACCTTCGGGATGTCGCCGGCCGGCTTGGCGATCGGCGTGAAGTACTTGTCGATCATCGCGTCCAGCTGGGCCTGGTCGAAATTGCCGACGACGATCAGGGCCGCGTTGTCCGGGCGATAGTAGGTCTGGTGGAAGGCGCGGACGTCATCGACCGTGGCCGCGTCCAGCTCCTCGATCGAGCCGATGCCCGGGCGCTGGTAGGGGTGGGCCGTGAACGACTGCTGCGGGATCGAAAGCGCGAAGAAGCGACCATAGGGGTCGGCCAGCACGCGCTGGCGCAGCTCTTCCTTCACGACGTCGCGCTCGGAGGCGAAGACGGCGTCGTCGATGACCAGCGACTTCAGGCGATCGCTCTCGGCCCAGATCAGGCGCTCCAGGTGATTGGCCGGGGCGACCTCATAGTAGTTGGTGAAGTCGTCCCAGGTGGAGGCGTTGTTGAAGCCGCCGACGTCCTCGGTCAGGCGGTCCAGCGTCTCGCTGGGCATGTTGCGCGTGGCCTTGAACATCAGGTGTTCGAAGAGGTGGGCGAAGCCCGAGCGGCCGTTGGGATCGTCCTTGGAGCCGACGCCGTACCAGACCTGCACCGAGACGTTCGGCGTGGTCGCATCCCGCGAGGTGAAGACCTTCAGGCCGTTGGGCAGGACGCGCTGCTGGTAGACGATCGGCGGGACCTTGATGGCTGAAGCGGCGGGCGCGGCGGCGGCCGGTTTCGGCTTGGCCTTGGCCTGGGTCGCGGCGTGGGCAAGCGGGGAAAGCGCCGTGGTGGAAAGGGCCGCGGCCACGAGGGCCAGCTTGGCGGTGCGGATCATGCGCGAAGGTCTCCTGAACAGTCCGGCGCGACCCTAGCACCGACGATTTCTGGATAAACCTTACCGAGCTGTCATGTGGGCGGAACCAAGCTGCGCCGTCAGGGTTAGTGAAGGTCGTCCCGACACCAGCCACGACGGCGGGTCGATGGCCGGTGGGGAAAAGTTTGTCCGACAGCTCGCTTCGCGACCGCCTGCGCGCGGCCACTTCCCAGGACCATGCGACGCTGGACGCTACGGTCGTCGGCTGGCGGATCGAGACGCCGCTCGGCTACGGCGCGTTCCTGTCGGCCTCGGTCGCCGCCCTGGCCCCGCTGGAGCTGGCCCTGGAACGGGCGGGCGTGGCGGAATGGCTGCCGGACTGGCCCAAGCGCGTCCGCCGCACGGCCCTGGCCCGCGACCTGGCGCAACTTGGCCTGGAAGCGCCGCCGTTCCGGGCGTCCCATGTCCCGTCCGCCGACTTCGCGGCCGGCCTGCTCTACACATTAGAAGGCTCCCGCCTCGGCGCCCGTTTCCTGGCTCGCCAGGTCCGGGCCGGCGGCGCGGGATTGCCCGTGGCCTATCTGACCCAGGGCGAGGGCGACGATCTCTGGCGTTCGTTCCTGGTCTGGCTCGACGCCCTACCCAAAGTCGGGTTTCGGACAGACGAGGCCGAGGCGGGTGCGCGATATGGCTTCCGATGCTTCTCGGACGCCTTCGAGAGCGTAGCCCCGACCGGAGCCCCGCATGTCCGAGCTGGCGCCCATGTCCGGGTTTGAAGTCGACCTGACCAATTGCGACCGCGAGCCGATCCACATTCTCGGCTCGGTTCAGCCGTTCGGCTTCCTGCTGGCCGTCAATTCCGACTGGGTGGTGGTCCACGCCTCGACCTCGACCCTGCGCTATCTGGGCGCCAGCCCCGAGGACCTGCTGGGCAAGTCGCTGACCCAGGTGCTGAGCGGCCACGCCATCCACAATATCCGAGGCCGCCTGCAGATCATGCGCGGCGCCGACGCGGTCGAGCGGATGTTCGGCCAGCCGCTGGTCGAGGGCGGCGAGGCCTTCGATCTGGCTTTGCACTATTCCGGCCGCCTGCTGATCGTCGAGGGCGAGCCCAGCCAGGCCGACGCCCTGATCGAGGCGGCCTCGGCCGTGCGCTCGATGACCACCCGCGTCGCCGCCCGCCCGACCTTCGAGGAGTTCTGCCACGAGGCCGCCCGCCAGGTCCGCGCCCTGACCGAGTTCGACCGCGTGATGGTCTACCGCTTCGCCCATGACGGCGCGGGCGAGGTGATCGCCGAGTCGGTGCGGCCCGGCATCGGCTCGTTCCTGGGCCAGCGCTATCCAGCCTCCGACATCCCCGTGCAGGCGCGCGCGCTCTACGAACGCAGCTGGCTTCGGATCATCGCCGACGTCGACGCCGAGGTCTCGCCGATCGTTCCGCAGATCAGCCTCTCGGGCGATCCCGTCGATCTCTCGATGAGCATGCTGCGGGCCGTTTCGCCGATCCATATCGAGTACCTGCGCAACATGGGCGTGGCCGCCTCGCTGTCGATCTCGATCCTGCGCGACGGCAAGCTGTGGGGCCTGTTCGCCTGCCACCACTACGCGCCCAAGCACATCAGCTACGAGCGCCGCACGGCCGCCGAGCTGTTCGGCCAGCTGTTTTCGCTGACCCTGGAAAGCCGCGAGCGCGAGATCGAGACCCGCCGCATGGCCGAGGCGCGCAACCTGCACGACCGGCTGATGAACGCGGTGGTCAAGACCAACCAGGGCGCCGACAGCCTCAGCCCCTATCTCGACGACCTGAGCCGCCTGGTGGGCTGTGACGGCCTGGCGATGTGGCTGGAAGGTCGGCTGACCCTGCGGGACTCTACGCCCGACGCCAGCGACGTTCACACCCTGGTCCGGGTGCTGCGCGACAAGGACACCCACGCCGTCTTCTCCACCAACGAGATCGCCACCCTGTTGCCCTCGGCCGCCGCCTGGTCGGAAAAGGCGGCCGGCATGCTGGCCATCCCGCTGTCGCGGGCCCCGCGCGACTACCTGATCTTCTTCCGCAAGGAGGAGGCCAAGACGGTGGTCTGGGCGGGCAAGCCGGCCAAGCTGGTCCAGGTCGGGCCACTCGGCGACCGCCTGACTCCCCGCAAGAGCTTCGAGGCTTGGGAAGAGACCGTGCGCGGCCAGAGCCGGCCGTGGACCAGCGTCGAGCGATCCCTGGCCGAGAGCATGCGCGCCAGCCTGCTGGAGATCGTCTTCCGCCTGACCGACCTGGCCGACGAGGAGCGCCTGCGCGCCAACCAGCGGCAGGAACTGCTGATCGCAGAGCTGAACCACCGGGTGCGCAACATCCTCGGCCTGATCCGGGGTCTGATCAGCCAGAGCCGCTCGGGCGTTTCCAGCGTCGAGGAATTCGCCGAGGTGGTCGGCGGCCGTGTCCAGGCCCTGGCCCGCGCCCATGACCAGATCACCCGTCACCAGTGGGGTCCGGGCGCGCTCAGCGACCTGATCACCGCCGAGGCCGAGGCCTATCTGTCGGGCCCCCATTTCTCGGGAAGGGCCGAGCGTGTTCAGCTGAACGGCGCCCCGACCGCGCTGGCGCCGGACGCCTTCTCGATCCTGTCGTTGGTCATCCACGAGCTGATGACCAACTCGGCCAAGTACGGGGCGCTCTGCGACCAGCGCGGCCAGGTGACGATCGTCTGGGCGCAGGACGCCAAGGGCGACCTGATCATCGACTGGCGCGAGAAGGACGGCCCGCCGGTCAAGCCGCCGACCCGCCGGGGCTTCGGCTCGACCATCATCGAGCACTCGATCCCCCACGATCTCCACGGCGAGGTGGCGCTGGACTATCGGCCGGAAGGCTTCCAGGCCCGCATCTGCATCCCCGGCCGCTATGTGACGACCGAAGGCGTGACCGCCACCGTGACCCAGCCCAAGCGCTCGGACACGCCGGTGCGCGCGCCCGAGCGGATGCTGGTGCTGGAAGACAACATGATCATCGCACTGGACCTTGAGGACATGCTGATGCGCCTGGGCGTCAAGCACGTCACCGTCGCCGCCAGCGTCGCCCAGGCTCTGGAAGCTCTGGCGGAGGAGACGCCACCGTTCGCGATCCTGGACGTCAATCTGGGCGCGGAGACCAGCTTCCCCGTCGCCGAGGCCCTGCAGGACGCCGGCGTGCCGTTCGCCTTCGGCACTGGCTTCGGCGACAGCGCCGCCTTTCCCGACCGGTTCCGCGACTGCTCGGTGCTGCAGAAACCCTACAGCGCCGAGAGCGTCGCGACGCTGTTCTAGCCGTCCTTCGCCAGGTGGCCGGTATAGCCGAAGATCACGCCGATCCACGGATGAGCCACCAGCACCCGGAAGCGGTAGACGCCGTCGCGGGCGAAGGTCCGCGCGCGCGTGCGCGGCGCCCAGGCGGCGGGCAGGGGAATAGGTCCCAGTCGCCAGCGCTCGAACATCCAGGAGAACCCGCCCGGATAGTCGGCGGCATGGAAGCGGAAGGTGAAGGGGCCGGCCGTTTCCTCGAAGGCGTAGGCGTCCTCGCGGACCGAGGCGATGCGCGAGCGGAAGCGACGAGCGCCGAACTGGCGGGTCCAGGTCTCGCCGGTCGGGTCGGGCGCGATCTGGACGGCGGTCTCGTGGCGTCCGGGTTCGGGCAGGCCCTGCAGCGTGCGGACGAGACGAGCCAGGCCGCCGGCGCCGCGACCGCGCGCCCAGCCGGTCAGGGTTCGGGGCGAGCCGTCGTGCGCCTGGCGGACGACCTCGGGCATGGCGTCGAGACGCGGACCGAGCGCGCGGGGGAAGACGCCAGGAGCGCGGGGCGAGGCCATGTCGATGCGGGTCCGGATCGGGAAGGGAGCAAGCGGGGTCAGCAGATCCTCGAGGCTCAGCAGGCCGACGCAGGGCGTGGCGCGGGGCGGACCGTCCAGGCCGCCGTCGAGCAGGGCGCGCAGGATCGCGGCGGCCGGCGCGGCGGGCGTGTTCGGACCGGCTCCGGCCCGCGCCCACAGGCCCCAGCGCGCCCGGACGGACTCGCGGTTCGCATCCTTGCCGCCAGCCTCGACGACCATGCCGCCCTGGTCCGTTCCGAACTGGGCGAGGCGGTCGGCCAGCCAGCCCAAAGGCTCGGCGAACGGCTTCAGGTCGCGGACCAGACCGATACGTCGCGCCCAGCCCAGCAGCGCCAGGCCGTGATGGGCGAGCGGCAGCTCCAGCCCGGCCTCGAACCGGCCGACATGACGCGGCTTGTAGCGGCGGGGCAGGACGTCGAGGTCGGGCGTCTCGGCCAGGGCGACCCAGCGGCGGCCGAGGCCAGGAAACAGCGCACGCCGTGAACCGCTCCAGCCGGGACGCAGCGTGCAGGCGCCGCCCTCGAACACTCGCACTGGCCGGCCGACCCAGGAGAAGATCGCCTCGATCACCGAAGGCCCGCGTGGCGCGTCGGCGCCGGGCGAGATGGCGGTGGTCACCGCATCGATCCGGCTCCAGCCCTGGGTCAGGCGATCCAGCGCCGCCGTGCTCAGCGCCGGCGTCGAGCTCGCGCCGGTGATGGCCCAGCGCCCGGAAGCGGCGACGGCTTCGGCCATGGCTTCGGGGAACTGCTCCGCGAACGCGCGGCCGTCGGCGAGGTCGACATAGTGCGCGCCGGTCGCCAGAGCGGCCTTGGCCAGGCGCAGGTCGCTGGTCTGGAACGGTCCGGCGGCGTCGACCACGGCGAAAGACGATAGCGCCGCTAGGCCCTCCGGGGCGTTGCGATCGAAGATGGCGATCTCGAGGGTCGCGGGACCCGACAGGCGGTCGCGCAAGGCTTCGAGCGGCTCGCGCCGACGGGCGGCCAGCACCAGCACGACATCCGGCCAGCGGGCGATCATCGCCGCCAGGCGCGCGCCGAAGACGCCGCTGGCGCCGACCAGGACGATGCGCCTCAAGACGACGGGACTCATTCGAGGATGAACCTCGCGCGCTGCTTGGGCGTCGGGACCATGCAGCGATCCTTCTTGCCCATCAGGCGATAGCGGTTGGTGGCGATCCAGTCATAGGCCGCGTCCATCGGCTTGCGCGGCAGGCAGTCAATGAAGGCCAGCCAGCGCCAAGGCGCGTCCAGCCGGCGCAGCAAGGCCCCGATCGCGGCGGTCTTGGACAGCGCTTGGTCCTGGTCGAGAAACAGGAAGCTCTCGGGCGTGTCGGGGTCCTGGCCATGACGGATCGCCAGCGCCCGGCCGTACGGCGACTGAATCGGCGTAAAGCGGATCACGCCCTTGCGGTCCAGGCGCAGCACCACCTGCACCGAGCCGTTGCAGAAATTGCAGACACCGTCGAACAGCCACAGGCCGTCTGGGCCAGATTCGTCGGGATTGGGGTCGCTCATCCGCCCTCGCACTCGCGGCGCAGGGCTTTCAGCGACTGCGGCACGTCGCGGCGCATCATGCCGCTGATCAGGCCGGCGGGCACGGCGAACGGCGCGGTGGCCCACATGTCATAGGTGACCCGCGTGCGCGTCCCGCCGTCCAGCGGCTCCAGTTTCCACGACCCGTCGCAGGCGCGGATGTCGCCGCCGATGCAGGTGAAGCGGATCAGCCGATCCGGCTCCAGGGTCACGCGCGAGGTCGAACGCATCGTCGGCAGGAAGAAGCTCCATTTGACGGTGTGCTCGCGGATTTCGGTCCCGTCCGGCGCACGCGAGACGACCCGGCAGCTCTTCACGCCCGGGCTCATCCGCGCGGCTCGGTCGCAGTCGAGGATGACGCGGAAGACCACCGAAGGTGGGGCGGCGATGTCGACGCTGGCCTGGACCGAGCCTCGCCCGCGGTCGTCGGCATGGGTTTCGACGGCGATGCCGTCGCCCTTCACATCCCACGCGGTCGCCGCCTGGACCGGCCCGGCGAGAGTAAGCACAGCAAGGAAAGCAACGAGCCGGCGCATCATGCTCAAGCTAACGCGCCGGCTGTTCTTTCGTCAGGCCCCCGCCCGATTTTTCACCAGGTCATCGACCACCGAAGGGTCGGCCAGGGTCGAGGTGTCGCCCAGGCTGCCCAGCTCGTTCTCGGCGATCTTGCGCAGGATGCGGCGCATGATCTTGCCCGAGCGGGTCTTGGGCAGGCCCGGCGCCCATTGCAGGATGTCCGGCGCGGCGAACGGGCCGATCTCGTGGCGGACCCACAGGATCAGGTCCTTGCGCAGCTGGTCCGTCGCTTCGATCCCCGCCTTCAAGGTTACGTAAGCGTAGACGCCCTGGCCTTTGATGTCGTGCGGATAGCCGACCACGGCGGCCTCGGCGACGGTCTCGTGAGCGACCAGGGCGCTCTCGATCTCGGCCGTGCCCAGACGGTGGCCGGAGACGTTGATGACGTCGTCGACCCGGCCGGTGATCCAGTAGTAGCCGTCGGCGTCGCGGCGGCAGCCGTCACCGGTGAAGTACTTGCCGGGATAGGTCGAGAAATAGGTCTCGAAGAAGCGGCCATGGTCGCCATAGACCGTGCGCATCTGGCCCGGCCAGCTGTCGGTGATGACGAGGTTGCCCTCGGTCGCGCCCTCCAGGACTTGGCCTTCGGCGTCGACCAACTGCGGCTTGACGCCCGGCAGCGGCTTGGAGGCCGAGCCCGGCTTCAGGTCGGTGGCGCCTGGCAGCGGCGTGATCAGCATGCCGCCGGTCTCGGTCTGCCACCAGGTGTCGACGATCGGCAGGCGCTCCTTGCCGACCACGCGGTGGTACCAGAGCCAGGCTTCCGGATTGATCGGCTCGCCAACGCTGCCGAGGATGCGCAGGGACGACAGATCGTTCTTGGTCACGTGCTCGTCGCCCTCGCGCATCAGGGCGCGCAGGGCCGTCGGCGCGGTGTAGAAGATCTCGACCTTGTGCTTGTCGATCACCTCCCAGAAGCGGCTGGGGGTCGGATAGTTCGGCACGCCTTCGAAGATCAGGCTGGTCCCGCCATTGGCCAGCGGGCCGTAGACGACATAGCTGTGGCCGGTGACCCAGCCCACGTCGGCGGTGCACCAGAAGACTTCTCCGGGCTTGTAATCGAACACCGCCCAGAAGGTCCAAGACGCCCAGGCCAGGTAGCCGCCGGTGGTGTGCAGCACGCCCTTGGGCTTCCCTGTCGAGCCCGAGGTGTAGAGGATAAACAGCGGATCTTCGGCGTTCATCGGCTCGGGCGGGCAGTCAGCCGAGACGGTGTCGCGGACGTCGTTCCAGACCACGTCGCGGCCCTCGACGACCGAGACCTCGGCGCCGGTCCAGCGGATCAGCAGCACCTTCTCGACCTCGGGGCACTGGAGAAGCGCCTCGTCGACATTGGCCTTCAGCGGCACGCGCTTGCCGCCGCGACGACCCTGGTCGGCGGTGATGACGATGCGGGATTCGCAGTCCTGGATGCGGCCGGCGATGCTGTCGGGCGAGAAGCCGCCGAACACCACCGAGTGCACCGCGCCGATGCGGGCGCAGGCCAGCATGGCCACGGCCGCCACGGGGACCATCGGCAGATAGATGGTGACGCGGTCGCCCTTCTTGACGCCCAGGTCCTTGAGGACGTTGGCCATGCGGCAAACCTCCTCGTGCAGCTGGCCGTAGGTCAGGGTGGAGGAGACGCCCGGTTCGTCGCCTTCGAAGACCAGGGCGACGTCGTCCTTCTTGGCCGGCAGGTGACGGTCCAGGCAGTTGGCCGAGACGTTGAGGACGCCGTCCTCGTACCAGCGGATGCGGAAGTCGTCCTTGTTGTAGGAGACGTCCTTGATCTTGGTCGGGGCCTTGATCCAGTCCAGGCGGGCGGCGATGTCGCGCCAGTAGCCCTCGGGATCGGCCTCGACGCGGGCCACGGCGGCCGCATAGGCGGCGGCGTCGATATGCGCGTTCTTCGCCAGACCCTCGGGAACCGGGAAAACCTGTCCGTCGCTCACCAGCCGTACTCCCTTATTTTGTTGGCCGCCGGAATAGGCGAAGCCCGGCGTCCGGCGCAAGAAGACCATTGCGGTTTCTCACGCGCCACGTCCCCGATGCTTGACCGATACGGTCAGAAGATGACGGCCCTATATGAGGGGCGTAAAGCGTCGTCTCCTCATGTCCCTCGGAGTTTTCCTATGTTGCTCGCCCTGTCGACCTGGTCCGAGATCGAAGCCCGCCTGAAGACCAGCCAGACGGTTGTGGTGCCGATCGGCTCCAACGAGCAGCACGGGCCGACGGGCCTTTTGGGCACCGACTGGCTGTGCCCGGAGATCATCGCCCACGAGGCCAGCAAGCGCGCCGCCGACAAGATCCTGGTGGCCCCGACCTTCAACATCGGTATGGCCCAGCACCACCTGGCGTTCCCGGGGACGATCTTCCTGCGGCCCTCGACCTTCATCGCCGCGATCGGCGACTGGGTGCGGTCGCTGGGCGCGCACGGCTTCACGCGGATCTATTTCCTGAACGGCCACGGCGGCAACGTCGCCTCGATCGAGGCCGCCTTCTCCGAGATCTATGCCGACTACAGCTTCCGCCAGCAGCGCGCGCCGTTCGCCCTGAAGCTGAAGAACTGGTGGGACCTGGCCGGCGTCAACGCCCTGGCCAACCGCCAATTCCCGACGGGGCACGGCAGCCACGCGACGCCGTCCGAGATCGCCGTGACCCAGTGGGCCTATCCCGAGACGATCAAGACGGCGGCCTACGAGCCCCAGATCGCGCCGACGGGGCCGATCCGCGAAGCCCTCGACTTCCGCGCCCGCTACGCCGACGGCCGCATGGGCTCGGACCCGGCCCAGGCCACGCCCGAGAAGGGTGGCGAGCTGGTCAACATGGCGGCCAATGCGCTGATCGAGGACCTGGCGGCGTTCGGGGCGGAGAAGGCGCCGGGTTAGGGCGCAGCGAAACCTCGTCCTTCGACAGGCTCAGGAAGAGGTTTCTTACTGAGCGGCCTGAAAAGTCGTCCTCACCCTGAGCTTGTCGAAGGGCGAGGACGGCCCTCACGCCTCCACCACCCGTCGCGCCAGCGCCGGCTGCCCGTGCCGCGTGGCCATGATCTCGCCGATCACCGCGACGGCCACCTCGAACGGCGCCTTGCCGCCCAGGTCCAGGCCGATCGGCGCGCGCAGCTTGGTCAGGTCGCGGTCGGTCAGCCCCGCCGCCTTCAGCCGCGCGATCCGCTCCGGCAGTCGCCGCCGCGCGCCCAGCAGGCCGACATAGGGCGCGGGCGAGGGAAGGGCGGCCAGCAGGGCGGCGTGGTCCAGTTCGATGTCGTGGCCGCAGACGGCGACGGCGGTCCAGGCGTCCAGGCCGATGGCGGCCAGGGCCTCGCCCGCCTCGTCGCGGCGATAGGCGACCCCCGCCAGCGGCGGGGCTGTAGCCGGCCCTTTGGGCCGCACCAGGAAAGTCTCGAACCCCGACTGCGCCCCCAGGCTGGCCACCGCCAGGGCAGTCGGGTCGCCGCCCAGCACCACAAGCCTCGGGGGCGGCGCATAGGTGCGGCCAAACGACTCAGGCCAAGGCAGGACAGGGATTTCCGAGCAGGCGCGGCGGATTCCGTCGCTGGTCCAATGGGCCGTCTCGCGGGCCTGCGTCAGTGTCATCAGCCTGGCGACGGCCGCGTCGTCGGGTTCGATCTTCTCGACGAGGATCTCGATCCGCGCGCCGCACAGCAGGCGGATGTCCGGCCAGGGGCTGCCCTCGCCGTAGACCAGGCGGCGCGGAAGGCCGTCCTCCAGGCAGGCCTGGGCGTGGACCTCGACATCGGCCTCGATGCAGCCGCCCGAAAGAAAGCCGGAAACGATTCCCTCGCCGAACACCATCTGCGAGCCGACCGGGCGGGGGCCGCCGTCGCCCAGGGCGATGATGGTGGCGAGGACGGCGGGGCCTCGCGAAAGCGCCGCGGCCAGGGCCGGGCGGGCGTCGTCGGCCATGCCGTGCATGGGCCATGCAATGGCTTGGGCATCGTCTGAACGGTCAGTGCGCATCGAGGCGACATTAACCGCTCGGCAAGTTTCCAGAAACCGGATGTTCAAACCTTGGCGCGTAGCTTCCCGATCTGTTGGTGAGTTTCGCGCACGGATGGCGATGTCCATTTCGGTCAAAAAACTAGGTCTTGCGGCCGCGCAGTTCGGCCTCGACGGCGGGAGTTCCTCCGCGCCGCGGGGACGCACGCCGGAAGCAGAGACGCGCGATATCCTGAACATCGCCGCCCGCGCCGGGCTGTCGGTGCTGGACGCCTCGGGTCTGTTCGGCCGCGCCGAGACCCTGCTGGGCGACCTCATTCCGCGCCCCGTGCCGTTCCGCGTCTGCCTCTCGACCGCCCGCGCCGATCGCGGCGCCGACTATGTCGAGGCCGAGGCCCGCGCCGCCCTGCGCCGTATCGGCGTCGAGCGCGCCGATTCGATCATCGTCCATTCGCCCTCGGAGCTGTTCGGCCCGCACGGCGCGGCCCTGTGGGACCGCCTGCAGCGCATGAAGGACCAGGGCCTGTTCGCCAAGATCGGCGTCGCGGCCCACGCCACCGACGATCCGGTCGGCGTCGCCAAGCGCTTCAAGCCCGATATCCTGCAAGCCCCGGCCTCGCTGCTGGACCAGCGCCTGCTGGCCGACGGCTCGCTGCAACGCATCGCCGGCATGGGCGTCGAGGTGCATCTGCGCTCGATCTTCCTGAACGGCCTGCTGTTCCTGCCGCCCGATCGGGTCCCGGCCCAGCTGAAGGGCGCCTCGGGTCGTCTGTCGCGCGTGCGCCGCATGATCGCCGAGGGCCGCTCGGATCCGCTCCAGGCCGCCCTGGGCTTTGCCCTGTCGCGTCCGGAAGGCTCGGCCGTGCTGGTCGGCGTCAACTCGGCCGCCGAGCTGTCGGCCGTGGTCGCCGCCGCCTCGAGCCCGCCGCCGGACCTCGACTGGGACGAGATGGCCATCGACGATCCGGTCGCGCTCGACCCGCGACGTTGGGTCGCCTAACACCCTCCCGGAATCAATCTGGACAATGAGCTCGGCTGGATCGGCCGGCATAGCCGTCCGCGCGTCTCGCGTCGGGCGGCCTTCGTCGATTCACGTCTCGTAAGCTTCTGATTCACCTGAGTTTTATGAATCTCGTCTAACTTGGTCCCAACAAAGGGAGACCGCGACATGATCCTCGCCGTGCTGCAGGCCCGCATGGGTTCGTCCCGACTGCCGGGCAAGTCGATGGCCACGCTGCAAGGCGAGCCGATGATCGTGCGCCAGCTGGAGCGCCTTCGCGGCGCGCGCTGCCTCTCCAAGATCATTGTCGCGACCAGCACCGAGAGCGCCGACGACGCGCTGGCGGGCTTCCTGGTCTCGCGCGGCCACACCGTTCACCGGGGCGCCGGCGCCGACATCCTGGCCCGCATCGCCCGCTGCGCCGAGGCGATCAGCTCAGTCAGCCACGTGGTCCGCCTGAAGGGCGACGCGCCCTTCATGGATCCCGGCATCATCGACGACGCCATCCGCATGGCCCTGGCCAGCGGCGCGGACTACACGTCCAATCGCGTCCACCGCACCTTTCCGGTCGGTCTCGAGGTCGAGGTCATCAAGGCCGGCGTGCTTCAGGCCGCCGCCGCCGAGGAGCGTGACCCGGTCGCCCGCATCTCGCCGACCGCCGCCATCCGCAATCAGCCCCAGCGCTGGAGCCAGGCTCATCTGCGCGCCGCCCGTGACTGGTCCAAGCTGGACTGGCGGGTGAAGACCGCCGCCGACCTGGCCTTCGCCCGCTCGGTCTATGACGCCCTGCATCCGGTCGATCCGGGTTTCCGCATGGGCGACGTGCTGGACCTGGTCGAAAGCCGCCAGGACATCGCCCGCTTTGCGGCCTGACTTTTTTACAGTCTCCCAAAGACTAAGGGCGCCGAACGAAACCCGTTCGGCGCCCTCTTTCTTTTCCGATCAGGCGTGGAGGCCTACTTCCAGGCGCCGTACGGGTCGATCGAGCTCTTGCCCAGGGCCTCGGCTACGGCCGGGTGGGTCAGTTCGCCCTTCAGCACATTGAGGCCGCGCGCCAGGTGGACGTTGGTCTTCAGCGCGTCCAGGCCCTTGTCGGCCAGCGCCAGGCCGAACGGCAGGGTGGCGTTGCCCAGGGCTTCCGACGAGGTGCGCGGAGCCGCGCCCGGCATGTTGGCCACGCAGTAGTGGACGACGCCGTCGACCGTGTAGGTCGGCTCGGCGTGGGTGGTCGGCTTGCTGGTCTCGAAGCAGCCGCCCTGGTCGATCGAGACGTCCACCAGGACCGAGCCCGGCTTCATCTGCTTCAGGTGCTCACGGCGCACCAGCTTCGGCGCGGCCGCGCCGGCGGTCAGGACGGCGCCGATGATGACGTCGGCCTTAAGGATCTCTTCCTCCACCGCGGCGAAGGTCGAGTAGCGGGTCAGGATGCGGCCTTGATAGAGGTCGTCCAGCTCACGCATGCGCGGGATCGAGCGTTCCAGGACCACGACCTCGGCGCCCAGGCCGGCGGCCATGCGGGCGGCGTTGCTGCCGACGACGCCACCGCCCAGCACGACCACGCGGGCCGGGGGCACGCCGGGCACGCCGCAGAGCAGCAGGCCCATGCCGCCATTGTGCTTCAGCAGGGTCTCGGCGGCCGAGAATACGGCGATCCGGCCGGCCACTTCCGACATCGGCGCCAGCAGCGGCAGGCCGCCCTTGGCGTCGGTGACGGTCTCATAGGCGATGGCCGCGCAGCCGCTCTTCAGCAGGCCTTCGGTCTGGGCCGGATCGGGCGCCAGGTGCAGGTAGGTGAAGAGGATGTGGCGCGGCTCGAGCTTTTCCCACTCGACCTTCTGCGGTTCCTTGACCTTCACGATCATGTCCGCGCCGGCGAACACCGCGTCGGCGTCGGCGACGATGCTCGCGCCCGCCTTCACATAGACGTCGTCGGCATAGCCGGCGCCCAGGCCGGCGCCCGACTGGACGATGACCGTATGGCCATGACCGACATATTCACGAACGGCCGTGGGGGTGAGGCCGACCCGGTGTTCGCCCGGTTTGATCTCGGAAGGGACGCCAACGCGCATGATGCTTTCCTCCAAAAGCGATTTGACGCTGGTTTACGCCTCGTCGCCTGCAAGTTCCTTGGCCATTTCGTGCAGGGTGAACCCTGTTCTGCAGGATTCCTGCGTGATATGGTCAAGTCGATGAAGAAAACCGCCGTCAACCTCGACAGCTTCGACCGGAAGCTTCTCCACCTGCTCCAAAGGCGCGGGCGCGCCAGCTATGTGGAAATGGGTGAAGCCGTGAATCTTTCCGAGTCCGCGTGCCTTCGCCGGGTGCGGGCGCTGGAGGAGGCGGGGGTCATCGGGCGCTATGCGGCGGTGATCGACGAGCGGGCCGTGGGCCTGCCGCTCAGCGTCTTCGTGACGGTCACCCTGTCGTCCCAGGCCGAGGCCGCGCTCAGCGCCTTCGAGAAGGCTATCGCCAATGTCCGCGAGGTGGCCGAGTGCTATCTGATGACCGGCGGCTCGGACTATCTGCTGCGCCTGGTGGTCCGCGACGTCGACGACCTGGAGCGGGTCCACGCCCAGGAGTTGACCCGCATCCCCGGCGTGGTGCGGGTCAGCTCCAGCATCGCCATGCGCACCGTGGTCAAGCGCGTCGAACTGCCGCTCTAGCGTCGAGCGCGGCCGTTAACTCCGCTTAACCTAAATCGGTTACCCCTTTGCCCCGACATTCCAAGACCACGTCGGGGGACGAGATGGTTTCGAGACGCATCCTTCTGGGCGCGCTGGCCGGCATGGCCGCGCCGGCCCTGGCTTTCGCGGAGGGCGACGGCCCCACCAAGCCGAGCGTTCTGACCAAGAAGGGCCGCCGCACCGCCAGCGCCCTCAAGCACCAGGACGGCGACCGCGCCGCGCTGGACAAGGCCATGGCCAGCGTCAAGCCGATGGAGCCCGATCCGGCCCACGCGCCCGCCCCGTCCGCCGCGCCGGCCCAGGAGGTCACGCCCGACGAGGCCCTGGGTCGCCTGAAGCACGGCAACACCATCTTCGCCCGGGGCGGCGCCAACCTGATGCTGCCGACCCTGGCGCGCGTCGCCGAGCTGTCGAAGGGCCAGAAGCCGTTCGCGGTGGTCATCGGCTGCGCCGACAGCCGCACGGCCCCGGAGCTGATCTTCGACTGCAACCTCGGTGAGCTGTTCGTGATCCGCGTGGCCGGCTCGACCGTCAGCCGCGAGGGCCTGGGCTCGATCGTCTACGCCGTCGAGCACCTGGGCGCGCCGCTGATCGTCGTGCTGGGCCACACCAAGTGCGGCGCCGTCGGCGCGGCCGTGGATGTCGCCAAGAAACACGCCGATCTCCATGGCGCTCTGCACGAGATGGTCCTGCCGATCATCCCGGCCGTGCTGGAAGCCGACGAGAAGCACCCGGCCGACCTGCAGGACGCCGCCATCCGCCAGAACGTCCGTGGCATCGCCAGCCGCCTGAAGGTGGCCGATGGCGTCCTGGCCGAGAAGATCGAGGAAGGCCGTCTGAAGGTCGTCTCGGCCTGCTACGATCTGGCCACGGGCGTGGTGGCGTTCGACGCCTAAACTCACCCGCTCATTCCCGCGAAAGCGGGGACCTAAGCCGAGCCCGAAGATGGGGCTCGGCCCCACCACAACCCGATCGCCCGCTTGGGTCCCCGCTTCCGCGGGGATGAGCGGTGTTTGGAGTGGCGGGCGGAAATCGAGATCCCCTAACACTGTCATCCGAGCGCCGTTGACCCCCGCTCGCGCTTAGGTTCAATTCCCTTGGACTAGCGCAAATCAGGTGGGAGACAACGGATGTCGACGGACGAGACTCCGCCGGAAGGCGCTCGCGACTCCGCTAAACCCAAGGCCTCGCGCTGGGAAAGTCTCCGCGCGCGAGTCGCCGAACACTGGCCCGCCGCGCTCAAGGGCCCGGTCGCCATCGCCGTGGCCGCGTCGCTGGTCGTCGGCTTCGGCGGTGGTTTCGCCGCCGGCAAGGGCGGCTGGCTCTTCGGCGGCGGCAAGCCGGCCGGGGCCGAGTCGGTCAAGGGCGAGGCCTGGTCGCTGTTCGGCAAGCCGCGCGGCGCCAACGCCCCGCGTCGCGGCATCCCCAAGCCCGAAGGCTTCGCGGTCTGGCAGACCCGCGTCGACAGCACCGGCTCCGATCCGCTGGCCTGCATCCGCATGTCCAAGGACCTGGATCCGTCCAAGTCCTATGCCGACTTCGTGCTGATCTCGCCCGACCTCGGCCGCCAGCCCTCCGTGCGCGTGAAGGGCGACGAGCTGTGCCTGGGCGGCGTCGGCTTCACCGATCACCGCATCACCCTGCTCAAGGGCCTACCCGCCAAGGGCGGCGACACCCTGACCGCCAATGCCGACGTCGACTTCACCTTCGGCGAGAAGCCCCCGTATGTCGGCTTCGCCGGCGACGGCGTGATCCTGCCGCGCGAGGAATCGGACGGCGTCGGCATCGAGACGATCAACGTCCAGACCCTGGCCATCGAGGTCTGGCGCGTGCCGGACCGCAACCTGGTCCGCAAGTCGATCAGCGCCCCCGACCCGACGGGCGAAGGCGACTGGGCCAGCGACTATGGCGACGACGCCGTGGGCGATGACGGCCGCAAGGTCTGGAAGGGCACGGTGCAGGTCACCGGCGGCGCCACCGGCCAGAAGGCGACCACTGTCTTCCCGCTGGGCGCGGTGCTGAAGGACATGAAGGCCGGCGCCTTCGTCATCAAGGCGCGCGACGTCTCGGGCGGCCGCGATCCCGACGAGGAGAACGGCGACAACAATCCCGCCCAGGCCCGCCGCTGGATCGTGTTCACCGACATGGCCATGCTGGCCTATGATGGCTCGGAAAGCCTGGACGTCGTGGTGCGCTCGCTGAAGAGCGCCAAGACCCTGTCGGGCGTGAACGTGTCCCTGGTCGCCGCCGACGGCGAGGCTCTGGCCGAGACCAAGAGCGACGCCGACGGCCGCGTGCGCTTCCTGCGTCCGCTACTGAAGGGCCAGGGCGCCGAGCGCGCCAAGATGGTCATGGCCTATGGGCCGCAAGGCGATCTCGCCGTGCTGGATCTCGACCGCTCGCCGGTCGACCTCTCCAAGCAGGGCGTCGGCGGTCGCACCGAGGGCGGCGTCGATGGGCGCAGCATCGCGTCCGAGATCGACGGCTACCTCTATGCCGATCGCGGCATCTACCGGCCGGGCGAGACCGTCCACCTGACCGCCATGGTCCGCGACCGCATGGCCAAGGCCGTCAGCGACCGCAAGGGCGAGATCATCGTCAAGCGGCCGTCAGGCGTGGAGTTCCGCCGCTATCCGTTCACTCAGGCCAATGTCGGCGCCGTGCTGGCCGACATCTCCCTGCCCCGCTCGGCCCCGCGCGGGCGGTGGTCCGCCGAGTTGCACATCGAGGGCATCGAGGACGCGACCGGCTCGCTGAGCTTCTCTGTCGAGGACTTCGCGCCCCAGCGTCTTGCCGTCACCGCTACGGGCCAGGAAAGCATGCCGCTAGGCGCCGGCGAGACCCGCCGCGTCGATGTCTCGGCCCGCTTCCTCTACGGCGCGCCGGGCGCCGGCCTGCAGACCCAGGGCGAGGCCCGCCTGCGGACCGACACCGACCCGTTCCCCGCCTACAAGGGCTTCGAATGGGGCGACCAGTCCAAGCCGTTCGACGAGAAGTATCTCGACCTCGGCACGACCGTCACCGACGGCGAGGGCCACGCCAATCTGGCCGTGACCTCGACCGACGCGGGTGACACCAACCAGCCGCTGGTCGCGGCCGTGACCGCCTCGGTGTTCGAGCCCGGCGGCCGCCCGGTGCGCGAGAGCGTCGACCTGAAGGTGCGCGCAAAGTCCGTCTACTACGGCGTCAAGGTCGACCAGGGCGAGTCGGGCAAGGGCGATCCGCCCGTCAGCCTCGACATCATCGCCGTCAACGCCGCCGGCAAGCGCATCGGCGCGACGGCGACCTACACGCTCGTCGCCGAGCGCTGGGACTATGACTGGTTCCAGCAGAACGGCCGCTGGCAGTGGCGTCGCAGCAGCCGCGACGCGATCGTGGCCAAGGCGCAGGTCAATATCGGCGCCGGCGCGCCGGCCAAGTTCACCCGTCGTCTCGGCTGGGGCGACTATCGCCTCGAGGTCGAGGGCGCAGACGGCGCGCGCACCGTGACCCGCTTCTCGGCGGGCTGGGGCTCGCCGGCCCGCGAAGGCGAGGCGCCGGATGTCGTCCGCGTCACCGCCGGAACCCGGACCTACGAGCAAGGCGACACCGTCGAAATCACCCTGAAGCCGCCCTATGCCGGCGAGGCCCAGATCGCGGTCGCCACCGACCGCCTGATCGACCTCAAGACCGTCAGCGTCGGCGAGAACGGAACGACCGTGCGCTTGAAGACCACGGCCGACTGGGGCGGCGGGGCCTATGTCATGGTCAGCGTCATCCAGCCGCGCGACCCGGTCGCCTCGCCCAAGCCGCGTCGGGCCCTGGGACTGGTCTACGTTCCGCTCGACCCCAAGGGCCGCAAGCTGACGGTGGACCTCGGCACGCCGGTCAAAATCGACAGCAAGGCCCCGGTCGAGATTCCCGTGAAGGTGTCCGGCATGGGCCTGGGCCAACGCGCCAAGGTCACCATCGCCGCCGTGGACGAGGGCATCCTGCGCCTGACCCACCAGGAAAGCCCCGATCCGGTGAAGTGGTACTTCGGCAAGCGGGCCCTGACCCTGAACTACCGCGACGACTACGGCCGCCTGCTCGACCCGAACCTGGGCGCGCCGGCCAATGTCAATTTCGGTGGCGACGAGGTCGGCGGCGAAGGCCTGACGACCACGCCGATCAAGACGGTGGCCCTGTGGTCCGGCGTCGTAGAGACCGGCTTCGACGGCAAGGCGGTGATCAAGCTGCCGGCCGCCGACTTCAACGGCGAACTGCGCATCCAGGCCGTGGCCTGGACCGACACCGCCGTCGGCTCGGCCTCCAAGCCGCTGACCGTGCGCCAGCCGGTGGTGGCCGACCTCAATCTCCCGCGCTTCCTGGCGCCGGGCGACCAGGCCTACGCCACGCTGGAGCTGCATAATGTCGAGGGCAAGCCGGGCGCCTACACCGCCGAGGCCTTCTCGACCAACGGGCTGAAGGTCGCCTTCAAGAAGGTGTTCCAGCTGATCCTGGGCCAGCGCATCGCCGAGAAGATCCCCTTCCTGGCGCCGGACGTGACGGGTGTCGGCAAGATCGGCTTCAAGGTCGCCGGTCCCGGCTTCACGACCCAGAAGGACTATCCGATCCAGACGCGCCTCGGCTGGGGCGACGTCGTGCGCACCACCACCGAGGTACAGAAGCCGGGCGAGGCCTTCACCCCGTCCTACGCTCTGCTGTCGGGCCTGGCGGCGGGCGATGTGACGATGCAGGTCAGCTATTCGCCGATCCGGGGCTTCGACCCCTCGGCGATCGCGGTGGCGCTGCAGCGCTATCCGTATGGCTGCACCGAGCAGCTGGTCTCGACGGCCTATCCGCTGCTGTACGCTCAGAGCTTCTCGAACGATCCGAAGCTGAAGCGCACGCCTGCGGCCTTGGCCGGGGCGGTCGGCAAGCTGCTGGATCGCCAGACCCTGGACGGCGCCTTCGGCCTCTGGCGGGTCGGCGACGGCGAGGCCGACCCTTGGCTGGGCGCCTATGTCGTCGACTTCCTGCTGGAAGCCCGCGCCCAAGGCGTGGCCGTGCCCGACGCGGCCATCGACAAGGCGGTCTCGGCTATGCGCCAGGTCAGCCGTCCCGAAGGCTGGGCCTCGGTCGCCTATCGCATGGAGTATCCGGGTTGGTGGGCGTCGAACGAAGACGCTTCCAAGAAGGCGACAGAGCGCATGCGCCGCCGCGCCTCGGCCTACGCCCTCTATGTGATGGCCAAGGCCGGCAAGGGCGATCTGGCCCGCCTGCGCTGGTGGCACGACGTCCAGATGAAGGACGAAGCCCAGCCGGTCGCGAAAGCCTACGTCGCCGCGGGTCTGGCGCGCATGGGCGACAACGCCCGCGCCCGTTCGGCCATGCGCCAGGCGGTGAACGCGCTCGGCTACAAGGACGAGCAGGACTGGTACCAGTCGCCGCTGCGCGACACGGCCGTCCTGACGGCCCTGGCCGCCGAGTCCGGCATGATGGACGTCGCCCGCCAGCTGCAAGGCCGGCTGGAGAACGTCTCCAAGGATCCGGACAGCCTGAACACCCAGGAACAGGCGGCGCTGCTGCACGCGGCCAACGCCCTGATCCAGGCCTCGGGCCCGATCTCGATCGACGCCAAGGGCGCGGCGGCCTTGCCGCCGGCCGGCGGCGCGCCGCGCTGGGCGGTGGGCAAGCTGGCCGACGCCAAGTTCGTCAACACGGGCAAGGGCGCCCTGTGGCGGACGGTGTCGGTGCGCGGCACCCCGACCTCGGCCCCGGCCGCGTCGGCGAGTGGTTTGTCGGTCTCCAAGCGCCTGCTGTCGATGGGCGGCGGCGCGATCGACCCGGCGACCATCCGCCAGGGCGACCGCATCATCGTGCTGGTCTCGGGCAGCAACCTGCAGGCCCGCTCGACCGCCCTGGTGGTCGACGATGCCCTGCCGGCGGGCTTCGAGATCGAGACGACCCTCAGCGCCGACGACGCCCAGAACGGTCCGTTCAAGTTCCTGGGCGAGCTGACGGCGGCCGATGTCCAGGAAAGCCGCGACGACCGCTTCATCGCCGCGCTCGACCTGGAGGGCAACAAGGCCTTCGCCCTGGCCTATGTGGCCCGGGCGGTGACGCCAGGGAGCTTCTTCCTGCCGGGCGCGGTGGCCAAGGACATGTACCGTCCGGCGGTGGTCGGCCGCTCGGAGGCCTCGCGCGCGACGATCGCGCCGGGGCAGTGATGACGTCGAGGTATCGCGAGCCCTTCTTCCCCCTCCGGGGGAGGAGGGCCGTCAGGCCCGGAGGGGGCCAGTAGGTGAAGGAATCCCATGTTTCCGGTGGGCCATTCCTAACTCGCCCCCTCCGGATGCTGCGCATCCTCCTCCCCCGGAGGGGGAAGAAGGTTGGCGACGTCCCCCGCCTGACCAAGGTCCTGATCGGCCTACTCGCCGCCGAGGTTGCCCTCTTCGCCCTCAGCGCCGCCTTCCCGCCGGACATGACCCGGGCCAGGCATTCCTCGCCGGTCACCCTCGACCGCCGAGGAACGTGGCTGCGGGCCCTGCCGGTCGAGGATGGCCGCTGGCGGATCCGCGCAGACCTCCAGCGCACCGACGACGCTTTCCAACGACGCCTGATCAAGGTCGAGGACGCGCGCTTCTACCTGCATCTCGGCGTCGATCCGCTGTCCCTGGTCCGCGCCGTCGGTTCGGCGGTGATCCACGGCCGGGTGACCTCCGGCGCCTCGACCCTGACCATGCAGACCGCGCGGCTGCTGGAGCCGCGTCCGCGCAATCTGGGCTCGAAGCTGGTCGAGATGGTCCGCGCCGTGCAGCTGGAGTCGCGGCTTTCCAAGCGCGAGATCCTGGCGCTGTACCTGACCCTGGCCCCCTATGGCGGCAACCTGGAAGGCGCCCGCGCCGCAAGCCTCAGCTATTTCGGCCACGAGCCGTCCAGCCTGACCGACGGCGAGCAGGCGATGCTGATCGCCCTGCCGCAGTCGCCGGAAGCCCGCCGTCCGGATCGTCGTCCGGAGTCCGCCCGGATCGCGCGCGCCTCGGTGCTGGCCAAGATGGTCCGGTCCGGTGTCCTGACCCAGGCGGCCGCCTACGAGGCCGGCAACGAGCCCCTGCCACATCGGACGCCGTTCCCGGCCCTGGCCTGGCACGTCGCTGGCGAGCTGGCCCGCAATGCGCCCGCCGGCCAGGCCAGCGTCGTCTCGACTCTCGACGCCGACCTCCAGGCCAAGCTGGAGCCGATGGCCGCCGCGGTCGCCGCCGCTCAAGGCCCCGACGCCACGACCGCGATCCTGGTGGTCGAGATCAGGAACCGCGCTGTCCGCGCCGCCGTCGGCTCGGCCGGCCGCGACCGGCCCGGCGGCTGGGTCGACATGACCCGCGCCCTGCGCTCGCCGGGCTCGGCCCTGAAGCCGTTCATCTACGCCATGGCGATGGACGACGGCATCGTCGCGGCCGACACCCAGCTGGCCGACAGCGCCACCCGCTTCGCCGACTACCAGCCCGAGAACTTCGACCGCGTCTTCCACGACAAGGTCACGGTGCGCGAGGCCCTGGCCCACTCGCTGAACGTCCCGGCCGTCGCCACCCTGGAGAAGCTGGGCCCCGAGGCCTTCGCCGGTCGCATCGAGGCGGCCGGCGCCCATCTGGCCCGACCCAAGGCCCAGCTGAAGGAGGCCGGCCTGGCCCTGGCCCTCGGCGGCGAGGGGATCACCTGGCGCGATCTGGTCATGCTCTACGCGGCGCTCGGCGATGGTGGCGTCGCCAAGCCGCTGGCCTGGACCGAGGCCGACGCCAAGACCCGCGAGCGCTCGAGCGGAACGCGTCTCGTCCGGCCGGAGTCCGCGCGCCAGATCCTGGACATC
The DNA here is from genome assembly GCF_059415885.1 of Caulobacter sp. GW821-FHT09H08. Taxonomy (NCBI): domain Bacteria; kingdom Pseudomonadati; phylum Pseudomonadota; class Alphaproteobacteria; order Caulobacterales; family Caulobacteraceae; genus Caulobacter; species Caulobacter sp. GW821-FHT09H08. Next base: position 270,182 of record NZ_JBWKOC010000007.1, read on the forward strand.
CTGCGCGAGGCCCCGGCCCCGCGCGGCCGCGCGCCCTCGGCCCTGACCCGAGGCGGGCCGTCGATGGCGTTCAAGACCGGCACCTCGTACGGCTTCCGCGACGCGGTGGCGGCGGGGGTGGTCGGCGGCTATGCGATCCTGGTCTGGACGGGCCGGGCCGATGGCGGCGCGCGCGGCGGCTTCACAGGACGCGACGCCGCCCTGCCGCTGCTGTTCGACGTCGCCGACGCCATCGGGGCCCCGACCTCGGCCCCGCGCCCGATCGCGCCCAAGGCCGCGCCGCTGGCGCTCCAGAAGCTGCAGGCCCAGAACGCCGGCCCGCGCCTGATCTTCCCGCCCGACGGCGCGTCGGTGCAGGTCGACGCCCTGGGCCCCAAGGCGCGCGGCCTCGTCCTCGCCGCCGAGGGCGAGGGCCTGACCTGGTATGTCGAGGGCGCGCCGCTGGATCCCGATCCGATCAGCGGCCGCGCGATCTGGAAGCCGACGGCGCCGGGCTTCTACAAGCTGGCGGTGGTCGACGCCCAGGGGCGTCGGGTGACCGCCAAGGTTCGGATCAGAGGCGGCTAGGGTCGGCCATCACCCGCTCGTAGTCCTCGAGGCTGGCGATCCCGATGTTGAGGTCGTTCACCAGGCCGTCGGCCAGCGAATAGACCCAGCCGTGCACGGCCAGCGACTGGCCCCGCGCCCAGGCGTCCTGGACGAAGACGTCGGCGGCGACGTTGCGGACCTGGCGGGCGACGTTCAGCTCGGTCAGGCGGTCGAGCATGGCGCGCTTCTCCGGGATCGCTTCCAGCTCGTGCTTGTGCTCGGCGTGGACCTCGCGGATCGGATGCAGCCAGTGGTCGACAAGACCCCGGCGCTGACCGTCGATGGCCGCCGCCACGCCGCCGCAGCCATAGTGGCCGACGACCATGACGTGCTTCACCTTCAGCACGTCGACCGCGAACTGCAGCACGGACAGATAGTTGGCGTCCTGCGGCGGGGCCAGGTTGGCGACGTTGCGGTGCACGAACAGCTCGCCCGGATCCAGGCCGACGATCTCGTTGGCCGGCACGCGGCTGTCGCTGCAGCCGATCCACAGATATTCGGGGCTCTGCTGGTTCTCCAGGCGCTTGAAGAACTCCGGGTCGATCTGGGTCTTGCTCTTCGACCAGGCGGCGTTGTTGGCTTTCAGGTCCTCAAGCATCTAGCGCTCCGGATGATGGTCGGGGTGGGCGGCGGCGATGGCCGGGTGCTTGGCCGCGCGGGCCGCGGCGGCCTGGATCGCCGGGAAGGGCGACAGGTCGACGGTGAATCGGTTGGCGTTGAACACCTGCGGCACCAGCAGGCAGTCGACCAGGCCCGGGGCGTCGCCGAACGCGAAGCCGCCCGAGTGCTTGGCCACCATCGGCTCCAGGGCCCGGAAGCCGTCGCTGATCCAGCGCGCGACCCAGGCGTTGCGGTCGGTCTCGCCGATCTCCAGCGCCGTCAGCTGGCGCAGGATGCGCAGGTTGTTCAGCGGATGGATGTCGCAGGCGATGATCTCGGCCATGCCGCGCACGATGGCGCGCTCATAGGCCGTGGACGGCAGCAGGGCGGGCTCGTGCGAGACCTCGTCCAGCCATTCCAGGATCGCCAGGCTCTGGGTCAGGGGACGGCCGTCGACCTCCAGGGTCGGGACCAGGGCCTGGGCGTTGAGGGCGCGGTAGTCGTCGCCGTGATGGGCGTTGGCCACTAGGTCCACGGGCCGCAGCTCATAGGGCAGGCCCTTCAGGTTCAGGCCGATCCGCACCCGATAGGGCGCGCTGGCGCGCTTGGCGCTGTGCAGGACGAGCTTCATATCCAGCCCCTAGACGAGCGTGAACTCAAGACGGCCGACGCCTTCGACCTCGCCGACGACCGTGTCGCCGCGAACGATGGCGGCGACGCCCTCGGGCGTGCCGGTGAAGATCAGGTCGCCGGCGGCCAGGGTCCACAGCTCGCTGGCCTTGGCGATGATTTCGCCGATGTTCCAGATCATGTCGCCGACCTGGCCGCGCTGACGCTCGACGCCGTTGACCGACAGGGTGACGGCGGCCTCGGGCGGGGGCTCGGCCATCACGCGGATCGCGGTGATCGGGGCGCTTTCGTCGAAGGCCTTGCCGGCCTCCCACGGATGGCCCTTGGCCTTGGCCGCGCCTTGCAGGTCGCGGCGGGTGAGGTCGACGCCGACCGCGTAGCCGAACACCGCTTCCAGCGCCTGCTCGGGCGTCAGATTCGCGCCGCCGCTCTTCAGGGCCACGACCAGCTCGATCTCGTGATGCAGGTCGCTGGTCGCCGGCGGATAGGCGATCTGGCCCTTCAGCGGCGCGACGGCGTCGGCGGGCTTCGAAAAGAAGAACGGCGGATCGCGGGTGTCGGCGCCCATTTCGCGGGCGTGGGCGGCGTAGTTTCGGCCCACGCACAGGATGCGCCGGACCGGAAACGCCGCGTCGGAACCCTCCACCGGGACCGTCGGGATCGCGTGCGGAGCAAAGGCGTAGGTCGTCATGGCGCTTCCTGTAGCGCCAAACGCGGTTCGCCAAAACCCTCGTCGCGCTCACGTCCTCGTTGGTCGAGCACAGGGTCGCGGCCGGCCGCAAAGTGGTCGTTGTTCAGAAATCCTGCGGTTGAACGCGGCGCCTAAACGTTCTTTCACTTGCCCGTGTCGCCGGCGTCGAGTCATGTCGCAGCTGGGGACATATTGGGCGACTTCTTGGGGGCAACAGGACGCACATGCTGATCATCGAGAATCTCACGCACGTCTATGGCAACGGGACGCGCGCCCTGGACGAGGTCAGCCTGACGATTCCACGCGGCATGTACGGCCTGCTGGGCCCGAACGGCGCCGGCAAGTCGACCCTGATGCGCACGATCGCGACGCTGCAGGCCCCGACCTCGGGCCACATTCGCTTCGGCGACATCGACGTGCTGAAGAACCCCGAACAGCTGCGCCGCACCCTGGGCTACCTGCCGCAGGACTTCGGTGTCTATCCGCGCGTCTCGGCCTACGACATGCTGGACCACATGGCGGTGCTCAAGGGCATCTCCGGCGCCAAGGAGCGCAAGGAGACGGTCGAGAACCTGCTGAACCAGGTGAACCTCTGGAACGTGCGCAAGAAGGCCATCGCCGGCTTCTCGGGCGGCATGCGCCAGCGCTTCGGCATCGCCCAGGCCCTGATCGGCGACCCGCGCCTGATCATCGTCGACGAGCCGACGGCCGGCCTCGACCCCGAGGAACGCAACCGCTTCCTGAACCTGCTGGCCGAGATCGGCGAGAACGTGGTGGTGATCCTCTCGACCCACATCGTCGAGGACGTCAGCGACCTCTGCCCGGCCATGGCCATCATCTGCGACGGCCGCATCGTGCGCGAGGGCGCGCCGACCGACCTGGTCACCCAGCTGAAGGGCAAGATCTGGAAGAAGGTCATCGACAAGGCCGAGCTGGACGGCGCCAAGGACCAGTACAAGGTCATCTCCACCCGCCTGCTCGGCGGTCGCACCGTCATCCACATCCTGTCGGACGATAATCCGGGCGCGGGCTTCACCCCGGTCGAGGGCGGGCTGGAGGATGTCTACTTCTCCACCCTCTCGACCACCCGGCGGGCGGCCTGACGGGGAGCGGCGCGATGTTTCGCAAGATCGCGGGCTTCGAGCTCCGCTACCAGCTGAAGTCGCCCGTCTTCTGGGTGGTGGCGACCATCTTCTTCCTGCTGACCTTCGGGGTCACCACGTCGAGCAATATCAGTATCGGTCTGGGTCCCAGCGACCATAGGAACGGACCGTTCGCGCTCGCGCAGAACCATCTGATCTTTTCGATCTTCTACATGTTCGTGACTACGGCCTTTGTCGCCAACGTGGTGGTGCGTGACGACGAGACCGGCTTCGGACCCATCCTGCGGTCCACCCAGGTCAAGAAGTTTGACTATCTCTACGGCCGGTTCACGGGCGCCTTTGTGGCGGCGGCGATCTCGTTCTTGGTGGTACCGCTGGCGGTCTGGATCGGCTCGTTCATGCCGTGGATCGATCCTGAGCGCTTGGGGTCGAACGATCTCCACGCCTATCTGTTCGCGTACTTCGCCCTGGCCCTGCCCTCGATCCTCCTGACCTCGGCGATCTTCTTCGCCCTGGCTACGATTACTCGGTCGATGATGTGGACCTACGTCGGCGTGATCGCCTTCATGGTCCTCTACATCATTGCGAGCATCGCGCTGGACCGGCCTGAATTCGCGACAGGGGCGGCGTACTGGGAACCACTCGGCACCGCCGCCTATGGGCTCGTCACCAAGTACTGGACGGCCAGCGAGCGCAACACCCTCATCCCGCCCTTCGCTGGCGCTCTGCTGTTCAACCGGGTCTTCGTGCTGGTCCTTTCGTCCGGCTTCCTGGCGCTGGCCTACAGCCTGTTCAATTTTCAGTCGGCCGAGTTGTCCGGCGTGCGCAAGGCCAAGAAAAAGGACGGGAAAGCGAAGGCTCAAGAGGATGCCGCCCCCGCGCCGCTGTCAGGCCCGATGCCGCAACCGCTGTTCGATCGCAAGACGGCCTGGGCCCAGCTGGTGGTCCGCACACGGCTCGACATGGGCCAAGTCTTCAAGAGCCCAGCCTATTTCGTATTGCTGTTCCTGGGTCTCGCCAACACGATGGGAGCGTTGTGGTTCGCGACGGACGCCGGCCGCTATGGCGGCGTGGTCTATCCCGTGACCAGAGTCCTTATCGATCCGCTGATGGGCTCGTTCGGTCTGATCCCGTGGATTATCGCCAATTACTATTCGGGCGAACTGGTCTGGCGGGAGCGCGAGAAAAAAACCCACGAGATCATCGATTCCACGCCGGTGCCTGACTGGGCCTTCGTCGCGCCCAAGACCCTCGCTATCAGCTTGGTGCTGGTCTCCACGCTGCTGATCAGCGTGCTGGCCGCGATCCTCAGCCAAGCCTTCCATGGCTACTTCAACTTCGAGATCGGCAAGTACCTGGTTTGGTACCTCGCTCCTCAAGCGATCTTTTTCATCCTGCTCGCGGTCCTGGCGGTCTTCCTCCAAGTCATCAGCCCCCACAAGTTCATTGGCTGGGGCCTGATGGTTCTGTTCATGGTGTCGAAGTTCGTGTTTCCGGGCCTCGGATGGGAGCACAAGCTCTATAACTACGCGTCTGGGACACTGGTCCCGCTTTCCGACATGAACGGCCTCGGCAAGTTCTGGATCGGCGCCTGGTGGATGCACGCGTATTGGATGGCCTTCGCGCTCGTCCTGCTGGTGCTGGCCTATGGCCTGTGGCGGCGCGGGACCGAGACCCGGCTGCTGCCGCGCCTGGCGCGTCTGCCCAGCCGCCTGCGTGGCGGGGCCGGCCTGGTGATGGGCGTCTCGGTGGCGGCCTTCGTCGCCCTGGGCGGCTTCATCTACGTCAACACCAACGTCTGGAACGACTACCGCACCCGGATCGACAACGAGAAGTGGCAGGCCGACTACGAGAAGACCCTGCTCTCGTTCGAGAACACGCCCCAGCCCAAGATCGTCTCGATGATGCTGGACGTGGACCTCAAGCCCCACGCGCCCAGCATCGAGACCAAGGGCGCTTACGTGATCGAGAACCGCACGGGCGCGGCGCTGAAGGAGATCCACGTCCGCTTCGACCGCGACCTGACCGTCAAGGGCCTGTCGATCGAGGGCGCGCGGCCCAAGAAGACCTACGAGAAGTTCAACTACCGCATCTTCGCCTTCGACACCCCGATGGAGCCGGGCGAGCAGCGCAAGATGAGCTTCATCACCCTGCGCGCCCAGCGCGGCTTCCCCAACAGCGGGCAGGAAGAGCGAGTTGTCGACAACGGGACCTTCGTGAACAACATGGAGATCGCGCCGATCCTGGGCATGTCGCGCGACGGCCTGCTCAGCGACCGCGCCAAGCGCCGCAAGTACGGCCTGCCGCCCGAGCGGCGCATGGCCAAGCTGGGCGACGTCGCCTCGATGCAGTTCAACGGCCTGCGCAAGGACGCCGACTTCGTCAGCTCCGACATCACCGTGACCACCGAGGCCGACCAGACGCCGATCGCGCCGGGCTACAAGGTCTCGGACACGGTCAAGAACGGCCGCCGGGTCGCCCGCTTCGTCACCGAGGCGCCGATCATGCCGTTCGTCTCGATCCAGTCGGCCCGCTACAAGGTGGCCGAGGAGACCTACAAGGGCGTCCAGCTGGCGGTCTATTACGACCCCCAGCACACCTGGAACATCGAGCGGATGAAGACCTCGATGAAGCGCTCGCTGGACTATATGAGCGTCAATTTCAGCCCGTATCAGTTCCGCCAACTGCGCTTCCAGGAGTTCCCGGACTACGCCCAGTTCGCCCAGTCGTTCGCCAATACGATCCCGTGGTCGGAGGGGATGTTCTTCATCTCCGACTACCGCGATCCGACCAAGATCGACATGGTCACCTATGTCGGCGCGCACGAGATCGGCCACCAGTGGTGGGCCCACCAGGTGATCGGCGCCGACCAGCAGGGCGGGGCCATGCTGAGCGAGACCTTCGCCCAGTACTCGGCGCTGATGGTGATGAAGCACACCTACGGCGAGGACCAGATCCGCAAGTTCCTGAAGTTCGAGCTGGATAGCTATCTGCGCGCGCGGGGCGGCGACGTCATTGACGAGCAGCCGCTCTACAAGGTCGAGAACCAGCCCTACGTCTATTACCGCAAGGGCTCGCTGGTCATGTACCGGCTGCAGAGCGAGGTCGGTGAGGAGACGGTCAACCGCGCCCTGCGCAAGCTGATCGCCAACCACGCCTTCAAGGGCGCGCCCTACCCGATCACGACCGACTTCCTGACGGCGCTCCGGGCGGAAGCTCCCGCCGACAAGCAGGCCCTGATCACCGACCTGTTCGAGAAGATCACCCTCTACGACCTGAAGACCAAGTCGGCGTCGGTGAAGAAGCGGGCCGACGGCAAGTTCGATGTCACGGTCACGATCGACGCTCAGAAGAAGTACGCAGACGGCAAGGGCAAGGAGACGGGCGCCGCGCTCGCCGAAAACATGGAGATCGGCCTCTTCACCACCAAGCCGGGCGACAAGGGCTTCGACGCCAAGGACGTAGTGCTCTACGAGCGCCGGCCGATCCGCTCGGGCGTGCAGACCTTCACCTTCACGGTGGCCAAGGCGCCGACCTTCGCGGGCATCGATCCCTACAACACGGTGATCGACCGCAACGGCGACGACAACACGGTCAAGGTGGGCGGGTGAGCGAGGCGATGAAGATGGACGCGGAAGCGCTGAACGCGTTCCTGCGTCGCGCCTTTCCCGACATCGATCCCGACCAGATCGCCTCGGTGGTCGAGGTCGGACCCGGGCGGGCGCTGCTGAAGCTGCCGCACCTGTCCCGGCATCTGCGGCCGGGCGGGGTGATCTCGGGACCGACCTTGATGGGCCTGGCCGACACGGCGGCCTATGCGGTGATCCTGGCGCACATCGGCGAGGTGGCCATGGCGGTGACCACCTCGCTCAACATTCATTTCCTGAGAGGGTGCAAGCCCGGCGATCTCTATGCCGAGGCCACCCTGCTCAAGCTCGGCCGCCGCATCGCGACGGCCGATGTCCTGATGTGGACGGAAGGGCGAGATCGGGCCGCCGCCAAGGCGACGGTGGCCTACGCCATTCCTTAGGAAGCTTACTGCTTCGCCTTCGCGACGTCCTCGCCGGTGTCGAAGCCCTTCTTCAGGCCCTCGGCCATGTTCAGGTGCTCCTGGACCTTCGGGGCCGTGGCGGCGGCGAAGGCCTTGATGGCGGCGGTGTCGCCGTCCTGGGCGTAGCGCTGCAGCAGGTTCAGGGCCGCCTGGTGGGCGTCGACCTGGCTGTCCGCGTACTTCTTGTCGAAGTCCTTGGCGTCGGCCTTGTTCAGGTCGTCCAGGTCATCCTGGGCGTCCTTCGACAGCATCGTCGGCAGGGTGATGGCCGCGCCCGAGGCGGCGATGGCCGTCTTCAGTTCCGCGCTGGTGGCCGTGTGGGCCTTTTCCATCATCGCGGCGAACTTCTTCACCTCCGGATTGGTCGAGCGCTTGGCGGCCAGCTTGGCGGCTTCGATCTCGAACATGTCGCTATCGGCGGCCTTCATGGCGAAGACGTCGGCCTTGGTCTCGTCGGCCGGGGTCGGCACGGTAGCGGCGGGGTTGGCGTCCGGCGTGGCGGCCTGTTCGGCCGGGGTGGCGGCGCCCTTGGTCTCATCGGCCTTCTGGCCGCAGGCAGCGAGGCTCAGCGCCGCGACGGCGGCGCCGACAATAAGAAAATGACGGGTCATGGCTGTCTTTCCCTGGGGTTCTTTTTGTACTGAGGGATGAAGGCGGCGCCGCGGTTCGCCGTCGTGCCGAATAAACATCACGGGCCTGTGATCGGTTCCGTGACCAGGGGGACAATCGACATGGCTGAAGGCCCGCTCTCCGGACTGCGCGTGATCGAGATGGGCTCGCTGATCGCGGGGCCCTTCTGCGGCCAGGTGCTGGGCGACTTCGGGGCCGAGGTCATCAAGCTGGAGGATCCCGGCGTCGGCGATCCGATGCGCCAGTGGGGGCGGTCCAAGCCCAAGGGCCTGTCGCCCTGGTGGCCGGTGATCGGCCGCAACAAGAAGTCCGTCACCCTCGACCTGCGCACCGAGGAGGGCCGCGACATCGCCCGCGCCCTGATCGCCAAGGCCGACGTGGTGGTCGAGAACTTCCGCCCCGGCACGCTGGAGAAGTGGGGCATGGGCTACGAGGCCCTGGCCAGGACCAATCCGGGCCTGGTGATGGCGCGGGTCTCGGGCTTCGGCCAGACGGGCCCCTATTCCAGCCGCGCCGGCTACGCCCTGGTCGGCGAGGCCATGGGCGGCCTGCGCCACATCACCGGCGAGCCCGACCGCAACCCCGCCCGCGCCGGCATCTCGATCGGCGACAGCCTGTCGGGCCTGAACGCCGCGCTCGGCGTGATGATGGCCCTGCACGCCCGCCAGCGGACCGGCAAGGGTCAGGTGGTCGACGCGGCCATCTACGAGAGCGTGCTGACGGTGATGGAGAACCTGATCACCGAATACGACCTGACCGGCTATGTCCGGGAACGGTCAGGGGCGGTGCTGCCCGGCATCGCGCCGTCGAACGTCTATCCGACCAAGTCCGGTGAGCTGGTGCTGATCGGCGCCAACCAGGACACCCTGTTCAAGCGCCTCTGCGACCTGATGGGCCGGCCTGACCTGGCCGAGGACGTCCGCTACCGCGACCACGCCGCGCGCGGCGTCCACCAGCACGAACTGGACGCCCGCATCGCAGCCTGGACCGCCGACCAGGAGATCGACGACCTGCTGCCCAGGCTGCAGGCCGCCGGCCTGGCCACGGGGCGCATCTATCGCGCGCCGGACATGATCGAGGATCCGCAGTTCGTCGCCCGGGAGTCTATCGTGACCGTGGCCCATCCGGTGTTCGGCCAGATCAAGATGCAGAACGCCTTCCCGAAACTGACCGAGACGCCAGGCGGCGTGCGCTGGCCGGGGCCGACCTTGGGCGAGCACACGGATGCGGTGTTGGCCGAGGTGGCGGGACTGAGCGCGGAGACGGTCGCGGGGCTGCGGGCGAAGGGGATCGTGGGCGCGGCTCCCCCCACCTGACCTCGCTTCGCGAGGTCGTCCGCCCCCGAAGGCGGGCGGAAGGAACGCAATGATCTTCTTCCCCCTCCGGGGGAGGCGCGCCGAAGGCGCGGAGGGGGCAAGTGCGCCGCTAAATCCGCCCCGTAACCCCCGCCACCGCGCGCGCGATCTGGTGGACGTTGTAGGGCTTCCTCACGATCGGCGCATCGAAGCCCATCGGCGCGGCCTTGTCGGCATAGCCGGTGGCGAACACGAACGGCCGCCCGATGCTGCGCAGGATCTCGGCCACCGGGGCGACCGACTGGCCGTTGAGGTCGGCGTCCAGCACGGCGACGTCGAAGTCCAGCTCGACCATCGACAGGGCCTCGCTGAGTTCGGCCGCGCAGCCGACCACCTCGACGCCGGCGTCTTCCAGCCCCGCTTCCAGCTCCAGGGCCAGCAGCAGGCTGTCCTCGACGATCAGCACCTTCAGACCGGCGATCGCGCCCGGCCGGACGGTCTCGTCGGCGGCGACCACGGTCTCGACGATGCGTTCCGGCGCCTCGGCGACGGGCTCGATCGGCAGGAAGTCGACCAGAGCTTCGGCCGCGCCCTGGATCATCGCGGTGACGCCGCTGGGCTTGTAGTGGATCCTGGCCGAGCCGCCGAGTTCACGGCCGGCGACGTCCTCGATCAGGGTCGCGCCGAAGCCCTTGGCCGTGGGGGCGGTGGCGGGCGGGCCGCCGGTTTCCAGCCACTCCAGGGCGAAGCCGCCTTCGGGCGTGCGACGCCAGACCACCTCGACCTTGCCGTGCTCGGTGGACAGCGAGCCGTAGCGCACGGCGTTGACCGCCAGCTCGTGCAGGGCCAGCGACAGCGCCGAGGCCGCGCGCGGCGTCAGGAACAGTTCCGGCCCGTCCCAGCGCGTCTGGGTCGGCGCCAGGCCGCCCAGCTCGGCCGCGGCGATCCGCGCCAGGGTGGCGCCGCGCCAGCGGGCGGCGGTCAGCAGGTCATGGGCCGAGCTCATCGACTTCAGCCGCGCGGCGAAGGTCTTCAGGAACACGTCCAGCGAGGCCGACTTGCGCGCCGACTGCGCCGCCACCGACTGGACGACGGCCAGCAGGTTCTTGATGCGGTGGTCCAGCTCGGTGACGAGGTTCTCGCGCTGCTCTTCCTCGGCCTTGCGCTCGGTGATGTCCTGGACAACGCCGATCAGGTAGGCGGGCGTACCGTCCGGCCCGGGCACCACGACGCCCGTGCCGTGGTTCCAGGTTTCGCGACCGTCCGGCCCCGTGGGGCGGCGATACTCGACATCGTACTGGCCGGTTTCCTTCAACTGCCTGTTGATCTCGTCCCGCGCCCAAAGCTGGTCGTCGGGATGCAGGTAGTCGAACAGCACTAGGCCGTTGCCAGCGGGCACCTCGCCCGGCTCGATGTTGGAGATCTTGGCCAGGCGCGGGCTGACGGTGATGATGTCGCGGGCGATGTCCCACTCGAACTCGCCCAGGCTGGCGGCGGTGATGGCCAGCTCCAGGCGCTCGCTCTCGAGATTGCGCGCGCCGCAGGGCCTGGCCGCCAGTTCGGTGGCGGCCAGATCGGCCAGATCCTCCAGGGCTTGCAGATCCTCGGCCGTGGCCGGTCCGCTGGCGCCGGGGCCTTCGACCACCAACGCGCCTAGAGCATGGCCTTCGGCGTCGCGGATCGGAACCGCCAGGCCGACCGGCGCGTCGGCGGCGACCACGCGCGCGGCCAGATCGCCCTCGCGCGAATCTTCGGCGCCGGCGTAGCCGACATAGCCCTTCCGCCAGACCCGGGTCTCGTCGACCAGGACGACGGCGGCCTTGGGGGCGTCGAAAAGCCGGGCGGCGAGGCGCGCGAGGCGCAGGAAATTGGGTTCGTTCGCGGGGCCGTCCAGGACGCCAAGGGCGCGCAAGGCGGCGAGACGAGCGGCTTCCTGGCGTTCGTCGCTGACGATGGTGGCGTCCTCCATGATTCGACCTTAGACCCGCTTCGCGTTTGGCGCGAGCGCCTTTGGAGAGGTCGATCGGACAGTCCGCCGAGGGCCTTCGGAGGGTGCTCGCGGGGATTCGCCAGTGGTGAAGCTTCAACCCCTGCGCTAATGTGGAACCGCAACGTCAAGCTCGGCGTTGACGGGGCGCAGCTTGAAGCGCCCGGTCGGTCGCGTCGCGAACAGGAGAGAAGAACCATGCCCGCCAGTTCCCCCGCCGCCAAGGAAGCCGACAAGGCCAAGACCGCCGGCCTGGAAGCCGTCGAGCACGCCGAGCGCAGCTTCGCCCAGGCCGCTGAAGCCGCCCGTGTCCAGCTGACCGATGCGGCCCGCCGCATCGAGAAGTCGGTCAGCGAAGGCTTCGACACCCTGCGCGCCCAGAGCCGCGCCTATAGCGACACCGCCGGCCAGTCGCTGGAAGAGGCGCAAGCCTATGCCTCGGAGCGCATCCGCGAGCGCCCGATCACCGCCACCCTCGCCGGTCTCGGCGTCGGCGTGCTGATCGGCCTGCTGATCGCCGGTAGCAGCCGCAACAACCGGTGATCTTCGAAAAAACCCTCATGACCCTGGCTGCGGCGGCGGCGATCGCCGCCGCCGCCGCGGTCGGCGTCGTGTCCGCGGCCTTCGCGCTGTACGCGGTGCTCGTGCCGCTGGTGACCCCGGCGGGCGCGGCCGCGATCGTGGCGGCCGTGGCGGCATTGATCGTCGCCATCGCCGGCATGCTCGCCGCGCGCAAGGTCGAGGGCCATCGCCATCACGGTGCGCCGGGCCAGCCGCAGGCGAACTTCGACATCACCGGCAAGGTGGTGGAGATCGTCAAGGATCGTCCGCTGATGTCGATCGGCATCGGCCTGGCGGCCGGCATCTTCGCCCTGAAGAACCCGACCCTGACCGCGACCCTGGCCAAGGCCTTTTTGGACCCGAAGCCACCACAACGCTGATCGCGCGTTTATAAAATGACCGGACGCCGTCGAGCCCGCTCGGCGGCGTTCTGCATTCCAGATTTCCTGGAAACCCCAAGTTTCCCAAAGCCCCTAAGTTTTCGGGGGAATTTCTCAACTAAAGTTGAGCGCCTGAACCTCTCGAAAGCGCTTACGCTTTCGCCTCCCGCGCTCTAGATGCCTTCCCGTGCGCGTTCCCGCTCCTCCCTCCAAGGGAACGCCTTCCCCTGGAGTGACCATGACGTACAAGCTGCCGGACCTGCCCTACGCGTACGACGCGCTGGAGCCGACGATCTCCGCCAACACCCTGCGCTTCCACCACGACAAGCACCACGCCGCCTATGTCACGGCCCTGAACGGCCTGCTGAACGGTGACGACAAGGGCTCGCTGGAAGCGGTCATCAAGGGCGCCGGCCCCAGCAAGGTGTTCAACAACGCCGCCCAGGCCTGGAACCACGCCTTCTTCTGGGACGGCCTCTCGCCGGCCAAGACCGCGCCGGGCGCCGACCTGGCCGCCGCCATCGAGTCGACCTTCGGCGGCCTGGACGCCCTGAAGGAAAAGTTCGTCGCCGAAGGCATCGGCCACTTCGGCTCGGGCTGGGTGTGGCTGGTCTCGGACGCCTCGGGCGCTCTCTCGATCATCTCGACCCACGACGCCGAGAGCCCGGTCACCCAAGACCTGACGGCCCTGGTCGTCGCCGACGTCTGGGAGCACGCCTACTATCTGGACTACCAGAACCTGCGGAAGGGCTTCCTGGAAGCCGTGTTCGACAACGTCATCAACTGGACCCTGGCCGACAGCCAGTACGCCGCCGCCAAGTCGGGCCAGCAAGGCTGGGCCTATCCGGCTCCGGAATAGGCTCCGGAACGCCCATTGACGGGGGTGCGTTGTTCCTAAGCGGGGCTACGCACCCCGGCCTTGGCCGGGCAACCCGGAGAGGCCGATGCTCAATTGGGCCGTGATCTTCCTGGTGATCGCCCTGGTCGCCGCCGTCCTTGGCTTCACCACCCTGGCCGGCGCCGCGATCAGCGTCGCCAAGATCGTCTTCTACGTCTTTGCCGTCCTGTTCGCGATCTCGGTGTTCCGCTACCTCTTCCGAGGCAATGCGTCCTGAGATCGTGACGGGCAAGGCATCGAACGGCGCGGCTTCGGTCGCGCCGTTTTCGTTTCAGCTTCGCCGGTCGAAGGCCCAGGTGCGCCAGACGTCGAAGCGGCCGTTCTGATAGGCCAGGGCCTTCACCCGCACGCAGCCGGGTTCGACCTCGATCACATTGAAGCCCGGCGCCGCGCCCCGCTCACGGTGCGAGAGCGTGCCCGAGCCGACCGCCTGGGTCTTGCCGTCGCCGAACGGGATGGCGGTGACGAACGGCAGGTGGATGTGGCCGGACAGGATCACGTCGGCGCCCGCCCGCACGAAGCGGTTGGCCGCATCGACCCCGCCGTGGACCTTGGCCGTCATCGGCCCGCCCAGGATCTCCATCAGCGGATGGTGGCAGACCACGATCCTCAGGTCGCCGGCCGGGGCGGCCTTCAGTTCGGCGACGACGCGGCGGACCTGGCCGCGCGACACCGCGCCCTTCGACCAGTTCCAGCGGATCTGAGCAGCGCGGGCGCTGTTCAGCGAGGCGACGGTGATCCCCGGTCCGCGCCAGGCCGCGCCGTCCTCGTCGCCGAACCGGTCCTTGAACCGCCGCCACGCGCGGGTGAATCGCTCCCACAGCTCGGCCGGTCCGACGAAGGGCGTGTCGTGATTGCCGGGGACGACGACCATCGGGTCCGGCAGGCGCGCCAGCCAAGCGGCGGCGGCGTCGAATTCGGGGACCTTGCCGTCCAGCGTCAGGTCGCCTGCGACGACGACCAGGTCCGGCGTGTTCTCCACGATCCAGGCGCACGTGGCCTCGACGGCCTCCTTGTTCTCGCCGCCGAAGTGGATGTCGGAGAGCTGAACCAGCCTCATGCGGGGGGCGCCTCCTCCGGCGGAGGAACCAGGGCGCGGAACGCCTTGGGCCGGAAGCGGATAGTCACGTCCGGGTCGAACCGGGCCGGCTCGCCGTCCAGGATCGCCGGAATGCGGCCGTTGGCCCAGACGCGGCCGATGCGGCAGCGGCCGACGCTGACGGACGGATCCTCGCGCCACTGCCCCCGCGCGGCGTTGAAGCCCAGGCGGAAGACGTCCAGGGCGCTGGACGGGTCGAGGGCTGCGGCCTCCAGGGCCCGCTCCTCGGCGTCGAGGGCGGTGGAGACCAGCGGGCACATCAGGGTCAGGGCCTCGGCCTTCACCTTCGGCCGGCCATCCAGAGTGAAGCGCAGCCGGCCCGAGAAGGCGGTGCGGAACGCGCGGCGGGCGCGGGCGGCGGCGATGGCGAAGCGGCCCTCACGAGCAGCTTCCCGCGCCGTGGCCCACAGGGCCGGGCTGCCCAGGATGGCGGCGACGAAGAACAATCGTCCGCCGACCTCGCCGCCCGAGATCGTCCTGGCCTCGCCGCTTTCGAGGCAGGCCTGCATGGCCGCCTGCCAGTCGCGGTCGCCATAGAGCGCGCGGGGCAACATGTTCATGGTCCCGCCCGGGAGCGGTGCGATCAGCGGACCGTCGGGTCCGGCCAGCTCGGCGGCGGCGCGCGCCGTGCCGTCGCCGGCCAGCACCAGCACCGCGTCGGGCGCGCCGTCGATCACCGCGCGCAGGCAGTCGCCCAGCTCTCCCGGCTGCGGCGCGTGGACGACGCCCGAGACGCCGTGCTCGGCCAGCAGGCGCTCGGCGATAGCCGGGGCGTCCGGGCCGACCGACCCCGAGGCGATGTTGGCGATGATGTCGATGCGCTTCACCCGCGTCCCCGTATGGCGAAAACTCGCCCAGGCAACGGCCGCCCATGGCTTATGGTTCCGCTTGCGAAACGGAACCGCCCCTTCGCGCGACCGTTTGCAGAGCAGGGGACAGGAAGCTCGGAACGGAGAGCCAAGATGAAGATGACCATGATCGCCCTGATGGGCGTGGGTGTGCTCGCCACCGCGTGCACCTCGACCGGCAATGTCGAACGCAACGCCGCCGGCGGCGCGGCCATCGGCGCCATCGCGGGCGCGGTGATCGGCAACAATGTAGGCAGTGGCAGCGCCGGTACGGGCGCGGCCATCGGCGCGGCCATCGGCGGCACCGCCGGCGCCATCAAGGGCTGCCGCGAGGATGGCGGTTGCGGCTCGACGGCGGTCAATCGGCGCCAGTACTATGACGAGCGCGCGGGCCGTTACTACTATTACGACTCCCGCAGCGGTCGCTACTATTGGGAAGACGGCGCCCCGCGCTACTAATGCCGGACTAGGCGACGACGCCCCTGCAAAGGCGATCGGCCTGGCCGGTCGCCTTTGTTGTGTCAGAAGGAGGGTTTGGATGAAGACCACGACGAAGCTCATCGCCCTGGGCGGCGCCGTCCTGGCCCTGGCGGGCTGCGCGGAGACGCAAGGCCCCTGGCGCAAGGTCAGCAAGCCGGTGGCCGCCGCGCCGCTCTCCTGCGCCGACTTCCAGTCATCGGTCTATTTCGAGCAGGACAGCGCCGACCTGACCAAGGAGGCGAAGATGATCCTCGCCGCCGCCCAGACCCAGGCCAAGGGCTGCGTGGTGAAGTCCGTGCGCGTCGTCGGCCTGGCCGACGCCGTCGGGACCTCGGAGGCCAATCTGGCGCTGTCCAAGCGTCGCGCCGAGAGCGTCAGCGCCGCTCTGGCCAAGGTCGGCTTCGGCAAGGTCGAGATCGACCAGGCTGCCGTCGGCGACGCCGGCGCCGTGGCGGCCTCGGGCGCCGCCGCGCCGCTGCGCCGCCGGGCCGACGTCCTGTTCGACGTCGAGACCAAATAGCGCAAACGAAGGAGAGGCGGGCCGGATGTCCCGGTCCGCCAAAGTTCGCATCAACAAAGGGGGGTGCGAAGGCGGCAGGCTGGCTATCGCCAGCCTCAAGTCGGGGGGGCGTCGCCGCCTTCGCAATGAGAAAACGACAAGCCGCGCGATGGGTTCCCGCCCCGCGCGATTTTTTTTGCGCGCGATGTTTCCGAGGTCGGCGCCCCTCCCCGCAGGGAACGGCTGTGCTCCCGAGGCGTTGAAAATCAAGGCGGCTAGAGGGTCGCCGGGGCAGGGGAGCAGCGTCGTGATCCGGACTTATCAAGCCGAGCATGGCGGTACGGTTTTCACTTCGGCGCCCTCGCGGCGTCAGCAACGGGCGCGTTCACGGATCATGGCCATCGCCGTGATCGTCGCGGTCGCCGCCTCCGCCGGGATGGTGCAGGCGTTCAACGACCGGGACAGGGCGGACGCCGCCGAAATCTGGAGGAGGTAGGACATCATGCCCGCCGACATTCATCACACCGCGCCGACCAGCCATGGTCCGCGTCTCAACGCCACCCGCGCCCGACAGGGCCGCTGGGGCCGTCACGTCTTCTGGGTTCTGATCATCTCGACCGTCCTGGCCGCCATGGCCCTGTTCGGCGCCTGGACCTTCAGGGCCAACGACCTGGCCTCGGTGGAGGTCAACAACGGCGCCAAGACGCCCGCCGAGGCCCAGCGCTACGACACGCAACAGACCCCGGCCCGCCAGACGCCTTAGGGATCTCCCTCATCCCTCTCTCCTTGTGGGAGGGGGTGGCCACCGGAGGTGGTCGGGTGAGGGGTTGAAGAACGATACCGCCGCGACAGCCTGTCCGCTGTCGCGGCGTTTCTGTTTGCGCGACCCCTCATCCGGTCCTCCGGACCACCGTCTGCCGCAAGGGGAGAAGGAATCCCCCAAACAAAAACGGCCTCCCTTTCGGAAGGCCGTCTCGTGGGGTGGGATATTTCGGGAGACCGCGTCCTACGCCGCCTTGGTGCGGGTCCGGCGCGGGTGGAAGAACAGCGCCTGGCCGATCGCCGCCTTCACCGTTTCCGGCTGGAAGGGCTTGGTGATCAGGAAGGTCGGTTCCGGGCGCTCGCCGGTCAGCAGGCGCTCGGGGAAGGCGGTGATGAAGATCACCGGCACGTCCATCCGGCCCAGGATGTCCTTGACCGCGTCGATGCCCGAGCTGCCATCGGCCAGCTGGATGTCGGCGAGCACAAGGCCCGGCGTGCGGCGGCTGACGGCCTCAATGGCCTCGCCGCGCGTGGCGGCGATGTCGGTGACGTCGTGGCCCAGTTCGCGGACCAGGGCCTCGATGTCCGCGGCGATGACCGGCTCGTCCTCGATGATCAGGACGTCGGTGGCCAGTTCGGCGTCGATCTCGGCCTGGGCGTCGGCGATCAGGCGTTCAACCTCGCCGAAGTCGCAGTCCAGGATCTGGGCCGCCTCGGACGGGGTGAAGCCCTCCAGCGCGGTGAGCAGGAAAGCCTGGCGCGAGCGGGGCGCGATGCGCATCAGGCGGCCGGCGGCGTCGTCGCCTGCCGTGAGGCCCTCGTCGCGACGCGCTTCCAGCTGGGCGCCGGAGCTGAGCCAGATGGCGTGGAACACCCGATACAGCGCCACGCGGGGCGACAGGTCGCCGTCCAGCGAGCGCTCGCCGGCGGCCAAGGCTTCCAGGGCCACGCGCACATAATGATCGCCCGTCGACTGGTCGCCAGTCAGGGCGCGGGCGTAGCGGCGGATGTAAGGCAGATGCGGCGCCAGCCGAGCAAGAAGACTCATGACCCCTCCCGATGCGGTGTCTTCGAAAACTAACCAACGCACGGCGAAGCTACGCCGTTCCGTCGAAGGTCGATAACGTTCCCTCAACTGAGCGGTTCCGTGAACGACGGAATTTTGACATCCTACGCCCAAGCTTATGGAACCCGGTACGGAAAACCACGTTGTCGTCTGGCGGAGAGACATTCGGCCAAAGGGGGCGGACGCCGATGCATATGCAGTTCGGTGTCGAGGACATGATCGAACACGTACCCATGGAAGACAAACGCAAGAGCGCCGCGGCGCTGGATGAAGCCCGACTGCGTCAGCAGGCCATCGGCGTGAAACTGCGTCAGATGTTCGACGAGGTCGTCAACGAGCCCGTGCCGGACGAATTCCTCGACATCCTCCGAAAAGCCGAGCCTCCAGCGGGAGGTCGCTGAGTATGAGCGAGGAACAAGTCGGTCGCTCGCCGCCCGACCCCGTGCGGGACAATGTGTTCAAGCGCGAGCTGGTCACGCTCATCCCGCACCTGCGCGCCTTCGCCCGGACCCTGACCGGCGATCCCACCGCGGCCGACGACTTGGCGCAGGACGCCATGATGAAGGCCTGGGACGCGCGCGCCTCCTTCCAGCTGGGCACCAACATGAAGGCCTGGACCTTCATGATCCTGCGCAACCAGTTCTATTCCGAGAAGCGCCGCAGCTGGCGCCAGAGCCAGCTGGATCAGGAAGCCGCCGAGCGGACCCTGGTGGCGGTCGATGATCCCGAGGCCCCGGTGGCTCTGGACGAGCTGCGCCTAGGTCTGGGCATGCTGCCGCCCGAACAGCGCGAAGCCCTGATCCTGGTCGGCGCGGGCGGCTTCGCCTACGAGGAGGCGGCCGATATCTGCGGCTGCGCCGTCGGTACGGTGAAGAGCCGCGTCAGCCGCGCCCGTCGGGCGCTGCAGGCCATTCTGGAGGCGGGCGCCTATGATCGGGACGGCGGCTCGGCGGGTGACGCCATGCACGCGATCCTGGCCGACGCGGAGCGGCTGAGCTCCCAGCGGTGAACATCCTCGCCGGCCGCGCCACGCAGGCCGTAACCTCGATCCGCGTCCGCCTGGCCATAGCTCTGTTCGTGGCCCTGCTGCCCGTGCTCATTCTCGGCGGCATGCAGTCGATCTTCGCCTTTCGGGCGGAGGCCGACTCGCGCCGCCAGACCCTGGAGCTGGCGGCGGGCCGCAGCGCCGAGATCGCCCGGTCGCGCATCATGTCGGCCGCCGCCCTGCTCCAGACCCTGGGGCCGGGCTCGGTGGGGCTTGAGTGCGCCCAGCGCCTGGCCGACGTCCGCGCCCGGCTGCCCGGCTACGCCAACCTTATCCGCTTCGATACGCACGGCCGGGTGTCCTGCGCCGCCGCCACCACGCCCTACGACACCCAGCGCGGGGCGCGGCCCTGGTTCCAGTCGTTGAAGACCGGGGCGACCATGGTCGTCGCCGCCGATCCCGGCGCGGTCTATGCCAACGAGCCGGCGGTGCTGGCCGCCGTCCGCGCGGGAACGCCCGAGAATTTCGAAGGCGCGATGGCCGCCGTCCTCACCCTGGCGGACCTGAAGGTCAGCACCACTAGCCGCTTCATGCCCGACGGGGCCGAGGTCGCCCTGGCCGATTCGCATGGCCGGGTGTTCGCCGCGACCGATCCCAAGGCCTTCGGCGCCCCGCCGAACGGCTGGCGCGGGCGGGCGATCAAGAACGGCTCGGCCCTCTGGAACAGCCGGGACACCGCCGGCCGCGCCCGCAACTATTCGGCCGCGCCGCTGGTGGACGACGACGTCTTCGTCCTTCTCTCGGCCCCGGATCCCGGGCTGCTGTCCTGGGCCTGGATCAATCCGATCTCGCGCCTGCTGATGCCGCTTCTGGCCTTCACGCTGGGCCTGGGGGCCGTCTGGTTCGCGGCCGAGCAGGGGATCATCCGCTGGATCATCTACCTGCAGCGCGTCGCGGCCATCTATGCCCGGGGCCGTTTCACCGTCCGTCCGCTCCAAGCCGAGCGCGCGCCGCCCGAAATCCGCGACCTGGCCGCCACCCTCGACGCCATGGCCGGCGGCATCGTCGCCCGCGACGCCTCGCTGATGGACAGCCTGGCGGAGAAGGACGCGCTGATGCGCGAGATCCATCATCGGGTGAAGAACAACCTGCAGATCATCACCTCGTTGCTGAACATGCAGCAGCGGGCGCTGAGCGACCCGGCGGCCAAGGCGGCAATGAACGACACGCGCCAGCGGATCACGGCGCTCGCCCAGATCTACCGCGCGCTCTACCAGGGACCGGACCTCAAGCGCGTCGACCTGCGACCGTTCCTGGAGGAGCTGACCGCCCAGCTGTTGGCCAACGACATGACGACCTCGCCGCTGGTGCGCACCGAGGTCCACGCCGATCCGCTGGTCATCGACCCCGACCGCCTGGCGCCCATCGCCCTGTTCGCGGTCGAGGCCATCACCAATGCCCAGAAGCACGCCTTCGGCCCGGGCGGCGGGACGCTGAGCGTCGGTTTCCACGTGCGGGGCGAGGAGGCCGAGCTGTCGATCAGCGACGACGGCCCCGGCGCGCCCGAGAGCCTGGGCGGCGGGGTCGGCCGCACCCTGATGACCGCCTTCGCCCGCCAGCTGCGCGGCAAGGTCACCTTCGAGAGCCAGGAACCGCGCGGCCTGACCGTTCGTCTCGTCTTCCCGACGCCACAGGCCATCACGCCCGGAACCTAGCTGAGCCGCTGACGTTTCCTGGGGGCAAGCAATTCACACGCCCCTCCTCCCCAACACCCGGGGCGAACAGCGGAGAAGACCATGCGTAAACTCGTGATTATCGCCGTCGCCCTCGCGTCCCTGTCGGTCGCGGCCTGCAACACCGTCGAAGGCGCGGGCAAGGACGTCTCGTCGGCCGGCAAGGCCGTCAGCGAGACGGCCAAGGACGTCAAGTAAGCGGCCATCCGATCGCTCGATCCGAAAGCCCGCCGGTTCCGCCGGCGGGCTTTCTCTTGCGACCCGCGTCACAGTATTGCGACGATGCAACCTTGAGGGGTCCGGCCGATATCGGACTGCAAACCTCATGGGTCAGCTTGAAGCTCGTCATCGAGGGGCTTCCGGCGCTTGCCGTCATCCGAAAACAAAACCGTCTTCGTCCATAGCGGCTGGCGCTGCTCTAGCACCTATGTCTGGAGCCGCTTCCGGGCCCTGGCCGGCGTGCGCGCCTATTACGAGCCCTGGCACGAGCAGCTGGCGCGCCTGAGGCCCGACACGATTCTCGCCGAGACCCCTGACAACAGCGGCCTGCGCCACCCCGGCGGGGCCACGCCCTACCTGCAGGAGTTCGAGGTGGTGCTCGACCCGGCCGGCGGCCTGCGCGGCTTCGACGCCAGCTTCGCCCTGGACCGTTTCTGGATCGAGCCCGAGGCCAGCGATCTGGCCCAGCAGACCTATCTCGACGGCCTGGTCGGGGCCGCGCGGGTCCGGGGCGAGGTTCCGATCTTCGCCTGCTGCCGCACCCTGGGCCGCGCCGGCTGGCTGAAGCGCCGGTTCGGCGGCTTCCATGTCATGCTGGTGCGCGATCCCATCCAGCAATGGCTGTCGTTCTATTCGCTGCGCAAGCGGCCGCGGCCGACCTATTTCGAGCTATGCCACTATGTGCTGCTGTCCGAGATGGCCGGCTGCGCCGACATTTCGCGGACGATCCTCGGCCATGATTTCGAGGGCGGTGGAAGCCTGGACCAGCGCCTCGCCGCCGTTCGTCGCCGCCTGAAGCGCGCGCCGGCCCAGGTCTCGTTCCAGGCCTTCCTGGCGGTATGGCTGCGCTCGTACCTGAAGGCCTTGCCCGAAGCCGACCTGGTGGTCGATGTCGACCGCATGTCGCGCGACCAGGCCTATGCCCGACAGATCGAGACCGCGATCGAGGCCGGCTGCGGCCTGCGCCCGGACTTCTCCGATTGCCGCGCCCCTGCCCCGCACGGCGTCGCCCCGCCGGTGGAATGGCGCAAGGCGGCGCGCGAGGTGGTGGACCTGATGGACCTGCACCAGGCCATCGTCGGGCCCGAGGCCTCGCCGATCCTGTTCCGCAAGCTCGCCCCGGCCTTCGCGGCGGTGACGCCGGCGCCGGTCAGCGCGATGACGAAGCTGGGTGAGGCTGTCGGGGGCCTCGTCGGCGGGGCGGCGGTGACCCGCGCGCCCGCCAAGGCCTATGCCGCGGCGGCTTCGGCGCGAACCGACGGATCGCGCAGGTAGATGCCGTTGCCGCCCGGCGCGGCGGCCAGGATGTCCTCGAACTGCGAGACGTCGTCCTCTGGATCCAGCACCAGCACGCCGTCGGGCGGCAGCAGGTTGGCCAGGGCCAGCACCACCTTGTCCCGTAGCGAGGCGTCCATGCCGTTCAGCACGTTGCGCAGCAGGATCACATCGAAGCGACCCATGACCGACAGGTCGGCCAGCAGGTTGATCCGCTTCCAGCGCACCATCTGGCGGATGCGCGGCGAGATGGCCCAGGTGTCGTCCTGGCTCTCGAAATACTTGATCAGCATCCGGATCGGCAGGCCGCGTTGGACCTCGAACTGGGTGTAGAGCCCGGCCTGGGCCTTCTCCAGGGCGCGTTCGGAAAGATCCGAGCCGAAGAACTCGAACCGCGTGCCGGTGGCCAGCTTGGTGGATTCGGCGCCGGCGATGGCCAGCGAATAGACTTCCTGCCCGGTCGCGCAGGCGGCGCTCCAGACCCGGATCGGCGCTTCGCGGCGGCGTTGCGACAGGGCCGGCAGCACCTCGTCGCGCAGGGCGGCGAAGGTCTCGCGGCCGCGGAAGAAGGTGGTTTCGCCCCGGCACAGGGCCTCGACCACGGCCCAGATCAGGCGATCCTCGCGGTTGGCGCGCAGGGCCGCGATCATGGCGTCGATCGAGTCGTAGCCTTCGCGCCGCGCCAGCGGCGAAAGGCGGCTCTCGACCAGATAGGCTTTCTCGGTCTCGACCCGCACGCCGGCGCGGGCGCGGCCCAGGGCCGCCAGCAGGTCCATGTCCTCGGGGCTCACAGCAGGCCCGCCTCGGCGAACTTCGCCTCGATGATGTCGCCGTCGAACGGCTTCATGATGTACTCGTCCGCCCCGGCCTCCAGGGCCGTGCGGATGTGGTCGACGCTGTTCTCGACCGTGCAGAACACGACCTTGGGCGCATTGCCGCCGGGCTCGGCCCGCAGCTGGCGCAGGAAGTCGATGCCGTTCATCACCGGCATGTTCCAGTCGAGCAGGATGGCGTCGGGCATGGCCGCGCGGCACCACGCCAAGGCCTCCATGCCATCGGCGGCCTCGGCGATCTCGAAGCCGATGTCCTCCAGGACCCGGCGGGCGACCTTGCGGATCACCCGGCTGTCGTCGACCACAAGACAGGTCTTCACGGCATGCTCCACTCCAGACCGCCAGCATGGGGCCGTCTGGTTAAGGACCGGTTTGCCGAAACCCGGAACGGGCTGCGTAAAGTGCGACTTTTACGCCAATGGGCGCCTTATGCGGGGACCTATGCGGGCACCCAGGCCGCGATCGAGGCGCGCTCTTCGCCGACTTCGACGGCGATCTGGCCGCCGGCCGCGCGGACCAGGGCGTGCAGATAGGCCGCCTGCACCCACGGACCGCCCAGGCCCTCGGCCAGGGGCTCGCCCTTCAGGCCCGACAGGACCTCCGGACGCAGGCGCGCGCGGGGGCCGACCGATTCGGCGATGATCGAGAAGCGGCCGTCGGCGTTGACGCCCTTGACCGTGGCCACGCCGCCGGCCGGCAGGGCGCTGGCGGCGATCTGGGCGATGTTGAGGACGGCGCGCGACGAGGGCTTGTTCATCGCCTGCGACTCGATCTGCCAGTCCAGGCTCGGCCGCACGTGGGCGAAGACGCCCTGGGCCAGCTTCTCCAGCTCGCGGGAGTCGAAGTTCTCGGCCGAGGCCGAGGCGCCGAACGCCACGCGGGTGAACTGCAGCAGGTCCGCCAGCTTGCGCGCCGACGAGGCGATCAGGCCCATGGCGTCCTCGCGCATGTCCTGGGCGGCCGGATCGTCCAGCAGGTCCAGCCCCGAGACGATGGCGCTGGCCGGACTGATGAAGTCGTGACACAGGCGCGCGGCCAGCATGGCGGCGAAGTCGGGGCCTTGGACGTCCGTTTCGGGCGACGCGGCGGGAGTCTCGGAGACGGAGTCGGTCATGGCGCGAACTTTGGCGTGATTTGAGGCTTTGGCAAACTGGGCCGGGCGCACTACAGGGATGCCCGTGATCGATCCGTTTCTAGAGCCGGGCGTGCTCGTGCGCCATCCCACCCAGCCCGATTGGGGCCTGGGACAGGTTCAGTCCGTCATCGGACATCGCATCACCGTCAATTTCGAAGAGGCCGGCAAGCAGACCATCGACGCCAACCGCGTGCGCCTGGTCTTCGTCGGCGACGACCCGCGGGGACAGGAATGAGCAGCGAAAATCTCGCGGACTGGGGCCCGACCCTGGCCAAGATCACCGAGGAAGCCGCGGTGGTCATCCTGCCGTTCTGGAAGACCGAGCTGGCCGTCGCCCAGAAGGCCGACGAAAGCCCCGTCACCGAGGCCGACCGCGCCGGCGAGCGGCTGATCCTGGAGCGCCTGGCGCAGCTCTATCCGGACGTGCCGGTGATCTCCGAGGAGCACGCCAGCGAGTTCGGTACGCCCGAGGCCATCGGCCCGCGCTTCTTCCTGGTCGATCCGGTGGACGGCACCAAGGCCTTCGTGCGCGGCGATCCCAACTTCACGGTCAATATCGGCCTGATCGAGGACGGCGTTCCCGTCGCTGGCGCTGTCTGCGCTCCGGCCACCGGCGAGGTGTGGTTCACCACGGCCGCCGGAACGATGAAGCGCACCACCTCGACCGGCGTTGATGCGCCGGTGAGCATCCGCCCCTGGCCGACCGGTCACGCCCTGGGCCTGGTCAGCCACACCATGCGCGAGGAAAAGGCCGCCGAACTGGCCGCCGAATACGGCTTCGACCTGCGCGCGCCGATGGATAGCTCGATCAAGATGTGCCGCATCGCCGAGGGCTCGGCCGACATCTATCCGCGCCACGGTCCGACCTCGGAGTGGGACACGGCCGCCGCCCACGCGGTGCTGGTCGCGGCCGGCGGGACCTTCACCCAGCCGGACGGCTCGCCGTTCCTCTATGGCAAGGCCGACCAGGCCTTCCGCAACGGCTGGTTTGTGGCGCGCGGCGGGACAGCCGCCTAAGGCACGTCTTCCGACACCGCCTCGGGCGGCGTCGTCAGGATCGTCCCCACCGACGCGGCCACGATGGCGGCGATGGCCAGCCATTGGGTCAGGACCAGCTGCTCGTGCAGGATGACGAGGCCCGCCAGGGCCCCGACCGCCGGCTCGACACTCAGCATGACGCCGAAGCTGCGCTTGGGGATGCCGCGCAGGGCGATCATCTCCAGCGAATAGGGGATGGCGCTGGACAGCACCGCCACCACCAGGCCCAGCGCGATCAGCTTCGGGTCGAACAGCGCCGCGCCCGCCGAGGCGATGCCGATGGGGGCCACGATCAGGGCCGCCGTGCTCATGCCAAGCGCCACCGAGCGCCCGGCGTGCAGGTGCCCGACCCGCTTGCCCAGGATGATGTAGAGCGCCCACATCACCGCCGCGACGCAGGCGAAGCCGACGCCGACCGGATCCAGCCGCGTGGCCGCTGGATCGATCGGCAGCAGCAGCCCCAGGCCCAGCACCGCCAGGCCGATCCAGACGAAGTGGATCAGCTTGCGCGAACTGGCCACGGCGACGGCCAGCGGGCCAACGAACTCGATGGCGATGGCCAGGCCCAGCGGAATGGTCCGGATCGCCATGTAGAAGCAGAGGTTCATCAACCCCATCACCGCCCCGTACATCACCACCTTGGTCAGGTCGGCGCGCGACAGCGGATGCTTCCACGGCCGCCAGACGGCCAGCAGGATCAGGGCCGAGAACCCCACCCGATAGGCGCTGACCCCCTGGGCCCCGACCAGCGGGAACAGCGTCTTGGCGAACGAGGTGCCGACGCACAGCGTGACGATGGCCCCGAACAGGGCCGCGTAAGGCAGGAGATGGGGGCGGGACGCGGACATGGGGTGTGTTTAGGCGCGCAAACTGCTGCCGTCATCCCGCGCTTCATGCGCGGGACCCATGGTTCAGCTTTCACGTGAGAGCTTGGTCCGCACTTCACTTGAGGTCCCGCGCATGAAGCGCGGGACGACGGGAAAGGAAGGCCTATTTTCCGCCTGTCCTGTGACGTGCTTCAATCAAAAGGTCACTCATGGAGCTGCGGCCTACGCGGCTGTCTTCAGCTTCGTCGATTAGACGCTGTAAGGCCGCGACTTTGCGGGTGCGTTCTTGATCAGCCTTCCACATCTGCATGGCGTCCGACGTAGGTCTATTCATCGAGCTACCTGGGATCCGGTGGCGCCAAGTTGATGAGCCTTGGGTGGCAGAAAAATCGTGTTCTGAGCGATCACATGAGGTTCCGTAGAATTTGGACACGCTGATTGTCCAGTTCACTCAATCGGCTTCGTACGAAGCCGACAGGATTCTCGATTACCGGCAAATACCGCCATTCAAGCGTGTCATAACCCGCCGGCTTTTCGATCTCTGTCTCGCCGTAACGCCAGCCGTAGCGATTCCAGGCATGATATCGGAGATAGGCGCAAAGAGGCCCCTGCTTGTCGGTCAGGCTGCCAAAGAATTCCGGCAACATGCATAGGTTCGCGAGGTGGGTGTAGACGTCGGGGTCTTTTGGCGCTCCCCATACGTGCGCGAAGGTCCAGCCAGACAGATGATGGGTGGCGGTGAAGCCGTGCGCCCAGAGCAGCGCCCAACGCGGTGTCACATTGTCGTCGAGAAGAATTTGACGCCCGCCGAGTTCTCCTACGGTGAGGCGTTGTTGTTGATCGCGGATAGCAGGAAAAACGGCTCCACCAAACGCGGCGACCGTTTGAGGCGCTGGCACTAGGCAGTGGCGAACGACAATGCGCGCGAGTGTTAGCTGATCGGGTCCCAGTTCCTGTAGGGCGAGCAACTCGTTTTCTTTTCGCGGGGAGGCGGGAGAAGCCGCGCGGGGCGAAGGCGGCCGGCCAACATGTTCTGTAGTCGCCGCAGTTGGATAGTTCGCGATCTTTCCTCGCGGGCCGATCCTTCGCCGGATATGCCCCCTTTGCTCAAGGCCTCGGCAGATCTGATTCACTGTTTGGCGCGGCGAGATGCCGAGAGCTTTTGCGATCTCATCATCGTTTCGCCCAGGAAAATCACGAATGTGGGCTAGAACCAGTTCGGAGTTGCTAAGCATTCGTATGCTCGAGGTTGGAAGTCGGAACCTCTCACACAGAATGCGCTACCTGCAACTCGAACGCGACGGCGCGGCCTCGCATGCGAGTTGCAGGCTATTTGACCTCGCTTACTTCTTCACCCAGCCGCCTTCCAGCGGCTTCCAGAACTGGCCGGGGGCCAGGCGGCTGTAGAGCTGCTTGGCGGTGGCCTGGCCGGCGGCCTCGGCGGTCACGCCGGTCTTGGCGGCGATGTCCTTGTAGGCGGCGGCGCGGCCGGTGTTGATCTCGGCGACCGAGGCGCGCAGGGCGGCGTCGCCACCCGACACGATGGCCAGGTAGCCGTCGGCCTGCTCGCCGACCGTGCCGGCGGCCTTGCCGGCGTCCACGGCGGCTTTCGCGGCGGTCGATTGGGCCATCGCCAGGTTGGCGCCGGCGGCGGTCATCGCCAGGCCCAGCGCCAGAACCGTCATCGTTTTGCGGATCATGTCGGTTCCTTTCCTTAGAAGAGGTTGGGGTTCTGCTGGATCAGCGACTGGACTTCCTTGTCCAGCTGCAGGCGCACGGTGGCGTCCAGCTTTGCGTAGATGTTGATCGGGTCGACCTTCACGCGGACGGTGGGCGTGCAGGCGGCCGCGCCGAGCGCTCCCGTCGCGATCAGGGCCATCAAGAGGGCGCGCTTGTTCATGCGTCTGGTCTCCAGTTCGTCAGCGGAGCCTGTCCGTTTCGGAGAAACGGATGAACAGGCTCCGAAAGTATACTCAGAGCGTGGCGGGCGCCGAAACCGCTCACACTTTCGGCTGCCACGCTCTCTTGGCCGGTCGCGGTTGAACCGGACCTGAACGGGGCGGGGTCGCTTACTTTTCCTCGGCGGCGAACGAGCGGCGCCATGCCGCCAGAAGCTCGTCGAAGTTCAGCGACGTGTCGAGGGTCAGGTCCACCGGGGTCTTGGCCGGGAGGGCGATGCGCTGGTTGAAGGCCCGGCCGCGCAGCAGGTCGAGGATCCCGACCTTGGCCTTTTCGGCGACCTTGGGATCGTGCTCGCCCTTCACGTGGAAAAGGATCCCCAGGCGCCCGTTGTCGGTGCTGTTCACCCCGGCTTCAAGCTCGACGAAGGCCAGGTTCTCCATGGCCTGGTAGGCGAAGTCCTGGATGGCGTTGACCTGTCCACCCGTCGGGGGCGGCGGCGCGCCGGGGGCGTCGGCCGGGCTGGCGGCGACGTCGGTCAGGGCCGCGCGCGACAGCTCGATGCGGCCCGGCTGGATCGCACGGATCTTGCCGTCGTGGAAGCGCAGGCCCTCGGGGCCGTAGGTGAAGGGCAGGCGGCCATCGACGATCGCCTCGATCTTGACCCGCTCGTTCAGCGACGAGGCGGCGGTCACCTCGCCCAGGTCCAGGTGCTCGATGACGATCACCCCGCTCATCGGCTTGTCCAGGGCGAGCGGCACGTCGATCGGCTCGATAGTGATGCGGCCCTTGGCGGCGTCGAAGGTGGTTTTCTCGACGTGCACCGCCTCGGCGCCCAGCTGGAACACCGATTCGATCGAGGTCAGGGGCACCAGCGAGTCGACCTTGACCACCTTCAGGGTCTGGCCCGGCTTGGTGGTCAGGGGGGCGAGGCTGTCGAACTCGACCGCGCCGTCCAGGGTGGCGACGAAGCCGATCGGGCTGGTGAAGTCGATCTTGTCCGCGACGAGGCGGCCCCGGCTGGTCGCGCCTTTAGCGTCCCAGGCGAAGACGCCGGTGAAATTGGCCGCGCCCTTGGCCTTGCGGGCGAAGGCGGCCATCGGCGACAGCTCGGACGGTTGCAGGCCGCCAGGCGCGAAGGTCAGTTTCGAGGCGTCGATATCGGCCTGGCCCTTGCCTGTGGCCACCACGTGCCGCAGGCGGATTTCTCCCAGCGGCGCCCCGACCGGCGTCGTCGCCTGGAAGGTTCCGGTCCAGAGGCCGCTGGCGAGCGCCAGGCCCCCCTTCGCGAGAATGCTGTTGAAGCGCCGCTCCGGCGCGGCGTCCGTGACGGCGGCGGCGTCGACCCGCACGGCCGAGCGCTCGAAGCCATGGACGCCGCCGAAGGTCGCCTCGCCCTTGACGTTCTGCAGCCTGGCCTGGGCCACGGCCACGTCGCCTTCGCCCTCGTCGAAGCGCAGGGCGGCGCTCCAGCCGTCGGCGCCGGCGGTGATCAGCGGGGCCTTGGCCGGGCAGAGCTTGGCCTTGACGTCGGTGACCGGGCTCTCGCCCAGTTCATAGGCCTTGGCCGCGACAGGGACGCACTGGGCGGTGGTCAGGGTGAAGCGGCCGCCGGCGATACGCGCCTGGCCGTCGATGGCGCCGGAGACGCCCTTCAGCGGCGGCAGGTCGAAGCCTTCGGTGGCGATCGACAGCGGCGAGGTGAGGACGCCGCCGGCCATCCGCCAGTCGGCCGCCGTGGCCTTGATGACCGGCAGGCCGCCACCGGACAGGGACGCTTGCAGGGCGCCGCGCGCGCCGTTCGATCCGGCGTCCAGCAGCAGGCCCTTCGGCGCGCCGGCGGTCAGGACGACGCCGTTGGGCGCGGCCAGGCGGGCTTCGCGCGACAGGGTCACGCGGGCGCGGCCGTCCTTGAAGGCCAGGCCGACCGCCGGCAGCGACAGGTCGAAGGTTCGCAGCGCTTGGGACAACGACTTGGCGTAGGCCGGATTGGGAACCAGGGCCGCCAGGCGTTCGGCGTCGGGACCCGCAATGCCGCTCTTGCCGCCGGCCGAGCCGTCCAGGGCCAGCACCAGGCCGCCCGCGCCCTGGTCGATCCGGCCCTTGGCGTTCAGGTGCGCGGTCGACAGGGCCAGGGCTCCGGCGGCCAGGCGGCCGGCGGTGGCGTCGACGCTGAGCGGTCCGCTGATCGCCGCGCCCTGGTCGTCGAGCTTCAGGCCCAGGTTCTGCGACCCGATGCGCGCGTTGATGTCGCGCAAGGCGGTTCCGGCGGCGATGACCTCCCGCGCCCGCAGCTCGGCCTTGGCGGCCCCGCGCGCGCTGATGCGGCCCTGGGCGCGACCGGCCGAGACCTGGGCCAGGTCGAGCGACAGGCTGGCGTCGCGGGCGTCCAGCGACGGGGCCGTCAGCCGGGCGCCCCGCAGGGCGCCGCGCGAGCGGCCGAGGAAGGCGAAGCTCTCCAGCCCGCCATCGATGCGGCCGGTCAGGGCGAGGTCGCCGGCCAGGGCGTCGACCTGGCTGTCGCCCACGCGTCCGCTGTCGGCGCGCAGGTCGAGGCGGGCCTCCAGGGGACCGCTGGCGGTCTGCTTGGCCAGGTCCGGATAGGGCAGGTCGGCGGTCAGCTTGGCGCTGGCGTCGGTCAGGTCGGCGGTCTGGGCGTCCAGGCTGTCGATGGCCAAGGAGACCTCGATCGCCAGGCGGTCGCCGCGCTTGCGGGCCGAGACGCTGGCGCCCTTGCTGTCGAGGACGAGGTTCGAGACGGCGTAGCGCAGCGGGGCCAGGCGGCCGTCGAAGCGCAGCAGCTGGCCGTCGTCCAGGCTGGCGTCGCCCGTCAGGCGGGCGCGACCGCCGGGGGTGAGGAGGTCCAGGCGCGCGTCCTCGACCAGCACGGCCGGGCCGGGGACGTTCGGCTTCTTCGGCGACTTCAGGAACTCGTCGATCAGCGGCTGCAGGGCGCCAAAGCGGACCTGGCCCTTGTCGTCGATGCTGGCCATGACGCGCGGGCGGACCAGGCGCACGGCCTTGGTCTGGATGCCGAAGGTCTCGCCGTTCCAGGGCGTGGTCAGATCGTAGGCGACCTCCAGCCGGTCGGCGGAGAAGACGGGGGCGTCGCGCGAGCCCAGGCGGACCTTGCCCGCGAAGCCGGTGGAATCGAGGTCTTCCAGCTCGACGGCGGCCTCGATGCCGTGGTCGCGCAGCCAGGCCTCGGCCAGCTCGCGGCTGATCTCGCGCCGGCCCGACCAGACGACCAGGCCGGTGGCGATGAAGGCCAGCATCGACAGCGACAGGGCCTCCAGGCCCAGATCGACCAGCCGCTCGCGCGAGCGCCAGGACTTGGGCGCTTTGGCGGGTGCGGTGTCTGTCGAGGGCTCGGTCATCAGGTCCTAAAAGTTCGGTTCCGTAAGAAAGCCCCCCGGCTAAGCTTTCGATCCCTACTTCGAGAAACCCAGAACGTCCTGCATGTCGTAGAGGCCCGGCGGCCTGCCCTTGACCCAGACGGCGGCGGCGATGGCGCCGCGCGCGAACAGGCCCCGGTCGATGGCCGAGTGCGACAGGGTCAGGCTCTCGGACTCGCCGGCGAAGATCACGCTGTGCTCGCCGATGATCCCGCCGCCGCGCACGACCGAGAAGCCGATCGCGCCCTCCTTGCGGGCGCCGGTGACGCCGTCGCGGCCCCGGTCGGCGACCTGGCCGAGACCGACATTGCGGCCCTCGGCCGCGGCCTCGCCCAGCATCAGGGCCGTGCCCGAGGGGGCGTCGATCTTGCGCTTGTGGTGGGCTTCAAAGACCTCGATGTCCCAGTCCTCGGCGGGCAGGGCGGCGGCGGCCTGGCGTACCAGGCCCATCAGCATGTTGACGCCCAGCGAGTAGTTGCCCGAACGGACGATGGCGATCTTGGTCGCGGCCGCGTCGATGCGGGCCAGCTGTTCATCCGAAAAGCCGGTCGAGCCGATGATCAGCGCCGGGCCGCCATTGGCGGCGGCCTCTTCGGCCAGGGCGACGGAAGCCTCGGGCAGGGTGAAGTCGATCACCGCCTCGGCCTGGTCCAGCGCGACCTCGCGCGGGACCAGGTCGGGGCCTTCCGCGCCCGGACGATCGAAGCGGGCGACGACGGCGGCGTCGGCGCGACCTTCCAGCGCCTTGGCCACGGCCTGGCCCATGCGGCCATAGGCGCCGGCGATCGCGATCTTCACGGGCTGGGACAAGGCGGTTCCTCTGTACGCTTAGCGACATTGCAAATCGCAATACCGGCGCCCCAGGTCAACCTCGCGCGGCCTTCCCGAAGGTCAGCGAACTTGACGCAACGCCAATTCCAACAAGCGTTTGCTGGGATTTTCGCTGTCCAACCCGGTTGTGACGCTCGGCGCCCGCCGTTACGGTGACCTCACATAAGGGCGTGTCGCATCGTTCGGCGCGCCTCCTACTCGACTTGCGCAGCAGGATGGAAACGCCGGATGAGCGACGCGGAACGTAAGACCTTCACCGATGCGGAGGCCTTGGCCTTCCACCGTCATCCGCAGCCGGGCAAGCTGGCGGTGACCCCCACCAAGCCGATGGCCACCCAGCGCGACCTGTCGCTGGCCTATTCGCCCGGCGTCGCCGTTCCCGTCCACGCCATCGCCGCCGATCCGGACATGGCCTACGAGTACACCTCGAAGGGCAACATGGTCGCCGTGATCAGTAACGGCACCGCCATCCTGGGCCTCGGCGATCTCGGCGCGCTGGCTTCGAAGCCGGTCATGGAAGGCAAGGCCGTCCTCTTCAAGCGCTTCGGCGACGTCGACAGCATCGACATCCTGGTCAGCTCCAAGGACCCCGACGAGATCATTACGGTGGTCAAGAACATCGGGATCACCTTCGGCGGCATCAATCTCGAGGACATCAAGAGCCCCGAGTGCTTCCGCATCGAGAGCGAGCTGCAGGACCTGCTCGACATCCCGGTCTTCCACGACGACCAGCACGGCACGGCGATCATCTGCGCCGCCGGCCTGATCAACGCCTGCCACATCACCGGCAAGAAGATCGAGGACGTGAAGGTCGTGCTGAACGGCCCCGGCGCGGCGGGCATCGCCTCGCTGGAGCTGATCAAGGCCATGGGCGTCCACCCGCAGAACGTCATCGCGGTCGACAGCAAGGGCGTGCTCTACGAGGGCCGCACCGAGGGCATGAACCAGTGGAAGAGCGCCCACGCGGTCAAGACCGACAAGCGTACGCTTGCTGAAGCGGTGGTCGGCGCCGACGTGCTGCTCGGCCTCTCCGCCAAGGGCGCCTTCACGCCCGAGATGATCGCCTCGATGGCCCCCAACCCGGTCATCTTCGCCATGGCCAATCCCGATCCGGAGATCACCCCGGAAGAGGTCCACGCGATCCGCAAGGACGCGATCATGGGCACGGGCCGCAGCGACTATCCCAATCAGGTCAACAACGTCCTGGGCTTCCCCTACATCTTCCGCGGCGCCCTCGACGTGCGCGCCCGCCGCGTGAACCACGAGATGAAGATCGCCTGCGCTCAGGCGCTCGCGATGCTGGCCCGCGAGGACGTGCCGGACGAGGTCGCCGCCGCCTATCACGGCCGCCAGCTGAAGTTCGGCCCCAACTACATCATCCCCTCGGCCTTCGATCCGCGCCTGATCTGGTACGTGCCGCCGTTCGTCGCCCAGGCGGCCATGGACACCGGCGTGGCCCGCAAGCCGATCGCCGACATGGACGCCTATCGCGCCTCGCTGGCCCAGCGCCTCGACCCGACCGCCGGCTTCCTGCAGAAGATCTCGAACTCGGTCCTGGCCAATCCCAAGCGCATCGTGTTCGCGGAAGGCGAGGACCCCAGCGTCATCCGCGCCGCCTACGCCTATCAGACCGGCGGCTACGGCAGGGCCATCCTGTGCGGTCGTGAGAACCTGGTGCACGAGAACATGCGCCTGGTCGGTCTCGACCCGGACGTGGTGGACCTGGAGATCATCAACGCCCGCCTGTCCGACCGTAATCCGGACTATGTCGACGCGCTCTATCACCGCCTGCAGCGCCAGGGTTACCTGAAGCGCGACGTCCAGCGCCTGATCAACCAGGACCGCAACAGCTTCGCCGCCTCGATGGTCACCCTGGGCGAGGCCGACGGCATGGTCACCGGCGTCACCCGCAGCTTCGACCAGGCCCTGGAAGAGGTGCTGCGCGTCATCGACCCGGCCCCCGGCGGCCGGATCATGGGCATGTCGGTGGTGCTGGCCAAGGGCCGCACGATCTTCGTGGCCGACACCAACGTCACCGAGCTGCCGGAAGCCGACGAGATCGTCGAGATCGCCTGCGAGGCCGCCCGCGCCGTCAAGCGCCTGGGTTTCAAGCCCCGCGTGGCCTTCATGAGCTACTCGACCTTCGGCAACCCGATGGGCCTGCGTTCGGAAAAGGTCCGGGAAGCCGTGGCCATGCTCGACGAGATGGTCGTCGACTTCGAGTACGAAGGCGAAATGCCGCCGGAGCTGGCCCTCGATCCGGAAAAGCGCGCGAACTACCCGTTCATGCGCCTGACCGACAGCGCCAACATCCTGATCATGCCGGCCATCCACTCGGCCTCGATCGCCACCAAGCTGGTCCAGTCCCTGGGCGGCGCCACGGTGATCGGCCCGGTGCTGCTGGGCCTGTCGAAGTCGGTGCAGATCGCGCCGCTGTCGGCCTCGGTGTCCAAGATTCTGAACATGGCGCTGATGGCGGCCTACGACCAGCCGGTCGAGATGGCGGCGGAGTAGCTTGACCACAACCTCCGCGACAGGGCGTCACATCCACTGGCGCCCCGTTTCGCGGTACCTATTTCACGCCTGTCGGCAGCAGTAAGCCGGCGCGTAAAGCCCTCCGGCCGGCGCCATCCCCTTGCGGCGCCGGCCGGCCCTTACGCCTTCGATTTCTGCGGATAGATCGTCTCGCCGCGCTCCAGCATGGCGACGAAGTCGGCGATCTTCTTCTTGCGCCCCGCTTCCGTCTTCAGATTGTGCACCCGGAACGCGAAGGCGAAGCGGTTCTGCGCCGACAGCGTCGGCAGCATGGCCTTGGCCTTCGGGCTGGCCTCGATGGCCGCCAGCAACTCGCCCTCGATCTTCATGTTCTGGCCATTGGCATAGGCCCGGTCCCAGCGGCCGTCGGCCTTGGCGGCCTCGACCTCGCGCAGGCCATGCGGCGTCATTCGGCCCTCGGTGATCAGCCGCGCGACATTGTCGACATTGATCTGGCTCCAGATGCTCTTCTTGCCGCGCGGCGTGTAGCGCTGCAGGAAGCTCTTGTCGTCGAAGCCCTTGCGCACGGCGTCGATCCAGCCCCAGCACAGCACCACATCGATGGCCTGCTTGGCGTTGATGGACGGCAGGCCCGAGTCGACCTTGTGGATTTTGATCCACAGCTCGGGGGCCTTGTCGTGGTTTTCGCCCAGCCAGGCGTAGAAGGCGTCGGCGTCCACGAACTCGCGGACATGGGCGGGATCGACCTGGATCGGAGCCATGGGAATCCTTCGGCACGGGGATTGGCGGCGCTCTATCCCCGCTCTTGTCGAGACAAAGCCGCGCCGGATCAACGGCTTCGAAGAAAGTTGAGCGCGCCAATCATCCGCGTTCAAAACCACCCCCATACTCTTCCTCACCTGATGGCTTGAAAGGGACGTCCGGCCGGCGACTTGGGCGGCTGTCAGGGGTGGTCGAGCGGGTAGCGCTCGTCGGTCTCTTTTCGGAGAGGCGCCTTCGCGACGGATCCAGATGCGGGTTCCCTGAAACATCGGGACAAAGCCCTGGCGGCGAAGGCTTCGACGGCGCGACAGGCACGGGCTGAAATCGCCCGTGCGTTCCGGAGGGGAGCCAAACCCTCCGCCCGTCGGGGGCCTAAGGTCGGGAGCGGGTTAAGACCCCGCGCCTCGCAGGCTCACCGGATAACGACCGCGCGGAGCGTCCCGCCTCGCCGAAACGGTACTCACTACTCACCTTCCGGGCGACGCCCGGGCGCTCCGCGATCCCTTTCACCAACTCGCGCCCGAAAAGCGCGGGGATGCTTTCACTTGCCCCCACCTGACCTGCTGCGCAGGTCGTCCGCCCCCCGAGGGGGCGGAAGGTTCGCGTGCGTCCTTCTTCCTCCGGGGGAGGAGCGCGAAGCGCGGAGGGGGCAAGTGACCGCACCACCTCACCGCCCCTTCAGAATCCCTGGGCTTGCATCCCCGCTGCCCCACACGTAACTCCCCCGCGATGACCATGGCCAAGATCTGCGGCCTCTCGACGCCCGAGACGGTGAAGACCGCTTTCGACGGCGGAGCGGCGTTCCTGGGTTTCATCTTCTTCGAGAAGAGCCCGCGCAACATCGCGCCCGAAACCGCCGCGCGGCTGATCGAGCCCGTGCGTGGCCGGGGCGTTAAGACCGTCGCCGTCACGGTCGACGCCGACGACGCCTTCATCGACCGGCTGATGGCCACCATGAAGCCCGACCTGATCCAGGCCCACGGCAAGGAGACGCCCTCGCGGGTCCGCGAGATCGCCGTCCGCGCCGGCGTCGGGGTCATCAAGGCGCTGTCGGTCTCGTCCCCCGCCGATGTCGACCAGGGCCAGGCCTATGACGGCCTCGTCGAGCACCTGATGTTCGACGCCAAGCCCATGGAAGGTTCGGTCCTGCCCGGCGGAACCGGCGCACGGTTCGACTGGGGACTGCTGGCCGGCCGGCGATTTTCTCGTCCGCATTTCCTGGCCGGAGGGCTGGATCCGTGGAACGTGGCCGAGGCCGTCAAGGTCTCGGGCGCCCCGCTTGTGGACGTTTCCTCTGGCGTGGAGCGCGGTCCCGGCCTAAAGGACCCCGCTCTGATCACGGCGTTCCTCGACGCCGTCAAACGCGCCCAATCCTGAAAAGCGCAGCTCGGAAGACGATCTTGAACGCTACTGCCAAGCCCAACGACTGGTCGGCTTACCCCGACGCCAAGGGCCGTTTCGGCGACTACGGCGGCCTCTATGTGGCCGAGACCCTGATGCCGCTCGTGCTCGAGTTGGACCGGGCCTACACCGAGGCCAAGAACGATCCGAGCTTCCAGAAGGAGCTGAAGGGCTACCTGACCCACTATGTGGGCCGCCCCTCGCCGCTCTATTTCGCCGAGCGCCTGTCCAAGCACCTCGGCGGCGCGAAGATCTACTTCAAGCGCGAAGAGCTGAATCACACCGGCGCGCACAAGATCAACAACTGCATGGGCCAGATCCTGCTGGCCCAGCGCATGGGCAAGACCCGGATCATCGCCGAGACCGGCGCCGGCCAGCACGGCGTGGCCTCGGCCACCGTCACCGCGCGCTTCGGCCTGCCCTGCGTCGTCTATATGGGCGCCGTCGACGTCGCCCGGCAGAAGCCCAACGTCTTCCGCATGAACCTGCTGGGCGCCGAGGTGCGACCGGTGACCTCCGGCGCGGCGACCCTCAAGGACGCCATGAACGAGGCGATGCGGGACTGGGTCACCAACGTCCACGACACCTACTACATGATCGGCACGGCGGCGGGGCCGCACCCCTATCCGGCCATGGTTCGAGACTTCCAGGCGGTGATTGGCGCCGAGACCCGCGACCAGATCCAGGAACTGGAAGGCCGCCTTCCGGACGCCGTGGTCGCCTGCGTCGGTGGCGGTTCGAACGCCATCGGCATGTTCCATCCGTTCCTGGGCGACGAGAGCGTCAAGATCTATGGCGTCGAGGCCTCGGGCCACGGCCTGGAGACCGACAAGCACGCCGCGTCCCTGACCGGCGGCCGCCCCGGCGTCCTGCACGGCAACAAGACCTATCTGCTGCAGGACGAGGACGGCCAGATCCTGGACGCCCACTCGATTTCGGCGGGCCTGGACTATCCGGGCATCGGTCCGGAACACTCGTTCCTGCACGACATCGGCCGGGCCCAGTACCTGACCTGCACCGACGACGAAGCGCTGCAAGCCTTCCAGCTGTGCGCCGAGCTCGAGGGTATCATTCCGGCCCTGGAAAGCGCCCACGCCCTGGCCAAGCTCCCGCAGCTGGCCAAGGAAATCGGCGAGGGCGGCGTGATCGTGCTCTGCCTGTCGGGCCGGGGCGACAAGGACATCTTCACCGTGGCCGACGCCCTCGGGCGGACGATCTAGGGTAAGCGACACTTGACCAAAGACCGTATCGACCGTCGCTTCGCGGCGCTGAAGGCCGAGGGCCGCGCCGCTTTCGTGGCTTACGTCATGGCCGGGGATCCGGACGCGGCGACCGCGCTCGAGATCGTCAAGGGCCTGCCGGCCGCCGGCGCCGACATCATCGAGCTGGGCTTCCCGTTCTCGGACCCGATGGCCGAGGGCCCGACCATCCAGCGCGCCAGCCAGCGCGCGCTGGCCAAGAAGATGACGCTGAACGGCACGCTGGACATCGTCCGGGTGTTCCGCGAAGGCGACCAGGACACGCCGATCATCCTGATGGGCTATCTGAACCCGCTGGTGAATCGCGGCTTCGAGGCCTTCGCCAAGCAGGCCAACGACGCCGGCGTCGACGGCCTGATCGTGGTCGACTGTCCGCCGGAAGAAGCCGACCCGCTGTCGGACGCCCTGGAAGCCGAAGGCCTGTCGCTGATCCGCCTGGCCTCGCCGACGACGGACGACAAGCGCTTGCCGGCCGTGATCCGTCGCACCTCGGGCTTCGTCTATTACGTCTCGGTCGCCGGGGTGACCGGCGTGAAGGAAGCCGACGCGGACGCGGTGGCTCCGGCCGTCGAGCGCATCCGGGCGGCCTCGGGCCTGCCGGTCGCCGTCGGGTTCGGAATCCGCACCGCCGAACGCGCCGCCGAAGTGGCCCGCGTGGCCGATGCGGCGGTCGTCGGCTCGGCTCTTGTGGATGAAATCGAGTCCGCGGCCCAGTTGAACGAAAACGTGACCAACAAGGTTCTTCTAAAAGCGTCGGAGCTGGCTAAGGCTGTGCGTTCGGCTCGCGTCGGGACGAAGTGAGGCTCGAAGGCTATGGCTATGGCTGAACCGCAAGACCCGAAGAAGGGCGACAAGAAAGCCGCCGAAGGCCGCCGTGGCGGCTGGCTGTCGCGAATCGCCCCGGGCGTACGGGGCGCGTTCTCCAAGCGCGAGACGCCGGAGAACCTCTGGGTCAAATGCCCCGACACCGGCGAGATGATCTTCCGCTCCGACCTGGAGGCGGCCCTGTGGGTCACGCCGGCCGGTCGCCACATGCGGATCGGGCCGGAAGCCCGCTTCAAGTTCACCTTCGACGACGGCCAGTACGAGGCCCTGCCGACTCCGGCGGTCGTCGAGGATCCGCTGCACTTCTCGGATGGCAAGCCCTACAAGGATCGCCTCGCGGCGGCCCGCAAGTCGACCGGTGAGCCGGACGCCATGGCCATCGGCTACGGCAAGGTCGGCGGCGTCGACGCCGTGGTGCTGGTCCAGGACTTCGCCTTCATGGGCGGCTCGCTCGGCATGGCCGCCGGTGAAGGCTTCATCGCCGCCGCCAAGGCCGCGCTTGAGCGCCAGGTTCCGCTGATCGCCTACACCGCCGCCGGCGGCGCCCGCATGCAGGAAGGCGCGCTGTCGCTGATGCAGATGGCCCGCACGACGCTCGCCATCAACGAACTCAAGGACGCGGCCCTGCCCTACGTCGTGGTCCTCACCGACCCGACCACCGGCGGTGTCACCGCCTCCTACGCCATGCTGGGCGACGTCCACCTGGCCGAGCCGGGCGCCCTGATCGGCTTCGCCGGTCCGCGCGTCATCGAGCAGACCATCCGCGAGACCCTGCCGCCGGGCTTCCAACGTTCGGAATATCTGGTCGAGAAGGGCATGGTCGACCGTGTCACGCACCGCAAGGAACTCCCCGAGGTGCTGGGCTCGATCCTCGGCACCCTGATGATGGGCCGCAACCGCAAGGCGGCCTGAGCTCTTTGAGCGACCATCTCCGCGCCCATGACGCCGCCCTGGCGCGGCTCCAGGCGCTGCATCCCAAGCTGATCGACCTGTCGCTGGACCGGATGCGACGGCTCTGCGCCGCGCTCGGCGACCCGCAGGACCGCCTGCCGCCCGTGATCCACGTGGCCGGCACCAATGGCAAGGGCTCGACGGTCGCCTACCTGCGGGCCATGGCCGAAGCGGCGGGCCTCAAGGTCCACGTCTTCACCTCGCCGCATCTGGTCCGCTTCGCCGAGCGCATCCGCCTGGCCGGGACCCTGATCACCGATCCTCAGTTGGCCGACGTGCTGGACCGCGTCGAGCAGGCCAACGCCGGCCTGGAAATCACCTTCTTCGAGATCACCACGGCCGCCGCCCTGGTCGCCTTCGCCGAGGTCCCGGCCGATCTCTGCATCGTCGAGGTCGGCCTCGGCGGCATCCTCGACGCCACCAACGTCGTCACGCCCAAGGTCAGCGTCATCGCCCCGGTCGATCTGGATCACCGCGAGTTCCTCGGCGACACCATCGCCCAGATCGCTGGCGAGAAGGCCGGCATCATCAAGCCCGGCGCCTCCGCCGTCTCGGCCCGCCAGCACGAAGAGGCCGAATCGGTCATCGAGGCCGTCGCCGACAAGGCCGGCGCGCCGCTGACCCTGATGGGCCGTGATTTCGACGCCTGGAACGAACGCGGCCGGCTGCTGGTCCAGATGGAAGACCGCCTGCTGGACCTGCCGGCGCCTTCGCTGCCCGGCGATCACCAGTTCGCCAATGCGGGTCTCGCCGTCGCCGCCCTGCTGGCCCTGGCCGACCCGCGCATCGACGAAGCCGCCATGGGGCGCGGCATCGCCAGCACGGTCTGGCCCGCCCGTTTCCAGCGCCTGACCGCCGGTCCGCTGGCCGAACGCGCCAAGGCGGCCGGGGCCGATCTCTGGCTGGACGGCGGCCACAATCCGCACGCCGGTCGAGCCGTCTCCCGCGCCGTCGCCGATCTGGCCGCCCGCGACGGCCGGCCGGTGGCGCTGATCTCGGGCTTGCTGGCCAACAAGGACGCCACCGGCTTCTTCGGCGCCTTCCGAGGCGTGGCGGCCAAGGTCTTCACCGTCACCTTCGAGGGCCACGCCGCCGCCAGCGCCGCCGACACGGCCGCCGCCGCCGAACTGGCCGGCCTGCGGGCCTGCGCCTGCGATTCGGTCGAAGACGCCCTCACCCGCGCCCTCAAGCTGGAGCCGACGCCCCACGTCCTGATCTGCGGCTCGCTCTACCTGGCCGGCGAGATCCTGGCGATGAGCCGCGAGACCTGGCCGACCTAAGCGCGTAAGGCTGGCGGACGCCGATAGGGCGGCACGGCCCGCTGGACATCCTCGGCAGGCGCGACCGTCCTGGCAGGAACCGCCGATGGCCAAGGGTCAGAAGAAGTCGAACAAGGAAATTCGCAAGCCGAAGGCCGAGAAGAAGGCGGCGCCCGCGCCGGTCTCGCCGTTCATCGTGACGGGGAAGAAATAGGCCCTCTCGCGAGGCCCAACGAAAAACGCCCGCCCCGAGCGATCGGAGCGGGCGTTTCTCATTCAGCTCGGAAAGGGCCTTAAGCGGCGGCGACTTGCACGCCGGCTTCGTTCAGCCATTCCAGGATCTTCTGCTTCGGCATGGCGCCGACCTTCATCGAGGTCATCTGGCCATCGCGGAACAACATCATGGTCGGGATGCCGCGGACGCCGTAGCGCGACGGGGTCGTCGGGCTGTCCTCGATATTGACCTTGGCGACGGTCACGACGTCGGCCAGCTCTTCCGAGATCTGCTCCAGGGCCGGGGCGATCTGCTTACAGGGACCGCACCACTCGGCCCAGAAGTCGACCAGCACGGGCTTGCTGGCCTTCAGGACGTCGGATTCGAAGGTGGCGTCGGTCACCGCAACGGTGCTCATGGCTTGCTCCAGTCTGGCGTCACGCGGCCGATGTCGGCGCGGAGGACGCGATAAAGATCCAAAACCCGGATTCGTTCCGGGCGCTTGCACAAAGATGTAGGGGGACGACGGCCGTCCGGCAACGGGATTAGCCCAGCCGGGCGAGCGCCTCGACCATCACCTTTTCTGGAACCGGCATCAGTTTGGGACCGTCGGTCCAGACCAGGGCCGCCTCGACCGTCCGACCCGGAAACACTTCGCGCAGCACGGCGGCATAGACCGCCATCTGGGCCAGGTAGGCCGGATCGGCGTCCTCGATGAGGTCGGGCGAGGGGCGGTTGGTCTTGAAATCGACGACCAGGACACGCTGATCCTCGACCACCAGCCGGTCGACTCGGCCCGAGACGGCAAGGCCTTTCGGCAGGTGCGCGCTAGTCCCGGCCAAGGCGACCTCGGCGCGGGAGCCGGGACCGAACACGGCGGCGAATCGGGCGTCGAGCAGCACGCCGAAGGCGGCCTGGGTCATCTCCTGGCGCTGCTCGTCGGTCAGGTCGCGCTCGCCGGCCAGCAAGCGCCGGGCTGCGTCGGGGCGCTGGTCCGGTGCGACGTCGGGCAGGAGCTGCAACAGCTTGTGGACGATCTCGCCCCGGCGATAGCGGCCCAGGCCTGAGACCCGGGCGAGAGGCGAAGGGGCAGGGACCCGGGCGTTGTCCTCGATCCGCGACGGGGCGGCATAGCGGGCGGCAGCCGGCTCGGGCGGGGCGACGGTCCGGATCCAGGCGGGGGCCTCGGCGGCGATGCGGACATCGTCTTCGGCTCGGGGTGCGCTCTGCGGATCGGGGCCGTAGCGCAGGAAGGCCGTTTCGTCCTCGCCGATGGTGCGGACGTCCGGCGCGATGTCGGCATGGGCGAAGGCGGCGCGGGCGGCGGCGTACCAGCCCCCGACCTTGTCGTCCTTGGTCCGGGCGTCGATGCGGCCGCACAGGATCAGCCGGTCTCGCGCCCGGGTCAGGGCCACGTACAGCAGGCGCAGGGCTTCCTGGCTTTCCTTCTCCTCGCGCAACTTCCGCGCCTTGGCCGAGGCCTCGCAGTCGCCCTTGCTGGAGCCGCACCACAGCAGCGCGCCATCCTCGGTGACCAGCAGCGGAGAGCCGCCGGCCCCGCGCTTCACGGTCGTCTCGGGCAGGAAGACGATCGGCGCCTC
Organism: Caulobacter sp. GW821-FHT09H08; assembly: GCF_059415885.1. Taxonomy (NCBI): domain Bacteria; kingdom Pseudomonadati; phylum Pseudomonadota; class Alphaproteobacteria; order Caulobacterales; family Caulobacteraceae; genus Caulobacter; species Caulobacter sp. GW821-FHT09H08. Next base: position 313,288 of record NZ_JBWKOC010000007.1, read on the forward strand.
CAGACCCTTGGAGCCGTGGGCGGTCATCACCCGCACCTCGCGCCGGGCGCCTTCCATCTCGCGCTTGACCACGATCTCCAGCGCCGCGAAGTCGGCGACCAAGGCCTCGAGATCGCGGACGCCGCGCTGCTCGGCCTCCATGACCTGGGCCAGGAACTCGTCGAGCGCCTCCTCGGCCTCGGCGCCGAGGCGGGTCAGCACCTTGGCGCGATGCGAGCGGCCGTCGTCGCCGACCAGGCCCAGCCAGCTGGCGAAGAACTCGAACGGCTGGCGGCGGCGACCTTCGGTCAGGGCCCAGTCCAGCACGGTCCGGGCGGCGGTCCACGCGGCGCGCTCGTCGGCCCGGCGGAGCAGTTCGGTCCACAGCGTCGCCCGCCGGCCCTTGGCCAGGGCGTAGACGTCCTCGTCGGTCAGCGAACAGAACGGCGACTTCAACAGGGCCGCCAGGGTCAGGTCGTCATCCGGGAACAGGATGAACCGCCCCAGAGCCAGCAGGTCCTCGAAGGCGATATGGCTGGACAGCGACAGGCGGTCGGCCCCGGCCACCGGCACGCCGCGCCGCTTCAGGGCCCGGATGATCTCCTCGAACAGCACCTTGCGGCGGCGGACCAGCACCAGAATGTCGCCGGCATGGGCGGCGCGGTGGCGGCCGATCTCCTTGTCGAAGACAGCATCGCCTCGGGCCAGGATCGCGGCCGTCTCGGCGGCGATGGCCTCGGCCAGGCGGCGGTTGGCGCTGTGCTCGGTCTCGGCGTCGACCGGCGCGTCCCAGGCCTCGCGTTCCTCGCCGGGCAGCTCACGGGTCAGAGGCCACAGGTCGACACAGCCGGGATGGCCGTGACGGAAGAGCTCGTGGCGTACGAAGTCCTGGCCGACCGGCGGCGGTACGCCCTCGCGGGTCTCGGGATCAGAGAACAGAGCGTCGACGAAGCTCAGCACCTCGCGGGTCGAGCGGTACGACACGGTCAGCGGCACGCCCTTGCCGACCGCGCCGGCGGCCTCGATGCGGGCGATGTAATTCTGCGTCTCGATCAGCAGCCGCTGCGGATCGGCGCCCTGGAACGAATAGATCGACTGCTTCTCGTCGCCGACCACGAACAGGGTCCGCTCGGCGCGGCGGGCGCCCTTCCAGCCCTCGGCGCTCTCGCCCACGAAGAAGTCGGCGGTCAGGGCGGACAGGATCTCCCACTGCTCGGGGGCGGTGTCCTGGGCCTCGTCCAGCAGGATGTGGTCGATGCCGCCGTCCAGCTTGTAGAGCACCCAGGCCGCATCGACCTTCTCGGTCAGCAGGACCCTGGTCCGGTCGATCAGGTCGGTGAAATCGAGCGCGCCCCGGGCGTCCTTCTCGATCTGGTGCGAGGTCACGTACAGCACCGCCAGCCGCAGGGCGTCGGCGGTGTCCTCGGCCACCTTGGCGGCGTGGACCCGCTCGCGGGCGGCCTCCAGCTTGGCTTGCTCCAGCAGCAGCGCCTCGCGACTTTTCAGCCCCGAGGTCTTGGCCGGCCAGGTCGCTGGCGTGCCCTCGCCGCCTTCGGTGAACAAGGCGCGCAAGGCCAGGTCCAGCGTCGCATCCGGATCACGGGCGACGGCCGCCAGCGCCTCGGCGTACTTGGCGTCCTGCTTGCCGCCGCCGTCGAACAGCACCGTGGCCGCAGCGCGCCAGGCGCCGAGATCCAGCCGCGCCATGGCCTGGGCGGCGATGTCGGCGGCCGAGGTCGGCGCGTCGAAGCCGCAACGGGTCCAGGCGTCGGCGACCGCTTCGGACAGCCCGCCGCAGCGCCGAACGTACTCCATGATCTGGCCGCGCCGCGCCTCGAAGCCGGCGAACATGGTCTCGAAGCTCTGGAAATCCAGCGCCACCGAGAAGCGGGCATAGGCCTCGGCGAAGGCGTCCTCGTGGCTGTCGACCCAGGCGGCGGTGGCCCTGCGAGCGGCGCGGGCGATGGCGGCGCCGGCTTGGTCGTCCATCACCGTGAAGCCGGGCGAGACCCCGGCTTCCAGCGGGAAGCGCCGCAGCAGTTTCTCACAGAAGGCGTGGATGGTCTGGATCTTCAGGCCGCCAGGCGTCTCCAGCGCCTGGGCGAACAGGGCGCGCGCCTCGGACAGGCGCTTGGCGTTGTAAGTGGCCTCCGGTTCGCCGACGAGTTTCACCAACTCGGCGCGCAGGTCGGCGTCGCCGGTCACCGACCACTTGCCCAGCCGCTCGAACAGGCGCCGCTGCATCTCGGCGGCGGCGGCCTTGGTATAGGTCACACACAGGATCGCCTCGGGCTTGACCTTGGCCAGCAGCAAGCGCGCGACCCGGTCGATCAGGGTCTTGGTCTTGCCCGATCCGGCATTGGCGGTGACGAAGGCCGAGATCGTCGGGTCGGCGGCGATGCGCTGGGGGTCGAAAGCGCTCATTCGCCTTCCCCATCGTCGCCGCTGGTCGACCATTCGAACACCCGCGCCAGGTGGGCGTAGTCGCCGGGGTGTTCCTTGACGAACTGCGGCGCGACCCGCGAGCGATAGGGCTCGTCCGGGTCGTCATAGCGGGCGATCAGAGTCGAGAGGCCCTCCATCGCCTTGGTCGCGGCGGCGCTGCTTTCCTCGCCGGCGAGGGCGCGGACCTGCTCTTCTCCGGCCGGACGTCTGCCGGTGACGCGGACATAGGTCAGGTCGCCGGGCGTGGGCTTGCCCAGGTCCGGGAAGCCGCCGTTCATCAGGATCGCCGCCGTCAGGGTCAGCTGCGGCGAGAAGCCGGTGTCGACCTGCTTTTGCGACGGCGCAGCGCCGGTCTTGTAGTCGAGGATGTGGGCCGTCCCGTCAGCGGTCGGCTCCAGCCTGTCGGCCTTGGCGGTCAGGGTGAAGGGGTGGCCGTTGATCGACAGGTCGAGCTTGCCCTCGGCCTCGACCACGATCTTGCGGGCCACGGTGCGGCGCTGACGCTCCCAGTCGGCGACCCACAGGGCGGCCTCGCGGGCCAGGGCCTTCTCGCGAGCCAGGGCGGTCGGCGGCATGCCGGCCTTGATCAGGTGATCGACATAGAGCTTCTCGAACACCGCGGCCGCGTTGACCGGGACGGCGTCGGGGAACGCCTCGGCGAAGTCCTCGAAGGCCGCGTGGATGGCGGTGCCCCGCGCCCGGGCCTCGACCGGCTCGTCGGGACGCTCCAGCGGATAAAGCCGCAGGATGTCGCGGGCCCAGACGGCGTAGGGGTCGCGGGTCAGGGCCTCGACCCGGGTGACCGCCATCTTGCGCGGACGATCCTCGACCGGCGGGCGCGGCTCGGGACGCTTGATCGGCGAATAGGGACCGGGGGCGTCGAGGGCGCGGACCCAGTCCAGCACGTCGTCGCGGCGCGGCAAAGCGAGGCCCGCGCCGGCGGCCAGGGTCTTCAGGCGCCACAGCCAGCGCGACTCGACGGCGGGCGCCCCGCCACGACGTTCGCAGTGGACCAGCACCACGTCCGGCGCGCTGGCGGCTTGGGCGAAGTCGTGGGCGGTCAGGCCGACGCGCCGCTCGGGCGGCGGCAGGCCCAGGCGCGACCGCATCGGGCGCGACAGGAACGGATCGATCGGCGCGCCCTGCGGCCAGACGCCTTCTTCCAGCCCGGCCAGCACCAGGCGGTCGGCGCGGACCAGGCGAGCCTCGATAGCGCCGAGGATGCGCAGGCGCGGATGGGTGGCGCCGCCGACGCGGACGGTCTCCTCGTTGACCAGCCGGTCGAGGATGTCGGCGAAGGCCTGGGGCGAGGCGTCGGGCAGGGGCTCGCCGTCCTGGATCAGGGCGGCCATCAGCCCGCCCAGGCTCTCGCCGGCGCCGCCGGCCCACAGGCGGTTGGGCGCGATCAGGCCTTCCAGGGCCTCGACGATGGCTTGGGCCGCGCGGCAGGGCGGGGCGAAGCCGTCGGCATAGACGGCGGCGGCGTGGTCGACGGCGGCCAGAACGCGGTCGCATAGCGCCAGAGCTTCAGCGGCGTCGTTCAGTCGGGCGCGCAGGACGTCCTTCGAACCGGGCGCGGCGCCGCGCAGCCCCTTGCGCTCGAGCAGGGCGGCGGCCGGCGCCTCGTCCTCGCCCAGCACCAGGGGGTGCTTGGCGAAGGCCAGCAGGCGGACCGGGTTCAGCGGCTCTTCGACCAGCCGCGCCAGGTGCAGGGCCAGGATCGCCGAGCCGGCGGCGGCCAGCGGCGCGCCGGCCGAGCTATCCGGAATCACGCCCCAGCGCTGCAGGCGGGTCATTACCCGGCGCGCCAGGGTCTGGTCGGGGGTCACGAGAGCGGCGGTCCGCTCCGGATCCTCCAGGGCTTCGCGCAGCAGCAAGGCGCAGGCCCCGGCGGCCTCCTCCTCGGCGCGGGCGGCGATGACCGAGAAGCCGGTGAGGCCCTCGGCGATCGGGTCGAGGTCCGGGGCCTCGGCGCGCAGGGCGGCGATCTGCGCCAGCCAGTCGGCGGTGGCCTCGGCGGGGCGCAGGGCCTCGTTGACGATCCGCCGCCGCCAGCGACCCCGGCTGTCGACATCGGGGACCCAGGCGCGGACGTCGGACCGGGCGACCCCGGCGCGGTCCAGCAGGCGCTTCATGGCGCCCTGCGGATGCTGTTCGCCAGGCGTGCCTTCGATGCGGTCCCAGGCGCTGTCGGCCAGGTCCTCGTCGAGGCCGGGCAAGACCACTGCGCCCTTAGGAGCCTCGGCGACGACGCGCAGCAGGTCGGCGGTGGCCGGCGCGGTGCCGGTCGAGCCGGCGGCGACCAGCACCTCGGTCGGCGGGGTGTCGCGCCACTGCTTCTCCAGGGCGCGCAGCAGGCGGACGCGACGGTCGGAGACGTCGATGAGGCCCAGGTCGGTCAGCCGACTGGACCAGGCGCGCAGCACGCCCTTCAGGAACCGGGCCGAGACCTGCCAGTGCTGGGCCAGGTCGCCCTCGGCCAGGCCGTCGAGCTTGTCGTCGAATGCGACCTCCTCGATCTGGCAGCTGTCGAGGAAATCGGCCAGCGCCTTGGCCAGCTCCAGCGCCTGGACGGGGCCGGGCTTGAACGCCAGCTTGTCGCCGTGGTCGACGACCAGCCGCGCCAACTCGAACCGGCGCCGGCGCGAGGAGATGGCCGGCGGCAGGTCCAGGGACAGCTCGCCCGGCTCGAACGGCGGCTCGCCCTCGTCCAGATCGCCCAGTGGCCGGATCTGCGGCAGGAGCAGAGCGCGACCGCCGCCGACCGCCAGGAAGGCGTCGGCCAGGGCTCGGGCGCCGCGGCGGGTCGGGGTCAGGACGGTGGCGCGCGGCAGGGCCTCGGGACCCAGCGGCTCCAGCGTGTTCAGCAGGCCGCGCGCCAGGTCGTCGACGAACGGACGGTGGGCGGGGATCGAGAACCAGCGCGGCCCCTCACGCTCGAAGAAAGGGGCCGGGCCGCTCATCCTTCAGAGAGCTTGGCTTCGGCCGCCAACTTGGCGTCGGGATCGCCGACATGCATCCAGAGCCCGTCGGGCGCGACGCCATGGACGCGGTGGTCGGTGGCCAGGCGCTTCCACAGCGGCAGAAGCGAGAAGGGGCCGTCGGGACCGTCGGCGGTGATCGCCGGCTTGCAGATGTGGACGCCGACATAGACGAGCGGCGCGGTCTCGCCGAGGTCCTTGAAGCGGACAACACCGTCTTTCAGGAAAACATCGCCGCTGTCGTGGAAGCCCAGCGAGCCGCTGGTCGAGGCCAGCATCAGGCAGACGTCCATCGCCTCGGGATCCCAGGCGGCGGCCACGGCATCGACGGCCGCGCCGCCGTGCTCGATCCAGACGGAGTCGATATTGGCCACGAACACGGGCTCGTCGCCCAGCAGCGGCAGGGCGTGCTTGATGCCGCCACCGGTCTCCAGGGCCTGGGCGCGTTCGTCGGAAATGACGATGCGGGGTCCGAGACCCTTGGCCTCGCGAGCCTTGAGGTGCGCTTCGACGAGGTCGGCGAAGTAGTGGACATTGACCACGGCGGTCTCGACCCCGGCGGCGGCCAGGCGGTCCAGCATGTGGTCGATCAGCGCCTTGCCATGGACCTCGACCAGGGCCTTGGGGCGGTCGTTGGTCAGCGGTCGCATGCGGGTGCCGAGGCCGGCGGCCAGCACCATCGCGACTTTCGGGGCGCTCATCGGCGGGTCTCCACCGGCACGTAGCGATCGAACCAGGCTTTCAGGTCGGCCAGGGCCGGGTCGGCGAAGCAGACGTCCAGATAGACCCACAGGCGAGGGATGAAGTCGGCGTAGCGGGGCTTGCCGTCGCGGGTCACCAGACGGGCGAAGATGCCCAGGATCCGGATGATGTTGAGCGCACCCAGCGCATGGTAGTCGGCCAGGAAGGCGGTACGGTCCAGCTCGGGGCGGGCGGCGAGATAGCGGTCGAGGCTGGCGGCCTCGCGCTCCGGCGAGACCGTGCGGCGGGCGTCGTGCAGCAGCATCGACAGGTCCCAGGCCGGGTGGGCCAGGACGGCGTCCTGGAAGTCCAGCATGCCGACGCGGGCGGCGCCGTCGCGCTGCGGCAGCCAGATCAGGTTCTCGGCGTGATAGTCGCGATGGCAGAAGACAGTCGCGCCCGCCTCGCCCTTCGCGCGAATCGGAGCCCAGATGGCTTCCCATTCGGCGAGAGCGGCTTCGTCGAAGCTGAGGTCTCGGAACTTCGGCTGCCACTCGACGAAGATGTCGTGGGCGGTCTTCAGCGCCAGGTCGTCATAGGTCAGCAGCGGCCAGGTCGAGCCGTCGAAGTCCAGCACGCTGGGCGTCGGCGCGGCGTGAAGGGCCAACAGGCCGTCGATGGCGGCGTCGTACAGCGGGGCCTCGTCGGTCCCGGCCTCGATCAGGCGGGCATAGAGGTCGTCGCCGAGGTCTTCCAGCACGGCCAGGCCAGCGGCCGGATCAGCGGCCAGCACCTTGGGGGCCGACAGGCCCTGGGCGTTCAGCCAGCCGGCGCAGGCCACGAAGGCGTCCACGCGGCCGGCGGCCAGGCGGGCCAGGGCGTTGTAGCCGAGCGCGGCGCGCTCTGCGGGCGAGGCGTCCGGCGGGCAGGGCGCGGTTTCGACCGACGGCGGCTGGTCCATGAAGATGAAGCTGGCGCCGCCGTCACGGTGCAGGCGCTCGTAAGACCGCGTCGAGGCGTCGCCGCCCAGGCTCACCCGGCGAACGTCGCCGAAGCCATGGGTTTCAAGGAACGCGGCCTTCGCCATTTCACGCTCAGAACTCAAGGGAACGTCCTTCGAAATCGCCGTGCCGCACGATGACGGCGTGTCGCGCGTCGCCGTCGAGGGCGATGTCTATATCGAGCCGAGTCGCGGGCAAACGCCCTTCCAATCTCTGGGGCCACTCGATCAACACCACGCCACCGTCCAGGGCCTCGTCCAGGCCGATCTCATAGGCCTCGTCGGGGTCGGACAGGCGGTAAAGATCGAAGTGGGCCAACGGGAAAGCGGCCGTCTCGTAGAACTGCACCAGGGTGAAGGTCGGGCTGGGCACTTCCTCGTCCGGCGTCGTCAGGGCGCGGATCAGGGCGCGGGCCAGGGTCGACTTGCCAGCGCCCAGGGGGCCGGTGAGGCACAGGGCGTCGCCGGGCCGCAAGGCGCTAGCCAGCTTGTGGCCCAGGTCCTGGGTCGCGGCCTCGTCGGCGAGGAAGACTTCGGTCACGTCAGGCGGCTCGTCGGATCGGTGGGCAACACACGCTCCACATAGCGCTTCAACGCCTCCGTGGCCTCTCCCGTATCGTCGGGCAAGCGTTCAGGATCAATCGGCGGCCCGACGATCAGCGAAAAGCGCCGGCCCGTCTTGTTCAACAGCTCGTGGAACAGGGTGATGTCGCGCAGTTCCCGCGAGACCCGGTCGAAGGCGTGGAACAGCGTCGACCACGGACCGGTCAGGTGGATCGGCACGATGGGCGCGCCGTACTTGCGGGCCAGGGAGACGGCCGAGGTCATCCACGGCGGGTCGGTCAGCAGGCCCTCGGCGTCCTTCACCGCGAGGCGACCGGCGGGGAAGATCATCAGGGCGCGCTCGGCCTCCATCGCCTCGCGGGTCATGGTCAGCGTCAGGCGCATACGATCGCGGCTACGCTTTTCCTCGACCCATTCGACCGGGATCAGCACCTCGTCGAAGCGCGCGCAGACCCGGTGGGCGTCGGCATTGGCGTAGAAGACGACGTCGGGCCGCCGGGCCTTGATCGCGTCATAGACCGCCACGCCGTCGCCGATGCCGGTCGGATGATTGGCGACGATGATGACCCGGCCGGTCGGCGGCAGATTCTCCAGCCCCTGGACCTCGACCTTCAGCGCCAGCAGGTCGGAGACATGATCCAGCGCCGCGCGGCCGCCCATCGTGCAGATGGTCTCGGCCATCCGCCGGGCCTTGCCGTAGTCGAGCAGCTTGTAGAGCCCGGGCCGCACCAGCGGCCAGATCGCCGAACCCGTCAGCCCCGGCGCGCGCTCGGCGATGAGGGTGTCGATGATGTGGGGCCGCGAGGTGTTGCGCGCCTCGACCTCCCCGAGGGCCGGAACATGAACCATGACGGGAGCTTAGGCGTGGCCGGCGAGTCTGTCAGCAGACGGAACGAGCAGGTTCGGGCTTCCCCCGAAGCGTCTCCCGCGCTAACCGCACTTCTCGATGCCGACATCCCTTCGCACCGCCTATCGCGAGCGCCTGGCCCAGGGCGAGATCAAGCCCGATGTGGCCCAAGCCGCCGCCGTCGAGGCGCTGTCGCGGCTGGAGGCCGATCTGGACAATGCCGGGGAGCCCGGCTTCTCGCTGTTTGGCCGCAAGCCCAAGAGCCAGCGCGGCGTCTACCTGTGGGGTCCGGTCGGGCGCGGCAAGTCCATGCTGATGGACCTGTTCTTCGACAGCGCGCCCGTGGCCAAGAAGCGCCGCATCCACTTCCACGCCTTCATGGCCGAGGTCCACGCCGACATCGACGCCTGGCGAAAGGGCGATACGGCCGCGCGCAAGGCGCGGTTCGGCCAGGCCAAGGGCGACGACCCGATCGCCCCGACCGCCGAGCGGATCGCCGACGAGGCCCGCCTGCTGTGTTTCGACGAGCTGCAGGTCACCGACATCGCCGACGCCATGATCCTGGGGCGGCTGTTCGAGGCGCTGTTCGCGCGCGGCGTCACCCTGGTCGCCACCTCGAACCGGCCGCCGGAGGACCTCTATAAGGACGGCCTCAACCGCCAGCTCTTCCTGCCGTTCATCGACATGCTGAAGTCGGCGCTGGATGTCGTCGCCGTGCGTGGCCCGGTCGACTTCCGCCTGGACCGCCTGCGCGCGGCGCGGATGTGGCTGGCGCCGAACGACAAGGCGACCCAGGCCGAGTTCGAGCGCCTGTGGGCCGACATGCTGGACGGTGCGCCCGAGACCGGCGCGACGCTGGAGGTTCTGGGCCGCAAGATGCGCCTGCCGCGCGCCGCCGGCGGCATGCTGCGTTCATCCTTCGCCAGCCTGTGCCAGCAGGCCCTGGGGCCGCAGGACTACCTGGCCGTCGCCGAGCGCTTCCACACCATCTTCCTGGAAGATGTCCCGCGCCTGACGCCGGAGCGGCGCGACGCGGCCAAGCGGTTCAACACCCTAATCGACGCGCTCTATGAAGCCGACGCCAAGCTGGTGGCCCTGGCCGACGCCGAGCCCGAGGCGCTGTACCCCGCTGGCGACGGCGCCTTCGAGTTCGAGCGCACGGTCTCGCGCCTGCAGGAGATGCGATCGGCCGACTACGTGGCGCGGGTGCGCGACTAGCTAGCGGCAGCTGAACGACAACGTGCGGTAGTTGCCCTTGTTGTCGAGACGCTGGAGCTCCTGCGAGCAGGTCCTTGCGGCCTTCGGGACCTGCACGACCGCCGTCGCGCCGCCTTTGTAGGCGCACTCCACATGCGCCTGACGGCCCAGCTTGGTGATGTCGGCGACGTTCCAGGTCTGCCGCAGCTTACCCTTGATCTCCCGGCCGTCCTCCGGACGCATCGAGGCCATGTCTTTCAGCGGGCCATCGAACACGGTGACATGCTCCAGCGCCCTGCCGGGCTTCACAGGACAGGTGAAGGGCGCGGCCCCATGGCTCGCGTCAGGAGCGGCGCCCGCGAAGGCCATGACCGACAGAATGGTGACGATGCGCATCTCGATCTCCCGGGAGCGTGAAGCTTGCCCAAGCATGGCCTCGCAGGCAACGGGGCCTTGCTTCGCGTCGTGGGCGCTTCGAAACTGGCGCGCATGACCGTCAAAGATCGCCTCCGCGTCCACGAGACCAAGCTGCTCTCCGACAACTGGTACGTCCTGAAGACGACCAGCTTCGACTGGAAGCGGCGGGACGGAACCTGGCAGACGCAGCATCGCGAGCACTACGACCGGGGCAACGGGGCGGTGCTGCTGCCCTACAACCTGGCCAACCGCACCGTCCTGCTGGTGAAGCAGTTCCGGTATCCGGCCTACGTCAACGGCCATGACGACCTGCTGATCGAGGCGGCGGCCGGCCTGCTGGACGACGCCGAGCCGGAAATCCGCATCCGCGCCGAGGTCGAGGAGGAGCTGGGCTATCGCCTGGGCGAGGTCCGCAAGGTGTTCGAGGCCTTCATGAGCCCCGGCTCGGTGACCGAGATCCTGCACTTCTTTGTGGCGGAGTACGATGCGGCCATGAAGATTGGCGAGGGCGGTGGTCACCCCGACGAGGGCGAGGACATCGAGGTGCTGGAGCCGACCATCGGCGAGGCCCTGGCCATGATCGCCGACGGCCGCATCCGCGACGCCAAGACCATCATGCTGTTGCAGCACCTGGCCCTGACGGTGTTCCGCTAGCCGAAATCGCGCGCCAGGGGCACGGCGAACGTCACGACCAAGCCGCTTTCGCCATAGTCGGCGCTGACCCGGCCGCGCAGTTCGCCGGAGATGCTGCGCTCGATCAGCCGGGAACCAAAGCCTCGGCGCTCCGGACGGGCCGCCGCCGGGCCGCCGGCCTCGCGCCATTCGAAGGTCAGCTGCTCGCCTTCGGACACCGACCACTCGAGAAGCAGGCGGCCGGCGGTGGAGAGCGCGCCGTACTTGGCGGCGTTCGTCGCCAGCTCGTGGAAGACCATGCCCAGGGACAGAGCCACGCGGGCCGGAAGATGGACGTCCGGTCCCGTCATGGTCACCCGTTCGGCGCCATAGGGACCCAGTTCCTGGACAAGGATCTGGCGCAGCCCTGCCCCGGCCCATTGGCTGTCGGTCAGGGCGTTATGGGTCTGGGACAGCGCCAACAGGCGCGACTCGAAGCGGCGGCGAAGGCCTTTGGATCGCTGGCGCCCCGCAGGGTCTGTTGGGCGATCGCCTGGACGGTGGCCAGGGTGTTCTTCACGCGGTGGTTCAGCTCGTCCAGCAGCAGGTGCTGGCGCTCGTCGGCCTGGACCTGATCGGTCATGTCGACGCCTTCGACGAAGACGCCCGAGGCGGTTCCGTCCGGCTCGATGATCGGCTGGTAGATGAAGTCGAGATAGCGCTCTTCCAGTTGGGAACCGGCGCTGCGCTGCAAGGCGACCTTCACGCGTCGCCCGACGAAGGCTTCCTGGGTCGACAGCACGCGGTCCAGCAGTTCGACGAAACCCTGGCCGACGACCTCGGGCAGGGCGACGCCGAGGGGCAGGCCCGTGACCTCGCGATGGCCGATCAGCTGGGCGTAGGCATTGTTGGTCAGGTCGAACACATGGTTGGGACCGCGCAGCACCGCCATGAAGCTGGGCGCCTGCATGAACAGGTTGCGCAGCTGGCGGCTCTGGGACTGCACCGTCTCGGCTCGCCGCAGCACCTCGTCGCCGAGAACCGCCGCCGACCGCGTTCCGAACACGGCTTCCTTGAGGCGCTGGATCGCGGTGACGTCCTGGGTGTGCTGTAGAATGTAGCGGGTGACGCCGGCCTCGTCCGGGATCGGCGTGTGGGTCGCGCTCCAGATCCGGTCCTCGAAGCCGCCGCCCAGTTCGGCGGGGCGCTCGATGGCGTAGTGGATCAGCGGCAGTTCCGTGACCTCGCCGCTGTCGCGGGCCCGGCGCAGCGAGCTCTCGAGCTGGGCGCGGGTTTCGCCCTCGGAGGGGAAGGCGTCGAAAAGATTACGGCCTTCCAGTTCCTCCCACCGCCGTTCCAGGGTCCGCAGATAGGAGGCATTGGCCGCGACATACCGGAACTCGCGGTCCAGCAGCATGTAGGGGGAGGGAATCCGGTCGAATATCCCCCTGAAGTCGATCGGATTGGCCACGCGTTCCCCCCGGAGCAACCAAGCCTAACGCAACCTTGGCTTTCTTGGTTCCGCGCGATACCCGAGATGAGAACTGAGAACGTTTCTCAAGAGGGCCCCGTTTAATTGACACCCCCGCCTTCGCGCTTAAAAGCGTCCCGCAACGCACAAAGGCTACTGGGGTTGGACCTCTCATGACCGACACGAGCCGGGGGCTGCCTGAGCGCCCGATGTCGCCGCACCTCACGGTATGGCGTTGGCATATCACCATGGCCTGCTCGATCCTGCACCGTGGCTGCGTCATCGGCCTGTGGGTCGGCGCCGTGATCCTGGCCGGCTGGGCCGCCGCCCTGGCCGCCGGTCCCGACGCCTATGCCTGCTACGTCGGCCTGCTGGGCTCGCCGATCGGCAAGCTGGTCCTGCTCGGCGAGACCTTCGCCGTCTTCTTCAACGTCGCCTACGCCATCCGCCAGACCTTCTGGGACATCGGCAAGGGCTTCGCCCCGCGCATCGCCGACATGACCGGCGCCATGGCGATCGCCTTCGCGGTCGTGGCCACGATCGTGACCTGGGTCATCGCCGGCGCAAACGGAGCGTTCTGATCATGAGCAAGAAGAACGACCTCTTTCAGCCGATCCAGTTTCGCACGCCGCTGTCGCGCGCCCGGGGCATGGGTTCGTCGCACCACGGCGTCAGCCACTTCATCACCGAGCGCGTTTCGGGCCTGGCCCTGATCCCGCTGAGCCTGTGGGGCGTCTACGGCGCCCTGAAGCTGATCGGCGCCGACCAGCACACGGTCGCGACGTGGATCGGCCAGCCGGTCAACGCCGTGCTGCTCAGCCTGCTGCTGATCGCCGCCCTCGTGCACCTGCAGGCTGCGGTCCAGGTGGTGATCGAAGACTATATCTACCGCTTCACGAGCAAGTCGGCCCTGGTGATCGGCAATCTGTTCGTCTGCGTGCTGGCCGGCGCCGTGGGGGTCTTCTCGATCCTCAAGGTCGCGCTGACGGGAGCCCTTTGATGTCGGCCTACAAGTTCATCGACCACAAGTTCGACGTCGTCGTCGTCGGCGCGGGCGGCTCGGGCCTCCGCGCCGCTCTGGGCGCCGCGCAAGCCGGTCTCAAGACCGCCTGCATCACCAAGGTGTTCCCGACCCGCAGCCACACCGTGGCGGCTCAAGGCGGCATCTCGGCCTCGCTGGGCAATATGAGCCACGATGACTGGCGCTGGCACATGTTCGACACCGTCAAGGGTTCGGACTGGCTGGGCGACCAGGACGCCATCGAGTACCTGACCCGCAACGCTCCGGCGGCGGTGTATGAGCTCGAGCACTGGGGCGTGCCCTTCTCGCGCACCTCGGACGGCAAGATCTATCAGCGCGCCTTCGGCGGCATGACCAAGAACTACGGCGAAGGCCCGATCCAGCGCACCTGCGCGGCGGCCGACCGCACCGGTCACGCCATGCTGCACACGATGTACGGCCAGTCGCTGGCCCACGACACCGAGTTCTTCATCGAGTACTTCGCCCTCGACCTGATCATGGACGACGGCGTCTGCCGCGGCGTGACGGCGTGGAAGCTCGACGACGGCACCCTGCACCGCTTCCAGGCCCAGACGGTGATCCTGGCCACGGGCGGCTATGGCCGCGCCTACTTCTCGGCCACCTCGGCCCACACCTGCACGGGCGACGGCAACGCCATGGCGCTGCGCGCCGGCCTGCCGCTGCAGGACATGGAGTTCGTGCAGTTCCACCCGACCGGCATCTACGGCGCGGGCTGCCTGATCACCGAAGGCGCGCGTGGCGAAGGCGGCTACCTGACCAATTCGGAAGGCGAGCGCTTCATGGAGCGCTACGCCCCGTCGGTGAAAGACCTGGCGCCCCGCGACATGGTCAGCCGCGCGATGACCATCGAGATCCGCGAAGGTCGCGGCGTGGGCCCGAACAAGGACCACATCTTCCTGCACCTGGATCACCTGGATCCGAAGATCCTGCACGAGCGCCTGCCGGGCATTTCGGAGACCGCCAAGGTCTTCGCCGGCGTCGACGTGACCAAGGCGCCGATCCCCGTGCTGCCGACCGTCCACTACAACATGGGCGGCATCCCGACGAACTATCACGGCGAAGTCGTCACCAAGTCGGGCGACAACCCCGACCAGGTGATCCCGGGCCTGATGGCCGTGGGCGAGGCCGCCTGCGTGTCGGTGCACGGCGCCAACCGCCTGGGCTCGAACTCGCTGATCGATCTGGTGGTCTTCGGTCGCGCCGCGGCTCTGCGCTGCGCCGAGGTCCTGAAGCCGGGCGCCAAGCAGCCGGAACTGAAGGACGCCTGGACCGACGGTCACGTGGCGCGCTTCGACAAGTTCCGCAACGCCTCGGGCTCGACCCCGACCGCCGACCTGCGCCTTGAAATGCAGAAGGCCATGCAGGAAGACGCCGCCGTGTTCCGCACCGGCGAGAGCCTGGACAGCGGCGTGTCGCGTCTGGCCGAGGTCTGGAAGAAGAAGGACGACATCAAGGTCAGCGATCGCGGCCTGGTCTGGAACACGGACCTGATGGAGACCCTGGAGTTCGACAATCTGATCGGTCAGGCCGTCGTGACGGTGAACGGCGCGGCCAACCGCACCGAAAGCCGCGGCGCCCACGCCCGCGAGGACTTCTCGGACCGCAACGACACCGAATGGATGAAGCACACCCTGGCGTGGCTCGATCTCGACACCGGCAAGGTGAAGATCGATTTCCGCCCGGTCCACAGCTACACCATGTCGGACGACATCGCTTACATCCCGCCGAAGCAACGGGTCTACTGAGGGTACGATGGTCGAACTCGCACTCCCCAAGAACTCGCAGGTCAAGTCGGGCAAGCATTGGCCGGCCCCGGCGGGCGCCAAGAAGGTCAAGACCTTCAAGATCTACCGCTACGACCCGGAAGCGGGCGGCAATCCGCGCTGGGACACCTACGACGTCGACATGGACGCCGTGGGTCCGATGGTCCTGGACGCCCTGCTCTATATCAAGAACACCATCGACCCGACCCTGGCCTTCCGCCGGTCGTGCCGGGAAGGCGTCTGCGGCTCGTGCTCGATGAACATCGGCGGCCGCAACACCCTGGCCTGCACCCATGGCTGGGCCGAGGTCCCGGGCAAGGCCGTCCAGATCAGCCCGCTGCCGCACCTGCCGGTGGTCAAGGACCTGATCCCGGACCTGACGCTGTTCTACGCCCAGTACGCCTCGATCGAGCCCTGGCTGCACACCGACACGCCCGAGCCGCAGACCGAGTGGAAGCAATCGCCGGAAGACCGCGAGAAGCTCGACGGTCTCTACGAGTGCATCCTGTGCGCCTGCTGCTCGACCTCGTGCCCCAGCTACTGGTGGAACGGCGACAAGTATCTGGGCCCGGCGGCCCTGCTGCACGCCTATCGCTGGCTGATCGACAGCCGCGACGAAGCGACCGGCGACCGCCTCGATGCGCTTGAGGACCCCTTCAAGCTCTATCGCTGCCACACGATCATGAACTGCGCCCAGGTCTGCCCGAAGGGCCTGAACCCGGCCAAGGCCATCGCCGAGATCAAGAAGATGATGGTCGAGCGCGTCGTCTGATGCTGGCGCCCATCCTCGCCGCCGGTCTGCTCGCCTCGAGCGCCGTCGGCGTGGGCGGGCCGCAATACGGTCCCGAGGTCGAACGGATCAAAAGCGGCTTCGTCGCTGGCGATCCCGCCGCCAGGGCCAAGATGGAGCGCCTGGCCGAGCGTGGCGACGTGGGCGCCCAGACCCTGCTCGGCGGCGCTCTGTTCTCGGGCGTCCCCGGCATCCCCATCGACAAGGCGCGGGCTTGCCAGCTCTGGGAGCGGGCCGCGCCGAGCTCGCCCTATGCCGCGCATCTCTACGCAGAATGCATCCAGATGGGACATGGCGGCTTGCCTCGCGACCCCGTCAAGGCTCGAACCCTGTTCCAGGCGGCGGGCGATCGGGGCTTCGCCAAATCGAAATGCGCCCTCGGCAACATGCTGATCGGCGGCGAGGGCGGTCCTGTCGAGGCTTCGCGCGGCGTGGCCCTGTGCCAGGAAGGCGCGGAGGCCGGCGACGCGGACGCCCAGACGGACCTGGCCAACTACTATCTGGCGGGTCGGATCGTGCCGCGGGACACCGTCGCGGCGCGTGGCTGGTACGAGAAGGCCGTGGCCCAAGGCCAGAAGAACGCGGCCTTCACCCTCGGACAGATCTATTGGAACGGCGACGGCGTGACCAAGGACAACGCCAAGGCCGCCAGGCTCTGGCGGTACGCCTACGACAACGGGCGCCTCGAAGCGGCCGTGCTGCTGGGCGACGAAGCCTTTGTCCGCAGCCTGCCCGAGAAGACGCGCGTCGACCGCGCGGCGATGGACGAAGCGATCGCTTGGTACGAAAAGGCGCTAGAGCAGGATGCCGGAGCGGCGGCCAGGATCGGGCCCCGCCTGGACATACTCCGCAAGATCAAGGCCGCGAGGCCTTAGCGCACTATATGTTTGCCGGCTTGCCAAAAGGTGACGCCGCCGTCATTTTCGACGGAACGGGAGGATTGTGGCGTTGAGCGAAGCGATCGTGAACGACCCCAAGGCCAAGGTGGTCATCGTCGGCGCGGGTCATGCGGGCGGCTCGGTCGCCGCGTTCCTGCGTCAGTACGGTCATGAGGGCCGGATCGTCCTGATCGGCGACGAGCCGCTGTTGCCCTATCAGCGCCCCCCGCTGTCCAAGGCCTGGCTGAAGGGCGAGGCCGACGCGGATTCGCTCTCGCTGAAGCCCGCCGAGTGGTACGCCGAGAACAACGTCATGCTGCGCCTGGAAGGCGTGGCCGAGCGGATCAATCGCTCGGAGAAGACGGTGACCCTGGCCTCGGGCGAGGCCCTTGCCTACGACTTCCTCATTCTCGCCACCGGCGCCCGCGCCCGGGCGTTGCCGATTCCTGGCGCGAACCTGGCCGGCGTCCTGGCCCTGCGCACGGCGGCCGACGCCGAGTTGCTGAAGAACGCCCTGGGTCCGGACAAGCGCCTGGCCGTGATCGGCGGCGGTTATGTCGGTCTGGAGGCCGCCGCCTCGGCCCGCGCCCTGGGCAGCCACGCCACGGTCATCGAGCGCGAAAGCCGCGTCCTGGCCCGCGTGGCCTGTGAGACCCTGTCGCTATTCTTCCAGGACTATCACGGCAAGCACGGCGTCGCGTTCGAGCTGAACGCCGGCGTCGCGGGTTTCGAGGGCGAGGACGGCCGCGTCACCGGGGTGCGATTCGCCGACGGCTCGGTGCGGCCCTGCGACGTCGCCCTGGTCGGGGTCGGCGCGATTCCCAATGACGAGCTGGCCAAGGACGCAGGTCTGGCGACCGCCAACGGCGTGGTCGTCGATCTGGAGGCGCGGACCAACGATCCGTCGATCTTCGCGGTCGGCGACGTCACCCATCGTCCGCTCCCGCTCTATGAGCGCCAGTTCCGCCTGGAAAGCGTGCCCAACGCCCTGGAGCAGGCCAAGCAGGCCGCTTCGGCGGTCATGGGCCGCCCGGGCCCGGCGCCCGAGGTGCCGTGGTTCTGGTCCGACCAGTATGATCTGAAGCTGCAGATCGCCGGCCTGCCGTTCGAAGCCGATCGCCAGGTGGTGCGCGGCGATGTCGCGGCGGCGAAGTTCGCGGTCTTCCATATGAAGGGCGACCTGCTCCAGGCTGTGGAGGCGGTCAATGCGCCGCCCGAATTCATGGCTGGCAAGCAGTTGATCGCCAAACGCACGCCGGTGAACGCCGACAAGCTCGCCGATCCGTCGGTGTCCATGAAAGAGGTGGCGGCTTAGGTCGCCCTATAGAGAGAGCCTCCAGGGGTAACGGGAAACAGATGGCCAAGATCACCTACATCGAACACGACGGTAAGGAGCACGCGCTCGACGTGAAGCCGGGCCTGACCGTCATGGAAGGCGCCGTGAAGAACAACGTGCCGGGCATCGACGCCGACTGCGGCGGGGCCTGCGCCTGCGCGACCTGCCATGTCTATGTCGACGAAGCCTGGCTGGATAAGACGGGCGACAAGTCGGCCATGGAAGAATCGATGCTGGACTTCGCCGAGAACGTCGAGCCGAACAGCCGCCTGTCGTGCCAGATCAAGGTGAGCGACGCGCTGGATGGCCTGGTGGTTCGCCTGCCGGAGAGCCAGCACTAATATAAGGGGCCGGAGCCCGTCCAAATCCTGCATGGGAGCGGGCTCCGAAAGGCGACGCTAACCAAGGCGTCAAAAGAGCGTCGTTATATTGTTGCGAGGGGGTTGCCAGTCGTCCGAGGGAGGACTAGATCACCGCCTCGCTCGGAACGGCATCGCGACCGGACGACGCGGCCCCCGAAAGGGAGTTGCATCGGTTCAGACGCTTCGCTAAACACCGCGCTCCAATCGACTCGATGACGGATCCGCAAGGGCGGCCACGGCGGCCCAGGGATCCTCTTTTTGTCTCTTCGATCCCGGGTTTCCGGGGCTTCGAAAAAGCCGAAAAGAGTTGGTTGACTTCGGGATGGCTCCTCTTTAGAAGCGCCGCTCCGAGACATCGCAGACAAGAGTTCGCAAGAATTCAGCGGCGCGATGTTGAGTTAGACAAGTAATCGTTTTGAAGTTTCTTCAAAATAATCGCTTGACTAGCTTCGGTAGCTTCTCTAGAAGCTGCCGGCTCTGGCGGCTCCGGGATTTTCCGGCTTCGTCAACTGGGTCAGAAAGTTTTGAAAAAAACGATTTGACACGGAATTCGAGGTTCGCTAGATAGCCGCCTCCGCCGACACCGGGCG
>NZ_JBWKOC010000008.1:0-2556 GCF_059415885.1 Caulobacter sp. GW821-FHT09H08
TGGAAGTCTGATGTCAATGTCAACTCAACCTGAGAGTTTGATCCTGGCTCAGAGCGAACGCTGGCGGCAGGCCTAACACATGCAAGTCGAACGGATCCTTCGGGATTAGTGGCGGACGGGTGAGTAACACGTGGGAACGTGCCCTTTGGTTCGGAACAACTCAGGGAAACTTGAGCTAATACCGGATGTGCCCTTCGGGGGAAAGATTTATCGCCATTGGAGCGGCCCGCGTCTGATTAGCTAGTTGGTGAGGTAAAGGCTCACCAAGGCGACGATCAGTAGCTGGTCTGAGAGGATGATCAGCCACATTGGGACTGAGACACGGCCCAAACTCCTACGGGAGGCAGCAGTGGGGAATCTTGCGCAATGGGCGAAAGCCTGACGCAGCCATGCCGCGTGAATGATGAAGGTCTTAGGATTGTAAAATTCTTTCACCGGGGACGATAATGACGGTACCCGGAGAAGAAGCCCCGGCTAACTTCGTGCCAGCAGCCGCGGTAATACGAAGGGGGCTAGCGTTGCTCGGAATTACTGGGCGTAAAGGGAGCGTAGGCGGACTGTTAAGTTAGAGGTGAAAGCCCAGGGCTCAACCTTGGAATTGCCTTTGATACTGGCAGTCTTGAGTACGGAAGAGGTATGTGGAACTCCGAGTGTAGAGGTGAAATTCGTAGATATTCGGAAGAACACCAGTGGCGAAGGCGACATACTGGTCCGTTACTGACGCTGAGGCTCGAAAGCGTGGGGAGCAAACAGGATTAGATACCCTGGTAGTCCACGCCGTAAACGATGAGTGCTAGTTGTCGGCATGCATGCATGTCGGTGACGCAGCTAACGCATTAAGCACTCCGCCTGGGGAGTACGGTCGCAAGATTAAAACTCAAAGGAATTGACGGGGGCCCGCACAAGCGGTGGAGCATGTGGTTTAATTCGAAGCAACGCGCAGAACCTTACCACCTTTTGACATGCCCGGACCACCAGAGAGATCTGGCTTTCCCTTCGGGGACTGGGACACAGGTGCTGCATGGCTGTCGTCAGCTCGTGTCGTGAGATGTTGGGTTAAGTCCCGCAACGAGCGCAACCCTCGCGATTAGTTGCCATCAGGTTTGGCTGGGCACTCTAATCGTACTGCCGGAGTTAATCCGGAGGAAGGCGGGGATGACGTCAAGTCCTCATGGCCCTTACAAGGTGGGCTACACACGTGCTACAATGGCGACTACAGAGGGCTGCAATCCCGCGAGGGGGAGCCAATCCCTAAAAGTCGTCTCAGTTCGGATTGTTCTCTGCAACTCGAGAGCATGAAGTTGGAATCGCTAGTAATCGCGGATCAGCATGCCGCGGTGAATACGTTCCCGGGCCTTGTACACACCGCCCGTCACACCATGGGAGTTGGCTTTACCCGAAGGCGCTGCGCTAACTCGCAAGAGAGGCAGGCGACCACGGTAGGGTCAGCGACTGGGGTGAAGTCGTAACAAGGTAGCCGTAGGGGAACCTGCGGCTGGATCACCTCCTTTCTAAGGATGCTTCTCCAGCTTCTCACGAAGCTATTGAGGCTCCAATTAGTGCGCTAGACGCACACAAATGAGCGGATCGCCGCCGTCTTCGTTTCTCTTTCCACTTGTTTCGGACCGTTAGGTTCGGGACACGATCGCGAGCCCTGGAGCGGGTCCTGTAAAAAGGACCTCATCTGAGCGGCCTATGGGCCCGTAGCTCAGTTGGTTAGAGCGCACGCTTGATAAGCGTGAGGTCATAAGTTCAAGTCTTATCGGGCCTACCACTCTTTCCAAACATACGGACCGCAACCGACCAGCTCCGCTGGGCAAGCAACTCACACCGAGTGTGAGGGGCCATAGCTCAGTTGGTAGAGCGCCTGCTTTGCAAGCAGGATGTCGTCGGTTCGAATCCGTCTGGCTCCACCATCTCTCCTGTCATCGGGCAGTCGAGAGAACGCGATCGAGGAATGATCAAGTTTGCACTGGCTCTTGAGCCAGCTGCGAAATGACATTGTGAAGGCAGGGTTCCTCCGCCAACCGTAGCTCACCCCTGGGATACGGACCTGGTTTAAGGATGGACTTAAGAAGACATCATTGTCTGACTAAAGGTAGAGCTCATGCTCGATCCCTTCCCGCGAGATGCGGCAAGGGTCGATAATGCATGGGTTTTGCTGAGAACGATCAAGCGCATAAGGGCTTCTGACGGATGCCTTGGCATTGAGAGGCGATGAAGGACGTGGCACGCTGCGATAAGAGCCGGGGAGGCGCGAGCACCCTTTGATCCGGCTATCTCCGAATGGGGAAACCCACCTTTATGGTCACCCAACTTAGTCTTGCCTTCGGGCAGGGCCAGGATTGGTTGATCAGAAGAGGTATAATGACCTGAATACATAGGGTTCATTAAGCAAACCCGGGGAACTGAAACATCTCAGTACCCGGAGGAAAGGACATCAACCGAGACTCCCGTAGTAGTGGCGAGCGAACCGGGACCAGGCCAGTGCTGTCGTGACATAAAGCTGAAGGATCTGGGAAGGTCCGCCATAGTGGGTGATAGCCCCGTAAGCGT
>NZ_JBWKOC010000008.1:2653-5121 GCF_059415885.1 Caulobacter sp. GW821-FHT09H08
GTCAAATAGCGACAGACTCGAGTAGGGCGGGACACGTGAAATCCTGTCTGAACATGGGGGGACCACCCTCCAAGCCTAAGTACTCCTCAATGACCGATAGCGAACAAGTACCGTGAGGGAAAGGTGAAAAGCACCCCGACAAGGGGAGTGAAACAGATCCTGAAATCGGAAGCCTACAAGCAGTCGGAGCCACCGCGCGTGGTGACGGCGTACCTTTTGTATAATGGGTCAGCGACTTCATGTGCCGTGCAAGCTTAAGCCGTTAGGTGTAGGCGCAGCGAAAGCGAGTCTGAATAGGGCGAATAAGTACGTCGCATGACGACCCGAAACCAGGTGATCTATCCATGAGCAGGTTGAAGGTAAGGTAACACTTACTGGAGGACCGAACCGGTGAATGTTGAAAAATTCTCGGATGACTTGTGGATAGGGGTGAAAGGCCAATCAAACCTGGACATAGCTGGTTCTCCGCGAAAACTATTTAGGTAGTGCCTCGGACGTATTCCTTGGGGGGTAGAGCACTGAATGGATGCGGGCGGCGCGAGCTGTACCAATTCTAATCAAACTCCGAATACCCAAGAGAACTATCCGGGAGACACACGGCGGGTGCTAACGTCCGTCGTGAAAAGGGAAACAACCCTAACCATCATCTAAGGCCCCCAAGTTCTGGCTAAGTGGGAAACGATGTGGGTTTGCTTTGACAACCAGGATGTTGGCTTAGAAGCAGCCATCATTTAAAGAAAGCGTAACAGCTCACTGGTCAAGCGAACCTGCGCGGAAAATGTAACGGGGCTCAAGCCAGACGCCGAAGGTATGGGTGTGCACTCTGTGCACGCGGTAGCGGAGCGTTCCGTAAGCCGATGAAGGTGAGGCGTGAGCCTTGCTGGAGGTATCGGAAGTGAGAATGCTGACATGAGTAGCGATAAAGAGGGTGAGAGACCCTCTCGCCGAAAGCCCAAGGGTTCCTGCGTAAAGCTAATCTGCGCAGGGTTAGTCGGCCCCTAAGGCGAGGCCGAAAGGCGTAGTCGATGGGAATCAGGTGAATATTCCTGAACCAGTTGGAAGTGACGGATCTGGTAAATTGTCAGGGCTTATTGGATTGCTCCTGGCAGTGAACAGGTCCCTGGAAATAACTCCAACGGAGACCGTACCCGAAACCGACACAGGTGGGCAGGTAGAGTATACCAAGGCGCTTGAGAGAACTGTGCTGAAGGAACTCGGCAAATTGCACGCGTAACTTCGGGATAAGCGTGACTCTTCTTTGGGCAACCAGAGAAGAGTGGCACAAGCCAGGGGGTAGCGACTGTTTATCAAAAACACAGGGCTCTGCGAAGCCGCAAGGCGACGTATAGGGTCTGACGCCTGCCCGGTGCCTGAAGGTTAAAAGGAGGGGTGCAAGCTCTGAATTGAAGCCCAGGTAAACGGCGGCCGTAACTATAACGGTCCTAAGGTAGCGAAATTCCTTGTCGGGTAAGTTCCGACCTGCACGAATGGCGTAACGACTTCCCCACTGTCTCCAGCACAGGCTCAGCGAAATTGAATTCCCCGTGAAGATGCGGGGTTCCCGCGGTCAGACGGAAAGACCCTATGAACCTTTACTGCAGCTTCGCCTTGGCGTTAGCAACAACATGTGTAGGATAGGTGGGAGGCTATGAAGCCGGGGCGCCAGTCTCGGTGGAGCCATCCTTGAAATACCACCCTTATTGTTGTTGACGTCTAACCGCGGCCCGTTATCCGGGTCCGGGACATGGCGTGGCGGGCAGTTTGACTGGGGCGGTCGCCTCCCAAAGTGTAACGGAGGCGCGCGATGGTGGGCTCAGACCGGTCGGAAATCGGTCGTCGAGTGCAATGGCATAAGCCCGCCTGACTGCGAGACTGACAAGTCGAGCAGAGACGAAAGTCGGCCATAGTGATCCGGTGGTCCTGCGTGGAAGGGCCATCGCTCAACGAATAAAAGGTACTCTAGGGATAACAGGCTGATTTTGCCCAAGAGTCCATATCGACGGCAAAGTTTGGCACCTCGATGTCGGCTCATCACATCCTGGGGCTGGAGCAGGTCCCAAGGGTTCGGCTGTTCGCCGATTAAAGTGGTACGTGAGCTGGGTTCAGAACGTCGTGAGACAGTTTGGTCCCTATCTGCCGTGGGTGTACGAGACTTGAGAGGATCTGTCCCTAGTACGAGAGGACCGGGATGGACACACCTCTGGTGGACCTGTCATGGCGCCAGCTGTGCAGCAGGGTAGCTAAGTGTGGAATAGATAACCGCTGAAAGCATCTAAGCGGGAAACTAACCTCAAAACAAGGTCTCGCTGAGAGCCGTGGAAGACCACCACGTTGATAGGCCGGGTGTGGAAGTGCGGCGACGCATGGAGCTTACCGGTACTAATAGCTCGATAGGCTTGATCGTTCTTCAGTCAAACCCATGCAACGCATGGCTCTACTTCGGACACTGATGTCTTCTTCACAATCCT
>NZ_JBWKOC010000009.1:0-3371 GCF_059415885.1 Caulobacter sp. GW821-FHT09H08
GGGGTGGAGCAGCCCGGTAGCTCGTCAGGCTCATAACCTGAAGGTCACAGGTTCAAATCCTGTCCCCGCACCCAAGGGTCTAAACGTAGCAAAAGCCGCCTTCGGGCGGCTTTTTGCGTTTCCGGCTTGAGTCTTTCCCCGTTCTGATCACCAGAACGTCTTGGCGTCGATCAAGTCGTCGAGCGCCTTGCGCGCCGCGTGCAGCAGTTCGGTCTCGTCGTCCGCCAGCACGACGCGTTCGGCGTCGCGGGCCAAGGTCCGGTCGCCGTGCGTCACGATCTCGACCAGGCTCGTGCGGACGTTGCGATCGTTCAACGCGCCAAGCGCATCCTGCACGGCCTTGGAGCGCTCGACGAAACGCTGCGCGCGTCGTGGATGGTCCGGGAAGAGTGGCGCCAGGTCCTCGGCGGCGTAGCGGAACGTCTTGCCCTTGAGGCGCAGCCTGTGGCGGCCGTGCGCGTCGAGTTCGTCGAAGTGCTTGGCGCGTTTCTTCACCTGCTTGCGGCGTTGGTCGAGGACCTCGGCGGCGAAGGCGTCGGCGCGACCGTCGCGGACCTCCGCCAGCGCGGGATCGGCTGTCCAGGCGCCGGCCTCCAGCCAGGCGGCGGCTTCCAGCAGGACGTCGCGGGCGCGGGGGCTTTCCAGCGCCGCTTCCATCCGCAGATAGGCGTTGGCGCGGGCGGCTTTCAGGTCGCGTTCGAAGTCGTCGCGGCCGGCGAAGTTGGCGCCCTTGGCGGACTTCTCCCAGATCTCGCCGACGAAGACGTCCAAGTCGCGCGCCGCGTCCAGTTCTCCCGCCAGCCAGTCGAGCTCGTCGTCGAGCGCCTGGGCGGCCGTGTCTTGGGCCAGCGGCTTGAAGATCTTCAACAAAGCCCGCAGCCGCCGGGCGGCGATCCGCGCCTGATGGACGCCGTCGGGCTCGGGCCGTTCGCGCAGGGCTTCCAGCGCCGCGCAAAGATGCGCGAGGTTCGCCTGGCCGAGCGCCTGGAGGGCCTCGCCAACGGTGCACTTCGGATCCAGCGCGGCGGCCTGCCGGCGCGGCGACGGCGTCTCGTCGCCGGCAGCAAGGCCGTAGCCTCGCTCGGCCTTGCTGATCAGCGACAGGCGCAGCGGCACGCGCTTGGCCAGTTCGCGGGCGAGGTCGAAGAGCGCC
This sequence comes from Caulobacter sp. GW821-FHT09H08, assembly GCF_059415885.1. Lineage (NCBI taxonomy): Bacteria > Pseudomonadati > Pseudomonadota > Alphaproteobacteria > Caulobacterales > Caulobacteraceae > Caulobacter > Caulobacter sp. GW821-FHT09H08. Next base: position 1,154 of record NZ_JBWKOC010000009.1, read on the forward strand.
CGCGGCTCTCCCGACTTCAGCTCCAGTTCGAGCTCGCAGACCGCCGCCTGGCGGCCGTCGGCGCTGAGCTCGCCTCGGTCCAGCGCGGCCTCGATGACCGCTTCACCGACCTGGACGATACGCACGGTGCGCTCGACCCGAGTGGTGAAGACCGGCGCGAGGGCCTCGCCTTCCAGCATGGCCGCCGCCGGCGTCCGGGCCAGGGCGTCGCGGTCGGGACCGGGGCCGGCGATCTTCTCTTCCCACTCGCCGCGCGAGAAGACCCCGCCGGCCGAGGCCGATTTCAGGGTCTGCTTGCGACCGCCCTCGCCGTCGCGGACGCGCAGGCCGAAGCCCGCCTTGCGCAGGGCGTGGTCGGGGGTGTCGAAATAGGTGGCGTCGAGCTGGCGCACCGCGCCCTCGCCCTGCAACTGGGTCAGGGCCAAGGTCGCCGCCTCGGGCGGGATCAGGAATTTCAGCTCGATCTCGCGATCCATGACCTGACCAACTCCCGCGCGCGCCTTCGGCTCCGCAAAGACAGCGCATAGCCGTATGCCGTCTACCCGACGTCTTGCCAAGCCTCGTGCACCGGTTCAAACGTGCGCGCCATGAACCAGATCAATGCTTCGCCCATCTCCCATCTGGCCCGCCACGACTGGACTCTTCCCGAGGTGGAGGCCCTGTTCGAGCTCCCGTTCATGGAGCTGGTTTTCCAGGCCGCGACCGTCCACAGGGCCTGGTTCGATCCTTCGGAAGTGCAGCTGTCGCAGCTGCTGTCGGTGAAGACCGGCGGCTGCGCCGAGAACTGCGGCTATTGCAGCCAGTCGGCCCACTTCAAGACCGGCCTGAAGGCCGAGAAGCTGATGGCCACCGAGGACGTCGTGGCCAAGGCCCGCGCGGCCCGCGACGGCGGCGCCCAGCGCTTTTGCATGGGCGCGGCCTGGCGCGAGCTGAAGGACCGCGACCTGCCGAAGCTGGCCTCGATGATCGGCGAGGTGAAGGCGATGGGCATGGAGACCTGCGCGACGCTGGGCATGCTGACCGCCGACCAGGCCAAGGCGCTCAAGGAAGCCGGCCTGGACTACTACAACCACAACCTCGATACCGGCCCGGACTACTACAAGGACGTCGTGACCACGCGCACCTACCAGGAGCGCCTCGACACCCTGGCCCACGTCCGCGACGCCGGCATGAGCACCTGCTGCGGCGGCATCGTCGGCATGGGCGAGCAGCGCCGCGACCGCGCGGGCCTACTGCACCAGCTGGCCACCCTGCCGGCCCATCCCGACAGCCTGCCGATCAACGGCCTGGTGCCGGTCAGCGGCACGCCGCTGGGTGACAAGGTTCTCGCGGAAGGCAAGGCGATCGACGCCATCGAGTTCATCCGCACCATCGCCGTCGCCCGCATCGTCTGCCCGAAATCGATGGTTCGCCTGTCGGCCGGTCGCGAAGGGATGAGCCGCGAGCTGCAGGCCCTGTGCTTCATGGCCGGCGCCAACTCGATCTTCGTCGGCGGCAAGCTGCTGACGACCCCGCTGCCGGGCATGGACGAGGACAGCAAGCTGTTCCAGGACCTGGACCTGCGTCCCATGGGCGGCGCTGTCCGCGTCGAAGCTCACGACCACAGCCAAGACCGTGAGATCGTCGCGGCGGAATAGGCTTCAGGCGCGAGGGTTCCGCAGGATATCGCGGCGCTGGGCCTCGAGCTCGCGCCGCGTCTCGGCCGCGTCGGCGAGGTATCCGGCCAGGATGTGAGGCGGATAGCCTCGGGTCATCGCGCGCATGTCGTGTTCGGCCTCATCCAGGATCGTCGTGATCTTGTCGATCAGGCTCAGCCAGATGTCGTCGGCCTTCGGTCGCCGCCGGGGACGGCTGCGGCCGTTGCCGAACATGCGATCGTGGCGGGCGTGGATCAGGGATGGGGTCATTTTCTACTCCTGTCTGATGGGCGCGGCGAAGGCCCCCTCCACCGCCGTTCGGCGGTCCCCCTCCCCCAAGAGGGGGAGGAGAGTTTCCCTCCGCCCCCGTCTGGGGGCGGACAGACCTGCGCAGCAGGTCAGGTGGGGGCTAGTCATGAGTCCGCCGCTTCACGCGGCCAGACCGCTGAAGTTCATGAGGAGGCGACGGAGCGGCCGGGCGAACCCGGAGACCGTGTGGTTTGTTGTGTTTCGGCTCGCTGACCGCTCCGCCAGGCTGTTCTTGCCCGTGAGGTCGGGAGGCGTGAGCGTTGTCTGCTCGG
>NZ_JBWKOC010000010.1:0-3116 GCF_059415885.1 Caulobacter sp. GW821-FHT09H08
GGCTCCGGACGCTCCGACCTTCACCAAGGGCGTGGACAATGTGGGTCCGGTGCTGGGCGACGTGAACAACGGTGGCTGGACCAACGACAACCAGCTTGCGCTGTCGGGCAAGGCGGAAGCCAACTCGACGGTCGACATCTATGACGGCGGCTCGAAGCTCGGCACGGTGACGGCCACGGCCGGCGGCGACTGGAGCTACACGACCACGACCCTGCTGGACGGCAGCCACACCCTGACCGCCAAGGCCACGGACGCGGTCGGCAACACCAGCGTCGCCTCGACCGACTTCGTGGTCAAGGTCGACACCGTCGCCCCGAGCGCCCCGGCGTTCACGGTCGCCGACAATGTCGATCCGGTCCAAGGCGCGGTGGCCAACAACGGCTACACCAACGACACCACCCTGACCCTGAACGGCTCGGCGGAAGCTGGCTCGACGGTGACGGTCTATGTCGATGGCGTCTCGGCCGGTACGGTCGTGGCCACCGGCGGCAGCTGGAGCTTCACCACCACGGCTCTGGTCCAAGGGGGCCACACCCTGGCCGCCACGGCCACGGACGCGGCCGGCAACGTCAGCGTGGCTTCCTCGACCACCACGGTCAATGTCGACACGACCGCTCCGGACGCGCCTTCGATCACGGGCCTGACCGACAATGTCGATCCGGTCTCGGGGCCGCTGGTCGACAACGGCTCGACCAACGACGCCACGCCGACCCTGGCCGGCAAGGCTGAGGCCAACTCGACCGTGTCGATCTACGATGGCGGGGCGCTGCTGGGCTCGGTCGCGGCTGACAGCTTGGGCAACTGGTCCTACACGACCAGCGCGCTGAGCGACGCCAGCCACACCCTGACGGCCAAGGCCACCGATGCGGCTGGCAATGTCAGCGATGCTTCGACCGGCTTCACCATCAAGGTCGATACTGTGTCGCCGGACACCCCGGTGCTGGTCTCGGTGATCGACAACGTCCTGCCGGCCTCCGGCGCGGTGGCCAACGGCGGCGCGACCAACGACGCCACCCTGACCCTGAACGGCACGGCCGAGATCAACGCGACCATCAAGATCTACGACGGCGCCACCCTGCTGACCACGATCGCGGCAGACAACACCGGCGCCTGGTCCTACACGACCAGCGCTCTGAGCGAGGGCGGCCACGCCCTGTCGGTGACGGCCACGGATGCGGCCGGCAACGTCAGCACCGCCACGGTGAGCCACACGGTGACGGTGGACACCATCGTCCCGACCGCTCCGACGATCGGCGCCATCGACGACCAGACCCCGGTCCTGGGCGGCATCGCCAACGGCGGCGCTACCAACGACACCACGCCGCTGCTGTCGGGCAACACCGAGGCCGGGGCCACCGTGACGATCCGCGAGGGCGCCACGGTCCTGGGTACGGTCGTGGCCAATGTCGACGGTGACTGGACGTTCTCCACCTCGACCCTGAGCCTGGGCAGCCACACCCTGACGGCCACGGCTGTCGATGCGGCTGGCAACACCAGCGCCGTCTCCAGTTACACGCTGACGGTCGACACGACCGCTCCGGTCATCACCTCGGGCGACCTGGTGATCTTCGCCGAGAATGGCGGCGGCGCGGTCTATACGGCCACGGCCACGGACGTCACGGCGGTGGCCTACACCCTGAGCGGCCTGGATGCGGCGCAGTTCGACCTGACGGCCGGCGGCGTGCTGACCTTCAAGTCGCCGCCGAACTTCGAAGCGCCGACCAGTGTCGACGGCACCAACGTCTATCGTGTGACCATCACGGCCACGGACGCGGCGGGTAACGCCTCGAGCCAAGGCGTGAGCGTTCGGGTCACCGACGCCGACGAAACCGGCGTGGTCATCGTCGGCAACGGCGGCATCACCAACGACCGCACCCCGTTCGTTGGCGGTACGACCAGCGCGAGCCTGGCCGGCCAGACGATCACCCTGCTGGAAAGCGGCGTGATCCGCGGCTCCGGCGTGGTTCAGGCCAACGGTTCGTGGTCCATCGAGTCCAGCGACCTGGGCGCCGACGGCGTGCACATCTTGACCGCCCAGATCGCCGGCGTGTCCAGCAACCTCATCAACCTGACCCTGGACACGGTCGCTCCGACGGTGGCGATCACCGGCGCGGTCGGCCCTGGCCTGACGGCCGCGGTCACCGGCACCGCCGGCCTGTCGGAAGTGGGTCGTACGGTGACCATCCGTGAAGGCGCGACGGTCCTGGGCACGGGCACCGTGGCCGCCGACGGCACCTTCAGCGTCAGCGCCACCATGCCCGCCTCGGGTCCCCACAGCCTGACGGCTTCGGTGACCGACACGGCCGGCAATGTCGGCACCAGCGCGGCGGCCAGCTACAACGCCTCGCCGACCCCGGCCCAAGGTCAGACCGACTCCGACAACATCCGTACGGCCTATGAGAACATCATGGACCACACGGTGTCGGGCTCGGACGGCACGTTCATGGAAGGCCTGCTGGGCAAGATGGGCACGGGCGAGCTGTCCTACGCTCAAGCCCTGGCCCAGGTCGTCGACCTGGCCGACGGCACCACCTCGGTGGCGACCATGAGCTACCAGTTCTTCACCGGCAAAATCCCGACCAAGGCCGGCCTGGACTACCTGCTGACCTCGGCCACGGGCAACGCCAACAACCTGAACTCGGCCTACTACCAGACCTTCAACCTCGAGAACCGCTACATCAACTTCGCGGTCAACCTCGGGCACGATGGCGAAGGCAAGGCCGCGTTCGCCGCCAGCTACGGCTCGCTGAGCCTGTTCGACGCCACCAAGAAGGCCTACGCCGAGATCTTCAGCGCGGCCGACGCCACGGACGCCAAGATCCACGCGATCCTGGACTCCACGGTGGACTTCAACGGCACCAGCGGCGCTCGCTCGTCGTACTTCACCGCCTACGGCCACGACGACCTGGGCACCAAGGCCGCCATGGTCGGCTGGCTCCTGGCTCAGGCCGCCAAGGAAGACGTCGGCACCTACGCCAAGGCCAACGAAGCCTTCCTCACCGACCTCTCCGACGGCGCCACGCTGAACGTCAACCTGATCGGCGTCTACGGCGTCTAAGCCAAACACTCCAATACCGAAACAACCCAAGGGGAGCGGCCACAAGCCGCTCCCCTTT
>NZ_JBWKOC010000011.1:0-1266 GCF_059415885.1 Caulobacter sp. GW821-FHT09H08
GATGGCCAAGGAAAAGTTCGAACGTAATAAGCCGCACTGCAACATCGGCACGATTGGTCACGTTGACCATGGCAAGACGACGCTGACGGCGGCGATCACGATCACGCTGGCGAAGTCGGGCGGCGCGACCGCCAAGAACTACGCCGACATCGACGCCGCGCCGGAAGAAAAGGCCCGCGGCATCACGATCAACACGGCTCACGTCGAGTACGAGACGGCCAACCGTCACTACGCGCACGTCGACTGCCCCGGCCACGCCGACTACGTGAAGAACATGATCACGGGCGCGGCCCAGATGGACGGCGCGATCCTGGTCGTGTCGGCCGCCGACGGCCCGATGCCGCAGACCCGCGAGCACATCCTGCTCGCCCGTCAGGTCGGCGTTCCGGCTCTGGTCGTGTTCATGAACAAGGTCGACATGGTCGACGACGAAGAGCTGCTGGAGCTCGTCGAAATGGAAGTGCGCGAGCTGCTCAGCTCGTACCAGTTCCCGGGCGACGACATTCCGATCACCAAGGGTTCGGCTCTGGCCGCCGTTGAAGGCCGCGACGCCAAGATCGGTGAAGAAGCGATCCTGGCGCTGATGGCTTCGGTCGACGCCTACATCCCGCAGCCGGAACGTCCGGTTGACCTGCCCTTCCTGATGCCGGTCGAAGACGTGTTCTCGATCTCGGGCCGCGGCACCGTGGTCACGGGCCGTATCGAAAAGGGCATCGTGAAGGTCGGCGAAGAAGTCGAAATCGTCGGCATCCGTCCGGTTCAGAAGACGACCTGCACGGGCGTCGAAATGTTCCGCAAGCTGCTGGACCAAGGTCAAGCCGGCGACAACGTTGGCGTGCTGCTGCGCGGCACCAAGCGTGAAGACGTCGAGCGCGGCCAGGTTCTCTGCAAGCCGGGTTCGATCACGCCGCACACGAAGTTCGTGGCCGAGGCCTACATCCTGAACAAGGAAGAAGGCGGCCGTCACACCCCGTTCTTCACCAACTACCGTCCGCAGTTCTACTTCCGCACGACCGATGTCACCGGCATCATCAAGCTGAAGGAAGGCGTGGAAATGATCATGCCGGGCGACAACGCCGAGCTGGACGTCGAGCTGATCACCCCGATCGCCATGGACCAAGGCCTGCGCTTCGCCATCCGCGAAGGCGGCCGCACCGTCGGCGCCGGCGTCGTGGCCAAGATCGTCGAGTAATCGATCGATCTCAGCAACAGCTGACCTGATCTAAGCGAAGGCCCCGGAGAGCAATCTCCGGGGCCTTTTGCTTT